>NZ_WQOH01000017.1 GCF_018784445.1 Gemmiger formicilis | reverse complement strand
ACCAATCCACAGCACCTTGTCTATTGTAGCATTTTGTCCTTGGAGAGGGACTCTAATAACTACTACTTTATAATACGAGGGGGTGAAGATGCTATGGGATTGAAAGCGGCAATCAAGGCACTGCGTGAGCCGGAAAACAACGACGCCGCCGACAGCGAAGCGTTTGCTGACTTTTTGGCGGCGCTGAACGGAAACGGCAAGGTGACGCGGGAAATTGCCCGGGATGTGCCCGGATGCAGCGGCGCGGTGGAATTTATCGCCGCGCAGGCGGCGGGCGTACCGTTCCGCCTGTACGAGATGACCGAAACCGGCCCCCGGGAAGTGACCGATGATGTGCGCACCCACATACTGAACGGCGATACCAATGACCTGATGGATGCCACCAGCATGAAAGAGGCCTTGTACATGGACTACCTGTACGAGGGCAACGGCTATGCCTACATAAGCCGGGCCGGGAACCGGGTGGACGGCCTGTACTACGTGGACCAGCGCAGCGTTGCCGTGAACAAGGGCACGCACCCGATCTACAAGCAGGCGCGGTTTTTGGTGCAGGGCCAGGAGTACTACGAGTTCGACTTTTTGAAGCTGTGCCGCCACACCCAGGACGGCGTGACCGGGCACGGCCTGCTTGAAGAACAGGGCCAGATTTTGGCGCTGGCGTGGGCCGGAATGGTGTTGCAAACCAACCTGATGAAATCCGGCGGCAACAAGCGCGGCTTTTTGAGCAGTGAAAAGAGGTTGAGCCAGCAATCGCTTGACGCACTGAAAGAATCGTTTGAGCGGATGTATTCCAACACGACCAGCGGCGCAGTGGTACTGAACAGCGGCGTGTCGTTCAAGGAAGCCAGCAATACCAGCGTGGAATTGCAGCTGAACGAGACGAACCAGGCTGTGCAGAACACCATCTGCACCGCCATCGCCCTGCCGCCCGAGGCCATAAACGGCAAGGGCACGGAAGAAACGCTGGAAATTGCGGTACAGCAGGCGGTAATACCGCTGCTTACCAAGATGGAAGCGGCGCTGAACCGCGACCTGCTGCTGGAAGAAGAAAAAGGCCGGAAGTACTGGAAAGCCGATACCTTTGAACTTTTGAAGGGCAACATGGCAAAACGGTACGAGGCCTACAAGCGAGCCACCGAGGGCGGCTGGATCGACAAGAACGAGATACGCCGCCGTGAGCAGATGGAAGAAAAGAAGGGCCTGGACATTGTGGGCCTGGGCCTGGGCGAGGTGCTGTTGAACACCAAGACCGGCCAGTACTTTACGCCGAACACCAAGACCGTTACGGATTTGAACGGCACGAGCCGGGTCGTGGACGGTGCAAATGGGGACGTGGGCAGTGAAGGCAAGGCCGCCCCTCATCCGTCTGCTGCGCAGACACCTTTCCCCGAGGGGGAAGGCAAAGACGAAGGACTGAAAGGGGGTGAAGGAAAATGAAAGCAAAAATCAAGGGTGACAGTGTGGTCGTGAGCGGCTATGTGAACGCGGTGGAGCGCAACAGCGTACCGCTGCGGTATATGCGCCGCGGCAACGAGCACACCGGCAAGAAATACGTGGAGCGCGTGCAGGCCGGGGCGTTTGACCGCGCCATCAAGAAAGCGGCCAGCGTGCCGCTGCGGTTCAACCACGGATGGGATGCTGACCTGCCCGGAGATATCGGCAGTACGGCGGAAGGTAGCCTGAAGCTGCGTGAGGACAACATCGGCCTGTATGCCGAGGCGACCATCACGGAGCCGAAGGTGGTAGAAAAGGCACGCCGGGGCGAGCTGACCGGGTGGAGCTTTTTGTTCCGCTGCCCGGCGGGCGGCGATACCTGGGAAGAGCCGAAAGACGGTGCTCCCCTGCCCTGCCGCACGCTGAAGGACATTGAACTGCTGGACGTAAGCGTGCTGGACCGCAAGCCTGCCTACCCTGCCAACAGCCTACACGTGGAAAGCCGCGCCGCCGACGATGACGGCGACGACACCGGGGACGTGCTGGAAGCCAGAAGTACGGATGAGGTGGTGGAAACGGTGGAAGAAAAGCCGCCCGCCGCCACCCAGACCGAAGAAGAAAAACGCGCGGCACTGCGCATGGAGCGCAACCGCCGTGCATTGCGAATTATGAAATTGGAGGAATGAACCTATGAAACTGAAAAAGCTGATTGAGCAGCGCAACGCGAAGCTGACCCGCATGAACGAGCTGATGAACCAGGCCGAGAACGAGGCCCGCGCCCTGACCGAGGACGAGGCCAAAGAGTTTGACACCCTGGAATCCGAGGCCCGCGCCCTGGCCGACACCATCCACCGCAATGAGCAGCTGGAAGGTGCAGGCCTGAACGACCGCAACGTGAAGAAGAACGCCCCCGCCGCCGACGATTCCGACATCGATGCCGACGAGGCCCGCGCCTTTGCCGACTACCTGCGCGGCGTGAGCCTGAACGGCACGAGCAGCGCCGAGAACGAGGCCCGCGCCGCCAACATGACGTTTGGCAGCAACGGCGCTATCGTGCCCGCGACCATCGCAAACAAGATCATCACCCAGGTGAAGAATATCAGCCCCATCTACCGCATGGCGAGCCACTACAACGTGCCCGGCACGCTGACCATCCCCTACGTGGATACCAGCGACACGGATATCACGGTCGGCTACCAGGATGAGTTTGTGGAGCTGACGTCCAGCAGCCACAAGTACGGCAGCGTGAGCCTGACCGGGTTCCTGTTCGGTGCGCTGACGCTGGTGAGCAAGAAGCTCATCAACAACGCGCAGTTCGACGTTGTGCCGCTGGTCATTGACCACATGGCCGAGAACATTGCCGCGTGGGTGGACAAGGAACATCTGAACGGCACGAACGACAAGATCACCGGCGTTCTGCCCGGCGTGAAGCAGATCATCACCGCCGCCAAGATGACCGCCATCACGGCGGATGAACTGATCGACGTGCAGGAGGAAGTGCCCGACGTCTACCAGGCGAACGCCTGCTGGATCATGAACAAGAAAACCCGCGCCATGGTCCGCAAGCTGAAGGACGGCGAAGGCAACTACCTGTTGGCCCGCGATTTCAGTGCGGACGGCGTGAACTGGACGCTGCTGGGCAAGCCGGTCTATGTCAGTGACCAGATGCCGAAGGCCGAGAAGGAGAAGATTTCCGTGCTGTACGGCGACCTGAGCGGCTACGCCATCAAGGAGAGCGAGAGCCTGGAAATTCAGGTGCTTGTGGAGAAGTACGCCACCCAGCACGCCGTTGGCGTTGTGGCCTGGGGCGAGCAGGACGGCAAGGTGGAAAACGCCCAGAAACTGGCAGTGCTGAAGATGCCCGCCGCCGACACCCAGGCGCTGGACGACGAGGACAGCCCGGCGGTAGTTGATGCCGCCGAGAGCACAGACACCGAGACGGTGAGCACCCAGGCGGCCAAGAGCAAAAAGGCGGTAAAGTAAACCGCCCGGAAAGGGGTACAAGATGAAGCTGCTGGAAGTAGACACCGCCACGGCGGCGAGTTACTGCAATGTGCCGGACTATGACACGGACGGTATAAAGGTGCTGGAAACCATCGTAATGCCCGCCGCGAAAGCCCGCTTGGAAAGCTATACCGGCATGAAAGCCGAGGCGCTGAACGAATACGAGGATGTGACGGTGGCCTACCTGGCACTGTGCAGCTTTTTGTACGACAACCGCAGTATGGTGGTGGAAAACGACAAGGAAAACGCAGTGCTGGATGCCTTTTTGGCGGCCTACTGCGTGAACCTTGTACCGGGAGCGGGTGATGCCTGATGGAAGCCGGAAAGCTGCGCAGTATCGTCCGGATCCTGAAAGCCCCGGCGGATGAGCGCGGCGCGCCCACCCAGGACGTGAGCCGCTGGGTGGAGGTGCGCACCGTGCGGGCCAGTGTGCGGCCGATACGCGGCCGCGAGCTGTGGGAGGCCGAGCAGGCGCAAAGCATGATCGACCACCGCATTATTATCCGCTATGACAGCGCTGTGCGCCCGAGTATGCGGGTGCAGTTTGAGGGGCGGACGTTTGAAATCCTGTACGTGATAGACCCGGAGGAACAACACCTCTGGATGCAGCTGATGTGCCGGGAATTGGAGGACGGATAGTGAATTACCGTGACATGGTGGTGGAACTGCTGGAAGGGGTGGACCTGCTGAAAGGCAGAGTTGACCCGCTGGCGGCCCCCAAGAGCCGACAGCCGCCCCGGGCGGTGGTGGCCCAGACAAAAAATGCCGAGTGGCAAACCCTGGATGCGCCGCTTGGAATTTTTGACAGTGAGGCGGATGTAGAACTGATTGCCCGGGATGACGCTGAACTGGAAGAACTGACGCGGGCGGTGCAGCGCGCAGCCCGCGAATGGCCAGAGAAGAACCACGCCGTGATGACGGCCACCTGCGACTATGCGAGCGCCGGGCGCAGCGGCGGCGGTGGCGAAAGCTACCTGCCAGACGAGAAGGCGTTTTACACCCTACTGGTGGTGGGGGCCGTGTGGGAGGACAAAGACGATGCCGGAACTGCTGATTGACTACGATAAGCAGGCGAAGGCTGAAATCAAGGAATCGCTGGATAAGGTGGCGCGCGGCACGCAGCGGGTAGCTATGGAAGCGAGCCTGGCAGCGGCAGAAGAAATGCTGGCTGCTATCAAGGCGGCTGCACCGAGCGACAGCGGCACGCTGCGCGCCGGCCTGGTGCTGCACGCGGAGAAAAACCGCAAACGCGGCAAGCAGGTCTACGATGTATGGCCGACGCCGCGGCTGAACTACCACTTTCAAAAGCAAGTCATCCACCCGGGGCCGGGGCGGCGAAAGATTGCCTACTACCCTGCCAGCCAGAACTACGGATTCCACAAACCGTACAGCGACGAAAAAATCCAAGGTAAATTTTACATGGAACACACGATGCAGTCCAACGGCGACAAGGCGCGGGAAACCGTGCTGAAAGCCGTGGAAAAACACATCGATGAGGCATGGGGCGATTGAACGTCCCAGGAAAGGAAACAACTATGGCAGTTGCAGCAGCAAAAGGCACAAAATTTGTGGTGGGCGGTGCAAGCGGCAATACCGTTGGGCATTGCTCCAGCATTGGCAGCCCCCAGGTTTCGACGGATGAAATCGAGACTACGGCGCTGGACAACGAAAGTGGCTGGAAGGAATTTATCGCCAGCTTCAAGGACGGCGGCGAAGTAAGCGTTGAAGGATTCCTGGACGGCGAGGATGCGGGCCAGCTGGCTATGATCGAGGCACTGAACAGCGGCGAAATCACTGATTTTGCAATCAACTTCCCGGACAAGATCAAGGTGAAGTGGACGTTCAAGGGTTTTGTGAAGGCGTTCAACACGAGCGCAGAGACGACCGACGCCGTGAAGTTCAGCGCGACCATCCGCGTGAGCGGCAAGCCGACGCTGGATAAGGCCGCGTAACGGAGGGGCTGACCATGAAAGCAAATACGAAGGACGCGAAGATCGTGCCCATGGTGAAGATGCCGCTGCTGGGCAGCGTGGTCCCCACGTTCACGCACAAGAACCTGCGTGTGCTGGAAGGTCTGGCGGGAAAGAAGATCGGCGACGTGCTGAGTGAGCCGGATTCGGTGGCGAACATGGATGCGACTATCTATGCCGCCGCCTACCAGGCCGCCGAGAAGAAGGACGTGGATTTTGAAACGTTCTGTGATGCGCTGGACGGCATGAAAGCCAAGGACTTTATGAAGCTGACCAAGGCGTGTTACGACGCGCTGAGTGAGGCGTTCGGCGACGAGGACGCGGAAGGCGACGAGGATGCCGGTGACGAAAAAAACGCGCCGGAAGCCCCGCAGCGTGGAGTTTAAAACAAAGCCTGCGGGCGGCCTTTGAAATTGGGCTGAGTAAAGACCAATGGGAAGGGATGACCCCGGCGGAACTGGTAAGCGCCCAGCGCGCCGCGTTGGAGCGCCGCCGCCGAGAGGCCGAGGAAAGCAACATGCAGATTTATGTGCTGGCAAACCTGACGGCCAATTTTGTGTGGAGCAAGGGTCAAAGGCCGAGCTATGATGCGATATTCCACCCGGAAAAAGTCCATGAAATGGACGATGACGAAATGCTTGCCGTTGTGCGGATGCTGAACCGCCAGATGGGCGGCACGGAAACCGGGTTTGACGACGAAGAAAGCGGGAAGGAGGTGCTGTAAGTGGCAACCAAAAATATGATCGTGCGTATCGGCGCGGATTTGAGCGACTTGAAGGGCAAGACGCAGCAGGCCAAAAGCCTGTTTGAAAAAATGACGACGGTACGCAGCAGCGCCGCCAAGAACCGCAAAAACGACCTTGCCAAGGAGCTGGAACGTGCCCGGGCAGAGGTGGCCGGGCTGGAAGGCGACTATAAGCGCCTGACAGCGGCGGGCGGAATGCAGAAGGAAGATAACGCCGCAGTGCGGCAGCTGAAGCAGGTGGAATCCGCCCGGAAGGAACTGGATAAAGCGTGGACAAACAAAAACGGCACGCTGAAGGCCAACACGCCGGATGGTATCCTGGGACAGTATGAAGCGCTGGAAAAACAGGCCGATGCACTGAATGCACGGCTTGCGCAGATTCGGCTTGACCCGGCGGGCACACAAGAGGCGCAATCCCTGGCCGGGCGGCTGGGAGAAGCCAAGGAACGCGCGGGGATGCTGGAAAAGGAACTTGCCAAGGCGGGCCGGGCTGATAAGCTGGAAGGCATTAAGGCCAAGCTCGCCGCCGTGACCGGCCATGCAGGCCGGGCCGCGCTGAGCCTGGTTAAGATGGGCGCAAAAAGCACCGTGGGCAAGCTGGGCAGCGCCGTCGGCAATGTAGCCGGTAAAATCAAGGGATTTGCTGGGGGCCTGGCAAAGGCGTTCGGCCAGGTGCTTAAATACCACACCGCCTGCGCTGTGTTTGAAAGCTTGAGTGAAACCATGCTGGGCGTGGCGAAATCCGACAGCGTGCTGAACGCGAACCTGGGCAAAATCCAGGGAAATTTGTTGACGGCATTTGCGCCGGTGATAAACGCCATTTTGCCGATGCTGCGGACACTGAGCAGCGCCATTGCAACGGTGACAGCGCAGTTTGCCAGTATGATGGCGGCGCTGTTTGGCACGACGGTACAGGCCGCCGCGTCCACCGCGAGCAAGGTAAACGCCGCCGCGACCGGGGCCAGCAGCAAGCTGAAGCGCAGCGTTATGAGCTTTGACAAGCTGAACAAGGTGGACAGCAAGGACAGCGGCGGCGGAAGCGGCAGCAGCACCGGCATTGACCCGACATTCAGCGGTGAGGACGTAGGCGTACCGCCCTGGATGAAAAAAATCCAGGAGGGGTTCAAAAACCTGGGCGAGGGCTGCAAGGCGCTGAAAGAAAATTTTCTGGAAGCGTGGAACATGGATGGCGTGGGCGACAGAATCACCGCGGCGTTCGGAAACATCGGGAACCGCCTGCTGGACTGCTGGGTGAACATCACCGGGTCTATCCGGGAATGGTGTGAGAACCTGGACTTCTCCCCCCTGCTGAACAGCTTTGCGGAGCTGATGGAAGCGCTGGAACCGGTGACGGACCTGCTGTGCGGTGCGCTGGAATGGGCTTTTGACAATGTGCTGCTGCCGTTTGGCAAGTGGACCATTGAAGCCGCCCTGCCCGCCGTGCTGGAAGCCATGGCCGGGGCGCTGGACTTTTTGACAGCGGTCTGCGACAAACTGAAAGGGCCTGCACAGTGGGTGTGGGACAACTTTTTACAGCCGATTGCGGCGTGGACAGGCAGTGCGCTGATTTTGGCGGTGCGGGCCGTGGGCGCGGCGTTTGAGTGGCTGGCCGGACTTATCAGCGGCGACAAGGAAAAAATGGAACGCGCCGCCGCCCATATGTCGGAGGCCTGGGAAAATTTCAAAGACAAGACGGTTGAAGTTTTCGGCAATATGTGGAGCATCATCCACGGCGGATACGAAGCGTTTGAGCAGTGGATACTTGACAAGACCACCCAGCTTGCAGATGACTGGATCGCCAAGTGGAACGGCTTGAAAGAAAGCGTGAGCGAAGCCTGGAACAACATTATCGGCGGAATCAAGCAGCAGTGGGAAAATTTCAAGAGCGACCCGCTGAAATGGGGCGAAGATATGCTGAGAACGTTCGCACAGGGCATCACCAATGGCGCAAAGTGGGTAATTGAAAAAGTAAAAGGCATCGGCAGCGACATTCGCTCGCTTTTGCATTTCAGTGTGCCGGACAAAGGCCCGCTGGCCGACGCTGACACCTGGATGCCCGACATGATGCAGTTGATGGCCGACGGCGTGCAGCAGAAAAAGAAGCTGCTGCTGCAAAAGATGCAGGGCCTGGCCGGTGAAATGAACGGCCAGATGAACGCGAACCTGACCGGGGCCGTGGTCGCCAGCGTGCAGACCGCGGGCAATGCCGGTATGCCGGACAACAGCGCCGCCATTATCACGGTGCTGGAAAACGGCTTTAGGGTGCTGCGCCGCGCCATTGAGGACAAGGAAACCAGCGTGCAGCTGGACGGCGAGACTGTGAGCCGCAGCGTGACGCAGCGCCAAAACCGGCGCGAGTTGATGCGCGGCAAGGCTGTAACGCCGTAAGGAGGGGCTATGACATTTACCATCAACGGCACGGACCTGGCCCCCTACATCAAGGCGGGGTCGCTGAAGGTGACGCAGCATAAAATCAGCACCGACGACAGCGGACGCGATACCCAGGACGGCACGATGTACAATACTGTGATTGCCAAGAAATACGATATTGAGGCAGAGTGCCGGGCGCTAAAAACAGACGAAGCAAGCGTAGTGCTTACCGCCTTGATGGAAAATGACTGGGTGACGGTGGCCTTTACAAGCCCTGTGACAGGCGGCGAGGAAAGCGTGACCATGTACTGCACCGAGCCGAGCGCGACCCACGCCATGCGCAAGAACGGCGTGGACTACTGGACCGGAATTGACATTAAGCTGGTGGAGAGGTAGAAAAATGCAGACGACAAGCGAACTGTGGAAAAAAACGTTTGCCAACCTGAACCATACCGGCGAACTGCGCGTAGTGATCGGCGGCGTGGAATACGGCGCGGACAGCCTGAAAGAGGCGAAAGCTACGCGCTTTCTTTTTGATGAAGCTCCGGGCGTGGGCAATGCCTGCGCCGCCATGCTGGATTTGACCATAGTCCCCAAGGGCACGATACCGCGCGCCGCCAAGGTGGTGGCCGAGTACCGGCTTGTGCTGAATGGACGGCCCACCGAGTGGATGCCAAAGGGAACCTACTGGATCAATACCCGGGGCACGAGCGGACGGTATGTAACGCTGGAATGCTGCGACGCCATGCTGAAAGCCGAGCAAACATTTTTAACCGAGAGCACAACGGACAACTGGCCGAAGGCGGCCACGGCGGTGGCGGCGGAAATCGCAACACGGATGGGCACGCCGCTGGACGCAGCCACTACGGAGCTGGTAAAGGCCCGCAACTACAATGTGGGCCTGCCGGTGAACGATTACACGATGCGCGACGTGCTGTGCCACATGGCGGCCCAGATGGGCGGCAACTGGTGCGTGACCGAGGACGGCCACCTGCAGCTTGTACCGCTGGCGGGCGGCACGGTGAACGCCGGGGCCGTGGGCGGGCGGCCTGACATGGGCACGGTGCAGACCGTGACCGGACTGCGGCTGTGGCAGGACGACAACAGCGCCATTGAAAAAGGCACGGACACCGGCCTGCTGCTGGAAGCCGACCAGCCGGACGCCACGGATGCGCTGACGACCACGGCGCTGGGTTATGTGAAGGGGCTGAACTACCAGCCGTACAGCAGCACCCAGCGGCACATTGACCCGGCGGCTGAACTGGGCGACCTGGTAGACATTGGGCCGCACAAGAGACTGCTGATTTGCGCCCTGACCGAGACCATAGGTAAAAGCTACTACGCAGACGTGAGCGCCCCCGAACAGGCTGTTGAAGCCGAGCAGGAGTTCCCCTACCTGACCAAAACCGAGCGCACCGCAAAGCGAATCGCATCGTGCCCGACGCGAAGCGAGATGCAGAGCGAAATCATCAAGAACAATGAATCTATTGAACTGCGCATCACGAAAATCGACACACGATGCGGCAATTTGGAAGATGACTACACCGAGCTGAACAAGAACTATACATCGCTTAAAACGTCGTACAACGAAATTTCGGCGGTGATGGTGCGTGACGGCGAGGTGCGCAGCAAGTTTGCACTGGATACGAGCAGCTGCACGATTTCTGCCGGGACGGTGACGTTCAAGGGAAACACGCTGATCGTGGACAGCACAAATTTTAAAGTGAGTGCGGCGGGAGACGTGACGATTACCGGGACGTTTGAATCCAAAAGCGACGAAAGCCGCGTGTGGACCATAAACGGTTGCATGAACTTTTATCGCAAGGTAAGCGGAAGATGGGTGCAGGGCGGCAGCCTGCAAGCGCTGGGAAGCAACGCATCCTGCGGACGGCTTGATTTGTATGGGCCGAGCGCAAGCGGGGCAACGACCAAACAATCCAACATTGAAATGATGGGCGATTGGACCGGCGGCAAAATCAACTGTTACGCGGCAAACGGACAAAAGATTTTTGAGTTTTTCCCTGGTGATTACGGAAACGGACAGTTTCGGTTGTTCAAGGGCGACGGAACGATTTTAGCCGAGGCGTACCAGCAAAGCGACGGAAAGGCGCGCATGAAGGTAGCCGGTACGATTGAATGCGAAAAAGTCTTGCGGAACGGAACCTATTTGTGAGGTGAAAGCTATGAGCGACAATATGAACATTATCACGATGCAGGATGAAGTGGTGGTAGCGCTGAACCGGCACAGTCTGCCGCTGGCGGTAAAAAAGATCGTGCTGGAAAATGTGCTGCTGCGGGTGGAGGCCGCCATGCGTGACGTGATGGAGCGCGAGAACACCGAAACCGCCGCGGCAGAGGGCGCGGCGCCGGAGACGGAAGCAGGTGGTGAAGCGTGACGGAAATAACCCTGACAAACGGCGTGAAGGTCCCGGCGGATTCACTGGCGTTCTGGCGGTTTGCCTGGATGGACGGCAATGGCGCGACCGACAGGCCGATCCGGCTGGTGCAGTATGACGACACCCTGCCGGTGGCCGCCGTGACGCTGAAATGCTATGACCAGGAGGGCCAGGAGCAGACCTACATCCCCCCTACCGGCGCGACGCTGCGTGTTAAGATGCGAAAGCCGGATGATAAGTGGGTACTGAATGATTGCCTGGGCGTGGACGCCGAAGGCCGCGTATACTTTGCCTTTACCTTGCAAATGTGCGTAGCGGACGGAACCGGCGCGTGGTGTAATATCCAGGTGACGACCGAGAACGGCACAAAGCACTGCCAGAAAATCAACGTGCAGGTGGAGCGCAACGCCGTACAGCTGGATGATATTGCATCGACCGACGAATACCGCACGCTGGAAAGCCTGGCAAAGGATGTGACCGATGCCGCCAAAATCATGAAGGACAACGAGGCGGCTATCCAGAGCGCGTATGCGAACATGGACGCCATCAAAGCGGCCCCGGAGAATGCGACCGCTGCTGCGGCCAGTGCCAAGGAGGCCCGCAGCTGGGCCGTGGGTGATACAGCTTCACGCCCCGGCGAGGGAATGGACAACGCCAAATACTACGCCGCGCTGGCCCAGCAGGTCAGCCAGGGCGCTGTTGGGTGGTACCCGAACTATGAGGCGCTGTACGCGGCACACGACACAGGCTACGACGGAAACTGGGCAATCGTGGGCGATACCGATACGATTTGGGTATGGGACAGCGATACAGGCGTCTGGAAAGATACTGGTGAAAGCAGTAAGTTTGCGAATTATTACGACAAGACTCAAATTGACGCAAATTTCTACGGCAAGACCCAAATCGACGCGAAACTGCCCAAGCCGGTGACCGTTACGGTAGCAGCCAGCGCCTGGACGAGCGGCGATTATAGCGTGGCGTGGGACGACGGCAGCACGAGCAGCTACACCACCTGCGCTACGGTCACGGTGGCCGGTGTGACGGCGGACAGCCACATCTCGGTAAGCGACCGCACGAGGGTGACGGACGCAGTGCGTATGGTCGCCGCGCTGGAACCCGGGGCCGGGGTGGTTAAGTTTTATGCGAACGCAGCACCGAAGAGCGCGGCGATCTTTATTTTGGAGGTGAGCCAGTAATGGTAGATAATCCGTATAAATATCCATATGTGCCGATTGGCGGAATTATCGAATGGGATGGCACTGGGCTGACTGGCGCGCCGGATTTGAGCACACCCGAAAAAGTGGCGGCGGTGTATGGGTATGGCACTTGGGCACGGTACGGCACTGACCGGGTGACGGTAGGCGCTGGCAAAGATTATGCAGCAGGAAGCACCGGCGGCGAGGCGACACATAAGCTGACGGAGAATGAAATTGCGTATCATGTGCATATCCAGTGCGGCATTACAAGTGATGGAAACGATAACGGAATCGTAATGACAAAAACAGCAGGGAAATTAAGTGGAGCTATTCAGCCGCAAGAATACGGCTATAAGAACAACTCGGGCTCGAAATATTTGACAACTACAAGTGCGGGAAAATCTGCCGCCCATAATAATATGCAGCCCTATATCGCCACTTACCGTTACCGCCGTATCGCGTGAAAGGAGAATCACATGAACGCAACAAATAATCCGTATATGCTGTTACCCCCCCCCCCACTGATACGACGCTGACGCAGGAAGGCGTTGCCGCTGATGCTAAGGCTGTTGGTGATGCATTGTCCACTAGAACAGTCAAGTATTTTGGTTCTGTAGGAAATACCAACGAAACAAATAGCGCCACCTGCGACATGAGCGGGAAACCAAGCGGCTTGTACATGGTCTGCTTTTTTAGGTCGAACAAATTTTTCGCATTGTTTATGAGAGACGATGGTGTGCTAGAATGGACTGCGGACACAAGCGCTATGACTATCACTGACAGTAAAGTTACTTTCAAAGATTTGAGCTGGTACGACAGCGGGTATCTATTTAGATTGTCCTAGTAAAGATTAAAAGATTTTGGAGGTGCATCAATATGACGAAACTACGTTATCCATTCGGGGGGGGCTTCCGTAAAGGTAGCTTGTGCAAACTGCACAGGTGCTGCGCATGAATGCAGCACAGAACCCGCTAAACAACTGCCCATATTGGGTTGGCGACATACTCACAACGATGAGCAAAATCCAACCGGCACAGCGTTGGCCGGGGACAAGCTGGGTGCAGATTACCGACTGTATGCTGCGGGCGGCAGACAGCACGCATCCAGCGGGGAGTACTGGCGGCGCGTGGGAAGTTGTGCAGACGGTGGAGCAACTTGCGGAACACAAACATATCGAGCAGAAAGCTGTCGCCAATGGTGGCTACGCAACTGTTGTAAACCCAAAACAATCAGGACCTTACACAGGCGACCAGATGACAGGACAAATTTCATGGCTCGAAGGGCGCGAAGCCATCTGTACAACTACAACTGGTTCTGGCAAACCCAGAAGGGGGGTAGCGGCATGAGTGCGACCCGAAACCCCTATTACCAGCTGCCCGGCGGGGCTGACCTACCTGGCGACGTGCGTGTGAGCGATACGGCAGATGCCAGCAAGACCGCTGCGGATGGCTGGGCGGCAAGCCCGGCAGCGGTGGCTGAGACACAAACCTACCACAAATACACAGACCATTCAGCGGAAAGTGATGTTTCGATATTCAGTAATGCTAATTTTATTTTTGTCACTGGGAGAAATGTGGATGTTTATATCGGCATGAACTTGGGCAAGACGCTTGGTTCTGGAGCAACCTTAATAAAAAATGTGCCAAAACCTGTTACGAACTATGCGCTGGCGACATTTGTAGCTAGCAATGGTGCTCTACGTGGGTTCGGTTGGATAACTCCGGGCGGCAATATTGCTTCGCCTGCCGATTTGCCTGCTGGGGTGTCTTATATAGTTGCGCATTACACAACTTATTAAAAACGAAAGGACGAAAAAAGTGAAACAAACCGGAATCTTTAAGGGCCGTGCGGAAGTGCTGTACAACTATGGCCGCTTCGGCTGGACGCGGAACTACGGCAAGACCTGGCACGGCGGCATTGATATCGTCGGCCTGGACAGCGATAAAATCCGAATGCCGTACTACGACGGCAAGAAAATCACCGGCACGGTCACGCGGGCACGCATCGTGACGAACCGCGCCGATAAAACGTGGGAGTGGGGCTGGTACGTCTGCGTGCAGCTGGACGCGGGCCAGACACCGGACGCCGTGAACTTTTTGTACTTTGCCCACTGCGCCAAGCTGCTGGTATCTGTGGGCCAGAAGGTCAGCAGCGGCGACGCGCTGGGCATTATGGGCAACACCGGCAACGCGGCGGGCGGCTATAAGCATTGCCATTTTGAGGCGCGGGCCACAGCCACAGGCACAGGTGTTGACCCCACCGCCTACGCTGGCATTGACAACGCCGTGGGCGTTTACGGTACGGTGGACGACGGAAAGACCGAGCAGATCAGCGAGACGCCTACCGGGAAAACGATGCAGTGCTTGATGATTGGGCCGCTGGACAGCGCGGCAGCTGCCAAGTGCGACGCGCTGGCGGACAAGCTGGCGCTTGCCAGTGTGGGCAGGTATGCGACGCTGCCTGGGGCCGATGCGGGCAAGGTGAAATGCGTCGGCGCTGTCAGCAACGGCGACGCGGTGAGCTTCTACCAGCTGGCCGAGGCCGAGGGCTGGACGAAGGACAACAAATACATGGCCCGGTATGTGGGCTGATGGAGGGCAAAGATATGGAAAACAGCAACAATACCTTTTTGGCGGCGAAAGCGGCCATTGCGGCGGTCTGTGGGGCGTTCACGGCGGCGTTTGGCTGGCTGGGGTGGCTGGTGGTGGCCTGGGCCGTCTGCATGGTGCTGGATTGGCTCAGCGGCAGTGCAGCGGCGGCAAGCCGCGGCGAGTGGTCGAGTGCCGTAGCCCGCGCGGGAATTTGGCACAAAGCGGGGATGCTGGTGGTGGTCGTAGTGGCCGCGCTGACGGACGCAGTATTGAGCATTGCCGTGGCAAACCTGCCGGGGCTGGGGCTGACGTACTCGAGCCTGATTCTGCCGGTGGTACTGGTGTGGTACATTTTTACCGAGTTAGGCAGCATTGCCGAAAACGCCGCTGAAATGGGCGCGAACGTGCCGGAGTGGCTGCTGAAGCTGCTTGCCGCTGGGAAAAGCGCAGCGGACAAGAGCGCGGGCGGTATTACTGTGAATACCGGGAAAAATGCGGACGGCTCCCCTATGGGGCATCTGGAGGCAACACAACTGGATGAATTGAAAACGGAAGATTTGGAGCAGTTGGCAATCGACATGGGGCTGACGGTGCAGGACGGCGCGAAGCGTGCGGATTTAATTGCGCAGATCAGTGCAGAGCCGGTGAAGGTGCCGAAAGATAGTAAGTCGCAAGGATGAAGATAGTTTGAGGCAAGTTTGAAGCAAGTTTGAAATATGGTTGCAATGGTTGGAATAATTCGGTACAATAGGAAATGCTAACAATCCTAGTTGGAAATTTTATTCCGACAAAGAGAATGCCCCGCGCTGTTACTGCGTGGGGCATTTCCTCTTTTTGATAGAAAAGCAAAAACACCTTACGGCGCTATCCCATAAGGTGTTTCCTTGTTTGAACCAGAACCAAACCTATAATAAGTATTCGGTTCGGATTCGTTGCTAATGGTGGAGAATACCGGGATCGAACCGGTGACCTCTTGCATGCCATGCAAGCGCTCTCCCAGCTGAGCTAATCCCCCATGCTGGCGTCGTCGTGAAGCACCCGCTCCTGACGATGCCATTTATTATAGCAAACCGTTTTCAGAATGTCAAGCGTTTTTCTGAATTTTTTTAAGGTTTTTTAGTCGTTGTTACGGCGGCCCAGCATTCGGACAATATACAGGAAGATATTGATGAAATCGAGGTAAAGATTCAGTGCGCCGATAATGGACGCTTTGTGCAGCATGGCTGCATCCCCGCCGAAGTAGGAGTAGTAATATTTCAGCATCTGGGTGTCATACGCCGTCAGGCCCATGAAAATCAGCAAACCGACGGCGCAGAGCAGCAGGTCCGCAATGCCGAAGTTCAGGCCGAACATACTCAGCAGACTGCCCATCAGTGCGCAGACGATCAGCGCGACCAAGCCGCCCATCAGCTTGGGACCCCAGCCGGTCAGGTCGCGGTCGGTGACATTGCCGTACACAGCCATGACGCCGAAGTAGACCGCACCGACGAGGAACGCCAGGATCAGCGTGCCGTAGTCGTACACCAGGAAGATGGAGCTGAGGTTGATGCCGTTGAGCACCGCATAACCGAAGAAAAGTGCCGTCGCCGTGGAGGGCTGCAATTTTTGCACCCGGGCGGACAGGACAAACACCATGACCAGCTCTGCGATGGAGGTAAAGATGAACAGGCCGGAGTTGATAATCGGGAAAATCAATCCGGACGCAACCGCGCCAATGCCGACGCCGAACGTGACAAGCAGGCCTGCAAACATCCAGCCGAAGCTCTTGGACATAAACTCAGAAAGCGTACCAAAGGGGCTTTCCGCATACGAAATATTTGAATAATTGCGATTCATAGTTGCAATCTCCTTTCTTTATGATGTATTATACAGGTATTTGCACAGCAAATCATCACTAAATTGTGAAATTCCCAAAACAAAAGGTGCATTATGTCCAAAAAAGAGCCGTTTGGTATTTACATTCATATTCCCTACTGCAAGGCAAAATGCCGGTACTGCGATTTTTACTCGGCCCCAGGTGCACGCGGCGTGCCGCAGAGCTACGTGGACGCACTGCTGCGGGAGCTGGCGAGGAACACCCGCCGCCCCGATACTGTGTATTTCGGCGGCGGTACGCCCGGGCTGCTGTCGCCCGCACAGGTCGATGCTTTGATTCAGGCCGCTGCCCCCTTGCCCGGCGCAGAAATCACCTTGGAGGCGAATCCCGACATCGTAACGTCCGAGACGCTGCGCGGGTTCAGGGCAGCGGGCGTAACACGCATCAGCTTTGGTGTGCAGAGTGCCGACGATGCCCAGCTGCGCCGGTTAGGCCGCACCCACACGGCCGCCGGGGCTGCGCAGGCGCTGGCTTGGGCGCGGGAGGCCGGGTTTGACGAGATCTGCGGCGACATTATGCTGGCGCTGCCCGAGTACACGAACGCCGAGTTTGACCGCACGCTGGCGTTGCTGCGCGACGGCGGCTGCACGCATATCTCGGCCTATTTATTAAAGGTAGAACCGGGCACAGCCTTTTACCGCAGCCCGCCTGCAGGCCTGCCAGACGGCGATGCGGCGGCGGATTTTTACCTGTACGCCGTGCAGCAGTTGGAGGCTGCGGGCTACCGCCAATACGAAATCAGCAATTTTGCCCGCCCGGGCCACGAAGGGCGGCACAATTTGTTATATTGGAACTGCAACGACTACTGGGGCATCGGCCCGGCAGCCCACAGTTGCGTGGACAATGTGCGGCGGTTCTGGCCCGGGGATGTGCAGGGGTTTATTGACGGCACAATTCACGAGGAAATCGAGGGCGACTGCACAGTCGAGGATTATCTGCTGATGCAGCTACGGCTGGTCAGCGGACTGGATATCGCCGAGTACGAGCGGCGCGGCGGGCGGTTCACGGCGGCGCAGCGGGCGTTCATGCGGCAGTGCGTGGGCCACGAGTATGCAACGCTGGATGGCAATGTGTTCCGCCTGACCCCCGCCGGGATGGTGGTGCAGAACGCGATATTGGCGGAATTGATATGAAAAAGGAAAGCACGCCCACGCGATAGTTTTCGCGCGGGCGTGCTTTTTTATACTTCTTTTACCGGCCAGCCCAGCAGGTCGGCGGCGGTGCGGTCATGGGTGACCAAAATCGTGGGCCGCGCCCCTGCCAGCCGCTTTGTGGCGGCGACAGCATCGGCGACAAGCTCGGCGTCCATGCCGGTGAAGGGTTCATCCAGCAGTAGCGTGGCAGCATCCTTGCAGAGAAGCGCCCGCAACAGGGCGGCGCGGCGCTTCTGCCCACCGGAGAGCCGTGCAGTGGGCAAGGCCAGCTCGGCATCGGTAAAGCCCAAGCCGCGCAGCTCCCGCTCTGCCTCCTGCGGTGTCAGACCATGGCCTGTCAGCGTCAGGTTCACGGTGGCGGTCAGCTGCGGGCAGAGGCGATCCTCCTGAAAGACGGCGGCGGGCGTTTTCACGCCTGTGACCGTGCCGGAGTCAGCCGTTTCCAACCCCAGCAGAATGCGCAGCAGCGTCGTTTTACCACAACCGGACCGCCCCATCAGCACCATAGGGCGGTCAACCGTCCAGCTGAAATTCTGCAAAACCGGCGTGGCGCCAAACTTCTTGCAGAGATTTTCTATCACAATGCTCATGTGCGCACCTCCCCGCAAAGGCGGGCTTTCACCGTGCGCAGGCTCCAGGCCGCTACGGCGGACAGCACCGCCGACAGTAGCACGATAACCAGCGTCCAGGCAAACACATCCGGTGTGGACAGCGTGATTTTAGCGCGGTAGAGCGCGTCGCCAACGCTGTGATCCGGCAGACCGATGACCTCCGCCGAGACGCCACTCTTCCAGCACATGCCCATGGCGGCGATGCAGCTTTCGCAGAACGACGGGAAAACGCCCGGCAGCCAAATGTACCGCAGCCGTGCGGACAGCGGCAGACGGTAGACTTTCGCCATTTCCAGCAGCTTCGGGTCGGTGTCGGCGATGCCGCCCAGCACACCCGCGTAGACCACCGGCAGCACATGGGTAAAGCTAACAATGACCGAAAGGTTCGCGCTGCGCACCCAGAGCAGGGCCAGAATGACAAAACTGGCGACAGGCATGGCGCGGATCAGCTGCATGGCCGGGTCAATGAACACCCGCACCCAATGCCAGCGCGCCCCCACCGCACCAAGAAGCAGGCCCCCTGCTGCTGCCAGCAGGAAGCCCGCCACTATGCGCAGCGCACTGAATACGATGCGCTGCCAGAACGCAGCCGTGGGTGCCAGCTGCGCCAGCGCCCCCAGCGTTTGCAAAGGCGTAGCCAGAAACAGCCCGCCGTGCCCCAGCCCCATGGCGGCAAACTGCCAAATCAGAATCCACACGAGGATAGCAGCGGCTTTTTGCCACAGCGGAGTTTGCAGGGGTCGATGCTCGCATCCGCCCCTGCAAGAGGGGGGTAAATCAGATTTAGCCTGCATAGTAGAAGTCGTCGGCAGGCAGGGTGCCGCCCACACTGGCGGGGTCAGCGGCGTACAGAACGTTGAAGTACGTCTCGAGGTCGGTCTTCATCTCATCGCCGGTCTCAAAGACGATGTTGCACTGAGGCAGCGCCTTCTGGGCCAGAGCGGCCTTGGCAATGATGCCGTACTCCTCGCACAGGGCAGCGGTGCCTTCCAGGTCATTGTTTGCGGCCTCGACGCTGGCGGCATAGCCGTCCATGAAGGCAGCGAACGCCTCGGGGTCATTCTCGACGGCATCCTTGCGGACGACCAGAACGCCGGTGACGAGCTTGGAACCGGCCACCTTCTGCCATTCCTCGTTCATGTCCAGGGCAACGCGCAGGCCCTCGACCTGGGACAGAGCGCTGGTGACGAAGGGCTGGGGCAGCATGGCAATGGTCGCCTCACCGGCCTGGACTTTGCTCAGGGCCTCGGTGGCCTCGCTGCAATACTCGATGGTGACGTCGCTGTCGGGATCGATGCCGTTCTCGCTCAGGACATAGCGCAGGACGTACTCAGGCGTTGCTCCCTTGCCGGTGGTGACGATGGTCTGGCCTTTCAGGTCCTCGACCGAATTGACAGTCTCGCCGTTCTCGACGATGTAGAGCACGCCCAGCGTGTTGATGCAGGCGACTTCGACTGCACCGTTGGTCTTGTTATACAGGGTCGCAGCCAGGTTGGCGGGCACAGCGGCGGCGTCCAGCTCGCCCTTGACCAGCAGCGGGACGATCTCGTCAGCCGCACCGTACATCGTGAAATTGTAGTTCTCGGCAACCTCATCGGCCATCAGGTTGACCAAGCCCATCGTGGTGGGGCCTTTCAGACCGGCAATGCGCAGGGCAGCCTCGGCGGCATCGGTGTCGGCGGACTCGTCGGTGGCAGGCTCGGCCTCGACGGCGGATTCAGCGGCAGATTCCACGGTGGACTCGGCCACGGATTCCACAGCGGACTCGCTGACAGCGGCGGTAGCGCCGCAGCCAGCCAGAGATGCACAGAGAGTAAACGCCGTAACAGCGGCGAAAACACGTTTCAACTTCATAAAAATCTTATCCTCCTTGTTGCTTTTGCGGCCCTACTATACTATAATAAATGTGAATTGTCTGTTGCACTGGCAACAGGATACCCTTTTGTAACCACCCAAGGAGCCGTATGGACTACACACCCTACTACGAGACGATGCGCCGCACCCGCCTTTTGCGTGGGATGACCGACGCCGAGCTGGACACGCTGATGACCTGCTTTGCGCCCCGGGTGCGCCGCTATGCCAAGGGCGAGCTGCTGCTGATGGCCGGGTACGAGACGCGGGAAGTCGGCCTGGTGCTGGAAGGTTCCATCACCGCCAGCAAGCCGCTGGCCGACGGCAGCACGGTCGTTATCTCCCACATGGGGCCGGGAGGTGTGTTTGCCGATGTTTTGGCCGGTGGGCGCAGCCGCAGCCCGGTCAATGTAGCTGCCGCCGAACCGTGCCTGGCGCTCTACCTGCCCTGCGAGGCGCTGCTGCGCCCCTGCGCCGCGCTGCACAGCGCCCATTTGAAGCTGCTACAGAACTGGCTGGAAACCATCAGTGACAAATATTTTGCGCTGGACCGCCGTTTGGAGCTGATTTGCTGTAAGAGCCTGCGTGGGCGCATCTGTATGTGGTTGCTGGAACAACGGGAGCGCTGCGGCGCGGACACCTTTACCACCAGCATGAACCGCACCGAGCTGGCTGCCTTTTTGAACTGCGACCGCAGTGCGCTTTCCCGCGAGTTGAGCCGTATGCAGGAAGAAGGGCTGATCGAGCTGTTCCGGGGCAGCTTTAAACTGCCGGATCCCGAGCGGCTGCGGGCCGCCTGCCCATAAGTACCCATAAAATAAACACATCGAGGTTATTTGTATGAACAACCGCACTGAACCGATTTTGTACATCGTCATCCCCTGCTACAACGAGCAGGAGGTTTTACCCATCACTGCGCCGATGTTTTTGCAGAAAATTAACGATCTGGCCGCGGCGGGCAAGATCAGCCCGGACAGCCGTGTGCTGTTTGTGAACGACGGCTCAAAGGATCGCACCTGGGGAATCATCAACGAATTGGCCTCCAGTGACGAGCATTACGTCGGCATCTGCCAAAGCCGCAACCGCGGCCACCAGAACGCCGTGCTGGCGGGCTTGATGGAGGCAAAGAGCCGCTGCGACATCACCATTTCCATCGACTGCGACGGCCAGGACGACATCAACGCCATGGACGGCATGGTGGATGCCTACCGCGACGGTTGCGATATCGTCTACGGCGTGCGCAGCAAGCGGGATACCGACACGTTTTTCAAGCGTTTTACCGCCGAGAGTTTCTACAAAATCTTGAATGCTATGGGTGCGGAAGTTGTCTTTAACCACGCGGACTACCGCCTGATGAGCGCCCGCGCACTGGAAGAGTTTGCGAAATTCAAAGAGGTCAACCTGTTTCTGCGCGGCATGGTGCCGCTGGTGGGCTTTAAATCCACCTGCGTGACCTACGAACGCCACGAGCGCATTGCGGGCGAGAGCCACTATCCCCTGTCCAAAATGCTGGCGCTGGCTTTCGACGGCATCACGAGTTTGTCCATCAAGCCGATTCGCTTCATCACCGGCTTTGGCGTGTTTGTGGCGCTGGTCAGCTTCATCGGCGTGCTGTGGGCTGTCATTGAGGCCGCCATGGGCCTGACCGTTTCCGGCTGGGCATCGATGACGAGCATCATCTGCTTTGTGTCTGGCGTGCAGCTGATTTGCCTGGGCGTGATCGGTGAGTACATTGGCAAAATCTACCTGGAATCCAAGCACCGCCCGCGCTATATTATCAGCGAAACGACGCCGAATTTTGGTGAAGCCAAGGAGGATGCACAATGAGCCGCCAGGTATGGAAGGGGTCTACCCTGCTAAACCCGGAGCCGCCGGTGTTGGTCAGCTGCGGCAGCCCCGACAAGCCGAACCTTATCACCGTGGGCTGGACCGGCACCATCTGCACCCAGCCGCCGATGCTGTCCATCAGTGTGCGGCCCGAGCGGTACAGCCACCATTTAATTCAAGAAAGCGGCGAGTTCGTCGTGAACCTGCCCACCGAGAGCTTAGTCCGGGCCATCGACTGGTGCGGCGTCAAGAGCGGCCGCGACGTGGACAAGTTTGCCGCCATGCACCTGACCGCCGCCCCCGCCGCCAAGGTGGGCACGGTTTTGGTCGAGGAAAGCCCGGTGAATTTGGAGTGCAAGGTCACGCAGGTCATTTCTTTAGGCAGCCATGACTTGTTCTTGGCGGAGTGCGTCGCCGTAGATGTGGACGAGCGGCTGCTGGATGAAAGCGGGAAATTGTGCTTGAACAAGGCAAAGCTGATTGTGTACAGCCATGGAGATTACCTGGCGCTGGGGCGCAAACTGGGCAGCTTTGGGTATAGTGTCAGGAAGAAGAAAAAGGTGATCAAAAAATAATCGGGGCAAATTCCATATCCGCCTCTCGGCTAGAAGGCCGCCGCGCTGTAAAGGCAAGGCTGCGGGCCGCAGATGTGCGGCCCCTACAACTCTGCTAAAGCACAAATAAAAACACCGTTCACAGAGATTTTTCTCCGTGAACGGTGCTTCTTTTTTACAATATTCCCTTACTCTTGAGGATGCCGACCAGCACTACGATGACCAGGGCGGCTACGCAGACGCCGATGAAGATGTCTATGTATTTCAGCGGAACCTTGCGGAATTTCTCGTAGAAATTCTCAAAGGCATTCAACTGGCTGCGGTCAGGGCGGTCGGGTTTCTTTTCGGTCTCGGGAGTAGTCTTTTCTTCGCCCATAGGTTACTTCTTCGCCAGGTACTTGCGCAGGTCAAGGGCAACGGCGATGACGATGACAAGGCCCTGTGCAATGTAGGTGTAGGCGGGGTCGACGCCGAGGAACTGCAGGCAAATCTTCAGGACTTCAAAGACCAGAACACCGACCAGAACGCCGGAGACCTTGCCGACGCCGCCGTTGGTGGAAACGCCGCCGATGGTGCAGGCTGCGATAGCTTCCAGCTCATAGCCATTGCCGGTGTTGGTGGAAGCGCCGCCGGCCTTTGCGCCGACGAGGAAGCCACCGAGAGCATACATGCAGGAGGCCAGGATGTAGATGCGGATCAGGGACGCGGTGACGTTGACACCGGCAACCTGAGCGGCGTTCTCGTTGCCGCCGATGGCGTACATGTACTTGCCGTGACGGGTCTTATTGTACAGGAACCAGAAGAAGATGCCGACGATCAGCGCAAAGATGGCCAGAAACGGAATGGGGCCCAGCGTGCCGCTGGCAACGGTCAGGTAGCTCTGCTTGTAACCGCCCATGGGCTGGTTGTTCGTGATGACGGAGCACAGGCCGTAAACGATGGTCTGCATGCCCAGCGTAGCGATGAAAGGAGGAACCTTCAGGAATGCGATAATGCAGCCGTTGATGGCACCGAAGCAGGCCATGATCGCCATGACGATGAGCAGGGCCACGGGCCACGGAATATCGGGCAGCCAAGGCAGCATGCGGGCAGAGTAGTCAACGCTCTGCAGCAGCATGGCGGAGAAGCAGGCGGCCAGGCCGACCTGACGGCCGGCGGACAGGTCAGTGCCCTTGGTAATCAGGCATCCCGAAACGCCGCAGGCGATGATGAAACGCGGGGCGACGTTCAGCAGCAGGTTTTTGCCGTTTGTCTCGGTAAAGAAGTTCTGGGTCGTGCAGCCGACGAAGAGGGCCAGCAAAATGATCAGAATAATGATCGCGTTATTGGACAGGAATTTTTTAAAGTTGAATTTTTTCTCCATTTTCGGATTCCTCCTTATTCAAACTGGGTAGCCAGCGTCATGATGTTCTCCTGGTTCGCCTTATCACCGTCGATAAAGCCGGTGCAGCGGCCATCGCACATGACCATGATGCGGTCAGACATACCGATCAGCTCGCTCATTTCGGAGGAGATCATGATGATGCTCTTGCCCTGTTTGGCCATCTCGGCGATGATGCAGTAAATTTCATACTTTGCACCGACGTCGATACCGCGGGTCGGCTCGTCCATGATGAAAACATCGGGGTCGTTGGCCAGCCAGCGGGCGATCAGCACCTTCTGCTGGTTACCGCCGGACAGCGATTGAATCTGCGTTTTGGAGGACGGCGTCTTGATGGACAGCTTGGCGACATTATCCTGCACGAGCTTTTCGATTTTGTTGTCGTCCAGCATGATGCCGCCGATCAGATACTTGTTCAGCGATGCAATGGAGACGTTATCCGCAATGGAAAGCACACCCAGAATACCGGTCGCGCGGCGGTCCTCGGTCAGCATGGCGATGCCGTTTTTGATGGCGTCCTGCGGCTGGTTGATGGTCAGTTCCTTGCCCTTATAGGTGATGGTGCCCGACGTGTGGCAGCGCAGACCGAACAGACCTTCCATCAGCTCGGTGCGCTGGGCACCGACCAGACCCGCAACGCCGAGGATCTCGCCCTTGCGGACGTTGAAGTTGACGTGACGGAAGCTCTTGGGGTTGATGGATGTGAAGTCCTTGACCTCAAACACGACCTCACCGGGTGTATTCGAGCGCGGCGGGTAGAGGTTCGACAGCTCACGTCCGACCATCTTGGTGATGATCATATCGGTGGTCAGTTCCTTGGCCTCCCAGGTGCCGATGTACTGGCCGTCGCGCATGATCGTGACTTCGTCGCTGATGCGAAGAATTTCGTCCATCTTGTGGCTGATGTAGACGATGGAGACGCCCTTGGCGCGCAGCTCGTTCACGATGGTGAACAACGCCTCGACCTCGGCCGCCGTCAGCGAGGAGGTCGGCTCGTCGAGGATCAGCACCTTGCAGTCTGCGGAGACCGCCTTGGCGATCTCAACCAGCTGCATCTGGGAAACGCTCAAGGTTCCGAGCTTTGCGTGCGGATCATAATTCAGGTGGACTTCCTTTAAGACCTTGGCCGCATCCTCGTACATCTTGTCGTGGTCGATGACGGTGACGGGTCCGTATTTCTTGGTTGGGTAGCGCCCGACGTAGATATTCTCGCCGATGGAACGCTCCGGGATGGGCTGCAGCTCCTGGTGCACCATCGCAATGCCGCGGTTCAGTGCATCCAGAGGTCCCTTGATCTGGACCTCCTGTCCCTCATAAATGACCTTGCCTTCGTCCATGTGGTAGATACCAAACATGCACTTCATCAAGGTAGACTTGCCCGCGCCGTTCTCTCCCATCAGCGCATGGACGGTGCCGGGTTTCAATTTCAGCTGTGCGTGATTCAGTGCCTTGACGCCGGGGAACGTCTTGACGACATCACACATCTCCAAGCGGTACTCTGACAATTCGCTGGCCCCCTTTAATCTTTTGTAACCTTTTCACGAAAAAAGGGTGCGTGCGCCTGCGCACACGCACCTCGATTGTTCTGGTTTAAGCTGTGGCTTTTGTCAAATTACTGGAAGTCCTTGACGTTGTCAGGGGTAACCTTGACGTAGTCAACGTAGACGCTCTGGCTGCCAGCCTCGAAGGTCTTGCCGCCCAGCAGCTCCTCCATGGAAGCAACAGCCTGCGTAGCCTGACCCTTAGCGTCGTTCAGAACGGTACCGGTCATGTTGCCGTTGGCAACTTCGTTCTTGGCAGCGTCCAAAGCGTCAACACCGACGAGGTAGATGTCCTTGTTAACGGTGCGGCCGGCAGCCTGAATAGCCTGCAGAGCGCCGATAGCCATGTCATCGTTGTTGCAGAAGACGACTTCAATCTGATCGCCGTACTTGGCAAGGTCGTTCTGGCAGATTTCCTGGCCCTTGTTACGGTCCCAGTCACCGCGCTGCAGGTCGAGCTGCTCGACCTCAACGCCGGCATCGGTCAGAGCCTTGACGGAGTACTCGGTACGCAGCTGAGCATCGATATTCTCGGGGTCGCCCTGAATCATGATGTAGGAAACCTTGCCGTCGCCGTTGATGTCACCCTTGTTCTCAGTGTCGAGGATCAGCTCGCCCTGGAAGGTGCCGGACTGAGCAGCGTCGCAGCCAACATAGACCAGCTTGTCGTAAGCGGACATCTGATCGGCGGTGGGCTCACGGTTGATCAGGACGGTGGGAACATCGGCACCCTTGACGGTGGAGATGATCTGGTCGGCAGCGGAGGTCATAACGGGGTTGATGATCAGTGCGTCAACGCCCTGGGTGATGAAGGTGTTGATCTGCTCGTTCTGCTTGGCCTGGTCATTATTGCCGTCGACGATGGTGACCTCGTAGCCCTTGCCCTCGAGGATCTCCTGCAGAGCATTACGGTAGGTGGTCATGAAGGCATCGTCGAACTTGTAGATGCAGACGCCGACCTTACCGCCCTGAGTGGCCTCGGTAACGCTCTCAGCTGCGCTCTCGGCAGCAGAGGTAGCGGCGGACTCAGTAGAGGCAGCCTCGCTGGAAGCGGGGGTGGTGGAAGCGGAGCCGCCGCAAGCGGCGAGGGATACGGCCATGCAGCCCGCGAGGGCCAGAGCAGTGAGTTTCTTCATGATAAGTTTCTCCTTCTTTTTAAGCAGTGGATTTTTTCCGGGTCGCTTGTAGAGGGGCGAACCCTGTTGACAGTTATTATAATACTCGGGGTGTGGGGAAAAAACAAGGTGAAATTTCACCGACGAAAAGGGGAATTTTCCACCGTTTAGGACAGTTCGCCCAGTTGAATCGGTTCCATTTTGTGCAGTTTGCGCAGCAAAAGTGACAAAATGGTTATAGGCGTTTGATTTTTGTAAGAATTTTTAGGGGTAAAAAAGAAAATCCTCCCTCGTTTACAAGGGAGGTAAGCCCGAAGGGCCGGAGGGAGTTGCGTAAGGCAGACGGTCATTTATGGGAAAGCTGCGGGCCGCACATGTGCGACCCCTACAGCACGGCTGCGTTTTAATGCGGCAACCATATGGAAAACGGCCCGGGAGGGATACCTATTTCACCCAAACGGGAACAATGCCTTTTGCTTATCCATGGCGAACATATTGTCCCGGGTGATGATGTGGGTGGTGGTGACGGTGGATTCTTCCACGCTGCTCCCCTGCCCGGCCAGCAGCTCGTAGGCGCTCTCGACGCCGAAATAGCCCATGCCGTAGGTATTCTGCACGATCAGCGCGTCCACCACGCCGGTCTGTAAGGCGTCGATGGTCTCGATGTTCGAGTCGAACGCCACCAGCCAAAGATCATCTGCCCGCTGCATCTGCTGCACGGCGCGGGCTGCGCCCACGGAGGTGGCCTCGTTGAAGGCAACCAGCACGTTGATTTCGGGGTGCTCACGCAGCATGGACAAAGCCTCGCTGCGGGCGCTGACGGCGTTGGAGTGGGTTGGCATGGCGGCGACGACCTCTGCCCGGCCACTGTCCGCAAAAGCGTCGCGTGCGCCCTGCTCGCGGTCGCGGCCATTGGCACCGTTGACCTCGTAGTTGATAAGGCCGACGTAGAGCTGGCCATCCATGCCGTCCAGGGCGCTCCGGGCGGCCATCTGGCCCGCGCCGTAGTTGTCCGCGCCGATGTAGGCCGCCACATGGGCGGAGTCCACCGCCGAGTCAATGCCGATGATGGTCACACCCGCCGCGGCCGCGGCATCGATGGCGGCAGCGTTCTTTTCATAGTCGATGGCGGAAAAGACAATGGCCTGTGCACCGTCCTCGACGGCCTTCTCGATCATGCGATCCTGTTCCTCGTAGTCTTCCTCACTGTTGGGGGCCGCGATGGTCAGCTGCATATTGTACTCGGTGGCGGCAGCCTCCGCGCCGGTAAAGACATCGTTCCAGAACTCCGAATCCTTGGATTTTGCCACTAACGCCACCTGGTAGCGGGTCGCGTTGCTGTCCGTGGCCTGCATGGCACAGCCCGCCAGCGCCGCCGCCAAGGCCAGCGGCAGCAGACGTTTAACGCAGTTTGTCATAGTCTCCCTCCCTGTCCTCCGGCACGCGCGGAGTGCGGATGGTTACGGTCGTGCCCTCGTAGGGGGCACTGACGATGGAGATGCCGTAAGCCGCGCCGAAGTAGATGCGCAGCCGGTCGTTGACGTTCTTGACACCGATGCCGGTGCGGTCGCTGGGTTCGTTCTGCAAAAGTGCCGCCACCTGCTCCGGCTCCATGCCGATGCCGTCGTCCGCCACAATAAGCAGAATATCGTCACCGTCGGGCTTGACCGTGATCTCAATATGGCCGGAATCGACCATCAAATCCAGGCCGTGGACAATGGCGTTTTCGATGATGGGCTGCAGGGTGATTTTGTTGCACAGACAGTGCAGGCAGCTCTCGTCCACCGTGAAATGGTAGGTAAACTGGTTCTTATAGCGGTATTTTTGGATTTGCAGGTAGGCTTCGGCGTGCTGCAGTTCTTTTTCAATCGGGATCAGTTCGTGCCCGCGGCTGATGCTGATGCGGAAGAGCCGCGCCAGCGCGTGGACCATCTGGACGGCGTCGGCATTTTTGCTGCGTTCGCACATCCAGGCGATGGAATCGAGCGTGTTGTAGAGAAAATGCGGGTTGATCTGAGCCTGCAGCGCCTTGAGTTCGGTCTTGCGCAGCACAACTTCCTCCTCGCGCACGGTGGTCATCAGCCGCTGGATACGGCCCACCATATGCCCGAAGGAATCCGAGAGGTTCTGCACCTCCCGCGTGCCGCGCACCGACTGGAACGCAAAGTGATCGGCGTCCTGCTCAAACTGCTCCATGGCGTTTTCCAGCTGCTGCAAGGGGCGGGACAGCGAGCGGGACAACACCCAGCCCACGATGAGCGCCGCAAACAGGATCAATACGGCGGTAGCCACAGCGATGCGGGCCATCTGCCAGAAGCTCTCGTTGACGGTCTCGTCGATGTAGCTGACACCGACGACGCGCCACGGGCTGCCCGGCACGCGCTGGACGCTGTAAATGACGGTATCCTCGACATAGGTGCCGTCGCCAAGGCAGGCCAGACGGCCCGCTTCCTCCTTTTTCAGGCCCGCGTACAAAAGCTGCTGCTGCGGGTGGTAGACCATGTTGCCGCGTTCGTCCATCAGGTAGCAGTAGCCGTGCTGGCCAATGCCGACGTTGCTGATGGTGGCAGCCAGCTCCTTGAAGCTCAAATCCACCGAGAGCCAGCACCGCGCAGTGTCACCTTCCGGCACGATACGGATGACCGACACGACCCAGGGGTAGTAACCTTCAAAAATCGACTCGACGTGGGGCGTGCTGATGTAGCCGTGGCCCAGGCGGCGGGCGGTGGTCAAATCAAAGGAAAGGTTCCGCAAAATCGCATCCTTGGGTTTGCGGCCCTCCTGCGCCCAGCAGTCCAGCAACTGGCCGTCTGCATCGTAGGCGGTGATGGCTGCGACCTCGGGCCGGGCGGTGAGGAACGCGTTCAAAAAGGCGTCGCGGCGGGCGGTGTCGTCGTCCAGCCGCTCCATGACGATAGAGACGGCGCTGTCCATTGTGCTCACATAGTTGCCCACGGTCCCCACGACCTGGCTGACGGCCTGGGCACTGTTCGTGCGGGCGGCCTCGACCACGGCGCTGCGGTAGCTGCGCAGAAACAGCGTCGTGCAGAGCGTCAGCACCGCCACCGCCACGGCGGAAATCAGCGCGGCGGCCAGGGGCGCAGTGCGGGGCGGGCGCTTCATGCGTGGGCCTCCCCCGCTGCGCGGGCGCGGCGCAGGGCCACCGGCGACGTACCGCTGTACTTTTTAAAGCAATAGCTGAAGTAGTGCTGGTCTGTATAGCCGCAGCGGCGGGCGATTTCCTGTATCTGCAAATCAGTGGTAAGCAAAAGCTGCTGCGCGGTCTCCATGCGGCGGCGCACCAGAATGTTGATGAAGGTTTCCCCTTCCGACTTCTTGATGCAGGCGCTCAAATGGTTGGGGCTGACATCCAGCATAGCCGAGAGGGACGCCAGAGACAGATCCTCGTCCATGTAATGCTGCCCGATGATTTCCAGCGCACGCTCACACAGGCTGCCGGTCTTGCGGGCATCTGCCGTGAAGCTGACGCCGCCCTCGCCCTCGGCGGCGGCGCGCAGGGCTTCGATGGCCTGCTTGTAGGCGTCATTCAAGCTGGCAAATTGGGTAGCTTCGCGGCTGATGCCCACATTGGCCGTGCGGCCCAGGGCGCGGTCCGCCAGCTGGCAAATCTCGTCGGCGAGAATATGCAGATATTCCTCAAAGTCCGAAGGGTTGCCCAGCAGCACCGCCACAACGCGGCCGCAGCAATAAAACACGAAATGCCGTAAGTATTTGTTGGCGCTCTGCTCCACCAGCTGGGTAAAGCCCGCCTCATAGTCGGTGGGGCCATCCAGCACAGCGGCCAGCACGACCAGAGCGCTGCGGTCGTCGGTACCGCGCAAAAGGCCGAGCTCCGCAGCCATATTGCGCAGGCGATCCTCCAAATCGTCTGGGGCGCTATCATAGTGCTCCAACACGAGCGGGATCAGGAATGCGGCGCGGTCAGCGTGGGCGGTGTCGGCGCGGCGCAGTCCTGCATAGCGGGCGTCGATTTTCTCGTGGATGGATTTCAGCTCTGCCGCCAGGCCGTCCATCGTCAGCGGCTTGAGCATATAGCTGATGATGTTGTACTGGATGGCCTGCTTCGCGTATTCGAAATCGTCAAATCCGCTCAAAAATGCAATGTGCATGGCGGGGCGAATCTCGCGCACCTGGCGGGCCAGCTCAATGCCCGAGATAAACGGCATACGGATATCGGTCAGCAGCAGGTCAGGTTCCAGCCGCTCGACGAGTTCCAGCGCGTCCAGGCCGTTGCTGGCGCTGCCGACGAGGTGGAAGCCGAGGGCTTCCCAGGGGATCATGGTACAGACGGCCTCGCGCAGTTCGTCCTCATCGTCGGCCACGATGACGGTGTAGATGTTTTTGTCAGCCATACTCTTTTCCTTTTTACATCCAGATTTTTACAGCCAGAATTGAACCAGGCGGCTCACGTTTTCATACAGGGCGGGGTTTTGGCCCATCAGCTGGGGCTCCGCCGCAAAATAGACGCAGAAGTTATAGCACGCCCCCGCCAGCGCGGCCAGCGGCAGTGCCAGGCGCAGGGTCTTGACCAGCGGCGCAATGGGGCAGGCTTGCAGGGTGTTTTCGGCCAGCAGCCAGGCCAGTGCCGCCGCCAGCAGCAGCGGGCCGAGCCAATCGCTCTGGTAGCGGTAGAGCATCCCGGCCATCTGGCAGTCCACGACGGCCAGCGCCACGGTGCAAATCAGTGTGAGCCGCACGGCGGCGCGCAGGTCGCGGCGAGCGTCCAGACGGCGGCGGGCCAGCGGCAGCGCGGCCAGCCCCCACAGCAGCGGCAGGCAGGTGAATGCGCCGCCGTAGTACAGCTCTGTGATGGTCAGACCCATGTAGTTCGTCTGCATTTTGGTGGCCGTGATATAGGGGAACACGGTCTGCACGCCGGGGATGCCCGCTAAGAAGGTCACGACCGCCGGGGCGATGCGCCCCACCGCAAAGCCGCGGCGGGTCATATCATTGCTGGTCAGGTTGTAGTTGGCACCAAAGTCAAAGGGCGAGCCGAACCGTGCGGCGTTGTACCACATAAGGCCCACGGCCACCAGCACGACCGGCAGCAGGAATGCAGCGCACTCCCCCGCCCCGGCGCGGCTGCGCAGCCGCTTTTGGGTGATATAGCGCGGCCGGAAAATCGGCAGGGCCAGCACGGCAAAAAGCACCATCTGCGGGCGGCAGCCGGCCACCAGCGCCATGCACAGGCTGCCGAAGGCCAGGTGGAACAGGATGGTCTTGCGCTTTGTTTCGGGCGCGTTGGCGGCGCAAAGCCACTGCCACAGCGCCAGCAGAACAAACGCAGCACCGCTTAAAATGGCGTATTCATAGACCGAGGGGCGGTGCAGCAGATAGTAGATTTGGCTGCCCGAGGCTGCGCCCGCCGCTGTCAGCAGGCAGGCGGCGGCACTGGCGTTCGGGAACCAGCGGCGCACGGCCTGCCTGATGAAACCGAACACCGCAAAAATGTACAGCCAGGCGAGGAAAATCATCGGCAAACTAGGCGGCAGATCCCGGATGCCGGTCAGTGCCTCAAAGGGCAGCTGGAACAAAAGGCACGGTATAACGCCAAAATAGACGTAGTAGCGGCCATTGTAGTAGGCCACATCCCACAGGGCATCCGGCGCGGCGTCCTGCCGGGCGGCGGTGTCGTAGGGGTTGGCAAGGTCAGCCATAGCCGCAGGCGGGTCTTTTTCCAAATCGAGCCTCCCCTGCAAAAAGCTGTGAGCCAGTGCGCCGTACTGGGCGGCCGTGTTGGACGCCCAGTCGTTGATGTGCATGGTGAAGTCGATGCGGCTCGTACCCGACCAGTCGGGCGTGTTGTAAAAGCTCGTGGCGATGCCCGCGTTGAAGCGGTCGCCGAAGGGGGCCAGGAACGCCGCCGCGCAGAGGGCCAGCTCGACAGCCAGCACCGCCGGGCGGTATTTGCGCTCATGGGCGGCGTAGGCGTCGCGCCAGAGGACGCTTGCCGGGCGCAGGGCAAAGCCCGCCAGCAGCAGCGCCAGTACAACCGCGAAACGCAGGACAGAGAAATCCAGCGGGCGGCGGGCGTTGGCGTAAACGGTGTTCAGCTGGGCGTTCAGCGGGTAGCTGCGGTACTCGCCGTTAAAGCCCGAGGCCGTCAGCGTCAGGCTGTCTGCCTTGCCGGAGAGATCCAGGCTGCGGGCCCAGCTGCGGGCCGACGCCGCGGCCACCGGCCAGTTCCAACTCTGGCGGGAGACTGTGGCGGCTTCATCGGTAGCGGAAACGTTCAGGTTCAGCCGCACGTTTTTCTGCTCCGGCGTATCGCCGTCGGCCAGTGAGACAAGGCCGTCCAGCTGCAAATTATAAATCGGGAAATCCAAGCCGATGAATTGCAGTGTTGTGTTCTCGTCGTTCAGTACGATCGGCGCGGTGGGGTCGGCGTCGGCGGTCAGGTAGGGCCGCAGGTCGATGGGCGTGTAGCCGTGGGTGGCAAGCCAGTTGAGGTTGCCGACGAAAAGTTCCAGCCCCAGTGCTGCTGCCGCCAGCAGGCCGACCGCCGCCGGGGTGCGCAGTTTGGTGGGCAGCATCTGCCGCAGGCGGAAGCCTGTGATCACCCCGCAGGCGAGCAGCTGCATGGCAAGCAGCGCCGCCAGGTGGAAGCCGTCAAAGTCGACGGTCAGCCCGGGCTTGGACCAGACACAGGCCGCCCACAGCCAGACCAGCACTGCGGCCCCCACCCCGGCGTACAGGTCGGCGCAGGTGGTGCGGCGGTGAAGGACGTGGGCAGGCAGTAAAGTGAAAAAGGCCGCGAGGGCGAGGGAAAGAAGAAGTGTTAGAAGCAGCATAGGTTTGAAACCATCCTGGATTTTTGTATCGTTATTACATTATACCCCATTCCGCAGGGCGTTGTACAGTATTTCCGCTTTGGCGTGGCTGATGCCTTTGACTTCCTCCAAATCGGAAATACTGGCCGCTTTGACCGCCGAGACAGTTTTAAAATGTGCCAGCAGCGCGGCGCTCGTCTTTTCGCCCACACCGGGAATGGCCGTGAGCGTGGCGGCGTAGGACTTTTTCTTCATGGTGCGTTTGCGGTAGTCGTTGGCATAGCGGTGCGTCTCGTCCTGGATGTTCGTGACAAAGGTAAAAATGTTGCGGTGGCGGTTGATGGCGATTTCGCCGCCCTCGTCGTCCACGATGGCGCGGGTGCGGTGGTGGTCGTCCTTAACCATGCCGAAGGTCGGTACATGCTCCAGCGCCGTGCCGCGCAAAGCCTGCTTGACCGCGCCCACTTGGCCCCGGCCGCCGTCGATGAGCAGCAGGTCGGGCAATGTTGCGAACTGGTTCTGCGGACCGTCCGGCTTTTCGCCGCGGCGGGCCATCTCGTACTCTGCCGCGCGGCGGGAGAGCGTCTCCGCCAGCGAGGCGTAGTCGTCCGTGCCCGCAACGGTTTTCATTTTAAAGCGGCGGTAGCCCGCGCGGTGGGGCCTGCCGTCCCGGAACACCACCATGCCGCAGACGCTCGACCCGTCGCCCCAGTTGGAAATATCGTAGCTCTCGATGACACGGGGCGGCTTTTTTAAGCCCAGCACCTGGGCGGCTTCTTCCAGCAGCTTCTCCTCGCGGGTATAGCGGCCGCTCTCGCGGCCCAGGCGCTCTACGGCGTTGGTGTAGGCCATCGTCACGAGCTTGGCTACATCACCGCGCTGGGGCACGTAGAGTTCCACTTTTGTGCCGCGGGCCTGGTTCAGCGCTTCACTCAGCGCGTCGGCGTCGGGCGGCAAGGCATCCACCGCGATCGTCTTGGGGATGGCCCCGCCGTCCAGGTAATACTGTGGTAAAAATTCTTCCCGCACGGCGTTGATATCGGTCGTGTCGCGGAAGAGAAATTCCCGCTTGTCGGTCAGGCGGCCGTCACGGTAGCGCAGCACGGCGGCGCAGACTGCGTGTGTCGTGCCCGCCAGCGCGATGACATCCATTTCGGTGTCATTTTCCATGACCACCTTCTGCCCTGCCGCCACGCGGTCAATAGCCATAATCTGGTCGCGCAGCAGCGCCGCCGTCTCAAAGTCAAGGCGTTCGGACGCAGCTTCCATCTTCTCCCGCAGCTGCTTGACGATATCCTTTTTGCCGTAGCGGATCATCCGCAGTGCGCCCTGCACGGCGTCGTTGTAGGCTTCGCAGGTAATTTTTCCGCTGCACACGGCCATGCACTTGCCGATGTGGGCGTTGAGGCAGGGTCGCCCCTTGCGGAAATCCTGCGGGAAGTTTTTGTTGCAGCGCGGCAGCAGAAAGCAGTCCTGCGCGGTCTCGACCATCTCCCGCACGGCAAAGGACGAGGTGAAGGGACCGATGTAGTCGGCGTCGTCATCGTCCTTTTGCAGCGCGGCGGAGATGCGCGGCCACGCGCCCCGCGTGACCTTGACATAGCTGTACCCCTTGTCGTCCTTGAGCAGGATGTTGTATTTCGGCGTGTGGGCCTTGATCTGGCTTGCTTCCAGCACCAGTGCCTCAAACTCGCTTTGACACACGATCACGTCAAACGTGAAGGCGTGGGCAATCATCTGGCTGACCTTGGCGTCGTGGGGCACACCCTCACGGAAATACTGCGACACGCGGGTCTTGAGCCGCTTGGCCTTGCCGATATAGATGATGGTGTCCGTTTTGTCCCGGATGATGTAGACACCGGGCAAAAGCGGCAGCATACAGGCTTTTTTGTAGAGTTCAGCTTTTGTCATAGGGAGCCTTTCGTATACAAAAAAAGCGGCGGGTCGCCCCACCGCTGATTGTTCCGGAATAGATTACTCGGCAAAGCCAGAGCTGACCAGCTTGACCAGACCGTCTACTGCAGCCTGCTCATCGGCACCATCAGCAATGATGCGGATGGTGGTGCCGCCAACGATGCCCAGGCTCAGGACGCCGAGCAGAGACTTCGCGTTGACGCGGCGCTCCTCTTTCTCGACCCAAATGGAGGACTTATACTCGTTGGCCTTCTGGATGAAGAAGGTAGCCGGACGTGCGTGCAGACCAACCTGATTCTCAACGGTAACTTCTTTAACGTACATAGTTATTCTCTCCTACTTTTGAAAATAATATGCCCTTGCGTATCTACCGTGGGCGACTTCCAGGCGGTCTATTGCGTGTGTTAATACGCCGCCTTGATTGTCTCTATTTTATCCTATTTCGTCGATTTTGTACAGTAGAATTTTGCAAATTTGGCAGGATTCTGTAATTCTGCCAAATCTGCGCCCGCGCGTTTGTGCAACTTTACCAGTTTATTTTCAACAACGTTGTGGATTGGCGACAAAAACAACGGTCAGCCCTGGTAGCGCATCTGCCATTCTTCGCAGTATTTTTCCGTAAACGCGTCGTTTTCCGGGTCGTACACATTCAGCACGGTGCCGGTCAGCCGCCAACCCATGCGCTTGTACAGCGCAATGGCGCGGGTGTTGGTGGACAAAACGCCGAAAGTCGGGTGCGGGTGCTCCGCCAGCTTCTTGCGGGCAAAATCCAGCATCTTGGCACCGTATCCCTTGCCCCGGGCACTCTCGGTCACAAACAAGTGCCCCAACTCACCGGTCTTATGGCAGACGCCGACCATGCCGTCGGCGGCATCCTTGGTGTAGTGCAGATAGAACGCCCAGCCGTTCCTTTTTTTGTCTGCCAGCTCGGGCAGCCAGAATTCCGGCGTCATTTTTGCAAGATATTCCTCGCTGCAGACCTGCGCACAAACTGTGCGGCTGCCCTCAGCCATGAGGGCAGCGCAGAGGGCCAGCTGTTCGTCATTTTTCACAAGGCGCATATTTTCGCCGCGCTTCCATTTGGGAAGCTCCGCCAGCGGGTGGCTCTCGCACCAGGCGTCGTACAGGTCGGGGCGGCGTTCGCGGGTGCGCTCCCGGCTCTGGGCACCGCGCCATTCGTCGATTTTTTTGTGGTCGCCGGTCAGCAGCACCGGCGGCACAGCGCGGCCTTCCCACATTTCGGGGCGGGTAAACTGCGGGTATTCGAGCAACCCATCCCAGTAGCTCTCGTCCTGGTAGCCCTTTTCCTCTGCCAGAACGCCGGGCTGCAGGCGCAGCACGCTGTCGGCCACGACAAGGCTTGCCAGCTCACCGCCGGTAAGCACGTAGTCGCCGATGGAGATTTCCTCATCGCCGAAGGCGTCAATGACGCGCTGGTCTATGCCCTCATAGTGGCCGCAGACGAGGGTCACCGCGTCATAGCTTGCCAGCTCGCGAGCCTTTTCCTCGTTATAGGGACGGCCTGCGGCGGTCAGGAACACGACGTGGGGCTTTTGCCGCCCCTGCCCGGCGCACTGGGCCTGCACAGCCCGCAGGCAGTCGGCGATGGGCTGGGCGTAGAGCACCATGCCGCAGCCGCCGCCGTAGGGATAGTCGTCGGTCTGCTTCTGTTTGTTTTTCGTGTAATCGCGGATCTGGTGGCAGTGAGCCTCGAACAGATTCTTGGCCCGGGCGCGGCCCAGGATGCTGGCCGAAAGGAAGCTGTCGCACAGTTCCGGGAACAGTGTTACAATATCAATGCGCATCGGCTCAGTCCTCGTCGCCGTTGACGGCATCGGTGAACATACCCTCGATGGGCGTCACGAAAATTTTACGCGAGTCAATGTCTATTTTTTTGACGAACTCCGGCACTGCGGGCAGCATATGCTCCTCGCCTGCCCCATCGGTCACAGTATAGATATCCTGGGCGGCGGGGCGGTCCACATTCGTCAGCTGGCCGTAGACGCGGTCAGTGTCGGCATCCACAACGTCACAGCCCAGCAGGTCATCAATGAAATAGCGGCCCCGGGGCAGTTTGGCATCGGCCTTGGCAAGGTAGTAGGTGCGGCCCACCTGGGCGCGGGCGCCGTCCATATCGGTGACGCCGTCCAGCCGCAGCAGGATGACGTTGCCCTGGGCACGCACGCCCAGCACGCGGGTCTCCCCTGCGCCGTCAGCGCTGGTGAACAGGCGCTTGAACTTTGCCAGGAACGCCGCGCCGTCGCACAGCGGCAGGGCTTTCATTTCGCCGCGCACGCCATGGGTGGAGACGATTTTGCAGGCGGGAAGATAGTTTTGCATAGGGTTCCTCCTGATACAGAAAAAGCACTTTACCCTGCGGCAAAGTGCTTTGGTTCGGGTCTTAGTCGATCTCGACGATGACTTTTTCGCCCTGACGGACGGCAGCGGCACGCATGACAACGCGAATCGCCTTGGCGATGCGGCCCTGCTTGCCGATGACGCGGCCCATATCGGCCTCGGCCACCTTGAGGTGGTAGACAACAGTGCCATCCTCGCGCATGGGATCAACAGTCACCTGCACGGCCTCCTTGTCCTCGACAAGGCCGCGGGCAACGGCTAATAAGAGTTCCTGCATTGTGGCGTTCCCTCCCTAAAAAGCGAACAAATTACAGAACGGCGGCCTTCTTCAGGATCTCGCGGACGGTGTCGGTGGGCTGAGCACCGTTGTCCAGCCACTGCTTGGCCTTCTCAGCGTCGATCTTGACGACAGAAGGCTCCTTGGTCGGATCGTAGTAGCCGATTTCCTCGATGAAACGGCCATCACGGGCGAAGCGGCTGTCAGCAACAACAACGCGGTAGAAAGGAGCCTTCTTGGCGCCCATGCGGCGCAGACGAATCTTAACCATAGTAATATTCCTCCAAAAATTGTTTACGGCCCTTGCGGGGCATCTTTAATATATTGTACATCCCGTGGGCCGTAAAGCCGAGCGGGTCATACCTGAAATTATTTGCGGCCAAAGCCTTTGAAGCCGCCCATGCCGCCCATGTTACCCAGGCTGCGCATGAAGCCCTTGGGGTTGCGCTTGACCTTTTTCATCATCTTCTGCATCATTTCAAACTGACGCAGCAGCTTGTTCACGTCCTCCACCGAGGTGCCGGAACCTGCTGCAATGCGGCGCTTGCGCTTGGGGTTGATGATGTCTGGTTTAGCGCGTTCCGCCGGGGTCATTGAGTAGATGATGGCCTCGATGCGGGGCAGTGCCTTTTCATCGAGGGAGTCGGGATCGATCTGATTGCCGCCGGGCATCATGGCCAACAGCGCCGACGCACCGCCCATCTTTTTCACCTGCTGGAACTGGGTCAGCAGGTCGTTCATGTCGAACTTGTTCTCCATCAGGCGCTTGGCAGCGGCCTCGGCTTCCTTGTCATTCTGGACACTCTGGGCTTTCTCAATCAGGGAAAGCACATCTCCCATGCCAAGGATGCGGTTTGCCATGCGTGCCGGGTAGAACGGCTCAAGATCCTCGAGCTTTTCGCCGGTACCCTGGAAATAGATGGGCATACCGGTCACGGCCAGCACCGAAAGCGCCGCGCCGCCGCGGGTGTCGCCGTCGGTCTTGGTCAGAATCACACCACTGATGCCGACCTTCTCATTGAAGGTCTTTGCCACGTTGACGGCTTCCTGACCGGCCATGGCGTCCACGACCAGCAAAGTTTCATCGACCTCGACCGCCTGCTTAATGCGCACCAGCTCATCCATGAGCTGGTCATCGATCTGCAGACGGCCTGCGGTATCGAGAATGACAATATCATTGCCGTGATCCTTCGCATAAGACATTGCCTTCTGCGCGATGATCTCGGGCTTCTCGGTGCCGAGGGTGAACACCGGCACACCGGCCTGCTCGCCCACCACCTTCAACTGCTCAATGGCAGCGGGGCGGTAGATATCGCAGGCGACCAACAGCGGGCGGCGGCCCTGGCTGCGATAATATTTGCCGAGCTTTGCGGCGTGGGTGGTCTTGCCGTTGCCCTGCAGGCCGCACATCATCAGCACGGTCTGGCCCTTGTTTTTCAGGCGCAGGTACTTCGGCTCATTGCCGCCCATGAGGTTGGTCAGTTCCTCGTTGACGATCTTGACGACCTGCTGGGCGGGGGTCAGGCTCTCCATGACCTCCTGACCCATGGCACGCTCGGAAACCTGGGCGCAGAAGTCTTTCGCCACCTTGTAGTTGACGTCGGCTTCCAGCAGTGCCATCCGGACTTCCCGCATGGCGGCCTTGATATCGGCCTCGTTCAGCTTACCCTTGCCGCGCAGTTTTTTGAAAACGCCATTCAAGCGCTCTGTTAAAGACTCAAAGGCCATCGGCATCCTCCTGCGTGTCCAAGCGTTGTAAGATCGTAAGCATTTCCTGCGTATCGTGGTTGATGCGCGGATCCGGCGTGAAGGAGCCGGAGTTGCAGCAGCGGATTTCTGTCACGAGCACCCGCAGACGATCCAAATCGGCCCGCATCTGGGTGTGGCGGCGCGCATTGCCGAGCTTTTGCTCCAGCTCGTCCAGCGCTGCCTCGCCATGCTTGATGGCGTCCCGCACGCCCTGCCGCGTGATGCCGAGGTTTTCGGCGATTTCGGCTAAGGACAGATCCTCGTCGTAGTATTCCGTCAGGATGACGCGCTGTTTGTCCGTCAAGACCGGGCCGTAGAAGTCCAGCAGGACGGAGTAGGCAAGGTTTTTCTGCGGCTTGCCGGCCATGCCCGCGCCCCCTTTGCTGCTTGTGAAAGCTGTGTAAAGTAATTTTCTTTACATCAGCCTATGAATTATAACAGAACAGATGCCGGAAGTCAAGTCTGTGGAGCGATTTTTTGAAGAAATACGGCAGATTTTTTAGCAGCGCTGTGATGGCAAACGGAGAATGCCCCTCCGACTTTGCTGCGCTCGTCACCTCCCCGCAAAGCGAGGAGGCTTTCTCGCGGGCTTTGCCCGCGCAAAAGGTGCCCCACGAAGTGGGGAGCTAGCCGAGCCTGCGAGGCCTGAGGGGCTTTTCCCTTCCGACATAATATTTTTCTCTCCATCCATAGCAAACCACCCTGAACTATGCTATAATAAAAATGTTGTCGTTTTTTGAAAGTGAGGTGTCCCCTATGCCCATCGTGAACAGCTATTATCAGGAAGTCTACCGTTCCCCCGTGGTGCGGCTGGACGGCTATTCCGGCCGCCATGGGCTGGAAGCGGGCATCCTCGCCTATCTCGATTTCGGCGGGGCAACCGGCACCTCGAAGGACGGCCTGGCCGAGACGATGCTCGCCTTTGCCACCGAGCGCGGCACTTTGCAGCCCGGTATGCCGGTAGTGGAGGCCAGCTCCGGCAGCTTCGGCGCGGCGCTGGCGGTCAGCTGCGCTACGACCGGCCACCCCTGCATCCTCGTCGTGCCCAGCAACCTGCCCATTGCGCGGCGTAAGCATTTACAGGATTTAGGCGCACGCATCATTGCGTGCAGCAGCGGCGGCCGCCGGGCCATGGACCGCATTGCCGCCGACACTGCCAAGCGGTACGGCGGGTACTACACCCACTATTTTTCCAACGACGACAACCCTGAATATCACCGACGCGTGACCGGGCCGCAGATTTTGAAACACGCAGGCGACGCCATTGACGCCATCGTCATCGGCGTAGGCAGCGGCGGCACCATCACCGGCGTGGCCGAGTACATCAAGGCATGGAACAGCATGGTGCGCATCGTCGCGGTGGAGCCTGCCGAGTGTGCCGCCATCTCCGGTGGGTTCATCGGGCAGCACGGCATTGCGGGCATCGGCCCGGGCTTTGTGCCGGAAAACTACAACCCTTACGTCGTGGATACCGTGCTGACTGTGACCACCGCCGACGCCGAGCGCGCCGCGCGGGAGGTGCTGTTCTTTGACGGTGTCCCCGCCTGCACCAGCGCCGGGGCCACCCTGGCCGCCGCCGTGCAGCTGATGGGCATGGGCAAGGCCAAGCGCCCCTTGTGCGTGTTCGCCGGGCGGCGTACCTACGAATAATTTTGTAATATTTGTAAAATTTACACAAGCGCCCTGCACTGTATTTCCCGGTGCGGGGCGCTTGTGCTATACTAAAGAAAAAAGAAAAAAAGGCGGTGAATGTCGTGAAAAAAGTTTTGTTTCCCCTGTTATCCGCTTTGCTGCTGGCAGGCTGTGCCGCCGGGACAGATGTACCAACCGTGCACCCCACCGCCGCGCCCGAAACGCCCGACACGGCACAGTCCTCGGAAACTGCGGAAACCGCCGGGGCCGCGGCAGCGCCCCAGGGTCTTATCCCGACCGATGCGCCCGTGCTGGACTACGACGACATCCGGCTCATTGCCTATGCGCGGGAGTTCCAGACCTATCCTGATACCGACTACTATACCATGTGCAGGGACGGCAAATGGGGCCTGATGCGCAGCGATGGCACCGAGGTTCTTCCCTGCCGCGCACCGTACCCGCTGTTTGAATGCGGCTGGAACGCCCATCACTGGCATGGTTACACAGACGGCATGACCTGGGAGGAAATCGAGCCGCTGCAAGAGCAGTTGAATGCCCAGCTGAAGGAGACCGGCGACGGCGTGCTCTGCGACGCCCACGACGGCGGCGGCTATCGGATGTTTGTCTATTTGCAGGATGCCAGCGTGTACGTCTACGCGGGCAGCATCGGTCCCGGCGAGTTCGCCGCCCCCACCGACGAGGCCCTATGCCTGTACAGCGGCCGCGCCGACGGCATCGTACCCACGGTCAGCGGCACGACCACCCACGAGAGCGACGATTGGTACAATTTTGTCAGCGACGGGGTCTATGTGTATCGGGACAGGAACGGCACAGCGGCTAAAAGCTGCACATACAGCGCGGCTGATTTCTTCTTTGACGCACCGCTGGCCTCTGCCCAACGGGATGGCCGCTGGGTATATCTCGACACAACGGGCCGCGAGGCGACAGGCTTATGCTATGATGCCGTGTACGATTTTGACATTTACTCCGACACACCGCTGACCGCCGCCCGCGCCGCACCGCTGTTGAACGGCTATGCGGTCGTGTGCCGGGATGGTCAGTTTGGCCTGTTGGATGGCAGCGGGGCTGAGTTTGTCCCCTGCACCTATGACGGTCTTGTGTGGGACGGCAGCACAGCCTGGGTCAAACAGAACGACGGCTGGCACGAGTACACAATTCCCGGTGTGGCAAAGCCCGACCCGCTGGATACGCTGTCCGGGGATATCGTCGCCCCGGATACGCGGCCCACGCGGACGGATACCGTGTATTTTCGGGCGGACGCCGATAGCAGCAACCGTTTGAATCTGCGCACCGGGCCAGGGACGGAATATGATATCATCGACCGGATATCTTCCAGCACGCTGCGGGTGTATGGGTACGCCAGCGCCGTCCCCGGCTGGGCACTGGTGCGGTATGATCCGCTGTATGGGATGCCCCATTTCGGCTGGGTGAACACGTCGTATTTGCTGCCTGCGGAATAGAAAAATGCCCCCTGAGCGCGATGCGTTCAGGGGGCTGCTTCTTTTACTGTTTTTTCTTCCGCGTTGTGCGCTTTACGGTGCGGCGCTGGGGCGGTTTCTTGGCGGGTTTCGGGGTGGGCTTGACGTGGACAAACTGGATGGGGTTTCCGTTGGCGAGGATGCGCTCCTCGACTTCCAGTTCCGGCAGGGACGCTAAGAACTTGTTCAGGCTCTTGGAGCCGAAGTTGCGCACGTCGAAGTCCGGGTAGCGCTTGATGAGCTGGTCGCCCACGCGGGAGGTGCGCACCCAGCCGGTGCCATCGTCCATTTCATCAATCAGGCCGTGGATGATGCGGCCGATGGAATCGCGGTTGATGGCGGCATCGTCCCCCGCGTTGGCGCGGGCGCTGGTCTCGGCGGCGGGGGCTGCCGGGGCGGCGTCCTCGTCCCCGCCGTGGTCGAGAATCAGATCCAGATATTTGAACTGGTCGCAGGCCTTGACAAAGGGGCCGAGAGCCTTGCTCTCGCCCATGCCGATGACCAGCTTGCCGGCCTCGCGCAGGCGGGCGGCCAGGCGGGTAAAATCACTGTCCGACGAGACGATGCAGAAGCCGTCGAGATTGCCGCTGTACAGCAAGTCCATCGCGTCAATGATCATAGCGGAATCCGTCGCATTTTTGCCGGTGGTGTAGCTGTACTGCTGGATGGGGATGATGGAATTGTTCAGCAGCGCGTCCTTCCAGCTTTTCAGCCGAACGTCGGACCAGTCGCCGTAGATGCGCTTGCAAGCGGCGACGCCGAAGGTCGCGGCCTCATCGAGAATCACTTTGACGTACTTGGGCGAAATATTGTCCGCGTCGATGAGGATTGCCAGTTTCAGGTCTTCCATGGCTTACTTCCTCTCGCGCTTGGGCTGCTCAAAGTACATATAGAGCTGACACGGGATCATGCCGTTGTAGATCTTGCGGCGGCGGGCGGCCTTTTTGCCGAAGTGCTGTTCAAAATCTGCGTCCGCCGTGATGGCGTACAGCCCCTGTGCCGGGTGGGCCTGCCAGACCTGGCCCAGCGTTTTGGCAAGGCCTGCGGCCTCACTGGCGTCGCCCAGGCGCTCGCCGTAGGGCGGGTTCGTCAGGACGGTGGCACTGTCGAGGGCGCGGAAGTCCTTGACATCGGCGGTTTCAAAGCGGCAGCGGTCCCCCACGCCCGCCAGCTTTGCGTTGGCGTTGGCCAGGGCCACGGCAGCGGGGTCGATATCATAGCCGATGCCCTCAAAAGCAGCATCCTTGCGGACCTCAGAGAGAGCTTTCTGTCGCTGCTCGGCCCAGATATCGGCGGGGACAAAGTCGAAATGTTCGGCGGCAAAGCGGCGGCGCAGGCCGGGGGCCAGATTCAGCGCTTTCTGCGCAGCCTCGATGACCAGCGTGCCGGAACCGCAGAATGGATCCTGCACGAGAGAGTCACGGCGCACACGGCCCAGGTCGGCAATGGCGGCGGCCAGCGTCTCCTTGATGGGGGCCAGCGTCGCGTTTTTGCGGTAGCCGCGCTTATGCAGACCGTCACCGGAGGTGTCGAGGTAAATCTCGACGGTGTCCTTGCGCAGGGCGAATCGAACCTTGTACAGGGCACCGTCCTCGGGCAGGGTGCTGACCTTGTGGCCCTGCATCAGCCGCTTGACGATGGCTTTTTTGACGATGCTCTGGCAGGCGGGCACGCTGGAAAGCTGGCTGGACAGGCTGGAGCCCTTGACCGGGAAGGCGGCGTTGGCGGGGAGCAGTTCCTCCCACGCGATATTGTAGCAGCCGTCGAACAGTTCATCAAAGGTCGTGGCTTTGTAGGTAGCCAGCAGCAGCAAGACGCGCTCGGCCGTGCGCAGGTTCAGGTTAGCGGCGGCGATCACATCTGCCCCGCCCTGGAACGCCACGCGGCCATCCGTGACCTGGATGTTCTGTGCGCCCAGGCGCTTGACCTCAAAATTCAGCGTCGACTCCGTGCCGAAGAAGCACGGTGCGACCATGGTATAGAGTGTAGACATAGGTGTCCTTTCTTGTAAAATTGCAAAAAGACCCCAGCCCGGCGGCTGACAGCCGTCAGGATAGGGCCGTTCGTTCTGGTAGCTGGGCAGCCAAAATCAGCCGCGGCGGCGGGAGTAGCCCCCGCGGTGATTTTCAGTCACGCGCTTGAGGTCCGCGATCTTTTCCTCGCTGCGGGTCTTGTAGCGGGCCATCATGTCCTCAAAGCTCATTTCGCCCTGTGGGGCAGCGGGTTTGGGCTGCCATACGCGGGGCTTTTCCTCGCGCTTGGGGCGCGGCGCACTGCGGCGGTCGCCGCCATTGCCGTTATGCTCGCCGCGCGGCGGGCGCTGGCCGCGCTCCGGTGCGGGCTGGGTGCGTTTGATGGACAGTGCAATTTTGCCGTCAGGTGCAATCGAAATCACCTTGACGGAAACAGTCTGCCCATCGCTGAGCACCGTGGAAAGATCCTGTACGAACTCGTAGGAAACCTCGGAGATGTGGACAAGACCAGTCTTACCCTCCGGCAGAGAAACGAACGCGCCGAACGGCTTGATACCAGTGACCTTGCCCTCGACAATATCCCCAACTTGTAATGCCAAACTATGATACCCCTTTAAAAATGATTTTTATTACAGGGGGTTGCCGCAAAGCGCCCCCGCTGGTAACACGATTTATTTTCCGCTGATATCCACAAACACGCGCTCGTTGGGCTTGGCGTAGCCCTGCTCGCGGGCATAGCGCTCAATGATGGCGCTGTCGCCCTGCTCCAGCGTGCCGGAAAGTTCAGCGTTTTCGGTAAGCTGTGCGCTGAGTTGGTTCTGCACGGATTGCAGCTCCTGCTGTTTGGACGCAATGGACACCTGATACTGCACGAGATTGACGAACAGCGAAGCGCAGATAATCAGAAACACCGGCACGGTGATCCACCACGGCAGGAATCCCTGCGAGGACAGCCCTTTGCGTTTGTTCATTGTAGGGTGCCCCCTTTCCCATAAAAATGCACACAAATTTACGCATAGCTAATTATATAATATTATCGACGGCTTTTGCAACTGTTTTTCGGCGGAATTTTGGGTTTTCCGGGATTTTTTTGCAGTTTTGCGGCTTTTGCGCACCGTGCGGGCCTGTGCGGCGCGATCCTGCAGCGGCTGCAGCAGCATTTTGTGGGCTGCGTGCAGCGGGCCGAGCAGCAGCACCGCCAGCATTGACGCCACCCGGTGTACGGCGGGCTGCACGGCCCAGTGCCAGCACAGCGCCCCCAGCAGCACTGCGGCGCTCATGTACCAGCGGGCCAATCCGCCTGCGCTGGTCCCGGCCGCAAAGCCACAGATGAGCACCGCCGCTGCGGCGAAAAAGGCGGCATCCCGCAAAAAGCAGCGGAGTTTTCCTTCCCCCAGCGCCAGGCGCAGAGCATCCCGCGCTGCGGCCAGCAGGCACCCCAGCCCCAGGCACCACAGGGCATCCCCCAGCACGGCCCAGGGGGCAGGCGCGGGGGCCATCAGCGGAACAGCCGGGCCAGCAGGCCGCCGCCCGATTGCTGGTTCTCGGCGTATTGCAGGTATTCGATTTTGCCGGAAAGCTGCACCTGGCCGCTCTGGGTGGACAATTCACCAATTTGCAGCTCCTGCCCGCCGATGGTCAGGTTACCCAGCGGCGTTTCCAGAACGGCGGTGTTTTCGTCGCAGCTGATGACTCGGCTGACGCCGGTCACAGCCAGGTGGCGGCGGTCTTTCAGCGCCAGGCCGTGGCTTTTTGGCTGCTGCGGCGCAGGCTCCGCGCGGGGTGTGCGAGGTTCCAGTTTTGTTTCCGGCATGATGGCTCCTCCCCTTTTTGGTTACAGTGGTACTATATGCAGGTACAGGGGAAAGTAGAACCAACGGCAAGGCGGCAAAGCCCACTCACCCTTCGATGACCTCAAACATTTCCCGGGCGACGTCCTTGCCCTTCTGCTCCACGTCGGAGAGAACGCGGATTTTCACCGGGCGGTTGCCGAAGGTCACTTCAATGATATCACCGACCTTGACGGTATAGCTGGCCTTGGCGGGTTTGCCGTTGACGAGCACGCGGCCCGCGTCGGCGACCTCGTTGGCGAGGGTGCGGCGCTTGATGACGCGGCTTACTTTCAGGTATTTATCCAGACGCATGGTAGGTATGTTTCCTTTCGGTTTGATACAAAACCGCCCCGCCGCAAAGACGCGGTGGGGCGGGCCAGTCAATTTACGATTACTGGACGGAGTCCTTCAGAGCCTTGCCGGCCTTGAAAGCGGGCAGCTTGGAAGCCTCGATGGTGATTTCCTCGCCGGTCTGGGGGTTGCGGCCCTTGCGTGCGGGGCGCTCGCGGACCTCAAAGGTGCCGAAGCCGACCAGCGTGACCTTGTCGCCCTCCTTCAGGGCGTTGGTGATGGCGTTCAGGGTGCTGTTGACAGCAGCCTCGGCGTCCTTCTTGGTCAGGTTAGCTTCGTTCGCAACAGCGGCGATCAGTTCAACTTTCGTCATGGTATTCTACCTCCAAAGTATTATATCAGCAAAAAGCGGCTGCGGAAATTTCCGTCCGCTCGGCTCACTTCTTAGCTCTCTTGGGTTTGAGTGTTTTCTGCGGTAAAAGCAGCGTTGCACTTTTGCAAAGCCTGCTCAGGGTCCAGCCCCGCTTGGCGTGCCAGAGCAGCGGCGGCAAACAGAAGTTCACCCATCGCCTGTTCGGCGGCGGCCTTATCCCGCGCCGTTTCCACCGTTCCGGCAGCCTTGGCGATTGCGGCGGCATCGGCGGGCGTCTCCACACCATAGCGGGCGGCGCGCTTTTGCAGCTTGGCTGCACGCATCAGGGCAGGCAGTACCTTGGGTACGCTTTCCAGTTCGTCGGTCAGTGTCAGACGGCCCTTTTCCTTATTCTTGAGCGAATCCCAGTCTTTTATGCTCTCGTCGCCGCCAAAAATATGCGGGTGGCGCTCAATGAGCTTGCGGCAGACGCCGTCGCAGACCTCGGCAAAGGTAAAGTGCCCGGCCTCACGCTCGATCTGCGCATGAAAAGCCACCTGCATCAGCACATCGCCCAGTTCCTCACACATCAACTCTGGGTCGTCCAGGTCGATGGCGTCCACGGCCTCGTAGGCTTCCTCCAGAAAATTCATGCGGATGGACGTGTGGGTCTGCACTTTGTCCCAGGGGCAGCCGTTTTCGGGGTCGCGCAGGATGGCGATGATGGCGGCGAGGTCGTCGGCGGTATACTGCTGTTTTTCAGGGTATGCGTTCATAGACCTCTCCGGCTTTGGCGGCGTGTGCAATACGCTCCATTTTACACAGTTCGCGGAATTTGTCAAGTGTTGGCAGCGCGGCCCGCACGAAAGCCACGCTGCCTCGTTGTTTTTCTTGGCTTACAGCTGAGCGCCGCAGTGGTTGCAGAACATCGCATCGCCGTCAACTTCGGCCTTGCAGACCGGGCAGATCTTTGTCTCACCGCGCAGGTGGACAGGCTCTTCCTCAATAGTTTCCTCGCTCTCGACGGTTTTTTCGGCAGCGGGTTCCTCAGCGGGGGCTTCCTCGGTCTCGGCAGTTTCCTGAGCCTCGACCTCGGCGCGCTCGTCATCGGTCATGTTGGCCTTGATCTCCTCAATAGCCTTCTCGACCTCGGCCACGGCGTTGATATACTTCTCGACCAAGGCGGGGTTTTCCTCACCGGCCTTGTGCAGGCTGTACACCAGGGCACCCAACTGGCGCTGTGCCTTGGACAGGCGTGCCTGCTGGTTCAGCAGGTCCAGTTTGTTCTTGCCCTTGTCGGCCAGGTCCTGTGCGGTCTTTTTGGCAGAATCCACCAGCTGCAGGCCCTGCTCTTTCAGCATTTCAATATCCAGTTCAAACATAAAGGTACACCTCTTTCTCTAGTCTGTACCGCAGCTGCTCCACTGCGGGATTTGTGTCTATTATAGCCTATTGCGGCGCGGTTTGCAACGCGCAAATGTATATTTTCCGTGAATTGTATGGCATTATTCGCCAATAAACTCCCGCAGCATACTGTTTTGCGGCACAAGCGCGGTGGAAAGCGCCGGGAATGCAGCGAATTTTTCCCGCAGGGAGGCCAGTTGGCGGGCCTGGATGGCGGTCAGCGCCGGGTCGGCGGGCATCGTGTCCAGCACAGTGCGCCACAGGCAGACCTCGTAGGTGTGGGTCGTGTCCAGTAAAAGATTCGCGCGGGGCTTGTAGGGCTTGATGTAGCGATCCTCGCCTGCACAGACATGGCCCCACAGCCCCAGCGTGAACGCTGCGCCGTGGCCGCGGAAAAGGAAGTCCCGCACCAGGCGGCGGGCCAGCCGGATATCCCGGGTGGCCAGGCAGCGGGCGTCGCGCTCGTCGGCGTATTCTTCCCGCAGACCCGCGTACAGGCAGAGTGCTGCGTCATCGGGCAGCTGCTCGGTCAGCACGGGGTTCAAGGCATGCAGGCCCTCGATGATGACCACGCCGTCCCGCGCGTCGATGCGCCGGGTGCCGGTGGGCTGCTGCACAGTAAAATCGAACACAGGTGCGTCACATACGCCGGTCTTGTACAGGTCTTTCAGGCAGGTGTGGAGCTTTTCTAAATCCAGCGCCTGCAAGCTTTCATAGTCGTCGCTGCCGTCGGGGTTCTTGGGGTAACGCCCCTCGCCGATGTAGAAGTCATCAAGGCTGACGACCTGGCTGTGGTGGCCCCGGGCTGCAATGGCGTCGGCAATTTTGTGGGCGGAAGTCGTTTTGCCCGCGGCGGACGGCCCGGTCAGCATGACGATACGCTGTCCTGCGGCCAGGACTTCCCCGGCGATTGCCTCGATCTGGTCATGGTAGTGCTGTTCGCTCAAAGCAGTCAGCTCCTGCGGATGGCGGGCCGCCAGCGCAACAAGGTCACGGCTGACAAAGCGTTTGCGATGTGTAACGTGCATAGAAATCCTCCACAGCCTTTTTGCGGTCGAGCAGTTCCGCAAAGCGGTCGATGTATTCGGTGGGATATTTGAAGTTGAAGATGCGTTCGATCTTGCCACGCCGCTGCCCCGGGATGACCAGCTTGGTCGAACCGCCCGCACCGGCGGAGAGGATGGTGTGGACTTCCTCCATAATATAAATATTGTAAAGGCACTCAAAACCGGGCTTGGCCCAGCCGATATTTTCCAGATTTTGCAGCGTGCCCTTCTGGCGGTACATATAGTACGGGCGGTAGCCCGCATCGGCCAGCAGGCTGCATTTGTCCAGCATAGCAGCCACATCGGCATAGTCGGCGGCGCGGTGCTCCACCACGATGTTGGACGCACGTTTGAGGGTCAGCGTGTGGACCGTGATGTTTTCGGGATCCAGGGCGATGGCTTTGCGCAGGCTTGCTTCAAAGCCTTCCACCGTGTCCCCCGGCAGGCCCGCAATTAAATCCATATTGATGTTCGTGTGCCCTGCTGCCCGGGCAGCGGCGAAACAGTCCACAATATCCTGCGCGGTGTGGCGGCGGCCGATGTTACGCAAAACCTCATCCGAGAAGGTCTGCGGGTTGATGGAAATGCGCGTGGCGCCGTACTGTTTGATGATGCGCAGCTTTTCGGCGTCGGTGCAGTCGGGGCGGCCGGCCTCGACGGTGTACTCATCGAGTTTCGCTAAATCAAAGGTTTTGGCGATGTGGGACATGAGCTGTTCGAGCTGCGGTGCGGACAGGCTCGTCGGCGTGCCGCCGCCGATGTAGAAGGTGCGGATATGCAGCCCGCAGCGGTCAGCGGTCTCACGGATGGCGGTCAGCTCCTCGCACAGTTTGTCCACATAGGGCTGCACGAGGGCGCGGGTAGCCTTATCCCCCACCGTGCGCGACACAAAGCTGCAATAGCTGCACCGCGTCGGGCAGAACGGAATGCCTGCGTAGACGCTGCAATCCATTGGGTCAGCAGCATCCAGCACCGGCTTTTGCAGGTCGGCAATGCCGAGGGCCAGTGCAAATTTTTCCGGTGTGCAGGCAAAATGGTCAAGGAACCGCGCGCGCACTTCTTCTTCGGTCGCGCCGCTGGCGCGCATATCGTGGATGATGCGCACCGGGCGCACACCGGTCATCATGCCCCAGGGCGGCGTGGTACCGGTGGCCTGGCAGAGCAGGCCGTACAGTAATTCGCATAGCGCGTACTCCGGGTCTGCCCCCTGTGGGCGCAGCTGGGTACGCCACTGCATTTTGCCGTTATAACGCAACAAAATCGAGTCTGTGCAGAGATGGCTCTGCGCCAGCACAAAATCGCCTTCCGGCGGTAAAGTGTCGGCTTTTTCAGCACTGGGAAAAAACAGCCGCGCGGTGTGTTCGGCTTCATAGCCCGCTGCGGGGCCGCGTAAAATGATCTGCATTAGTACCATGCCCCATTCATGTAAGGATTGGTGCTGCGCTCTTGCCCAAGGGTGGACGATTCCCCATGCCCGGGCAGGACGGTTGTTGCATCGGGCAGCGGCAGCTCTGCCAGCAGGGAGAGGCTTTTCTGCATCTCCTGCATACTGCCGCCCGCGAAATCCGTGCGCCCGCAGGAGCCTGCAAACAGCGTGTCGCCGCTGAACAAAAGCCCATAGCAAGACAGGCAGACGCCGCCTTTGGTATGCCCGGGCGTGCGGTATATTTTAAACGGTAATTCGTCAATCACAAGTTCGCCGTTGGCGGGCCATTCGTCGGTGATGACGTCGGGCGTCAGCGGCAGAAGCTGGCTGCCCTCGGCGTCGATCTTATCCATATAGACTTTGCAGCCGGTCGCCTTTTTCAGCGAGGCCACCGCCCCCACATGGTCAAAGTGGCCGTGGGTCTGCAGGATATGCGTTAATGTTGCACCCGCCTCGTCCAAGGCTTTCAGGTAGGTTTCCGGCTCGGCGGCGGCATCGATGATGATGCCGTGCTTTGCATTGGTGATGATCAAAAAGGTGTTGGTGTACAGCGGCGGAACGCCGTGGAAGTGCTGGATATTCATTGCATTCTCCCCTTGGGTTTGTGGGTTTATTTCTTCCATTCGTCGGTGTCGATGACGATGGTGACTGGGCCGTCGTTGACAAGGTCAATTTTCATGTCCGCACCGAACTCGCCGTGCTGGACGTCTTTGAGGCCCTGATGGCCCATCTCCTCCAGGAATTTTTCATAGCACGGCACGGCCAGCTCGCCCTTGGCGGCATGGATAAAGCTGGGGCGCTTGCCCTTGGCCGTATCACCGTAGAGTGTGAAGTTGGACACGACGAGGGCCGAGTAGCCAAGCTCCACAGCGCTGCGGTTCAGCTTGCCGTTTTCGTCCTCAAAAATACGCAGATGGGCACATTTTTCGGCCAGCTTGGGCACGATGGCGCTATCGTCGGTGTCCCGCACGCCCAGCAGGATGACCAGGCCCGGCCCGGTTTTGCGCGGTTCACCGCCGTTGACGGTGACGCTGGCACGGGTAACGCGTTGGATGATGGCTCGCATAATTGTTTCCTCAGTTTCTCGTCACGCTAACGACGTCTTTGATTTTCTTCAAACGGGCAACGACGCTGTTCAGGTGTTCCGTGTTGGTGATGCCCACGGTCACGCTCATGCGAGCGCGGCCCTGCTCGGCGGCGCGGGCCATCAAAGAATAGATGGGCACCCGCATATCCCCCAGCGCCAGAGCCACGTCGGACACAAGGTTCGGGCGATCCATACAGATGATATCCAGCGTAGCTTTGTAGTTTTCCTTTTCTGCCTCATCCCAATAAGCGCGAACCCAGCGGTCGGCGTTCTCGGGGTGGCGCATACTCTCGCGGGCGTTGGCACAGTCCTTTTTGTGGATGGAGACACCGAAGCCGCGGGTGACAAAACCGATGATCTCATCCCCGGGCAGCGGTGAACAGCACTTGGCAAACTTGATGGGACAGTTGTCGATGCCCTCTACAATAACGCCGTCGGAGGAGTGCATCCGCTTGAGTTCCACCGCGACCGGCTTCGGCTCAGTGGCCTGCAGCTTGGTGTACTCTTCTTTCAGTTTTGGCAGCATGCGGGAAATCTGCAGACCGCCGTAGCCGATGGCCGCGTACATTTCCTCAACGCTGTTGCAGCGGTTGCGGCGGGCCAATGCCTCCATAAAGACGTCGTGCTGCTCATCGGTCAGGGTCATGAGGTTGCGGCGCATTTCGCGTTCCAGTGCGTCGCGGCCCTCCTGAATATTCTCTTCCCTGCGTTCTTTTTTGAACCAGTTGCGAATCTTGTTTTTGGCCTCGCTGGTCTTGACGATGTTCAGCCAGTCGCGGCTGGGGCCACGGTTTTCGGGGCCGGTGATGATTTCAATAATTTCGCCGGTCTGGACCTTGTGGTCGATGGGCACGATGCGGTTGTTGACCTTCGCACCGATCATCCGGTTGCCGACAGCGGAGTGGATGGCATAGGCAAAGTCAATAGCCGTTGCGCCTGCGGGCAGGTTGATGACGTCGCCGCGCGGCGTGAAGGCGAACACTTCCTCGGGGAGCAGGTCGCTCTTGATATCGCTGAGCAGGTCGGCGGCATCGGCGCTGGAACGCTGGCTTTCCAAAAGCTGGCGCACCCAGGCCAGACGCTCGTCCAGCTTGTCATTGCCGCCGGTGATGCCGGCTTTGTACTTCCAGTGGGCAGCGATGCCGTACTCGGCCATGCGATCCATGTCCCAGGTGCGGATCTGCACCTCAAAGGGGATGGCCTCTCGGCCGATGACCGTGGTGTGCAGGGATTGGTAGCCGTTTGGTTTTGGCGTAGAGATGTAATCTTTGAAGCGGTTGGGCAGCGGGTGGTACATATCATGGATAAGGCCCAGTGCCGTGTAGCACTCGGGGACGTTGTCCAGAATGATGCGCACGGCGTAGATATCGTAGATTTCCTCGAAATCCTTATTCTGCATATACATCTTGCGGTAGATGCCGTAGATGCTCTTGACACGGTGGCGGATGGTGGCCTTCTGGATACCGTTCTCGGCCAGGTGCTTGGCAATGGTGTGGCAGACCTGGTGCAGGAACTCGTCGCCGTGCTTGTTTAAAAGGTCGCGAATCGTCTCATAGCCCACCGGGTCCAGGTAATGCAGGCTGCGGTCCTCGAGTTCCTCCTTGATGTTGGAAATACCCAGACGGTGGGCGATGGGCGCGTAGACCTCCATCGTTTCCAGGGCCTTGTCGCGGCGCTTCTGCTCGGGCCAGGCGTCGCCGGTGCGCATATTGTGCAGCCGATCGCACAATTTGATGATCATAACACGGACGTCCTGGCTCATAGCCAGCAGCATTTTGCGCAGGTTCTCGGCCTGGCGGTCCTCGACGTTGGAGAATTTGATTTGGGTCAGCTTGGTGACGCCATCGACGAGCAGCGCGACCTCGGGGCCGAATTTCTGCTTGATCTCGGCCACGGTCACAGGGGTGTCCTCGGCCACATCGTGCATCAGGGCAGCGGCAATGCTCTCGCTGTCCATGCCCAGTTCGACCAAAATCTGCGCAACAGAAAGCGGATGGCAGATGTACGGCTCGCCGCTGCGGCGGCGCTGTTCGCCGTGGGCTTTTTCGGCCAGCGCATAGGCGCGGTCGATCATAGTAAAGTCGTAGGGCCGCCCGCTGTCAATCAGGCTCTGTTTGAGGTCATCATAGGTAATGGGCATTTTTACTTCAGGCACGTTCGTGTTTTCCATAATCCATTCCCCTCTCTAAATCTTAGGATGCGGCCTTGTAGGGGCGAGCATGGCTCGCCCGCTGGCCGCTTGCCATGCGAGCTGCTTTCCCGGAAAGCGTATATCCCCGCCAGGTGGACGGGCGAGCAATGCTCGCCCCTACATGCTCAGCATGGGCAAAGGCACATTCATCCTTGTTTCGCCATGGCCGCCAAACGCTGCAAAACCGGCGCGGACGCCAGATCCTGCTTAGCGGTCACGGCCACCGGCTGCCAGTGGCCGTTTTGCTCTTCGATAAGGCCAAGCTCCTGCAGGGCCGTCAGGCTTGTCAGCGCCTTGCCGGTGTTCTGCGGGCCCTGCGCCGCAAAGACCGGCTGCAGATCCGCCGAAACGACCTGCCCGGTGCGGATACGCCGATAGAGCGCGACGGTGTCGGCCCGCTGCGGCAGCAGAGCGGCTGCACGGTCGGCGGGCAAATCGCCGCCGGTGCGGAACGCCTCGAACCAGGCGGCCTGCTCGCTGGGCGTGTTACCCAAATCGGCCGGGCGGATGGCTTTCAGGTGCGCGGAGACCATCGGCCCGCTGCGGCCGTTAAAGACGGAAACTTCCAGCGCAGCTTCGACCTCGCTGCCGACAGGATACGCGAACGCCTGCGGTGCGACGCCGAAAATCGAGGCGAACAGCGTGTCGTTACCCTGGCGCAGCCGCACGCGGGTGTGGCGTCCCTCGGCGCCCATGGGCCACAGACCATCCACAAAGGCGTGCTGCACCAGCAACACCGGGGTCGGGTTTTCCCGGCCAAAGGGGGCCAGGCGGGCCAGTTCCTCCACATTGGACAGGCTCAGCTCCGCCAGCGTAACAGCGGCATCCAGCCCCAGGCTGACCGGCCCGGGCTGGGCGGCGTGGTCGGCGGCCCAGGCGTTGATGGCCTGACGGAAGGCGGGTAAATTTTCTTCCTCGATTTCCACACCCGCGGCGGCGGCGTGGCCGCCGAACCGGATCAGATAGTGGGCGCAGCCCGCCAGAGCGCTGTGCAGATCAAAGGGGTCCGGTGCACGGCCGCTGCCGCGTCCCTCGCCCTCGTGCGTTGAAATGACGATGGCCGGGCGGCTGAACCGCTCCATGAGTCGTGCCGCCACAATGCCGATGACACCGGGATGCCAGTCCTCACCGCTGACAACGAGGACCCTGTCGCGGGTTCGGGCGGGGTCAGCTTCCAGTGTCTGCAAGGCCGCCGTGAACACCTGCTGTTCGGTCTGCTGGCGTTCGGTGTTGATCTCGGCCAGGCGCTCGGCAATGCCGGTGGCCTGATCCTCGTCGCCGCAAAGCAGCAATTTCAGCGCCACGGCGGCGTTATCCATGCGGCCCGCCGCGTTCAGCCGCGGGGCCAGGCTGTAACTGACCGTGTCCGCCGTGACAGGTTTGCCGCTGCAGCCCGCGCTTTCCAGCAGGGCGTGCAGGCCGGGGCGCATCGTGTCCTGCAAAAGGCTCAGTCCCTCGCGGACGATGGTGCGGTTCTCCCCCACGAGCGGCATCACGTCGGCCACGGTGCCCAGGGCGGCCAACTCGCCGTACATTTCCAGCAGCTCGGCAGGGTCACAGCCTTCCAGCGCGGCGCAGAGCTTGAACGCCACGCCCGCGCCGCACAAATCTTTAAACGGGCTTTCGTCGTCGGGCCGCTTGGGGTCTACGACGGCAATCGCGTCGGGGAGCGTGTCACCGGGCAGGTGGTGGTCCGTGACGATGAGGTCAAGGCCCAGTTCCTTGGCACAGGCGGCTTCCTCGACGGCGGAAATGCCGTTGTCCACCGTGACCACGAGCTTAAAGCCCTTAGCGGCCAGGGATTCCAGCGCTGCGCGGGTCAGGCCGTAACCGGAACCGCGGGTGGGCAGCTTGCAGCGGACGTGCGCGCCCTGGCTGGTGAGACATTCGTACAAAATCGCAGTGGCGGAAATGCCGTCCACATCGTAGTCGCCGTAAATGACCATAAGTTCTTCGTTCTCGATGGCTTCCTCAATGCGGGCGACCGCTTTGTCCATATCCTTTAAAAGGAAGGGGTCAGTCAGCGGCGTGCCCTCGCCCAGCAGCGCTTGCGCGGCGGTAGGGTCGGCACAGCCGCGGGCGGCCAGCACCCGGCGCAGCAGTACGCCGCACCCGGCCCCAGCCAGCGCTTTTTCTGCGGCCGGGTCGCCCTTTTTCAGTTGCCACGCAGGGTAATTCATACAATTTAGCTCCTTGTGTTAAAATCAGCTTCAAAATCATGGGTCAGGCCATCCTGGCGCAGCATGGCCTCCAGCGTATCGATTTCGGTTGAAACGTCCATGCTCACGTCCTGTAAAAGCGTATCGTACAGCTTTTCGTAGGCCTGGTTCAGTGTGTGCAGGATGCCGGTGATATCGCGGCGTATCTCGGCCGCGTTGGCGGTGTCCGTCTCCCCCAGCCCCTGCGCTGTGTCGAGCAGTTTGCGCGTGGTGGGCAGGTAGTATTCCCGGAAGCGGCGCACGCGGTTCAGCTGCTCGGGGTGGTTGTGGACAAAGCCCAAAATTGACGCGCAGGTCTTTTGCATCTGCATCAATTCTTCATCGGCCTGTGCACCCAGCTTGCCCTGACAGCGTTTGAGGTAGTTCAAAAAGTCCACGCCCTCGCGGCGGAACCGCTCGGCATCGGTCAGCGGCGTTTCCGGCTCGGCTGCCTGGGGCGCAGCAGCGGGCTTGGCCGCCACCGGCATGAGCGAATCGTCCAGGTACAGGGTACTGAAATCGTCGCTGATGGCGGCGTTGGGCAAATCGCCATTGCCCACGGCCCTGGCGACCGTGTCATAGGCTTTTTCCTGTTTGATCTGCGCCTTACGGGCCAGGCTCGGCAGGTCGCACACCCAGTCATTAGCGGCGCGCAGCAGCTTGCGCAGGCGGCTGAAATAGGCCAGCTTTTTCATGCCCACGATGGCCATAAAGAGGAAGCCGAGCGTTGTGGGGTAAAACACGGCCGTCAGAATCGGCAGGGCTATAAAATCCTGTTGGGAAAGCCCCAGCGGCCCTGCGCCGACTGCCGTCAGGATGCCCAGCACGAACGCCGCAATGCCAAAGCAGCCTGCAAAGGTCCAGCCAACCGCCGTCAGCGCAACGCCGACAGACTGGCCGCCGTTTTTCCATTTGCGTTCCAGGCGGCGTTTCCAGGCAGCGAAAGTGTCGGGCTGTTTCATTCCCATCGCGTCCCCCGCCTGCTCCAGAGCGTCGGCAATGCTGCCCAGCACCGACGAGCCGATCTTGCTGCCCATCTGAACCGCGTTGTCGATCACATCGCCGAGGTCATAGTTATATTCGTAATTGTGTTTGTTGTCTGGCATGGTTTGTCCAATCTGTTTATTAGGCCGGTGCCCAATTTTTCATCAGTTCGGCGGCGCAGCGCACGCCGTCCACGGCGGCGGTCATGATGCCGCCCGCGTAACCTGCGCCCTCGCCGCAGGGGTACAGGCCGGAAAGGTCGGTACACTGTAAATCCTCTTTGCCGCGCAGCAGGCGGATTGGGCTGCTGGTGCGGGTCTCCAACCCCGTCAACACCGCGTCGGGGGCGCGGTAAGCGGCCAGCTTGCGGCCAAAGGCCGTCAGGCCGTCGCGCAAAGCGTCGCTCAACTCGCCGGGCAGCAGACTCCCCAAATCGCAGGGCGTCACGCCGCGCGGGTAGGTCGGCTGCACCGCGCCCAATTCCAGCGCACCGCGCCCGGCCAAAAAGCTGCCGACCGTCTCCGCCGGGGCGAGGTATCCCCCGCCGCCCGCGCGGTAGGCCGCCTGCTCCAACCGGCGCTGGAACGCCACAGCCTTGGCCGGGTCGTTGTCAAAGTCGCGGCCATCCACGCTGACGACCACTGCCGCGTTGGCATTTTTGCCGTCGCGGGCGTGCAGGCTCATACCGTTGGTGACGACGCCTCCTTCCGCGCTGGCAGCAGCGCAGACCGTGCCGCCCGGGCACATACAGAAGGTGTAAACACACCGCCCGCCACCCACGTGCTGGCTGAGCTGGTACTCGCCCTTTGGCAGCGCCGGGTGGCCTGCCGCGCCGTGGTAGAGGCTTTTGTCAATTTCGGTTTGCAGATGCTCCGCGCGGAAGCCGACGGAGAACGGCTTGCATTCCAGCGGCATACCCAGGCCGTGCAGCATGGCGAAGGTGTCCCGGGCGCTGTGGCCGACGGCTAAAATCAGCTGCTCACAGGGAAAGCTGCCCACCGTTGTCTCGATGCCGGTCAGCGCACCGTTTTTCGTCTGCAGGCCGGTCAGGGCGGTGTTGAACCGCACCTCGCCTCCCAAGGCTTCAATTTCACCGCGGATATTGCGGATGACGCCGCGCAGCAGGTCAGTACCCACATGGGGCTTTTGCCGCCAGGCGATATCAGCGGGTGCGCCGTGGTCGAGGAACGCCCCGGTCACGAACGCGCAGAGCGGGTCGCCGACGCGTGTGGTCAGCTTGCCGTCGGAAAAGGTCCCCGCGCCGCCCTCACCAAACTGGATATTGGCGTTCGGGTTCAGTTCGCCGGTCTTTTCAAAATGCCCGACGGCCCGGATGCGCTCATCCAGCGCAGGGCCGCGTTCCAGCACGAGTGGGCGGTAGCCATTGCGGGCCAGCAGCAGCGCCGCAAACAGGCCCGCAGGGCCAAGGCCCACGACGACCGGGCGGTGCGCCAGCGGAATTTTTCCCACAGAAAAGTCAAATTTTGGTGGCTGCGTATAACAGACACAGGGCGAGGCCCCGGCCAGCGCCGGTTCCTCACCCTCGTCGTTGAGTGTGACTGCGATGGTGTAGACGAGCACCGGCGTACCGTGCCGGGCGTCCACGCTGAGTTTTGCCACGCCGCAGTGCGCCGCCTTGCGGGCGGGCACACGCAGGATGGCCAGGGCCTTGGCCGCCGCCTCGGCATCCGGGTCGGGGCAGGTCAGCGGCAGGCGGATATTGCGGACTAGAAGCATAGACAGGATTCCTTCGGTTACTGATTTATGGCACGCCACTGGGTAGGGGCCGGGCATACCCGGCCCCTACGGCACTGCGTTATTTCGACGTGACCTCGCACTGGACGGTGTAGCTGCCGGTGGCGAAGATGCGGCTGGACGACGGGATCTGGATGCTGACGGCGATGGTCTGCTGGCCGACGGTCAGGTTCAAGCTCTGGCAGTCGATTTGCGCGACGATGCTGTCGGCGCTCAATTCCTCGATTTCAGCCGCCGGGCCGTAGAGCGTCACGTTGCTGACAAGGCTCGACAGAATTTGCAGCTCGTAGTTGCTGGGCACGTTGATGGCCCGGATGTTCGACACGTTCAGCTTGGTGGAGGCCATATCGGCGGTATCAAATTCCAGGGTGACGTTCGTTACGCCGTCCAGCGAGACGATACCCGCAGGCAGCTCGATGAGCCGCTGGTAGTCGCGGCCCGGCTCAAACTCCCGCGCCAGGTCAAAGTCCGTCACGGTCAGGCTTTCCAGTGTGCCGATGGTGCGTGCCGGACCAGCCACTTTGAGCGTCTGCTGGCTCAGCGAGCAGTGCAGGCTTTCTACATCGAAACCGTTCGGCGTGCCGATGAAATCCACCTCCAGCGGCAGTTCGCGCACCTGGTATACCGTCAGCGTCACATTGGCGGAGTCGCTGTCCATCGAGGTGTACTGCGGTGTGAACACATTACCTTCCTCGTCGCGCAGTTCCAGCATGGCGGGCACTGTGGTCGTGTCGGCCAGCTCGCCATCAATCTGCACCGGGGCCACGATGCTGGACACCTGATCCAGCTCGCTCGTCGGGCCGCGCAGCGTAATTTCGGCAGGCACGGCGGCGGTGCGGTTCAACATATAGCCGGTGGAAATCGGCACAGCAGAGGCATCCACCGTGACCGGGATGGTTTTCTCGCTGACCTCGTCAAACACAACGTCGATGGTCTCGGGGCTTTCGACCGTGCAGTCGATATCGCCGGGGAAATCGGTAGTGTTCGTCACGCGGGCCTGTAGGCGCAGCGTGACTTTGCCCGCGCCGCTGACGCCCGCGTAGCTGGGGTAGACCATGATATCGGAGTTCTGGATGTTGCCGATGATGGTGCTGTTGCCCTCGACCTTGACGGTAACGCCCTCAATGTCCGGCTTTTCCACGATGTCCAGGCCCTGGGCCGTGTAGGTGGACGCGCCGCTTGTGTAGTTGATGGGCACGTTTGCTACGATTTTGCTGCCCTGCGGGTCAATAAAAACGGTAACGATCGTCCAGGTAACAAAGCCCAGGATGATGGCCAGCACCATTGTAAAAATCGGGTTGTCCCAAATCGTGCGCGGACCTTTGGGCGCTGCACCCTTTGCCCCCGGCACGCCGGGTTTATTCGGATTTGCCATGGTTCAGTGCGCCTCCCTTGCGCAGCAGCTTTTGCAGGGGCGAAGTGTTTTCGGCCTCGTCCTCCGCCGGGGGGACGATCTCCTCCTGCAGCAGATTGAAGAGGTTCTGGCGATCCAGGCGGCGGATCAGCACACCGTTCTTCGCCATAGAGATGATTCCCGTTTCCTCGCTGACGATGACGACAATGGCGTCGGAATTTTCGCTCATGCCAAGGCCGGCGCGATGGCGGGTGCCCATGTCCTTGCCCATTTCCAGGTTGTTGGACAGCGGCAGCACGCAGCCGGCAGCTACGATGACGCCGTCGCGGATGACGACCGCGCCGTCATGCAGGGGCGTACCTTCATAAAAAATCGTGCCCAGCATTTCGGGGATGACATCAGCGTGCATCGGCGTACCGGTGCGGATGATCTCATCGAGGTTATTGTTGCGTTCCAGCACCAGCAGGGCACCCGTGCGGGTGTCGGACAGCTGCTCGGCTGCGTCGCAGATAGCGACGACGGCGCTCTGCCAAGCGGCGCGCAACGAAGGGTCTCTGCGGTGGGTGCCGAACAGGCGGTTGGCCCACATGGTACTTTGGCCCATGCGTTCCAGCGTGCGGCGCAGTTCCGGCTGGAAGATAACGACCGCCGCCATAAAACCGATGGTGAGCACGTTGTTCAGCAGCCAGGTCACCGTTTTCAGGTTGAGCATCACAGCCAGGCCATAAGACACGATGATAAGCAGGATGCCCTTGACCAGCTGGCCCGCGCGGGATTTGCGCGCAAATTGCAAAAGCTGGTAAAAAACAAACGATATAATGATGATATCCAGTGTATCAGACAGAGGTTCAAATGTACGCAGACTGCTTAGAATCGCGCTGATTGTCTGGTTAGGCAGCATGAGCGCCGCGTCCCCCTTTCCGGGTCAAAGATAAAACTGTGTCTTGCTGAGATGTAGGGGCCGGGCATGCCCGGCCCGCGGCTTTCCCGCAAGTACACAGGTAAGGCAAGGTTGCGGGCCGCATATGTGCGGCCCCTACAAACCGCCCTTGTTTACTCAATCAGCGCCACCGCGTGGGCGGCGATGCCGAGGCCCTCGCCGGTGAAGCCGAGGTGTTCCTCAGTGGTGGCCTTCACGCTGACGGCGTCCAACGGCAGGCCGAAGGCGTCGGCAATGTTCTGGCGCATGGCCGGGATGTGCGGGGCCAGCTTGGGGCGCTGGCACAAAATCGTGGCGTCGATGTTGCCGACTTTATAGCCGTGCTGGGCGATGATTTTTGCCACCTCGCGGGTCAGTGCCAGCGAGTCCGCGCCCTTGTAAGCGGGGTCGGTATCAGGGAAATGCTGGCCGATGTCCCCCAGCGCCGCCGCGCCCAGCACAGCGTCCATGACGGCGTGCAGCAGTACGTCAGCGTCCGAGTGGCCGAGCAGTCCCTTCTCGTAGGGTACTTCGACGCCGCCCAGAATCAGCTTGCGGTCCTCCACAAGGCGGTGAACATCATATCCGTGACCAATGCGCATGGTTTTCTCCTTTTGTAGGTCCTCTTTGGTGGTGATTTTGTAGTTGGCGTAGTCCCCCGCCGTCAGCGTGATCGGCAGGCCCGCCAGCTCAAACAGGCTGCAATCGTCGGTGACAAGGCTCGCTTTTTCGCCGGTGACGGCATCCAGCGCCTGCAAATACAGTGTGCGCTGAAAGCACTGGGGCGTCTGCACGGCGTAGAGCGCGGCGCGGTCGGGCGTCTCGACGACGCGGCCGGACTTGTCCGCAATTTTGATGGTGTCCTTGACCGGCACAGCGGGGGCCGCCGCGCCAGAAGCGGCGGCAGCGGTCAGCGCTGCGGTGATGACCTCGGCGCTGATAAAGGGGCGGGCGGCATCATGGATGGCGACCAGTTCCCCGGTGGCGGCGGCCAGGCCGTTGCGCACGCTGTCGGCGCGGGTGGCCCCGCCCTGCACAACGGCACAGGGCTTGGGGCAGGCGGCGGCGATTGCCTCGCAGGCGGCGCGGTTGCCGCCGCAGACCAGCACCAGCTGGGTGACAGCCGGGTGCGCAGCCAGGGTGGCGCAGCTTGTCTCCAACACGGTGCGGCCATCCGGCAGACGGAAGCTGAGTTTATCAAATCCCATTCGGCGGGACGCGCCCGCCGCCACGATGATGGCGGACACGGCGGGCAGGTTTTGGTTTTCCATGGGCGAAGTGCCCCCTTTATATAGGTATAATAAATATTATACAAGGTCATACAGAAAAAATCCACTAAAATCTGGATGATTTTTTGTGCGGAGTGAAAAAAGTATCGCATTCCCCATAGGGGCCGGGCATGCCCGGCCCTCCACCGTACGGCAAGCGCGACATTTCGAGAGAGCTAAGGCAATACCGCACAATTCCCGCCCCTACCTATGTGCCTGATTTTCTGTGGGCAATGTCACCACGGCCTTTGCCCCCTGCGGTGCGTTCTGCATAAACTGCACACTGCCGCCGTGGGCCTGGGCGATCTGCTCGACAACGTGCAGACCTAGGATGTGGGGCGTATTTGCCCCTGTTTCACCGGTCTGCAAGGCGTGCAGCACCGCTGCCGGGTAGCCCGCGCCATCGTCGGCCACTGTCAGTTCCAGCGCGTTTTCGCGCAGGGCCGCCGCCAGCGTGATATGCACGCCGGGGGCGTTGTGGCGTGCAGCGTTGTTCAAGAGATTTTCCACCGCGCGCCCCAGCAGGGCGGCATCGGCGTGCAGCACAGCCTTGTCAGCATCGGGCGACAGTTCCACCGCCATGTCGCAGCCCACCGCCAGCGGGCTTTCGCAGAACTCGGCGGCCAGGCGGCGCAGCAAGGGCCCGGCCTGCACAGGCTGGCGGCGCAGCGGCTGTGCGCCGTATTGCAGTTTGCTGGTCAGGTTCAAATCCTCGATGAGCGCCCGCAGCTTCTCACTCTGGGTGCGGATGTTCCCGGCCTTCTGCCGCACGGCGGCGGGCAGCGCGGCGTCCTGTTCCAGCTGTTCGGCCCAGCCCAGAATCAGCGCCAGCGGTGTGCGCACATCATGGCTGACCCCGGCGATCCAGTTCGTCCGCGCGTCGTCCCGCCGGGCAATGATTTCCTTGCGGCGGCGCAGCTGCTCACTGGCGCGGTTGACCGCGTCGGCCAGCTCGCCCGCATAGCCGGTGGTGGGTAGTTCCACCGTGCCGCCGTCGGCAATGGTGTCCAGCCCTGCCGCAATGGCCCGCAGCTGCCGCGCCCCCCGCCAGCTGAAAAAGACGCAGCACCCCACCACAGCGGCCAGCAGCACCCCCAGCGTAGGCAGCAGGCCCGCTGCCGCAGCGTACATCAGGGCGGCACTGCTGTAAATGTTGTACTTCCAGACCGAGCCGCGGGGCTGCGCCGCCACAAACAAACCGTAGTCCGGCGTCCAGCAGAACACCGGCCAATCGTCGAGATACCAGCGGGAGAAGGACGCGATTTCCGACGCTGTGTAGCGTTTATTTAAATTTTTCGGCAGGTCGTACTGCCAGATGACTGTGCCGTTCCCATCCAGCACCATGGCCCAGGCGTAGCCCTGCATCCACTGGGCAGGCGTTTGGGCGGGGTCAAATTGCAGGCCGTCGGCGGTGGGGGTCAGGGCCTCGGCCAGTGTGCCGATGCGGGCACGGTCGTCGGATGTTTCGCCGTAATGCAGGCCCAGATAGACCGTCAGCCCCAGCAGCAGGCTCACCACCAGCAACACCACCGCTGCCGTGGCCAGCACATAGCGGCGTATCATGCGTGTAAAGGTTTTCAACTTCACATCTCCCCTGCCAGTTTGTAGCCGATGCCCCGGGCGGTCACAAGCCACTGCGGGCGGCCGGGATCGGCCTCGATTTTCTCCCGCAAATGGCGGATGTGTACGTTCAGGCTGTTCTCATAGCCGTAGTAGTCCGCGCCCCAGACGGCCTCACACAGAGCGTCGTAGGTCACGATATGCCCGCGCTCATCGGCCAGCTTTTGCAGAATGGCCCGCTCGGTGGCGGTCAGCGCGGCAGTGCCCTCCGCGCGGTGAACAGCGGCGTCCTGCAGGTCCACCGTGACACTGCCCAGCGCTACTGTGCGGGGGCGGCACAGTTCGGCCCGGTAGGCGCGCTGCAAAATATGCTGGACGCGCAGGAGCAGTTCCTGCATCAGAAACGGTTTTGTCAGGTAGTCGTCCGCGCCGAGGCCTAAGCCGAACAGCCGATCGGCGTCGGCATCCCGGGCCGAGAGAAACAGCGCCGGCACATCGGATCCTGCGTGCAGGTCGCGGAACAGCCCGAAGCCGTCGCCGTCGGGCAGGTTGATGTCCAAAATCATCAATTCGGGGCGGCGGCGGGCAAAGGCGGTTTTGGCATCGGCACAGCTGGCGGCGGTGCGCACGGTTTTGTAGCCCGCCGTGTGGAGGTTATCCGCCACAAGGGCGAGCAGGTCGGGGTTATCATCGACAAGGAGAATATCAGCGTCGTAGATGGTGGTCATGGTTGCATCCCTTTACATTGGTGTTGAGAATGTAGGGGCCGCACATATGCGGCCCACGGCTTTTCCTGAAACGGTCATCTGCCATGCGGCTGCGGGCCGGGTATGCCCGGCCCCTACCTATCATACAACGATTCAATCAGCTCCACCATAACACGCCCCCAAATTTAAGTCAAAATTAAGCTGCCCTTACAGCTCCTTTAAGGTCGGCAGTGTATGCTGAAACCACCGAAACAAAAAGGAGCGTTGACAATGCAAACGGTAATTGAGACAAAATCCCTGTGCAAGCAGTACGGTACGCGGATGGCCGTTGACCATGTGGAGCTGCACGTGCCCCAGGGCTGCGTGTATGGGTTCATCGGGCCGAACGGTGCTGGCAAATCCACGACAATGAAGATGCTGCTGGGGCTGATCCACCCGACGTCCGGCAGCGTGCGGCTGCTGGGCCAGCCGCTGACCCGCGAAAGCCGCCTGGCTCTGCTGCGCCAGACCGGCAGCCTGATTGAAAACCCGGCTGGCTACCTGCACCTGACCGCGCAGGAAAACCTGGAAATCGTCGCCGACTTAAAGGGCGTGCCCCACAAAGACATTGGCCGCGTCCTGGATATCGTCCACCTGGCGCAGGACCGCAGCCGCAAGGTGGGGCAGTATTCGCTGGGCATGAAACAGCGGCTCGGTATCGCCATGGCACTGCTGGGCAGCCCGAAGCTGCTGATCTTGGACGAGCCGACGAACGGTCTGGACCCCGCGGGCATCCAGGAAATGCGGGCGCTCATCCAGGATATGCCCGCCGCTACCGGGGCAACGGTGCTGATCTCGAGCCACCTTTTGGGCGAGATGGAGCAGATGGTCGAGCAGGTGGGCATCATCGACCATGGCCATATGCTGTTTGAGGGGCCGCTGGCCGAATTGCAGCGTCACAGCCGGGGCAGCGTGACGCTGCGGCTGCTGGACCCCGCCAAGGCCGCGCCGATTTTGAGGGCGCACGGCATCGCGGCAGACGGCGGCTGCGTTACCCTGCCGCCGCTGCGGGATGACCTGCTGGCCGCGCTGGTGCAGCAGCTGGCCATGAACGGCGCGGGTGTGGTGGAACTGACGCCCCACACCAAGACGCTGGAAGAAATTTTCCTGAGCCTGACGGCCAACGAGGAGGCGGACTGATATGCTAAGCGCATTGCACGCGGAATTTCAAAAGGCGCACCGCCGCCACGATTTAGCGATTTGTCTGGTTGTGCCGGTGGTCGTGTTCCTCTGGACTGGGCGGCTTACTTCCAACGACCCGGAGGAATTGGCCAACGCGTACAGCGCCCTGCTGTACGCCCTGCCGGTGCTCAACGCGATTTTGATGCCAGTGGTCATGGCACTGCTGGCAAGCCGGTTGTGGGATATTGAGGTCAAGGGCAGCACGACAAAGCTCCTGTACACGCTGCAAAGCCGCCGCAGCCTGTTTGCGGCCAAGGCGGCGTTCGGCATCGGCGAGGTCGTTTTGATGGTCGCGCTGGAAATGGGCGCGGCGGTTTTGCTGGGGCGCACGCAGCACTACACCGAGGCGCTGCCGGTGGGGCAGCTGTTTTATCTGGGCGGCTGCACGCTGGCCGTGGATGTGATGCTGTATTTATCCGAGCTGCTGCTGATGCTGGCGTGGGAAAATCCGCTGCCTGCGCTCTGCGTCAGCATTGTAGGGGCGTTGGTAGGGCTGTTCTCGGCGTTTATGCCGCCCATCGTCAGCTATTTTGTGCCGTGGGGATATTTTGTCCCGCTGAGCAGTTACGAGGTCGCCGTCTGGGACCAGGAGACGCACACGGTCCTGTACGGCACACGGCCCTTCAACTGGGGGCTGCTGGCGTTCACCGCGGCGCTGGCGGCAGTGCTGTTTGCAGCGGTCTGGCGCATGATGCGCGACAAGGAGGTATAACGAATGCTGAAACGTTGTATTGTTGCGGAAAACCGCAAGCTGCACGCCTCGCCGATTTGGGCCATGTTTGTGGTGCTTCCGCTGATTTCTGCCGGGTATGGGACCTTCAATTATCTGCAAAATCTCGAGATTCTGACCGAGCAGTGGTACAGTTTATGGACACAGCACACGCTGTTTTATTCGATGCTGTTCTTCCCGGCGATGGTGTCGGCGTATGCTGCCTACCTGTGGCGGCTGGAACATATGGGGCACAACTGGAATTTGATTATGGCCGTGCCGGTGCGGCCGTTTGATTTGTTCCTGGCGAAGTTTTTGGTTGTTGTAAAGCTGATGTGCTTTACACAGGTGTTTGTGTATATTTTGTATCTGGTCTGCGGGCGGCTGTTTGCCGGGTTTACCGATTGGCCGCCTGTCTCCACGTTATTCTTTATGCTGCGCGGCGTTTTGGGCGGGCTGGCCGTGGCGGCGGCGCAGCTTGTGCTGGCAATGCTGATCCGCAGTTTTGCGGTGCCGATTTTCTTAGGGCTGGTCGGCGGCATTATGGGGATGCTGCTGGGCAGCAAAGGCTTTTCCCTGCTGTGGCCCTACTGCCTGATGCAGCAGGGCATGAACGCCAACCGCAGCGAGGATATGCTGGCCGGGAATGCCGTGCCGTTTTTGCTGGCGTGCGCGGGATGGCTGGCGGCGGTGTTTGTGATTGCGGGGGTCGTGTTGGAGAAGCGGGATGTGAAGGCGTAAAGTTTGCCGCCATGCAGGGGCCGCAAGTGGGCGTCTGCCTTACACGCGCGGGCCGGGCATGCCCGGCCCCTACAACTGTGCTTGCCATTTTATCTGCCCTGCTGTATAATGAAACCATCAACAAACAGGAGGGCACGCCATGACTGCCAATGCTGCCGATTTTGCCGGTACCGGATGCGGACGCCGCTATGAAAAAGAGTTGGAAACACATTTCCGCGATTGTATGCTGTTTTATCTGGATGGCCGCATCCGGTTTGAGCGCTACTGCTATGGCGAGGCCGCCTGCCTGGTGTTCAGCGTATGGGCGCACGGCTTTGACGCTGACGGTAAAATTTTGTGGGACCGCGAGCCGGAGTTTGAGAGCCAGCAGACCGCCATCCCCCGCTATCTGACCGACGTGCAGGAAAGTGGAAATGCTTTACAGTTTGATAATGCCCGCAAACGGTACGTGCTGACCGAGGAATTTGACGCGGACAAGGCGAATGGGTACAGCAAATTCAAGGTGTTCTGGCTGAAACGGAAGAAGAAATAAAAAGAGCCTTGCAGCGTGTTGATGCGTTGCAAGGCTCTTTTGTTGTAAAGACCGCGCGGGCGGCATATATGCCGCCTCTACAAGGCTTTTCCGGGCAGGCTTGTAGGGGCCGGGCATGCCCGGCCCCTACGGAGCAGTTAAGGAATCAGAACCGCTCCACACCGTCTGCGGTCACGCGGGCGTAAATCAGCGGCGGGACGGTCGGCTTTTCGGCACGGATGATGAGGCCGCCGCGGTACATTTCCTCGGCTGCGTCAAACAGGCTCTCGTCGTCAGCGTAGAACGTGCAGATGCTCTCCCCCGCTTTGACGTAATCGCCAAGCTTTTTGTGCATCGTGATACCGGCGGCAAAGTCGATGCTGTCCTCTTTCTTGATGCGGCCCGCGCCCAGCAGCACGCTGGCGTTGCCGATCTTCTCAACGTCATTCTTATAGATATAGCCGTCAGCCTGGGCGGTCAGCTCATAGCTGTACTTGGCTTTCCGGAACTTGTCGGCGTCTTTCAGCACGCTGATATCGCCGCCCTGGGCCGCAAACATCCGGCAGCATTTTTCAAAGGCCGTGCCGTCGGCAATGACGCTCTCGGCCAGTTTGCGGCAGGTGGGCATATCGCCCTTGCCCGCCAGCACCAGCATATTGCTGGCCAGCTGCAGGCAGACCTCGGTCAAATCGACCGGGCCTTTGCCCTGCAAAACGGCCATGCTCTCGGCCACTTCCAGCGAGTTGCCGATGTTGTAGCCGAGGGGCTTGTCCATATCGGTGATGAGCGCCGCAACCTTGCGGCCATGGGCCGTGCCGATGGCAACCATCTGGCGGGCCAGCTCCAGGGCACCGTCCAGATCCTTCATGAACGCGCCGTCGCCCATCGTGACGTCCAGCAAAATGGCGTCGGAACCGGCGGCCAGCTTTTTGGACATGATGGAGGAGGCAATCAGCGGAATGCAGCCGACTGTGGCGGTCACATCGCGCAGGGCGTACATTTTTTTGTCGGCCACAGCAATTTTGCCGCTCTGGCCGATAACCGAAATGCCAATCTCGTTGACCTGCTTGAAGAACTCCTCCTGGGTCAGGCTCGTGCGGGTGCCGGGCACAGACTCCATCTTATCGATCGTGCCGCCGGTGTGGCCGAGGCCACGGCCGCTCATCTTGGCAATCTTCACGCCGCAGGCTGCGACGATGGGCGCAATGACCAGCGTCGTCTTGTCGCCGACGCCGCCGGTGGAGTGCTTGTCTGCCTTGATGCCCGCGATGGCGGACAGATCGACCATATCGCCGGAGTGGGCCATGACGTCGGTCAGCATGGCGGTCTCCTCGTCAGTCATGCCGCGCAGGTAAATCGCCATGAGCAGCGCCGACATCTGGTAGTCGGGCACGTCCCCTGCCACATAGCCGTTGACGGCAAAGGCAAGCTCGTCATGGTTCAGCGTACCGCCGTCGCGTTTCTTGGCGATAACATCGTACATTCGCATAATTTTTCTCCTTTTAAAAAGCAGAGGCCACCCGGCAGTTCAACCGGGCGGCCCTGCGTACTGTTGTGATTAACGGCTGCCCTTGTCGTAAGGAATGCCCTCGGCCTTGGGGGCCTGGGAGTTCTTGGAGGTGAAGATCAGCACGATCATCGTGACGATATACGGCAGCATCTGGTAGAAGTTGGAAATTTCCTTGACACCCTCAAACTTCGGCAGGAAACTCAGGGTGGAGTTCAGCGCGGCAATGACCTTGAACAGCGCGAAGAACAGCGACGCGCCCAGGATCGGCAGCGGTTTCCAGTTGCCGAAAATCATAACGGCCAACGCCAGGAAGCCGTAGCCGCCGACGTCGGAGTTGAAGCCGGAACCGGCTGCCACCGTGTAGGCCAGGCCGCCGATGCCGCCCAGGAGGCCGGAAATCAGCACACCTGCATAGCGCATCTTGTAAACGTTAATGCCGACGGAATCCGCCGCCTGGGGATGCTCGCCGCAGGCGCGCAGACGCAGGCCAAAGCGAGTCTTGTACAGCACGATGTAGGCTGCAATGAACAGGACGATGGCGACCGGAGTCGTCAGGTAGAAATACTTGAAGATCAGGTTGTTCCAGAAGCTGGGGCCGTCCACCGGGGCAAGGCCGAAGGTCTCGCGGGTGATGCGCACCCAGTTGGGAATGAAGATGGTGGTCAGGCCCTGGCCCTGAATGGCCCAGGTCATGACGACCGCGAATGCGGGGGCAAACTGGTTCAGCGCTGTGCCGCCGATGGTCTGGTCAGCCTTCAGGTTGATAGCCGCGAACGCCAAGAACAGCGAGAAGATCATGCCGGTAATGCCCGCCACCAGAATGGCAATGAACATCGACAGCTGCGGGTGCGCGGGGCCGAAACCGCTCTGGTCCAGGCCTTGCAGCGTAAAGCAGGCAAACAGTGCGCCAATGATCATCATACCTTCCAGCGCGATGTTGATAACGCCGGAGTGTTCACTGAACATACCGCCCATAGCGACGAGCAGCAGCGGCACTGCGAACAGGATTGTCATACTGATAATGTTAGCAGCGATCATCATTTCGCAGCACCTCCCTTTTCTTTACGGCCGGAGACCGCCTTGGCAATGACGCCGCGCATCAGCAGGGCGAAAGCCGCCAGGTAGATGATAACGGCAATGACGATATCGATCGTTTCGGAGGAGTATGCAGGCTGCATGGCGGCACCGCCGACCTGAATGTAGCTGATGAACAGCGCGGCAAAAATCGTGCCGATGGGGTTGGAGCTGGCCAGCAGGGCGACCGGGATGCCGTTGAAGCCCATGCCGAGGATGGACTTTTCCAGCACGTACTGGCCGGTACCGGCCAGGTAGTAGATGGCGCCGCCAATGCCGGACAGCGCACCGGAAATGACCATGGAAAGCACGATGTTACGCTTGGAATTGATGCCTGCATACTGGGCGGCATCACGGCTGAGGCCGCAGGCTTTCAACTCATAGCCGAAGGTCGTCTTTTGCAGGATGACCCAGACGAGGATGGCAAAAAGAATCGTGATAATGATGGAAATGTTGATCCAGCTGGAATTGCCGAACAGCGCGGCAAACGGCCCCTTGGGCAGGATAGACCCTGGGTTGGCAGCGCTCAGCGCGGCGGTACGGTCCGAGTTGGACGCGCCCCAGCCGGAAGCCAGCATATTGGGCATATTCGCCAGCAGCAAGTTCACCAGATACATACCGATCCAGTTGAACATGATGGCGGTGATGACCTCATTGACGTTGAAATACGCCTTGAACAGGCCCGGGAAAACGCCCCAGATGGCACCGCCCACAGCGCCCGCCAGCAGGCAGACGTACCACGGCATCTGGAACTGAATGGCGCACAGCAGCGAGAAAAATGCACCCATGGTGTACTGACCGGAAGCGCCGATGTTGAACAGGCCAGTCTTGAAGGCAAAGCCGACGGACAGGCCGCACATCATCAACGGCGCTGCCTGATACAGCACCTTGCCCAGCTTGTCCATGCTGGAAAAACCAGTGGTCAGCATGGCTTTCATGCCGCCCAGGGATGCCGAGGGATTCAGCAAGACCAGAAGCACAAAGCCCAGCACCAGACCGATGACGATGGACAAAAGGCTTGCCAGTACGCCTACGACGGCGGGACGCTGCAAAAGCGGCTGTTTATTTTGTTTGCTCATGCTTTCGCCTCCCCTTGCTTTTTGGCGCCTGCCATGTACAGGCCCAATTCTTCCACGGTGGTCTTGCGTGGGTCAAACTCGCCCACGATCTCGCCTTCATAAATGACCAGGATGCGGTCAGACAGGTTCATGACCTCGTCCAGTTCAAGGCTGACGAGCAGGACCGCGCGGCCCTTGTCGCGCTCGGCCACGATCTGCTTGTGGATATACTCAATCGCGCCGACGTCCAGGCCGCGGGTGGGCTGGACTGCGACCAGCAGCTCCGGCTCCTTATCGACCTCGCGGGCGATGATGGCCTTCTGCTGGTTGCCGCCAGACATACTGCGGGCGATGGTGGCAGGGCCTTGGCCGCTGCGCACGTCATACTGCTTGATAAGGCGCTCGGCGTATTCCTGCACGGCGGCCTTTTTGATGAAGCCGTGGTTCTGGAACTCGGGCTGCCAATAGCGCTGCAAAACCATATTGTCCGCCAACGTGTAATCCAGCACCAGACCGTGCTTGTGGCGGTCCTCCGGGATATGGCTCATACCCGCCTTGCTGCGCTCGCGGATAGGGGCGTTGGTGATGTCCTTGCCTTCCAGCTTGATGGTACCGGCGGTGGGCTTTTCCAGACCGGTAATGCCGTAGATCAGTTCACTCTGGCCGTTGCCGTCGATACCGGCGACGCAGACGATCTCGCCCGCGCGGACATTGAAGCTGACGCCGCGCACGGCGTTGTTCTTGTGTACCTTGCTGGGCACAACGAGGTTTTCCACTTCCAGAATCGGCTTGCCCGGCTCGCAGGGCTTTTTCTCGACGGCAAACTGCACGTCGCGGCCAACCATCATCTTGGACAGTTCCTCTTTGGTGGTATCCTTGATATCCACCGTACCGATGTACTTGCCCTTGCGCAGGACCGTGCAGCGGTCGGAAACGGCCATGATCTCGTTGAGCTTATGGGTGATGAACAGGATGCTCTTGCCCTCGGCCTTGAAGCCGCGCATGATATCCATGAGCTCGTCAATCTCCTGCGGGGTAAGAACCGCCGTAGGTTCGTCGAAAATTAGGATTTCATTGTCGCGGTACAGCATCTTCAGGATCTCGACACGCTGCTGCATACCGACGGAAATGTCGCTGACCAGCGCGTCCGGGTCGACCTTCAGGCCGTACTTTTCGCTCAGGGCCATGACCTTTTTGCGGGCCTCGTCCTTCTGCAAAAAGCCGTGCTTCGTATCCTCGACGCCGAGGATGATGTTATCGAGCACCGTGAAGCACTCGACCAGTTTGAAGTGCTGATGCACCATGCCTATGCCCAGTGCGTTGGCATCGTTCGGGTTGTTGATCTTGACTTCTTTTCCGTTTTTCTTGATCGTACCCTGCTCCGGCTGGTACAGACCAAAGAGCACGCTCATCAAGGTAGATTTACCGGCACCGTTCTCGCCCAGCAGGGCATGGATCTCGCCCTTGCGCAGCTGCAGGGTGATATCGTCGTTGGCTTTGATACCGGGGAATTCCTTGGTGATGTGCAGCATTTCGATGACATAATTATCTGCCAATCGTTGCACGCCCCTTTCAATGTGTACGGGCTTGTACACAAATTCTTACTCTATATTATACAGAAAAACTCCGCTGTGCACAAGAGAATCTGCGCAAAAAGTCGTCAGAATTTGTAGAAAACCAACAAAAACCACCCTGCGCGGGGTGCGCAGGGTGGTCAAAAGTCACGCCTTTACAGCATCTGCCGTATCAGATCAGCTCTGGTAGTCCACGGTGATGGTGGTGACAGCGGGCTTGACATCAGCATCGAAGCTGTCGTCGATGGCCAGAGAGCCGTCCACGATAGCAGCGTACATGGTGTCGTACTGCTCCTGGGTGAAGCTGGTGAACTTGCTGGTCGCCATGGGCAGACCAACACAGTTCTCAGCAGCGCCGAGCTTGGTCTCCTTGCCGGAGTAGGTCTCACTGAACTTCCAGCCGTTGTTCAGGGCATCGGTCAGGGCCTCGTTGACAGATTCGGCCAGACCCTTCATGGCGGAGGTGATAACGGTGTCGAACTGACCGGACTGGTCAACGTCAACGCCGATCATCTTGCCGCCGTTGGCCTGAGCAGCAGCGTCGCAGCTCTGGCAGACAGGGCCGCCGCAGGCAAAGACGACTTCGGTACCCTCAGAGTACCAGCCATCCATCTTGTTCTTGACTTCATCGGTAGCAGCGAAGCCGCCGGAGTACCAGTACTTAATGTTGACATCCGCAGCACCGATCTCCTTGGCAGCAGCGTCAGCGCCCTGCACGAAGCCGTAGCCGTAACGGATAACAGCGGGAACGGCCATGCCGCCCAGGAAGCCCAGCTCCTTGTAGCCGTCGTAAACAGCGGCGTAGCCGGCCAGGTAACCAGCCTGCTCTTCCTTATAGGTGATCAGAGCGGTGTTGGCCGTGGGGGTCTTGTCGCCCAGGTCGGCGGTGGAAACGTCCAGGGCCAGGAACTGCACATCGGGGTACTTCTCCTGAGCCTCGGCAATGGCGGAACCGAACAGGTAGCCAGCCACGACGATGGACTTAGCGCCGTCGTTGACAGCGTTGTCCATCTGCTCCAGACGGGCAGCGTCAGAGTCCTCAGTGGGACGATAGTAGTTGGCGCTCAGGTTGTTTGCAGAGCAGAAGTCCTGCACGCCCTGCCAGGTGTACTGGTTGAAGGACTGGTCATCGATGTTGCCAACGTCGGTAACGAAGGCGACATCGGTCTTGCTGCCGGAAGTGCTGGCGGCAGAAGCGGCCTCAGAGGTAGCCTCCGTCGTGGTGCTCGTGGCGGTGCTGGCGGAAGAACCGCCGCAGGCAGCCAGAGAGAGCGCCATGCTGGCAGCCATTACAAAAGCAAGAAACTTTTTCATGGTTTTGATCTCCTTAGGTTGTTTTTCAGTTGCGCAGCGGGGCGAGTTCCCCGCCGCAGTACCTTCAGTATACCGCATCTGCGGCGGCAATTCAATGAAAAAAGATGACAAAAAGAATTACAAAAGCATAACAAAGGGTTTACATGGTCCGATTCACCGTCACATTGGGGGTGTCGGGCAGGGTGTCCAGGTCGGCGTAGGCATCCACTTTGCGCACGCTGGTACGCAGATCCTCGTACAGTTTTCGGTAATCGTCCTGGGTGAAGGTGTCAAACCGCCAAGGCGCACCCGCTTCCAGCGCGACCGCGCCGGTGGTGTAGCCGACCTTCTCGGTCTGGCCCGCGCTCTGGGTGTCCCAGCTGCCATTCGTGAAGAAGCTGTACAGCTCCCGCTGAACGGCGGCGTTATAGCACTTGACCGCGCTTGCCAGCACGCGGCCGCTCAGGGCGGTGTTGTCCACATCGGTGGTGACAGCCTTACCGCCGGTCTGGTTGACTGCGGAGACCGCACCCTCGTACAGGTTGCCGCCGCTGACCACAATGAGCGCTGTACCGTTATTGTACCAGTCCACCATACGCTGGGTGATGGCATCGCTGTTCTCGTCGGTGTCAGTGAACCAGGTCTGTAAGGTCACGTCCTCGCCCTGTAATTCTGCGGCGGCCTCTGCCCCCTGCAAAAAGCCGGTGGCGTACCGCACAATGCCGGGCACCTCCCGCGTGCCAATGAAGCCGAGGGCGGTGTACCCTTCGGTCACGACGGCGTAGCCCGCCAGATACCCGGCCTGTTCTTCCTGGAAGAGGACGCAGTGGACGAGTTCGGCAGTCTTGTAGGCGCTGTAATCGGCGTTGTGGGGTTCATCGTCGAACAGCAGGTAGTGTACATCGGGGTAGTTGTCCTGGATGCGGTAGAGTGCTTCGCCCGCAGCCTCGCCCTGGCAGACGACAAGCCTTGCGCCGCTCTCGGCGGCGGCACGCAGGGCAGTCTCGGCATCATCGGCCGTATTCCCCGCGGCGGCATAGGTATCGGCGGTGTAGCCGTACGTGTTGGCGAAGGTCTGCACGCCCTGCCACAGCATGGCGTCTGCCCCGTTCTCTGTGCCGGAGGGGCCTGTCACCAGTGCAATGGTCTGTCCGCCTGCCGGGATCAGCGTCGGGTCATCGGGTTGGTAGACGAACGTTGCGTCGTTGGTGGGGGCGGTCACGGTATTCTGTTCCTGCGCCGGGTCGGCGGCGTCAGCCGCCTTGCAGGCGGTCAGCCCTGCCAGCAGTACCAGCGTCAGGAACAGTGCTAAGAATTTCTTCATGGGTTAAGGGAACTCCTTTGGTTTTCTGAAAAGCCGCCCCTCAAAGGGGAGCCAAAGAATTTTCACTCCAGATTCGCCGGGCCGAAGCCGTAGGGCAGCAGGTCGCCGAGGGTGGTCACGATGTAATCGTTCTCGTCTTTCGCCATAATGACGGTCAGTTTCGGCCCGCCGAACTCATAGAGCGCCTGGCGGCAGACACCGCAGGGGCCAGTGACGAGGGTGTTCTTCTCCCCCACTTTGCTGCCCACAATGGCGATAGCGTCAAACTCGCGCACCCCTTCGCTGACTGCCTTGAACAGGGCCGTGCGCTCGGCGCAGTTCGTGGGGGTGTAACCTGCGTTCTCGATGTTGCAGCCCTTGAACACGCGGCCATCCCTGGCCCGCAGCGCCGCGCCCACATGGAAGCGGGAGTACGGCACATAGGCAAACTTCTGGCCCTCAAAGGCTTCGCGGATCAGGGCCTGGATCTCAGCTTTTTCCATCTTACTTCTCCAAAAAGGCGTCCACGCCCAGCGCGACCTTCATCATGGCGGTAAAGCTGGTTTGGCGCTGTTCGGCGGTGGTGATCTCCGGCGAGACAAAGCTGTCGGAGATGGTCAGCAGGCAGGCGGCGCGCTTGCCCAGCACCTTCGCGTTGTGGAACAGCGCGAAGCTTTCCATCTCAACGGCCAGGCAGCCCTTTTCGTCGCGCAGTTTTTCCCAGTAGGTGGGCTTGGCGTCGCTGGGCTGGCGGTAGAACACGTCGGAAGAATGGATGTTGCCCTCGATGAGAGGGATGTTCGCAGCCTTGGCGCTGGCACGCAGGGCGTCGTTCAGCTCGGCGCTGGGGGTCTGGATATCGTCGGTGTCGCCGCTCTGGGTCACGGCGTAGTTGCTCTCGGAGTAAGCACCGGTAGCCAGCACAACGTCAAACAGCTTGGCCTTGTCGGTGTAAGAGCCTGCGGAACCGATGCGGATGATGTTCTCAACGCCGTACTGGCTGAACAGCTCATAAGAATAAATACCGATGGACGGCATACCCATACCGCTGCCCATCACGCTGATGGGGCGGCCCTGGTAGGTGCCGGTATAGCCGAGCATACCGCGCACATCGGTGACGACGCGCGGGTTTTCGAGGAAAGTCTCGGCAATGAATTTAGCGCGCAGCGGGTCGCCGGGCATCAGCACGGTCTTGGCAAAATCGCCCTTTTCGGCGCGGTTATGAGGGGTAGACATAAGAGCACACTCCTTTATTTTAGGTTATTTGTAGGTATAGTATACCACACTTTCGCAGTTTGTGGTAAAATTAAATGAAAGATTTTTGTGAAAGAGGGATTCTTATGCAGCTGCCGCACCATTGCACCCTTTGCCCCCGGGCCTGCGGGGCCGACCGCGCCGCCGGGCAGCGGGGCCTTTGCGGGGCCGACGATACCCTGCGGGTAGCCCGCGCCGCCCTGCACCACTGGGAAGAGCCGTGTTTAAGCGGCGACCCCAGCGCCGAAACCGGCAGCGGCACGGTGTTTTTCAGCGGGTGTACGCTGCGGTGCTGCTACTGCCAGAACTACCCCATCAGCCAGGGTGAGGTTGGCAAAGCGATTTCCGTAGAGCGGCTGGCCGAGATTTTTATGAATCTGCAAAACAGCGGGGCGAAAAATCTGAACCTCGTCACGGCATCGCAATACCTGCCCTGGGTCACAGCGGCGCTGGATCAGGCAAGGACCGCCGGATTCTGCCTGCCAGTCGTTTACAACACCGGCGGGTATGAAACGGTGGAGGCCGTCAAGGCGCTGGCCGGGTATGTGGATATCTGGCTGGCGGACTACAAGTATGCGGACGGTGCGCTGGCTGCCGAGCTTTCCGCCGCGCAGAACTACCCTGCCGTGGCCGACGCCGCCCTTCGCCAGATGCTTTTGCAGACCGGTGCGCCGGTGTACGATGCGGACGGCTATTTACAGAAGGGTGTCATTGTGCGGCATCTGGCGCTGCCCGGCCATGCGGCGGACAGCAAGGCCGTTTTGCAGCGGCTGGCCGCACTGCGGGCGGAAACGGGCGTCGCATTTATCCCGAGTTTGATGAGCCAGTTTACCCCTTTTTATAAGGCGGCCGAGCACGGTTTAGGGCGGCGCATCACGACCTATGAGTACCGGCAGGTCATTGACGAGGCCGTGCGCCTGGGCCTGACCGACGGCTATATGCAGGAAAAAAGCAGCGCCCGCGAGGAATACACGCCGCCGTTTGATTTGGAAGGAGTGTAAAGATGCTGCTTTCGATTCTCTATCTTGCTTTATTCATATATGTTGGCCTGCTCTTGGCCCGCCGGGCGGTGCCGGATGGGAGCGCTGCCGTTATTCTGCCGCTGGGCTGCGGGTTTGGCGTGTCGCTGCTGGCGGTGCTGCCTGCGGTGCTTGCGCTGGCGCTGGGCTTCACGCTGCCCGCCGTTCTGCTGGCGGCTGCAGCCGCAGGCGTTCTGGGCGGCGTGCTGCTGCACCGGGGTGTGCGGCTGCGCGGCATGGCAAAAGACGCCGATTGCGGCGCACTGTGGGCCTGCATCCTGCCGGTCGCGCTCATCACGCTGTACCTGCTGCACACCCATGTGCTGCACATGGTAAACGGCGCGTACCACACCGGGCAGAGTTGCTACGGCGATATGCCAATGCACCTGGGGTTCATTAAATATATCGCGCAGAGTGGTGAATTTTTACCGTGCTATCCCCTATTGGGCGGCGAGCACCGGTTCGGGTATCCGTTCTTGTGCGAGACTGTCTCCAGCGTATTTTTGGTGCTGGGGGCGGACCTGCGCACGGCATATCTTCTGCCGATGCTGCCCGCATTTTTGTCGGTGTACGGTATGTTCTGGCAGCTAGCCCACCGGATGACGGACAGCGCCGCCAAGGCGAGCCTTGCGTTTTACCTGTTCTTTATGGGCAGCGGGTTCGGCTTTGTGTATTTTCTCGGCAGTGCTGAAAAGTTTGCGGGCATCTTCACCGGGTTCTACACCACACCGACGAATTTTGTGGAGCAAAACATCGAGTGGGTCAACCCCATCGTCGATCTGCTCATCCCCCAGCGGGCAACGCTGTTCGGCTGGTGCGTGCTCTTTCCCGCCGTGTACCTGCTGTGGCGGTTCTGCTATGAGGGCAAGCGCCGCCTTTGGCCGTGGCTGGCCCTGCTGGCGCTGCCCCTGCCGCTTTTGCATACCCACAGTGCGCTGGCGCTAGTGTTTTTGTGCCTTGTGGGCGGCGTATACACTCTGGCGCAGGGCGCACGGCGGGAGACGCTTTTGCCATGGCTGGGGCTGGCGGCGGTGTGCGGCGCAGCGTGGCTGGCGCAGATGCTGCCCACCGTGCTGGCCCAAAGCCTGGACGGTCAGCACATGCTGCGGCTGCACTTTAACTGGATCAACGGCCAGGACGACGGCACGCTGAAGGACAATTATTTCTGGTTTTACATCAAAAATATCGGGCTTGTGTATCTGCTGCTGGTTCCGGCGTTTATCCACGCCAAGCCCAAACAGCGGTGGCTCTACGGCGGCGGGCTGGCAATTTTGGCGCTGGCGGAGTTTGTTGTGTTCCAGCCCAACAATTACGACAATAACAAACTGCTTTACGTCTGGCATATGCTGGGGTGCATTTTAGCGGCGCAGCTGTTGGTCGATTTGTTTGCCAAGGTTCGTGCCCTGCCCTGGCGGGCGTTGGGGCTGGCGGCGTGCTGTTTTGCAGCCATGTTCGGCAGTGTGCTGACCGTCGGGCGGGAGATTTTCAGCGACTACCAGCATTGGAGCGCGAATGACATTGCACTGGCCGACTATATTGATGCGAACGCCGAGAGCGACGCGCTGTTTTTGACAAGCGACAGCCATGTCACGCCGGTATTTGCGCTGGCCGGGCGGCGGATACTCTGCGGGTCGGGCAGTTATGTCTATTACCACGGCATGGATTACGCCGACGAGTACAGCGCCATGGCAGCGCTGTACGAGCATCCCAACGAGGGCACACTGGCGGCGTGGGATGTGGGGTATGTGCTGTTTGATTCCTCCGTCTACGGCAAATTTGCCGATGCAGACGAGAGTTGGTACGCCGCGCAGTATCCCATCTGGTACGAAAATGACGGATGCCGCGTGTATAAAATTGTATAAACAAGATCCGCGCCGGATGTTTTCCTGCGCAGGCCTTGCCTATTCCCCAAAAATTTCTTTCTGCATTTTCTTTGTCAGCTTGGCAAAAATCAGTGCATACCCGCTTTTGCACAGGCGCATGACCTCTTCCTGCGGCACGGCCCCATCCAGCCGCACGCTGATCCAGTGCCGCTTGTTCATGTAATACCCAGGCAGGATATCCGGGTACTGTCGCTGCAGGAAGTTTCCCTCCTCCGGTGCGACTTTCACCGTCAGCATCGGATGGTTTTGGTATTCCGGGGCACAGTCGCCTGCCGTAGTCAGCAGTGCGGCGAACATTTTGCCGCCCACCATATAGCGATCCCAGCCCCACTCGGGTTTATAATCCCGCACTGCGCCGGGATTTGCCAGCAGCAGGGTATCCAATTCCAGGTAACGCTCAAATGTCATAGGGTTTCCCTCCTTTGTAAAAACAGTATAGCATACTCCGCCCCTCTTTCACATAGGATTTGACAGAAATTCCTATGTGAGGAGGTCAGGCTATGAAGGGCGACCTTGAGGAGCGCGCGGCCGCGGTGGGACGGTATATTGTGGAGAGCGGCGCAACCGTGCGGGCGGCGGCAGCCGTGTTCGGCGTGAGCAAATCCACGATCTGGAAGGACCAGCATCGGCTGCGCCGCCAGAACCCCGGCTTGTGGGCCGAGGTGCAGGCCGTCGTGCAGAAAAACAAAGCCGAGCGTCACCTGCGCGGCGGCGAGGCCACGCGGCGGAAATATTTGCGCGAACCATCTTGCACCGCGCCGCACGGCACAGTATAATAAAGAAAAAGCCAAAAGGACGGTGTACCTATGAAACGGCAGGATTACATCAGCTGGGACGAATATTTTATGGGCATTGCCATGCTTTCGGCCATGCGGTCGAAGGACAACAACAGCCAGGTCGGCGCTTGTATCGTCAGCCCCGAGAATAAGATTTTGTCTTTGGGCTACAACGGTATGCCCATCGGCTGCAGCGACGACGATATGCCGTGGGAGCGCGAGGGCGAGGATCTGGACACAAAATATATGTATGTCTGCCACTCGGAGCTGAACGCAATTTTGAACAGTCCCAACCACGATTTGCGCGGTTCGCGGATGTATGTGACGCTCTTTCCCTGCAACGAGTGCGCCAAGGCCATCATCCAGAGTGGCATCAAGGAATTGATCTATTTATCGGATAAATATCACGACACGCACGCCAGTATTGCCAGCCGCCGGATGTTCAACATGACCGGCGTGAAATACCGCGCGTATGAGCCCACCGGGCGCGAGATCAAATTGGACGTATAAGGAGCTGTGGATATGAAAACCATCATCATCGGCATTGCAGGCGGCACCGGCAGCGGCAAGACGACCCTGACCGAGAAGCTGCGGGATCATTTCGGTGCGAATGAGGTCAGCGTCATCAACCATGACAGTTACTACAAGCGCCACGACGAACTCCCCTACGAGGAGCGCTGCAAGCTGAACTACGACCACCCGGACAGCTTTGACACGCCGCTGATGGTCGCCCACCTGCGGGAGCTGCGCGCTGGCCACCCGGTGCAGGTGCCGGTGTATGACTACACCATCCACAACCGCAGCGACAAGGTCGTTCTCGTGCAGCCCGCGCCGGTCATCATTGTCGAGGGTATTTTGATCTTCGACTCCCCCGAGTTGTGCGACTTGATGGATATGAAGGTGTTCGTGGACACCGACGCCGATGTGCGCATTCTGCGCCGCATCGTCCGCGACGTCAAGGAGCGCGGCCGCACGCTGGACAGCGTGGTCAACCAGTATTTGACCACCGTCAAGCCGATGCACGAGCAGTTCGTCGAGCCGAGCAAGCGCAAAGCCGATTTGATTGTGCCCGAGGGCGGGCACAACCTGGTGGCACTGGAGCTGCTGATCAAATGGGTGGACAATCATCTGCATAATGCAGAATAAAAAATGAAAAGGCAGGCGCAAAGCAGCGTCTGCCTTTTTAGTTCCTCTTTGATGGGAGTTCCCACCGCAGCGGGTGAGGAGTGGGCCGCAGCCTCGCGGCATAAACAGTCAGCTCCCGGCCGCCGCTCCCCTTCTGGCGCTATGCGCCACCTCCCCCGTATCGGGGGAGGCTGTCCTCAAAGGGGAGGCTTTTACTCGAATTACGCCTTTGCCTGGCTCGGATGCGGGACGGGCGGCATTTTTGTAAACAGGGCTTTCAGCGCCAGCGGTGTGGCGACGCTGGACACAACAATCAGCAGGATGACCGCCGTAAAGTAGACCGGGTCAACGACTCCGACTTCCAGGCCCTTCTGGGCAACAATCAGCGCGACCTCACCGCGGGTCATCATGCCGACACCGACCTTGAGAGCATCGCCCCAATTAAAGCGGCAGATTTTGGCCGCCAGGCCGCAGCCGATAATCTTGGTTGCCAGCGCCACAATGACAAAGCAGACGCAGAACAGGAAGATTTCCGGCGTAAGACCGCTGATATCGGTTTTCAGGCCGATGGACGCAAAGAACACCGGTGCAAAGATGACATAGTTGCTGATGTCCACGCGGCGCTCGACGTAGGAGGCGTCGTTCATCGTGCACAGGACGATGCCCGCAATGTACGCGCCGGTGATATCGGCAATGCCGAAGTACTGCTCGGCAATGTAGGCCATAGCGAAGCAGAACGCCAGGCTGACAACGGTGATGCGCTGGGTGTGGGGGTTGCGGGCGTCCAGCCACTTCATGGCGTAGTGGATGATGACGCCCACACCGATGGCGACAAGGAAGAACAGCACAGTCTGGATCAGCACGCCGCCGATGCCGGTGCCCTCGCCGGAGCTGGCACCCAGCACGCAGGTCAATACGATGATACCGATGACGTCATCAATGACCGCCGCGCTGACGATGGTCGTGCCGAGGAAGCTCTTCAAATGACCAAGCTCCTGCAGCGTTGCCACTGTGATGGAAACGCTGGTGGCTGTCATAATGGTGCCGATGAACAGCGCACGGTAAAACTCCGGGCTGCCCACTGCCGCAAAGCCGTAGAACGCGCCATACAGCAGCGTGCCGCCCACCAGCGGCACAAACACGCCCACGCAGGCGATCAGCGTAGCGATGGGGCCGGCACGCATCAGCTCTTTCAGGTTCGTGCCCAGGCCGGTGGTGAACATCAGCAGCACGACGCCGATTTCGGCGAAGATGGAAATGGAATCGCTGGTCTGTACCAAGTTCAGCAGGCACGGCCCGATGAGCAGACCGGCGATAATCTCGCCCACGACCTGCGGGGCCTTGCACTTGCGGGCGACCAGCGCAAAGAATTTGGCGCTCAGAATAATGATCGCCAGGTCACGAAAAATGGAATACATGAAATATCCTCTCCTTTTGTCCGGGTGAAATCGTGCACCCACAGAAATTGGGAAGTCGTACATCCCCGATGCACGCATTTTTGATCTGCAGGGAGGCGCAATGCCCGGAAGATGTTTCACACCTATATAGTTTTAGCACCTTGCACGGCGGTTTGCAAGAGGATAAAACGTACAAAATATGCAGTTCGAGCGCATATTTTGCGTGCATTTCGCCCATCGGGAAAATTTTCGAGAATTTTCTGCAATTTTTGCTTGACATTTGCCGCACCGATTGCTATAATAGCTCATGCAGTCAGGCGCTGCACAACTGAATATGTGGAAAGATGGCTGAGCTGGTCTAAGGCGCACGACTGGAAATCGTGTAGGGCCCCTAAAGCCCTCAAGGGTTCGAATCCCTTTCTTTCCGCTTATGAACCGCCCTCGTGAGTTTTCATGAGGGCGGTTTTTCTGTTGCCCCTATGCCCCAAGTTCCCTGCCTCCTATCTGCGGCGGGGAATTTTTATTGACATTTTTGGTCTATTGTAGTAGACTATAAGCAAGGACAGGTCTATTGCAATAAACCAGGAAGGAGCTTTTCCTATGCTAAACCATGAACCGCTGCGCCTTGCCGAAGGTGAATACCGTTTTGCCTGCCTTGTGTGGGACCATGAGCCGCTGCCCAGCGGGCAGCTGGTGACGCTGGCCGCCGACGCGCTGGGCTGGAAAAAGAGCACGACCTATACCGTGCTGAAAAAGCTCTGCGAACGGGGCGTTCTGCAAAACGCCGACGGCCAGGTGACGAGCCTTATTAAAAATGAAGATGTCCAGCAGGCCGAGAGTGCCGCCGTGGTGGATAAGACCTTTGGCGGCAGCCTGCCGCGCTTTGTGGCTGCCTTTTTGAACACCCAGCCCATCAGCGACGCCGAGGCCGCCGAGATTCGCGCACTGCTCGACGCCGCCCACCGCGAGGAGGGATAGTTATGCGCAGTACCGTGTTCGCGTTTTTGCTGCTCAGCGCCCGGGGCGGCGCTGCCGCGCTGGCGGCCTGGGCCGTCTGTAAGCTGCTGCGCCGCGCCCACGCGCCCAGCCGCCTTTTGTGCTGGCTGTGGCTTGCCGTGGGGCTGCGGTTCGTGCTGCCCTGGGGCATCCCACTTTCCCTGCCCCGCCCGCAGAACACCCAGCTGGCCGCAGCTGCTGACACCGTGCAGGAGTTAGGCGAACTGCCGCTGGTCGCGCCCCCGCCCGCTGTCTCCGCGCCCGCCGCGGCGCTGCCGTGGTACGCCCGGCTGACGCCCTGGCACGCGCTGGCCGCCGTGTGGGCGGTTGGCGTAGCGGTGCTGGCCGTGCGCGGTATCGTTGGGTACATAAAATTGAAATGCCATGTGGCGCTGGCCTGCAAAACATCGGACGGCTGCTACAGCGGGGCCTGCGTGACTGCGCCGTTTACCTTAGGTATTCTGCGCCCGCGCGTCTACCTGCCCGACGATTTGCAGGGAACCGCCCGGCAGGCCGTGCTGCTGCACGAGCAGACCCACATCCGCCGCCGCGACCCGCTGACCAAGCCGCTGTTCTACGCCGTGGCCTGCCTGCACTGGTTCAACCCGCTGGTCTGGCTGGCGTTTTGCACCTTTGAGCGCGACATGGAGGCGGCCTGCGACGAGGCCGCCGTGCGGGGCCGTCCCCTGCCCGAGCGCAACGCCTACTGTGAGAGCCTTCTGCATTTTGCCGTGCAGGGCCGCAGCATACCGGGCAGCCTGGCTTTCGGCCAGGGCAGCGTGAAGGAGCGCATTGTCCATTTGCTGCATTACCGCCGTTTGGGTGCCGGGGCATTGGCCGTCTGCGCCGCCGTGGTGGGTTTGAGCGTAACGGCCTGCATGGTGCGCCCGCAGGTCGAGGATGCCCCCGCCACCGCTGCGCCGCCCGCCACCGCCGAGACGGCAGAGCCGACCCCCACACCCGCACCGACCAGCGTGCCCGCTGTGGCTGCCGCTGCCCTGCCGACATTGGATAACGCTGCGAACAGCCCGCGCTTTATCTGCCCTGTCAAGTACAAATATATTTCCCGCTTTGCCACGAACGGCCACCGGGGCGACGATCTATGCGCTGCCGAAGGCACCGAAATTTACGCCGCCGCGGACGGTGTTGTGCTGGCCGCGCAGGAGCATTACAGCTGGGGCAATTTTGTCGAGATCGACCACGGCGCCGACGCCAACGGTCTGCGCTGGTCCACGCTGTACGCCCACATGCAGTCCTGCGCCGTGCAGGTCGGGCAGACCGTGACCGCCGGTCAGGTCATCGGGTACGTGGGCAGCACCGGCAATGCTACCGGCAACGCCTGCCATTTTGAGATGCAGGTCAATGGCACGCTGGTGGAGCCGCGGTATTTTACCGCCTACGGCGGCAGCGATGCCGCCGAACTGACACAGGAAAAGGCGGATGAAATCTTGGCCGAGGCCGTGCGCCGTGCCGCTTCCGACCAGGTGACTGCCGCCGATGGAGCCGCCCTTTCCGGCGTGGATCTCTTTACCCTGCCGGTCGCGCCCCCGCCGCAGGTCAGCGGCTATGACCCCGAAAACGGCCACCCCGGCATTGACTTTGCCGCCGAGGAAGGCGCGGAGGTTTACGCCGTTGCCGGTGGCATCGTGACCGCCGCCGACTACGATGTTGAAAAGGGCAACTATGTCGTGCTTGACCACGGCGGCGGGCTGGAAACGGAGTATCAGCACATGAAGTCCCTGCTCGTTTCTGCCGGGCAGTCCGTGGTCCAAGGCCAGGTCTTGGGATATGTGGGCAGCACCGGCAATTCCACCGGGCCTCACCTGCACTTTGAGGCACGGCAGGACGGCGCGCCCGCAGACCTGACCGGGACTGCCCTATTAGCGGAGTAACAAGATGAAATACAGGCACTTCCCCGCCGCTGTATTGGCGGCGGGGCTGCTTTTTTGTACCCTTTTTTCGGGTTTTGACGCCTATGCGGATGATAAAAAGGGCGAATTAACGCAAAACCAGGCCGAAGCGCGGCAGGAATATGAAGCCGAACAGGCAGCCTTAAACGAACTAAAAAGCGCCCAGGCGCAGACCGAGAACGAGGTTGCCGCGCTCACCGGGCAGGCGGCGGAACTGGCGGGGCAAATCACCGACGTGACTGCCGCCGTGCAGGCCGCCCAGACCGAATTGGATGTTCGCCGGGCTGCCGCAGAAGCCGCCGGCACGTCGCTGACTGCCAAGCAGACTGAATATGACGCGCGGCTCGCCTTGTGCAAGGAGCAGCTGCGGGCCATGCAGCGGCTGGACGGCGGCGGGGCGCTGTGGCTGTTGGCGCAGGCGAAAAGCCTGTACCAGGTGCTGACCTTTGACACGGTGCTGCGGCAGATGAGCGCCAAAAACAGCGCCGTACTGGCAGAGCTGGACGCCGAGGCCGCCGCGCTTGAACAGGCCCGCGCCGAAGCCGAGACCGCCGCCCAACAGGCTGCCGACGCGAAAGCGGCGCTGGATGCCCAGCAGGCCGCGCTGCAAGCCACGCAGTGCGAGTTGGAGACGGCGCTTTTGGACGCGAACAGCGCCCTGACCGCGCAGCAGGCCGCCGCCCAGGCCCAGGCCGCCGTGACCGACGCCGCGAAAAAAGCCTACGAGGCTGCCACCGCCGCGCTGGACGCCTACGTGCGGGCGCAGAGCCAGCGCTACACCACGGCAGATTTACACCTGACGAGCCTAGCCTTTCGCTGCCCGCTGGACAGCTATGGGCGCATCACGACCCAGTTCGGCGAGCCTGACCCCTGGGGTATCCCCCACCGGGGCACCGATTTTGCTGCGCCGGGCGGCACACCGATTTACGCCATTGCCGACGGCGTTGTCAGCGCCGCGCGGACCATGAACAGTTACGGCAACTGTGTACAGGTCAGCCACGGCACTGCCAACGACGGCCATTGCTATGACAGCCTGTACGCCCACATGAGCAGCATCGTCGTAGCCCAGGGTGACACCGTGCAGAAGGGTGATCTGCTGGGGTACGTGGGCAATACCGGCAATGTTTACGGCGCAGGCGGCGGGTATCACCTGCATCTGGAATTGCGGGTGGACGGCGGCAGAGTGAATCCGTTAGGGTATGTGCCGACATTGTAGGGAGGCTGTCTGCTTTGACTTTCGGGGATGTTTTATATTTTGTCGGCTTCCATGTCGAATACACCGCCGTGCGGGTCGGGCGCGGAACGGCATTTTGGCTGCGGGAGCTGGCCCGGGCGCTGGTGCAGCTGTTGGCCGTGGTGCTGCGGCCCCCGGTGCGGGCGGCGGCAGATTTCCGTGCAGCGCTCATCCACCCGCACCGCCTTGTCGGCCTGCTGCTGCCGCTGGCGGCGGGGGCGGCGCTGGTTTTCTACGTGCGCACCACACTGGCACAGCCTTTTGTGCTTCGGGTCGAGGTTGGCGGCCAAACCGTCGGCTATCTGCCCGGTGAGCAGGCCTTTGAGGCCGCCCGCGCCGACGTGCAGGCCCGCATCAGCGGCGCGGCGGATTGGGATATCCAGCCCGAGTACACCCTTGTCTGGGGTGCGGGCGTGCAGACGATGACCGAACGCGAGACCGCCGACGCGATTTTGCGAGCGGCGGGCGGCGACATCACCGAAGGCACCGCCGTTTACATCGACGGCACGCTGCGGTACATCACCACCGAGGGCGACCACCTGCGCCGCTGCCTGTACGCCGTGCGCCAGCTCTGGCAGACCGAGGGAGTGCAGACAGACTTCGTCCACCCGCTGCGCCTGGTAGACGGCATCTACCCTGCTGTCGCCGTCACGCCCTACGGCACATTACTGGACGCCCTGCGGGACAGCAGGCTTTTGCAGGTCAAAGTCACCCGGTACGAGACGGTAACAAAAGAGCTGCCCTTTGAGACGCAGACCGTCGAGGACGCTGACCTGGATTTTGGCAAGACCGAGACGGTACAGGCCGGGCAGAGCGGCAGCGAGCAGGTCACAAGCGAAATTGTGACCGTGGACGGCGCGGTCGTCAGCTGCCAGGCCGTGGACGTGCAGCTTTTGCAGGCCCCTGTGCCGGAGATCATCCACCGGGGCACACGGCTGAAAAGCGGCATGATCGGCAAGCTCGGCACCGGCAGCTTTCTCTGGCCTGTGCCGGGGTATTCGGGCATCAGCCGGTGGGCTAATCTACCCTATGGCCACCGCGGGGTGGACATCACCGCGCCCTACGGCACGCCGATTTACGCCGCCGACGCGGGCACGGTCATCGCTGCCCAGTGGCACAATCACCCTACCGCGAGCTGGGGCTATTATGTGGAGATTGACCACGGCAACGGCTACAAGACGCTGTACGGCCACATGTCGTCCTTTGTGGTGCAGACCGGGCAGACCGTGACGAAGGGCCAGCTGATCGGCTACGTGGGGGCGACTGGCACCGCCACCGGCAACCACTGCCATTTTGAAATGTATTATAACAATGCACTGATCAGCGCAAGAAATGTGTTCCCGGATATATAAGGCAATACCGTATAATTCTAAGTGCCGATACGGCGAGCGAGGTGCGGCAGCTGCTAAGCCAAAAGCGCAGATAATACTTTGTGTATTATCGAGCATTTTGGCAACGCAGATGCCGTGCCGCAGCCGCCGGAGCGTTACTTAAGCCGTAAGGCGGGAATTATGCGGTGTTGCCATAAAGATAAATGGCTGCCTGCCGGAACACTGCGGGCGGATGCGAGCATCCGCCCCTACAATTCTACAATTCTTTTGCAAAACACTTTACTTTTTACTTTGTATATGGTAAAATTCTTTCCATAGTAAAGCTACAAAAGCTCTCGTTCAGGTGCAATGACGCACACGAACGGGAGCTTTTTGCCTAAAATGAGGTGTTACCATGGATCACATCGACCGCAAGATCATTGACATATTGCAGCACGACGCGCGTATTCCCCTAAAAGAAATCGCTGACCAGGTATTTTTGTCCAGCCCTGCGGTGTCGGCCCGCATTGCCCGGCTGGAGCATTCCGGCACCATCACCGGCTATCAGGCCCAGGTGGACGCACCCAAGCTGGGCTACATGGTCAAGGCGTTCATCAACTTGGACATGGACCCCCAGCGCAAGCCGGAGTTCTACCCCTATATTGAGAGCTGCGCCCATGTGGTGGAGTGCAACTGCGTCACCGGCGATTACAGTATGCTGATTGAGGTTTTGTTCGGCACGACGCAGGAATTGGACCAGTTCATCAACCACTTGCAGCAGTTTGGCCGCACGCGCACGCAGATCGTGTTCTCGACCCCGGTAGAGCACCGCGGTGTGCCGGTGGCGGAGCCGGAGGAATAAAAAACGCCTTTCTCAATGGGGGGGGGTGAAGCCTTTGGGATATTACAGGTATCCCCCGCTGCGCAGCAGGAATATCCAGCCGGTCAGCGTCAGTGCCGAGAGCAGCGTCGTCAGGGCGATGCAGCTCGACGTCAGCACACCCTCGTGGCCCATGTTTTTGCTCATGACATAGGCGCTGGGAGTCGTGGGGCTGCCCAGCATGATGAGCAGCGCAATCAGTTCCTCGTCGCGGAACCCCAGCGCCACCGCGCAGGGCAGAAATACCGCCGCCAGCCCCACGGTCTTGATAAAGGCCGCCGCCAACGTCGGCCCCAGCTTTTTGATGGCCTTGGCCCCCTCAAACGAGGCACCAATGGACAGCAGCGCCAACGGCGTAGTGACGGAGGCAATATTGTTCAACGTTTTGGTCAGCACTGCGGGCAGCGTGAACGGCAGCAGCGCATAGACCGTGCCGGACACGATACCCAATAAAATCGGGTTGGTGGCCACGCCGCGCAGCAGCTGCTTTGGCGTGGGGATACCGCGCTGCTGCGGGGATTCCAGCATCAAAATCAGCACCGCAAAGATGTTGAACAGCGGCACGCTGCCCAGAATCATCAGCGGGGCCATGCCTGCGTTACCGTAGATGTTCTGGATGAACGCCACGCCCAGCACAGCCGCACTGCTGCGGTAACCCGCCTGCACGAACTCCCCCACCAGCGATTTATCTTTGAGGAACCGCTTTGCCCCTGCCCACACAACAAGGATGCCGATGAACGTTGCGCCAAAGCAGAACAGCACAAACTTCGGCTGGAAGTCGTGCAGGATGTCAACGCTGCCCATATCCAGAAACAGCATGATGGGCAGTGTGATTTTAAAGGTCAGCTTATCCGACGCCCTGCAAAATTCCGGCGGCAGAAAACCCCACTGCCCCAACGCGTACCCCGCCACCATGACCAGAAACACCGGCAGCGTCGCATTCAGGCTGAAAATCAGGTTTTGCATCGTGACATCCTTTCTTTTTGAGAAAAAGAGAACTCCCACAGCGAAACGCTGTGGGAGTTCTCTTGGTGCGGAAGATGGGACTTGAACCCACACGTCATAGACACACGCACCTCAAACGTGCCTGTCTGCCGATTCCAGCACTTCCGCTTATTGCAGTGACTGCGAGAGATATAATAACACAATTCACCCCTAAAAGTCAAGCGTTTTGCGAAAGTTTTATCGGAATACACAGCACTATACACACAAATACCGCCGCCCCGGAAGAGATTCCTCTTCCGGGGCGGCGGTGCGTTTATGGAAGGATAAAGAGAATAGCGGTTTTAGGGGTTACGCGCGGTACTCCGCGGGGAGCTGGTCGATGGTGGCATACTTCTCCATGGCCTCTTCCAGCTTCATGCCGTTTGCCACGGCGTCGCGGCGGCAGGCGTTGATAGCCTGGATTTCCTTCATCTTCTCGCCGGTCAGGCTGTAACCCTTCATGGCGATCAGGGTGGCCGCCCAAGCGACCATCGGGATGACACAGAACAGGACGATGACGACCATATTCATACCGGGGGTGTACGGATCGTACTGGGTCGGCAGGCTCTCCAAGCCGATGAAGCTGACCGCCACACCGACAACGGTGGCGGACAGGCTGGAAACGAGCTTATCCACCAAGCTGAACAGCGTACCCATGATGCCGGGGATGTACTTGCCGGACTGGTACGTTTCGTAGTCAGAGCAGTCGGCGACCATCGGGATGGGCATATCCGCCGTAGCATAGTACGCACCGTAGCCGACGCCGAACAGCAGGATGAACAGAACCGTGTACAGGTTGAGCGCCAGACCGTTTTCACCCATGATGGACAGGGTGAAGCCGTCGCCCTTGCCCCAGAGCATCAGCAGGACAAGCACGCCCACATAGCACACCAGCGCCACGCTGACATAGCGCATCAGGCTGGCTTTCTGACCTTTTTTCTGGCTCGTGCGCACGGTCAGCAGGAAGAACGGAACACTAAAGACGTAACCTAGCACCATCATGGGCAGGTACAGCCCGTCATAGTTGCCCATCATACAGCCGTACAGCATGCACAGGACCGTTGTGTTGGTGGCGATAGACAGCGCCAGCTTGCAGCCCGCACCGGCAACCATCAGGCGCTGCATGGGCTTGTTCTCCTTGATGATCTGGACGTACTCGGAGACCTTGAGCTTTTCGGTCTTTTCGCCGCCGATGCCGAAGTACTTGGGCTGATCCTTTTCCCAGATGCCGATGACGGCCAGCAGGGTGAGCAGAATGGAAATGACGATGCCGACGGGAGCCAGCATACGGAAGAAGCCGGCGGAGCCGTAGCCGCCCTCGTAGTTCTTAGCTAGGATGGGCGCGAAGAACTGCATCGCACCCATGCCCAAGAGAGAACCGACGGTGTTGAAGATGGTGAACAGCGGGCGCTGCTTCGGGTCGTTGGTCAGAACGGTCTGACCGGAGCGGGTGCAGCTGGTCTGGAAGGTGTAGCCAATGACCCAGACTGCGTACAGGCCGACAAAGGCAGCATAGCGGGCCCACATCATCGTGTCGGGAATCAGCGGGGTCACACAGTACAGCGCCAGAATGCTGGCAGCCATGATGAGGTTGCCGATGACCATGAACGGGCGGAACTTGCCGAACTTGCCGTTCGTGCGGTCCATCAGTGCGCCGATGATGGGGTCGGTGACAGCGTCAAACAGACGCATACCGGTGACCATGACGGAGGCAAAGATCATGGACAATGCCAGAACCTTGCTGCCGAAGGTCGCGATGTAGGACAGAACCAGAACGTAATACACGTTCGTGGCACCGTTGTTCAGCGGGAACAAGACCAGCTGATAAGGTTTGGCGCGGTTGACACTCTGCGCCTTTGCGTTTTCGCTCATAGGGTTGCTCCTTGTTGTGGGGGAGAATTTACTCAAAAGTCCCCGCCGGGGCCGGCGGGGAGCTTGCGGGGATTACTGGTTGGTACTGTTGTTGTCAGCGGGGGGCTCGGTGGCAGCGGCAGCCTTGGCAGCCTTGCTTGCCTTGATGCGCTTGACCAGCATGACGATGCACAGGACCGTCAGAACGGCCAGCACAACATCGAGGACGATGAGGGCGGTCTGCCACCACGGGGTGACCTTGACGATCTTGGTATCAGCGGTGAAGCCGTTCATCGCGCAGGAGTTGGCGATGACGTACAGGATGCGGTGGGTGGACTGGCGCATGGCCTGGACGACCTCGGGGCAGTCCTTGTACTGGGTGGTCAGTTCGGTAGTCCACTGTACGTCAGAGGAGTCCCAGCTGTCGGTACCGGCCAGTACGCCGTAAGCAGCGTCGAAGGTGCGCAGGGCAATGCCGCGGGCGGTGAACATCGGGTTACCGGAGAAGTCGGTCAGGACGAAGCCGTCGAAGCCCCACTCATTGCGCAGAACGTTGGTCATCAGGCCGGCATCAGCACCGGACCAGACAGCGCCCACACGGGCAAAAGCGTTCATAACAGCCTTAGCGCCGCCCTCGGTGACGGACATCTCGAAAGGCTTGAGGTAGATCTCACGGATGGACTGCTCGTTTGCCCAGGTGGAGATGCAGCGGCACTTGGTCTCGCTGTCGTTCAGAGCGAAGTGCTTCATGTAAACATAAACGCCCTTGGATTGGATGCCGCTGATCTCAGCAGCAGCGATCTTGCCGGAGAGGAAGCCGTCCTCGGAGTAGTACTCAAAGTTACGGCCGCAGTAAGCGTTGCGGTGGGTATCCATGGCGGGGCCGTAGAGGCCGGAAGCGCCCAGATCCATAACATCGTTGCCGATGCACTTGCCGACTTCTTCCATCAGTTCGGTGTTGAAGGTAGCAGCCATGATGTTCTCATCGCTGTAAGCGCAGTGGTTGGTGGAGATACCGGTCAGAGACTGGGTGAAGCCCTGGGGGCCGTTATCGTCCAGGGTGCTGGGCTTGGAAACGCTCTGCACCATGGCGGTGTTGTGGTAGCCCTGGCCGATCAGCTTAGCCATCTCATCAAAGGTAACCTGGTCGAGCAGCTTGTCCCAATCGGGGTCATCGTAGCTCTTGCCAATCATCATGCCCAGGGTCATGCCGTTGTCGGCACCCATGGTGGGCATAACAGCGTCAGAATCGGGGTCAGCGGTATAGTTGCCGGTCATGTTCAAGTCGGCAATCAGAGCCTCGTTGGCTTCCAGGGTAACGACCTGGGGCCAGGTGCCCTGCCAGTCAGAGCGGGACAGGTAGTTAATGCCGTCCATACCGTAGTAGCTGGGGTCGGCATTGTCGAACTGGTTGGTGATGGCCTCACCGGTGACAGCGGAAACGCTGTAGGTGTCCTTGTCCAGGCTGGCAACATTGTAGTTCCAGGCCATATCGGCGTTGCCGTCGGCGGTCATGCCGTTCTCAACGGTGTAGCCCTTGGCGGCCAGCACGTTGTTGATGGCATCGTGAGAATCGTGGGCAGCGGTCAGGTAGTAGTCACCGGCATCCAGGATGTAGGTCTTGGCACCGTTGGCATCGTATGCAGCCAGTTCGCTGCGGGGCACGTTGACGGTAACGGTCTCGGAAGCACCCGGCTCGAGGATCTCGGTCTTACCGAAGCCGCACAGTTCAACAGCGGCCTTCTCGACCTTGTTCTGCTTATCGTAATCGGTGTAGGGGCTCTGGAAGTAGACCTGCACGACCTCTTTGCCTGCCACGCTGCCGGTGTTCTTGACATCAACGCTGACATTGAAGCTGTCGGTAGCGGCATCATAGCTGGACTTAAAGTTGGACCAGTCGAAGGTGGTGTAGCTCAGGCCATAGCCGAAGGGATAAGCAACATTGGCGTTGTAGTCGTAATCGCCAGCGTTGCCCTGGCCCAGGACAGCGTCCTCATAGCGGGTCTCATAGTAGCGGTAGCCGATGTAGATGCCCTCGCTGTAGACGTTGTAGTACTTGTTGCCGTCCAGCATGAAGTCATACCACTCAGCATTGTTGTCCTCGGTAGCGTTGGCGTACTGGGTGCCGTAGAAGTTAACCAGAGAGGGAGCGGTGCTGTTGTCGTTGCAGTAGGTATCGACCAGGTGGCCGGAGGGGTTGACCTCGCCGGTCAGGATGTCGGCAACGGCGTTCAGGCCCCAGGTGCCGGTGTAGCCAATCCACAGGGCGGCGTCGACGCCGTAGCTGTCATCGGTCAGGAAATCACATTGCATAGCGTTGGTGGAGTTGATCAGGACGATGACCTTATCGAAGTTCTCGCGGGCCATAGCCAGCAGGTCTTTCTCCTCCTGTGTCAGTTGCAGAGCGTCGGTGCCATCGGTAAAGCCATCGATGGGCACATCATACATCTCGCCAGCCAGGCGGGTGATGGTGATGATGGCAGCATCGCCATAGGAGGCAAAGCTGTCCTTGACGGCGTCGGTGTAGACATCCATCGGAACTTCGTTGACATGGTAGTCAGAGCGGACGTTGATGCCGGTAGCATCGGTATCCTTGGAGGGGTTGCGGGGGAACTTGCTGCCTTCGCCGGTCAGGTAGAAATCCCACAGGGTGGGGTTGACTTCCAGGCCGTCGGCCTCCAGGGCTTCCTTCAGGGTGGGAGCCTTGGAGGTGTCGATGTCAGCAGAGCCGGTGCCGCAGGTGGCGATGCCAACGCTGGAGTGGCTCAGGGTAGAGATCTTGCTGCCAGCGGCCAAGGGCAGAGCACCGTTGTTCTTCAACAGGACAGCACCCTCGCCGGTGAGCTGCTCGGCGATCTCCTTGTCGTGAGCTTCGAGATCCTCGACAGAGTCGAAGCCAGTCTCGAAATACTTAACACTGTCATCCTTGCCAACAGTCTTGTTGGTAGAGGTCTTGAGCGCGATGTTGACAGCCTGGGCACTTGCATTGGCCAGGTTGGTGCCGACACAGGCTGCACCGAAAGCCACTGCAGAAACGCCGGTCAAGACGCTCCACAGGACAACGCCGCCGCCCTTCTTCTTGTTCTTTGCCATAAATCTTTCTCCTTCTCCTTGTTTTGTATAAAACAACCGCGGAGTGCAGTGTGTTTCCAAAATTACACCCAGTTTGCGCTGGTGGACTTTTTCTTAGTCAGCTTGTAGTCCGGGTTCGGGGCATCGACCTTGCGGAAAACGGCATCGTCGATGCTGTCCCCTGCCACGGCCTGGACCTTCGTCTCACCGTTCAGCTTGACGCGGAACTTGAAGATGTGCTTCCCTGCCTGCTCGGCCAGCTTTTCGCCGTTGACATACAGCGTCACGTTTTTCTGGTTCGAGTAGACCTTGACCTCGATCTCACTCTGGGTGCGATCCACGAAGCGCTTGGAGCAGATGTGCACGAACGGCTCGTCGCTCCACCACGCCTTATAGATATAGAAGCTGTCCTTCTTGGTCTTGCGGTCGAAGGTGATCAGGCCCTTGTGGTTCATGCCCGGCTCGCCGCCCTGGTCGCGGGCATCGGCAGCGAAATCGTACATATTCCACACATGGGTGGCCCACAGCCATTTGTGGCGGTCGAAGCAGCGCAGCATATACTCGTGGTAGATGGCCTGATACTCTTCGGTGTGGTCGCCGCGGTGCGGGTGGTCGCTGTGCAGGTTGGGCATACCCTCGGCACCGTACTCACTGAAGCCTAGCGGGCGGTTCGGGTAGCAGAGGTGGAAGAAGTCCATCCACAAATCATTCAGGAACAGGCCCGGCACGTACCAGCCCAGGTACAGGTTCCAGCTGACCAGGTCAGTGATGTGGGCCACCGGGTTGAAGGGGCCGCACATCGCATAGCAGGCCAGCGTGGTCAGGCGGGTCTTGTCCATCTCGTGGCAGAGATCATTCAGCACATGATGGTTGTCGCGCATATCGCGGTTGTCCTTAGTGCTGATGGTGATCTCGTTGGAGACGCCCCAGCAGACGATGCAGGCGTGGTTGTAGTTCTGGACGATCAGCTCCTTCATCTGGCTGATCGTGTTCTCGCGGCCGTTGGGCATATGCTCGGAAATATAGGGGATTTCGGCCCAGACGACCATACCGGCTTCATCGCAGCGGTCGTAGAAGTACTGGTCGTGCTGGTAGTGTGCCAGACGGATCGTGTTTGCCCCCAGCTCCTTGATGAACTGCATATCCTCGTCGTGCATCTCCCGCGTGATGGCGTTGCCCAGACCCTTGCGGTCCTGATGGCGGGAGACGCCATGCAGCGGATACGGACGGCCATTGAGGAAAAAGCCCTGCTTGGAGTCAACCGAGAAGCTGCGCACGCCAAAGCGCTGGCCGACCTCGTCCTGCACCTCGCCGTTCAGCACGAGACGAACCACGCAGGTGTAGAGATACGGGTCACGGACACCGTCCCACAGGTGCGGGTGCTCGATCGTGACGGTGGTGTCGCTGCCCTTGCCGGAGACGACCTCGCTGCCGTCAGCCTCGTAAACCGTGAACTCAACCTCACCGTCGCCCTCGGTCCAGCTCTTGACATGGATGTCGGCATTGGATCCGTTGACGGTGGGGGTGATCTGCACGCCCGGGCCGCCGAGGTAATCCAGCGCAAGGTGGTTCTTGTTGACGACCAGCAGCGTCACATCGCGGTAGATGCCGCCGTAGAAGGTGAAGTCAGCCTTCTGGGGGTAAACGCGGTCGTTTTTGCTGTTGTCGACCTCGACGGTCAACTCATTGTTCTCGCCCAATACGGTGGTGATATCCGCACGGAAGGTGGAGTAACCGCCATTGTGGCTGGCGACCTCCACGCCGTTCAGCGTAACTCTTGCGCTGGCATTGACACCCTCGAATTGCAGCCAGACCTGCTGGGCAGCAACATCAAAGGCGGGTGCCGCGAACTGCGTTTTATAGGTGCAGGTGCCGCGCCAATAATCATTGCCGCCGTCCTGACCATCGATGTTGTTCCAGGTGTGCGGCAGATCGACGGCGACGGTCTTGCCGTCAGGGCCGGTGAACTGCCAGTTCTTCATCAGCTTGGTCGTGCTTCGCATTGCGCCCTCCTGTGTTGTTTTTTATCGTATTTGTATTGTAGCGAACTGCTAAATTCTTCGCAATAGGTTTGCGAAAAGTGGTATTTCTGGTGTGATATTCGGTTTTCTGCCCACAAAAAAGCTCACCCCATCTTTGTGCAGCTTGCACAAAGATGGGGTGGAAAATTTTACATTCAGCTCTGGGCGGGCGGTAGTACGATTTTGACTGCAAACAACTCGCCCCGGGGTTCGGTGGCCATGCTGCCGCCGTATTTCTGCACCACGCGGCGGGCCACTTTCAACTCATATCCATGGCGGCGTCCATGGTCAGGCTGGCTTTCCGCCGGGTTGGGACCAATGACATTGATAACGCCAAAGCCCTGCCGTTTGCAGACCAGCAGGTCGATCATACGGTGGTCGGCGTCCCGCTGCTGGGCGGCGGCATCGATGGCCTGATCCAGCAAATTTGAGAACAGCGCGTAAAGGTCGCCGGGTTCCAGCGCCGCCAGGCAGGTGCCGTCGGCCACACAGTTCAGCCGGATATGCTGGGCCTCGCACAATAGGCTCTTCTCGGTCAGGACGACATCCACAACCTCGTTGCCGGTGGCAGCGTTGGCATCGTACATCCGGGCGGCCTGCTCGGCTTCGTCCAGGCTTTGGGCCACAGCTTCATCGGGGTGCAGGCGGCGCAGGTCGGCGATCTGGACCTTCAGCTCATGGCATTTGCGGTTGATGATCTGCACGTTCTGCCGCGCGATTTGGTACTGCTTGCGCTGACGGTCGTACAAAAGGTTCAGCGCGTCCATCTCCTTCTGCATCGCCGATTTTTTGAAAAGCTCAGTCTGCAGATAGAGCAGCGTCAGGCAATACAGCTGGGTCAGCAGCGACGGCGCAACCACCGCCGAAGGCTCCAGCCCAACGCGCAGACTGGTATGCAGCGCAAAAAACTGAAAGACAAACATCACACCCAGCAGCCCCGCACTGCTTAATTGCCGCGGGCCAATGTGATAGATTCCATCCTCCGGCATCGTGCGTGCCACCGTATACCGGATAATGATGCAGCAGATAACGGTAAAGCCCAACTGTCCCAGCAGCATCGGCGTACTGTGCAGCGGCAGATGGCGCATTCCCAGCGCCTGCGCCACCCAAATCAGAACACGCCACAGCTCGTAGGCCGACTCCGACGTCAACACGATCCAAACGCTGCAATAGGCACTGGCTGGCCAGTCCAACAGGGTGCAGAGCCGGGTCGATACCATGGCCCAGGTGAAATAGCCCCCATAAATCACCAGCAGCATTACCGGCTTGGTGTGACCACTGTTTGCCCAGAGTATGACCTGCGCAAACGGCACCGCTGCGATAAAATTGATGATGCTGCGCAGCGCAAAGTTTTCACGCCTTTTCAGCGGCAGCCAGTAGGCCAGCTCTGCGCTGCAAAGGCCAACCGCGCAGACCAGCAATGTCAGAAGTGCATCCACTTACAGCGCACCCCCGACATAGGCGGCCAGCGCCCCCAAAAAGGCCGTGCGCTGGCGGCGGCTGATTTCCAGCCGCTGCTCCCCCACCAGCACCAAATCATCCTGCACGCCCTTGACGTAGCGCAGATTGACAAGGTAGCACTGGTTGCACCGGGCAAAGTGGTAGGCAATCAAATCTTTTTCGGCCTTTTGCAGGCTGCCCCTTACCGACCAGGTATCGGCAGTTGTGTGGTAGTGCAAAAGACGGTCACGGGTCTCCAAATACAAAATATCGTCGGTGTCCAGTAATTGCACCCCGCCGCCGACCTGCAGGGCCACCTGCCCGCCGCGCCGCCGCTGGATGCGCTGCAGGGCGCGTTCCAGCTTGGTGCTGAACTGGTAGTAGCTGACCGGCTTGAGCACGAAATCCAGCGCGTCGACCTCGTACCCGCGGATGGCATACTGGGCCATGTTGGTGACGAAGATCAGCACGACCTCGGGGTCAAGCTGGCGGATGCGCTCGGCCGTGGGCATACCGCCCAGGCGGGGCATCTCAATATCCAGAAAGATGATGTCAAAGCCGGGGCGATACGGCTCCACGATCTGGGAGCCATCCGCGAAGGGGGTCACATCCAGCTTGCGACCGCTCTCCTGCGCGTACTTTGCGATAAACCCGCACAGTTCTTCCCGCACGGCGGTGTTATCCTCGACTACGGCGATCTTTGCCATGGCGCTGTCCCCTTTCCTTTACATATATATGTATTATGACAAGATTTCACCAAAAAAGCAACACCCTTTGGCTGAGAAGGTGTTGCTATTGCTAAATTTTCAGCGATCCGGCTCACAGTCCAGGATCGAGGGGATGTTCTCCCAGCGTTCCGGCTCGCTGTGGTAGCGGTCATGCAGCCAGGCCACCGCGGCGTCCAGCCCCACCTGATTGCCTTCAAACTCCTGCGTTTCGATTTTTTCCTCGGCAGTATGTTCAATGCTCCACGGTCCGGGCCAGACCTGGGCCGTCAGGTACTCGACTTTCTTTTTGCCGCTCTCGTCGCTGGGGTCGGGCTTTTTGCCCGGCGTGATGACATAGCGCATCCCGCCCTCGGCCCCGGAATAGGGGTTACCGTTATGGAACCAGTGGTAAATGGGGAAAGCATCAAGCATGGCGGGCACCTCACAACAAAAAATGTCCTGATGCAAGAGCATCAGGACATTTTGGAGCGGGATACGAGTCTCGAACTCGCCACCTACTGCTTGGGAAGCAGTCACTCTACCGGATGAGCTAATCCCGCATCAGTGACTGCTATTATACCGCAATTCAGGTGGGTTGTCAAGGGGGCGGCGTCCCCGACGCCCCGCGGATGGGCAATCCCTTTATATCATACTGAACAAATCCACCTGGCTGGTCTCGGGCAGATTGCCCAGGGCACCGACGGCGCGGAGCTTGTCAAAGACCGACTGCGCCACACCGCTGGCCTGCTGCAATTCCTCCACCGAGATATACTCTTGGCCGTGCATCGTGGCCTGTTCCAGCGCCACAGCGGCGGCATCGCCCAGGCCGCGGATGGCCGTGAACGGCAGACGGACCTTGCCATCCTCGACCACGTACTTGCTGGCGTAGCTTTTACCCAGTTCAATGGGCAAAAATTCGCAGCCGCGCTGCAGCATCTCGTTTTCCAGCTGCAAACTGACAAGGGCGTCATCGTCCTTGGCGGTGCGTTCGTCTTTTGGGATCTTCTCGTTGTCCTTCAGGTGCTGCTTTGCCACGCGGACGCCGCCAACGGCGGCCTCGTAGTCGATATCCGCGCCGCGCACCGTGAAGTACACCGCGTAGAAGATGGCCGGATGGTAGACCTTGAACCACATCAAGCGGATGGCCGCCATCAGGTAGGCCACGGCGTGGGCCTTGGGGAACATATACTTGATCTTTCGGCAGGATTCGATATACCAGTCGGGCACGTCGTGCTCGCGCATGGCTTCCTCCCAGCCGGGCTTAAAGCCTCCTTTGGCGACCTTGCCTTTACGCACGGCCTCCATAATGTCAAAGGACATCTTCGGTTCCAGGCCCTTGCGCAGCAGGTACAGCATGATACTGTCACGGCAGCCGATAACCTCCGCGATGGTACATGTGCCCGAACGGATAAGTTCGTCGGCGTTGCCGGTCCAGACATCGGTGCCGTGGGACAGGCCGGAAATCTGGATAAGTTCGGAGAAATTCTTCGGCTGTGCATCCAAAAGCATCTGACGCACAAAGTTTGTGCCCATTTCCGGGATGCCGAAGGTGCCGGTTTTGGAGCCGATTTGCTCTTCGGTCACGCCCAGCGCTGCCGGGCTGGTCAGCAGGCTGTACACCTTCTCGTCGTTCATCGGGACCGAGTCGATGGGGATGCCGGAGTATTCCTCAAAGAATTTGTAGAAGGTCGGCACATCGTGGCCCAGCTCATCCAGTTTGAGCAGCGTGTCGTGCAGATATTTAAATTCAAAGTGGGTGGTCAGCAGGCCGCCCTTGACATCGTCCGCCGGGTGCTGGATGGCGCAGAAGTCGTAGATATCAAACGTATCCGGCACGACGACCATGCCGCCGGGGTGCTGGCCGGTCGTGCGCTTGACGCCGGTGCAGCCCATGACAAGGCGGTTTTCCTCGGCACGGTTGACGGTCTTGCCGCGCTCCTCGAGGTACTTTTTGACGTAGCCGTAGGCCGTTTTGTCCTGCAAACCGGAGACGGTGCCCGCCTTAAAGACGTTTTCCTTGCCGAACAGTTCCTCGGTATAGCGGTGGACGTGGGACTGGTACATACCCGAGAAGTTCAGGTCGATATCGGGTTCCTTGTCGCCGTAGAAGCCCAGGAAGGTTTCAAAGGGAATGTCGTGGCCTTCGACGATCATTTTTTTGCCGCAGACCGGGCAGTTTTTGTCGGGCAGGTCGAAGCCGTCAAAGTGGATGCCGTCGTTGATCCACTCGCTGTGCTTGCAGTTGGGGCAGAGATAATGCGGCGGCATCGAGTTGACCTCGGAAATGCCGGAGAAGTGCGCCACAGCCGACGAACCGACGGAACCACGGCTGCCGACCTGGTAGCCGCCCGCATTGGAGTAAGCCACCAGACGCACAGCGATGACGTACAAAACCGCGTAGCCGTGGCCGCAGATGGAATCCAGCTCCTTTTTCAGCCGCTTTTGCAGCACATCGGGCAGCGGGCTGCCGTAGTCGCGGGCCGCGTGTTTCCAGGTGTCGTCGCGCAGTTCCTGCTCGGCGCCCGGGATGCTGGGCGGGTAGGTGCCCTTGGGGATGGCGCGCAGGTTGTTGTCGATGGTGGCGGCGATCTTGTTGGGGTTCGTCACCACAATTTCATACGCCTTTTCCTGCGGCAGGTAGCTGAAATCTTCCAGCATATCGGGCGTGGTGCGGAAGTAGAGCGGGGCCTGGTTGTCGGCGTCCTTGAAGCCGTTGCCGGCCTGCAAAACAGCACGATAGATCCAATCTTCCGGCTCTTGAAAGTGGGAGTCGCCGGTGGCGACGACCGGCTTATGCAGGTCCTCGCCCAGTTTTATGACGGTGCGGTTGAAGTTCTTGATGGCTTCGATGGAATCCACCTGACCGTTGCGAACCATGAACTCATTGTTGCCAAGCGGCTGCACCTCAAGGTAATCGTAGTAATCGGCGATGCGCAGCAGCTGCTCATAGGGCTGGCCCGCCACAATGGCGCGGTACAGCTCGCCCGCTTCGCAGGCGGGCGAAAGCAGCAGACCCTCGCGATACTGGTTCAAAAGACTGCGGGGCACGCGGGGCTTTTTGAAGAAATACTGGGTGTGCGCCGCGCTGACAATGCGGTAGAGGTTTTTGAGGCCCACCTGGTTTTGCACGAGGATAATCAGGTGGTAGTATTTCTTTTTCAGCACCTCTTTATTGCCGCCGAGACCGGTGTTGATGGCCTCCACCGTGTGGATGTCCTTCTCCTGCAAGTCGGTCAGCATGACCTCAAAGATGCGGGCCAGCGCCATGGCATCATCGACAGCGCGGTGATGGTTGAAGGGCGGGATCTCCAGATGTTTGTTGATGGTGTCCAGCTTATAGTTGCGCAGGCCCGGGAACAGCGCCTGGCCCATGGGCAGCGTGTCGATATAGGTATTCTCGTCCCAGCTGACACCCGCCTTCTCCCCCGCTTTGCGGATGAACAGCATATCAAAGCTGTGGGCGTTGTGGGCAACGAGGATATTATCCCCGCAGAACTCCTTGAAGGCGCGGATGGCTTCCTCCGGCGTGGGGGCGTCGGCGACCATGGCGTCATTGATGCCGGTCAGGTCAACGACCTTCTGCGGGATGGGCTTGCCGGGGTTGACGAAGGTGCAGAACTTCTTTTCTTCGTTGATCTTACCGTTTTCCACAAAGACCGCGCCGATCTCAGTCAGCCGTTCGGTGTTGGAATCAAGGCCGGTCGTCTCGGTATCGAACACGACAAACGAGCCGGACAGCGGCATCTGTGCCCCGCCGTAAACGGCGGGGATCATATCGTCAACAAAGTAGGCCTCGCAGCCGTAAATCAGCTTGAAGTTCGGGTCCGTCTCGTGGATGGCGTCGGTGGCAAGCATGGCCTCGGGGTAGCCCTGGCAGACGCCGTGGTCAGTGATGGCGATAGCGCGGTGGCCCATGCGGTGGGCCAGGCGGACAATTTTGCCCGGGTCGTTGAAGCCGTCCATTGAGCTGGACTTGGTATGCAGGTGCAGCTCGACGCGCTTTTCGCCGTCGGGGGCAGTGTCCTGGCGCTGCTGGCGTTCAACCTGCAGGACGTCGTAGGGCAGGATGACAAAGTCGTGCTCGTACTTATCGTACATATAGTTGCCGCGCACGATCAGGGTGGTGCCGGGCTTGAGGTTCTCCCACTTGGACATATCGGCGTCCTCGTCGCCCAGGACTTTCAGGTTGACGGAGCCGGAGTAGTCGGTGATGGAGGTAAAGTAGATTTTGCGGCGGCTGCCCTTGACCTCGGTGGCGAAGACATCGCCCCAGACTGTGACCTTACCGCCATCGCCCAGATCGTTCAGATGGCGGATGTCGGCAGGCTTGAAGGTCTTGCCGTAGAACAGCTTGACCGGCTTGTTCGTGAGGGCCAGTCCCTCGATCGTAAAATCGGGCGGCGTCTCCTTGGCCTCGAACTTGACGGCGGGGACTTTCTCCTGCAAGTACTGTTCAAATTCTTCTTCCGTGCGCGCCTTTCCGCTGTTGGCAAGGCGCACGATGGGCAGCGAACCGGTGCGTTCCTGGATGAGTTCGGCCAGCACGCGGGGCAGCTCGACGCTTTCCAGGATCGGGCGGCCCGCGTTGACATGGATGGTGATGCCGTCGTCGCCGAAGGTGACAGGCTCGGTCTTATCCAAAAAGCCGTTGACCGGCATCCCCTGCCCCTTCAGTTCCTCGATCATCAGACGCACGGCCTCGGGGGTGATATTCGGGTAAGCAAAGTAGCTGCGAACCTGCAGTTCATACCCGGCGAACACCTCGGCCAGGGACGCACAAAGACGCCCGCACAGCGCCTGGTCCAGGGGTTCAGCACTGCGCAGGCAGATAACGACCTGTCTTTTTGTGCGGTAAAGTTCCACGCGGTCAACAAGCACGCTGCCGAACGCCGCGCAGAACTGCTGGTCCGCCATAAACTGCGGCCAGACCTGAGTGACAAATGGTTTCAAGGAAATTTTACCTCACAAGTGGATAGCATATTATAGGAGGCGGCGTCCCCGACGCCCCGCGGGCGGATATGGAATCCGCCCCTACGGAGTTTTGGCTTTCCCCTCGGGGGAAGCTGTCCGCGAAGCGGACTGATGAGGGGCAACGCTGCCTATATTACCCGTAAATGGGTTGTTGCGGGTACGCCGCCCCTCATCCGGCCTTCGGCCACCTTCCCCCAAGGGGGAAGGCTTTTGGGGAGTGTTTACATCTTATGGATCTCGTCCAGCAGCTGGCCGACAATATCGCCCTTCAGCATACGGATCTTCTCGCCGCGGATGAAGAGCAGGGCCTCGTCCTTGCCGCCGGCAATGCCGATATCAGCGTCGGATGCCTCACCGGGGCCGTTGACAACACAGCCCATGATGGCGATTTTCAGCGGCTTTTTAAAGTCCTCGTCCCGCAGGCGCTGCTCGACCTCGTTGGCAATCTCGATCATCGGGTACTGGGTGCGGCCGCAGGTCGGGCAGCTGATGATCTCGGGCCCTGCCACGGCATAGCCCACCGCGCGCAGGATATCATATCCGGCGTAGACCTCGTTCTCGGGTTCGTCGGTCAGACTGACGCGCAGCGTGTCGCCGATGCCCTCCATCAGCAGGCCGCCGATGCCCATGCCGGACTTGATCAGGCCCATGCGGTTGCCGCCTGCCTCGGTCACGCCGACATGCAGGGGGTAATCCGTCTGGCCTGCCAGCAGGCGGTAAGCCGCCATCATGCGGGGCACGTTGCTGGATTTAATCGATATAACGATGTTATCAAAGTCATATTTCTGCAAAAGGCGCACATGGTACATGGCGCTTTCCACCATAGCCTCCGGCACAGGCGCACCGTATTTCGCCAGGATGTGCTTTTCCAGGCTGCCGCCGTTGACGCCGATGCGGATGGGCACGTTCTTGGCGTTGCAGGCGTCGGCCACAGCCTTAACGCGGTCGTCGCCGCCGATGTTGCCGGGGTTGATGCGGATTTTGTCTGCACCCGCGTCCAGGGCGGCCAGCGCAGCGCGGTAGTCAAAGTGGATATCAGCCACGACCGGGATATCCACCTTCTCTTTGATGGCGGCCACGACGGCGGCGTCCGCCGGGGTGGGCACCGTCACGCGGACGATCTGGCAGCCGGCCTTCGCCACGCGCTGGGCCTGGGCCACATTGCCCGCAATATCCTTGACCGGCACATTCAGCATAGTCTGCACGGCAATCGGGTTCGTGCCGCCGATTTTGATATTGCCAATCTTGACTTCCTTTTTCAGTTGACGCTGCATCGTTGTTTCTCCTTTATAAGAATCGTGTAAGGTCCTGCAATGTGACCAGAACCATCAGCCACACCAGGGCCACCATGCCCGCTGTGTTGACAAAGCCCTGCACGCTGTCCGGCACAGGATGGCCGGTCAGCCCCTCCCACGCGAGGAAGAGCAGCTTGCAGCCGTCCAGCGCCGGGATGGGGAGCAGGTTGAAAATGCCGACATTGATGGTCAGCAGCGCCATCAGGGACAGCACATCCCGCCAGCCATAGCGCACAGCCTGGCTGACCGCTGACACCGTACCGATGGGGCCGGACAGTTCCTCCATGCCTGCCTGGCCGGTGAACAGTTGCCAGAAGCCGCCCAGGATGGCCCCGCTGTAATAGCGGAACATCTCCCCGGTGACGACGGCGACGCTGTGTACGCTGAGTTTCTGCGCTGCCACGCGGAAATCCGTGCCATAGCTGACGCTGCCGTCCTCGTTCAGCGTGGGGCCGACTGTGACGGCGGGCAGGGTCACGACCTCGCCGTCGCGCAGGACTTTCATCGTGTGGGTCTTTTCGGTGCCGTCAAAGACATCGGCCAGTGTGTAGATGGTCCAGCAGGGCTTGCCGTCCACCTGTAAAATCGTATCGCCGGTCTGTAAAGTCGCGGCACTCTTGGCACCGTCGCTGAAATCGGCGATCGTCGTGCTGCCGAGCCTGCCCTGCGAGAGGACGAGCACGAGCAGCACCACAACGCCGAGGACAAAGTTCATCAATGCGCCGCAGAGCGTGACAAAAAAGCGCTGTCCGGCGGTGGCATCCTCAAACTTCTGGCCGCTGACTGCCAGCGGAAAAAGCGCCGTTTTGCGGGGCGGTTTCGGGGGTATCTCCCCTTCCTCGGCCTCATCGTCATCTTCCGGCGGCGGGGTGCTGAACAGGTTATAGCCGCCCAGCGGCAGCAGACGGATGGAATAGGTCGTTCCGTTTTTCGTTTTGGACCACAGGCGCGGGCCAAAGCCGATGGAGAATTCCTCGACATGGATGCCGCAGTGGCGCGCGGCCATAAAGTGGCCGAGTTCGTGCACCAGAACAACGCCGCCGAACACGAGCAGCGATGCCAGCCCGGTCAGCAATGCAGTCATAGGCACCTCACAAGTAAAGTATTGGACATAGAGTCGTAGGGGCCGGGCATGCCCGGCCCGCGCGTGTATGGCAGGCAGGAGTCTGCCGGAAAGCTGAGGGACGCACATGTGCGGCCCCTACCGGGCAGTTCCAATCAGATATGTGCTTCCACATAGGCTCTCGCCATGCGGTCGCACTCGTGGACGTCGGCGAGAGTGTAGTCACCGCCGAAGGTGTCGCTGTCTACGATGCCCTCGACCAGACGGCCGATATCAAGGAAGCCGATCTCATCCCGCAGGAAATGCGCAACGGCGGCTTCGTTTGCGCCGTTGGCAGCGCAGGGGGCCAAGCCGCCCTTGCGGATGGCCTTCTTGCAGGCTTTCAGGCAGCGGAACGTCTCGTCGTCCGCCGTGCCGATGCTCAGATGTGTCAGCGCAGCAAAGTCCAGTTCGGGCACCGGGCTGGGCAGGCGCTCGGGCCAGGTCAGTGCGTACTGGATGGGAATGCGCATATCCGGCACGCCCAGCTGTGCAATGACCGAGTGGTCGGCAAACTGCACGGCCGAATGGATGATGCTCTCCCGCTGGACGACAATTTGAATTTTATCTTCGGGCAGGCCGAACAACCAGGCGGCCTCGATCAGTTCCAGGCCCTTGTTCATCAGGGTGGCAGAGTCGATGGTAATTTTTGCCCCCATGTTCCAGTTCGGGTGCTTGAGGGCATCGGCCTTGGTCTTGCCGCGCAGTTCTTCGGTCGTCATGCCGTAGAAGGGGCCGCCGGAGGCCGTCAGCAGAATTTTTTCCAGCGTTTTGGCGCTGTGCTGATCCTGTAAGCACTGGAAAATCGCGCTGTGCTCGCTGTCCACGGGCAGCAGGTGTACGCCGTTTTTCCTGACAGCGTCGGTGACGAGGTGGCCGCCGGTGACAAGGCTCTCCTTGTTCGCCAGCGCCAGGTCGTGGCCGCTCTCGATGGCGGCCAGCGAGGCATCCAGGCCCGCAATGCCGACGACGGCATTCAGCACGGTGCCCGCGCCGTCCATCGTTGCCAGCTCCCGCAGGCCGTCCGCACCTTTCAGCAGCTTCGGTGCGTTTGCCTGCCCTGCCAGCGCGGCGGACAGCTTTTCAAAGGCTGCCGGGTCGGTGACGGCAACGTACTTCGGGTGGAACTCGGCAATCTGGGCCAGCAGCTTGTCAACGCTGGAATTGGCCGACAGGCCGAACACCTCATAGCCGTGCATACGGCAGACGTCCAGACTCTGGGTGCCGATGGATCCGGTGGAACCCAGCAGGGTGATAACTTTACTCATTTTGTATTCCCTCACAACAGATAGAAGAAATAGCGTACCGCGATGCAGACGAACGGCGCAATGAACATGACGCTGTCAAAGCGGTCCAGAATGCCGCCGTGCCCCGGGAAAATCGTACCGTAGTCCTTGATGCCGACCTGGCGCTTGACCGACGAGGCGAACAAATCGCCCAGGATGCCCAGCACCGACGCCACCGCGCCCATGCCCAGCAGCACCAGATAGTGGCGCGGCTGTACCTGGATGCTGAGGACGTTGTGTCTGGCGGACAGCAGCGAGTAGACCAGCGTCAGCACACAGCCGGCGGCCATGCTGCCCAGCACGCCGCCCACTGCGCCCTCTACGGTCTTGTGGGGGCTGACGATGGGGGCCAGCTTGTGCTTGCCGAAAGCGCGGCCCGCGAAATACGCGGCCGTATCCCCGCCCCAGGCGAAGCACAGGATCAACAGGATAAAGTAGATGGCGTCATAGCGGTACTGGTCAAAAGGCAGCATCCGCTTTAAGTGGATGAGCGAGTAGAAACAGAACGTAATAACGCCCGAAAAGTAGACAAATCCCGTCAGCTTGCCGAAATCCAGCGTTTTGACATGGGCGATCTGGCAGACGTTGTAAAACAGCACCGTCAAAAATGCGGCGGGCAGCAGCAGGCTGCGCACCATCTGCGAGGTGCTGAGCATGACTAGCAGGGTCAGCGGCACAGCGGCAGCGTAGAGATACCACTGCTTTTTGCCAAAGCCCATGGCGGAAAAAACCTCATGAATGGCAATCAAGCAGATGGCACTGAGTACCAGATCAAACAAAAACGTGTCAAAAAAGCCCAGAACGACAGCCAGGACACCCAGGCCGACAACGGCGGTGATGATGCGGGTCTTCATAAACGGTGGTTCCCTTTCGCGGAATAGATTTTATTGCAATAACAGCCTATGCGGGCATATCCGCAGATATCCCCGCACAGGCTATCGCTCATGAAGGCATCAGACCTCCATGATCTCCTTGTTCTTGTCGGTGCAAGTATCGTCGATGAGCTTGACGTACTTGTCGGTCAGCTTCTGGGTCTCGTCTTCCAGCTTCTTCTGGTCGTCCTCGGTGATCTCGCCGGCCTTCTTCATAGCCTTGAACTTATCCATGGCGTCACGGCGGATGTTGCGCACGGCGGTCTTGGCTTCCTCGCCCTGCTTCTTGACGTCCTTGGTCAGCTGCTTGCGGCGTTCCTCGGTCGGGGCCGGGAACACCAGGCGGATAACCTGGCCGTCATCGATGGGGTTGATGCCGATATCGCTGGTCTGGATGGCCTTGGAGATGGGCTTGAGCATCGAGCGGTCCCAGGGGGAGATGGTCAGGATGCGGGCCTCGGCCACGGCGACGGCGGCAATCTGCTGAATGGGCGTGGGGCTGCCGTAGTAGTCCACGGTGACTTTGTCCAGAATGGCGGGGTTGGCGCGGCCTGCGCGGATGGAGGCCAGCTCATGGACAAGGTGGTTGACGCTGGCGTTCATTTTTTCTTCAAAGGGTTTCGTCGTGCTGCTCATAGGTGATTCTCCTTATTTTTAAAGTAGTATAGGGGGAAAATATGAAATTTTCAATTTCGGGTCTTACTCTTTGACCAGGGTGCCGACCATCTCGCCCTCGCAGGCTTTGGCAATGTTCTCGGGCTTGCCAAGGTCGAACACGAGGATGGGCAGGCCGTTGTCACGGCAGAGGGTGGCAGCGGTGGAGTCCATGACAGCCAGGCGCTCATCCAACACACGGGTAAAGGTCAGCGTGTCGTAGCGCACGGCGTCGGCATATTTGTGAGGGTCTTTGTCGTAGACGCCGTCCACCATCGTGGCCTTGAACATGGCGTCGGCGCTGATTTCCAGTGCGCGCAGGGCGCTGGCGGTATCGGTGGAGAAGATTGGGTTGCCGGTGCCGCCGCCGAAAACGACGATCTTGCCGCTTTCCAGCGCGGCGATGGCCTTGTCGCTGGTGAAGCACTCGGCCACCTGGGGCATAAAGGAGCTGGTCATAACGACAGCGTCCGCACCCTGCTGGTGCAGGGCGTCCTTGACGGCCAGTGCGTTCATAACGGTGGCCAGCATACCGATCTTGTCGGCGTCCATGCGGTCCATTTTGCCGCTGGAACGGCCGCGCCAGAAGTTGCCGCCGCCCACCACAATGGCGATTTGGGTGCCCAAGTCGTGCGCGGCCTTGATGCCCGCGCAGATGGAGGCGATGGTTTCCTCATCAAAGCCGGTTCCCTTGGGGCCGGAGAGTGCCTCGCCGCTGACTTTCAGAAGAATACGTTTATACTGAATTGCCATAAAAAACACCACCTGTAAGTATTTTGGCGGTCTACCCTGCCGTGCAGGCATAGTAAACCATTCTTTTTGTAGTACATTTTACAATAAATCCGGGATAAAGTAAAGCGGTGGAGGAAAAAAAGAGGCCGCCCAAGCTGGACGGCCTGAAACTTTGTTGTGTTGTAGGGGCCGGACATACCCGGCCCGGGCGCATACGGCAGGCATTTCCTACTGGGCGGCTATAATTTTCAGTTCTCTTCGCAGCACCAGCCGCCGGGTCTGCTGCTCGGCGCGGCGCTCCATCGGGGATTCCAGCGTCAGGCCGTCCAGCGGCGGCGCAGCGGGCAGGGTGAAGCAGAGTTCCGTGCCAGGCCCCTCCCCCACGGCCAGACCCCAGCCCATGGCCCGGGCATAGGCGGCAATCAGCGGCAGGCCCAGCCCGCCCGCATGGAGCAGACGGTCGCTCCACTGTCCGTCGGTCAGCAGCGCTTTTGCGTCGGGCGGCAGACCGTGGCCGTTATCGCGGTAGCAGAACTGTCCCGACGCACAGACCAGCGTGATGGCGGCAGCCCGGTCAGCAGCCAGTGTGTTGGAGACAAGGTTCGTCAGCAGACCGTTGAGCAGCGACGCATCCCCCAGCGTGGGAAGCACATCCAGCCCCGCGGCCTGCAATTCTATCGTGAAGGGCAGCGCGTATTGCGCGGCTTCCTCCCGCAAAATTTCGCAGATTTCCCGCAGCTGACCCAGCAGGTCGATGGGCCGCGGCTCACAGGTGCCATGCAGCAATGCCGCCGTGGCCGCGTCCGATGCCTGGTCGCCCAGGCGGCGCAGGCAGAGCAGCTGCGTCTGCAATTCTTCCAGCAGCGGCGTCAGCTCGGCGCGTTCCGCCGGGGTAGCCGTGTGATCCAGACGGTCCTGCAGGACCTCAAAGGCATTCTCCATGCAGTCGAACGAACGGCGGAACCGCCCGCGCAGCCCGCCCCGCAGCGCCAGCAGTGCCGCGTTTTCCTCCTGATGAACCATGGTGGACACCTTCTTTATTTCATTTCAGTTTCAGGGTGCGGTGCCGAGCCGCACGGCACCGACCGCAGGGGCGTATCCCATATCCGCCCGCACCTTATAAGTACTGTTCCGTCTTATCCCGCAAATCTTTCAGCAGCCCTTTGAACAGCTGCCCATTGGAGAGTACACCGTCCGCCGGGCGGCCGCTGCGCAGGCATAACGTCCGGTAAGGTTCTTCGCCCCGCTTTGCCATGGCTGCCGACATACGATTCAGCGCCGAAGTCACGGTGCCGATCTCGATGCCTTCCTCCGCAGCCACGTATTGCTGCAGGCTGCCGATCTGCTGCGGTTTGTCCGCGTACAGGGCGTACAGCAGCATCCGCTCGGCATAGCGGTAGCCGCTCAGCGTTTCGGGCGCGCCGTAGGCATCCAGCACATCGTCGCAGCACTGGCGCAGGTAGTACAGCTGGTGCTCATCCTCGTTCGTGCCCATGCGGTAGACCTCATCAAAGAGATTTTTCATGCCGTAAGGGCGCAGCATGATCTGGTACTGGGAGAACAGCCGCAATGCCTTGCGGGCGGCGGTTTCCTCCGGCACAGGAACCAGCACCAGAACCGCTGGTTCCGGGTCAAGCTGCATCGTGCCGATTTCCTGCAAGACCTCGGTCACGCCGGGCTTGGTCAGCAGCGCGTCCAGCACCAATACGTTGGGGCGCAGCCCGCCGTGCAGCAGTTCCAGCACCTCCTGCCCGGTGGCCGCAATGGCCGCCGCGCGGACTTCATCGCTGTGGGTCTTGGCAAACAGGCTCATCGTATCCCGGTCCAGCCGGGAGCTAAAGGCGAACAGCGCCACCACAGCAGAGGTTTTGGGCAGGTTCGGGGTCTTGCGCGTTTTTCCGCCGGCCGTCTGCGGCCGTTCATGCAACAGTACCGCCATCAGCCCACCGCCGATCCGCAGAGGTCGTACAGGACAGCGGGCACCTGCGCGGGTTCCACCGCATTTTCATACAGAAAACGTGTGAGCATCCCGACGCGTTCCTCCCCTGTATCACACACCATGCACTCCACCGCCGGGGCTGTGTCCCGCTGGGCACGGATGCAGTAGGCATCGGCTTCGCGCAGCAGCGTGTAGGTCACTGTCCCGGCATCTTGCAGGTCTGCCAGCGCGGACAGTTCCCGTCGGTAGCTTGCAATCAGTTTGGCTGGCATAAAGGCTCCCCCTCACATACTTTCGCAGCGTAAACTGCGATGGTTTTATTACCCTACTATAATTCAACCGATGTGCGGGATTCAATCCACACTGCGTATACGTTTTTATACGACAAGTGCAAGATTTGTAGTATTATAGCATTTTATATAGAGATGTGCAAGATAGATACGAAAGTGGTGCTATGACAATATAAAATCGTATGTTACAGGATATGTCCGCCTTCGCACAACAAAATTTGTGTTTCACCCTTGACATTTCCCACAAAAAGGGGTAAACTAATTTAGTCAAATGACGTGGGCCCGTAGCTCAGCTGGGAGAGCGTTCGGTTCGCATCCGAGAGGTCAAGGGTTCGAATCCCTCCGGGTCCACCATAAATCCTCACCGTGTTGTGGTGGGGATTTTTATTTTTACCATAAGATTGCACAAATTTTTAAAGACCGCTTTGCACAAGATTTACAAAACCGGCAGTAGGCAAAATGCCTGCTGCCGGTTTTGTGTATTGACTTTTGGGGAATAAATAGTTATAATTAGAACCGTTCCAAATTGAAGCATTGCAAAGGAGGTTCTGCGCTTGGTCCCGATTTTATCCTACGCGCAGCACTACAAAAAGTACTATACTGTGCAGTTTGAGGGCGCGGCGGCCGCGTATGGGCTGAATCAGCTAGAAATCGACATTCTGCTGTTCCTGCACAATAACCCGGAGCTTTGCACGGCCAGTGACATCTGCCGCTACCGTGCGCTGGCAAAGTCCAATGTGTCTGCGGCGGTGGAGCGGCTGCGCAGCCGCGGGGTGCTGACCGTCTCCCCTGCACCGGGCAACCGCCGCCAGCGGCTGCTGGGCTTTACCGACGAAGGCTGCACGATGGCTGCGGCGCTGGCCGAGATCCAACGCCGCAGCATCGAGCCGCTGTTTGCGGGCTTCACGCTCGAGGAACAGCAGGCCTTGCAGGACTATCTGCGCCGCATGGATGCCAACATCCTGCGCTGTTTACAAAAGGAGTAATCGTATGACATACATTATCAAGTTTATCGTCTGCTTTGCGGCAGGCATCGGCGCGGGGCTGGGCACCGGCTTCGCGGGCATGAGTGCTGCGGCGGTCATCTCCCCCATGCTCATCACGTTTTTGGGCATGGACCCCTACATGGCCGTGGGCATCGCGCTGGCAAGCGACGTGCTGGCAAGCGCGATCTCGGCCTACACCTACGGCAAAAACGGAAACCTGGACATTAAAAACGGTGCCGTCATGATGGCGGCGGTACTCTGCTTCACGCTGGTGGGCAGCTATGTAGCCAGCCTGGTGCCCGGCACGACGATGGGCGGGTTCTCGACCTTCATGACCTTCTTGCTGGGCGTCAAGTTCATTGTGCGGCCGGTCATGACGACGAAAAACGCCATGAACGCTGTCAGTGCCCAAAAGCGGTTCGTGCAGTCGCTGCTCTGCGGCGCGGGCGTGGGCTTTATCTGCGGATTCGTCGGCGCGGGCGGCGGTATGATGATGCTGCTGCTCCTGACGTCGGTGCTGGGCTATGAACTGAAAACCGCCGTCGGTACGAGCGTTTTTATCATGGCATTCACAGCGTTCACCGGCTCGGTCAGCCACTTTGCCATCGGTGGCGCACCCGATCTGTTCTGTCTTGTCTGCTGCGTTCTCAGCACGCTGCTGTGGGCTCGCATCGCCGCAAAGTTCGCCAACAAGGCCGAGCCTGCCACCCTGAACCGCGCCACCGGCGTGGTGCTGGTGATTCTGGGCGCAGTGATTATGGCGGTGAATTATCTGTAAGATTGCCTTTGTCCCATAAAGCACAAAAATCCATCTCAAGCTTCTCGCTTGGGATGGATTTTTCTTTCCTGTTATTTTTGTAGCAACAGTACCCGCAGGGTGAACCACTCGTTCTCCCAATGCAGGGTCAAGGTGCCGCCATGGTTTTCGGCGGCGGCGCGCACGCTCTTTAAATCGTACCCACCATGGGCGCTGCGTTTGGGCAGACCGTCGACGGCCAGCTCTACCGGGCTGGCGCAATAGTTTTCAAACCGCAGCATCACAAAACCGTTCTGTGCATAAATTGCCACGCGGATGAGCCGTTTTTCCGGGTCAGGCTCGGCGGAAACGCTCTCGGTGGCGTTATCCAGCGCCGTTCCGACGATCGTGCATATTTCCCCTGTCGAGAGGAAATCCAACAGCTTGCCGTCGGCTACGCAGGTCATATTGATGCCGTGTTGCTGGCAGTACAGGCTTTTCGCGGTCAGCAGCGTGTCCAAAACCGGGTTGCCGGTCTTGTTCTCGGCCTCATACTTGCGGATGCCGCTCTCCATCTCGGCCAGGGCCGCGTCCTGTTTGGCCTGATCGCACTCGGCACGGATGGCCGCAATCTGCATTTTCAGTTCGTGGTAGCGCCGGTTGATAAGGCGGATGTTTTCTTTGCTCTGTTTGTACTGCTCGTACTGGCGGCGCAGGACATTGTCCATAGCGGTCAGCTCGCTGTGCAGGGCATTCTCCCGCAGCTGCTCATGCTGGACGCTCAAAATCAGCACGCCTGCAAAGTCCACCAGCGTGCGGATGTAGAAAACGCTCATCGTCGCCTCGCCATTGGAGACAAAACTCAGATTGCTGACTGCAAAGACCGTGACCGCCATGACCACCGCCATCAGCATGGCTGCCGTGGTGATGGTCAGCCGGGCCGCCGTAGCTCGGCGCTGTTCAAACAGATACAAAAATCCATATAGTGCCGCATAGACCACCGCCAGCAGCACCAGCGAGAGCGGCTTGCCCGCCCCCTGCTGCGGCCACAAAACGCAATGCAGCTGCCATTCCACGCTGGCGGCCAGCTCGGCCAAAATGAACGCTCGGGCACAGCTGTACCCGGCTTCCAGCAGGTTCATGGCCCGCGTGCCCCACAAGTAGAGATAAATCCACCCGATGGCCGCCGTCATGCAGGGTATCCACCACACCAGCGGCACGTCGCCGGTCAGCTGCAAAAAGACAGCCAGCAGCCCCGCCCAAACGACGGTAATGCTCCAGCAGAGACGTTTGTCCATGCGCGGTGGCATGGCCTGGGCATACAAAACCGCCGCCAGCACCTCTGCCAAGGCCGTGTACAGGCGCGGGATATCCGGCAGTGTCGTCATGCGCCGTTCTCTCCGATGTAATCGGCCAGCGCTTCCAAAAACGCCTTGCGCCGAGGGCGGCTGACCTGCAGCTGGTGCGGGCCGACCTGCACGGTGTTCATCTGCACGCTGGAAACATACGCCAAATTGACCAGATAGCCGCTGTTGCAGCGGGCAAAGCCATGGGGTTCCAGCTTTTCCTCCCAGGCTTTCAGTGCGCCGGGAGCGGAGAAATCACCGTCCTCGGTGTAAAAATGGATGCGGTGGCCCTCGCTCTCGATGTAATAGACCGATGCTTCATCCAGCCGCCGCATACCACCGTCCACCGGCACGGCCAGATACCGCCGCGCCCGCCGGGCCAGCTGGCCAGCGGCCTTTTGCAGTTGCTGCGAGAAGGCAAAATACGGCACCGGCTTCAGCACGTAATCCAGTGCGCCGACGGCGTACCCCTTGATGGCGTACTGGGCCATGTTCGTAATGAAGATGAGCAGCACGTCACTGTCCAATGCGCGGATGCGGCTGGCGGTCTCCATGCCGTCGAGGTGCTGCATCTCCACATCCAAGAAAATAATGTCGTAGACAGGCCGATATTCTTCCAGAATTTCCACACCGTCGGTGAACATCGTCACCTCGATCTGGGCGTCGTACTGGCGCATATAGCGCTGCACATAGCCCATCAGCTGGTCACGGACAGCGGCCTCATCCTCTACGATGGCGACGCGGATCATTGCAGTTCGGTATCGCAGCGATCCAGCACAGCGGCGATGACCTGATCCATGTCGTAGTATTTGTACTCACCCAAACGGCCGCCGAAGATGACCTTCGGCTCAGCGTCGGCCAGCTTCTTGTACTCGGCATAGAGTGCGCCGTTCTTGGCGTCGTTGACCGGATAGTACGGCTCGTCGCCGGGCTTCCACTCACTGCTGTACTCGCGGCTGATGATGGTCTTGGGCAGGTCGTTTCCGTTCTCGTCCTTGCCGAACTCGAACCACTTGTGCTCGATGATGCGGGTCCACGGTGTCTCGCGGTCAGTGTAGTTGACGGCGGCATTGCCCTGGAAACTGGGCTTGTCCAGCAGCTCGTTCTCGAAGCGGACCGAGCGGTACTCCAGCGTGCCGAGCTCGTAGCCAAAGTAGGCGTCGATAGGGCCGGTGTAGACGATTTTGTCCGCCAGTGCATCCAGTTCCGCCTTGTTCTCGAGGTAATCGGTGTTCAGGCGAACCTCAATGCCATCGAGCAGGTTGGCAATCATCTTGGTGTAGCCGCCGATGGGAATGCCCTGGTACAGGGCATTGAAATAGTTGTTGTCGAAAGTCAGGCGCACCGGCAGGCGCTTGATGATGAAGGCCGGCAGGTCCTTACAGTCGCGGCCCCATTGCTTCTCGGTGTAGCCCTTGATGAGCTTTTCGTAGATGTCGCGGCCCACCAGGGAGATCGCCTGCTCCTCGAGGTTCTGCGGCTCGTGGGTGATCTCCTTGCGCTGCTCCTCGATTTTTGCAGCGGCCTCCTCCGGGGTCACAACGCCCCACATCTTATTGAAGGTATACATATTGAAGGGCAGCGAGTACAGCTCACCCTTGTAGTTGGCCACCGGCGAGTTCGTGAAGCGGTTGAACTCAGCGAATTTTGTGATGTAGTTCCATACTTTTTTGTTGTTGGTATGGAAAATATGGGCACCGTACTTGTGGACGTTGATACCCTCGATGTTTTCGGTGTAGATGTTGCCCGCAATGTTCGAGCGCTTGTCCACGACGAGAACGCTCTTGCCATGGGCTTTGGCTTCGTGGGCAAAAATGGCACCGTACAGGCCGGAGCCGACTACGAGATAATCATACATAACTTTTTCTCCCTTAATCGCGGCGGAAAAGGTCGCGGGTGTAAACTTTTTCTTTTACATCGTCCAGGCAGGCGTCATAGCGGTTGGCAATGATAGCCTGGGACTGCGCCTTGAAGGCATCCAGGTCGTTGACGACCCGCGAGCCGAAGAAGGTCTCACCGTCTTTCAGCGTCGGCTCATAGATGATGACCGTCGCGCCCTTGGCCTTGATGCGCTTCATGACGCCCTGAATAGAACTCTGGCGGAAGTTGTCGGAGTTCGACTTCATCGTCAAGCGGTACACGCCGATTGTGACAGGCTTTTCCTGCGCTTCGTCGTACTCGTTGTCCTCGCCGTAGCCGTAGTAACCCGCCAGCCGCAGCACGCGGTCGGCAATGAAATCCTTGCGGGTGCGGTTGGATTCCACGATGGCCTCAATCAGGTTTTCCGGCACATCGGCGTAGTTCGCCAACAGTTGCTTGGTGTCTTTGGGCAGGCAGTAGCCGCCGTAGCCGAAGCTGGGATTGTTGTAGTGGCTGCCAATGCGCGGATCCAGACAGACGCCGTCGATGATCTGCCGGGTGTCCAGGCCCTTGCTCTCGGCGTAGGTGTCCAGCTCGTTGAAGTAGGCCACACGCAACGCCAGATAGGTGTTGGCAAACAGCTTGACGGCCTCGGCCTCGGTAAAGCCCATGAACAGCGTGTCGATGTTTTCCTTGATGGCACCTTCCTGTAAAAGGCCCGCAAAGGTGTGGGCCGCCTCCACAAGGCGCTCGTCGTTCAGGTCGGTGCCCACGATGATGCGCGAGGGGTACAGGTTGTCGTACAGTGCCTTGGACTCCCGCAGGAATTCCGGGCTGAACAGGATGTTGTCCGTGCCGAATTTTTCCCGCACGCTGGCCGTGTATCCCACCGGGATGGTGGACTTGATGACCATGATGGCATCTGGGTTGTACTGCATGACCAGCTTGATGACGGCCTCCACCGCGGAAGTGTCAAAGTGCTGGGTCTTGCTGTCGTAGTTGGTGGGGGCCGCAATGACGACGAAATCCGCACCGGTGTAGGCATTTTCGGCGTCCAGCGTAGCGGTCAGGTTCAGTGGTTTCTCGGCGAGATATTTTTCAATGTATTCATCCTGGATCGGCGACTTGCGGCGGTTGATGAGGTCCACCTTTTCCGGGATGATATCCACGGCCCAGACCTCGTGGTGTTGCGAAAGAAGGGTCGCAATGGACAGGCCCACATAGCTGGTGCCCGCGACCGCGATTTTCAAGTTTTTGTTCATGGTATCGTTCCTCACGCTTTGCGCGTATTTATGGCATATCTTTTAAAAGTATACCATACTTTGCGCGGAAAGTCCATCTTCAGCAAACAAAAGTCTTTTCTACCAATTTTTGCGGCGATATTTTGTTACTTTTACGCATTGACGTCGAATGCGGTTGGTTTTTATACTTATTTTGTATGGATGTATACTTTACTAGGAAAGCTGTGATTTCTATGCGTACCTCCCCTGCCCGCCGCCGCGGTTTCACGCTGGTGGAACTGATTGTCGTGCTGACGATCCTTGCCGTTCTGGCCGCCCTGCTGATTCCGGCGCTGACCGGGTACATCGACAAAGCCAACGAGGCCAAGGTTTTGGCCGAAGCCCGCACCGTTCTGACGGCAGCGCAGGCCACTGTGTCTGAGGCGTATGCCAAGGAGCAGCTTGTGTCCAGCGACGGCGTTATTTATGATAAACCGGCTGATAAGGCTGCTAATGATATGGCAAAGCAAATATGGGAGCTTTCCGAGCTTGACCCCAACAACAAGAAAATCACCTGGCGTTTTACAGTGGCAGGTCTCAAAAACCCTATTCTGACGCCAGGCGTGATCGATACGTTTGAATACTGCAACGGTGCCTACCGCATCACCTACCATGCCATTGGTACGGATGAATACCCCTCCGGCTGGGACAGCGCGGAGAAGGCGACGGCACTGAAGCGGCCCATCCTTGATGATGGTGGCAAACCTCTCTTGGAGTCCAGTGACTACGACCCGGAGCATTGGCATTAGCGCAATGCAGATTTCTTGCGGCGCACCATATCGAAATAAACCCAATGCATTGATGATAAAAAAGCCTTATTGCTTAAACGATATATATAATCAATATCGTTTAAAACGAAATCATTGGAAAAGCTGCCGCAAATATCATAGCCAATATTTAGCGCGGAATCGTCATTTTCTTCTTATTCTGCGAATTTTATTTTGACAATCTTTCTTCCTTCTGGTATAATCTTGCCTTAGATTGTCGCCTCCAAATCTCAAAGGAGGTGAACGCTTGAGTTTTCAGGAAATAATTTTGCTGCTTACTTTTATTGGCAGCTGCATATATGCCACTGTTTCCATCACACTGAAAGTTCTTGAATTTCTCTCAAAATACAAAATCAGCCGCTGACTTTTGTCTAAGTCAGCGGCTAAAATGCGGCAATCATTAAAAAACAGCCTTACGTTTACCGTAAGGCTGTTTTGTGGTGCACCATCGGGGACTCGAACCCAGGACCCACTGATTAAGAGTCAGTTGCTCTACCAACTGAGCTAATGGTGCTTATAAGAGAAGCCGGCATCTACCTATTTTCACAGGCCGTTTCCAGCCAACTATCTTCGGCACAAGTGAGCTTAACTTCTGTGT
>NZ_WQOH01000016.1 GCF_018784445.1 Gemmiger formicilis | reverse complement strand
TTCAGATATGAACAACAATCATGTTTATGATATGATTGTGGTGGGCGGCGGACCGGGCGGCTACACCGCCGCCCTGTACGCCGCACGGGCGGGGCTGGACACAATCGTGCTGGAAAAACTGTCCGCCGGTGGGCAGATGGCCCTGACCGAGCAGATCGACAACTACCCCGGCTTTGAGAACGGGATCGACGGCTTCTCTCTGGCGGAGAAGATGCAAAAGCAGGCGGAGCGTTTTGGGGCACGCAGCGAATACGCAGAAGTCCTCCGCATGGATCTGACGGCGGTTCCCAAGCTCGTGGA
>NZ_WQOH01000015.1 GCF_018784445.1 Gemmiger formicilis | reverse complement strand
TTGGTACTCCTTTTGGCATAGCAAAACACCCCACTTGTTAGATAGTATATCATACTGTCTAACAAATGGGGTGCTGTTCAAAATCGGATGGGGCTTGCTTATTTTTCCAACTCTTCTTCGATCTCCGGCAGATCCTCTTTGATAAACATAAAGCACAAGCTCACCAGCAGCAGTGCGCAGGAAAGCCAGATCGTTTTCTCGCCGAAAATGCCGACGCACTGTGTGCCGATGCCTGCACCCAGTGCAAACACGAAAATCACGCCGAAATAGTGCAGACCCTTCCACAACAGCTTTTTGTCGCGGGTATGCCCAAAACCAACCAGCGAATCCATACCGCTGCGCAGGTTGCCGATGCACATGGTACTGGCAAACGGGTAGCCGTGTACCTTGCGGAACGCCTGTACCTGCATGGCGCAGGAAAAGGATACCAATGCGTTGGCACCGATATCCCACGCGGCGGGGAAGAAGCCCACCACGAACAGCAGCGCAATCTCGGTCAGCAGCACAAGCTGCCGCCAGTGCATACGCTTGGCCTCGCGCCAGCGCAGGCGGATACACTCAGCCGCCGCCACGCCCAGCGCAAAGGCCAGCACCGGGATGAAATAGTGGGCGAACCGTGCAAAATCGCCCTCGAACAGGCTTTGGCTCATCAGGACGATGTTGCCGGTCTGGGCGTTGGCAAACACCTTGCCGCGCCCGATGTAGGTGTAGGCGTCCTGTAACCCGCCCGATGCGGACAGAAACATGACCGTGCGGAATGCCTCGGACATCTGCCCGCGGTGATGCAATAGTGAATGTGACATGATTTTTCGACCCCTCTATGTGATTGCGCGTGCAGGGGCGGGCATTGGCCGCCCCTCCAACCATTGCCCATTATAGCGCGCCGCGCCATCCATGTAAAGTTTGCGGCGACAGTTGCGGCGTTTTGTACCAAAGTGACGCGGCAAAACGGAGAAATATTTTATACAAAGTGCAGAAATTTGTGCAGGGGTATTACATAAGCGGAAAATTTGCGGTATACTGGCTCCACTTTCCAACGCAGTGAGACAACAGCCGCAGGGTGTCGCAACGAGTTGAGCGACACCCTACGGCTGTTTTTGTTTTGGAGAAAATAACGTACATATGAGGAGTAATTACAATGCCGCAAACAAAGAAACAGGAAATCGTCTACACCGTCATGATGGTCTGTGTTATGGTCTACGGAATGGTCTGCTATAATATCGCACTGGATGTGGGTGGGATGCAGAATTTCATCTTCGCCGCTGCCCTCAGCGAGCTGCCCATTATGGGCGTCATCGGCTTCCTGCTGGATACGTTCCTGGTCGGCCCCGCGGCCATGCGCATCGCCATGGGTTGGTTCACCCCCGGCAAGGATAAGCAGGTGTTTCTGGTAGCGGCCATCTCCTGCCTGTCGGCCTGGATGATGTGCCCGTTGATGAGCTTTTTCGCCACGCTGTTCTTCAAGGACAGCCACAACGCAAACTTTTTTGCCATGTGGGTGCAGACCACGGCGATGAACTATCCCACCGCGTTCCTGTGGCAGCTGTGCGGCGCAGGCCCGCTGGTGCGGTTTGTGTTCGGCAAAGGACTGGCCGCCATGAAAAAGCAGTGAGATCGATTTCGCAAAACATCGACAGGAAAAACACAAACCCATTTTTGTACAAATAAAACTGCACAAAAACCACTTGCCATATTTGGTCATAGTGCTATAATTACGGCTGAACCTGAAAAAGTTGGTTTACCTATTTACATATAGGAACTACTTCCGGGTGCAGAGAATGCAAGGGAAGGGAAACGCTGATTGGTTCAGGTAAAGCTCCCAAAGAGTGAGGTGCATTGCATGAAAGATGTCAACGACCTGATGCAGGCCATTTTGGAGATGGACGCCGCCCAGCGCAAGGCCAGCGAGAAGGCCAAGACCGAGCGTACCGCCCGGTTGGCGGCCCTGGACGAGCAGAAACAGAAAATCATCGCGGAGTGTGACGCCCGCGAAAAAACCGAGTGTGCAGCCGCAGCCAAGGCCGCGGCCGACGGTAACGCCGCCGCGCTGGCGGCACTGGAGCAGCAGCGCCGGCAGGCTGCCGAGACCATGACCGCCGCCGCAAAGGCGAAACAAGCACAATGGTGTGCCGAGCTTGTACAGCGCACCCTGGGCGGGGAGGCCGCACAATGATGAAGGCGAGTGCGGCTTCCGGCAACGCCGTACTGGCCAAGGCCCGCGCCCTGTATGGCCGCAGGCTGCGTGCCGACGATTACCGCCGCCTGATGGGCTGCCGCACGATGACTGAGCTTGCCGCGGCCTTGAAGGAATACCCGCTGTACGCCGACGCCCTGGCCGAGGTCAACCCCCAGTACGCCCGCCGCGCCCAGCTGGAAAACCTGCTGCGCCAGGGCCTGTACGCCCGGTACGACAGCCTTTGCCGCTATGACCGCAGCGCGGGCAGCAAGGTGTACGAGTACTTCACCCTTTGCTGCGAGGTCGATGAGCTGACCGCCGCCATGCGCTGCCTGGATGCAGGCCGCCCTGGCGATTACCTCTTCCGCCTGCCGGAGTTCATGCAGCAGCGCTGCTGCATCGACCTCTACGCGCTGGCTAAAGCCACGAGCCTGGACGGCATCCTGGCCGCTGTGGCCGACACGCCGTGGGAAAAAGTCCTGGAACCGATGAAAGCCGCCAAGCCGGACCGGGGCCTGACTGCCCAGGCCGAGCCGCTTTTGCAGGACCGCCGCCACAAAGCCCTTGTGGCGCTGGCCCCGGCCAAGAAAGGTACGAGCGCCGCGCCGAACCTGCGCGATTTGGTGGAGCTGGAATGCGATACGTCCGCTGTCTCTAACGCAGCGCGGCTCATCCGTATTGGCGCACCGGATTCGGTGGTGCGTTCCAACGCCCGCCGCGACTGCACGGCTATGACGAACGACGAGTGGGGGTACCTGCTCGCCGCACGCGACCTGGCCGACTTCAAGGCGCGGTTCGCCAAGACAAAGTATGGCCCGCTGCTGGGCCACCACGAGTACAGCGTGCTGAAGGAAGGCTTCTTCCACTACCGCTGCGACTGGTGCAAAAAGTGGCTGCGGTTTTCCACCGACCCAACGCTGGTTATGCTGTGTTACGTCTGGCTGGCCCAGTGCGAGGTGCAGGACTTGGATCACATCATCGAGGGCGTGCATTACAAGCTGCCGCCCGAGGAAGTCCAGTCGCTGCTGGTGGGATTTGATGAGAACGATTGAGTTTTACACTGTCGGTGACGGCAACACGCCGCGGCGGTCAGGGGACTGACCGCCCTACACCCGAGGTACGATACCGTAGGGCGGCCAGTCCTCTGGCCGCCGCACCACACGGGTGTAAGACAGTTTGAAGGAGTGTGAACTGATTGGTTGAAAAGATGAAACTGGTGCGGGTACAGGGCACGATGCCGCAGCTGAACGAGTTTATCGGCTCGTGCTGCATGGACGGCCGCTTTGACTTGGAACCTGCCACCAGATATATGTCGGAATCGCTGGGGTACGGCGCTCTGAATGAAGAAAACCCCCACACAGCGATCCGCGACCAGATCGAGACCATGGCCCAGGAGGCCAACATAGAGCTGCACAAGGGGCAGCAGCACAGCGACCCGGTGGACGCCGAGGGCCGCAGCTATTTAAGCGATCTGCTCGAACAAATCGACGAGCTCTGCGCTGAGCGTAAGATCCTGCTGGACCAGAAAAAGCTCTGCGAGGACGGCATCGAGCAGTACAGCCACTTTACCGGCCTGAAGGTCAACGTCGATGACCTGCTGGACTGCGCCCACGTCAAGGTGCGTTTCGGCTTCCTGCCCGCCGAGGGCTACAACAAGCTGATGAACAACTACGGCGATGATCCGTATATCCTGTTCACCCCCTGCAACCAGACGAAGGCCGGTTACTGGGGCGTCTACATGACCCCGCGGGAGAAAGCGCTGGAAACCGACGGTATCTTCTCGATGCTGTACTTTGAGCCGGTGCATGTGCCCGGCGCGGCCGGTTCGCCCGCCGAGATCATCGAGCACTTTAAAGAAAACCTTGATGTCGTCAACAAGAGCGTGGACGATGTCAACGGCCGCATTGCCACCCTGTGGCAGAAGAACGCCGAGAAGGTTCAGCTGTTGTACGACACGGCCTGCTACTACGCCGCTGTGTACGACCTGCGCCGGATGGCGGCGGTCAAGGGCCAACACTTCTTCTGCGTCGGCTGGGTCCCGGCGTCGGAGGTGGACGAGGTCGCGGGTAAGGCCCGCGCCGTCAAGGGGCTGCGCGTCACGGTCGATGGGCCGGAATCCGCCGGCAAGATGACGCCCCCCACCAAGCTGAAAAACCCCTGGTGGAGCCGCCCTTTTGAGTTTTTCGTCGAAATGTACGGTCTGCCCGCCTACGGCGAGACAGATGTCACCGGCTTTGTAGCGATCACATTCACCGTGCTGTTCGGCATGATGTTTGGCGATGTCGGGCAGGGCATTGTGCTGGCGCTGTTCAGCACCTTTATGTGGAAGGTCAAGCACAATGACCTGTTCCATCTGATGATCCCCTGCGGCATTTCGAGCACGATCTTTGGCCTGGTCTACGGTTCTCTCTTTGGCTACGAGGAGGCCCTCGACCCGCTCTACCATGCCATTGGCATGGCAGGCAAGCCCGTTTCGGTCATGGATTCCATCACCGGCATCCTGATGGTGGCTGTCTACATCGGCATTGTGCTGGTGCTGGCGGCCATGGCGCTGAATATGTACACCCACGCCCGTCACAAGGAGTGGGGCGAGTTCATCTTCTCGCCCAACGGCCTGGTTGGTGTCGTCACCTACCTGTGCGGTGTTGACCTGGCAAGCGCTTACATGGGCGCGGTCACGTTTATGCCGCAGGTCGTGGCAATCATCGGTCTGGTGGTCGGTTTGGTGCTGCTGCTGTTTGCAGAGTTGCTGGCCCCGATGGTCGAAGGCAAGCCCTGGCAGCCCGCAGGCGGCATGGGCAACTACTTGATGCAGAGCGTGTTCGAACTGCTGGAAACAGTGCTGAGCTACCTGTCCAACACCATTTCCTTCCTGCGTGTGGGCGCGTTCGTCATTGTCCACGCCAGCATGATGATGGTCGTCTTTACGCTGGCCGGTACGCCGAACAATATCGTCGTGGTCATCCTGGGCAACCTGGTGGTTATCTGTCTGGAAGCGCTGCTGTCCGCCATCCAGGGCATCCGTTTGGAGTTCTACGAGATGTTCAGCCGCTGCTACAAGGGCGGCGGCCGCAAGTTCGTGGCGTTTGACCTAAAGAAAGAGAAAGCGTAAGAGGACGCGAGGTAGGGGCCGGACATGTCCGGCCCGCAACCAACCCACAACCGGTCGATAGAATCGAAGCCGCGGGCCGGGTATGCCCGGCCCCTACAAAAGCGCCTGACAAAAAGGCGCGGATACAATAAAAATTTACGGAGGGTTCCATTATGAAAACCAAGTTCAGCAAACTGTTCGTTACCATCCTGATCGTGGCCGCTGTGACCTGCTGCGGCGCACTGGGCGTCTTTGCCGCCGATGATGCCGCCACCGACACCACCGCTGCCACGACTGCGTCCGAGACTGTCAACACCGACAACGACCACAACAGCTCTTTGAGCATCGGCCTGGTGGCTGCTGCTTTGGCAACCGGCCTGGCCGGTATCGGCGGCGGCATGGCCGTTGCCTCCGCTGCACCTGCTGCTATCGCTGCCAACAGCGAGAACGAAAAGACCTTCGGCAAGAGCCTGATCTTCGTCGCTTTGGGTGAGTCCATCGCCCTGTACGGCCTGGTTATCTCCATCATGATCCTGTCTAAGCTGGTGTAATGCTATGCGGTTCTTTCTCATCAGCGACAACTCAGACGCCATGAACGGCCTGCGTCTGGCGGGCATTGAGGGCACCGTAGCCCGCAGCGAGGCCGACCTGCGGCACGCGCTGGCGGATGCCGCCAACCAGCCGGACATTGCCGTGCTGCTCGTCACCGAGAAGATCGCCGAGACTTACACAGCCACGCTGGACAGTGCCCGCGCTGCCGGTGGGCCGCTGCTCATCACCGTGCCTTCCACCGGCGGCGGTGCTGCCGGTAAGGACCGCCTGACCCGCTATATCCGCGAGGCCATCGGCGTGAAGATTTGAGAGGTGTGACCATGAACGAATTAGATACCCGCGCCGAGCGCTTTCTGGAGTCCATCCGCGCGGAAGGCGAGGCCGCCTGCGCCGCTATCCGCGAGGAGACCGAGCGGGAAATTTCCGGCCAGCTGGATGCTACCCGCAAGGCCGAAAACGCCCGTGTGGAGCGCACCCTGCGCTTTGAGACCGAGCGTGCCCGCACCCGCGCTAACCGCGATTTGAGCGCTGCCCGCATGGCCGCCCGCGCCACGCTGGCTGACCAGCGCCAGAAGATTGCCGACGAGACCTTTGCCGAGGCACGCAGCCAGCTGGCCGCCTTTGCCGCCAGCGACAAATACGCCGCCTGGCTGCAAAACGAGGCTGCCGCGCTGGCGGAAGCCCTGGGCGAGAATGCGAATATCGCCGCCCGCCCGGCGGATCTGCCGCTGCTGCAAAACGTCAAGCTGCCCGTCGGCACGACGTTTACCGCCGATGAAAGCATTGAACTCGGCGGTCTGAAAGGCGCAAACGCCGCCAAAGGCTTGGTTGCCGACGACACGCTGGCAGCACGCCTGAACGCCCAGCACGAATGGTTCTTGCAGAACGCCGGGCTGGAAATCAACATTTGAGGGGCAAAGCCATGGAAAATAAAATTTACAGCATCAACGGCCCCGTTGTCACCATCAAGGGCAAAACCGACCTGGAAATGATGGAAATGGTCTATGTGGGCAACGCCCGCCTTGTGGGCGAGGTCATCCGCATGAACGACAAGGAAACCACGATCCAGGTCTATGAGGAGACCGGCGGCCTGAAAGCAGGCGAGCCTGTCGAGAGCACGGGCGGCCCGCTGTCCGTCACCCTCGGCCCTGGCATCCTGCGCAACATCTATGACGGTATCCAGCGCCCGCTGCCCGCCATTGAGCAGCACATGGGCAGCTTTATCGAGCGCGGTGCCCATGAGCCGTCCTTGGACGAGAGCGCCAAGTGGGACGTGACCGTGACCGTCAAGGCAGGGGACACCCTGACCCCCGGCCAAATCTACGCTACCTGCCCGGAGACGCCCGCCATCCAGCACCGCTGTATGGTGCCGCCGACGATTTCCGGCACCGTGACCTGGGTCGCCGCTAACGGCAGCTACACCGTCCATTCACCCATTGTAAAGCTGACCGACGCCAAGGGCAAGGAACACACGCTGACCTTGTGTCAGAAGTGGCCCATCCGCACCCCGCGTCCGTCGGCCGAGCGCATGACCTCGCCCCGGCCGCTGATCACCGGCCAGCGCGTCATTGATACGATGTTCCCGCTGGCCAAGGGCGGTGCGGCGGCCATCCCCGGCGGCTTCGGCACCGGCAAAACGATGACCCAGCACCAGATCGCAAAGTGGTGCGATGCCGATATCATCATCTATGTCGGCTGCGGCGAACGCGGCAACGAGATGACCCAGGCCTTGCAGGAGTTCAGCGAACTGGTCGACCCCCGCACTGGCAAGAGCCTGATGGATCGTACCGTGCTGATTGCCAACACGTCCAACATGCCTGTTGCTGCGCGTGAGGCGTCCATCTACACCGGCATTACGCTGGCCGAGTATTACCGCGACATGGGCTACCACGCCGCCATGATGGCTGACTCCACCTCCCGCTGGGCCGAGGCTCTGCGTGAGATCAGCGGCCGTCTGGAGGAAATGCCCGCCGATGAGGGCTATCCTGCGTACCTGCCCAGCCGCCTGGCCGAGTTCTACGAGCGCGCCGGTTATGTCAAGACGCTGAACGGCGCAGAAGGCTCCGTCTCGGTCATCGGTGCAGTCAGCCCGCAGGGCAACGACTTCTCCGAGCCTGTCACCCAGAACACCAAGCGCTTCACCCGCTGCTTCTGGGCGCTGGATAAGTCCCTGGCCTATGCCCGCCACTACCCGGCCATCAACTGGAACGACTCCTACAGCGAGTATTTGGGTGACCTCGGCGGCTGGTACTATGATAATGTCGGCCACGACTTCATGTCCTGCCGTGAGCGCATCGCCAACCTGCTTTTGCAGGAGAACAACCTCATGCAGATCGTCAAGCTAATCGGCTCGGACGTGCTGCCCGACGACCAGAAATTGACCATCGAGATCGCCCGCGTTATCCGCGTAGGCTTCTTGCAGCAGAACGCTTTCCACGCCGTGGATACCTATGTCCCGCTGGAAAAGCAGCTGAAGATGATGGAAACCATTTTGTATCTGTACGACAAGTGCGCCGCGCTCGTCGCCAAGCAGGTGCCGGTCAGCCGTCTGCTGGCTACCGGCCTGTTTGACGAGCTGGTGCAGATGAAATATACCGTGCCCAACGACGACTTTACCAAGCTGGACGAGCTGCAAAAAGCCATCGATACCAAGCTGGCCGCCGTGGCCCAGGGCTGATGAGGAGGGAATAACATGATTCTGGAACATATCGGACTTTCCCAAATCAACGGCAGTCTGGTCGTGCTGGACGACGTCAAGGGCGTGCAGTATGATGAAATGGTCGAGCTGCACCTCGACGACGGCTCCACCCGCGTGGGTCGTGTTGTCCGTGTGGACGGCGACCGCTGCGTTATCCAGGTGTTCGAGGGGACCCGCGGTCTGAGCCTGGTCAACAACCGCACGGTTATGACCGGCCACCCGATGATGATGGATTTGAGCCCCGAACTGCTGGGCCGCGTGCTGGACGGCCTGGGCCGCCCCATTGACGGCTTGGGCGATATCTACCCGGTGGCCCGCCGCGACGTCAACGGCGCGCCCATCAACCCGGTCAGCCGCGTTTACCCCCGCAACTACATCCACACCGGTATCTCGTCCATCGACTGCCTTGCCACGCTGATTCGCGGCCAGAAGCTGCCGATCTTCTCCGGCTCCGGCATGAAGCATAACGAGCTGGCTGTCCAGATCGTCAAGCAGGCCAGCGTGGCCGACGGTTCGGACTTTGCCATCGTCTTTGCCGCCATGGGCGTCAAGAACGACGTTGCCTCGTACTTCCGTGAGAGCTTCGAGAGCTGCGGTGCGATGGAGCGCGTTGTCATGCTGCTGAACCTGGCAAACGACCCCATCATCGAGCGTATCATCACCCCGCGCGCTGCGCTGACTGTGGCCGAGTATCTGGCCTTTGATCTGGGCAAGAACGTCCTGGTCATCCTGACCGATATGACAAGCTACTGCGAGGCCCTGCGCGAGTTCTCGTCCTCCAAGGGCGAGATTCCCGGCCGAAAAGGCTTCCCCGGCTACCTGTATTCTGACCTGGCGAGCCTGTACGAGCGCGCCGGTATCATCAAGGGCAGCAAGGGTTCTGTGACGCAGATTCCGATCCTGACGATGCCTGGCGACGATATCACGCACCCCATCCCCGACCTGACCGGCTACATCACCGAGGGCCAGATCGTGCTGGACCGCGGCATGGATGCCATCGGCCTGTATCCGCCGGTTTCTGTGCTGCCCAGCCTGTCCCGTCTGATGAAGGACGGCATCGGTGCGGGCTACACGCGTGAGGATCACGTCACGCTGTCCAACCAGCTGTTTGCCTGTTACGCCAAGGTGCAGGACGCCAAGGCGCTGGCAAGCGTCATCGGCGAGGAAGAACTGTCCCAGAGCGACAAGCAGCTGATGGCCTTTGGCCGTGCGTTCGAGCAGGAGTTCATCGGTCAGGGCAACACCGACCGCACGATGGAGCAGACGCTTGACCTCGGCTGGGAGCTGCTGGCGACCCTGCCGCGCAATGCGCTGGATCGCTGCGACGCCGAGACGCTGGATAAGTATTACGAGCCGGCGAAGGCGAGAATCAGTAAAAAGTAACCCCAAAGCCTTCTCTCCATGGGGGAGAAGGTGCCCTGCAGGGGCGGATGAGGGGAGAGCGTGCGGGGAATGCCCGTAGACGGGTGATAATGGCACACTCGGCCCTCATCAGTCACCTTCGGTGACAGCTTCCCCCGCAGGGGAAGCCAAAGCAGTATAAAAGGAGTACCCAATGGCACAGCAGGTTTTTCCCACAAAATCAAACCTGATGGCGACGAAGCGCAGCCTGGCGCTGGCGACCCAGGGCTATGACCTGATGGACCGCAAGCGCAATATCCTGGTGCGCGAGATGATGCAGCTGATCGACCGTGCGGCAGGTATACAGGACCGCATCTCGGCGGCCTATGCCGAGGCCTACGAGGCCCTGAAAAAGGCCAATATCATGTTGGGCTCTGTCGGCGGCTATGCGGCCGGTGTGCCGGTGGAGCGCGGCGTGCAGCTCAGCACCCGCAGCGTTATGGGCGTCGAGCTGCCCACCCTCAAGCTGAACACCACCTCGCCGCTGGGGCTGTACTACGATCTGGAATCGACAAACGGCACCATCGATGTGGCCTACCTCAAATTCAATGAGGTCAAGACCCTGACCGTCGAGTTGGCCGAGGTCGAGACAAGCGTTATCCGCCTGGCCGAGGCCATCCAAAAGACCCAGAAGCGCGCCAACGCCCTGGGCAACGTGCAGATACCCCAGATGCAAAAGACCATCAAGTCCATCGACGAGGTCCTGAGCGAACGCGAACGCGAGGAGTTCAGCCGCCTGAAGGTCATCAAGGCACAGAAAGAAAAAGAAGAGGCGTGACCCACCAAGCCTTCTCCCTTGGGGGCGAAGGTGGCCCCGCAGGGCCGGATGAGGGGAGAACTGGCCGTAGCAGTCCCCTAAACGGGCGACAGCGGCAAAGCTGCCCCTCATCAGTCCGCCTCACGGCCAGCTTCCCCCGAGGGGGAAGCTTTTTTTGTTCCTTGGCAAACCCATGAAAAAACCGGAAGAATTGCTGGAATGGGGCGGCACGAAAAAAGACAGCACGCTGCCGGCATTTTCCCGCCATATGATGCAGGTCAGCAAAATCAACCTGACGATTTCGATGGCGCTGAACCGGTACAGCAGGGCCTAAGGACAGGCCTTGTACACTTTTCACAAACTTTGCGCCACTTTTTTGGATTGTACTGTGAAAATGGCGGTGGTATAATAACCGTAGAGTATGGAAATCATCGGCCCAAAGCCGATATGTTTAAAGGAGAGAATATTCTATGGCAGATCGTATTGTTTTGAACTCTATCTCTTACCACGGCCACGGCGCTATCGAGAACATCGTTCCCGAACTGACCGCCCGCGGCTACAAAAAGGCTTTCGTCTGCTCTGACCCTGATCTGGTCAAGTTCGGCGTCACCAAGAAAGTCACCGACCTGCTGGAGGCTGCCGGTTTTGCCTATGCCCTGTACAGCGAGATCAAGCCCAACCCCACCATCAAGAACGTGCAGGACGGCGTGGCGGCTTTCCAGGCTGCCGAGGCTGACTGCATCGTGACCATCGGCGGCGGTTCTTCCATGGACACCGCCAAGGCTATCGGCATCATCATCAATAACCCCGAGTTTGCCGACGTCCGCAGCCTGGAGGGCGTGGCCCCCACCAAGAAGCACGCTGTCTTTACTATTGCTGTGCCCACCACCGCAGGCACTGCGGCCGAAGTCACCATCAACTACGTCATCACCGACGTGGAGAAGAAGCGCAAGTTCGTCTGCGTGGACACCAACGATATCCCTGAGATTGCCGTGGTTGACCCCGATATGATGTCCAGTATGCCCAAGGGCCTGACCGCTGCCACCGGCATGGACGCCCTGACCCACGCCATCGAGGGCTACATCACCAAGGGCCACTGCACCATCTCCGATATGTTCCACCTCGAGGCCATCAAGCTGATCTCCGAAAACCTGCGCGGCGCTGTGCAGAACACCCCGGAGGGCCGCGAGGGCATGGCCCTGGGCCAGTACATTGCCGGTATGGGCTTCTCCAACGTTGGTCTGGGCATCGTGCACAGCATGGCCCACGGTCTGTCTGCCCTGTATGACACCCCCCACGGCGTTGCCTGCGCCATCATCCTGCCCACCGGCCTGGAATACAACAAGACCGTTGCAGGAGAGCGTTACCGCGCCGTCGGCAAGGCCATGGGCGTGAAGGGCATCGACGAGATGAACGACACCGAGGCCGCCGATGCAACGATCGCCGAGGTCAAGAAGCTCTCTGCTGACGTCGGCATTCCCGCTGACCTGAAGGGCATTCTGAAGGAAGAGGATATCCAGTTCCTGGCCGAGTCCGCCTTTGCAGATGCCTGCTGCCCCGGCAACCCCCGCGACACGAACGTCGAGGAAATCAAAGCACTGTACCGCAGCCTGATGTAATTTAGTATTACATAATTTAAGAGGGTATCTGCTGAAATAGCAGGTACCCTCTTTTTGCTGTTATGTCGTTTTATGGGTGGTCCGTAGGGAGCGGTCTTGACCGCTCCGGGAACGTGACGATGGCCGCAAACAGCCCGGAGGGGTCAAGACCTCTCCCTACAAGCAGGGTAGGGGCCGCACATGTGCGGCCCGCAACCTTACGGCAAAAGCAATTTTACCGGAAAGCCGCGGGCCGGGCATGCCCGGCCCCTACAAATATTGTGATTTTGTTTGGAATTTCTTCGGTTCCTTCTTTGCAAAGAAGGAACAAACCCCCGTTACGAATCCGAATCCAGTTTCAGCACCGCTGTAAACGCTTCGCTCGGCAGGGTTACGCTGCCCAGCTGGCGCATTTTCTTTTTGCCTTCCTTCTGCTTTTCCAGCAGCTTCTTTTTGCGGGTGATGTCGCCGCCGTAGCACTTGGCCAACACGTCCTTGCGCATGGCCTTGACTGTCTCGCGGGCAATGACCTTGCCGCCCACGGCCGCCTGCACAGGAATTTCAAACAGTGCGCGGGGAATGTTCTCCTTCAATTTTTCGCAGATGCGGCGGCCCTTGGCGTAGGCGTTGTCCGCAAACACGATCATCGACAGGGCATCCACGACCTCGCCATTGAGCAAAAAGTCCAGACGAACCAGCTTGCTCTCGTGCCAGCCTTCCCACTCATAGTCATAGCTGGCGTAGCCGCGGCTGCGGGATTTGATGGCATCGAAGAAGTCATAGACGATCTCACCCAGCGGAAGTTGATAGTGCAGGTCAACGCGCGTTTCGTCCATGTACTTCATGTCTACCAGCACGCCGCGCTTCGTCTGGCACAGGTCCATCAGCGGGCCGACATAATCGTTCGGCGTGTAAATGTGGGCATTGACAAACGGCTCCTCCTGCTTGACGATACGGGTCGGATCAGGGTAGGCGGAGGGGTTGTCGATGATCTCCACCGTGCCGTCGGTCAGCGTCAGACGGTACTGAACGCCCGGCGTCGTGGTGATGAGGTCCAGATCAAACTCGCGCTCTAACCGCTCCGTGATAATTTCCATGTGGAGCAGGCCGAGGAACCCACAGCGGAAGCCGAAGCCCAGCGCGGCACTCGTCTCCGGCTCAAAGGTCAGGCTCGCGTCGTTCAGCTGCAATTTTTCCAGCGCGTCTTTCAGATCGGGGTAGTCCGCGCCGTCGGCGGGGTAGATGCCGCAGAAAACCATCGGCGTCACGGTGCGGAAACCGGGCATCGGTTCGGCCGTCGGGTTGGCGGCCAGCGTCACGGTATCGCCGACGCGGGTGTCGCGCACAGTCTTGATGCTGGCAGTCAGGTAGCCGACCTCGCCGGCCTCCAATTTGTCGCAGGGGGTCATCTGGGTCGCGCCCATGTGGCCGACCTCCACCAGCTGGAACTCCGCGCCGGTGCTCATCAGGCGGATGGTGTCGCCGGGCTTGACGGTGCCCTCAAAGATGCGCACATAGACGATGACGCCCTTATAGCTGTCGTAGATGGAGTCGAAGATCAGCGCTTTCAGCGGAAGCGTCGGGTCGCCGGTGGGGGCGGGAACGTCCCGCACGACGCACTCCAAAACGTCCTTAACGCCGATGCCCAGCTTGGCGGACACGCGCGGGGCCTCCATGCAGGGCAGGCCGATGACGTCCTCGACCTCCTTCGCTACGGCGTCCGGGTCGGCGCTGGGCAGGTCGATCTTATTCAAAATCGGTACGACTTCCAGGTTGTGGTCCAGCGCCAGATAGCAGTTTGCCAGCGTCTGGGCCTCCACGCCCTGGCTGGCGTCCACGACCAGCACTGCGCCCTCGCAGGCGGCCAGGCTGCGGCTGACCTCGTACTGGAAGTCAACATGGCCCGGGGTGTCGATGAGGTTGAACTCGTAGGTCTCGCCGTCGTCGGCCTTATAGCGCATCGTCACGGCGCGAGCCTTGATGGTGATGCCGCGCTCTTTTTCAATGTCCATGTCGTCCAGCACCTGGTCGGTCATCGTGCGCTTGTCAACGCTGTCGGTCAGCTCCAGCATACGGTCGGACAGGGTGGATTTGCCGTGGTCGATGTGTGCGATAATGCAGAAGTTGCGGATGTTTTTGCGGGCCATCAGGTTTCCTCCAAATCGTTCCAGATCTCGCAGATCTTGCCGTTCTCTTTGTATACGCGGGGCACGCGGCGTGCCAGCCCGCAGACAATTTCGTAGTTGATGGTCTGGGTCTTGGCCGCAATGGTGTCGGCGGTGTCGCCGCCGCCCGGGCCAAAGACTGTGACCTCGTCGCCCATCTTGACATTAGGAATGTCCGTTACATCGAGCATAGTCTGATCCATGCAGACGCGGCCCACCACGGGGGCAGCGTGGCCGTGTATGTTCATGACGCCAAGCCCGCCGGACAAACGGCGGGGGTAGCCGTCGGCGTAGCCCACGCAGACCGTGGCAACGCGCATCGGGCGCTCGGCTGTGAAAGTGCGCCCATAGCTCACGCTCTGGCCGGGCTGCAAGTTCTTGACAAAGGTCACAACGCATTTCAGCGACATGACCGGCTGCAGGGCAGGAAAGCGGACGTCGTCGCTGGGGTCAAGCCCGTACAAAATGATGCCCGCGCGGGTCATATCGTGCCGCCACTCGGGGTGGCGCAGCTGCGCGGCCGAGTTGGCACAGTGTACGGTGCCGGTGGCAAAGCCATCGGCCTGCAAACGCGCTACCACCCTGGCAAACAGCGCATACTGCTCGTCGGTGTAGGCGGTGTCCGCAGGGGTGTTGCTGTCCGCCACGGCAAAATGCTGGAACACGCCGCAGATATCCAGCCCCGGCAGGGTGTACAGGGCTTCCAGCTCGTGGATAGTTTCATCAAACCCGGAACGCACCGCAAAGCCAATGCGGCCCATGCCGGTGTCGATTTTCAGGTGTACCTTGGCCTGTACGCCCGCCTTGACGGCGGCAGCGGAGAGTGCCTGCGCGTACTCGGTGGAAAAACAGGCCGTGGCTATGTCATTTTCTGCCAACACTGCCGCATAGGACGGGTCAGCAAAGCCCAGAATCAAAATCGGTTTTGTGATGCCGCTGCGGCGCAGGTGCCGTCCCTCGCCCAAGCTGCTGACGGCAAACGCCGCCGCACCGGCCTGCTGCAAGGCGTGGGCGATGGTCGTGTCGCCGTGGCCGTAAGCGTCGGCCTTGACAACGGCACAGATATCGCCGCCTACCGCGCGGTGGATATATTCAAAATTGCTGCGCAATGCTGTCAGATCGATCTCCGCCCAGCAGTGCTTTTCCAGTGCAAGTCTACTCATAAACGCCCATTCCTCCATAACACTTAATTATACCATGGAAACAGCGTTCCCGCAACTAATTTTCGCCGTCATCGTTTGTGGTAAAATGCTTGGCATCCGTCTCGGACCAGCGGCCATGGACCCGCTGCACGCCCACAATGCGCAGCTTGGAGTGCAGAAAGTGCTGCTCACGGTAGAGGCTGAAATAGCTGGACAGCATGTACGACACCGCGCAGGCCAGCGCAAACAGCGCAATGCACTGCCCGCCGAATACTTCAATCGCCAGGCAGATGGACGCCAGCGGGCTGTTGGTGCAACCGCAGAACAGCGCCACCATACCCAGCGCCGCGCCCAGCTGCGGCGGCAGACCCAGCAGCGGCGCAGCTACACAGCCGAACGTCGCCCCGGTGAAGAAGATGGGCACGATCTCGCCGCCCTTGAACCCTGCACCCAGGGTCAGCGCGGTGAACAGCATTTTTAAAAGGAAGGCGTAGGGTACGGCCTCGCCGTCGATGGCGGCCTCGATGACGGCGGCACCGGCGCCGTTGTAGTCGGTCGTGCCGAGCAGCTTTGTCAGCGCCAGAATCAGCACGCCGCCCGCCGCAACGCGCAGATAGGCGTTGGGCAGAAATTTTTTGTAGAGCTTGGGCGCGGTGTGGAGCAGCTCACAGAAAAATATGCTCAGCGCCGCCAGCAACGCCCCCAGCACAATGACCCGCACCAGGTTCAGCGGCGTGGCGGCGACCTCGGCTTTCAAAACGAAGGATTCCGGCGCATGGCCCATCTGCCCGCTGATAAAAACGCCCAGCAGTGCCGAAACCAGGCAGGGGAGAAGGGCCGCGTATTGCATCGAGCCGACATCCACGACTTCCAGCGTGAAGATGGTGGCCGCCAGCGGCGTACCGAAGATGGCCGAGAACGCGCCCGCCATGCCGCACATCGTCATTAAACGGCAGTCTCGGTTTTCCAAGTGAAACGCCTTGCCGATCTGCCCGGACACTGACCCGCCCAGCAGCAGGGCCGCGCCCTCGCGCCCGCTGGAACCGCCAAACAGGTGGGTCATGACAGTGGAAGCAAAGATCAGCGGCGCGGTGCGCAGCGTCATGGGCTTTTGCTCTCGCACCGAGACGAACACCTGATTGGTGGAACCGCCGCCGTCGGGGTCGAAGTGGCTGTACAAAAACACGATGACCAGGCCCGCGATGGGCAGCAGGTACAGCAGCCACGGCTGGGCCGCGCGGGTGGCGTTGGCCCAGTTCAGCGCCAGCCCGAACGCCGCCCCCAGCGGCCCGGCAACACACCCCACCAGCGCCGCCAGCGCCAGCCACCTGGCGCACACCGCCAGATACCCCGCCGCGCTGCGCAGACAGTGCCTGATCTTTCCCATAAAGATTCCCTCCCGAATATTCCGAAATTTGAGATTATTATAGCGTTTTTGCGGGGAAAAGACAACAGAAAAATACCCTGCCGGGGGCAACTCGGCAGGGTATCGCTTCCATGATGAGGTTATGCAGCACCACGTATACAGGGACACAGGCTTTGCAGCGTGGCAGCATTGCGGCAGCGTAGAAGAACATATACTTGAATAGCTGGACAGCAAAGGCGCGTATCTGTATGCAGCGCGGTAAAAAATGCGGTATAATACAAAAAGACCACCCGGAAACAAACGTTTCCAGGTGGTTTTCTGGTATCGAGGTGACAGGACTCGAACCTGCGGCCTCGTGGTCCCAAACCACGCGCGCTACCAACTGCGCAACACCTCGTTCTTATAACTTACTTATTATAATACACAAGCGGCGCGGGCGTCAAGCCCTGGCCCAACAAAAAAGCAGCCCTGTCGTATTCATATTTCAGGTACTCGGCAAAGGTGATGGGCTTTTGGTTGGCAAAAAATGTTTTTCCCGGGGGAAAATTTCCTCTCTGCAAGTTATTTCAGGTTTTTCCGCAGTGCGGCCAGCAGGGCGTTCACGCTGATGGGTTTGGAGATGTGGTCATTCATGCCGGCGTCAAACGCGCGTTGCTTATCTTCTTCAAAGGCGTTGGCCGTCATGGCGATAATGGGCACGGTGGACCGGGCATCAGGCAAAGTGCGGATGGCCTGCGCTGCCTGGTAGCCGTCCATGCGGGGCATCTGGATATCCATGAGCACGGCGTCGTAGTACCCGGCGGGTTTTGCACCCAAAAGCTCCAGGCAGCGGATGCCGTCCTCAGCGCGGTTAACGATCATGCCGTTCTCCTGCAGGATCGTCAGCGCGATCTCGGCGTTCAGGTCGTTGTCCTCGGCCAGCAGCAGGTGCTTTCCTGCCAGCCCAGCGGCGGGGTCGGCGGGCTGCTCGCGCTGCTGGGTCAGCTCTTCTTTGCTGATGACAGGGAAGGGGATAACGACCGTGAAGGTCGAACCCTTACCAACAGTGCTCTCGACATCGATGGTACCGCCCATGAGCTGGACGAGCGACTTGACGATGGGCAGGCCCAGGCCGGTGCCGATGACGCGGCTCTCGGTGCTGGTGTGCTCACGAGAAAACTCCTCAAACAGGTGGGGGAGATATTCCGCACTCATACCGATGCCGTCATCCTGCACGACAGCCTTGTAACGCACGGTGCCGGGCGTTTCGCCGGGCAGTTCGGTCATGGTGAAATCGACGCGGCCGCCCTCGGGTGTGTACTTGATGGCGTTGCTGATGATATTTAAGAAAATTTCGCGTACCTTCGTTTTGTCGCTGCGCACATAGGGGTGTTGGATATCGATGGTGCAGGTGGTGGTGATGTGCTTTTCGTCGGCCAGTGGGTCAAACACGGCTTTCAGCGAGGCGGCAAGCTCGTTGATGTCAGACGGCTCAAGCTTCAAGGCAGCCTTGCCGCTCTCAATGCGGGCCATTTCCAGCACATAGTTAATGAGGGAGAGCAGGAAATCGCTGGACGAACGTATTTTTCCCAGATAATCCAGCGCACGATCCCGCTCGTCCAGGTGGGCTGCCAGTAGCCCTGCATAGCCAATGATGGCATTCATCGGGGTGCGGATGTCATGGCTCATATTAAAAAGGAACCGCGTTTTGGCAACGTTGGCGGCCTGTGCCTCCCGTGCGGCCTTTTCCAGCTCGGCGGCGTGGACGGCGTCCTTGTAGCGGCGCAGTTCAAACTGCCAGTAGCCGGCTGTGGCCAGCGCGGGCAGCACCAGCAGCAAAAGCACGTTAAAGGTTTCCTGGGTCGGGGTGATCCAGCCCGTGGCCGGGCGTATCTCAAAATACCAGGTATCGTTGGGCACGGCGCAGGCAACTTCCAGTGTGTTCGGTCCCACGGGGCGGTCGCCCTGGGCAATGACGATCCGCTCACCGTTGTGGCCCTCCTTCCAAATCAGGTACTCGTAGGAGGCATCCTGTAATTTGTTGATTTGGATTTCATCGAGAAAGCTCTCCCAGTCCAGCACCAGGACGGAGAAGCCCCAGTATTTTTGGCTGCCGTCCGCGCCGGTGGTGTAGATAGGATCGAACAGCAGTGCGCCGGTGCCGCCCTGCACCAGCTGAAACGGCCCGGCAATCGTGTACTGGCCGCTCTCCTTGGCAAGGTTGGCTTCAACTTTGCGCTCGGGGTGCCGGAGCATATTCAGCCCCAGGACGTCGGCGTTGTTCGCCTGCGGGTAAACGCTGCGCACGACGCCGTTCGGGGCCAGCTCTACGGCCTTGATAATGCCGTCCTCGTTGTACATAAGCTTGGACAGTGCGGCAAAATCGCTGTCACTGATTTCATACCCGGACTCAACGATGTTTTTCAGCAGCTCGGACTCCGCCAGGTAGCGGTTGAGCTGGGCCTCCACATTGGCGACGGTGGCCTCCGCCGTGTAGGACGCCTTGAGCTGTTCGCGTATGACGATGCTGCGGGTGAAAAATGCCAACGCCGCCAGCAACACAAGAAACATGAGGATAAAGACGAGAACTGCCCGTTTTACAATGACACTCTGGTCGTTTCTCTTTTTCATATCTTCAACTCCCTGTGGGGGATTTTTATGCAAAGTTATACATATCCATTATAGTTGTTTGGCGGGCAAGTTGCAAGCAGGGCCTGAAAATCTGAACAAAACCGAACAAAAAAGCCGTATGCGGCAAAGCATACGGCAAAATTCACGCAAGGATGCGGATCAGCCCCAGCACCAGCAGGTGTGCCGGGTAAAACGTATAGAAGAACCACTTGGAAAAGCTGCGCCCCCGCCGGGCACGCTGCCCATTGTAAAGGTAGAGGATGACAAACCCGGCAGTGAGGATGGGCACCGCGCAGCCGACGGTTTCCGCCAGCGAGCCGCTGCCAAGGCCTGCCATGCCGCCATAGAGCACTGCCGCCGCGGCAAAGGCAAGCTGCTTGCGCGGGCGGGAATCCCGCGCCCAAATAAACAGCAGTGTGAACACCGGGGCCAGCAGTGCCCAATCGCAGAAGAGCGACGCGCAGATCAACAACACAATGGTCGCCCCGCGCAGCACGCGGTCGTGGATTCTTTCCTGCGCCAGCAGCACCAGAAAGCAGAGCAGCAGGGTGAACAGCATATTGAACTGCACAAAGCCCGCAATGCCATTTTCCGGGAAAGCCAGCTGGTAGGGCAGCTGTGCCAGTACAGCAAACCCCAGCAGCCGCCCGGCGTATTTGCGTTTGGAGCGGGTGTAACCGTACCCCTCGACGAGGAAATAGCACATTGTCACGGCGGTAAAATAGCCAATGTAAAGGCACAAATTGGTATACCACATCCCGGCGGGCAGAAACACATTGGCAATGTGGTTGATAAGCATGGTGAGCATGGCAATATATTTGATGGCATCGCGGGACATGGGGAGAACTCCTTTTTTCAAGTATCACATCTATTATACTTACGATATACCCTGGGGGCAATATTGCAAAGCTCATAAAAATTCTGCGGCGGACATCCGGCCCGCCCTCTTTCTTTTCCTGCGCATCTGCGTTATAATAAAACGCGGTGAAAGGAAGTTACAGGAATATGGAATCTTCTACAAAATTCAGCCGCCGTGTGCTGTACGAGGGCATGCGCGACGGCTTCCCGATTGCGCTGGGGTACTTTGCGGTGTCGTTCTCGCTGGGCATTGCGGCACGCAATGCGGGGCTGACCCCGGTGCAGGGCTTCTGGGCGAGCTTGCTCAACAATGCCTCGGCGGGGGAGTATGCGGCGTTCACCCTGATCGCCGCTAAGGCGACCTATTGGGAGGTCGCGGTCATTACGCTGATCGCGAATGCGCGGTATCTCTTGATGAGCTGCGCCCTGGCCCAGCGGTTCTCGCCCGAGACGCCGTTTTTTCATCGGCTGCTCATCGGGTATGATGTGACCGACGAGCTGTTCGGCATTACCATCGCGCGGCCCGGGTACTTGAACCCCTACTACACCTACGGCGCGATCCTGCTGGCCGCGCCCGCATGGGCCATCGGCACGGCGCTGGGCATTATCGCGGGCAATGCGCTGCCGCTGCGGGTTGTCAGTGCGCTGAGCGTGGCGCTGTACGGTATGTTTTTGGCTATCATCATCCCGCCGGCCCGCAAAAACCGCATTGTGGCGGCGCTGGTGGTCATCAGCTTTGTGCTGAGCTTCGCCTGTGAGTATCTGCTCGGCATCTCGGCATTGTCCGGCGGCACGCGGACCATTATTTTAACGGTGGCCATCTCGGCGGCAGCTGCGGTGCTGTTCCCGGTCAAGCAGGAGGCAGACCATGAATAACTACATTTATATAGCGGTCATGTTCGCGGTGTCCTACACCATCCGCATTTTGCCGCTGACGCTGATCCGTAAGCCCATCAAAAACCAATTCATCCAGTCGTTCTTGTACTACGTGCCCTATGTGACGCTGGCGGTCATGACCTTCCCGGCCATCATCGAGGCGACCCAGACGCCCATTTCCGGCGCGGCGGCACTGGTGGCAGGCATCCTCGCCGCCTGGTGCGGCGCAGGGTTGTTCCCGGTATCGGTGATCTGCTGTGTACTGGTGTTTGTGATTGAACTATTCGTGTAGGGCGAGCATTGCTCGCCCGCGGGCGGCCAATGGCCGCCCCTACAATTTGCAGAACGAGGAATCCCATGATAAACGCTATCCAAATCCGCGGGGCGCGGGTGCATAACTTAAAAAACATCGACGTCGATGTGCCGCTGAATAAAATCGTCGGCATTGCGGGCGTGTCCGGGTCGGGCAAGTCGTCGCTGGCACTGGGCGTGCTCTACGCCGAGGGTTCGCGACGCTACCTGGATGCCCTGTCCACCTACACCCGCCGCCGCATGACCCAGGCCGCCAAGGCCCAGGTCGATGCAGTTCTCTACGTGCCTGCCGCGCTGGCGCTGCACCAGCGGCCCGGTGTGCCCGGCATCCGCAGCACCTTCGGCACCGGAACGGAACTCTTGAACAGTCTGCGCCTGATGTTCTCCCGCCTGGCGAGCCACCGCTGCCCGAACGGCCATTACATCCCGCCGACGCTGAACGTTGCCGCCGAGCAGCCGATTTACTGCCCGGAGTGCGGCGCGCGCGTCCGTGCGCCGTCGGCAGAGGAACTGGCCTTCAACAGCCAGGGCGCTTGCCGCACCTGTGATGGCACCGGCATGGTGCGCACCGTGGACCGGGCCACCCTTGTGCCTGACGATTCCCTGACCATCGACGAGGGGGCCGTCGCACCGTGGAACAGCCTGATGTGGAGCCTGATGACCGATGTCTGCCGCGCCATGGGGGTGCGCACAGACGTACCGTTCCGTGAACTGACAGACAAAGAGAAAGACATTGTTTTTAACGGTCCGGCAGAGAAAAAGCACATCTTCTACAAGGCAAAAAACACCCCCGAGGCGGGCGAGCTGGACTTTACCTACTTTAACGCCGTCTACACAGTTGAGAACGCCCTCGCCAAAGTCAAGGACGAGAAGGGCATGAAGCGGGTGGAGAAATTCCTGCGGGTGGACACCTGCCCTGACTGCGGCGGCTCGCGCCTGTCGGAGGCCGCTCGTGCGCCAAAACTGCGTGGCATCGGCCTGGACGAGGCCTGCAAAATGACGCTGACGGCCCTGTGCGACTGGGTGGACGGCGTACCCGCCAGCCTGCCGCCTGAAATGCGTCCCATGGCCGAGAGCATCTGCGAGTCCTTCCGCGTCGGCGCGAAGCGGCTGCTGGATTTGGGGCTGGGCTACCTGACGCTGGACCGCGCGTCCGCGACGCTCTCCACCGGGGAACGCCAGCGTATGCAGCTGGCCCGCGCCGTTCGCAACCGCACCACCGGCGTGCTGTACGTGCTGGATGAGCCATCCATCGGGCTGCACCCCTCGAACATCGTCGGCCTGAACGGCGTCATGCACGACCTGATTGCCGACGGCAACTCGGTCGTCCTTGTCGACCACGACACCCAGGTGTTGACAGAATCGGACTACATCATCGAGATGGGCCCCGAGGCCGGTGCAGGCGGCGGGCGTATCATTGCCCAGGGCACCGTGCCCGAGCTGACTGCCAACGCCGCGTCACAGATCGGGCCGTTTTTGGGCGGGCAGGGGAGCGTGACGCCCCAAAACCGCCCCGCCGAGGAACTGTTTGCCGAGGGGCGCATCCACCTTTCCACCGGCGCCATCCACACGGTCAAGCCGCTGGAAGTAGATATCCCGAAAGGCCGCCTGACCGTCGTGACCGGCGTGTCCGGGTCGGGCAAGACAACGTTGATTTTGGAAAGCCTTGTCCCGGCGCTGGCGGCCAAAACCAGCGGCGCGGCCCTGCCTGCCCACGTCAAAGACGTGCAGGCCGTGGGTATCGGGCAGGTAAAGCTCATCGATGCAACGCCTATCGGCATCAACGTCCGCTCCACCGTGGCGACCTACGCCAATGTCCACGACGAGCTGCGCAAGGTCTTTGCCCGCACGCCGGACGCCAAGCGGCTGGGGTACAAGGCGGGCGATTTCTCCTACAACACGGGCAAGCTGCGCTGCCCGGTCTGCGACGGCACAGGCACCATCAGCCTGGACGTGCAGTTTTTGCCCGACGTGGAGATCCCCTGCACGGCCTGCCGCGGCTCCCGCTATGCGCCGGAGGCCGACGCCGTCCACCACGAGAATAAGCATGGCGGGGCCTACACACTGCCCGAGCTGATGGATATGGACATCAACACGGCGCTGAGGGCTTGCACAGACTTAAAATTGGTGACACAGCGTTTAAAAGTGCTGCAAGACTTGGGCCTTGGCTACCTGACCCTGGGCGAGGAAACGCCGAGCCTTTCCGGCGGCGAGGCCCAGCGGCTGAAATTGGCCAGCGAGATGGGCAAGGCCCAGGACGACACGGTGTTCGTCTTTGACGAGCCGACCATCGGCCTGCACCCGCTGGACGTGCGCACCCTGCTGGGGGTGTTCCGCACGCTGATTGAGAACGGCGCGACGGTCATTGTCATTGAGCACGACCTGGATGTCATCCGCAGCGCAGATTATATCATTGATATGGGCCCCGGCGGCGGGGAAGAGGGCGGTTGCGTCGTGGCGGCCGGGACGCCTGCGGAGATTAAAGCAATCCCCGAGAGCAGGACGGGGAAGTTTATTTGACATACAACTTAAAAAGGTTTCTCCCTTGGGGGAAGCCTTTTTTATTTTGTACATCCTGCACAAAATTATCACGTGATTTTTGGTGATTAAAAATGACTGAAAATGATTGATTTTGACGGAGAGTCTGCTATAATACAGATACAGCCAATCATAAAACATCATAAATCGCCAAAAACGGTCAAATGATGACCGGGAAAGGAGCAACACCCCATGTTAGCCGAAGAACGCTTTGCCTTGATTTTAAACCTGCTGGCGGAGAAACGCACCGCCACCGTGCAGGAGCTTTGCGAGGCGCTGAACGCCAGCGAGTCCACGATCCGCCGAGATCTGACCGAACTTGACCGGCAGGGCCGCTTGAACAAGGTCCACGGCGGCGCAACACTGCCGGACGGCCAATTCCTGGCTGACGAGCCGACGATGGCCGCAAAGGAAACTCTGGCTGTCGGCCAAAAGCGCAGCATCGCTCAGGCGGCAGCCGACCTTGTCCGCGCCGGGGATTTCGTCTACATCGACGCAGGCTCCACCACGCTGGCTATGGTCCGCGCCCTCAGCGGCCCCGCGCTGGATGCCCACTACGTCACCAACGGCATCGCCCACGCGCGGCTGCTGGCGCAAAAAAGCTGCAACGTCTGCGTACCCGGCGGTCTGCTGCGCCCCAAGACCGAGGCCATCATCGGCGCGGCGGCACTGACGAGTTTACAGCAGTTCAACTTCACGAAGGCCTTTCTGGGGGCCAACGGCGTGGCGCTGGGCGCAGGCTTCACGACCCCTGACCCCGAGGAGGCCGCCGTCAAGGCCATGGCCTCCCGCCGCGCGCGGGAAACCTGGTTCCTCGTGGATGACTCCAAGTTCGGGCGGGTCTACCCGGCGGTCATCAGCGAGCTTTACGGCGGCGCGATTCTGACGAACCGTTGCCCCGAACCGAAATACAAGCAGCTGACACTGGTAAAGGAGACGGAATTATGATTTACACAGTGACCTTCAATCCGGCCATCGATTACGTGGTGCGGCTGGACCGTGAGCTGGCCGTCGGCGACGTGAACCGCGCCAAGGGCGAAGACTGCGTGCTGGGCGGCAAGGGCATCAACGTGTCCGGTGTGCTGGCGCAGCTGGGGTGCGAGAGCGTGGCCCTCGGCTTTGTGGCAGGGGAGACCGGTGCGTGGCTGGAGCGCGGCCTGGTCGCCCAGGGGCTGAAAACCGACTTCGTCCACCTCGACCACGGCATGACCCGCATCAACGTCAAGATCAAGGCCGGGCAGGAGACCGAGCTGAACGGCGCAGGCCCCGACATCCCTGAAAGCGCCATGCAGGCGTTGGAAGAAAAGCTCGATCGCCTGCAAAAGGGCGATATCCTGATTCTGGCGGGCAGCATCCCGGCCAGCCTGGCGCAGACGACCTATGAGCGCATCTTGGCCCGGTTGGAAGGCCGCGACATCCGTGCCGTCGTGGACGCCACCCGCGATTTGCTGGTGAATGTGCTGCGGTATAAGCCGTTCCTCATCAAGCCGAACAACCACGAACTGAGCGAGATCGCCGGCGTCAAACTGACGAACGATAACGAGATCGTCACCGCCGCCAGGATGATGCAGGCGAAGGGTGCGCGCAACGTGCTGGTCAGCATGGCGGGCGACGGTGCGCTGCTGCTGGACGAGCAGGGCGACGTACACCGCATCGGCTGCCCGAAGGGCAAGGTCGTCAACAGCGTCGGTGCGGGGGACAGCATGGTGGCCGGTTTTGTGGCCGGTTATCAGCAGAGCGGCGGTGACTACGCCGCAGCCCTCAAGCTCGGCACCGCCTGCGGCAGTGCCACCGCGTTCAGCCTGGGACTGGCGACAAAGGCGGATATTGATAAGCTGCTCAAGACGATGTGAGTAGACCGTGACTTGCAGGGGCCGATGCAAGTATCCGCCCCTGCAAAGACGTGCGGCCCGCAACTTAGCCATAAATGCGCATTTCCCATAAAGCCGAGGGCCGGGTATGCCCGGCCCCTACACCTCAATAGAAACAAACGAAGGAGACAAATCGTATGCGTATCACGGAACTGTTCACTGCGCAGTCCATCGCGCTGGATGTTGCGGCACCCGACCAGGCCGCTATCCTTGACAAGCTCGTGGAGCTGCAGGCCACCCACGGCAACATCACCGACAAGGACGCCTACAAAAAGGCCCTCTACGCCCGCGAAGCCGAAGCCTCCACCTATGTGGACAACGGCATCACGGTCCCGCACGCCCGCACGGCCTGCGTGACCCGCCCCAGCCTGGCCGCCCTGCGTTTGAGCGCCCCGGTGCAGTACAACCCTGACGACGACGGCAAGACCGACCTGCTGTTTGCCATTGCTGCGCCGGAAAACGGCAGCCTGCACATTGATATGCTGGCCCGCATGATGCAGATGCTGATGAACGACGACTTTGTCGAAAAGCTCCGTGCCGCCAAGACGCCCGCTGAATTTTTGGACGCCATCGACGCGCAGGAGGATGCCCAGTTCGGCGAGGAAAGCTTTACCCAGCAGGAAATCCGCCAGAGCGGCTACCGCGTGCTGGCCGTCACCGCCTGCCCCAACGGCATTGCCCACACCTACATGGCCGCCGAGGCCCTGACCAAGATGGGGGACAAGCTGGGTCTGCCCACGAAAGTTGAAACGAACGGCTCCGACGGCGCGAAAAACGTGCTGACGCCCGAGGAAATCGCCGCCTGCGACGGCATCATCATTGCGGCGGACAAGAATGTCGAGACGGCCCGCTTTGACGGCAAGCCGGTCATTTTTGCCCGCGTGGATGACGGCATCCACAAACCGGAGGAGCTTATCAAGAAAATTGCCCACGGCGAAGCGCCCATCTACCGCGCCGAAGCCGGGGCCAAGGCCCAGCAGAGCGCAGGCGGTGCGAGCGACAGCCTTGGTCACAGCCTGTACAAGCACCTGATGAACGGTGTATCGCATATGCTGCCCTTCGTTGTGGGCGGCGGCATCATGATCGCGCTGGCATTTTTGCTGGACGATTACACCATTGACCCTTCTAACTTTGGCATGAACACGCCGGTGGCGGCCTTCTTCAAGACCGTGGGCAACGCGGCGTTCGGCTATATGCTGCCGATTCTGGCAGGCTTTATCGCCATGTCCATTGCGGACCGCCCGGGCCTGGCCGTCGGCTTTGCGGGCGGCGTGCTGGCCATGAACGGCACGAACTTTGCGGGCCTTGCCAGCGGTGACACCACCGGCATTTCCGGCGGTTTTCTGGCGGCGCTGCTGGCCGGTTTCGCCGCGGGCTACATTGTGCAGTTCCTCAAGAAAATCACCGAGAAGCTGCCTGCCAGCCTGAACGGCATCCGCCCGATGCTGATTTACCCCTTGGGCGGTATCCTCGTCACTGGTCTGGTCATGTGCGGCATCAACCCGGTCATGGGCATCATCAACACGGCCATGACCGACTGGCTGAACGCCATGGGCGACACGTCCAAGGTGATGCTGGGAGCAATCGTCGCGGGTATGATGAGCATTGACATGGGCGGCCCTTTCAACAAGGCGGCTTATGTGTTCGGCACGGCGGCGCTGGCTGCCGGCAACTACGAGGTCATGGCGGCTGTTATGGTCGGCGGCATGGTCCCGCCCATCGCCATCGCGCTGTCCACCACCTTCTGCCCCAAAAAGTGGAGCCCCGACGAGCGCCGCAACGGCATTGTCAACTATGTCATGGGTCTCTGCTTTGTCTCCGAGGGAGCGATCCCCTATGCGGCCGCAGACCCGCTGCGTGTGCTGCCCAGCTGCATCATCGGCTCGGCGCTGGCCGGTTCGCTCTCGATGGTGTTCGGCTGCGCCCTGCGCGCACCCCACGGCGGTATCTTCGTGTTCCCGGTCGTGGATCATGCCCTGCTCTACGTCGTCGCCCTGGCCGTCGGTTCGGCGGTGGGTGCGCTGATTTTGAGCCTATTGAAGAAAGAGTACGTGGAAGAATAAGCACAGAAACCATGCAAGGCCGCCCCGGCAAAGGGGCGGCCTTTTGGCGTGTCGTAGGGGAAGAGACGGCGTTCTCGACGACCCGGCAGCGCCGCAGATGTAAAAATCCCCGCTCCCTGTGCCGCGGGCGGCAGAGGAGCGGGGATTGGATATTTTGCGGAAAAATCAGCCCAGGCTGATGCCCATAGCGCGGGCGACGTTCAGCATATCGCAGTCGCCGGGCACGCCGCGGGTCTTACCGGCAATGTCGGCCAGCGGGTTGGCGGTGACGTGGCGGTTGACCATGGCGACGGTCACGCCGTAATGCTCGTCCGCCACCAGCCCGGCCGCGTAGGAGCCAAACTGGGTTGCCAGCACGCGGTCGTAGGCGCTGGGGCTGCCGCCGCGCTGCATGTGGCCGGGTACGCAGATGCGGGTCTCGGCACCGGTCAGCTCCTCCACCTGCTTTGCAATGCGGGCGGTGGCGGTGGTGTAACCGGCCTCGGCACGTTTGGCGGTCCACTCCTTGCGCTTCATCTTGGCCTCTTCCACCGAGAACGCACCCTCGGCCACGGCCAAAATCGAAAAGTTCTTGCCCGCCTTGGCACGGTTTTCGACTGCGGCGGCGACCTTCTTGATATCGTAGGGCAGCTCGGGCAGCAGGATGATATCTGCGCCGCCCGCAATGCCGGCGTAGAGCGTCAGCCAGCCGGCCTTGTTGCCCATGATCTCAATGCACATCACGCGGCTGTGGCTGCCCGCCGTGGTGTGGATGCGGTCGATGACCTCGGTGGCAATGTCCACGGCAGTGTGGAAGCCGAAGGTGACGTCGGTGCCATAGATATCATTGTCGATGGTCTTAGGCAGGCCGATGATGTTCAGCCCTTCCTGGCTGAGCAGGTTCGCGGTCTTGTGGGTGCCGTTGCCGCCCAGGCAGAGCAGGCAGTCCAGCTTGGCGGCACGGTAGTTTTTCTTCATCGCGGCGACCTTGTCCACCTTGTCGTCCTCGACCACGCGCATCTTTTTAAAGGGTGTACGCTTGGTGCCCAGGATGGTGCCGCCCACGGTCAGGATGCCGGAGAACTCGTCGGGGGACATCTCACGGTAGTTGCCGTTGATCAGGCCGTCGTAGCCGTTCATGATGCCGACGATCTCGACTTTGTCGCCCATGCGGTGATAAAGGGCCTTTGCCACACCGCGCAGGGTGGCGTTCAGGCCGGGGCAGTCGCCGCCGGAAGTAAGGATACCAACACGAATCGCCATAGTAAAACCTCCCAATGCTGTATTTATACTATATTATAAATGTACGCTAACCCAAACCGGATGTCAAGAAAAGTTTTTACACGATGCTGCGACGGAAACAAACTTTTTTGAAAAAATCGCAAAAAAATTTAAAAAAGGGCTTGCAATTTAGAATCTGCTTTGCTATAATAACATACGTCGCCGGGAGACACGGCAGACACAAAACAGAATATGGGAGCTTTCCCGAGTGGCCAATGGGGACAGACTGTAAATCTGCTGCTTAATGCTTCGGTGGTTCGAATCCACCAGCTCCCACCAAAAGGATCCGCAACTTAGGTTGCGGATCCTTTTTATTGCCTCATCTTCCCGCAAAATTCTGAATTGTGGCAGGGGAGTGGGCCGTTTTCTTGAGAAAAATCAGAATTTTTTCCGCTGTTTTCAGAACGCTTTGAGGAAGTGGCTTCTGATTCAGCCGGAAAATGGATGCTTGAGTTTGCTATCGCCCTGTACGAGAAGAACACCTTGCAGCAATAAAAGAGAAAAACCTCTCTAAGCGAAGCTTGATTATTTTTTCTTTTACTGCTCAATAAAAAAGCCGAAAACCCTTGAAAACAAAGGCTTTCGGCGTTATTATCTGGCGCGCCAAAAGGGATTCGAACCCCCGGCCTTCCCCTTAGGAGTATGGCTTACCATGTGATACACGGTTCGGATGTAACTTCCAATATCATCCCTTACGCAGAATGACTTGTAGTAAACGAACTTTATGGTGCAAAACACCTATTCTGACACAGTTTTATGTGTCCGTTGGGTGGTCCTATTAGCAAATTCTTAGCAAGAGGACACCCAGCCAAAGCCGATTGCTACTGCCATTCTCCACTCCCTTAGTCAAAATGACAAGGCAAATACATGGAGGTTACTATGGACAAGAAAGAGAAAAAGTCACTGCCGGAACCGCGCACATATACCGTGGAACAGATTGCGGCCATGCTCAACATCGGTCGCACAACCGCATATCAGCTCGTCAAGCAGGAGGAGTTCAGAATCGTCCGCATAGGAAATGCGATCCGCGTCTCCAAGAAATCTTTTGACGAGTGGCTGGAAAGTTTGGAATTGTGAATATTGCAAGAAACGCCGTAGGCTCAAAAAACCTATGGCGTTTTTTTATACCCATTTTTGAAGGAGGCTGGCAATGAAACTGACAGAAGCAGAAATGAGGATGGTGTTTCAGATTGAAAGTACCAATCAGAACGCTGCCCTGAATGAGATTTACATGACATGGCGCTATGCGCCGAACCCGGCAACGAAAGAAACGGCGGAAGGCCTTCTGGACAAGCTCCGTCCCCTGTCGGATCAGGAGCGCATGGATTTGATCCGCAAGGTGCAGACCGAATACCGTCTGCCGGAGAAGGCCCGCACCATCGGGGAAATGCTGGCAGAAGCCAGACAACGATCCGGGGCGCAGAAGTTATCCGGCCATGACATTATGGCATTGGAGCGTTTCGACCCGGCGACCAGACACATGATCGTCTTTGATGTTCTTACCCATGACTCGCCTGTTGGCTGGAAGGGTGAGAAAATGCGCCTGTTCCTGACCGACAACGGATACAGCAAGGCTTTGGAAAATCAGGAAAAGGGACATATCAAAATCCGTAACCATGCGAAGGTGCTTTCCGGCGATCTCCACTATGACCATAAAGACCGTGAGAGGTAGCCGCCCCAAAATGTATCAAAATCAGCGGAAAATCTTCTGTTTCTTCCTCCGTGGCTTGCGTTCTGAACAGAGCGTGGATGTTTTCCCATGCGGGAGGCTATGGAGGCATACAGACGGTTAAACCGCTTAAAATCAACACTTTTTATTTTCACAGGAAGGAGGTGCGAAGATGGCTGTTTTTCGTATTGAAAAGACCCGTGATTATACGGTCATGTCGAACCATCACTTGAAAGATCGGACGCTGACCCTGAAATCCAAAGGGCTGCTGTCCATGATGCTGTCACTCCCTGACGAGTGGAATTACACCACCAGAGGTCTTGCGGCGATCTGCCGGGAAGGTGTGGACAGCATCGGTGCGGCATTGAAGGAGCTGGAAACCCACGGGTATATCCGGCGCACCCAGCTTCGGGATGAAAAAGGCAAGATCACGGATACCGAGTATGTCATTTACGAAATGCCTCAGTGCGAGCCGCCGTCAAGCCCAGGTACGCCTTTACCGGGTACGGCAAAGCCATATACGGAAAACCCGGATATGGGTATCCCGGATACGGCGGAACCGTGTACGGAAAACCCCGCACAATTAAATACTAATCAAACAAAGACTGATTTATCAAGTACGGAGATATCAAATCCTATCCCATCAAATCCCCCTACCCCCGCAGGGGCAAGGATGGGAATGGATCGGATGGGAGCCAGAGAATGTTATCGTGAAGTGATTTTGGACAACATCGAGTACAGCTATCTGGTGCAGGACAGCCATATCGACCGTGAGCAGCTTGACGAAATCGTTGACCTGATCGTGGATACCGTATGTTCTGCCCGCAAAGTCATCCGCATTGCCGGAGATGATTATCCGGCAAAGGTGGTAAAGTCCCGGTTTATGAAGCTGGACAGTTCCCATGTTCAGTATGTCATGGACTGTATGAAGGACAACACCACCTATGTCCGCAATATCAAGAAATACCTTCTGGCGGCGCTGTATAACGCCCCGACCACCATCAACAGCTACTATTCTTCCCTGGTGCAGCACGATATGTACGGGGACGGGCAAAGGGGGCGAGGCTAAATGCAAGAGGAAGTAACGCGGGGCGCCGTAACGCTCATTGTTGACGGAGCCAAGCTAAGTGAGCAGGTCTTTGAAAAGGCCGTCAAAAAGTTCCTGGAGGAAATCCAGAAAAGCCAGAAGCCAAAAATCTACCGCGGCAGGCAGAGCCTTAAACAGCTTGCCAGCCAGAACGCCGGTCTTGCTAATATAGAGATCAGTGACAAGAATATCAAGGCTTTCTCCCGTGTGGCGAAGAAATACCATGTGGATTTTGCCTTGAAGAAGGACACCGCCGCAGAGCAGCCCCGTTACCTGGTCTTTTTCAAAAGCCGGGACGCGGATGCCATCACAGCGGCGTTTCAGGAGTTTGCCAGCCGGAAAATGAACCGTGAGGAAAAGCCCTCCATCCGGGAGCGGCTGTCCCAGGCGAAGGAACAGGCGGCGGAGAAAACGGAACACCGCACCATTGACCGGGAGAAAGTAAAGGTCAAAGATCGGAGCGTGCAGAGATGAATATGAAAAAAATATTTTTGCTGAACCTTCCGTATCTTCTGTTCGTGTATCCCTTCGATAAGCTGGCACAGGCTTTCCGGCTTGCGCCCGGTGCTGACCTCTCTGGCAAGCTACTTTCTATCTGGGACGGCTTCACGGCAGCGCTTTCCTCTCCGTGGCTAAGTTTCCATCCCACGGACCTGCTGATCGGCATAGCCGGTGCGGTGGTCCTTCGCATAGCGGTCTACCTGAAAGGCAAAAACGCCAAGAAATACCGCCACGGCATGGAATATGGCTCTGCCCGCTGGGGTACGGCGGCAGATATTGCTCCCTACATGGACAAAAACTTTTTTCAGAACATCCCCATGACGCAGACGGAGCGGATCACAATGGCGAGCCGCCCAAAACAGCCAAAGTATGCCAGAAACAAAAACATTCTGGTAATCGGTGGTTCCGGCAGCGGCAAGACACGGTTCTTCTGTAAGCCATCTCTGCTGCAAGCCCATTCGTCCTATGTCTGCACCGATCCGAAAGGAACTTTGCTGCCGGAGATCGGCACTTTCCTGGAACGGAAGAAATATCGTATTAAGTGCCTCAACCTGATAAACTTCCGAAAATCCATGAAATACAACCCTCTGGCCTACATTCGGTCAGAGAAGGATATCTTAAAGCTGGTGAACGCCTTGATTATGAACACGAAGGGCGAAGGTGAAAAATCTTCCGAAGATTTCTGGGTCAAAGCGGAACGCCTCTATTATTCCGCACTGATCGGCTACATCTGGTACGAGGCCACGGAGGAAGAAAAGAACTTCATCACACTTCTGGACCTTATCAATGCCAGTGAAGCCAGAGAGGACGACGAAACCTATCAAAGCCCGGTGGACCTGCTTTTTTCTCAGTTGGAGGAACGGGAGCCGGACCACTTTGCCGTCAAGCAGTACCGCAAATTCAAGATGGCGGCGGGTGATATATGCTCTAAGTGACTTCTTAATCATGATTTTGTCATGGTTAGTGAAGCAATCACTTAGAGCATTTTTGTTTCAGGAGGTACAGCCATGAGAAATGAAAAAATTACCCCACTGTACGAGCGCCTGAGCCGGGACGACGAGTTACAGGGCGAGAGCAATTCCATATCCAACCAAAAACAGATGTTAGAGGATTTTGCCCGCCGGAATGGGCTGCCAAACCCTACGCACTTTACAGATGATGGTATCTCAGGCACCCGTTTTGACCGCCCCGGATTTTTGGCGATGATGGAGGAAGTGGAGGCAGGGCGTGTAGAGGCAATCGTCATCAAGGACATGAGCCGGTTGGGGCGCGACTATCTGAAGGTCGGTCAGGTCATGGAGGTTTTGCGGCAACGCGGTGTTCGTCTGATCGCCATCAACGACGGTGTGGACAGTCTGAAAGGCGATGACGATTTTACCCCATTCCGCAACATCATGAATGAATTTTACGCCCGTGATACCAGCAGGAAAATCCGTTCTGTGTTTAAGGCAAAAGGTATGAGCGGCAAGCACCTGACCGGCACTGTGATTTACGGCTACTTATGGGACGAAAAACGGGAGCATTGGCTGGTAGATGAGGAAGCCGCCGAAGTGGTACGCCGTATCTTCTCCCTCACGCTGGAGGGATATGGGCCTTATCAGATTGCCTGCAAATTATCCGCAGATCGGATTGAAATTCCCGTCGTACACCTTGCCCGCTTCAACGAGGGTGTGAACCGTTCAAAGCCGGTCAAAGACCCCTATGGATGGGGATCATCTACCATCGTGAACATTTTGAAAAAACGAGAGTATTTGGGGCACACCATCAATTTCAAGACCCGCAAGCACTTTAAGGACAAGAAAAGCCACTATGTTTCTGAGGACGAGTGGACGATCTTTGAGAATACCCATGAAGCCATTATCGACCAGCAGACCTTTGATCTGGTGCAGAAAATCCGCAGCAATGTACGGCGTTATCCAAACGGCTGGGGCGAAGCAGCTCCCCTCACAGGCTTACTCTATTGTGCCGATTGTGGCGGCAAGATGTATGTCCACCGCACCAACAATGGCAAGCGGATTTCTCAATATACCTGTTCCAATTATACCAAAGTTCCGTGTGGGACACTATGCCTTACACAACACCGTATCAATGAGAGTGCTGTTCTGACATTGGTTTCCGACACACTCCGGGCTATCGCTGAATATTCGAGAAATGACCGGACGGAATTTATTCACACTGTTCAGGAGACGCAGGTTGCTCAACAGAGTGCCGATATATCGAAAAAGCGCAGGCATCTGGCTACTGCCCAAAAGAGAGCCGGAGAACTGGAAAAACTGATTTGCAAAATCTATGAGGATAACGCCCTCGGCAAGCTGCCGGATACACGATATAAGGCGCTTGATGCACAGTATGCCAAAGAGCAGGACGCACTTGAGATTGAAATTGCGGAGTTGGAAAAGGCTGTTACCGGCTATGAGCAGAGCCAGAAATCAGCAGAGAAATTTATAGCCCTGATTGATAAGTACGAGAATTTTGACACGCTGACAAATACCATGCTCAACGAGTTTGTAGAGAAAATCCTTGTCCATGAACGCTCCCGAAAAGGCAGTCAGGATACCACGCAGGAAATTGAAATCTACTTTAATTTTTTAGGACGCTATATTCCACCATCCTTACAGCCGGTTCCTTTAACCCCAGAGGAACAGGAAGAATTGCGGAAAAGAGAAGAACGCAAGGACAGGCTCCATCAGAACTATTTGAAGCGGAAAGCCAGCGGCGCACAGAAACGGTATGAGGACAAAATCAAGGCGAAGAAAAAAGCGGAAATGGACGCTAAGAAAGCCCTGATCCGGGCTGAGGATATGAAAAAAGGTGTTTTTTCTACTATCGGGCAGCTACCAAAAGAAGAACCGCGCAAAGGCAGCATAGCAGCCAGCGCAGCAGTCTAATCATCACGGAGCAAAGGAGCATGAATATGAGTAAGTTGACTTACATTCGTTGTGGAGATTATGATATACCCAACCTAAAACTTTCTGAACAGCCGGAAACTTCTATCGGCAAGTACGGCAGGATGCGAAAGTCCTACCTGAAGGAACACCGTCCTATTCTCTACAACCAACTGCTGATGAGCGAGAAACTGTATCCGCACCTGTTAGAGATTGATTGGACAGCGCAGGAGCGCGTGGACACCATGTTGCCTCACATGATGGAGGCTGCGGGTGTCACTGAGGAACTGAAAGCCTGTGATCCTATGCGCTGGGTAGGACTGATGAACACATTAACGGCACAGATTGAGGAAATTTTAATCAGGGAACTGATTTGCAGTTGAATGGGAGGTGTGGGAAATGCTGACCTTTGAAAAGGTTCTGGAAGTGTTTCAGGCATATCTGGATGATGATCCTCTGTATGAGGTGGTGCAGACCAGCCACGGTTATACATTGATGGCATGGGAACCTCACCGGAATGACTGGTACAGCGCCGAAATACAGAAAACTCCGGAGGATTTGCGAAACGCCTTGCTGGATACATACGCCAACTTTCTGGAAGATAAGATTACCGGAAATGACCGCGATCTGACTGTGACAGAAACCGGAGAAATCCAGCAGAGGTGCCGGGAACTTTGGGAAAAGTGCCGGGAAACTTGATATAGAAACGCCAGAAGGAGGCCGCGATTATGCGTCCTCCTTCTGCTTCGCAGTCTGTTCCATTTTGAGCGCCCCGTCTATGGCACCTTCGATAATCGGCAGGTATTCTTCAGGGCAAAGCTTCAGCTTGTGGCTGACTCGTTGCCGCTGTTCGCTTTCTTCCCGCATGATCTCCGGGTTAAAATACCGTTCCACGGGAAGTCCGCAGACCTTAATCAACTGGATCATCACAGGCAGGCTCGGAATCGCACCTTGATTCTCAATGTTGGCAAGATACCGCCATTCAATCCCAACCATTTCTGCCAATGTTTTTCGTGCCAGACGCTTTGCCTCTCGTGCGGCTTTGACATCTGCGCCGAAGGTTTCAAAACCGGGACAATCTTCAACTTTCGCCATATAACATCACCCAGTTACATTGTATAATTCATACTTTGCCTGTGGAATGTTGCTATATGCAGGTTGGTTGAAGTTTATAATTCACATTCCGTTTCTTGCATTGTTCGAGAAAGAGAACTATAATGTACTCTGTGGAGGTGCGAAATGGACTATATGACATTGAAAGAGGCCGCCGAGAAATGGGGCGTGACACCTCGTAGGGTAAATTATTATTGTGCCGGTGGGCGTATCCCCGGCGCTGTGAAAATGGCCGGTGTTTGGCTGCTCCCTAAAACTGCGGAGAAGCCGCTTGATGGCCGGACAAAACAAGGAAAGGAACTACGCCATGAATAAAATTTTGATTATAGATGATGACAGAGAACTGTGCGCTTTGATTAAACGCAGCGTACAATCGGAACATATAGAAGCCGATTTTTGTAATACCGGAAAAGAGGGCTTGCAGAAATTAAAAGAGCAGGAGTATCAGCTTGTGGTGCTGGATGTGATGATGCCCGGTATGGATGGCTTTGAAACGCTGGAAGAAATCCGCAAAGAGAACAGCCTGCCGATTTTGATGTTTACATCCAAAAATGACAGCATTTCTAAAGTGCGGGGCTTACGGGCCGGGGCGGACGATTATCTGACAAAACCGTTTGATATGGACGAACTGATTGCCCGTATTGCGTCCCTCATTCGCCGCTACACCCGCTTTAATCATCAAGCCGGAGCTGTGCAAAAACTGGTTTTTGATGGATTGCAAATTGACCTTGAAAATCGTTCTGTTACGACGGAAAATGGCACTTTTGAACTTCCACCAAAGGAATTTGATCTGCTCCTGTACTGCGCAAAGCATCAAGGAAAAATTTTGACAAAACAGCAGATTTATGAGGAAGTTTGGGGCGAAGAATATTTCTATGATGACAGTAACATTATGGCGATTATCAGCCGGCTTCGTAAAAAATTAGAAGTCAATCCTTCAAGCCCAAAGTATATCCAAACGGTCAAAGGGATTGGCTACCGCTTTAATAAGGAGGTATAGCCAATATGGAAATCATCGTTTTCTTGTCCATTGTGATTGCTGTTGTGGCTGTGCTGACTTCCATCGTTCTCGTTCGGCGCGTAAAAAAACAAATCGCAGAAATGACCGATGTGCTGGTTGATGTGAAAAACGGAAATGGCAACCGGCGTATTCTGTCTGCAACAAATGAATTGACAGCACCTCTTGCCTATGAAATCAATGAGATTGTTGTGTCCTATGAAAGCAGACTTTCAACTGTACGGCAGACAGAAGAAACCAACCGCCAGCTTATGACGAGCCTTTCCCATGATGTTCGGACACCCCTTACCACTCTGATTGGGTATCTTGACGCTGCACACAAAGGACTGGTCACAGGAAAAGACCGGGATGATTATATTGAAACCGCCCGCCGGAAAGCCCATGATCTGAAAGAATATATTGATGTGCTCTTTGACTGGTTCAAGTTAAATTCCAATGAGTTTGCTTTGGAGATCCAGAGCGTTGAGGCCGCAGAGCTGACAAGAAATATCCTGATCGACTGGATACCGATTTTTGAGGATAAACAGGTCGATTATGACATTGACATTCCAGAACAGCCTGTCCGGGTAAAATTGGATATGGACAGCTATATGAGGATTATCAACAATCTCATTCAAAATGTAATTGCTCACAGCCATGCGGACAAAATTAAAATTGCCCTGTCAAAGCAGGGAAATCACATGGAGCTGCTGCTGGCGGATAATGGTGTGGGGATTGAAAAAGAAGATTTGAAACACATTTTTGAACGGCTTTATAAGTGTGATAAGGGTCGGTCTGAAAAAGGCAGCGGTCTTGGCCTTTCTATTGTCCATCAGTTAGTAGAAAAGATGGGTGGAAATATAACAGTTGAAAGTGTACCGGGAAAAGGAACTAAATTTATGTTGCTTTTTCCTTTGGAGATTTAAGCGGGTTCCCGTCCTTGCGGCGGGAACCCTTGTCATTTTAGCCGGATTCTAAATTGCAAGGTTAATGCAAGGTTGCGGCAAGGTTAATGCAAGGTTGGCGTGATAGAATACCTTGCAGAACAGGAGGTTTGAATATGAACACAAATACCATTATTGAAACAAAAAATCTGACGAAGCAATACGGCTCGCAAAAGAGTGTGGCTGACTTGAATATCCATGTGAAGCGTGGGAGAATTTATGGTCTGCTGGGGAGAAACGGAGCCGGAAAAACCACAACCATGAAGATGCTGTTGGGCTTAACAAATCCGACTTCCGGGGAGGTCAAAATCTGGGGAAAGTCCTTGCAGGGAAACGAAAAGAAGTTATTGCCCCGTATTGGCAGTCTGATCGAGTCCCCCGGCTTTTATCCCAATCTGACCGGCACAGAAAATTTGCGTATCTTTGCCACCCTGCGGGGTGTACCAAACAATCATGCCGTCAAAGACGCTCTGGATCTGGTAGGACTGCCCTACAAAGATAAGAAGCTCTTTTCGCAGTATTCCCTTGGTATGAAGCAGCGGCTTGCGATTGCCCTTGCCGTTATGCACGATCCGGAGCTTTTAATTTTGGATGAGCCGATCAACGGTCTCGATCCCATCGGTATTGCAGAAGTACGCTCCTTTATTCGGGAGCTCTGCGATGCAAGAGGAAAAACCATTTTGATTTCCAGTCACATTCTTTCGGAGATTTCTCTGCTGGCTGACGATATTGGAATTATCGACCACGGCGCATTGCTGGAAGAAGAAAGCCTTGCTGAGCTGGAGCAAAAAAGCAGCAAACATATTCGTTTTACGCTCTCTGATACTGCACAGGCGGCAAGGATTTTGGAACGCAATTTCCATGAAAACCATTTTTCTATACAGGACGACCACAATCTGCGCCTGCACAACCTTGATCTGCCTGTTGGGAAAATTGTAACTGCCTTTGTGGAAAACGGATTGGAGGTCTCGGAGGCGCATACTTGTGAAGAAAGTCTTGAAGATTACTTCAAGCGTGTGACAGGGGGCGAAGGAATTGCTTAAACTAATCAAATGCGAATTTTTGAAATTAAAACGGAAGCCATTGGTATTTATTTCCCTACTGCTTTCTGTTTTCATGCCATTGGCTTATGCTTTCTTTCTGGCAGATGTAAACACTGATGTGGATGCTGTAAATGGAGTGATGTCCAGCCTGTTCCAGCTCAGTGCCTATTTGCTTTTGATGCCGCTTCTTGTGATACTGGCTTCCAATCTGCTGTTTGAGGAGCTGGACAATGACACACTAAAAAACCTTGTTACCATACCAATAAATAGAACCAAGTTGGTGCTGTCCAAGATGCTGGTTTTACTATTGTTTGCCGTTGGCTTTATGGCAGTTGGAGGATTGGTAAATCTTGCGGTTTTGCTGTTTCAGGGCTGGGAGCCGGTTGGGTTTTGGACCTTGTTTGGCGTTGGGATAGAAGAAGGGCTGATTATGTGGGTAGGCGCACTTCCATGTATCCTGCTCGTTGTTCTTCTTAATAAAAACTATATCGTGTCGGTCGTGATTACCTTTTTCTATACGACTGCAAATTATATCCTTTCGATGAGCGATGCGTTCCTCACACAGCCTTTTGGTTTGAATATCGGAACCCTGCTTCCGGGACCGCTGGCTTTCCGCTGGACATTCCAATTTTATGACCAAAGCCAGACCAGTGCGGAATTGGCAGACTTGTTGGAACGGATCAGTCCGTATTTCCTGAATAGTGTTCAGGTGTTCGGCGTGATTATTGTGGAGGCGATTGTATTTCTTGCGCTGATTGCGATGGTTTATCGGCGTCAGGAAATCTAAGGGGGTGTAATTATGTGGAATTTATTAAAAGCGGAATTGCTCAAGCTACGCCGGTGCCAAATACTTTGGGTGGGGCTGGTGGCGCTTGCACTCTGTCCGTTGGTGCAATATGGGAGCCAGCTGATTGTGGAGGCGGAGTACCGAAATCCAAACTATGATTTTTCCACTCTGTTTGAGAATGTTGTCTGGGGCAATACGCAGATGTTTTTTCCGATTTCACTGGTGATGATTGGCAGCTGGCTGATTGACAGAGAATCCACCCATGATACGCTGAAAAACATCATGACAATTCCTGTTTCCATGCCGAAAATGCTGGGAGCTAAGCTCTTTTGGGTCGGGATTTTTGCAGTCCTGCTGGGAATATACAGCGTCGGCGTTACCTTGATTACTGGATTGACGGTTGGATTATCGGGACTGACAGTGGAAGTGTTTTTTCATGGAGGTACACAGATCGTGTTGGCAGCTCTGACGACCTATTTGGTCTGTATGCCGCTGATCTTGATTTTTGGGCAGATCCGAGGGGCATATCTGGGCGGTTCCATTCTGGCGTTTTTCCTTGGATATAGCATGCTGTTCTTCAAAGGCGGTATCCTTGCCAGCATCTATCCGTTTTCTGCTGCGCTGATTTTAGTGGGCTTTGACATGAGTGGATATGCCGGAACAACCACAGCCCCGAATCCTTTGCTGGCAGTCATTGGGGTTGGCATCATGGTTCTCTGGGCGGTGCTGTTGTTACTGATGTCCAGTAACAAAAAAGAAATGAAAGCCCGTAAACAGACAAAGGCTAAGGGAAGAGGAAAGCGTGCTGTACGCAGGAAAGGAAGGTGATACCTGTGAAGAAAATAGTTCTATCACTATGCCTGATACTGTGTGGTGTCTCTATACTTTCCGGTTGTACAAAAGATGAAGTTCTCGATCAGTATAATAATATTGTGCAGTCTACTGGTTCCATAGCGCTTACCGGAAATTTGTCCTTACAAGGCACGAAAGAAAAAGGGATTGATGATTATACCGGATGCTATACAGCCGACTATGAGGATTTTTCAGATACAGAGTATTTGTTCGGAGGAACTTCCATAAAGCGTGAAGCGGGTAAGGATTTGTCTATTGACTGCACTCTGGAGGTTTCGGAGGGTACTGCAAAAGTATTTTGGCTTTCTGGAGCTGATGAAGCAGTTACTTTGATTGAAACAACCGGAACATACAGCGATACAATCACACTTCCTGAAGGTGGAAACTATATCGGCATTGAATGTGAAAATTTCACTGGAAGCATTGAATTGAATATTGAATAATACTCTGCCGGACGACGGCAAAAGAAAAAAAGCCGTCGTAGAGCAGACAATTTGACACGCCCATTTGAAACGGCGGCTTTGATTTTCAGAGCCGCCGTTTCTTTGCGTTTACACAAACCTATGACGACTTGCAGGGACACGGTAGCCGATTGGAGGTTATTTTGCCGTGTCCTTTTCTCTTTTTCGCAGTATCCATGATCTGCACCAGCTAAAAAAAGCCTGTTCCCAGCAGCGGAGCAATGCGGTCAGAAGTATGCACTATACCATGTAACTAAACAGCAAAATATACTCTATTACGCTCGTATGGCTTTATGCCGTCCGGGCGCTTTTTTGTCCCTATGGAGCCGGAACATCGGGTCAGCATGGCCCGAACTTTATCCCCGGTGCCGCTCCCCGCCGCCCCATTCAGATTTACCCAAAAAATCTGAATGGAGGAAAGGCAGATGGAAGTTACCATCAATTATAACGGACAAGCTGTGGCCGTGGAGGTTACGCTGGAAGTCTATGAATTTCTTGACCGGGCCGATCATAAAACAGAGAACCTGTTCCATGAACAGCGGAGGCATTGGGATGGCCGGGAGTTTGACGAGTACATCATTACCACCGAGGGTGTAGGGGTCTACGGCGAAACGCCGGAAGAATACCTTTGCCGCATGGAAACGCTGCATGAGCTGATGGCTGTTCTGGACACCTGTACCGAAGCGCAGCGCAGCCGGTTCCTGCTCTATGCGCTTGACGGACTGAGCCTTGCAGAGATCGGTGTGCTGTGCAGCTGCTCCAAAGTGGCTGTGTATCAAAGTGTGGAGGCGGTCAGAAAAAAATTTATAAATTTCTTTGAGAACAGGCTTAACGAATGACCTGTTTTCTGGCTACCAAGTGAAAGGGATCATTTCCCTTATCTCAGCGAGGGGCGGACAGCGGACGAGCTGCCCGCCTCTCCAATTTTCAGGAGGTAAGCCTATGAAAACAATCAATCTGCGGTGGATGTATCCCCACTACCGGCATGACGAGTTTGTGGATGTTACGGACAAGGTATGGGCAGCGATGTATCAGGCCCAGCGGGAGATGGAGAACTATGAGCGTCGGAAAGTCTACCACCGCGCCTACTACTCTCTGGACGCATACAGCTGGCTGGAAAATTACGCACTGGAACACAGCAGATCGCCGGAAGATATTTTGCTGGAACGAGAAGAAATGACCACCCGCCTGCACCTGATTGCAGCTCTGCCTGCGGCTCTGGCTCATGCCACTCCGACACAGGCCCGCCGTGTTCACGCCTACTACATTGCCGGTATCAAGCAGCCGGAAATCGCCCGGAGAGAGGGTATCCATAGCAGTAAGGTCAGCGTTGCCATCCACCGGGGGCTGCGGAATATGCGCCGCTGCTATGATGACCTTTTTCAAACAGAGTGAGGGCGTGCCTATGCAGACCATCAATCTCAAACAATATTATCCATTTTGCAAAGAGGACATTTTTGTGGAGGTGTCCGATGAGATCGTCGAAGCGTTTCTTCTGGACAAGAGAGCCGAGGCCGCCAGAGATCGCAAGATGTTCCGGTATAAGGCGTTTTATTCCCTCGATTGTAACGATGGAATCGAAAATGCCGCCATCGGCTGGGCGCAGCCATCGCCGGAGGACTACCTGATAGAAAAAGAAGAATTAGCCGAATACGAAGAACTGATACAGCGATTGTACAAAGCCATTTCTTCCCTGTCCCCCATACAAGCTCGTCGTGTCCACGCCCGCTATATATTGGGTATGAAAGTGAAAGATATTGCCGCAATGGAGGGTATCACGCCATCACAGGCGGGAAAATCCATCCATGCCGCACTGCGGAGGCTGCGCCGGTACTTTGCGCGTCAGAAATGGACGGTCAATCTATGAGTATTTCCAAAGAAAAGAGGTGCCTGACATGAACGAAAAAATTACAGCCCACCCCCAAAAAGAAGAACGGGAGAAAGTCCTGAAGGAGATTCGGCAGCTTGAAAACCGAAAGAAGATTTTGGAGAACAAGCAGCGGAACGAGGAACGCAGGGTTCGCACCCGCCGCCTGATTGAGCGCGGAGCCATTTTGGAGGGGATTTTCCCGCTGGCTCCCGACCTTTCCGGCGCAGAGGTCAAAACATTTCTGATTGCCCTGTCCCATCTTCCGGGGGCTGCGGAATTGACTGCAAACCTGCCAAAATCCGGGGACACGCCATAAGTCCCTTGTTTACAAGGGCGCACTTATACACCGTTGCCGGTGCTGTGCGCCCTGCCGGGGGCGTTGCGTACTTCGTTCGCGATGGGAAGCTACGCTCCCCAAACCCCTTGTGCGCTCTGCGCAGCCAGACACCCACTTTGCGTTTGTCCGGCTCCACAGAGCCTGTTATCCCCTCACTGAAAGGAGGTGTTCCCCATAGATTTCTGTCATATCCCCATCAGTATCATCAAGCGCAGCGCAGGACGTTCTGCTGTTGCCGCAGCTGCTTACCGCAGCGGAACCAAGCTGACAAATGAATGGGACGGAATGACCCACGACTACACCCGGAAAGGCGGCATTGTCCATGCGGAGATCATGCTGCCTGCCCACGCGCCGCCGGAATTTGCAGACCGATCTATCCTCTGGAACAGCGTGGAGCAAATCGAGAAAGCCAGGGACAGCCAGCTTGCCCGCGAGATTGAAGCAGCCCTGCCCCGCGAACTGTCCAGAGAACAGCAGCTTGCCCTTGTCCGGGCCTATGTGAAGGACAACTTTGTGGACAAGGGGATGTGCGCCGATTTTGCTATCCATGACAAGGGAACCGGCAACCCTCATGTCCATATCATGCTGACGCTCCGGCCTCTGAAAGACAATGGACAGTGGGGCGCAAAGTGCCGCAAGGCATACGATCTGGACGAGAATGGACAGCGTATCCCGGATGGGAAAGGCGGCTGGAAAAATCATCGTGAGGATACAACCGATTGGAACGATAAAGGAAATGTGGAGATTTGGCGGGCAGCGTGGGCGGCCTACACCAATCGGGCGCTGGAATCTGCCGACAGACCGGAACGCATTGACCATCGCAGCTACAAGCGGCAGGGCATTGATAAGATTCCCTCTGTCCATCTGGGGCCAGCCGCCAGCCAAATGGAAAAGCGCGGCATCCGCACCGACAAGGGCGAAGTAAACCGGCAGATCGCCGCCGACAACAAGCTGCTCAAGGAAATCAAGGCCCGCATTACCCGCCTTTACAACTGGTCTAAGGCCGAAGCCGAAAAGCCGGAGGGCCAGCAGCCCAGCATGATTGACTTGTGGGAGGCCCAGCAGCAGCTCAAGCGGCCTGACACCCGCACCGGCAAAATCCGAGCTTTGCAGGAGAGCGCCGCCCTGTTCAGCTTTTTGCAGGCAAACGGCATCCAGTCCATGCAGCAGCTCCATGAAAAAATAGCAGATATGAACACCCGCTACTATGACCTGCGGGGAAAAATCGTCAAGGCCGAGCGCCGGATCGCCACCCTTACCGAGCGCGGGGAGATGTGGGAACAGTACAACCAGTACAAGTCCATCCACAAGCAGCTTGCCAAAGTAAAGCCGGAAAAACGGGAACAGTTTGAACAGCGCCACAGTCGGGAACTGATTCTGTATGACGCAGCGGCCCGGTATCTGAAAGAACTGAAAGACAGCGGCGAGGGGATCACTCCGAAGGCATGGCAGCGGGAAATTGACCAGCTGACCGCCGGAAAGCAGACGGACACGCTTGCCATGAAATCCATGCGGAAGGATTTGAAAGCAGTGGAACAGCTCCGCAAAACCGCCGAGCAGCTGTCCCGACAGGAACGGGACAAGCCTCACGACCGGGAGCCGGATCGGTAAAGGATACTGCATTTGGGCGTACCCCTGTCAAGTGCGTCGCATTTCACGACATACTTTTGCACACAGAAAAACCGCCGTACAGGTTTCCCCATACGGCGGCAGACTGTTTATTTGCCGAACAAGTCGCTGTGTGTGCCGGTGCGGGCCAGCGTCAGCACCAGAACATCATCTTCTATGCGGTAGACAAGCAGCCAGTCCGGGAGAATGTGACATTCCCGATGGCCTGCCCAATCGCCGGACAGGTCATGGTCACGGTTCTTATCCGGCAGCGGTTCGCCCATCGCCAGCAACGCTACGACCTGCTCCAGCAGCTCAATCTTCAAGCCACGCTTTATAGCTCGTTTGTAGTCCTTTTTGAAACTGGTCGTGTACTTGACGGTATATTTGGTTTCTTTCATCTTTTCAGGTCAGCAAATAACTCGTCAAGGTCATTGTAGCCCTTTACAGACGGGTCTTTTGCAATCCTTTCCGCTTCCAGCATGGCAGCAACCGTTTCTTTGTTCGGCTGTTCCAGCCTTACTTCAAAGGGAATGCCGCCTTCACGAAGCGACTGGCGCACAAAGATGTTAAACGCCGTAGTCAGGTTCATGCCAAGTTCAGTAAACAGTGCGTCCGCTTGCGCTTTCAAATCTGCGTCCATGCGGATACTGATGTTTGTGGTATTTCCAGCCATACGATCAACCCCTTTCTGCTGGCAATTATAGTATATGCCATTTGCACGAAGAAAACAATGCTTTGCACGAATATTTAACAATAAATTCATTCAAGGAGGTTACCGGCTTTATGAAAGAAATCATTTATGAAGAACAATAAGTCTGAACCTATCCCTGTCATGGATTACCGCCAGTACCGCAGAGTGCGGCGGCTGGTACATGAGTGCTGCAACTATGACGGCGGCCACTGTATCGCGCTGGATGATGGGGAGGAATGTGTCTGTGTCCAGTCTATTTCCTACTCCCTGTTGTGCAGGTGGTTTCGGGCGGCGGTATTGCCGCAGGATAAGGAACTGGAAACGGCGCTGTTCCACCGGCTGAATGCTAAGAAATGCGCCGTATGCGGGGCGCTGTTTACCCCCGGTTCTAACCGGGCTAAATACTGCCCGGAATGTGCCGCACGCATGAAGCGGATTAACGCCGCAAAGCGCAAGCGGAAACAACGGGAGAAATGTCACGCTTTAGGGGCTGAAAAACCCTTGTAAATCAAGGCTTTTTTTGAGGGTGTCAAAGGCAGTCTGATAGATTTATCCTCTGACCCCTAAAATAGCCTTAAAATGCGTACAGAATCCCAAAAGAACCCCTAAGGAGGAACCCTATGTCAGACAATCGAAAATATTATTACCTGAAACTCAAAGAAAACTATTTTGATGATGATTCCATCGTGCTGCTGGAAAGTATGCAGGACGGTGTGCTGTATTCCAACATTCTGCTCAAGCTGTACCTGAAATCGCTGAAACATGGCGGGCGGCTCCAGCTTGACGAGGACATCCCTTACACAGCGCAGATGATCGCTACCATTACCCGCCAGCAGATCGGCACTGTGGAGAGAGCCTTGCAGATCTTTTTGAAGCTGGGTCTTGTGGAAGTGCTGGACAGCGGCACATTCTACATGAGCAACATCGAACTTTTAATAGGCCAGTCCTCTACCGAGGCCGAGCGAAAGCGGGCTGCAAGGCTTCAAAATAAGGCTCTTTCTGCGCTCCGGACAAGTGGCGGACATTTGTCCGACATTCGTCCACCAGAGATAGAGATAGAGTTAGAGAAAGAGATAGAGATAAAGAGAGAGATAGAGAAGGTACGCCCTGAAACGGGGCACCCTTCCCACACCTATGGCCGTTACCAGAATGTTTTCCTGACGGATGAAGAACTGGCAGACTTGCAGGTCAGCTTTCCTGCTGTATGGGAACAGTACATCGAAAAGCTGTCCGAGTACATGGCTTCTACTGGCAAGCGTTATCAGAGCCATGCAGCGACCATCCGGCGTTGGGCCGGTGAGGACGCTAAAAAAACGGTCACACCCTCACGCAACCGGGATTACAGCGTAAAGGAGGATGAAACTGTATGATTGAGATTACCGCAGAAATCCGGGCATTCATCGACAAGGCAGCTGCCGGTGTGGAATTGGCTGAGGACGAGTATATAGACCCGTCAGACGGGCTCATTCACTGTAAGAAATGCGGCGGCCAGAGGCAGACCGTTGTGCCATGCTTCGGGAAATCCGGCTACTTTATGCCGCACTGCATCTGCCAGTGCCAGCGGGAGGCTGAGGAGCAGCGCAAGGCTGCTGAAGAACGGCAGCGCCGCATGGAGCGTATCAAACGCCGAAAGGCACAGGGCCTGCAAGACCGTTATCTGTACGACTACACATTTTCCAATGATAACAGGCAAAACCCATTGATGGACAAGGCTCATGCCTATGTGGAGAACTGGAAAGAGGCATATAAGAGCAATATCGGGCTTTTACTGTTTGGAGATGTGGGAACCGGCAAGTCTTTTTTCGCCGGATGTATTGCCAACGCTCTACTTGACCAGGATGTGCCGGTGCTGATGACGAACTTCCCCACCATTCTGAACCGCCTGACAGGGATGTTCTCTGAGGACAGGTCAGAGTTTATTGCCAGCTTTGACGAATATGACCTGCTTATCATTGACGATCTGGGTGTAGAGCGCAGTACCGAATATGCTATGGAGCAGATGTTTTTCGTCATCGACAGCCGCTATCGCAGCCGAAGACCCATGATTATCACAACAAACTTGAAACTGTCCGAGCTGAAAAATCCGCCTGATCTGGCCCACGCCCGTATCTATGACCGTATTTTGGAACGGTGTGCGCCGATCCTCTTTGACGGGAAGAATTTCCGGGAAGAAAATGCCGGTGTCACCCGACAGGCAGCAAAAGACATTGTAAACAGTAAGCACGATTGATTTTTTACCGGGCGGCACAGACCCGTTCGGAGAAAGGAGCGCTATGAACAAAGAACCCCGTACTATGCAGATGGCAGACGCCGCTGCTGCGGCCAGAGCGCCGGAAAACACGCCAGCGATGGTAAAGAAAATCGGCAAGACGACCTACAAGGTTCATGTCCATTTCAGCAATACCAGCACAGAAACCATGAGCGATAAAATCAAGCGTATGCTCAAAAATGAAATTCAGCAGATGTGACAGACTGATAAACTAAGCCGCCTTGTGCTAAACTGATGATGGTACGCACCAAAATTTTTGTCAAGGAGGACATGAAAATGCTTTACACAGAAAAAGAGAAACATGAAATTGAGCGAGTAAAGGAAGTCTTTGCGGAACATCTGCGGCAAAGCCCTGATTTTGAATTGCTCTGGTCGGACAAGGTGGGCTATGTCTGGCTGACGATTGGCGTAAATCCAGTCTATGTGGATACCGGTATCAGGATAGAATCTGCCGCCGATCTCTGCGGCAAGTGTTTGGATGATGTTGCTACGGATGTTTTATATATGACTGGCAACGATCATGCACTGGAAGCAGCCGACCCGCTGGAGTTAGCCGAAATCAAGCGGCTCTGGGAGCCATATATCAACCAGCTGCCAGACTATGCGTATCTCTGCAAAGACCTGCTGAACGGAAAAATGTAATCTGTTAAATGAGGTGTCAGGAGCCATACAGTGCTTCTGGCACCTTTTGTGAGTTTTCTGTGAATTTGATTAAAAAGTCCTTGACAATTTGTCTCTGGCAAGACCTTAAAATCCATCCTCATTTCCTGCGGTGCCCGGCTTGCTCCCTTCGACATCAAGGAGCTACGGGACCTGATGGAATATGACGAACTGGAACTGGATACCCTGGGCGACCAAAAGACGGCGCTGTTTGTGATTCTTTCGGATACGGACAGCACTTTCAATTTCGTGGCCGCCCTCATGTATAGTCAGCTTTTCAATCTGCTCTGCGACAAGGCGGATGACTTCTACGGCGGGCGGCTGCCTGTCCATGTCCGTCTGATCCTTGACGAGTTCGCCAACATCGGCCAGATACCGAACTTCGATAAGCTGATTGCCACCATCCGAAGCCGTGAAATATCGGCTTCTATTATTTTGCAGTCGCAGAGCCAGTTAAAGACCATCTACAAGGACGCGGCAGATACCATCGTCGGTAACTGTGACAGCACCTTGTTTTTGGGCGGCAAAGAGAAATCCACGCTCAAGGAAATTTCGGAGCTGCTGGGGAAAGAGACCATTGATCTCTATAACCAGTCCGAAAACCGGGGCAGCCAGGTTTCTCATGGCCTCAGTTATCAGAAATTAGGAAAGGAGTTGATGACCCAGGACGAATTGGCAGTGATGGACGGCGGCAAGTGTATCTTCATGCTGCGGGGCGTGCGCCCGTTCCTTTCGGACAAGTACGACCTCACCCGGCACCCGAATTACAGATACACGGCCGACGCCGACCCTAAAAATGTCTTTGACATGGAACGGTACATGAAGAAGCAGCGTGCCGTGGTAAAACCCACGGACACCTTCGATGTGTACGAGATTGACGCAACAACTTAACCCAAAATCAAAAACATTTTTTAGGAGGATTATTTTATGGAATTTTTCAACAGCGCAGTTGGTGTTTTGCAGACTCTCGTGGTGGCCCTGGGCGCAGGTCTTGGTATCTGGGGCGTTATCAACCTTCTGGAAGGTTACGGCCAGGACAACCCTGCTTCCAAAAGCCAGGGTATGAAACAGTTGATGGCCGGCGGCGGTGTCGCCCTCATCGGCATCACCCTTGTACCTCTGCTCTCCGGCCTGTTCGGTTGATCGTCTGGCGGTGATCGCTTATGGGCGGCATACTCGACAAACTCGATGAATGGCTCCGAGGGCTGCTCATCGAGGGGATCACGGGAAACCTGTCGGGCATGTTCGATACGGTCAATACCAAAGTAGGCGAGATCGCCGGTGAAGTGGGACAGACGCCGCTGGCATGGAACAGCGGCGTCTTTTCTATGATCCGAAACCTCTCTGAAACGGTGATCGTTCCAATCGCCGGGGTTATCCTGACATTCGTAATGTGTTATGAGCTGATCCAGCTTGTGACAGAGAAAAACAATCTGCACGATGTAGATACCTGGATGTTCTTCAAGTGGATTTTCAAGACTTTCTGTGCCGTTCTTATTGTGACGAACACATGGAATATCGTCATGGGTATCTTCGATGTGGGGCAAAGCGTTGTGAACAGCAGCGCGGGCGTCATCATTGGGAATACCTCCATTGATATCAGCAGCGTCATCACGGATATGGAGGCGCAGCTTGAAGCCCTGGGTACGGGAGAACTGTTCGGGCTGTGGTTCCAGTCCCTTTTCGTGGGGCTTACCATGAACGCCCTTTCCATCTGTATCATGCTTGTCATTTACGGCCGCATGATCGAGGTGTATTTGACAACTTCCGTTGGACCAATTCCGCTTGCCACTATGACAAACCGGGATTGGAGCCATACAGGACAGAACTACTTGAAATCCCTGTTTGCATTGGCGTTCCAGGCATTTCTAATCATGGTGTGCGTGGGAATCTACTCTGTTTTGGTACAGAGTATCGCCACGGACGGAAATATTTCAGGCGCGATATGGGCCTGCATGGGCTACACGGTCCTGCTGTGCTTCGCCCTGTTCAAGACCGGCAGCCTCTCTAAGAGCCTGTTCGGAGCGCATTAAGGAGGCTTGATAAATTGGCGTATGTAACCATTCCAAAGGATTTGACGAAAGTAAAATCCAAAGTGCTGTTTGGGCTTACCAAACGGCAGCTTATATGTTTCGGAGCGGCGGCACTCATCGGAGTACCGCTTTTCTTTTTGCTCAGACGCACGGCCAGCAACAGCGCCGCCGCGTTCTGCATGATTATCGTCATGCTCCCGTTCTTTCTACTTGCCATGTATGAGCGGCATGGTCAACCCCTGGAGGTGGTGGCCGGACAGGTCATCCGCTGTATGTTCCTGCGGACGAAGGAACGGCCTTACCAGACAAACAATTTCTACGCAGCCCTGGAGCGGCAGGCCCAGGCGGAAAAGGAGGTGAAAGCCATTGTTCAGAAAGCAAAAGCCAGAACCGCAGGCACGGCAGACGGCAAAACCCGCAGTAAAGCTGACCGCCGCAGAAAAGCGTGAGATCAGCCGTATCCTGGAAACCGCCAGAGGCGACGGCAAGGTACATTCCGCACAGGACACCTTACCGTTCCGCCAGATGTACCCGGACGGTCTGTGCAAGCTGGACGACCACACCTGGTCGAAGTGTATCGAGTTCGAGGATGTGAATTATCAGCTTGCAAAGCCTGACGACCAGACGGCGATCTTTGAAGCCCTCTGCGATATGTATAACGCCCATGACGCTTCTATCGGGATGCAGCTATCTCTTGTGAGCCGCCGCATGAACCGGGAGGATTTTGTGAAGCGTATCGAGATCGCAGCGCAGGGAGATCACTTCGACCATATCCGTGAGCTTTACACGCAAATGCTCCGCAAGCAGCTTGAACGGGGCAACAACGGTCTTATCAAGACAAAGTATCTGACCCTCACCATCGAGGCACGGGACAGCAAAACCGCACGGGCACGATTTTCCAGGATCGTCATGGACGCCCTCAACCATTTCAAGGTCATGGGTGCTTTGGCAAAGGAGCTTGGCGGCAAGGAGTGGCTGGAAATGCTCCACGGCATCCTGCACCCGGACGGGGAACGGTTTACCTTTGAATGGAGCTGGCTTGCCCCTTCCGGCCTGTTGGTTCAGGATTTTATCGCACCTTCTTCTTTCCGCTTCGGTGAAGCAAGAAAGTTCACGATGGCAGATAAATTCTGTGCCGTGTCCTTTCTGCAGATCAGCGCACCGGAAATGGATGACCGTATGCTCACCGAGCTGCTGGATACGGACAGCGGGCTGCTTGTCAGCCTCCATATCCGCAGCATGGATCAGAACGAGGCAATCAAAACGGTCAAACGGAAGATCACCGACATTGACAGTATGAAGATCGACGCGCAGAAAAAGGCGGTGCGGGAAGGTTTCGATATGGATATCATCCCCACTGACCTTGCCACCTACGCAGGCGAGGCAAAGAATATCCTCCGTGATCTGCAAAGCAGAAATGAGCGGATGTTCCTGATGACCTTTCTGGTGGTGAACTTTGCAGACAGCAAGCAAAAGCTGGAGAATGACCTTCTCCGTGCGGCAAGCGTGGCGCAGAAATATAACTGCTCCCTGGTGCGGCTGGACTTTCAGCAGGAGGACGGCTTCGTGTCGGCTCTGCCCCTGGGTGTCAACCGCATTAAGATACAGCGCGGGCTTACCACTTCGGCGGTGGCGGTGTTTGTTCCCTTCACCACACAGGAGATTTTCCACGGCGGCGAAGCTCTTTACTACGGGCTTAATGCCACTTCCGGCAATATGATCCTTGCTGACCGCAAAAAGCTGAAAACACCCAACGGCATGATCTTAGGTACGCCCGGCAGCGGCAAGAGTTTTTCTGCAAAGCGTTCCATCGTGGGTGTGTTCCTGAACACAAAGGACGATATCCTGATCTGCGACCCGGAGGCGGAATATTTTCCACTGGTGAACCGTCTGGAAGGACAGGTCATCAAAATCTCACCTACCAGTACGCAGTATGTGAACCCTATGGATATCAATCTCAATTACAGCGAGGACGATAACCCGCTGGCACTGAAATCCGACTTTATCTTGTCGTTCTGTGAACTGGCGGCAGGCGGCCGGAACGGTCTGGAGCCAGTGGAAAAGACAGTCATTGACCGTGCTGTGCGGATCGTGTACCGCCCCTATATCGCAGACCCTCGCCCGGAGAATATGCCGCTGCTGGAAGATTTGTATGACGAGATCAAACGGCAGCCGGAGCCGGAGGCACAGCGGATCGCGGCGGCACTGGAACTGTATGTGCATGGCAGCCTGAATGTTTTTAACCACCGTACCAACGTGGATATCAACAACCGCATTGTCTGCTTCGATATCAAGGAGCTGGGAAAGCAGCTCAAAAGCCTGGGTATGCTGGTGATCCAGGACCAGGTATGGAACCGTGTTTCCCAAAACCGGGATCAGGGTAAATCCACCTGGTACTTCGTGGACGAGTTCCACCTTCTGCTGCGCGGCGAGGTCGGTACCTGGAGCGTGGAGATTTGGAAACGCTTTCGCAAATGGGGCGGTATCCCCACGGGGATCACGCAGAACATTAAGGACCTGCTTTCCTCCCCGGAGATCGAGAACATCTTTGAAAACAGCGATTTTGTGTACCTTCTGAACCAGGCCAGCGGAGACAGGAAAATCCTCTGCGAGCGCCTGAATATCTCCAACCAGCAGGCGGCGCATATCAGCAACGCAGGCCCCGGCGAGGGGCTGATCTTCTTCGGCAATGTGATCCTGCCTTTTGTGGATGACTTCCCGAAGGACAACGAGCTTTACAGCATTATGACAACAAAACTTGGTGAAACCGGGAAAGGAGAAAACGAACATGAATGATCCCCGCTATTTGCATACAGAAGAAAAACAGGAAGGTGAAACCTTCTTTGATGTGATGAACCGGCTGATCGCCAGAAACAAGGCGGTCACAGCGGATATGGAGGCGGTCCTTGCGGAGCTGGAAAGTGAGATCGAACCGTTCCGTGCGCCGAAGAACCATGAATAAACTGACCCATGTGAGCCTGTTTTCCGGCATTGGCGGTCTGGACCTGGCGGCGGAGGCTGCCGGGTTTGAAACCGTCTGCCAGTGTGAGTGGGCGGATTTTCCGCACTCCGTCCTCTCCGCACGATGGCCGGATGTTCCCAGGTTCCGGGATATCACTACTTTCACGAAGGAGGCGTTTTTTGAAAAAACAGGACTTGAAACAGTTACCGTTATCTCAGGCGGCTTTCCCTGTCAGCCCTTCTCCACCGCCGGAAAACGGAAGGGCTTTGCGGATGAACGCTACCTGTGGCCGGAAATGTGCCGCATTATTACCGAGCTGCGGCCCCGTTGGGTGCTTGGGGAAAATGTTGCTGGCTTCATCAATATGGGGCTCGACAAAACGATCTTTGACCTGGCAAAAGCGGGATACGCTGTTCTCCCATTCGTATTTCCGGCTTGCGGTGTCGGCGCATGGCATGAGCGCCAGCGAACTTTTATCGTCGCGGCTGATGTTTCCCACACCCCTTGCCTCCGACAACAACACCGCCAGGGACGCGGCAAGCCTGGATGTGTTCCTGTCGGACAATGGGATATTCCGCAAGAGGAACCGAAACGGGGCGATCTGGAGCCTCAGCCTGTCGGCGGCGGTATTCTATCTGACCCCGGTGGCGTCGGACGGTTTCCGTTCAACCTTGAAGCCGTCGGCCTTCGATCCGGCGAAGAAGGACGGGAACCTGTCGGCGCAGATCATCTCTCAGGAACAGCCGGTTTCCGAAACGGCGGCGCTGAACCCGGATTGGGTGGAATGGCTCATGGGCTTCCCGAAAGGATGGACGGACGTATCCTCTGGGCTGCCGAGCCAGAAGGAATCCCCCGCATGACCGAGCGCATGGAGGACCGGGCTCTGCGGCTGAAAACTTTGGGAAATGCGGTCTGCCCACCCCAGGCCTATCCCATTTTCCGCTATATCGCCATGATTGAGATTGGCACCTGCGGCGACTTTTGTCCCTATGGAAAGGAAGGTGACTGCCTATGAGGGAACTGAAAGCAACCGATAAGATCACGCAGAAAATGACCCGTGACGGTGCGGTATCGGAAAACCTTGCCACGGGCGAGGTGGAACATATCAGCAGCCGGGAGCCGGAAACGGAACTGTCCGCTTCTTCGGAAGAATCCGCTGGTGCTGCGGCTGACCTTGCCCTGCGTGCGGCGGAACACCATGAAAAGAAAAGCGCACGAAAGGTGGAAAAGGCTGACACCCAGGCGGTGCGGGATGGTTCTGCCGCAAGGCAGCGCCCGTCCTCCCGTCTGCAATTTACCGAGGAAGAACGTGCCGATCCCGCACTTGGAAAGTACATCGACCGTTCCGACCGTGCGGCGGATCGGCTAGATGCGGCAACGGCCGCCATCCCCACAAAGAAAGTCCTCCGTACCGAGCGTGTTTTTGATGAGACAGCCGGAAAAGGCAAGATGCAGCTTCACTTTGAAGAAGTGGAGAAACGCCCCAATGGACGCCTGCGGCACAATCCGCTTTCTCGGCCGGTCCATGAGATCGTCCACGCCGCCCATGCGAAAGTGCATGAAGTAGAGCAGGAAAATGTGGGTGTGGAGGCCGGACACAAGGGCGAGGTGCTGACGGAGCGTGGGTTTGCCTACGGAAAAGGCAAAGTCCGTGCCGCCGTTCATCATCACCGCACAAAGCCCTGGTGTGACGCGGCGAAGGCGGAACAGGCCTTTTTTAAGGCAAACGCCGACTACCTTTACCAAAAGGCACTGCATGATGATCCTGCACTGGCAGCTTCTAACCCGGTATCCCGCTTCCTGCAGAAACAGCGGATCAAGCGGAACTACGCAAAGGAGCTGCGGCAGGCAGAGAAAACCGCAAAGAACACAGCGGCCACGGCAAAAAGTGCGGCACAGAAAGCAAAGGATGCCTTCAAGGAAACATTCCTCTACATCAAGCACCATAGCCGGGCGGTTCTGCTGGTGATTGGAATTGGTGCCTGTGTTGCCCTGCTGTTTGGCGGGGTATCTTCCTGTTCCATGATGGCAGGCTCCGGCGTGGGCGGTGTATTCACTTCTTCTTATCTCTCCGAGGACGCGGATATGCTGGCTGCGGAGGCGTCCTACTGCGAACTGGAGCAGGAGCTTCAATATGAACTGGACCACTATGAGGCTCTGCACCCCGGATATGACGAATACCGTTTTGATCTGGACGAGATCGAACATGACCCTTATGTGCTGATCTCCATTCTCACGGCGTTCCATGAAGGGGTGTTCACCATCGACGAGGTTCAGGCGGAATTGCAAATGCTCTTTGAAAAGCAGTACATCCTGACGCAGACCGTGGAAGTGGAGGTACGCTATCGGACGGAGACACGGACAGACAGCGAAGGAAACGACTATGACGTGGAAGTACCATACAACTACTATATTTGCAATGTGAAGCTGGAAAACTTCGACCTTTCCCATGTGCCGGTCTACATCATGGACGAAGAAACACTTTCCCTGTATGCGGTCTATATGGCAACGCTGGGAAACCGGGAAGATTTATTCCCCGGCTCCGGCTATGTAGACAAGTACACCAAACCGCCCACCACCTATGATATTCCGCCTTCCGCACTGGAAGATGAAACCTTTGCAGCGCTCATTACCGAGGCGGAGAAGTACATCGGATATCCTTATGTCTGGGGCGGCAGCAATCCGAACACTTCTTTTGATTGCTCCGGCTTCGTGTCCTGGGTGCTGACGCAAAGCGGCGTCTGCAATACGGGCAGGCTGGGAGCCCAAGGACTCTACAATATTTCCACCCCGGTATCCTCTGCCAACGCAAGACCCGGCGACCTGATCTTTTTCGTCGGCACTTACGATACACCGGGCGTTTCCCATGTGGGTATCTATGTGGGCGGTGGAAAAATGCTGCACTGCGGCGACCCTATCCAGTATGCGGATATCAACACAAGCTACTGGCAATCCCACTTTTACGCTTTCGGGCGACCGCCCTACAACTAAAAAACGATATGGAGGTAATTTGATTTATGGCAACGACACAGAAGATCCGCAATGACATTGCGAAAACCAAAGAAAAGATCGCGGAGCAGCAGAAACGCCTTCGTGCGCTGGAGACCCAGCTTGCGGAGGAAGAAAATCTGGAAATCGTCCGCATGGTGAAAGCCGTGAAGATGGATAACAAGGAACTGACCGCCTTCCTGAAAGCTTATGCCAGCGGTATGATCTCCCTGCCGGAAGGTATGCTGCAGGAGGGCAACACCGAGAATGAGGAAACGGAGGGATACGAGGATGAAGCATAACTTTATGACAAAAATGGTATCGGCTCTTTTGGCGGTGGTGCTCAGCACTGCCGCTTTTTCTGTCACCGCCTTTGCCAGCGGCGGTGAGGAAAGCACGGAGTCCGTGGCTGAACAGGAAACGGCTGGAGATGTTTCTGATCTGCTTTCCACTCTGGCAGGCAGCCAGGTCACGGTATCCGTCACCGAGGATGGTATCCAGTTCAGTTCCGGTGAAAATGACTCCGGGCAGACCGGTACTGTCACCACGGGCGGCGGCAATCTGAATGTCCGCACGGGTGCGGGAATGGACTACACCGCCTTCACCCAGCTTCCCAACGGAACGACCGTGAAGGTGATCGGCACGGACGGCGACTGGCTGAAGGTCATCCTGCCGGAGAAAGTCGGCTATGTCTATTCCAGCTACATGACGGTAAGTGACGGCGAGGCTGGTTCCGGGAAAGGCTCTTTCTCCCTGGACGCTGAAACGCTGGAAAATCTGCTGGGTATGCTGGGTGGCGGTTTGAATGGTGGTGCCGCCCTAACGCCGGACGGGAACCTGTCACTGATCGACGATATTGGCAGCCCGACAGCCAGTGGCAAACAGTTTATCACAGTGGAAACGAAGAACGGCAATGTGTTCTATCTCATTATCGACCGTGACGACGAGGGCGAGGAAACCGTGCATTTTCTGAACCAGGTGGATGAAGCCGACCTCATGGCACTCACGGAGGATGGAGAAAAGGCGGAAACACCTATTGTCTGCACCTGTACGGAAAAGTGCCAGGCCGGAGCGGTCAATACCGCTTGCCCGGTTTGCGTAAAGAACCTCAGTGAATGTGTTGGCACAGAACAGAAAGCTGCGGAGCCCACCGATCCGGAGAATCCGGAACCTGAAAAGAAAAGCAATACCGGGGCGATCCTGGCGGTGCTGCTGATCCTTGCAGCCGGAGGCGGCGCGGCGGTCTATTTCCTGGTGCTGAAACCGAAGCAGGGCAAGAAAGTTCCCGCTGATCTGGATGATTTCGACCTGGAGGATGAAGAAGAATATCTGACTGAGGACGAGGAAACGGAGGAAAAGAATGAGTAAACTGATTATTGCGGAAAAACCGAGCGTGGCAAAATCTATCGCGTCGGCCCTGGGTGCTTCATCCAGGGCCGATGGCTTTTATGAAGGCAACGGACTTCTCGTATCCTGGTGCGTGGGACACCTGGTATCCCCGATGGATGCTGGCGGCTATGACGAGCATTTCAAGAAATGGCGCTATGACGATCTTCCCATTCTGCCGGAGCCGTTCCGCTATGTGCTGGCACCCGGCAAAGAGGAGGCCTTTGAAAATCTTCGCACTCTGATGAACCGCCCCGATGTGGATACCATTGTCAATGCCTGTGACGCCGGGCGTGAAGGGGAGCTGATCTTCCGTTTGATGTATGAAATGGCTGGATGCCGCAAGCCGATCCTCCGTCTCTGGATTTCCTCAATGGAGGACAGCTCCATCCGGGAGGGCTTTTCTGATCTGCGCCCCGGCGCCGATTATGAAGCATTGTATCAATCAGCCCTGTGCCGCCAGAAAGCGGATTGGCTGGTGGGGATCAACGCCACTCGTCTTTTCTCCGTTCTCTATCACCGTACCCTGAATGTGGGCCGTGTGCAGACACCTACGCTGGCAATGCTGGCGGAGCGTGACGCGAAGATCACGCTGTTCCGCAAAGAAAAATATCATCTGCTGCGTCTGACGCTGGACGGGATTGAGGCGGTGTCGGAGAAATTCACCGATCCAACGGAGGCGGAACAGGCAGCGGCTATGTGCAAGGGTGTGACCGTCACCTGTACCTCTGTCACGAAAGAGCAGAAGAAGGAACAGCCTCCGAAGCTCTATGATCTCACCACCTTGCAGCGGGAGGCAAACCGCCTGTTCGGATACACGGCGAAGCAGACCCTTGACTACGCCCAGAGCCTCTACGAAAAGAAGCTGCTGACCTATCCCCGCACAGACAGTCGGTATCTGACCTCCGATATGGCGGAAACGGCGTCCTGCGTGATCCGCCTGGCGGCAAAGCTGCCGCCCTTTGATGGCTGCGGCAACTTCTTTCCGCTGGTGGAGGCCATGATTTCCGACAAGGACGTATCCGACCATCACGCCATTATTCCCACGATGGAGATTGAAAAAGCAGATATCAAGGGTCTGCCTCTGGGCGAGCGCAATTTGTTCCTCCTTGTCTGCTGCAAGCTGCTGTGTGCATCGGCGGAGCCGTATGTGTATGAGGCAGTCACGGTAACTTTCGACTGCGGCGGTCATTCCTTTACCGCAAAGGGCAAGTGCATCCTCTCCGAAGGCTGGCGGGAGATCGACCGCATTTTCCGTGCCTCCCTGAAAGAAAGACCTGCGGACGAGGACGGCGGCACGCTCCCGGACTTCACCGAAGGACAAGTTTTTGACGGCGCGGAGGTTTCCGTCACCGAGCATTTCACCCAACCGCCGAAGCCCTACACCGAAGATACCATTCTGTCCGCTATGGAGAACGCGGGCAAGGACGATATCCCCGACGAGGCGGAGCGAAAAGGTCTTGGCACGCCTGCGACCAGGGCGGCTATCATCGAAAAGCTGGTGGCAGCCGGATTTGTGGAACGCAAGGGCAAGAGCCTGATCCCCACAAAAGACGGTATCAACCTTGTCACGGTCCTGCCGGAGCCGCTGACCTCTCCCATGCTGACAGCGGAATGGGAACAGAAATTGACGGAGATTGCAAAAGGCAGCACTGACCCGGATACCTTCATGGAAGGTATCCGCACGATGGTTCAAGAGATCGTGTCCACCTATTCCTGCATTTCCGAGGATGGCAAAAAGCTGTTTGCCCCGGAGAAGGAAGTGATTGGTACCTGCCCCCGCTGCGGCCAGCCGGTTTATGAGGGTAAGAAGAACTTTGCGTGTTCGGATCGGTCCTGCGGTTTCGTTCTCTGGAAAAATGACCGCTTCTGGACGAGCCGCAAGAAGGAGCTGACAAAGAAAGTGGCAACGGACCTTCTGAAAAAGGGACGTACCAATGTCAAGGGAATGTGGTCTGAAAAGAAACAGGCTGCTTATGACGCTGCGGTGATCCTGGATGACACGGGTGGCAAATACATCAACTTCAAACTGGAATTTCCGAAAAGAAAGGAAGGTGTCAATGGCAGAAAATAAGACTTTGGAACATTTACCCGAAGTGAGGGCGGCGGTGGCTGCCCTCTCCCCGGAGGACCGGGAGGTGCTGGCGGCGGTGCAGGTCTCGCCCTTCAAGCTGACAGCGCCGGAGCAGTTCAAGGAGTTTGCGGCCAACATCGACTATTTCGTATTTGAACCCAATATCCACGATCTGAATGATCTGGGGTGGCGGTATCTGGCACAGCACATGGATATGCTGCTGCCCCCGGAACTTCTGAAAGCAATTGACCCTGTTCCTTTTGGCAAGTACGCCATGCAGGAGGAACAGGGCCATTTTACGGAACACGGATATATTTCTCTTTCCGGCGACGAGTGGAATCATGAACGCCCTGCGGAGCCGGAGAAAAAGCCTTCTATCCGGGAACGGCTGGAACAGGGCAAGAAGGAATGTGCAGAGAAAAGCAAGGCGCAGCCCCATAAGGAAAAATCTGCGCCGGAGCTGTAAGGAGGTGCTGATATGCCATATTACGATCACGACAAGGATTATCCCTTTGCCGCCTTTATCACCAATCTTGGGAAGTACAATGAGGGCGAGCTTGTGGGCGAGTGGGTGAAGTTTCCCACCACCGCCGAGGAACTGAAAGAAGTGTTTAAGCGGATCGGGATCGGCCAGAAGGATGACTTCGGCCAGCCCTATGAAGAATGGTTCATCACGGACTATGACTGCTATGTGGACGGTCTTTACAGTAAGCTGGGTGAATATGAAAATCTGGACGAGCTGAATTATCTGGCATCGAAGCTGGATGAAATGAGCGAAAGCGAATACGCACAGTTTCAGGCCGGTATGGAAATGGGTGACCATTGCGGCAGCCTGCAGGAGATCATCAACCTCACCGAGAATCTGGATTGCTATGAGGTTTACCCCGATATCCATGACTATGACGATCTGGGCCGCTATTACATCGAAGAACTGGACGTTATGCAGGTGCCAGAGCATTTGCAGAATTACATCGACTATGAGGCCTACGGCCGGGACGTTGCGTTGGAGGAAAACGGCACCTTCACGGATCAGGGCTATGTGCGTGATACGGGTGACAGTTTCCATGAGCATTACGACGGTGAGCGCGGCAGTATCCCCGACGAGTACCGGGTGATGACCTTTCAGGACGATCTTCCCGAAGAAGAAAAATCTGAATGGGCTATGGATATCGCCTTTGACATGGACGAGTTTTTCCGGCAGCGTGATCCGCAGTATGCGGCGGAACACCCGGAGGCACAGGCTGCCAAGGAGGAACTCTACGAAAACCTGATGGCAGGGCGCATTTCCGCTCTGGATGAAAAGCTGGCGGCGCTGGGGCAAACGCAGGAGGACTATCTTCCTTCGGAGATTGAAAAGTTCAAGGATGCCACGGGCTATGAGGAATTTCTTGATTTTGATCCGGCGGAGGTCAAGGCCGCTTTGGATGACCCGGAGAAGTCCCATGCGGATGAAATGCTGTCCGCTGCGGAGAAGGTTGCCTCGGAAAAGATGACTGTGCTTGTAGTGGAGCCTATGAAGGAACCCTATGTGAAGGAAATCGACCCCGATCTTCATTCCCTGCAGGCGGAGGTCGGCGGAGACATTGGCGCAACTTATCCCTATTCTGACCCGGTGGCGCTGGTTTGCAATGATGAAGGAAAGCTCATAGGGCTTGATCTGAACCGTGGGCTGCGGGATGAAAATGGAGAAATTTATGATATCGTAGCAGGGACTTTCCTGGTGGTTGGACTTGGTGAGGAAGATTTCGCCTCCCTGTCCCCGGAACTGATTCAGAAATACACGGAACAGTTCAAAACGCCGGAACGATTTATGCAGATCAATGGCAATATCGTTGTTCTCCCTGTCCCGGCAGAGAAGCAAGACCTCACTTATCTGCCAGACCGTTTTGAAACTGGCGAACGTGTGCAGACACCGAGGGGCAGCTTTCAGGTGACGGCTATGAGCCGGGAGCAGATGGAGGCGGCCGGTTACGGCGTTCACCATCAGTCTGACGACCGGCAGTTTCTTATTATGGGTAACGGTACCAGGGCCTTTGCCGTAGTCAATGCGGAAATGCAGGAACGCGACAATCCCCTCAAAACGGCGGAAATGACCGTGGAGGATGATTACGCTATGATCGACGGGCAGATCAACAACGGAAAGCGGGAAGAAACAAAAGAACGCCCCTCCATCCGTGAACGTCTTGCCGAGGCAAAACGGGAATGTGCCGAAAGACCCACGCCTGAAAAGGCACGTGAAGGACGCGGCACGCCCGAGCATGGCAGCCTATGAGCAGGAGCAAGAAATGGCGGCAGGAGTGGTCCTTCTTCCTGGGTGAGAACGGCAGGCGGCAATATAACAAGGTTTGCCGTGGCTGTACCCACGACTGCAAGCAGAGTTTCCGGGTAATCCTGATAGCCTGTCCCCGTTACACTTCGGAGGGATCGAAAAAGTGTAGCGGTAGGGGTTCAAAAACGGTCAAATAATCTCCTGTATCGGCTTTTCGGAAGGTAGGCCATATGTTTTCCTTTGTGGAGGTTTTCTTCCTCCGTGGAGGTCATACAGAGGTCAAAATCGACACTTTATATCACGCAAAAAGGGAGCGCGGCTTCTCGGTTCGTCCGAGGGCTGCGCTCCCTTTTTTTATTAGCTTCCTTGAGTAGTTGGTGGTAATAATTCAGGATAAATTCCAGAGTGCTTGTTGAGAAGTGCTTCCATTCGCGTACTTCTTTCTCCCATAGAGTGTTGCATACACACTATCCTCATTAAAAGAGAATCTCCTCCTGCAGCTAAGCAAATTTCGTTTATCGATTTGTCTTTGTATTCCGGATGTTCGGATAAAAATTTAGCAATTTCAGGTGAGTTATTAAATCTTTGCTCTGTTATCTGGAAATCCAAACAGAAATTCTTATGCATTTCTCTGAATGATTTATCATCATATTTGATTATGTATATAGATCGTTCTAATTCATCCCCCAACGGTGGACTAATACAACTATCATCCATGTGGTAAGCCATAGTGATGCACGTTGCATGGCAACAATGGGCTGAAAAGATTTCAGAACCGGCACGATTATCAAAATTGTGGTCACTCAAATAAACTCGACCAATATCGGTTCGTTCATCCTTATAGTACAAATTCAATATGTATAGTGCTCCCATCGCATGAAGCAAATTCTCAATGGTTGCCTTTTTTAATGAATTTCTGCGGTCATGCTTAACGGCTTGATACGCTTGTTTCCATTTGCTTCCACTTGTTCCGCGTTTGTTAGCCTTATGGAGTGGGAGCAATAGTCTGTGCTTTTCTTCGGTAAGATATAAGTTTATTGCAGAAACTGTAATCTCTTTTTTGCTGATATGCCATTTTTGTTCTAACAAATCAAGACAATCGGTATCAAAGTATAAATCGCGCACATCACCGTTTGTGTCAGTGGGTGTCATGTTGCCACCAAGAGAGCTATACAGTTCCTTCGATAGTGCTTCAATTTCAACAGAACAACGTACAATTAAATCCGCTATGTGCATTGAGTAAATACTGGTCTGGTCATCTGAAATATGGATGTAGTCTGCTAATTTCAAAAATTCTTTTTCAAGGTTTTTATATACAGGCCAATATAAGTTAGGTGTAGCCATAATCAATCTCCTTATTCTATGTTCAAATTTTATATCTTCCATCATGGGACAGGAGTGATAAACTGTTTTCAAAATGTTTTTTGTTTGATTATTTCTCGTCGTAATTAAAATTCGTTCCAAAACATTCATCAGCAGTTTTGAAATACGCCTTGCGAACTTCATCGACCCAATCATATATTACTTTGGCATGAGCAAGTGCATCCAGACAAGGAAATATACTCAAGAACATGCTGGTTATCCATTGCAAAGAGATAGCGGAATGTTCTGCTGGCGTTGTAATACCATAATCTGATTGCCCTACAACTACAAAGGTTTGTTCGTCCATTAAGCACAATCGTTTGAATGTTCCTTGCGGCGAACCGTGGTTTACAAAGCAAGCTAACTTGTACTGTTTTTTCCATGCTTCATCCACATCACAGTTGTCTTGTATGCCTTGGAATGTTGTTACTTTTAATTCTGTACCATCGTCTTTTTTTGCACCTTTGGTCCAACTGTATTTATGTTCATCGGTTTGCGATTGCTCTACATATTGCTTTGCAATCGTTTCACCGTGCTTTTTTATAAAAGCAGCGTTACAACATAATTCATACATCGAGCGCCATCTGGCATAAGCACAATCAGCAAAACCAAGTTTCATTAAATGCAGTATTTCCAAAAACTCTTGACAGCAGCGACCGTGCATATACTGTAACGCCAAAAAAGTGTATTGCTTTTCTTTCTTTTCTTTATCTGATATGTATTCATTGACGAAGGAAGAATAATGTTCCGCCGCTTCCAATGCCATTACATACATAGTTTCTGAGACAACAAAGCATTTTCCCCAAATCTCATTTTGATGAGCAATAAATTTATCTGATTCGATTTTTTGGCTATACGAAATTTCGAATCTCTTTTCGACAAAATACTCATAGTAATCCTTGGCGGCCTGTTTCAACAGTGCATTCATACTGTTGTTTACGGTATTTTTGTTTAGTCTATCAATGATTTCTGTATCTGTAAGACCGTCTGATCTCCACTTGCAAATGACATCTGAATATGCACTTTTGAACACTTTGGAAAGGTAATCCTCTGCCAATAATAATTCACCCCTTTAAGTGTGTGATGGAGCGTGTAGCTGAAAAAGCTAATATCCAACCATGCAAAATCTTATAATAAAATACCATATATTCGCAATAAAATCAACTTTGTGACACTACATATTGCGTTTTCCGTATATGTGTCTAAGGTGTCTATTCTATAATCAGCCGGTATATGGTCAGCGGCACATACCATACCGCTACGATCAGCCGCCATACCAGAATGAAACCACCTATCACGCCACCGATAATGAAGTTCAATGCAAACAGGGCGATCCCTCTACCCAGGGAGCCGCCGCCCGGCACGATCCAGAGGCACATCCGATGGAGGCCAAACGGCAGCCCGCAGAGTATCCAGAGCCATACATAGTCAAGCTCTCCGTTCTTCATGCAGGCGGATTTGAAGATACAATACAGAATCAGTGCCACGATCACGGGCAATACGCTTTTGAAGAAAAATGCTTTGATTGCTTCGCTTCTTGTCATCGGTAAAACCTCCTTCCGCAGTTCCATTATACAGGATGCCGGGAGCTGCGCCCAGCGTCTTTCAAAGAAATTTATTCAAGTTCATGCCGCCGCTGTTGTTCCTGTTCCTTTGGAACGGTCAGCAGCGCATCCACATTCTGCTTGACGGTATCGTATTCCTGGGCTTCGGTTCTTGCTGCTTTGTATTCAGCAAGGAGCCGTTCCTTTTCTGCGTTGAGATTGGCAAGCTCCGTTTTCATGCTTTCCGTTGTCGGCAGCGGCATAGCCCCCAGCCGTTTCAATTCTCTGGCGGCCGCTTCAAAAAGGATGATCTCGCTCTCATGCCCCCGCAGGAACTTTTCTTTATCATTCGATTTGCGGTATCGGTCATAGATCGGCTTTAGCTGACGGTAAGTTCCGGTGTGCTTCATTACAAGGGCAAGTTCGGCACTTCTGCTTTCTATCCGCTTGATCTCTGCATGAGAGGTATCTCTCCGTGCGGATAATGCGGTCAGTTTGCTTTCCAGTTCTCCATAGTTGCTTATCCCGTGCTCGGTCAGGAAATTCATGGTCTTGGCGGCCTGTTTCAGATTGTTCAGCTTCGCCCAATGGGTGAAGCCTGCGCTCTGCTGTGCCTTGATGTTATTCTGGATATCAATGAGCAGGCTGATCTTTCCGTCCTGCCGTTTCGGTTGGCGGGAAGGTCTGGATCGTCCGGCGATCCGGGCGGCAAGGGCTTCTTCGGTGTAGTCCATCCCCAAGGTTTTCAGACGGGTGAATCGTTCCTGATCCGGCGCTCTGGCGGAGATATACTTGCCGCGCTTGATCTCATAGCCTTCTCTCTGCAGGCGGCGAAGCAGTTCTTCCAGGTTGGAACAGGCTGGCAGGAGTCGGTCAATGGCAGCTTTCAACTTTGCCTTATAGCTGGTGCCGTTCTGCGTGGCCTGATGTTCAATATAGCTCTTGCCCTTGTCCTGTCCAGGAATAATGACAGACAGACCATGTTCCTCGCAAAGCCGGTCGGAGGTGCGGCGGATATAGTGATAACTCCGCTTGTTGGAATGATAATGCTTGTGATCCGCAAAGCTGACCGCATTGAAAATCAGGTGGTTATGAACATGATCTTTGTCTATGTGGGTGGTAAGCACAAACTCATACTTGCCGCCCAGAATTTCTTTTGCAAGCTCCATACCGATCTCATGGGCCTGTTCCGGCGTGACCTCCCCAGGCTGAAAGGCTTGGATCAGGTGGCGGCCCAGGTTCGTTCCCTTGTCGATGGCATGGCGGCGGGTCCAGGCAAATTCGATATCCGCAGTTTCGGCGGCGCAGCCATAGGAAGAAACAAGCAGTTTTCCGTCCGTCTTTTCCGGGTTGCAGATATAGTCAATGGCCGCTTTCAGCGTTGACTTGATAGGATGTGTCTTTGTAACTGCCATATCTCGTCCAGCCTTTCCCGTATCTCGTCCATGTCAGCCTGATACGCAGGGCCTCCGGCATTGATCCGTTTGGCAATCTGGTTGACATTCCGACCGATTGCGGAAAGCTCTTTTGTGAACGCCTTGATATTTGCGGTGTCCGTATAGATGATATACCCGTCAATCGCCATCTTGCGGAGGTAGGCGCCATATCTGCGTGTGGGTAGCTGGCTCATTTTCTCATCTATGAGCCGTTTTTCGTCCTCCGTGACATAGAATTTCATTTGGATATTCCGCTTTCGGTTTGCCATGCGCCGCCTCCGTTCTTCATAAGGGTTTGGGATTATCCCAACAAGCAATTTTGAATTTTCGGGCAAGGGACCTGAAAATCTCAAAATTCGCAAGCGGGTACTCGCTTGCTGTGCTTGCTACCGTATCTTATCCCTACTTATAAAGCGTTGCAGAAGTCCAAAAATGCCCGCAAAATAAGAAAAACAGAGGATGTTCAGACACCCTCCGTTTCTTCATTCGGCTTTTCAATTTTTAAGGCCCCGTCAATGGCACCTTCCACGATAGGCAAATACTGTTCCGGGCAGAGTTTCAACTTCTGTCCGACCCGCTGGCGCAGCTCGCTTTCCTCTCGCATGACCTCTGGATTGAAATATCTCTCCATCGGCAGGCCGCAGATTTTTACAAGCTGTATGATGACCGGCAGGCTGGGGATCGTGCCCTCGTTTTCAATGTTGGCAAGATACCTGGTATCAATATTCACCTTTTCGGCTAAATCTTTTCGTGCAAGGTTCTTCGCCTTCCGTGCTTCTTTTACATCTGCACCGAAGGTTTCAAAGCCAGGGCAGTCTTTCACTTTTGCCATTCAACATCACCCATATACATTCTATATTTCATAGTTTGTACATGGAATGATGTGATATCCGTTCTATCTACATTTTATAATTCACATTTACATCCTTGTATTCTTCGTGCAGACGAAATATAATATTTGGGGAGGTGCAAAATGGACTACATGACATTAAAAGAGGCAAGCAAGAAGTGGAATGTTACGCCTCGCCAGGTAAATTATTTATGTTCCGGAGGGCGTATCCCCGGCGCTGTGAAGATGGCTGGGGTTTGGCTGATCCCTAAAGCGGCGGAAAAGCCGATTGATGGTCGAACAAAACAAGGAAAGGCAGAAAAGTATGAGTAATATATTACTTCTTGAAGATGATCTAAGCCTGATTAACGGGCTTTCTTTTGCTTTCAAAAAGCAGGGATTTGAATTAAATATCGCCAGAACGCTCAAAGAAGCGGAGGAATTGTGGACAGACGGAAAATATGATTTGTTGGTGTTGGACGTATCTCTGCCAGATGGGTCTGGCTTTGAATTTTGCAAAAGAGTTCGACTTACATCAAAGGTGCCAATTATTTTTCTGACGGCTTCGGATGAGGAAACAAGTATTATTATGGGGCTGGATATTGGAGGTGATGACTATATCACAAAACCGTTCAAACTGGGGGTTCTCGTTTCAAGGATTAACGCCTTACTTCGACGTGCAAATTCTTTTCAAGCAGCAGACACAGAATTGCAGTCGAATGGCATCAAAGTTCTTTTGCTGCAAGGACAGGTTTTCAAAAATGGGGAGCTGTTGGATTTGACTGCCGCGGAATACAAGCTACTGTGCTTGTTTATGAGAAACCCAAGCATGGTGCTGACAAAGGGACAAATTTTAGATAAGCTATGGGATTGCGACGGGAATTATATCGACAGTAATACCCTTACGGTCTATATGCGTCGGCTTCGTATGAAGATCGAGGATAATCCAAGCGAACCACAAATGCTCCTGACTGTTCGAGGTATGGGATATAAATGGAATATTATCGGGTGAGGTGCAGAATGAAGATACTGGCAAATAAAGAAATCAAAAATCTATTTCTTTCGCTTTCACTGGTTTTTGGGGTTACATTTCTCTTAGCCGAGGTTTTTCTATGGCTGTCATATCGCCGGCTTTCTATGTTATTGCTAATCCTTTTTCTATTGGCTGGCGGTGCTGGATGGGCAGTCTGCTTTGTATATTTTAATCGGCAAAATCAGATCATGGAGCAGGCGATATTACAAATCAATGCATATCTTGATGGTGATCGCAATGCCCGTATTGAATGTGACAATGAGGGCGAATTGTACCGACTGTTTCATTCTATCAATTCTTTAGCGGCAGTGTTAAATGCCCATGCAGATAACGAGTTACGAGAGAAAGAGTTTTTGAAAAATACAATCTCCGACATTTCACACCAACTGAAAACACCGCTGGCAGCACTCAATATTTATAACGGACTCCTTCAAGACGAAGATATAGAAGTGTCCTCCGTGAAAGAATTTGCGGGTTTGTCTGAGCAGGAACTTGACCGTATCGAAACACTGGTGCAAAGTCTGCTCAAGATTACAAGATTGGATGCCGGAGCCATTGTCTTGGAAAAGAACGCAGAAAATGTTGCAGATATGATGCGGGATATTGAACTGCATTTTGCATATAGAGCCAGACAGGAAAAGAAAGAAATCATTCTGTCTGGCTCGGATCATCTTTCCCTTTTTTGTGATCGTGATTGGTTGAATGAGGCAATCGACAATATTGTGAAAAATGCGTTTGACCATACAGAAAGTGGTGCAACAATTCGTGTTGCGTGGAAGGAGTTGCCGTCTGGTGTCCAAATTGTGATAACGGATAATGGATGCGGCATCCACCCAGAGGATATACATCACATCTTCAAGCGGTTTTATCGCAGTCGTTTTTCTAAGGACAAGCAAGGGATTGGACTGGGATTACCTTTGGCAAAGGCAATCATTGAAGCTCATAACGGCACCATTGAGGTTGACAGCGAATTAGGTATCGGGACAACTTTCACAATGAATTTTCTGATTCCTACAAAATTGTAGGCTGGCTGTAGGCTTACAGTAAGATTCAGGTGCTATTCTCTCACACATAGGCAGGACAAACAAAGACAGCCTGCCTATATCGCAAAATCATTCAGAAAGAGGTGTTTACACTATGAACTTATTAGAAGTCAAAAATATCAGTAAGACCTATGGCAACGGAGAAACCGCTGTCAAGGCATTAAAGGATGTCAGCTTTTCTGTTCCAAAGGGCGAGTATGTGGCAATCGTCGGGGAATCCGGTTCTGGTAAAAGTACACTGCTGAATATGATCGGTGCTTTGGACACGCCAACATCTGGCAAGGTTCTGATTGACGGCAAGGACATTTTTGCCATGAACGATCGAAAGCTGACCGTTTTCCGCCGGAGGAATATCGGCTTTATCTTTCAGGCGTTTAACCTTATCCCGGAGTTGACGGTGGAACAAAATATTATTTTTCCGCTGTTGTTGGATTATCAAAAGCCGGATAAGAGATATTTGGAGGAACTGCTGACGGTTTTGAATTTGAAAGATCGTCGTAATCATTTACCCAGTCAGCTTTCCGGCGGTCAACAGCAGAGAGTGGCGATTGGCCGCGCATTGATTACCCGTCCTTCTCTGATTCTGGCAGACGAGCCAACAGGAAATTTGGACTCACAAAACAGCAGTGAGGTCATAGCATTGCTCAAAGAAACATCGAAAAAATACGAGCAGACCATCATTATGATTACCCACAACCGCAGTATTGCGCAAACGGCAGACCGGGTATTACAGGTATCGGATGGTACTTTGACTGATTTTGGGAGGTGCCGTGAATGAAAAGCTATCTTAGTCTTATTCCCATCTCCGCTAAAGTTCACCGCCGACAAAATCGTATGACGCTGCTTTGCATTGTATTTGCTGTGTTTATGGTAACAGCAGTATTCAGTATGACAGAAATGGGTTTTCGGATGGAACAGGCCCGATTGGTTGGTAAGCATGGAAGTTTCTCTATTGGAGACTTGCTCGGCAGTTCCATGGGGCAAACCCTTCTTTCTGTTGCGGTTGTTCTGTTCCTGCTGATTTTGATTGCAGGCGTTTTGATGATTTCCAGCAGCATGAACAGCAGCGTTGCACAGAGAACCCAATTTTTCGGAATGATGCGCTGCATTGGTATGAGTAAGCAGCAGACCATCCGCTTTGTCCGTTTAGAGGCATTGAACTGGTGCAAAACAGCTATCCCTATCGGTCTTGTTTTAGGGGTTGTTACTACATGGGGACTTTGCGCGGTACTGCGTTTTGTAGTCAAAGAAGAATTTTCTGATATTCCTCTCTTTGGCATTAGTATTTTTGGCATTGCTTGCGGTATCTTTGTGGGACTGATTACTGTACTGATTGCCGCAAATGCTCCGGCAAAACATGCTGCAAAGGTATCTCCTATCACAGCGGTGTCTGGAAATGCAGGCCACGAAAAAACAATGCGCCATTCGCCGTATGTAGGCTTCGGAAAAATTGAATCCCTTCTTGGTGTCAGCCATGCAATCTCCGGGAAGAAAAATTTATTCCTGATGACAGGTTCTTTTGCACTTAGCATCATCCTGTTTTTGAGCTTTTCTATTATGGTCGATTTTGTGGATTACCTGATTCCTCAGTCGGCTGCCACATCAGATATAGATATTGCAAGTGCTGACGGTAATGCGATTCCTTGGGAACTGCTTACAACCATCCGCGAAATGGATGGAGTGAAGGAAGTTTACGGGCGTCGTAGTGTATTTGATGTTTCTGCCAAACTAAACGACGATACCAACTTTTCTGGCACAGTCGATTTGATTTCTTATGACGATTTTGATTTACAATGTCTGAAAAAAGACAGTGCTTTGAAAAGGGGGAGTGATCTGTCCAAAGTTTTTGGGGACAGCAATTTTGTTTTGGCAACATCCGATCAGGACAGCACATGGAAAATCGGTGACACTGTTCAGATTGGGGATGAAACCCTTACCATAGCCGGACTGTTAAAAAACGACCCATTTAGTGAGAATGGATTGACAAATGGAAAGCTCACATTGATTACCTCTGATGAAACATTTGTCCGTTTGACAGGAGAGGAAGGTTATTCTCTTGTGCTGATACAAACAACGGGAGATGTTACGGACGAAAATGTTCAGGCAATCCAGAATTCCGTAGATCAAACATATAGCTTTCGAGATAAACGCGACGAGCGCACTACGGGAACTTATATGGCTTTTGTTTTCTGTGTTTATGCGTTTTTGGCAATTATTGCACTGGTAACGGTAATGAACATTGTCAATAGCATTTCCATGAGTGTGTCTGCCAGAATGAAGCAATATGGAGCTATGCGGGCAGTAGGAATGGATGAACGGCAAATGACGAAAATGATTGCTTGTGAAGCATTCACCTATGCTGTTTTGGGGTGCGTTGTTGGTTGCGCTATTGGCTTGCCGCTTAGCAAATCGCTGTATGATTTCCTTATTGCAGGGCATTTTCCATCTGCTGTGTGGCAGTTCCCAATTACCTCTTTGGGCGTTATTCTTCTGTTTGTCTCGATTGCGGCAATCGCAGCTGTATATGCTCCGGCAAAACGAATTCGCAATATGTCGATTACTGCAACCATAAATGAATTATAGTTTCATATGTTAATCTGCCGGACGACGGCAAAAGAAAAAAAGCCGTCGTACAGCAGACACATTTTCACGCGCCTATGAAACGGCGGCTTTGATTTTCAGAGCCGCCGTTTCTTTGCGTCTACACAAACCAATGACGACTTGCAGGGACACGGTAGCCGATTGGAGGTTATTTTGCCGTGTCCTTTTCTCTTTTTCGCAGTATCCATGATCTGCACCAGTTAAAAAAAGCGTAGCCCCTCCATCGGAGTTGTCCGGCTTTGGATATGAACTATACCATGTAAGCAATCTTCTTTATAAAACATTTCCGCGCCCTGCAGGTCCGTTGCGACTTGCTGGGCGCTTTTTGCTGTTTTCCGAGGACAAGCCCGCCTCGAAAAAATTTTTTGATAAATTTTCAAAAAGGAGGCTTTTAGCGGGTAGCGAGCGGCTTTGCGTTCGCCTTGTTAGCGGAAAGGGAGAAACCCACCTCATTCCCCCAGGAAAGGGGGTGAAAAGATGGATATGATCCCCCGCAATGACTATGGCGAGCGGTGCCAGTTCGATGCTTACTGCAAGCTGGTACTGTACCATGAGGCAATCGACTACCTTCGGGAAATGCAGAGGCGCCGTGACAGGGAACTGTCATTCAGCGACCTTCCGCAGATGGAGATGGACAAGCTCTGCGTTGTAGATCATTACCCCAGTGACAGATTTACATTCTCGTCCCATGGGTATGACCTGCATATTGAAAACGAGCTTGTGGCTGATGCCTTCGCCGGTTTGTCTGTTCAGGAGCAGAGTATTTTGATCCTGCATTTTGTTCTGGACCTGCCGGATCAGGAGGTTGGCCGCCTTGTTGGAATGTCTCGCAGTGCCGTTCAACGGCGAAGGGCAAAATCATTGACCGAGCTGCGGATCAAGTTGGCCGCACTCATGCCGAAGGGAGGTTGAAGGTATGAAGAAACCCACTTACAAGGGCAAGGAGCTTCTTCCTCTTTCGGTGATTGACGCCGCCCGTGACGGGGACTCTCAGGCTGTGGATCAGGTACTCCGGTATTATGAGGGCTATATCAATAAGCTCTGCACCCGGACGCTTTACGATCCTGACGGCCAGCCCCATGTTCGGGTGGACGAGTACATGAAGCGCCGATTGGAGATCAAGCTCATTCATTCCATTGTCAGCATGAGCTGACAAGCCCGGTCTGAAAGCGGAGACAGCTTACCCTTTCCCTGTTTCTCTCTTTCGTGGCCGAAGGCAGCACCTTGACAAAGAAAGCCCGTTGGGAGGCCAACGCCGCAGTATAAGGCAAACGGATACATTCCTGTTTGTGCCGAGCCATACGATCGGTGCGCCATGACCTCGTTTCAAGTCCGCAGGACGGGACCACTGTAACGGGCGAGCGAACAGCACCAGATCGTAAAACAAGCGTGGCGGCTTGCAGGCGATGACACACGGACAGGGTTAAAGATACTCGCGCATTGAACGCCCACAAAGCATTGTGCGCCGCACCCATCAGCATGGGCCGGGGTTAGACTCCCGTGGAGCTGTGCCAGCAGCCGTCCGTAAGCCTACTTTTCTTTTTTGAAAGTTTATGGATAGATCGTAAACTTTTCAATTAGCAGCAGACAAACACGGAGCAGCACGGTAAAATAATGGTGGAAGTTATATTACCCACACATATTCGTGCTGTTCCTTTTCATAACTGAAAGGGGGTTCTCATGTCTCAAACATGGAACGGCACGAAGAAAGAAACCCCTGAAAGAAGGACATATACGGTTGACGATATTGCTCAAATTCTGGGCATCGGAAGAACTTCCGCATATATCCTTGTAAAAGAAGGGCACTTCAAAATCGTGCGAATTGGTAACGCCATACGCATTTCCAAGCGGTCATTTGACGAGTGGCTTGACTCCCTCGACCTGTGATCCAAGAAAGGAAGAACGATATGGCATCTATAATCAAGCGAAAGAAAAACTATTCCGTTGTTTACAACTATGTGGATGAAAACGGAGAAACCAAACAGAAGTGGGAAACCTGGCATACCCACAAAGAGGCCTTGAAGCGCAAGGCAGAAATCGAAAATCAGCAGCACACGGGAACTTTTCTCCCGCCAAGCAATCAGACGATCACCGAGTTCCTTTATGACTTCGTATCTCTTTACGGAGAAAAGAAATGGGGCGTGTCTATGTATGACAGCCAAACGGCGCTGATTGCGAACTATATCAATCCAATCATCGGTGATATGGAGGTACAGGCGGTTACTCCCCGTGCGGTTGACGGTTATATCCAGACCTTACAGAAAACCAAGTCGGTGTCTACCAAGACCCGAAAGGCCGTTACCACCTATGTCAGCGACAAGACCATTGAAAAGATCATCAAGCTCCTGCGGTGTGCGTTTAAGCAGGCAGTACGATGGGAAATCATTGCAAGAAATCCCTTTGACAATGTGATCCTCCCGAAAACGGAGTATGCGAAACGGGATATCTGGACAGCGGATATGATCCGTCTTGCCCTGGACAAATGCACGGACAGCAAGCTCTATGTAGCAATGAATCTTTCCTTTGCCTGCTCTCTGCGCATGGGTGAAATCCTGGGACTGACCTGGGAGAACGTCCATATTTCCGATGAAGATATTGCGGCGGATAATGCCTATGTCTACATCGACAAGGAGCTGACACGGGCTTCCAAACGGGCGATTGAAACGCTGGGTGAGAAGGATATCTATTACATATTCACTCCGCTCATGCCGAACACCAGCACAAGAATTGTTCTGAAAAAGCCGAAAACCGATTCCAGTATCCGTAAGGTGTGGCTGCCAAAAACACTGGCTTACATCCTGCGGGAATGGAAGAAGTCCCAGGACGAGCTGAAAGGCTTCCTGGGCGACGAATATCAGGACTTCGATCTGGTGGTGGCACTTCCCAATGGACGGCCCTGCGAGGATCGGATCATCCTCAAAGAATTTGCAAAGCTCCGTGAGGACGCAGGGCTGCCGAAGGTGGTCTTTCATTCTCTCCGTCATTCCAGTACCACCTACAAGCTGAAACTGAACCACGGCGATCTGAAAGCCACTCAGGGCGATACAGGCCATGCCGAGATCGACATGATAACCAGTATCTATGCTCACATTCTGGACGAGGATAGAAAGGTCAATGCTCAGAAATTCGAGACAGCCTTCTATGCCAAGCCTGATCTTCGCAATGTCCGTCCGCCGGAAGAACCGGCAAAATCGGAACCTGCGACCCTGGACCTTGAAAGCCTTGTGGAGCAGCTTCAGAAGTCGCCGGAGCTGGCGAGTGCGCTCGCAGCCCTGATAGCGGCGCAAGCCCCGGCAAAGTGATCCGAAAAATCGAATTAGCAAACCGCAGAAATTTCTTAGCAAATTTCTGAAAAGCGTTCGAGTCCAATTAGCAAATATACATCATGCGGCGTATAAAAATCTCTCGGTAACAGAAGCGAAATTACCGGGAGAAGGAGGAACAAAAAAACGCTGCAAACCCCGAAAAAAGGCTTGCAGCGGTGCTTTCTGGCGTCCCAGAGAGGATTTGAACCTCCGACCCCACGCTTAGGAGTAGACCCGATACGATGAAACCAGGTGCAACACAGTGCAAGAAAATCCTTGGAAATACAAGGTTTTTCACTGTTTCAAATCCTATCTGGTATCACGCTTCATAAGCATTTTCATAGGGATTTTACACCGTCCGATTGGCTCGAAATTAGCAAGGCTTTCGATTTTTGGTGGACGTTGCAAGTGCAAGCAAATTCCTCTATGTAACCTCGTATTATATAAAAGTAGTATTTATAGACCGCTCTCCAGCGGAATGCTACAATAAGTTCAGGATGCTGTGGATTGG
>NZ_WQOH01000108.1 GCF_018784445.1 Gemmiger formicilis | reverse complement strand
TATAGATTTTAATTTAAAATCAGGAATTTTACATAGCTAATAAAATCTCATTTCGCAGTTCTATATTCAGTTTTCAAGGTGCATCCGTCCTTCAAATGAAGGACTTCATAAGGGATTTTGGGTTGCCCTCACAGGCAACCTGTGGTGGGCTGAAATGGACTCGAACCATCGACCTCTCGGTTATCAGCCGAGTGCTCTAACCA
>NZ_WQOH01000014.1 GCF_018784445.1 Gemmiger formicilis | reverse complement strand
GAATCAGGCTCGAACTGACGACCTCTAGCGTGACAGGCTAGCGTTCTAACCAACTGAACTACCGGGCCATACCCAGCTTGTTGCGCTGCCGTGGCAGCTGCAACGTTGTTTATTATAACGGCTGAACCCCTAAATGTCAACACCTTTTTTTACTTTTTTTGCAAAAATCGTGTCGAAAGGGGAGAACCCACAAAACAGCGTACATTTTTTTCGCCGTTGCAATAGGGCGGCGGGCGTGGTATCATACTAGTAGTGCCATTTGCGAAAAAACTGCGGCTCCTCGCCCCGGCGCATCCGCTGTAAACCGGCCCAGTGCCGCGTCAGCATGATGGAGGCGCTTACTGTCATGATAAAAGCGCTCTCTCCGCCGTATTGCAGCCAGGCCACCGGCACGGCCAGTGCTGCGATCAGCACGGCCCCCAGCGGCAGATAGCCGGACAGCAGCACCGCACCGCCGCCCGCCAGGCAGCACAGCGCACCGGTGATAGGCAGATACAAAATCAGCCAGGTGCAGTTTACCGCCACGCCTTTGCCGCCGCGGAATTTATTCCAGAACGGCCAGTTGTGCCCCAGCACAGCCCCCAGCCCGCCGTACAAAAGGGCTGTGTGGCCCAGTTCCGGAGCGGCCTGCCAGCAAAACCAGCAGGCGGCCGCCGTTTTCAGCACATCCCCGGCCAGCACCAGAAAGCCCGCAGGCTTGCCCAGATGGGTCAGAATGTTCGCCATGCCGGGGTTGCCGGTGCCTATCTCCCGCGCACTGCACCCGGCTGTGCAGCGGGCCACGATTTCCGCCGTGAGGAAACACCCGAACAGATACCCGGCCCCCAGGCAGAGCACCCGCAAAAACAAACCGTGCTGCCAACTCATCGTGATACCCCTTTCTTTTATAAAACAGTATAGGCGCACGCTGCGCCGTCTAACCATAGAGGTGCATTGTATGGAACTGGAAAATCTGCGTCAGGAATGCCTGAACTGCCGCCGCTGCAGCCTGTGCGATACCCGCACGAACGTTGTGTTCGGGCAGGGCGTGCCCACCGCCGAGGTTATGTTTGTGGGCGAGGGCCCCGGTGCCAGCGAGGATGAGCAGGGCCTGCCCTTTGTGGGGCGCAGCGGCCAGCTGCTGGACCATTATCTGGAGGCGGTCGATTTAAGCCGTGACACCAACGTCTACATAGCAAACATCGTCAAATGCCGCCCGCCCCAGAACCGTGACCCGCTGCCGGAGGAATCCACCGCCTGTATGCCGTGGCTGCGCCAGCAGTTCCAGCTGATTCGACCCAAGATTGTTGTCTGTCTGGGCCGCATCGCCGCACAGCAGATGATGGGGCCGACCTTCTCGGTCAGCCGCGATCACGGCAAATTCTTTGAGAAGCAGGGCACACTGTTCATGGCAACCTACCACCCTGCGGCGCTGCTGCGCTATCCCGTAAACAAGCCTGCCGTGTTCGGCGACTTTGTGGCCCTGCGGGAGAAAATCACGCAGGTCTGCGACCACACCTATTAACTTTAGTATACCACCCGATGCAAGGAGGCACGCGGCATGGAGCCTGAAATTTTGGCACTGACGCTGCCCATCCGGCGTCTGGTGGAATTTTTATTGCGCACCGGCAGCATCGACAGCCGTTTTACCGGCTTTGACCGTGCGCTGGAAGGCGCACGCCTGCACCGCAAATTGCAGCGTGCTGCCGTGAAGGAATACCCCGACTACCAGGCCGAAGCTGCCCTAAAGCAGGACTACACCTGCGCCGGCATTGCCTACACGCTGGAAGGCCGCGCCGATGGCATCTTTACCGACAAGGACGGCACACCGACCATTGATGAGATCAAGACCACGACGCTGCCGCCTGAATTCATCACCGGCGAGCAAAGCCCCGAGCACTGGGCGCAGGCGCAGATCTACGCGGCCATCTACGCTCGCCAGCAGGGGCTGCCCGCCATGCGGGTGCGGCTGGTTTACTATCAGGTGGATGAGGATCTGGAATTTACCTTCCATCACGACTACTCCGCCGACGCGCTGGACGCCATTGTCACCGACCTGCTGACGCAGTACGCGCCCTGGGCCAAGCGCTCGGCCGAGTGGCAGCGGATGAGCCGTGCATCGCGGCAGGCACTGCCATTTCCGTTTGCAAGCTACCGCCCCGGTCAGCGGGCTATGATGAACGCCGTGTACAAGACCTGCACCGAGGGCGGCCAGCTGCTCTGCCAGGCTCCCACCGGTATCGGCAAGACGATGAGTGTGCTGTTCCCGGCACTGAAAGCCGTGGGGGAAGGCGGACCGATTTTTTACCTGACGGCCCGGGGCACGACCCGCGCGGCAGCAGAAAATGCACTGACTCTGCTGCGCGCAGCAGACCCTGATTTGAAGCTGCGCAGCGTGACTTTGACTGCCAAAGACAAAATCTGCTTGCAGGAGCACCGCGAATGCACACCTGAGGCCTGCCCCTACGCCAACGGCTACTATGACCGCGTCAAGGCGGCGCTGTGGGACGGCCTCGATACCCACGCCCTGACCGCCGACGCCCTGCAAGCGCTGGCCCGCAAGCATAAAGTCTGCCCCTTTGAGCTGGGGCTTGATTTGAGCCTGTGGTGTGACGTAGTGGTGGGGGACTACAACTACCTCTTTGACCCGGTCGTACACCTGATGCGTTTTTTTGAGACGGCGGGGGACTACCTGTTTCTTATCGATGAAGCCCACAACCTGCCCGGCCGCGCCCGGGATATGCACAGTGCCAGCCTTTGCAAAAGCGCCTTCTATGACGCAAAGAAGCGGCTGGGAAAAGGCAAAAGCAGCCTGAAAAATGCGCTGACAAAGGTCAACAATATTTTTATTGAATGGCGGCACCGCTGCGAAGAAGTCCTCGGCGACAGCCGCTTTGGCCGCACCTACTTTGAAAAGTCCCGTGCTGAGGGCTTTGACCGTGCGCTGACAAAACTCTGTGAGCCGCTGGAAATTTGGCTGGACGAGCACCGCGACCCCGGCGAGATCCACGACGCACTGTTGCAGCTGTACTTTGATATCCGCGCCTGGCTGCGGGTGGCAGACACGTTTGACAACCACTTTGTTTTGCAGATATCCGCCGTCGGCAGCGAGGTTCGCGCCGCTATGCTCTGCCTGGACCCCAGTGACTTCCTGGCGGCAGACTTTGCCAAGGGCCGTGCGGCGGTGCTGTTCAGCGCCACGCTGGCCCCGGCAGGTTACTACAAGGATTTGTGCGGTCTGCCCGACGCCCGCGCCGTGGCATTGCGCAGCCCTTTTGACCCGGCCAATATGGGGCTGTGGTGCGCCCGGCAGGTCAGCACTCGCTACAAGGACCGGGCAGACAGCATTGCCAAAGTGTCGGATCTGCTGGCCGTGATGGCCGCTGCACAGCCTGGGCACTACCTGGCCTTCTTCCCCAGTTACAGCTACTTGCAGCAGGTGTGGGAGAATTTCGCCGCCCGCTACCCGGACCAGCCCACCCTCTGCCAGGAATCCGCCATGGACGAGGGCCAGCGCACGGAGTTTCTGGCGCAGTTCTTGGCGCGGGACGGAAAGCCCTTGCTCGGGTTTGCCGTACTGGGCGGCGTCTTTGGCGAGGGCGTAGACCTGACAGGGGAGAGCTTGATCGGTGTAGCCGTTGTCAGCCCCGGTCTGCCGCAGATCGGGCCCCGCCAGGAACAACTGCGAGATTACTTTGAGGAGACCCGCGGCGCGGGTTTTGACTATGCCTACCGCTACCCCGGCATGAACAAGGTCTTGCAGGCGGCGGGGCGGGTCATCCGCACGCCGCAGGACAGGGGCGTGGTATTGCTCATTGACGACCGATTCCTGGCCCCTGACACTCGCCGCCTGATGCCGCCCCACTGGGAGCATCTGCGGGTGGTAGATTCTGCCGACGCGTGGAAAGACGAGCTGGCGGCCTTCTGGAAAAAGCACGAACCATAAGCGAAAACAACCGTCAACGGGCGGTTTCTTCCTTTTTGTGCGGATGGCGAAAAAGTGCGCAAAATTTGCATGGATTATCCGCTTGCATTTATATATGTATGTGCTATAATACGATTCGCACGAAATTTTGTATGCATATAAGGGTAAGGAAAAATCCATGACCAAGGACCTCACGAGCGGCAGTCCGCTCAAAGTTATTCTTATGTTCACGTTCCCGCTGGTGCTGGGCAACCTGTTCCAGCAGTTCTACGCACTGGCGGATACCATCATCGTCGGTCGGTTCTGCGGCGTCAGTGCGCTGGCATCGGTCGGTGCGACCGGCTCGGTCAACTATCTGATCCTGGGCTTTGTCATCGGCGTATGCAACGGCTTTGCCATCCCCATTGCGCAGCTGTTCGGTGCGCGGGACTATAAAGACCTGCGCCGTCATGTGGCCAACGCCGCTTGGCTCTGCATTGCGGCCAGCGTGGTGCTGACCATTGCCACGGTGGCGCTGACCCGTCCCATGATGCAGCTGATGCAGACCCCCGACGATATTATCGACGGTGCCGTCATCTATATTGGCTGGATTTTCGCGGGCATCCCATTCATCTTTCTGTACAACATGGTGGCGGCTATCATGCGTGCCTTGGGCGACAGCAAAACGCCGCTTTACTTCCTGATTCTGACCAGTGCGCTGAACATCGGACTGGACTTGCTGTTCGTCATTCCGTTCAAGTTCGGCGTGTTCGGCGCGGCGCTGGCAACCGACATTTCCCAGGTCATTTCCGGCGTGCTGAGCTTTATCTACCTCTGCCGCAAGTTTGATGTCCTCAAGATGCAGAAGGACGACCTTGTGTTCAGCAAAAAAGCCTGTGTGCGGCTGATGGGCATTGGCGTTCCCATGGGTCTGCAGTGCAGCATCACGGCTATCGGCAGCGTTATCATGCAGTGGGCTGTCAATATGCTGGGCAGTACCGCCGTGGCCGCCGTCACCGCCGCCGGCAAAACGCAGAACCTGCTGACCGTCCCGCTGGAAAGCGTCGGCACGGCTATGGCGACCTACGCCGGGCAGAACCTTGGCGCATCCCGCATGGACCGTGTGCGCAAGGGTACCAACAGCGCTATGCTGATCATTCTGGTGTATGGCTTGGCATCCGCGTTTATCCTGCACTTTACCGATGTGCAGATCATGGGCCTGTTCCTGGATACCGCCAAGGAAGTGGACATCGTCGCTATGGGCCGTCAGTACCTCTTCTGGAACAGTGTGTTCTTTGTGCCGCTGGGTGCGCTGATCGTCTGGCGCTACACGATCCAGGGGTTGGGCTTCTCCTCGCTGGCAATGCTGGCAGGTGTGGCGGAAATGATTGCCCGCACGGCGGTTGCCATTATCCTGGTGCCCATCCTCGGGTACTTCGGCGCCGAGCTGGCCAACCCCGCTGCGTGGGTGGCGGCCTGCCTGTTCCTGTACCCGGCCTACCGCTGGACCTGCCGCCAGCTCGACAATCGCCTGTTGGCTGCCAAGCTGCACATCCAGGGCGACCACGCGGAGACAGTGCTGTAAATCCAAAATTACAAGACCGTTCCGAATCAGAACGGTCTTTTTCTGTGTACCCCTTGCCGTTCTGCCCTAAAACGTATATAATAAACATAATTTGAAAGTATATACAGGGAAAGGAAAGACTATCATGACGCAGAAAAAGCCGTTTATCACCCTTGCCCAGGCGAAAGAGATTGCCGCCGATATTCCCACGCCCTTCCACCTCTATGACGAAAAAGGCATCCGCGAGAACGCCCGCAAGGTCAACGCCGCGTTCAGCTGGAACAAAGGCTTCAAGGAATACTTTGCCGTCAAGGCGACCCCCAACCCCTACCTGCTGAAAATCCTGCAGGAGGAAGGCTGTGGTGTCGACTGCTCCAGCTATACCGAGTTGCTGATGAGCGAGGCCTGCGGCTTCAAGGACAGCGATATCATGTTTTCCTCCAACGACACCCCGGCCCAGGACATGAAGAAAGCCTACGACCTGGGCGCTTACATCAACCTCGACGATCTGACCCATGTGGAGTTCCTGGAAAAGGTCGCAGGCGTGCCCAAGACCATCTGCTGCCGCTTCAACCCGGGCGGTGTGTTTGAGCTGGGCAACGGCATCATGGATAACCCCGGCGACGCCAAGTACGGCATGAGCGAGGATCAGATGGCCGAGGCTTACACCAAGCTGATGGCTGCCGGTGCCGAGGAATTCGGCATCCATTCCTTCCTTGCCAGCAACACCGTCACCGACGACTACTACCCGAAACTTGCGGGCATCCTGTTTGAACTGGCCGTCCGTCTGCACAAGCGCACCGGCGCAAAAATCAAGTTTATCAACCTGTCCGGCGGCGTGGGCATCGCCTACCGCCCTGACCAGCGCAGCAACGATATCGCTGCCATTGGCGAGGGCGTGCGCAAAAAGTTTGAGGAAATCCTTGTGCCCGCAGGCATGGGTGATGTCGCCATCTTTACCGAGATGGGCCGCTTTATGCTGGCCCCCTACGGCGCACTGGTCACGACCGTGCTGCACCAGAAGCACATTTATAAAGAATACATCGGCGTTGACGCCTGTGCGGCTAACTTAATGCGCCCGGCCATGTACGGCTCCTACCATCACATTACAGTGCTTGGCAAAGAGGATGCCCCCTGTGACCACAAGTACGACGTCACCGGCGGCCTGTGCGAGAACAACGACAAGTTTGCTATCGACCGTATGCTGCCAGAAATCGAAATCGGCGATATCGTCTACATCCACGACACCGGTGCGCATGGCTTCTCGATGGGCTACAACTACAACGGCAAGCTGCGCAGCGCCGAGGTCCTGCTGAAAGAGAACGGCTCCCATCAGCTGATCCGCCGTGCCGAGACGCCTGCGGATTACTTCGCCACCTTTGATTTCAGCCCTTTCTTCAAGAAATAAGCGCGGGAGGAACCACTCTTGTTTGAATTTCTGTTTGTCATCGGCATTGTGCTGGCGTTTTACGGCTACTCTGTCATGAAAAATCCCCATGTCTGGGGCGACCAGGGCCGCGACGAAATACGCCCGGAAAACTGGAATGGCTATGTTGCCCACAACGGCCAGTTCATGATGTACTCCGGCTTTTTTCTGGCCGCGTTGGCGGCGCTGGATGTTATCTTCACCTTTGCCAGCTGGCTATACTGCCTGATTTTGCTGGGAGGTCTGGCGCTGCTGTTCTATCCCTTGGCCCACTGGATGCACGAAAAAGAGGGCAAATGGTGGCCCTGGCCGAAGCATAAAAAGAAGAAATGAGTTTGTAGGGACCGGGTATGCCCGGCCTGCAACCCTCCCGGAAACGACCGTCCTACCATTACCTACAGTGCAAGCAAAACGCCTGTGCAGGTTCAACCCGCACAGGCGTTTTGCTTTAGATCAGAAATTTACTCCGCCTTTTCCGTCAAAATCTCTTCCACATCCGCTTTCGTAAAATCCCCCAGCGGCAGAACGAGCTTTGCCAGAATCTCCTGCGGTAAATCGCGCAGTGCGGCGCTTTGGTCAGCGTTGGCGTCGGTGGCGGGCAGCACCCGGGAAATGCCTTCACGGTCTACCTCGATGCGGGCAAAGTGCCCGGTGGCGATAAACGCACAGTCCAGCTCAGCAGCCTTGTCGGTCAGCAGCTGCAAAAGCTCGGCGGCAGAAACTGCATTCTCCACGGTAAATGTCTGCACCGCAAAGCCCTGCTGCTGCAAAATGCGCAGTGCTGCGGCTGCGTCGCTGCCGCTGTTCAGACCCAGCAGAATTTTGTCCTGCTTTTCAAACGTATTGAATCCGTCCATGATTTTCTCCTTTTTATAGCAAACGGCGGCGTCAGGCTTGCCGCCCGCCGTGCTTTTTGCTCTGCTCCACGGCCATCCGGTCGCAGCGCTCGTTCTCGGGGTGGCCTGCGTGGCCTTTCAGCCAGTGGTAGGTGATCTCGTGCTTCTCGCTCTCGGCCAGCAGCGGGGCCCACAGGTCGGGGTTCAGGGCGGGGGACTTGTCAGCTTTTTTCCAGCCGCGTGCCCGCCAGCCGCGTGCCCAGCCCTTTTGCAGGCTGTCAATGACATACTTGCTGTCGCTGAACAGGTCGATGGCACAGGGCTCTTTCAGTTGGCGCAGGGCTTCCAGTAGGGCAGTCATTTCCATTCGGTTGTTGGTCGTGTTCGCCTCCCCGCCGGAAAGCTCTTTCTCATACACCTTCTGCGCCGTGCGGAACCGCAGGATCGCGCCCCAGCCGCCCGGGCCGGGGTTGCCGCTGCACGCACCGTCGGTATAAATTTCAATATGCTTCATGCGTTGCACCCCAAATTCTTGCCTATAATAAAACTATTATACCTGCTTTCAATTCATATGGCAAGGTATTTGACAGGAACGCCGTTTCAGATTATAATAAAGTGTAATTGCAATATGTGTGTTTTACCGGGCCTGGCCGCGCCTTTTCAGGCGGGCTTTCCGCGCCCATACCCAAGGCATAGGAGCGTATCTGCTCTGAAAAATACATAAATCGCAACCGTTTACAGGGAATCCGGTACCCGCAGTTGGCAGGTATCAGCCCGAAAATACGTTGATTCGGAGGTTATCGATGGAAGAGTTCAAGCCAAAACGTAAAAATAGTGCACCCAACACCCAGAACGCAGGCCGCGCACCGCAGCCGCGCAAGTCCCGTGCGCCGAAGCCCCAGGGGGAAAACGCTGCCAACGCGCAGCATAAGCCCCGCACCCGCAAGCCACGCCCGGCTGCTGCCGCAGAGCAGAACCCCGCCGCTGCACAGAGTATCCCGGCCCCGCGTCCGCGCCGCCCGCGAAATGTGCAGAATGCGGCAAACGGCCAGGCAGCCGCGCCGCGCCCCCAGGGCCAGCGCCGCGGCCGCAAGCCCCAGAAGCAGGAACATTACGAGATGACCCCGGCCATCCCCATGCACATCTGCCCGTTGGGCGGCCTGGGCGAGGTCGGTAAAAACATCACCCTGTATGAGTGCCAGGGCGATATGATTCTCGTGGACTGCGGTTCGATTTTTCCGGAAAATGATATGTTCGGTATCGACCTTGTCATCCCGGACTTCACCTATGTGCTTGAGAACAAAGACCGTATCAAGGGCCTGTTCATCACCCACGGACACGAGGATCACATCGGCAGCCTGCCGTATCTGCTGAAAAAATTCAATGTGCCGATTTACGCCGCACGGCTCACGATCGGCCTTATCAAGAATAAACTCGAAGAGCATGGCCTGGCGTCCAGCGCCATCTTCCACGAGATCCGCCCGCGTCAGAAGGTCACGCTCGGCTGCTTCACGGTCGAACCTATCCATGTCAACCACTCGATTCCGGATTCGCTGGCTTTCGCCATCGATTGCCCGGCCGGTGTCGTCATTCATACCGGCGACTTCAAGGTCGATTACACGCCGCTGTCCGGCGACGCTGTGACCGACCTGCCCACGATTGCCGAATATGGCCGCAGGGGCGTTCTGGCTCTGTTGGCCGACTCCACGAACGCTGAACGCCCGGGCTTTACCGCCACCGAGCAGACCGTCGCCGAGGGCGTGCGCAGCCTGTTTGCCAAGGCAGGCAAGCGCCGCATCATCGTGGCGACCTTCGCGTCCAACATCTACCGCGTGCAGCAAATCATCGACCTGGCGATCGAGTCGGGCCGCAAGGTGGCCGTCAGCGGCCGCAGCATGGTCTCTAACACCGAGATGGCCCGTGAGCTGGGCTACCTGCACGCGCCGGATAATGTCCTCATTACCATTGATGAGATCAACAAGTACCCCCCGGAGAAGGTCGTGCTTATCACCACCGGCAGCCAGGGCGAGCCGCTGAGTGCACTGTCCCGCATGGCGCAGGCCAGCCACCGCCAGGTGCGCGTCGGCCCTAACGATTTCATCATTATTTCGGCCCGCCCCATCCCCGGCAACGAAAAGACCGTGACGAAGGTCGTCAACGGCCTGCTGTCCCTGGGGGCCGAGGTCATCTACGAGAATATGTACGACACCCACGTGTCCGGCCATGCCTGCCAGGAAGAGCAGAAGCTCATGCTGACGCTGGCCCACCCGCAGTATTTTCTGCCGGTACACGGTGAGTTCAAGCAGCTCAAGCGTCACGCCGAGACGGCCGAGCACCTGGGCTACATCCCCAAGCAGAACATCTATATTGCTGAGAACGGCCAGAACATCCGCCTTTCTGCGGACGGCATGGCTATTGAGAACACCGTCACGGCGGGCGCTGTGATGGTGGACGGCTACGGTGTCGGCGATGTCGGCAACGTGGTCCTGCGTGACCGCCATCATCTGTCGGAGGACGGCATCATCATCGTGACCGCTGCCATCGATGGCAGCAACGGTCAGGTGCTCTCCGGCCCCGACCTCGTCAGCCGCGGCTTTGTCTATGTGCGTGAGAGCGAGGAACTGATGGAAGGCGCCCGCACCCAGGTAGAAATGGCATTGGACCGCAGCCTGGCCGACAATATGCACGACTGGGCCAGCGTCAAGGCACGCGTGCGGGAGGCGCTGTCCAGCTATATCTACCGCCGCACCAAGCGCAGCCCGATGATTCTGCCGATCCTGCTGGAAGTGTAAAAGCCTTTGAGCTGAGGAATGTACAATGAAACACAAGGATGGTCTGGATATAGCCGCCGTACTGCTGCTGTTGCTGGCCGCCGTCGCCGTTATGGTCGTGCCGGTGGCCCTCGTCAGGCCGCAGCTGCTCGCTGTGCCTGCGATGCTGGTGCTCATTGCACTTTGCGTGGTGCTCTACCAGCGCCGCCGTCTGCGCACCTTTCTGGCTAAACAGCTGTGCAGCACCGAGTTTGAAAACAGCCGTATCCAGTACAGCCTTGCCAACCTGCCTATTGCGACCGTTCTTATCAACGATGGCCGCATCCTGTGGTACAACCAGCATTTTAAAGAGCAGGTCCTCGGCGATTATGACGCCGTGACCCGCCCGGTAGCGCGCGTTCTGCCAGAGTTTGACCTGGCTGTCTGCTCCCGCCCCCATGGGCAGGATCTGACCGTGGGGGAACGGCGCTTCACCGCCTACTCTGCCACCGCCAAGGGCAGCCGTGGAGCCAGCCTTGTGTACCTTATCGACGATACCTTCTATAAGGAAACACTCGATGAGTACAACGCCAGCCGCCCGGCGTGTCTTATCATCGTTATCGACAGCTATGATGAGTTGTTCGATGATATGAAGGACAGTGAGCAGGCCAAGGAACTAGAAGCTATCAACAGCCTGCTGGAAGAGTACATTGGCCGCAGCTCGGGCTTCCTGCGCAAAATCTCCAACAGCCGCTATATTGCGGTGGTGGAGGAGCGCGACGTGCGCTGGATGCTGGAAGAACGGTTCGATATCCTCGATAAAGTCCGTGCCCTGCACCCGGGCGGTTTGACCACGCTGTCCATCGGCGTAGGCCGCGGCGGCAAGAACTTACAGGAATGCCATCAGATGGCCCGCGAGAGTATTGACATTGCCCTTGGCCGCGGCGGAGACCAGGCCGCGGTAAAAACCGTGGACGGCTTTGAGTTCTACGGCGGCATTTCCCACGGCGTGGAGAAGCGCAGCCACGTCCGCAGCCGCATTATCTCCAACGCGCTGTGCGACCTTATCAAGCGCAGCGACAGCGTCATCATTATGGGCCACCGTATGAGCGACCTGGATGCCGTCGGCTCGGCGGTCGGTGTGCTGCGGATGTGCAAGATGTGCGGTGTGCCCGCCGTCATTGCCGTTAACAGCGAGGCCACGCTGGCAGGGCCGCTGCTGAAAACGTTTATCGAAGCAGGTGAGGGACACAACTTTATCGCCCCTGACCAAACGCTGGACGTCATCACGCCGAACACCTTGTTGATCATCGTCGATACCTACCAGAAGCGACTGCTGGAAAGCCAGCAAATCTACGAAAGATGCAAGCGCGTCGTCGTCATCGACCATCACCGCATGGCGGTGGGGCACATCGACAATCCGCTGTTGCTCTACCACGAACCCTATGCGTCCAGCGCCAGCGAGCTGGTCTGTGAACTTTTGCAATTTATGCCGAAGGAAAACAATATCACCCCGCTGGAAGCCCAGGCTCTGCTGGCCGGCATCATGCTGGACACCCGCAGCTTTGCACTGCATGTCGGCGTGCGTACCTTTGAGGCTGCTGCCTGGCTGCGCAGCCGCGGTGCCCAGACTGCCGACACCAAGTTGCTCTTTAACACCTCGAAGGAAGAGTATGAGGCCCGCGCCCATATCGTGGAGGCGGCCTACATATATAAGGGCTGTGCAATCGCCCTGTCTGGCGAACTGGAAGCCGGTATGAACGTGGTGCTGCCTATGGCGGCTAACGACCTGCTGACCATCAACGGTGTGGACGCCAGCTTTGTGGCCGTCGCCAAGAACGGCGGTGTCAATATCTCAGCCCGCAGCATGGGCGCACTGAACGTACAGGTCATTCTGGAACCGCTGGGCGGTGGCGGCCATCTGATGATGGCGGGCGCACAGCTGCAGAACTGCACCCTGCAGGATGCGGAACACCGCATCCGTGAACAAATCGACCTTTACCGCGCGGCGCAAGCCAAAAACGCCGCACAGTAATCGGGATATAATTTTGGGAGGAAAACCCTTATGAAGATCATTCTCAAACAGGACGTCAAGACCATCGGCAAGAAAGATGAGATTCATGAAGTTTCGGACGGTTACGCCCGCAACTTCCTGTTCCCGCGCAACCTGGCAGCCCCGGCAGATGCCGCTGCCCTGAACCAGGCCCGCACCAAGAGCGAGGCCAAGGCCCACCACGAGGCCGAGGCCCGTGCCGCCGCCGAAGCCCTGGCTGCCAAAATCAAGGGCCAGGTCATCACCGCTAAAGTCAAGGGCGGTGCCTCCGGTAAGCTGTACGGCAAAGTCACCGGCAAGGAAGTCGCCGAGCTGCTGACCACCCTGACCGGCACCGAAATCGAAAAGAAAAAGGTCGAACTTCCTTCCGCTATCAAGGAGTTCGGCAGCTATGATGCCTCCGTGCGCCTGTACGCCGGTGTCGTTGCGCCCTTCAAGCTGAAGGTCGAGGAACTGTAACTACAAATTTGACAGGAGAGGAGGACGCACGCTGTGCCAAAAAATGAAGAAGTAAGCCTGTCCAGCCTGGGTATCCAGATGCCCTACAATATGCAGGCAGAGCAGAGCGTGCTGGGGGCTGCGCTGATGGATGAGACGGTGCTGAACCGGCTCATCACCGACATGGAACCCGAAATGTTCTACTCAGACCAGAACCGCGCTGTCTACGAGACAATGCGTTCGCTCTATACCGAGAGCGAGGCCGTTGATGTCATCACGCTGGTGAACGCCCTTGCCAACGGCGGTACCTTTGCCAGCGCTGACGACGCTAAAGTGTACATTACCCGCATTGCCGAGACCGTCCCGGCCATCTCCAATGTCGATTCTTATTTTAAGATCGTCAAGGAGAAGTACCAGGCCCGCCGCCTCATCGATGCCGCCCGCGGCATTTTGAGCGAGACGGCCTCCGGCGAGGACGCCGACCTGCTGTTGGAAAGCGCTGAGCAGAAAATCTACGATATCCGCTCGGGCCGTGATAAGACTGGCGTCAAGACCATCAAGGAGTCCATCCTTGAGGTCATTGACACGATGCAGAAGTTAAGCGGTGCTGACCGCGACAAGTTTGCCGGCATTCCCACGGGCTTCAACTACCTGGACACAGTGCTCACCGGCCTGGGCCGCTCGGATCTTATCATTCTGGCCGCCCGCCCCGGCATGGGCAAAACGTCCTTTGCGCTGAATATCGCCACGAACGTTGCCCGCCAGCAGAAGGTGCCCACCATCATTTTCAGCCTGGAAATGACCTGCGAACAGCTGACCGACCGTATCCTTTCCAGCACAGCTAACATCGACAGCCAGGCGTTCCGCACCGGCCGTCTGAACAACTCCGACTGGAACGACTTTGCCCAGGCGACCTCGATGCTCTACAATGCCCCCATTTACATGGACGATTCCTCGGGTATCTCGGTGCCGGAGATCAAAGCAAAGATCCGCACCATCAACCAGGATCCCAAGAAAGAAAAGATCGGGCTTGTCATCATCGACTACCTGCAGCTGATGCAGAGTGCCAAGCGCACCGAGTCCCGCGTGCAGGAAATCAGTGATATCACCCGAAACTTAAAAATCATGGCAAAGGAACTCAACGTCCCTGTTATCGCGCTGTCCCAGCTGTCACGTGCGGCGGAAAAAACGGCAGGCCGTTCCGACCACCGCCCCCAGCTGTCCGACCTGCGTGACTCCGGCTCTATCGAGCAGGACGCCGATATCGTGTTGTTCCTCTACCGCGCGGCCTACTATAACTCCCAAAACGGTGAGGACAGCCAGGCCAACGAGAACGAAGCTGAGTGCATTGTGGCCAAGAACCGCCACGGCGAGACGAGCGTCGTCCGCCTGGGCTGGGATGGTGCCCACACGCGCTTCAGCAATCTGGATGTAGCCCATGAGTTCTGACGCGGAAAAAACTGTACAGCGTATTGAAGAGGCTCTGTTGGACGGCTGCCGCCGGCAGGGTTTGTTTAAGTCTGGCGACAGAGTCATTGCGGCCTGCTCCGGTGGGGCAGACTCGATGGCACTGTTGCTTTTTTTGCTGCGCCACCGTCGCACGCTGGAAATTGAGGTGCTGGCGACCCACGTCAACCACGGTATCCGGGGCGAGACCGCCAAACGTGATGCCGACTTTGTGGCGGATTTCTGCCGCCGGAACGGTGTGGAACTCTTTCTGTATGACGCCGTGCAGGAGGGAATCGAGATACCGCCCCATCCCAGTGAGGATTGGGCGCGCGGCCTGCGGTACGGCTGGTTCGACGAACTGGCCGCGCGGGAGGAAGCCGTTATTGCCACGGCGCACACGATGTCCGACCAGGCCGAGACCGTGCTTTTCCGCATGGCGCGGGGAACCGGGCTGCATGGACTGGCGGGCATCCCGCCGCGCAGGGGCTTTTATGTGCGGCCCTGCCTCTGCCTGACCCGCGCCGACACCGAGGCATACTGTGCCGCCCTGGGGCAACACTATATCCAGGACGAGACGAATGCCGAGGATACCTACGCCCGCAACCGCATCCGGCATGACGCCATCCCGGCACTGCAATATGCGAACTCTGCCGCCGAGCGCAGCATTGCCAGACTCTGCCGCCAGATGCGTGAACTAGATGAATGGCTCACCGCCGAAGCTGCCGCCCTGCTGCAGGCAGCCAGTGTGCCGGGCGGGTATGACGCCGCTGCCCTGCGCAGCGCCGCAGGCCCGGTGCTGGATGCCGCACTGCACGCCCTTGTCAGCCCAGTGCGCGACGCTGAGGAAAAGTATATCAGCCTGCTGCGTTTCCTGATTTTGAAAGGGGAAGGGGCCGTTCAGTTGACCCCGGAAGTGACCTTCAAAATCCGGAACGGACTGCTCGTCTGCCTGACAAAAGAGGGCGCACAGATTGCCCCGGCACCGCCACAGCCCTTTGAACCCGGTGAATTTCGCCTTCCGGGTGGTTATTTTGTGAAATTTCAGGTCGTAAAGTATGAAAAATTTCTAAAAAATCAACCAATTTTCAAAAAAGACTTAAACTGTTGTGCAGATTGTGCTAAAATACAAGGGAATGTTATTCTGCGCACAAGGCAGCCGGGGGATTTCTACCGCCCGGCTGGCCGCCACCTGCGGAAAACACTCAAAAAATATTATAACGAGCTTGGCATACCGCCCGCCGAACGCCCGCTGTTGCCTCTGCTTGCCGATGGCAGCGAGGTACTGTGGCTGTGGGGCTGCGGCTTTGCCGAGGGATGTGCCCCCGATGAGTACACCCACGAGGTACTGACGGTGCGGACAGAAAAAACAGGGGAGGCATAACTCTGATGAACAGCATGGACAAAGATATCGACCATGTTCTTGTGACCGAAGAACAGATGAAGGCTAAAGTCGCCGAACTGGGCGCACAGATCAGCCGCGATTACGCAGGCAAAGACCTGCTGCTGGTTTCCATTTTAAAAGGTGCGGTCGTTTTTATGGCAGACCTGATGCGCGAGGTCAAAATTCCCTGCGCTATCGACTTTATGGTCGTCTCCAGCTACGGCGGTGCCAACACATCGTCCACCGGCCTTGTCAAGATCATCAAGGATCTGGACGCTGACCTGACCGGCAGGGATGTTCTGATTGTCGAGGATATCCTCGACACCGGCATCACGCTGTCCAAGCTGGTTCCGGTGCTCAAAATGCGCAACCCCGAAAGCGTAAAGATCTGCACCATCCTCAGCAAGCCCAGCCGCCGCAAGGCCGACATTGAGCCGGACTACTGCGGCTTTGAGGTGCCCGACGAGTTCGTGGTCGGCTACGGCCTGGACTACGACGAAAAGTACCGCAACCTGCCCTACGTGGGCGTACTCAAGCCGGAAGTGTATTCCGACTGAACCAAAGAATCCAAAATGCCCGGTGAATACACCGGATAGGAGTTGATTTCTTGCAGCACAAACAACCGAAATTCAGCGGCATCCTTGTGGTGGCCGTCCTGATGGTGTTGGTTCTGTTCTTTGTCAGCCTTTCGCCGCTGCTGGCGGCCACCGGCACCAAAGACACAACCTACTCCGAAATTTATTACTACTTTGAAAACCAACAGGTGACCTCTTTCCGCCTGGATCTGGGCACCGGCAGCCTGGAACTTTGGCTCAAGGAAGGCAAAGCCGCCCTGCCGGAGTCCAACGCCGCAGCCAGCCTGCCCAGCGGCGGCCTGCTGAGCCTCGGCGATTCGGAGGACGAGGATCTGCCCGCCAACGGCGGCACGGTCTATATGACCTACAAACTGCCCTACGGCGGTGACTTCAACACCGGAAAAATCTCCGATTTTGTCGATGAATACAACGAGGCCAACCCCGACGCCCCGATGGTGTTCGACTATGTCGCCGCCAAGACAAGCATTCCCTGGCTGGAAATTATCTTCTATGTCGCTATGATTGCCAGCATCGGCATGCTGTTCATGTCGATGTACCGCGGCGGCGCAGGCGGCGGCATCATGAATGTGGGCCGCGCCAAGGTCAAGGATCAGCAGAAGAACCAGCGCAAGGCAACTTTTGCCGATGTGGCCGGTGCCGATGAGGAAAAGGCCGAGCTGCAGGAAGTCGTTGAGTTCCTGAAAGCGCCCAACAAATTCAACTCTCTGGGTGCGCGCATCCCGCACGGCGTGTTGCTCGTCGGCCCTCCGGGTACCGGTAAGACCTTGCTGGCTCGTGCCTGCGCCGGTGAGGCTGGCGTGCCGTTCTACGCGATCTCCGGCTCAGACTTCGTCGAGATGTACGTCGGTGTTGGTGCCTCCCGCGTGCGTGACCTGTTTGAAAAAGCCAAAAAGACAATGCCCTCCATCATCTTTATCGATGAGATCGATGCTGTAGGCCGTCAGCGCGGCGCAGGTCTCGGCGGCGGCCACGATGAGCGTGAGCAGACCCTGAACCAGCTGCTGGTCGAGATGGACGGTTTTGACGCCAACGACGGCGTTATCGTTATGGCCGCCACGAACCGTGCGGATATCCTGGATAAGGCGTTGCTGCGCCCGGGCCGTTTTGACCGCCAGGTCTATGTAGGCCTGCCCGACGTCAAGGGCCGCGAGGAGATCCTCCGGGTCCACACGAAGAATAAGCCCCTCGGCCCCGATGTGAGCCTGAAAACGATCGCCCGCTCCACCGCCGGTTTCTCCGGTGCGGATTTGGAAAACCTCGTCAACGAGGCGGCCCTGCTGGCTGCCCGCCAGGGCAAGAAGGCCATCACCGAGAAGGAGATTGAGGAAGCCTCCGTCAAGGTCATGATGGGCCCCGAGAAGAAGAGCCACGTTGTCACCGACGAGGAGCGCCGCCTGACCGCTTACCACGAGACAGGCCACGCCATCACCGGCTACTTCTGCAAGCACCATGACCCGGTGCACCAGATCAGCATTATCTCCCGCGGCGGTGCAGGCGGCTACACGATGTACCTGCCCGAGAAAGACCCCAGCTACGTCACCAAGACTGCAATGTTCGAGAACATCGTCTCGCTGCTGGGCGGCCGTGTGGCCGAGCAGCTTGTGCTGGATGACATCTCCACAGGCGCATCCAACGACCTGCAGCGCGCCACCGATACGGCCCGCGCCATGGTCACGCGGTACGGCTTCTCGGAGCGGATGGGTCCTGTCGTCTACGGCAGCGACCCCGGCGAAACCTTCTTGGGCCGTGACTTCGGCCAGGGCAAGGGCTACTCCGAGACGATTGCCTCCGAGATCGACAACGAGATCCGTGACATTGTGGACGAAGCCTACGAGACCGCCCGCCGCACCCTGACCGAGCACATGGACGAGCTGCACAAGGTCGCAGGCGTCCTGATGGAGCGCGAGAAGATCAGCGGCGAGGAATTCAAGACCCTGATGGAGGGTGGAACCCTGCCGCCCTATGACATCGGCAAGGGCGAAACCGCCAAACCCGAAGCACCTGCGCCGGGAAATGCAGAACCTGTGCAGCCTGCCGAACAGACCGAAACCCAGCAGCCAGCCGAGCCGGACAACACCCAGCCCGACACGCAAGAGTAAAGAGTAGGTGTGAACTATGGATCAGAATTTTTCCCTGATGGCGCAGTCCCGCGCTAACTATTACACGGCCGGCAGCCCGGTCCAGTTTGTGCGTGTTGAGCTGCTGAAAGGCGACGTGACCGGTGAGGTCGCCGTCTGCCTGACCTTTAAAAATGTCGGCACCGAGCCGCTGACCGGCTTGGTCGTCCACTTCAAATGTAAGGATGCCGCCGGTCAGGTCCTGTGCGAGGATGACTTCTACTATGAGCAGCTCAACGCCCAGCCCGGTACTGTGTTCGGCAGTGACGATGCCGTCTATGTCAGCGACACGCCGGTCTCCAGTGTCGAAGTCGAGCAGGATCGCGCGTTCCTGAATGGCCGCGGCGTTGACCTGCGCAACTACAAGCGCGTGCGCCTGAATATGCCCCGTGTGCTGCCCGGCTCCATTTCCCGCACTTTGCAGCAGCGCACCGGCAATGTGCAGCTGACCTGTGTGCCCCAGGATACCGAGTACGGCTGGTTCTGCGCCTGCGGCGCGTTCCACCCCAACGAGGAAAACACCACCGTCTGCTCCGAGTGCGGCGGTGACCGCGCAGCCATCAAGGCCACGCTGACCGGCATTTTGGAGGAAGCCCGCCAGGCTGCCGAACGCCAGCAGCAGGAAGTCAACGCCGTTGCAAACAGCGTTGCGCCTGCCCCGGCCCCTCAGCCCCAGGCACAGCCTGCCCCTGCCGCTACTGACCCCCGCGCTATGGCCAACGCCGTGCAGGCCGCTATCACGGGTCAGCAAGATATCCCGCCGCAGAGTGCCTACGAGCCGGAACAGGCTACCGCCGCCTTTGAGCCGCAGAGCAACGGTTATGCGGATGATGAGGACGAGGAAGCCGAGCGCGTCCGCCGTTACGCCCCCAAGGGCCGTCTGTTCGACGACGAGGATGACGAGGACGACGGCACCCAGATGTACGACACCGACGATCTGGACGACGACGATTACGATGATCGCAAGAAGTCCAAGAAGCGAGGCCGTTACGCCGATGACGACGAGTCCAGCGAAGATGACGTCATGGCCGAGCGTATCATCCGCCTGGCCCCGCCCATCACGGCCATCGCCTGCGCACTGATTGTTGCGGTATCCTTGGTCTATCATTTCATTTTGGCATAAAAAATTGCCGTGGCATTCCGCTTTTGGAATGCCACGGCTTTTTATTTTTCTGCCGTCAAACGCTCGAACGTCTTAATGATTTCCGGATCATTCAGCTTAATGACCTTGCCGGAAAGGTAGTGCAGTGTATTTTCCTCGGGAATGCGGCCAAACGTCAGCCGTTGGGCACACAACGCCTGGGTCTTTAGCCCACTGCGCTCGTTCATCTTGCGGTTGCCGTACTTGATATCGCCCAGTACTGGGTGGCCCAGGTAAGCCAGGTGGGCGCGTATCTGGTGGGTACGCCCGGTAATCAGTCCGATGCGGCACAGCGCAAACGGCCCTGCCTGGCGGATGACTGTCACTTCGGTGATGATCTGCTTGTAGCCCTCGCTCTCCCGCGCATGGATGTGCACCTTGTTGTTTTTTTCGTTGTGCTGCAGCCAGGCCACAAACCGGCCCTGGGGCGGGGCCCCCACCGTAATGGTCAGGTATTCCTTCTTCATTAAGTCGTCGCGGATGATGGTGTTCAGATCGCGCAGGGCTGTGTAACTCTTGGCGGCCAGCACCAATCCTTCCGTGCCGCGGTCCAGACGGTTGCACAGTGCCGGGGCAAACCGTTTTTCGGCGTGGGGGTCATACTCGCCCTTGCCCTCTAAATATGCGGCAAAGGCGTCCACCAGGTTGGCATCCCCGGTGCGGTCGCTGTGGCAGAGCAGGTGCGCGGGCTTGTACAGCACCGCAAAGTTGGCATCCTCGTACACAACGGTCACAGGGGGCTGTTTGCGCGGCGGCTTGGCAGCCTTGGCGGCTGGCTTGCCCACCGGGAAAAACTCGTCATTGATGTACATTTCGATCAAATCGCCGGTCTGCAGCCGGGTGTCCGGCTCGGCGCGTTTGCCGTTGACTTTGATGCGTTTATTGCGGAACGCCTTGTACATCATGCTGCGGGGCATATCTTTGGTTACGCCCTCCACAAAGCGGCTCAGGCGCACGCCGTTTTCGTTGGGGCCTGCTGTAAAACTTTTCATCGTATCCTCTTTAAAAATCATGCGTAAAACAGTTGTCTAAATGCTCTATTCAGTATATAATAAAACCAGCAAAACGTAAAGATGGGATGTGAAAAAATGGCAGAGGAAAATCTCCACGCGAACCACCGCGCCCGGATGCAGGAGCGCGTTGACCGCGACGGTCTGGACAGCCTGGCCGAGCATGAGGCGCTGGAATACCTGCTGTTTTTGTCTATCCCGCGGGCAGACACCAACGAACTGGCCCATCGGCTCATCAACCACTTTGGGGATTTCTGCAAGGTGATGGAGGCCGAACCCGACGAACTGATGCAGGTCGAGGGGGTCGGCCCCAAGAGTGCGCGGCTGATTGCCACAGTTATGGCGTTCGGCCGGTACTACCAGCTGAAAAAGCGCAAGACCCGCCAGGCTCTTGACAAGGCCGAGGCGGCCATTGAGTACGTGAAACCCCTGTTCCGCGGCGTGCAGAATGAGCAGCTGTATTTGATTCTGCTGGACGACGCCTGCCGACCAGTGCAGGATCTGCGCATCGCCGAGGGTGTGCCCAACCGCGTGACGGTGGACACTCGGAAGCTGCTGCGCGCCGTGGCCCGCACCAACTCTACCTGCGGCATCCTGGCCCACAACCATCCCACCGGGTTGGCCATCCCCTCCGAAGCCGACCGCCTGACGACCTACCGCATTATGGAAGTCACCGGCCAGCTGGGCTTTACTATTATGGATCATATCATCATAGCAGGGGAGGACGGCTGCTCAATGCTGAACCGTGGCAGCCTGCCCGAGTACCGCCCGGGCGGCGGCATCCTGCAGGCCGCCAGCCGATGAACCTGCCTCAAACGCTCTGCCGCCAGACCGGCAGGGCGCATTTTTTCTGCTTTTTCGCACAAAATGTTCGCAAAGGACTTTACATTAAAAATTTGTCGTGTTATAATCTTTATACAACTAATCGTTGTACTCTGAAAGGAGAGACAATGGACGAAGTTTTTCACTTGAAAGCCCCATTCCAGCCCACCGGCGACCAGCCACAGGCGATAGAAGCGCTGGTACAGGGCATCAACGAAGGGGACGAAGCCCAAACGCTGCTGGGCGTCACCGGTTCCGGCAAAACATTCACGATGGCGAACATCATTGCCCGGTGCAACCGCCCTACGCTGATTCTGGAGCCGAACAAAACGCTGGCAAGCCAGATTTGTACTGAGATGCGCGGCTTTTTCCCGGAGGATGCCGTGGAGTATTTTGTCTCTTACTACGACTACTACCAGCCGGAGGCCTACATTCCCTCCACGGATACCTATATTGAAAAGGACAGCGCCATCAACGACGAGATCGACCGCCTGCGCCACTCGGCCACGGCGGCCTTGTCCGAGCGGCGCAACGTCATCATTGTGGCATCGGTGTCCTGCATCTACTCATTGGGCGACCCTATCGACTACCGCAGCATGGTCATTAGCCTGCGCCCCGGTATGCAGATGGAACGCGATGAACTGTGCAGCCGCCTGGTCAAACTGCAATATGAGCGCAACGACATGAACTTTATCCGCAACAAGTTCCGCGTGAAAGGGGACACGGTGGACATCCACCTGGCTTACAACGATGAGTACGCCATCCGGGTAGAGTTCTTTGGCGACGAGATTGACCGCATCATCGAGTTTGACCCGCTGACCGGTGAGCATAAGAATATTGTACGCCATGTTGCGATTTTCCCGGCCAGCCACTATATTGTCGGCCCGGAAAAGATGGCGGAAGGCCTGAAAAAGATCCAGGCCGAAATGGAAGAACAGGTCAAAAAATTCACCGAGGAAGGCAAACTTCTCGAGGCACAGCGTATCCAGCAGCGCACGAACTACGATATGGAAATGCTGCAGGAAGTCGGCATGTGCAAGGGTATTGAAAACTACTCTGCCGTGCTGTCCGGCCGTGCGCCGGGGTCTACCCCCACAACGCTGCTGGACTACTTCCCAGACGATTTCCTCTTGATGGTGGACGAGAGCCACGTCATGCTGCCCCAGGTGCGCGGTATGTTTGGCGGCGATTACAGCCGTAAGAAAACGCTGGTGGAATACGGTTTCCGCCTGCCGTCGGCCTTCGACAACCGCCCGCTGAAATTTGAGGAATTTGAGTCGAAAATCCATCAAAAAATCTTTGTCTCAGCCACCCCCGGCGAGTATGAGCGCCAGCATTCCAGCCGTGTGGCAGAGCAAGTCATCCGCCCCACCGGCCTGCTGGACCCGCTTATCATGGTGCGCCCAGTCGAAGGGCAGATTGAAGACCTGTTGGGCGAGATACGCACCCGCATTGACCGCGGTGAGCGTGCCCTTGTCACAACGCTTACCGTCAAGATGGCCGAGGATTTGACCGACTACCTGGAAGAACACGGCGTCAAGACGAAATATATGCACCATGAGGTCGATACGTTTGAGCGCATGGAGATCATCAAAGATCTGCGCGTTGGGGCTATCGACGTCATTGTCGGCATCAACCTTCTGCGCGAGGGTCTGGACCTGCCCGAGGTATCGCTGATTGCGATATTAGACGCCGACAAGGAAGGCTTCCTGCGCAGCGAGACGAGCCTAATCCAAACCATCGGCCGCGCAGCTCGCAACGCCAATGGCGTGGTGCTGATGTACGCCGACGAAGTCACGCCCAGCATGGAGCGGGCCATCATGGAGACCGAGCGCCGCCGCGCAATTCAGGATGCCTACAACAAAGAGCACGGCATCACGCCCAAGACCATCGTCAAGGCCATCGGCGACGGGCTGGAAATCAGCATGAGCGAGGAAAACAAGCGGATGCGTCAGCACCGCATGAGCCGCGTGGAGCGTCAACAGACCATTGAGCGCCTGACCAAGGAAATGAAAGAGGCTGCACGCTTGCTGCAATTTGAGCTGGCCGCCCAGCTGCGCGACGAAATACAGCGCCTGGAACGTGGAGAGGATCCCACTGCCGCCGACACCAGCGAGCGCAAGGCCGCCGCCAAAACACGCAAAGGCAGGAGGAAATATAAAAATTGAGTACCACACCCGAAAAAACGCCTGCAAAGCGCAATTCTAAAATCAAAATCGACCCGAACAACCGCATTGTCATCAAGGGCGCACGGGAGCATAACCTGAAAAACGTCAGCCTGGAACTGCCCCGAGACAAGCTCATTGTCATGACCGGTCTGTCCGGATCCGGCAAGTCGAGCCTTGCGTTTGACACGATCTTTGCGGATGGTCAGCGCCGCTATATGGAAAGCCTTTCCAGCTACGCCCGCCAGTTCTTAGGGCAGATGGAAAAGCCCGATGTGGACGAAATCACCGGCCTGTCCCCGGCAATCTCCATCGACCAGAAAACCACCAGCCACAACCCGCGCTCCACCGTGGGCACGGTCACCGAGATTTACGACTACCTGCGCCTGATGTACGCTCGTATCGGCGTGCCGCACTGCCCGATCTGCGGCCGGGAAATCACCCAGCAGACCGTGGATGAGATGGTGGACGAGGTGCTTAAGCTGCCCGAGCGCACCCGCTTCCAGGTATTGGCCCCGGTCGTCCGTGCCCGCAAGGGCACCCAGGCCAAGGAACTGGACGCCGCCCGCCGCGCCGGTTTTGCCCGCGTGCGTATCGATGGCAATATGTATGACCTGAGCGAGGAAATCAGCCTCGAAAAGAACATCAAGCACACGGTGGAGATTGTTGTTGATCGTCTGGTTATCAACGATACTGTGCGCGGCCGCCTGGCGGATTCCATCGAGACTGCGCTGGCTCAGGCCAACGGCTTGGTGGTCATTGACGTTATCGGCGGCGAACCGATGATGTTCAGCCAGAGCTACGCCTGCCCCGAGCACGGCGTCTCGGTCGAGGAACTGACCCCTCGGATGTTCAGCTTCAACAACCCATTCGGTGCCTGCGAGAAATGCACTGGCCTGGGCACCTTTATGAAAGTAGACCCGGCCCGCGTCATCCCCGACAAGCGCAAGTCCATCCGTGAGAGTGCCATCAAGGCCAGCGGCTGGTACTATGCCGAGGGTTCAATCTCGGAAATGACCTACAAGGCCCTGGGCAAGCACTACGGCTTCACGCTGGACACACCCATCAAGGAGTTCAGCAAGGAGGCCCTGCACGCCCTGCTGTATGGTACCGGAGATGAACGTATTGAGATGCAGCGCGAGAGTATGTTCGGCTCGGGCACCTACTACAACCAGTTTGAGGGCATCATTCCGAACCTGGAACGCCGCTTCCGCGAGACGAGCAGCGAGTGGGTCAAGGAGGAAATCGCCCTTGTCATGTCCAGCGAGGAGTGTCCCGCCTGCCATGGCCGCCGCTTAAAGCCCACCAGCCTGGCCGTGACCGTGGGCGGCATCAACATTTCCGACTTCTGCGACAAGAGCGTCAATGAAGAACTGGATTTCATTAACACCGCCAAGGTCAGCGCCCGGGACGAAATGATCGGTGCGCCGATTTTTAAAGAGGTCAAAGAGCGCCTGGGCTTCTTGAAGAGTGTGGGCCTGGGTTACTTGACCCTGTCCCGCGGCGCGTCGTCGCTGTCCGGCGGCGAGAGCCAGCGCATCCGCCTGGCGACCCAGATTGGCAGTGCGCTGACTGGTGTGCTCTATGTGCTGGATGAGCCGAGTATCGGCCTACACCAGCGTGACAACGACAAGCTGATTGCCACGATGAAGCGCCTGCGCGACTTGGGCAACACCCTGATTGTCGTGGAGCACGACGAGGACACGATGCGTCAGGCAGACTATATCGTCGATGTTGGCCCCGGTGCGGGCGTCCACGGCGGTGAGATCGTCGCGGCTGGCAGTGTAGCGGATATCTGCAAGGCAAAGCGCAGCATCACCGGCGCGTACTTGTCGGGCCGCAAATTTGTTGAGGTTCCCGCCACCCGGCGCGAGGGAAACGGAAAGTTCCTGCGCGTCGTCAAGGCACGCGAGAACAACCTGCAGGATATCACAGTAGATTTTCCGCTGGGCAAGATGATCTGCGTCACCGGCGTGTCCGGCTCCGGAAAATCGACGCTTGTCAATGAAATTTTGTACAAGACGCTGGCGGCAGCCCTGAACGGTGCCCGCAGCCGTCCCGGCCAGTGCGAGGAAGTTGAGGGCATGGAGTGGGTCGATAAGGTCATTGGCATTGACCAGTCGCCCATTGGCCGCACGCCGCGCTCCAACCCGGCCACCTACACCGGCGTGTTCGGGGATATCCGCAGCCTGTTCGCCAACACCCAGGACGCCAAAATGCGCGGCTACGGACCCGGGCGTTTCAGCTTTAATGTTAAGGGCGGCCGCTGTGAAGCCTGCGAGGGCGGCGGCATCCTGACCATTGAAATGCACTTCCTGCCCGATATCTACGTGCCCTGCGATGTCTGCAAGGGCAAGCGCTACAACCGCGAGACGCTGGAAGTCAAGTACAAGGACAAGAATATTTCCGATGTGTTGGATATGACGGTGGAGGAAGCCTGCGTTTTCTTCGCCAACATCCCGAAAATTGCCCGCAAATTGCAGACTTTGCAGGAAGTCGGCCTCGGTTATATCCAGCTGGGCCAGGCCGCCACGACGCTGTCCGGCGGCGAAGCGCAGCGCGTCAAGCTGGCCAATGAACTGGCCCGCCGCGACACCGGGCAGACTGTCTATATCCTCGATGAGCCGACCACCGGCCTGCACGTCGCGGATGTCCACCGCCTGGTCAAGGTCCTGGACAAGCTTGTCGATGTGGGTAACACGGTCATCGTCATCGAACACAATCTCGACGTCATTAAGCGTGCTGACTATATCATCGACCTTGGCCCCGAGGGCGGCAGCGGCGGCGGTACCATCGTCGCGACCGGCACGCCTGAGGAAGTCGCGCAAAATCCCAACTCCTTCACCGGGCAATACCTGAAACCCGTGCTGGAACGCGCGGCAGAATTGCAGCAATCACAAAAATAACACAGACGGCTTTCCTGCGGGAAAGCCATTTTCTTTGTTGTGCCGCTGTTTTTCTGCCTGCGCATTGCCAGACATTGGGGTTTGCATCACAGCGCGTTTTGTGGTATAATAATCACATATAGGCTTTGAGGAGGGCGGCACTGTGACCGTTTTGCGATATACTGTGCCGCCGGAGAACGAGGGCTGCAAGCTGGGGCTGTTCCTGCGAATGCAGGGCGTCACGGCAGGGCTGATCAAGTCCGTCAAGCACGACGGCAGCGGCTTTTTTGCCGATGATGCCCCCCTGCACACCAACCAGCCGGTGCACGCCGGGCAGTGTATTTCCTTTGCGCTGCCACCGGAACATGACACATCGGTGACGCCGCAGCCGGTACCGTTTTCCATCGCCTATGAAGATGAATTTGCCGCAGTGCTCAACAAGCCTGCGGGCATCGCCGTACACCCCACGCTGAACTACCCGGATGGCACGCTGGCCAACGGCTGGCTGTACCATCTGCAGCAGCAGGGGCGTACCGGCATTTTCCGCCCGGTCAACCGCATTGACAAAAACACCAGCGGTCTTGTGCTCTGCGCCCAGAACGCCTTTGCCGCACCGTTGCTGGCCGCTTCGGCCCACAAGTGCTACCTTGCCATTGTGCAGGGGGCAATGCCGCTGGTCCGCGGCAGGGTAGAGGCCCCCATTGCGCGGCGGGGTGATTCCATCATTGGCCGCTGCGTGCGGGAGGACGGCAAGTACAGCCTGACGGAATATCAGGTGCTGGCCGTGGGCCGCAGCCACAGTTTGGTGGCCTGCTGGCTCTGCACCGGGCGCACTCATCAGATCCGCGTCCATATGGCGTATATCGGCCACCCGCTGGCGGGGGACACCCTCTACGGCGGCTCGGATACAGTCATTGCCCGCCACGCACTGCATTGCGCCATCCTGCATTTTGCCCACCCGCTGACAGGCAAGCCTATCCGGGTCGAGTGCCCGCTGCCCGCCGACATGGCCGCCCTGACCGAGGCTGAAGATTTGATGGACGGCTGGCAGCTGAGCAGTCTGCCCTGCGGCGAAGATGCACTTACTTAAACTTTGTTACACACGGAAAGGAGCTTCCGTATTTTGAATCCCATCCAAACCGATGCGACGCCGAAGAGTGAAACCCTCGCCGGTCAGTCGGAAAGCGCGGAAAATGTGCGCTTTGCCCATTCCTCCCAGGAGAAAAAACGCAACGAGAACCGCCGCAAGGCATCCCGCTACATGAAAGATTTGCAGCGCCGCAGTGTTGTCGGCGATATGCTGTACATGGTCGGTTTCTGGGTCGAGTATGTCTTTGTCTGCGTCGGCCGCAGGCTGGGCGCTGTACTGCACGGTGTCGCCGATACCGCGCTGAACCTGCTGCTTATTGTGTTGCGCCCGATTTTGATTGGGCTAATCACGCTGGTGGAGGATCTGACCGGTCCCTTCGTGCGCATGGCGTCGGGCATCCGCCACATCCAAGCCCTGCCGGACACGATGGAGGAGAGCGAGGCCGGCACTGTCCGTGCCGCCAAGGCCAAGTATCTTGCCAGCGGCATCCGCAAATATGCCATCGTCGTATGGAACGCGATTACATACATCCTGCCCGCCGTGGCAGCTGCGGGCCTGGTGGTCATTGTGCGCGGCGGCCTGGGCCTGAAGTTCGTGCTGAACGTGCAGGTGAACGGCGAAAACGTCGGCTATGTGGAGAGCGAGCAGGTGTTTGAGAGCGCCCGCGAGGATGTGCAGTCGCGTATCAACACCGCCAAGCGTATGCTGCAAAATTCCGGCTCAGACATCACCGACACAAACTGGGACGTCTACCCGACCTATTCGCTGTCCATCGGCAACCAGACAATGACCGAGAGCGAGATTGCCAACGCCATTCTGCGTACCGCCAGTGACGAGATCATCAACGGCACGGCTGTTTATGTGGACGACCAGCTGCTCTATGTCACCACTGAGGGCGACCACCTGCGCACCTATCTGGAAAACATCAAGGCCCCCTTTGAGGATGCCATGGACAGCAGCATCTACACGGCGTTTGCCCACAGTATCCGCTTGGTGGACGGCGTTTACCTGCAGGAATCCGTCAGCTCCTACGCCGATGTAATCAGCGCGCTGAGCGAGGGCGGCGGTATCCACACCTACACTGCTGTCGAGGGTGACACCGTACAGAGCGTTATCGACACCACCGGCGTCAATTTTGACTCGCTGGCACAGATGAACCCCGACCTGCTCTCCCTTGACCAGGAAATTCCTGAGGGCACCGTCATTACGACCGGCGCATCCTCGGCAGAGCTTATCAAGGTCAAGGTCGTCCGCCGCGACACCGAGACCGTGGCAATTCCCTTTGACACCCAGAACTCCGAGTCCGACCAGTACGATTTCGGCAAGGTCGTGACCGTGCAGGAGGGCGTGGACGGCTCGGAAGAAATCACCTACGAAACCACGATGATCGACGGTGCGGTCACTGACCGCCAGGCTGTGGCCTATAATGTGTTGCAGGCCCCCACGCCGGAAATCACCGTCACCGGTACCAAGCTCAAAAACGGCATGGTCGCCAAGGTCGGCTCTGGTTCCTTCATCTGGCCTGTGCCGGGCTACAAGTATGTCAGCCGCTGGATGGGCAACGGCCACCGAGGCGCAGATATCTGCGCGGCCTACCACACGACCATTATTGCGTCCGACTCCGGCACGGTCGTTGCTGCCGGCTGGCATTACTCCTACGGCAACTATGTCGAAATCGACCATGGCAACGGCTACCGTACCCTGTACGGCCATATGTCCGAAATTGCCGTTACCCAGGGCCAGGCCGTCAGCCAGGGCCAGACCATCGGCTATGTCGGTTCCACCGGCAACTCCACTGGCAACCACTGCCACTTTGAGATGTCGTATAACGGCGCACTGTTCAGCGCCTATACGCTGTTTCCCGGTATGTAATTTGGCTTGAAAGTGCTGTCGAAAACAAGCACATCTTGTACTGTTTCACAAAAATTTTGCAAATGGGTAGAACAGGACTTTTCAATCACCGCAAAATGTTGTATAATCATGTAAAGTGTGTACTATTGGAACGCTGTCTGACAGAGGGTTGACGGCGAACCGCTGCACAAAGGAGAGCTACACTTGGAAAAATACGTTATTCGCGGGGGCAAGCCGCTGGTCGGCGATGTCAACATTGGCGGTGCCAAAAACGCCGCAGTTGCCATACTGCCTGCCACGATTTTAGCGGGCGGAAAATGCCTGATTGAAAATCTTCCCTGCATCAGCGACGTTATGGCGTCGCTGCAGATATTGAGCGAGCTAGGTGCCAGCATCCGCATGGTCAGCCGCAGCACCTATGAGATCGATACGACGCATATTGACAGCACCGAAGTCTCCAATGAGCTGTCTCGCCAGATGCGTGCCAGCTACTACTTCCTTGGCGCACTGCTGGGCCGCTTTGGGGCGGGGCAGGTCGCCATGCCGGGCGGATGTAACCTGGGTCCGCGCCCCATCGACCAACACTTGAAGGCATTCAACGCCTTCGGGGCCGAGGATTCGGTGGAGTACGGTCAAATCCATGTCAAGTCGAATCACCTTGTCGGCGGCCATGTGTTCTTTGACACAGTCTCCGTCGGCGCGACGATGAACGCTATGTTGGCGGCCGTTCTGGCTGAAGGCACTACGATCCTTGAAAACGTCGCACGTGAGCCGCACATCGTTGACCTTGCCAACTTCCTGAACATGATGGGCGCAGATGTACATGGCGCCGGTACGGATGTTATCAAAATCCACGGCGTCAAGCAGCTGCACGGCTGTAACTACTCTATCATCCCGGATCAGATCGAGGCCGGCAGCTACATGGTAGCCGCCGCCATCACCAAGGGCAATATCACGCTGCACAACGTCATCCCCAAGCATATGGAGCCTATCACGGCCAAGCTTCGTGCCGCAGGCTGCGAGGTGGAGGAATTTGACGATGCCCTGCGCATCACCCGCACCGGTGAGCTACGTCCACTGAAACTCAAGACGATGCCGCACCCCGGCTTCCCGACGGATATGCAGCCGCTGATGACGGCGCTGCTGACCCTTGCCAAAGGTACTTCCATCGTGACCGAGGGCATCTGGGAAAACCGTTTCCGCTATGTGGATGAGTTGATCCACATGGGTGCAAACATCCAGGTGGATGGCCAGGTCGCCGTCATTGAGGGCGTCAAGGAACTACACCCCGCGCCGCTGCGAGCTACTGACCTGCGTGCCGGTGCCGCCATGGTCATGGCTGCGCTGGCAGCCGACGGCACAAGCGAAGTGGATGAGACCATCCACATCGAGCGCGGCTATGAGAACATTGTGGAGAAACTGCAGGCCCTGGGCGCAGATATCCGTCGTGTGGAAATTCCGGCCAATGCCGTGAGCCGGGCAATGTAAAAAACTTCTGGGCCGCTTAGGCGGCCCAATTTTTATGGAAAGCGTTAGGACAGACAAATGGCATATTTTACCACCTTGTATTCTGGCTCCTCCGGCAACTGTGGGCTGGTGCGCTGCGGCGACCAATATCTGCTCATCGATATGGGCAAAAGCTGCCGAACAACTCTGACTGCGCTGAAATCCCTGGGACTGGCCGTCAGCGACTGTGCTGGCATCCTCATCACGCACGAGCACTCCGACCACGTCGCCGGGCTGGACACCTTCCTGAAAAAATATCCCACCCCGCTGTACGGCTGCGCGGATACGCTGGATACCCTGCAATCCAGGGGAACCATCCCGCCTACGGTGGATGCAATTCCGGTGGACGGCCAGACGCTGGAAATTGGTGAGTTTACCGTGACATCTTTTCCCACCAGCCATGACGTGCCCTGCTGCGGTTACCGCATCCGCGCAACGGACGGCCATGTGATGGCCCTTGCCACTGACCTTGGCTATCTGACGCCGGTCGTACAGGATAACCTGATCGGGTGTGACCTGGTAGCGCTGGAGGCCAACTACGACGCTTTCAGCCTGCACGGCGGGCCGTATCCCTACTATTTGAAAGTCCGCATTGCCAGCGACCGGGGCCACTTGGACAACAAGGCCTGCGCGGCGGAAATTCTTGACCTAATCCAGGACGGCTGCAAAAAGTTTGCCCTCTGCCATTTGAGCCAGACGAACAACTCGCCGGAGCTGGCGCTGACTACGGTCTATAACGTGCTGCTGGCAGCGGGCATCCAGCCCGGGCGGGATGTGCTGATTCAGGCGCAGCACCGCAGCGAAGTCAGCCCCTACATTGAATTTTAAGCGGGGGGAAGACCATGCAGAATATTGATTTGATTGCCATTGGCAAGATGAACGCCGCCTACTTCGCGCAGGGTGTAGCCGAATATCAGAAGCGGCTGGGTGGTTTCTGCAATTTCCGCATTATCGAGCTGCCGGAGGTGCAGATTGCCGACAAAAACGCCAGCGATAAGCAGATTGCCAAAGCCCTGCAAAAGGAGGGAGAGACGATTTTAGCCAGCGTGCGCAAGGGGGCGTATCTTGTTGCCCTCTGTGTCGAGGGCAGGCAGGTGTCCAGCGAGGACCTGGCTGCCATGATTGCTGAGCGTGCCATGAGCGGCGCAGGGTATATGGCGTTTGTCATCGGCTCCTCCCATGGGTTGGACGACAGCGTCAAGCGTGCCGCGCAGGCCCGCATCAGTCTGGGGCGTATCACATTGCCCCACCAACTGGCTCGCCTGGTCCTGACAGAGCAGCTCTATCGCGCCTGCACCATCAATGCAGGGATGAAATACCATAAGTAGGGGCGTCCTCGACGTCCCGGGCGGATGACAAGCATCGGCCCGCAAACCAACCGCCACCCCAAAACAAAAACTGCCCTGTGGAGTCATTCACTCCACAGGGCAGTTTCTATTTACAAATTAGTAGTGCAACAGGTCGAGAGAATCCTGATACGGGGTCTCGGTGGCGACCTTCATGGTGGCTTCGCTCTTGTACTTGTTCAGCATAGCCACGCTCTTGGCGGGGTCAGCCAGCGTACCGGCACCGGCAATGCAGCCGCCCGGACAGGCCATGCCTTCCAGCAGGTAGCCATTGTACTTGCCGGCCTTGGCCATCATCATCATCTTCTTGCAGTCGGCCAGACCCTGGGCGCTCATGACCTTGACCTCGCGGTCGGGATCCATCTTCTTGATGGCGTTGACAACAGCCTGGGCAACACCGCCGGAAGCTGCAAAGCCACGGGCATCAGCACTGGCGCTATTGAAGGCATCCTCCGGGTTGTCGGACAGGTCCGCAAAGTTGACAGCCTTCGCCTCGAACAGGCCCATCAGTTCCTCAAAGGTCAGCACAAAGTCGACCTCACTGCGGACGGAGCGACGGCTGGCTTCCAGCTTCTTGGCGGCGCAGGGGCCGACGAAGCAGATGCGGGCGTTGGGCTTTTCCTTCTTGATGAGGCGGGCGGTCAGGACCATCGGGGTCATGGCCATGCTGATGCACTCAGCCTGCTGGGGGAACAGCTTCTTCGCCATAACGCTCCACGCGGGGCAGCAGGACGTGCCCATGAACGGGATCTTGGCGGGAACTTCCTCCATGAAGTCCTTCGCCTCGTCGATGGTGCACAAATCGGCACCGATAGCGACCTCGGCCACATCGGCGAAGCCCAGCTGACGCATAGCCTCCTTCAGTTTGGCGGGGGTCATACCGGGGAACTGGTTGATGAAGGCGGGGGCGACGATGGCAACGACCTCGTCACCGCGCTTGATGGACTGGATCAGCTGGAAGATCTGGCCCTTGTCGACGATAGCGCCGAAGGGGCAGTTGACAAGGCACATACCGCAGGAAACGCACTTATCGTAATCGATCTCGGCACGGCCGTGCTCGTCAGAGTGGATCGCGCCCATGCCGCAGGCGGCGGCGCAGGGACGCTCGGTCTTGACAATGGCGCTGTAGGGGCAGCTGTTGACGCAGCGGCCGCACTTGACGCACAGGCTCTGGTCAATGTGGCTCTTGCCGTTGCGGAAGCTGATGGCGTGCTTGGGGCAGACCTCCTGGCAGGGATGCGCCAGACAGCCCTGGCACATGGCCGTGACCTTGATGACCTTCTCCGGGCAGGCGTTGCAGGCAAACTTGATGACGTTGATCAGCGGCGGCTCGTAGTACTTGTCTGCGATGACGCTGTGCTCCAGACCCTCGCTGGCAGGGACGCTCTCGTCCAGCGGGCGCAGGGACATACCCATAGCCAGGCGGACACGCTCAGAGATGATGGCTCTCTCCAGGAAGATACTGCTACGCAGGGATTTCTCCTCGCCGGGGATGATCTTGAAGGGCAGCTCACGCATCAGCTGCTCGTAATCGGAAAGCTCGTTGACCTCATAGGCCATGCGGGCAACCTCAGTGAACACCTTGCGACGGATATCCGTTACGGGGGTGTAAATGCCTCTCATTCTAATTGCTCCTTTTTTTTGCTCCGTTTGCTCTTAAATGGACTTATCGGCGGGCATACCCGCTCCTGTTAAAATTTTACCAAAAATCCATGCTTTTTGCAAGAGGACAGGCAACAAAAAACAGGAAAAATAAGCATATTTTTTGCTTCGCAGTAAATGTAGGGTCGAACATTGTTCGCCCCTACAAATATGTAGCTATCAGATACTCTCCGCCCGGCAGCGTTTGCCGTCCCACGCTCCCAGCGTCACATCCACAATATCCCCGGTTTTGTGCCCGGGGGCGCTGACCAGCACCGGCAGGTACTGCTTGGTGTAGCCGGTGAACAGCGTGTTGGACAGCGGCGTTTCCAGCAGTACACTGGCCGTGCGGCCCTGCATGGCGGCCACCTCGGCGGCGCGTACTTCCTCCACAGCGGCGGTCATACGGCGGCTGCGGGATTCCTTCTCGTGCTCTGGCACCTGGCCGGGGAAGTCATACGCGGCTGTTCCCTCACGGCGGGAGTAGGGGAACACGTGTACCTTCAAAAATTGCATCCCGGTCACGAAAGCCATGCTGGCTTCAAAGTCTTCCTCGGTCTCACCGGGAAAACCGACAATGACGTCGGTCGTAAAGCTGACCTTCTCCGCACCGAAGGCTTCCCGCAGTTTGGCGGCAATGTCGGCGTACTGGGCCGTGGTGTAGGGGCGGCGCATGGCGCGCAGCGTCTTATCGCAGCCGCTTTGCAGGCTCAAATGGAACTGCGGGCAGAGTTTTTTCACGCCCGCCATCCGGAGAATATCCTCGTCGTGCAGCATATCCGGGTCCAGGCTGCCAAGGCGGATACGCTCAATGCCAGGTACCTCGGCGGCTTTCTCAATCAGTTCCACCAGGCTTGTGCCGCTGTCGGTGCCGTAGCTGGGCAGGCTGATGGCCGTCAGCACGACCTCTTTATAGCCTGCGTCGGACAGACGGCGCAGTTCTTCCAGCACGCTGGCCTCGTCTCGGCTGCGCACCGGGCCGCGGGCGCGGGGAATGACGCAGTAGGCACAGCGGCGGTTGCAGCCATCCTCGACCTTGACAAAGGCGCGGGTGTGCTCGGCAAACTTATCCATGGGCAGTTCTTCAAACCGTTCTCCCTTCTCGTGGGGACGGATATCTACCACGCGCTCCTCCTCGCCGTTCAGCACCTTCTGCACATCGGCCAGAATCGCGTGCCGGTTGCCGGAGCCGGTCACAACGTCAGCCTCGGCGATCTCGGCGGCCTCCTCGGGGAAAGCCTGGGGATAGCAGCCGGTCAACACCGTCACCGCGCCGGGGTTCTCGCGCTTGGCGCGGCGCAGCCACTTACGGCTTTTCTGATCACCGAAATTCGTGACGGTGCAGCTGTTGACGATATAGACATCGGCCCCTTCCTCGTTGGAGACGACGGTGTAGCCGTTTTCCTCAAACAGCTGTGCCAGTGCGCCGGTTTCGTTCTGATTTACCTTGCAGCCCAAGGTGTAAAAAGTTACCCGCATGGTTTTGTGTCCTTTACATATAGAATAGCTTTCCTATTATAATAGAAAAACCACGAAAGCGCAATACTAATTCCAGGCGCCGCCGCATAGCTTTAGACAAAGCGATTTCCGCCGGAGGTGTGCTGCCATGAAAAAACGTGTCATAACTCTCTTGCTCTGCCTTGTATTGGCGGTGCTGTCCATCCTGCGCGGGTTTGCTGCGTCCGCTGAAGGCATCACCCCTGCCACAATCGCCGACTTTGACGTGCCCTGCGCGGCGGCTATCCTCATTGATGAGGACTCCGGCACAGTGCTGTACGAGAAAAACGCCGACGACCGTCGCCCCATTGCGTCCATCACCAAAGTTATGACGCTGCTGCTGACCTTTGAGGCACTGGAAGCGGGGAAGATACACCTGGACGATTTTGTCCCGGTCAGTGAGCATGCCTACCACATGGGCGGCAGCCAGATATGGCTGGAACCCGGCGAGCAGATGACGCTTAACGATATGCTCAAGGCCATCTGTATTTCCAGCGCCAACGATGCCGCTGTGGCGGTGGCCGAGTATGTCGGCGGCAGTGAAACGGCGTTTGCCCAGCAGATGAACACCCGCGCCGCCGAGCTGGGCATGACGAGCACCCATTTTTCCAATGCCTGCGGCCTGGACGAGGAAGGCCACCTCTCGTCAGCCCGGGATGTGGCCCTCATGAGCCGCGAAATTCTCCTGCATCATGCCGAGGTGCGGAACTACTGCTCCATCTGGATGGATACTCTGCGCGGCGGCGCAACGCAGTTGGTCAACACCAACAAACTGCTGAAAAGCTACTCCGGCATCACGGGGCTGAAGACCGGCACCACCGGCAAGGCGGGCGTCTGCATCTCCGCCAGTGCCGAGCGCGACGGCCTGCGGCTGATTGCCGTTGTGCTGGGGTCTGCCTCGGGCAAGGAGCGTTTCCAGGCTGCCAGTGCGCTGTTGGACTACGGCTTTGCTCACTATGAGAGCGCTGCCGCTGAGCTGCCCGACGATGCGCCGCAGACGCTGTCCGTCACCCACGGCACTGCGGAAACCGTGACACTGACCTATACGGCCCCGAATCGCTGCCTGATGCCTAAGGGCGAGGGCACGGCGTTGGAAGCCGCTATCGACCTGCCCGAAAAGCTGGAAGCCCCGGTAACGGCAGGGCAGACTGTCGGTACTGTGACGATACGCAATAACGGCGCGGAAGTGCAGGCATACCCCATCACGGCAGCACAGGACGTTGATGCGTTAAGTTTCGGCTATTGCTTCCGCAAATTGGCACAAAGCCTGGTGGCTTTGGATTGATTTTGTGCAAATTTCATGAAAAAGTCGAAAAAACACCCCGGCTTTTGCTTGACAATACCGACAGAAAACGGTATCATTGGGATATAAAAATAACAAAGGAGGAGTTAAAGATGGCTGTTAGTTTTAACGGTAAGCATCTTGCAAAATTCATCCGTCCTGAAGAATATGAGGCAATCTATCCGCAGGTCGAGTTAGCCCACAAGCAGCTGGAAACCAAGACTGGTGCCGGCAATGACTTTTTGGGTTGGCTGGACCTGCCTGTTACTTATGACAAGGAAGAATTTGCCCGCATCAAAGAAGCTGCGCAGAAGATTCGTTCCGATTCCGATGTGCTGCTGGTCGCCGGTATCGGCGGCTCCTACCTGGGTGCCCGCGCTGTGGTCGAGGCCGTCAAGGGCCTGTATCACAACGAGGTCGATGACGGCCTGAAAATCTACTTCTGCGGCAACACCATCAGCCCCACCGCGCTGAACGATATCATCAAGCTGACGAAGGGCAAGCGTTTCTCCATCAACGTTATCTCCAAGTCCGGCACCACCACCGAGACGGCCCTTGCCTTCCGCGTGCTGCGCAAGCTGCTGGAAGATTCTGTCGGTGTCGAGGAAGCCAACAAGCGCATCTACGCCACCACCGACCGCGCTAAGGGCACGCTGAAACAGCTTGCCACCGAGCAGGGCTGGCCCACCTTCGTTGTTCCTGATGACGTCGGCGGCCGCTACTCTGTGCTGACTGCTGTTGGTCTGCTGCCCATCGCTTGCGCCGGTATCGACATCAACGAGCTGATGCAGGGTGCTGCCGAAGGCCGCGAGAAGTTTGGCAAGCTGAGTATGGACAACGATGCTTACCGCTACGCCATGACCCGCAACATCCTGTACCGCAAGGGTAAGAGCGTCGAGACGCTGGCCTGCTTTGAGCCTGACTTTACAATGATGAACGAGTGGTACAAGCAGCTGTTCGGCGAGAGCGAGGGCAAGGATCAGAAGGGCCTGATGCCCACTTCCTGCATCTTCTCCACCGACCTGCACTCCATGGGCCAGTTCCTGCAGGACGGCGCTCGCGTCATGTTTGAGACTTACGTCGATATCAAGAACACCCGCAACGACTTCTATATTGAAGAGCTGGAGGGCAACTTCGACGGCCTGAACTTCCTGGCAAACCAGAACATGAGCGTCGTCAACCGCAAGGCTATGGAGGGCACCATCCTCGCCCATACCGACGGCGGCGTTCCTCTGGGCCTGATTGAAGTTGACAGCCTGTCCGCGCATGATGTCGGCGAGTTGATTTATTTCTTCTGGAAAGCCTGCGCGATTTCCGGCTATCTGCTGAGCGTCAACCCGTTTGACCAGCCCGGCGTTGAGAGCTACAAGAAGAATATGTTCGCCCTTCTTGGCAAGCCCGGCTATGAGGATCGCAAGGCCGAGCTGGAAGCTGCACTGAAAGATTAAAGGAACTACGCGCACCGCGCGCTGACGAATATAAGGAGGTAACCCCCTATGCTGAAACTGATTGTTGGAACCAAAGGCTCCGGTAAGACCAAGACCATGATCGATATGATCGACAAGGCCGTTAAGACCACCTCCGGCAACATTGTTGTCATTGAAAAGTGCATGAAGCTCACCACCGAGATCAACCACTCCGCCCGCCTTGTTGACGTGGACGAGTACGGCATCGTCGGCGCTGATATGCTGTACGGCTTTGTCGCCGGTATGCTGGCTGGCAACTACGACATCACCGAACTGTTCCTGGACGGCATCCTGCGCATCACCGACCACGACATGGCCGCTGCTGCCAAGGTTCTGAACGCCATCGACAAGATCACCTCCAACATCGAGGTCGTCGTCACCGTTTCTGCTGACGCTGCCGATCTGCCGGAGGATCTGAAGAAGTTCGTCATCTGAACCTTTTAGGATCACAGAAATTGAGATTTCAGGGCGGGGAAGTGCTTCCCGCCCCGATTTTATGCGAAAAATCCAAAAAAATCTCAACTTTTTGTGTTTTACGTGTTGACAAGACCCTTCCGCTTGTGTATACTATTTAAGCAACCTTTTGAGGTGTACTATGCAATTTAATCTTCGCACTTTTCTGGAAAGCGGCCGCAAGCCCTACATGGCACATTTTGAGGCTGACTTTTCCCAGGCGGACTTTGGGGGATACAGCGTAAACGCCCCGGCAGTATGTGACTTTACGGCGACGCTCACCGAGGATGGCGCAGCGTTGCTGTTGTGTGTAAAGGCCCATGTAGATGCTGAGTGTGCCCGTTGCCTGGAACCCATCACCCGCGATTACGATTTCCAGCGCGAGTATTTCGTGCGGGATCGTGATTTGGAAGACCCGGATTTTGAACTGCCGTGCAACGATAATGGCTGTCTCGACCTCGAAGAACTCGCCTATCAGGCGTTGATTTTTGAGGTACCCGCGGTACTGCTGTGCAGTGCTGATTGTCAAGGTCTATGCCCCATCTGCGGACGAAAGAAGGCGGCAGGGTGTTCCTGCCAACCGGCAGACAATGCTGCCCCTGTGGATGCAAGGCTTAGCATATTAAAACAACTATTAAGTTGAATTTCACCAAGGAGGTGTCCGATTATGGCTATCGTACCCAAGAGAAAGCATTCTCAAGCCCGCCGCGATAAACGTCGCTCTAATGTCTGGAAACTGGAGGCGCCTACGCTGGTGAAGTGCCCGCAGTGTGGCGAACTGAAGGTTCCCCATAAGGTTTGCGGCAAGTGTGGCTACTACAAAGGCCAGGAAGTCATCAAGAAAGAGGCGTAAGTCTCTTGCGTGGGGAGGGCGATGCCTTCCCCATTTTTTGTTGTGATTACAAGGAGTGTGAAGCGATGGCCCTGTACGTGACGGCGGTGGACGAAAATTCCCCGGCTGAAAAATTCGGCATCACCGTAGGCTGCGCGCTGCTGGCCATCGACGGCCACCCTTTGAACGATGCGCTGGATTACCAGTTCTATACAACGCCGAAAAGTTTCTCTCTGGAGCTCTGTAAGGACGAACAGCACCGCACCGTGCAGGTGGAAAAAGGTGAGTATGAGCCGCTGGGCTGCAACTTCAAGACCTACCTGGGCGACGAAAAGCACAGCTGCGCCAACCATTGTATGTTCTGCTTCATCGACCAGCTGCCGCCCGGCATGCGCGAACCGCTCTATTTTAAAGATGACGACGAGCGCCTAAGCTTCCTTTTCGGCAACTATATCACGCTGACGAACCTGACCGAGCACGAGATCGACCGTATCATCCAAATGCACATCAGCCCGATTTTTGTCTCAGTCCACACGACAAACCCCGAACTGCGGGTGCGGATGCTGGCGAACAAGCGCGGGGGCGAGGTGCTGAAATACCTGCCCAAGCTGGCGGCGGGCGGAATCGAGCTGAACTGTCAGCTTGTGCTCTGCCGCGGCGTTAACGACGATGACGAACTGCGCCGCACCCTGACAGATCTGCTGGCCCTGCGCCCGCAGGTGGGCAGTATTGCCGCCGTGCCCGCCGGTGTGACGGACTACCGCGATAAGCTGTTCAAGCTGACGCCCTACGATAAGGAATCCGCCGCCGCTACACTGGATATCCTGGAGGAGTTCGCCCGGAAATGCCGCACTGAGTACGGCCGCAGCGTCGTCTACCCCAGCGATGAGTGGTATCTGACCGCGGAGCGCCCGCTGCCGCCCGCTGAGTTCTACGACGAGTTTGCCCAGCTGGAGGACGGCGTGGGCATGTGGCGGCTCTACCACGATACCTTCCTGGAAGAACTGGAAAATTACCCCGGCCTGGTCTTGCCCCACAGCATGGACGTTGTCACCGGCACGCTAGCCGGGCCGCTGATTCAGGATTGCGCAGACGCACTGATGCAGAGATACCCGCAGGTGAAGATTACCGTGCATGAGATCAAAAATGAGTATTTCGGCGGCAACGTCAGCGTGGCGGGGCTTATCACCGGTACGGATATCATCAAGCAGTGCGGCGGCAATCTGCACAGCGACCTGCTGGGCGTGCCCGAGGTCATGATCCGCGACGAAAAAGGCCAGTTTCTCGACGATATCACGCTGGAAGAACTGGGCAGGACGCTGGGCTGCCGGGTCATCAGTATCCCCACCGACGGCGGCGGGTGCTGTAAGGCCATGCTGACAAGCCACAAGCGCAAAACGATAAAATTCAAACGATAAGAGAGTAGAGAGGGAGGAGAGCAGATATGGCAAAACCGATCGTAGCCATCGTGGGCCGCCCCAATGTGGGCAAGTCCACCATCTTCAATAAACTGACCGGCCAGCGCCTCGCCATCGTCGAGGACACCCCCGGCGTCACCCGCGACCGCATTTTCTGCGATTGCGAGTGGTCCGGCCACAAATTCTTGCTGGTAGATACCGGCGGCATTGAGCCGCGCATCGACGACGGCCTGCTGGCCCATATGCGGGAGCAGGCCCAGCTGGCCATCGACTCCGCTGACTGCATCGTCATGGTCACGGAACTGTCCGCAGGCGTTACGCCCCAGGATCAGGACGTGGCCGGTATGTTGATGCGCAGCGGCAAGCCGGTGGTGCTGGCTGTCAACAAGTGCGACAAAGTCGGCGAGCCGCCGATGGAACTGTACGACTTTTACAGCCTGGGCCTGGGTGAGCTGATTCCGGTTTCCGGCGTACACGGCCACGGCACCGGCGATTTGCTGGACGCCGTCTGCGCCCACCTCAACTTTGAGGAGGACGAGGAGGACACCGACGACCGCATCACAGTCGCCGTCATTGGCCGCCCCAACGTGGGCAAATCCAGCCTCATCAACCATATCCTGGGCGAAAACCGCCTGATTGTTGCCAACGAGGCCGGTACGACCCGCGACGCCATTGACACGATGGTCGAGAACAAGTACGGCAAGTTTGTTTTTACCGACACCGCCGGCCTGCGCAAGCGCGGCAAGGTAGAGAGCGGCGTCGAACGATACAGCGTGCTGCGCAGTCTGGCCGCCGTCGAGCGCAGCCGCGTCTGCGTCATTATGATTGACGCGACGGTCGGCTTCACCGAGCAGGACTCAAAGGTCGCGGGCTATGCCCACGAGCAGGGCAAAGCCTGCATCATCGCCGTCAACAAGTGGGACGCTGTCGAGAAGGACAGCTACACCATGGACGCCATGCGCAAAAAGCTGGAAGAGGATTTCAGCTTCATGTCCTATGCGCCCATCATCTTCATCAGCGCCAAGACCGGCCAGCGCATCGACAAGCTGTTTGAGACAATTCACTTTGTGGATGTCCAGAATGGTACCCGCGTGCCTACCGGTGCTTTGAACGAGATGCTGGCCCGCGCCACCGCCAAGGTTCAGCCGCCGTCCGACAAGGGCAAGCGCCTGAAGGTATTCTATATCACACAGATTTCCACCCGCCCGCCGACGTTCGTCTGCTTCGTCAACCAAAAGGCACTGTTCCATTTCTCGTACCAGCGCTACCTGGAAAACCAGATCCGTGAGACGTTCGGCCTGACTGGCACGCCCATCAAGATGATTACCCGTGAGCACGGCGACGGCGCGGTCAAAGCAGGGAAGGTGTAACCCATGATATTCAATATCTTTCTGGCCTGCGTGCTGACTGCAGCGGGCGGCTACCTGCTGGGCAGCATTCTGTTCGGTGTGCTGATTTCCAAGGTCATGTACAACGATGATGTGCGCAATCATGGCAGCGGCAACGCCGGCATGACCAATGTGCTGCGCACCTACGGCAAACTGCCCGCTGTGTTTACGACCATCGGCGATGTGGGCAAGAGCGTTGCGGCTGTCAACCTGGGCCGCTTCATCTTTGGCGCACTGCTCTCCGGCACAGGTGCGGCCTGGCAGAACCCGCTGGATCCCGTCTGCGGCGCGTATCTGGCCGCCATCTTCTGCATGATTGGCCATAGCCGCCCGATTTTCTTCGGCTTCAAAGGCGGCAAGGGCGTGTTAGTCGGCGCGGGTGCCGCCCTCGCCACCGAGCCGCTGGTCTGCGCGGTGCTGCTGGGCATCTTCCTGATTGAAGTTGCCGTCACCCGCATCGTCTCACTGGGCAGCATCATCATTGCTGCGCTGTATCCTGTGGGCACTCTTATCAACCTGATTGCCCGTGGGGCCAACCTGCCTACCATCGTGTTCAGCACGATTTGCTGCGTCATCATGGCCGCTATGGTCATCTGGCTGCACCGCTCGAACATCGAGCGCCTGAAAAACGGCACCGAGTACCGTTTTGGACAAAAGAAGTAACCTGTCCCAACGACACCGCATGATTTTGGTCATGCGGTGTTTTTTGTACATTGCGATTGATTGTGTTAATCTGCTATACTAAACAGGTGATGTGACATGGCAAAAGATATAGACTTTGTGTGGCCGCTGCTCCAGCAGCACCAGGGCAAAACTTTCTACACCGCCAAGGGCCTGCCGTTTACCTACACTATCCGCGGCGGGGAACTGTTCGTGGACCGGCGCAGCAAATCCATCACAATTTCCACCGTGGCGAATGCACTGGAAAAAATTGCTGCGTTGGAAATGGACGGTATCCCCATCACTGGGCCGAAGAAAATCGGCTGCTATGGGGCAAGCTATCTCTATCCGGTACTGCTGGCGCTGGGGATTTTTACCATTCCCGACAGCAGTCAAAATGTGAACGTAATATGAAATCTATACAAATTACTTCTTTTCCGTGAAAAATAACTGTTGAAATATTGCACACACTGTTGTATACTGTGAGTATTGAGGCTGATGATGGAGGATGAGGACCAATGAAAGGCTTGTACGATGTCGCCCGCCATCTGGTCTGGCTGACCCAGTTCGGCCTTTCCATCGTCATTCCGCCTGTGCTCTGCATTATGGGCGCAGTATGGTTGCAGCGGCAGTTCGCCCTAGGCGGCTGGGTCGTGACCGTGGGCGTTTTCGTCGGCGTGCTGGCGGCGGTAAGCTGCTTGCAAGGCTCACTGAAAGCCATGGATCAGCAGGGGAAAGCCCCGAAGCAAAAGGGCCCGCCGCCTGTAAACTTTAACCAACATTAGAAAGGAGCACCACCTTTGCGAAAGCATGAGGATATTTTCGGGCAGGTCAGCCGCCTGGCGGTGGCGGTGGCCCTCTGCATCGCAGCCATGCTGGCTGTCTATGCGCTGGCGGGCCGGTTTACCAATACCGTGCTGCTCGGTGCACTGATTGGTTTTGTGCTGGCTATGGGCAACTTTATCTCGCTGTGTATTACCGTTTCCAACGCCCTTGACCGTACGGTCAAAGGGGACAACCCACAGAAAGCCCAGCTGCAGATTCAATCGTCCGGCGTAATCCGCCTGGTGGTGCTGGTCATCATCTACATTCTGTTGTTCCGCGCAAAGTTCTGTGACCCACTGGCTACCATTCTACCGCTACTTTTTGCGCAGGTATGTCTGAAACTGATTGAGTTCTTCCGCAAGGATGAATCCGAACCTACAAAAAAGGACGGTGATACCACCCCATGAATGGTCCGAAAATCTACTTTACCATACCGCTGCTCGGCGGCATCGACATTACCCAGACGACCGTTTCTTCCTTTGTAGTCATGGTGCTGCTCTGCACGGCGGCCGTTGTGCTGGGCGGCAACCTGCAAAAGCGTCCCGGTCGGCGGCAGGTGCTTGTTGAAAAGGGCGTGACGATGCTCTATGACATGGTCGAAAGCACGATGGGCAAGCACAACAGCTATTGGACGCCCTACATCGGCGCGCTGTTCCTCAGCTCGATCTGCGGTTCTTTTATCGGCATGACCGGTATTTTCCGCTCATCTACCGCTGATTTGTCCACGACCTTTACCTGGGCACTGATGACCAGCTTTCTGTGCTGGGGCTGTTCCATCAAGCGCAACGGCGTGGGCGGCTGGCTCAAGGGCTTTACCGAACCCATCGTGGTCATGACGCCGATGAACCTTGTCTCTGAAATCGCACAGCCGATCTCTATGGCGTTCCGTCACTTCGGCAACATTGCTGGCGGCAGCGTTCTGACCAGTCTGGTCTATTCGGCGCTGGCAACCGTCTCGGCTGCCGTGCTGGGCCTTGTGGGCCGCAGCCTTGTGGTGGGCATCGTGATCCTTGCCATTGGTGCGGCGCTGCTGTACAGCGGCGTCAAGGGCAAAAAAATGGCCCGTAAAATCTTTGGCACGGTCTTTGCCGTGACCGGCGCACTCTCCCTCTTGGGGCTGACAGGCGTACCTTATCTGGAGGTCGGTGTTCCCGGCATCCTGAGCCTGTATTTTGATATTTTCTCCGGCGGCGTACAAGCCCTTGTTTTCAGCCTGTTGACAATGGTGTATGTGGGCAATGCCTGCCCGCCCCCGGCAGAAGCATGACATTGTATTTATTATTTTAGGAGGATTCTTTTATGGAAGCTGCAATCGTAAAAGCTGCCTGCGCCATCGGCGCCGGTATCGCAATGGGCTTTGGTGCTATCGGCCCGGCTATCGGTGAAGGCAACGCCGTCGGCAAGGCATTGGAGGGCATGGCCCGCCAGCCCGAAATGGCCAACGACCTGCGTACCAACATGATCTTGGGCTGCGCCATCACCGAGTCGACCGGCATTTACTCGCTGGTCATCGCGCTGCTGCTGCTCTTCGTGTTCTGATAAATCTTGCTGAAATTGGAGGAATAGCTCATGACGGGCTTTGAAAGTTTTGTAGGCGTCAACCCGTGGACTGCGCTGTTTACCTTCTGCAATATGCTCATCACCTTTGCAGTGCTGAGAAAGTTCCTTTTTAAGCCGGTAAAGAAGATGATCGACGACCGCCAGCAGGAGATTGATACGATGTACGCCGACGCCGATGCTGCCAAGCAGAAGGCCGCTGACCTTGAGAAAGAGTACGCGGATCATCTGCAAAGCATCAAGGATGAGCGCGACGCCATGCTGCGCGAAGCGACCGCCCGCGCCCAGAAGCGCGAGGAAGAGATCGTCAGCGAAGCCAAGGCCGAGGCTGCGTCCATCCGCGCCGCGGCAGAGGCAGACATTGCCCAGGAACGCAAGAAGGCTGTCAATGACCTGAAAAACGAGATTGGCGGCATGGCTGTCGAGATCGCCGGTAAGGTCGTCGAGCGCGAGATCAAGGAGTCTGACCATCAGACTTTGATCGATGAATTTATCCGGAATGTGGGGGATGCCTCATGACCGAGCTTGCGAAACGCTACGGCGGAAGCCTGTATGACCTGGCGGCCGAGGAAAAACTGACCGAGGAGCTTTTGCAGGAATTGCAGACTGCGGTGGACAGCATCGAGGCCGAGCCGCAGTACAAGCGCCTGCTGGCAACGCCCGGCGTACCGAAAAAAGAGCGCTGCGCCCTGCTGGACAAGGCGTTCGAGGGGGCGCATCCGTACCTTGTCAACTTTCTCAAACTTTTGTGCGAGGAAAATTTGATTGGGGAACTGCCCGGCGTGTTGCGTGCCTACCGGGACCGTTACAATGAGGATAACGGCATTCTGGAAGTTACGGCGGTATCGGCTGTGGCATTGGCCGCTCCCGCCCGCGAAAAACTGCTGGCAAAATTGCAGAAGATGACAGGCAAAAATGTCGTCCTGACCGAGACCGTAGACCCCAGCGTGCTGGGCGGCCTGCGGCTGGATATGGGCGGCAAGCGTCTGGACGGCACGGTGCAGCGCCATTTGGAGCGCCTGCGCGAGGAAATCAACAGTGCCGTGCTTTAACACATTACACCTATTTTATAGAATTGTGTGGTGAACCAAACAGTGCAACTGAAACCCGAACAAATCTCCCGCATCATCCGTTCCCAGATCAAGTACTACGAAAATGCCATTGAGCAGACCGAGACCGGAACGGTAACGATGGTGGGCGACGGTATTGCGCGCGCCGCGGGGCTTGACAACTGTATGGCCGGTGAGCTGGTCCAGTTTGAGAGCGGTACCTACGGTATGGCGCAAAACCTGGAAGAAAACAGTGTCTCCATCGTCCTGCTTGGTGACGATGAAGGCATCAAAGAGGGCAGTACCATCAAGCGCACCGGTAAAGTCGTTTCCGTGCCGGTAGGCGAGGGGATGATTGGCCGTGTCGTCAACGCGCTGGGCCAACCCATCGACGGTAAAGGCCCCATCGAAGCTGCCGACTATCGTGCCATTGAGTCGCCTGCGCCCGGAATCCTTGACCGCCAGCCGGTCAAGCAGCCGCTGCAGACCGGCATCAAGGCCATCGACTCGATGATCCCCATTGGCCGCGGCCAGCGTGAGCTGATCATCGGCGACCGCCAGACCGGTAAAACGGTCATTGCGACCGATACGATTATCAACCAGAAGGGCAAGGATGTCCTCTGCATTTATGTTGCCATCGGCCAGAAGCGCTCTACCGTGGCAACGCTGGTGGAGAACCTTGAGAAAAACGGTGCAATGGCGTACACGACCGTTGTCTGTGCGACCGCATCGGAGCTCAGCCCCCTGCAGTATATCGCCCCCTACGCAGGCTGCGCCATGGGCGAGTATTTCATGAACAAGGGCAAGCATGTCCTCATCATCTACGATGACCTGTCCAAGCATGCCGTTGCCTATCGTGCGCTTTCGCTGCTGATCCGCCGTCCCCCGGGACGAGAGGCCTATCCCGGCGATGTTTTCTACCTGCACAGCCGCCTGCTTGAGCGCGCGGCCAAGCTCAGCGATGCCAAGGGCGGCGGTTCTCTGACCGCGCTGCCCATCATTGAAACGCAGGCCGGCGATGTCTCGGCATATATCCCGACGAATGTGATCTCGATCACGGACGGGCAGATATTCCTCGAGACGGAGCTGTTCCACGCAGGCATCCGCCCCGCCGTCAACCCCGGTATTTCTGTTTCCCGTGTCGGCGGCAACGCCCAGATCAAGGCGATGAAGAAGGTCGCCGGTACACTGAAACTGATTTACTCCCAGTACCGCGAGTTGCAGGGTTTCGCCCAGTTCGGCTCTGACCTGGACGCCGACACTAAAGCGCGTCTGGCGCAGGGCGAGCGCATCGTCGAAGTGCTGAAACAGGACCGCAACAGTCCTGTCGCCGTCGAGAAGCAGGTTGCTATTCTCTATGCGACGATTCACGGCTATCTGAAAGAGGTCGCCGTGTCCGATATTGCCGAGTATGAGCAGCGTCTCTATGACTACCTGGACGAAAACGTCACCGCTGCTGGCGTGATGGAGACCATCCGCACCACCGGCGATTTGAAACCGGAGACCGAGGAACAGCTCAAGCAGGTACTGGCCGACTTTACTGCACAGTTCCTCAAAGAAAAATAAACTGCAAAGGAGGTGCCGCCGATGGCCGGTTCCATGAAAGAAATCAAGCTGCGTATCCGAAGCGTCGAAAGCACCATGCAGATCACCAAGGCTATGGAGCTCGTGGCGTCCAGCAAACTGCGCCGCGCCAAAGAGCGTGTCGAGGGTAGCCGCCCCTATTTTGAGACGCTATACGAGACGCTGTTTGACATCGTGAGGACGGATTCCGCGTTTGACAGTCCCTACCTTGCCAAGCGGGAGACGAACCGCCGCCTGTATATCGTCATTGCGGGCGACCGCGGGCTGGCGGGCGGCTACAACGCCAACATCTTAAAGGCAATCGAAGCCGACGCTGCGGGCAGCGACTACTGCGTGCTTCCCATCGGCAAAAAGGCCGTCGAGCATTTCGAGCGCCGCAAGGCCAATGTGCTGACCACTGCCTTTGCCGAAGCGGGCGATTTGTCCGTGAGTGATTGCTTTGAGATTTCCCGCCTTGTCTGCCAGAAATTTCTGGCAGGGGAGTTTGACGAGATACGCCTTGGTTTTACGCAATTTGTCTCGATGTTGACCCAGACGGCTACCGTGCTGCCGGTGCTGCCTTTCGACGCCAAGCGCCCCGAGCCGGGCCATGAGCGCGAGAGCCTGATGCTGTACGAGCCGGACGGCAAAGCTGTCTTTGACGCCATCATCCCTGAGTATCTTGCAGGTGTCGTCTACGGCGCTTTGTGCGAGAGCGTTGCCAGCGAACAAGGCGCGCGCCGTATGGCTATGGACGCCGCCACTAAGAACGCAGGTGAGATGATCGACCACCTGAACCTGTATTACAACCGCGCCCGCCAGGCCGCCATCACCCAGGAAATTACCGAGATTGTGGCTGGCGCGGACGCCGAGTCTTAAACGAAAAAGCCCACTAAAGGAGTGTGTGCTATGCCAGAAAAACACATCGGAAAGGTCGTACAGGTCATGGGACCCGTACTGGACATCCGATTCAAGGACGGTGAACTGCCTGCCCTGCTCAACGCCATTGAGGTGGAAAACAACGACAAAAAGCTGATCGTCGAGGTCGCCCAGCATGTCGGCGACAACGTGGTCCGTTGCATTGCCATGGCCGCCACCGACGGCCTTGTGCGCGGCGCAGATGCTGTGGACACCGGTGAGCCTATCAAGGTGCCCGTCGGTGACGAATGCCTCGGCCGCGTGTTCAACCTACTGGGTGAGCCGGTCGACGAGCAGCCCGCCCCCGAAAATACCGAGCGCTGGCCCATCCACCGCCAGGCCCCCGCTTTTGACGAGCAGGAATCCGCAACGGAAATTCTGGAGACCGGCATCAAGGTCGTTGACTTGATCTGCCCCTATGCCAAGGGCGGCAAAATCGGTCTGTTCGGCGGTGCCGGTGTCGGCAAAACCGTTCTGATCCAGGAATTGATCTACAACATCGCGACGGCCCACAACGGCTACTCTGTCTTTACCGGCGTCGGCGAGCGCACCCGCGAGGGCAACGACCTGTACGGTGAAATGCGCGAGAGCGGCGTTCTGAACAAGACCGCGCTGGTCTATGGCCAGATGAATGAGCCGCCGGGAGCACGTATGCGCGTCGCCCTGTCCGGCCTGACAATGGCGGAGTATTTCCGTGACGTCAAGCATCAGGACGTGCTGCTCTTTATCGACAACATCTTCCGCTTCACCCAGGCCGGTTCCGAGGTCTCGGCGCTGCTGGGCCGTATGCCCTCTGCCGTTGGCTACCAGCCAACACTGGCCACCGAAATGGGTGCCTTGCAGGAACGTATCACATCCACCCGCAAGGGGTCCATCACGTCTGTGCAGGCCGTCTACGTGCCCGCTGACGACCTGACAGACCCTGCGCCCGCCACTACCTTTACCCACCTGGATGCCACCACGGTTTTGAGCCGTGATATCGCCTCCCAGGGCATTTATCCGGCTGTTGACCCACTGGATTCTACCTCTCGTATCCTTTCGCCCGAGGTAGTCGGCCAGGAGCATTACGAGGTCGCCCGCGCCGTGCAGCAGGTCTTGCAGCGCTACAAGGAATTGCAGGACATCATCGCCATCATGGGCATGGATGAACTGTCCGAGGAGGACAAGGTCACGGTCGCCCGCGCCCGCAAGGTGCAGCGCTTCCTGTCCCAGTCCTTCCATGTAGCGGAGCAGTTCACCGGTATGCCCGGCCAGTATGTGCCGCTGAAGGAAACCATCCGCGGCTTCAAGATGATTCTGAACGGCGAGTGCGACAGCATCCCCGAGAGTTGTTTCCTGTTTGCAGGCACCATCGATGATGTGCTGGCTAAGGCCAAGCAACAGTAAGGTGGTGGGCGTATGGCAACTTTCCCGCTCAAAATCTTAACGCCGGACGGTGTCGCCTATGACGGCCCGGCCGTGTCGGTATCCTGCCGGACCATCAACGGTCAGGTGCAGCTGCTGGCAAAGCATATTGACTTCTGCACGGCCCTGGGTATGGGCGAGGCCCACATCAAGCTCGAGGACGGCACCACCCGCCGCGCCGCCTGCATGGGCGGTATGCTCAGTATGCTGAAAGGCGAGTGCCGTCTGCTGGCGACCACCTTTGAATGGGCGGACGCCATCGACGCCGAGCGCGCCGCCCGCAGTAAGACCCGCGCCGAAGAAATGCTGGCCCAGAAGAACCTGGACAAGCGCGACATGGAGCTGGCCGAAGCCCGCTTGAAGCGTGCCCTGGTGCGCAGCAGTGTGGCCGCACGCAAGGATATTTGAATCATTTCTGCCTCCGCTGACAAAGCGGAGGTATTTTGTTTTTTACGGCAGGGGGCGGCGTCCTCGAGACGCCCCGCCAGCGCTTGCCTTTTGCCCCCACACACAGTATAATAGACGCATGAATGCTACATTTATTTACATCATAATCATGAACATCATCGGTTTCTGCCTGATGGGGCTGGACAAGCACCGCGCCCGCACGCGGCAGTGGCGCATCCCAGAAAAAGTCCTGTTCGGCGCGGCACTGCTGGGCGGCAGCGCCGGGGCCTGGGCAGGGATGTACACCTTCCGCCACAAGACGCGCCGCTGGTATTTTGTCGTGGGCATGCCGCTGATTTTGGCTGTGCAGACCGGGCTTCTGTGGTACTTTTTGCGCTGAACACACAGCTAAGCGGTTGAATTTGACAAATAATCCACAATCTCAACTTGACATTTTATTAACTTTGTGAAATATTTTGCCTCGAACGCCTTTTCCGCACATATGTTGCGCAAATTCGGCGCATTTCGCACATTTTTATTGCAAAGCGCAAAATGGGTGCTATAATAACCATGTAAATGCTGCGCAGCCCTTGGCTGCATAAATACTGGAGGTTATCAGAGTATGTCCATTTTCGAGAATTTTGAGAAGAAACTGCAGGCTGAGCCGAAGTCCATCGTCTTTACCGAGGGCACCGACGCCCGTATCCTGTCTGCTGCAAGCCGCCTGCTGGCTGGCAAGACCCTGAAGGTCATCCTGCTGGGCGAGGTCGAGGCCGTCAAAAAGGCCGCTGCTGATGGCAGCTTTGATATCACCGGTGCCGAGATCATCGCCCCCACCAACTACGCGGGCTTTGACGAGATGGTCGCCAAGATGGTCGAGCTGCGCAAGGGCAAGATGACCGACGAGCAGTGCCGCGCCGCTCTGTCCAAGGGCAACTACTTCGGCACCATGCTGGTCAAGATGGGCAAAGCTGACTGCCTGCTGGGCGGTGCCACCTATTCTACCGCCGATACCGTCCGCCCCGCGCTGCAGCTCATCAAGTGCAAGCCTGGCATCAAGTCCGTCAGTTCCTGCTTCATCCTGATGCGCGGTGACGAGAGCATCGCCATGGGCGACTGCGCCATCAACATTGATCCTTCCGAGGATGAGATTGTTGAGTCCACCGTCGAGACCGCGCATACCGCTGAGGTCTTTGGCATCGACCCCCGCGTTGCGCTGCTGTCCTACTCCACCAAGGGTTCCGGCAAGGGCGAGACCGTTGACAAGATGCGCAACGCAACCCTGCGTGTGCAGGAGGCTCACCCCGAACTGAAGGTTGACGGCGAGTTGCAGTTTGACGCTGCTGTCGCCCCCGAAGTCGGTCAGCTGAAGGCTCCCGGCTCCAAGGTTGCCGGTTACGCCAACACCTTTATCTTCCCCAACATCAACGCCGGCAACATCGGCTACAAGATTGCCCAGCGTCTGGGCGGCTTTGAGGCCTACGGCCCCATCCTGCAGGGCCTGAACGCCCCCATCAATGATCTGTCTCGCGGCTGCAACGCCGAGGAGGTCTACAAGATGGCCCTGATCACCGCCGCACTGATCTGAGTTAAAATTTCTACATAAAATCACCGCCGCCCATTGTGCAATACAGTGGGCGGCAGTTTTTAGGTTGTAAGGGTCGATGTAAGGGTCGATGCTTGTATCGACCCGCGGGCGGATGTAAACAGCCGCCCCTACAAAAAGCTGCCCGCTGCGATTTTCAGCAGCGGGCAGTTTTATTTATTCATCAATAATGCAGCTTATCCGCATCCAGATTTTCCAGCACCGGCAGCATGGCGGAGGCTTCGGCGCGGGCAGCGATGGGGTCCATCATCAGGTAGTTTCCGCATTCCACGGCGGATGCACCCGGGATGTCGCCCTCAAACGCTGCCATCCAGGCAAAAGCACTGCGGGTCAGGTCCAGCGCCTCGGCAGGCGTCAGGCCGATGGTCAGCAGATAAAAGCCGGTCAGGCAGCCCATGGGACCGACATAGACGACACCCTTGCTGTACTTGCTGTTGCGGGCATAGGTCGCGAACAGGTGTTCCAGCGTGTGGGCCGCGGCGGAGGAAAGGTAACTGCCCTTGTTGGGCTGCTTCATGCGGATGTCCCAGGTCAGGATCTCGCCGTTCTCGCCATCCTGGCGGGAAAGATACATCCCGGGCAGCAGCTTGGTGTGGTCAACACAGAAACTCGCGATACGTTCCATCGTTGCGCCTCACTTCGCCATAGCCTGGACAACACCGCGGGCGCAGTCCATCGAGATGACCATGCCGTCCTTCAGGGTGCGGGTGGCGTTGGTAGCACCGACGATGACTGCCTTGCCCAGCGTCAGGCCGACAATCGCGGAGTGGCTGTTGGTGCCAGCCTCCTCGGTGATGATACCGGTAGCCTCGCGCATGAAGGGCAGGGTGTCGTTGGTGGTGAAGGGCACGACCAGAATCTGACCGGGCTTGAACTTCTTGGCGGCCTCGGCGGCGCTGCGGCAGACGCAGACTTCGCCTTTGGCGTTGTACTGACCAATGCCAACACCAGCCAGCAGGGAATCACCGACCATGTGGACCTTGATCATGTTGGTGGTGCCGGACACACCGACCGGAACACCAGCGGTCACGACGACCAGGTCGCCGTCCTGTACCAGGCCAGCCTCCTGCGCCTTGGCAACGGACATGCTGATGAGCTCATCGGTGGAGGTGGCATACTCCATCATCAGCGGGGTCACACCGCGGTAGACATTCAGCTGGCGGCGGGTCGTCTCGTCCAGCACGCAGGCAATGATTTGGGTGTCGGGGCGGAAGCGACTCAGCAGGCGGGCGGTCTCACCGCTCTTGGAGGCCGTGATGATAGCGGACGCACCGATATCGGCAGCAGTGGTGCAGGCGGCGTGGCCCACAGCAGCGCTGACATTCAGGCGGGTGGAATCCGAGCCGGAGTGATGAACCAGGCTGTCAAAGTTGGAGTCGGCCTCGGTGGTCTCGGCAATCGTGGCCATGGCCTTTAAGGCTTCGACCGGGTACTTGCCCGCAGCGGTCTCGCCGGAGAGCATGACCGCGCCGGTGCCGTCGTAAATGGCATTGGCAACGTCGGTGATCTCGGCACGGGTCGGGCGGGGGTTGACGATCATGGAATCCAGCATCTGGGTAGCGGTGATGCAGATTTTACCGGCGCTCATGGCGCGGTCGATCAAGTGCTTCTGAATGGCAGGAATCTCAGCAAAGTCGATCTCCACGCCCATATCGCCGCGGGCGACCATGATGCCGTCAGCCACAGTCAAAATCTCGTCAATGTTGTCAATGCCTTCCTGGTTTTCGATCTTGGCAATGATGCGGATTTTGGAGTTGTGCTCGTCCAGAATGTGGCGAATCTCCATAATGTCCTGGGCGTTGCGGGCGAAGCTGGCGGAAATCAGGTCAAAGCCCTGCTCGATGCCAAACAGGATATCGCTGGTATCGCGCTGGCTCATATACGGCATAGTCAGGTGTACGCCGGGGACATTGACACCCTTCTTGGTCTTGATGGTACCGTCATTACAGACAGTGCAGTTGATATCGGTGTCGCCGACTTCATCGATGCGCAGTTCGATCAGGCCGTCATCCAGCATGATGCGGCCGCCGGCCTTGACATCGCGAGGCAGATCCTTGTAGGTAACGGAGCAGATTTCATTCGTGCCCTCCACATTGCGGGAGGTCAGGGTGAATTTCTGGCCGGTGACGAGCTTCTCGACGCCGTTCTTGAACTCACCCAGGCGAATCTCGGGGCCCTTGGTGTCCAGCATACAGGCGATGGGCAGGTCCAGTTCCTTGGACAGGGCACGCACCTTGTCAAAACGACCCTTGTGTTCCTCGTAGTCACCGTGAGAAAAGTTGAAGCGAGCAACGTTCATGCCGTTTTCCATCAGCTGGCGCAGAATGCCCGGCTTATCGGTGGACGGACCCATAGTACATACGATTTTGGTTTTACGCATAGAAATGCCTCCGTTCGTTTTTCTACCTATTTATATACTCTTAGCAAACCTCAGCGGTATTATACTACAAGTTTGCAGGGGTAAACAAGTGGGAAAAAGCTCTCCTGCACGGTTTTGCCGCGCATTTTTTGCTTTTTTTCGGTGCGTTATTTTTTAGACAAATTCAGCCTCGTCCGTACAAATTCTGCGGCAGCTTTGGTGCTGCCTGGTGGGTAAGGGGTAGGCAGGCTGAGCGATGGCCGTCAGGGCGTTGCGCTCCTTGACGACGGCTTTCAGCGCGGCATAGTCAGCGGCGTGTTAGGCTTGCTCGGTCAGCTCGCGCAGTTTTTGCTGGGCGGCCGCATAATCCGGCCGTGTGTAGGGGAGTGTGCTGAATTTTTGTACCTGCATGCAGTTCCTTTTTATAAGGAATATAAAAATCCTACTCTTACCTATTTTACAGTATAGCCCAAGTCACGCCGATTTGCAACCTCGGATTTCATGTTTACTTTTTGTTCGTTTTACGGTATAATAAGCCTAAGAATATCACAGACCCATTTTTATATTAGGAGAATCATCATGGCAAAACGTGTATTTCTGATCGTGCTGGACAGCTTCGGTGTTGGCGCAGAGCCGGATGCACCGCTTTTCGGCGACCCCGGCACCAATACGCTGGGGGCCATTGCAGGCCACCCCAACTTCAAGGGTGATAACCTTGCCAAGCTCGGTATGTTCAACCTGGACGGTGTCACCTGCGGCACGCCGGTGTCTGCGCCCATCGGCAGCTATGCCCGCCTGCGCGAGGCCAGTGCCGGCAAGGACACCACCATCGGCCATTGGGAGATTGCGGGTCTGCTCAGCGCAGAGCCACTGCCCACCTTCCCGAACGGCTTCCCGCAGGAGCTGCTGGACGAGTTCACCGCCAAGACCGGCTACAAGGTTCTGTGCAACAAGCCCTACTCCGGCACCGAGGTCATCCGCGACTACGGCGAGGAGCACATGAAAACCGGTGCCCTCATCGTCTACACCTCCGCCGACAGTGTGTTCCAGATTGCCGCCAACGAGGCCCTTGTGCCCATCGAAAAGCTCTACGAAATCTGCGCCCAGGCGCGTGAGCTGCTGACCGGCAAGTACGGTGTTGGCCGTGTGATCGCCCGGCCCTTCGTGGGCGACTGTGCCGCCAACTTTACCCGCACGCCCCGCCGCCACGATTACAGCCTGGTGCCGCCGCATGACACGATGCTGGACGCCATCCAGGCCGCAGGCAAGGCAACTATCGGCGTGGGCAAAATTCATGATATCTTTGCGGGCAAGGGCATCGGCGAGACCATCCGCACCAGCGGCAACACCGAAGGCTTGCAGGTCACGCTGGATCTGGCTGACCGCGATTTTGAGGGTCTGGCTTTTGTCAACCTCGTTGACTTTGATATGCTCTACGGCCACCGCCGTGATATCGCCGGTTATGCCGCCGCTGCCGCCGAGTTCAACGACTGGCTGCCCGGCTTTATGGCCAAGATGCGCCCGGGCGATATCCTGATGGTCACGGCTGACCACGGCTGCGACCCCAGCTACACCAAGACCACCGACCACACCCGCGAGTATATACCATTCCTGATTTACGGCGATGAGGTCAAGTCCGGCGTCAACCTGCACACCCGGTACAGCTTTGCCACGATTGCCGACACCGTCTGCAAGGCACTGAACGTTGACTACTGCCCGGCAGGCTGCGGCGTCTACGATGAGATCAAAAAGTAACGTGGGGCTGTTTCTGCTGTATCTGCTGGCGGTGGTGCTCGTTGTTTACTCGGTCTCGCTGGTGATTTTGTCCAACTTCAACATGGGCAATCTCATGGTCTGGCTGCTGACCGCCTGCGTTGTCGGATATGCAGTGTTCCGCCGTACGCTCCACGCGTGGTTCAGCCACGGCACAGGCCGGGTCGTATTCTGGGTACTGGCGGCACTGGCTGCCATTTACTTGGCCGTCATTGCGTTTGTGTCGGTCAGCGGCTACACAAACCCGCCTACCGGGAACGAGCAGGTCGTCCTTGTGCTGGGCGCGGGCCTGCACAAGGACAAGCCCAGTAAGCTGCTTCAATACCGCCTGAATAAAGCCTATGAGTTTGCCGCCGCCCACCCGGACACACTGGTCATCACCAGCGGCGGGCAGGGGCGCGACGAGTGGTGCCCCGAGGGTGACGCCATGCGGGACTACCTTATTGCCAAGGGACTGGAGCCTGCGCGGGTCATATCAGAGGGGCGTTCGACCTCCACCGAGGAAAACTTTGCCTTCTCGCTCGCCATTCTGCGCCAGCACGGCTATGACGAGACAACGCCCATCGTCTATGTTTCCAATGCGTTCCACTGCTACCGCGCCGGAAAATATGCTGCCATGGCGGGCTTTACCAATGCCACCGAACTGGCTGCCGGCACGCCGCTGCGCAGCGTATTACCGTGCTACCTGCGGGAGGCGCTGGCACTTTTGTATTACTGGGTATTCAAGACTTCCGTCACCGGGCCGATGCATACTATGGTCGGTTTGCTGGATATGAATAAGAAATTTTTCTATAAATAGGAGGAAACTGCCATGCAGATCCGCTATTATAAAGAGTACAGCCGCTTCCTGAACCGCTTTATGGAGTTCAAGGTCTACGGCCACGCCGGACGCCCCATCGTGATTTTCCCGTGCCAGAGCGGCCGGTTCTTCGATTGGGAGGATCGCAATATGTGCAACGCCGCCGCGCCGTGGATCGACAACGGTAAGCTGCAGATCTTCGCGGTGGACAGCATCGACCCAGAAAGCTGGGATAACCACGGCCCAGAGCGCCCGCGTATCGAAATGCAGGAGCGCTGGTATAACTATATCTGCGAGGAATTTATCCCCCGACTGCTGGAGATCAACCGTGAACAGGGAGAGGATCACACCGGCCGCATCCTGACTGGCGGTGCCAGCATGGGCGGCGGCCACGCGGTCAACTTCTACCTGCGCCGCCCCGATATCTTCAACGGTACGATTGCCCTGAGCGGCCTGTATTCCTCCGGAATGTTCTTTGGCAATTACATGGACGATCTGGTCTACCGTAATTCTCCCTGCGATTATATGCGCAACTTTCCCACGACTCATCCGTACATGAAACTGTTTGAAAAGGCCGACAAGTTTATCATGTGCTGCGGCCAGGGCGCGTGGGAGGCTGACTTGCTGGCCTCCACCAGGGAGTTGCAGGCTATCCTCGAGAGCAAGGGCATCCACCCCATCGTTGATATCTGGGGCCAGGATGTCTCCCACGACTGGTACTGGTGGGAGAAGCAGTGGGTCTACTTCCTGCAGATGACGCTGGGCGACGCCTGATACAAAAGGGAAGTGCTTATGGATTTTTGGCACGATGCAGCGGCGCAAAAGCGCTGGCTGCGCCGTTTTGTGCTGCTGACAGCGGTGCTGCTTGTGCCGGTGTTTGCACTGGCGGTATTTGCGCGCCCCTCGGCCGATGACTACATCTACGCGGCCCGCACTCATGCGGTGGTGCAGCAGTACGGCTTTGACCTGCCGCGTCTGCTGCGTGCCGCCTGGGATACAAACGCCTACTATTACGAAAACTGGCAAGGACTCTACGTTTCCGGCTTTACGCTGGCCTTCCAGCCCGCTATCTTCGGCAACAAATGGTATGGCATCACGCTTTTGTGCGTGCTTCTGCCGCTGTTTTTCTGCCTGTACGGCCTTATGCGGTGCGTTGTGCTGCGGCTGGATCCGGCGCAGAAGCATCTGCCCTGGGCGCTGGCGCTGCTGCTGACCTTTGCGTTTATCCAGGGGATGCCCTCCCCGGTGGAAGGGCTGTACTGGTTCAACGGCGCAATGAACTACCTGCCGTATTTCTCGCTGGCCGCGCTGAATGCCGGGCTTGCGTTTGCACTCTGCTTTGCCGGGAAATTGACGCCCCGCCAAAAAGTGCTCTATGCACTGACGGGCTGCGTGTGCAGCCTTGTCATCGGCGGCGGCCATCAGGTAGCCGGGCTTTTGAACGTGCTGGTGTTGCTGTTGGCCGCGGTGCTCTGCGCACGGCGGCGCAATTTGTGGCAACTGCCCGCGTTTGTCGCTGCCGTCCTTGGCCTTTTGCTGAATGTGCTGGCTCCGGGTACGCGGGTGCGCACCGCCGGCTTTGCGGGAGCAGGCTTCGCGGAGGCAATAGTAAAAAGTTTTATTTTGACCTCTATGCAATGGCTGCGCTGGCTGGATGTGCCGCTGCTCTGCCTATTGGCATTGCTGGCGCTGCCGCTTTTGCAGCTGGCCCGCAGCGCGGTTCTGCCCGATCGGGTATTCCGCCGTCCCTGGCTGGGCGCAGCAGTCACTTTTGTGCTGATGTGGGCTATGATTTTCCTGCCCTCCTACACGATGGGCGGCATCGGCGCGGGTCGGCTTCTGAACGTCGTCTGGATGACTTTTGTGCTGGGCCTTGCCGCCACCGAATTTCTGCTGCTGGGCTGGCTGGAGCGTGTGCGCGGCGTATCGCTGCATCGCGCCGAGCGGTTCTGCCAGCACCATGCCCGCCGCTTGCCGCTGGCCGTTGCCTGTATGCTGGTGGTGATGGCCTGTATCGGCAGCCACACGGTCAAAGAGGGCCAAGACAACTACTTTGCCACCAGCCTGGAAGCCGCCTATGAGCTGGCCGACGGCCAGGCCCAGCGCTATGCCGCCGCGCTGGATGAACGAGAGGCAATCCTGACCGACGAAGCCCAGCCGGAAGTATCCATCCGCCCACTGAACGAGGACGAGCGCCCTTGGCTGCTGTTTTATACTGACGTTGCCCCCGGGCCGGACCTGTGGGGCCTGACACCCTATTTTACCAAGCAGTCCGTGACGATTTCGGATTTTGAATAACCATGCCCCTGCCTAGCCGCAGGGGTTTTGCATGGGTGTATTTCCTATTGGCAAAGTAGGAAACTATGCCATACGATTCTGGCACACATTATATAGAAGGGGCATCCCCATGATCTATCTTGACTATTCTGCCAACACCCCGGCAGACCCCGCCGTGCTGGACGCCTATGTGGCGGCCGAGCGGCGGTATATCGCCAATCCCAATTCCACCCACATTGCCGGTCAGGAGGCCCGTGCCGAGATGGAGCGGGTGACGACGTCGATTGCAAACCACCTCGGCGTGCAGCCTGCGGAAATCATCTACACCTCCGGCGCCAGCGAGGCCAACAACCTGGCCGTCAAGGGCATTGCCCAGGCGTCGCGTCACATCGGCAAGCACATCATTTCTACCCAGCTTGAGCATTCTTCCATCGGTGCGTCACTCTCGGTCCTGCAGCAGCAAGGGTATGAGATTGACCTGCTCAACATCAACCGCGACGGCAGGGTAGACCTGGATCAGCTGCGGGAACTGATACGCAATGATACGATTCTGGTTGCCGTCTGCGCCGTGGACAGCGAGCTTGGCACGGTGCAGCCCATCCAGGAGATTGCCGAGATCGTCAAGCCGTACCCCGGCTGCCGCCTGCACGTTGACGCAACGCAGGCTGTGGGCAAGACGGATTTGCGGCTGGACGGCGTGGATACCATGAGCTTTACCGCCCACAAGTTCTACGGCCCCAACGGCATTGGTGCGTTGTACAAGCGGCGCGGTCTGGTCATTGAGCCGCAGATTTCCGGTGGTGCCAGCACGACGATCTACCGCAGCGGCACGCCCACCCTGGGCCTTGCCGTCAGCCTGGACGCCGCCCTGACCAAAGCGCTGGACGAACAGGATGCCCGCACGGCTCATGTGCAGAAGCTGCACGACCGCTTGTTAGCTGAACTGCAAACGTACAGCCTTGTGCGCATCAACAGTCCCGCACAGGCCGTTCCGCATATTCTGAATGTCAGCGTCACCGGCGTCAAGGGCACGCGGTTCCAGCAGGCGTTGAGCGAGCAGGGTGTCTGCGTCTCGGTCAAGTCGGCCTGCTCGTCGGACGGAATGCCGTCCAAGGCCGTGTTTGCTGTCAGCCGCGACCGCCGCAACGCCCTGTCCAGCTGGCGCATCAGCCTGAGCCACTTGACCACCGAGGAAGAGATTGACGGCTTTTTGCAAGCCTTCGATACCTGTTACAAATTCCTGACAAATAAGGAGAATTGACCGTTGGAACGCCAATTAGAGACTTATCAAAAAATCGAACGCAGCATTATCAAAAAATTCCGCAAGCAGCTGTGGACGCCCTTCATTGTGGCAGTCAAGCGGTACGAGTTAATTCAAGCGGGGGATAAGATCGCCGTCTGCATTTCCGGCGGTAAGGACTCCATGCTGATGGCAAAACTTTTGCAGGAGTTGCAGCGCCACAGCGAGGTGCCGTTTGAGCTGGTCTACCTCGTCATGGATCCCGGCTATAACGAAATCAACCGCCAGAAAATCGAGAGCAACGCCGCGCTGCTGCACATTCCCATCACGGTGTTTGAGACGAACATCTTTGATGTCGCCAACAACAGTGACAAGTCGCCCTGCTACCTCTGCGCCCGGATGCGCCGCGGCCACCTATACAAGAAGGCGCAGGAACTTGGCTGCAATAAAATCGCGCTGGGGCATCACTTCAATGACGTCATCGAGACGACGGTCATGAGTATGTTCTACGGCTCCCAGCTGCAGGCTATGCCGCCGAAGCTGCACAGCACAAACTTTCCGGGCATGACCCTCATCCGCCCGATGTACTGCATCCGCGAGGAGGATATCATTGCCTGGCGGCGGTATAACGAGCTGGAATTTATCCAATGCGCCTGCCGCTTTACCGAGGCCTGCACCATTTGTGACAATGGCGGTGGCGGATCCAAGCGGCAAGAGGTCAAGATCCTGCTGCGCCGTTTGATGCGCGACAATCCGAACATCGAGAACAGCATTTTCCGCAGCATCCATGCCGTCTCGCTGGACACCATGCCTGGTTACAAGACCGAGGGCGAGGAGCATTCGTTCTTGGAGCGGTTTGACCGGATTGAGGAAGCGTTAAAAGCAAAAAAGGCTTCTCCTTCGGGAGAAGCTGTCCGCGAAGCGGACTGACGAGGGGCGGCTTTATCGCTATAACTCATTTGAGGGGGGCGGCTATGGCCGCCTCTTTCCTCATCCGGCCCTTCGGGCCACCTTCCCCCAAGGGGGAAGGCTTTTTTATTATCCTACCACTGCCGCCGATATTCCCCCGGTGTTGTCCCCTCCACCCTCTTGAATAACCGGGAAAAATAATTGGCATCATTCAGCCCGCACTCTTGGGCGATGGCCTCTACATTTTTATCACTGAACCGCAGCAGCCGCTTCGCCTGGGTGATGCGCAGCTGCACTAAATAGTTCGTGACGGTCTGGCCGAACTGCTCCTTGAACACGCGGGTCAAATAAAATTTGTTGATGTAAAACCGCTCGGCCAGGGCGTCCAGCGTGATTTTCTCGGCAAAATGGGTATCAAGATAATCCTTGATTTCCTGCAAATTCTGCCGTTTGCCAGCGGTCGCGCGGGCTGTGTCAGGGTGCCAGCTCTCCTGCATCAGCAGCGTCAGCAAGGCCATGAGTTTTTCGCAGATCTGCATATCGCGGACATAGTTGTCAGACCCCGCCAGCGTATACAGTGTTTCCAAAGACGTTGTGTAGGCCGCCGCATCTTCGGCGTGGAAACTCGGCTGACCACCGCGCTCCTGGTATTTTTTATAGATGGCCCCCATGTTCGGACCGTAAAAGTGTACCCAGCGCAGCGTCCATAAATCGTCGCCGGTGTAGTGGCGGTAGGGGCGGCGGCAGTCGAGGAATGCGCAGTCCCCGGCGCACAGGGCGCGGGTCTGGCCCTCATATTCCAGCGTACCGCTGCCGCTTTCTACCATAAAAAACAGGTAGGATGCCAGCCCCTGCCGGGTGCTGGCGTGGGGGCTGCGGGCCTGCAATGTGCCGACCTCCTGCAAATGCACCAGGCTGGCCCGGGCAAAAGGGGACGGCGTATAAATAATGCGCTGCGAATGAACCAGTTTGCCGTCAAACAGCGGTGTGTCCATGAAAATTCTCCTCAGAAACTATCGCAGGGGCGCACCTGTGTGTGCGCCCACGTTCGTTTACCCTATGTAATGATTTCAGTATACCAAAAAAGTCAATATAATGCTAGTCTTTTGCAAGATTTCCCCTGCAAAAAGCCAAAATAGTGCGGTAGAATAGCAAACACCAGGATAAAATATCTGCGGGATACCGCGCAAGATACAGACGAAAGGGTTAGAACCGACTATGAAAAAAGCTCTCATCACCGGCGTGACCGGCCAGGACGGCAGCTATCTGGCAGAGTTCTTGCTGGAAAAAGGCTACGATGTCCACGGTGTCATCCGCCGTTCTTCCGTTGACTACCGTGAGCGCATTGCCCACCTGGAAGGCCATCCCAACTTCCACCTGCACTATGGCGACCTCAGCGACTCCATGAGCATCCTGTCCGTTGTCAGCACCGTGCGCCCCGACGAAATCTACAACCTCGCCGCCCAGAGCCACGTGCAGGTCAGCTTTGACGTGCCCGAGTTTACCGCCGATGTCGACGCCACCGGCGTGCTGCGCGTGCTGGAGGCTGTGCGTCTCTGCGGTCTGAAAGACACCTGCCGCATCTACCAGGCTTCTACCTCCGAGCTGTACGGCAAGGTCGAGGAAGTCCCCCAGAACGAAAACACACCGTTCCACCCATACAGCCCCTATGCCGTCGCCAAGCAGTACGGCTTCTGGATCGTCAAGGAGTACCGCGAAGCCTACAATATGTTCTGCTGCTCCGGCATTCTCTTTAACCACGAGTCCGAGCGCCGCGGCGAGACCTTTGTCACCCGCAAGATCACGCTGGCTGCCGCCCGCATTGCCCAGGGCAAGCAGGACAAACTCTGCCTCGGTAACCTGTCCAGTCTGCGCGACTGGGGCTATGCCAAGGATTATGTCGAGTGTATGTGGCTGATTTTGCAGAACAAGACCCCTGAGGATTTCGTCATTGCCACCGGCGAGCAGCATTCCGTCCGCGAGTTCTGCCAGCTGGCCTTCCACGATGTAGGCATCGAGCTGGAATTTACCGGCGAGGGCATGAACGAGAAGGGCATTGACAAGGCTACCGGCAAGGTCGTTATTGAGGTCAGCCCCGACTTCTACCGTCCGACCGACGTCGTCAACCTGTGGGGCGACCCCAGCAAGGCCAAGCGCGAGCTGGGCTGGAACCCCACCAAGACGACGTTCGAGGAACTCGTCAAGATCATGGTCGACCACGACATGAAGAAGGTCGCCGTCGAGCGCGCCGAGGAGCATATCCAGACGAACCTTGCCGAGTACCTGGAAAAGGGCGTTATCAAATAATTTATCGGGAGAAGGTATTTTATTATGATGGAAAAGAATGCAAAAATCTACGTTGCCGGCCACCGCGGCATGGTGGGTTCGGCCATCGTGCGCGAATTGCAGCGCCAGGGATACACCAATATCATCACCCGCACCCACAAGGAACTTGACCTCTGCCGCCAGGAGGATGTCGAGAAGTTCTTTGCCGAGGAAAAGCCCGAGTACGTCTTTTTGGCAGCGGCCAAGGTCGGCGGCATCGTCGCCAACCAGGAGGCCCTGGCCGATTTCATGTGGTTCAACATGACGCTCGAAATGAACGTCATCCACTCTGCCTGGCAGAACGGCTGCAAAAAGCTGGAATTTTTGGGTTCTTCCTGTATCTACCCCCGCATGGCACCCCAGCCGATGAAGGAAAGCTGCCTGTTGACCTCCGAGCTGGAAAAGACGAACGAGGCCTATGCTCTCGCCAAAATCAGCGGCCTGAAATACTGCGAGTTCCTGAACCGTCAGTATGGCACCGACTACATCTCCGTCATGCCGACGAACCTCTATGGCCCCAACGATAACTACCATCCGACCCACAGCCATGTGGTGCCGGCACTTATCCGCCGCTTCCATGAAGCCAAAATCAACGGCGTGGACTCTGTGACCTGTTGGGGTGACGGCAGCCCGCTGCGCGAGTTTTTATACGTCGACGACCTTGCCAATCTCTGCGTGTTCCTGATGAACAACTATTCCGGCAATGAGACCGTCAACGCGGGAACCGGCAAGGAGCTGACCATCAAAGAGTTGACCGAGCTTGTCGCCAAGGTCGTGGGTTACACCGGCAAAATCAAGTGGGATACCTCCAAGCCCAACGGCACGCCCCGCAAGCTGCTGGACGTCAGCAAGGCAACGAACCTGGGCTGGACCTATAAGACCGAGTTGGAAGACGGCCTGCGCCTTTCCTATGAGGACTTCCTGCATAACCCCATGCGCGCCGAGCGCTGAAAGGAAACGCCATGAACATTATCCTGCTGTCCGGCGGCTCCGGCAAGCGTCTGTGGCCGCTGTCCAACGATATCCGTTCCAAGCAGTTCATCAAAATTTTCAAGACCGTTGATGGCTATGAATCGATGGTTCAGCGTGTCTACCGCCAAATCAAAGAGGTAGACGCCGAGGCCAATGTGACGATTGCCACCAGCAAGACCCAGGTGTCGTCCATCCACAACCAGCTGGGCAGTGCGGTGGGTGTCTGCGTTGAGCCGTGCCGCCGCGATACCTTCCCGGCCATCGCACTGGCGACAGCCTACCTGCACGATGTCAAGGGCGTCGGACTGGATGACGCTGTTGTCGTCTGCCCGGTGGACCCCTATGTCAACAATGACTATTTTGCCGCTCTCAAAGGCTTGTCTGACCTGGCCGAGCAGGGGAACGCGAACCTCTCTCTGATGGGCATTGAGCCGACTTACCCCAGCGAAAAGTACGGCTACATCATTCCCGAGAGTGCCGACGCCGTCAGCTCGGTCAAGACTTTCAAAGAGAAGCCTGACGCCGCCACGGCGGAAAAATATATCGCCCGGGGGGCGCTCTGGAACGGCGGCGTTTTTGCTTACAAGCTGCGCTATGTGTTGGACAAAGCCCACGAGCTGATCGACTTTACCGACTATCACGACTTGTTCAATAAGTACGAGACGCTGAAAAAAATCAGCTTCGACTACGCCGTTGTCGAGAATGAGTCCAAAATCCAGGTCATGCGCTTTGCGGGCCAGTGGAAGGACATGGGCACCTGGAACACACTGACTGAGGCCATGGAAGAACCCAGCATCGGCAAGGCGATCCTGAACGACACCTGCGAGGGCGTCAATGTGCTGAACGAGCTGGACGTGCCGGTTCTCTGCATGGGGCTGAAAAACGTCGTTGTCTCCGCCAGCCCGGAGGGCATCCTCGTCTCCGACAAGGAACAATCCAGCTACATCAAGCCCTATGTGGACAGCATTCACCATCAAATTATGTTTGCCGAAAAGTCCTGGGGTTCCTTCCGCGTGTTGGACATTGAGGATGAAAGCATGACCATCAAAATCACCCTCAACCCTGGCCACGGCATGAACTACCACAGCCACGAAAACCGCGACGAGGTCTGGACCATCATTTCCGGCACCGGCCGCGCGATTCTGGACGGTGCAGAGAAGCAGGTCAAGGCAGGGGATATCCTGACCATGCAGGCAGGCTGCAAGCACACGATCTTTGCCGATACCGAGCTGAAAATCATTGAGGTGCAGCTCGGCAAAGCTATCAGCGTGGAAGATAAGCAGAAGTATCCGCTGCCGCAGGCTTGACAGTGCGCAAAATTCGCGCTATACTAATCTAGTATTCACAAAAACACAATGACGGAGAAAGTACGCGCAAGGTTCTTTGGGCCAGAGAGGGCGGTCGTCGGCTGCAAGCCGCCTGCAAAGAAATTGTGCGGAAGTTCCCTCCCGAGTGGTGCGCGGGAAAGGCCGTTCCGGCCCGGTAGTGCGCAACGGCCCTGCACCGTTACCCGCAGCAAAGAGTGCCGCTTTTTATAGGCGGAACACGGGTGGTACCGCGGAGAATTGTATGTACAAGGCTTCGTCCCTGATTTCACACAGGGACGGGGCTTTTTTATTTGCTCCGGCCCAAAGTCAAACAGAGGTGTACTATGGAAGAAAAAATCAAAGAGCTGCGCGCCGCCATTGAGCAGGCCAGCGCAGCCGTCACCGACAAAGCCCAGCTTTCTGACTTCTGGCAGAAATACCTGAGCAAGAACGGCGAGGTCGCAGGCCTGACCAAGAGCCTGCGTGACGTTCCCAAGGAGGATCGCCCTGCCGTCGGCAAGACCATTAACGAGTTCAAGCAGTGGGCCGAGAAAGAGTATCAGACACTGTCTGAGCAGGTCGAGAAGGCTGCCTTGGCTGCCCGCAACGCCGCCGAGACCGTCGATATCACGATGCCCGCCAAGATTCGCCCCCACGGCGTGTTGCATCCCATCACCCTCGTCAAGAATGAAATCATTGACGTGTTCGCCGGTATGGGCTTTGAAATTTACGAAGGCCCCGAGATCGAGGACGACGACCACAACTTCACCCGCCTGAACGTGCCGAAGAACCACCCTGCCCGCGATATGCAGGATACCTTCTACGTTGCGGACGATATCGTATTGCGTACCCAAACCAGTGGCGGCCAGATTCGTGTCATGGACATGGAAAAGCCCCCCATCAAGGTATTGGTCCCCGGCCGCGTGTTCCGCTCTGACTCCGACGCGACCCACTCCCCGATGTTCCATCAGATGGAAGGCCTCGTCGTCGATAAGGGCATCACCCTCTGCGACCTGCAGGGTATGCTGGACAAGTTCGTCCAGGCGCTGTTTGGACCCGAGGTCAAGACCCGCCTGCGTCCTTCTTACTTCCCGTTCACCGAGCCCAGCGTCGAGGTCGACGTTTCCTGCTTTGAGTGCGGCGGCAAGGGCTGCCCGCTCTGCAAGCACACCGGCTGGATCGAGGTCCTGGGCGCGGGCGTTGTCCATCACAGCGTTCTGGAAAACTGTGGCATTGACCCCAACGTCTATTCCGGCTTCGCCTTCGGCATCGGCATTGAGCGTATCGCCATGCTGAAATATGGCATCAACAACATCGGACTGATGTTTGAAAACGATCTGCGCTTCTTGAAGCAGTTCGAGGATTGACAGGGGAGGAGACGAGACAATGAAAGTACCATTCAGCTGGTTAAAGCAATATGTTGATATCGACGTCACCGCACAGGAGCTGGAAGACAAGCTATTCGGCTGCGGCTTTGAGGTCGAGGAGCTCATCGACCTGGGCGGCGAGATTTCTAAGGTCGTCGTCGGTGTCGTGACCGAGTGTGTCCCCCAGGAGGGTACCCACCTGCACATCTGCAAGGTCGATTGCGGCGAGTACGGCCACGATATTCAAATTTCCACCGGTGCGCCCAACGTTTACGCGGGTATGCACACCGCCGCCGCGCTGGACGGCTCCACGCTGCCCGGCGGCATCAAGATCAAAGCCAAGCCCCTGATGGGCGTTGAGTCCAATGGTATGCTGTGCAGCGGTGAGGAACTGGGGCTGAACGACGACCTGTACCCGGGTTCCGAGGTCTACGGCCTGCTCGATTTGCCGAAGGACACCGTCCCTGGCACGCCGATTCAGGAAGTTGTCGGCCTTGACGACTACATCTTTGATATCTCCATCACGGCCAACCGTGCCGACTGCCAGAGCGTGCTCGGCATTGCCCGCGAGGTCTCCGCTGTGCTGAACAAGCCCCTGAAAATGCCTGCCACCGACTACACGACCAGCGACTTTACCGATCCGCGCCTGTCCATCAGCGTGGAGGCAACCGACCTGTGCCCTCGCTACATCGGCCACTATGTGCGCAACATCACGCCGGGCGAGTCCCCGCGCTGGATGAAACGCCAGCTGGCCCTCTGCGGCCTACGCAGCATCTCCAACGTCGTGGATATCACAAACTACGTCATGCTGGAAATCGGCCAGCCGATGCACGCTTTTGACATGGACACGCTGGAAAGCTGCCAGATTCTTGTCCGCCGCGCCAAGGACGGAGAAAAAATCACAACGCTGGACGAAAAAGAGTTCACCCTGACTCCCAATAACCTCGTCATCTGCGACGGCTCCAAGCCGGTCGCACTGGCCGGTGTCATGGGCGGCCTGAACAGCGAAATTAAAGATACGACCACCCAGCTGTTGTTCGAGAGCGCCAAGTTTGCCCGCGACAACATCCGTAAGACCGCTCGTGGCCTGGGCCAGAACACCGACGCTTCCAGCCACTACGAGAAGGGCATTTCCGAGTATACCACCGAGCTTGGCATGGCCCGTGCCCTGCATTTGATCCAGGAGCTGGGCTGCGGCGAAGTCACTTCCACCCACTTTGACTGCTCGGCCGGTGCGCCGCGTGAGGGTAAGCATTTCACCGCCAGGATCAGCGGCATCAACGCGATTTTGGGTATCACCGTTCCCACAGACGCCATTCTCGACATTCTGAACCGCCTGCAGTTTGAGGTCAAGCTCGAAGCCGACGGCGACACGATGCAGGTCGTTGCGCCCCGCTGGCGCGAGGATATCGAGGTCGGCGAGCCTGACCTGGCCGAGGAAGTCATCCGCGAGTACGGCTATGACCATATCGTGCCCACCTTCCTGAAAGCCGCCACCGTCACCAGCGGCGGCCTGACCGCCGAGCAGAGAGCTCAGGCCAAAGCCAAGCGTACCATGTGCGCCCAGGGCTTCTACGAGGCTGAGACGCTGGCTTTCTACGCTGACGCCGACCTGGATATGCTGCATATTGCCGCCGATGCCCCGGAGCGCAATGTCATCCGCATTCTGAACCCGATTTCCTCCCACCTGACCATCATGCGCCCGCTGCTGGCACCGTCCCTGCTGAATGTCGTTGTCGACAACCTGCGCAAAGGTAACGCCGAGGGCCGCCTGTTCGAGCTGTCAAACATCTATATCCCGAAACAGCAGCCTTTGACCGAGCTGCCCGAGGAGCGCCTGCACCTGGGCTTTGCCGCCTGGGGCAAGGACGAGGACTTCTTCGCCGTCAAAGGCGCCGTCGAGAGCTTTGGCACTGCGTTCGGCGTTGAACTGAGCGTCGAGCGTGCCACCGATGTTGCCTGGCTGCACCCCGGCATTGCCGCTTATATCCTGTGCAAAGGGGAGCGCGTCGGCGTGTTCGGCAAACTGGCTAACGATGTGACCAGCGAATTGAAACTGCCTAAGGACAGCCGCGCCAATCTGAACATCTACCTCGGCGAGATCGACTGGGTCGCCTTCCACGCACTGGTGCCTGCCGCTGTCCATTACCAGCCCATCCCCGAGTTCGCTCCGGTTCAGCGTGACCTGGCCCTCGTCGCACCGGAAAGCATGGAGTGCGGCACCCTCGTCACCGAGATGCAGCGCGCCTGCAAGCAGCTGACCAGGGTCGAGCTGTTCGACATCTACCGTGGTGAAAAACTCGGCGCTGACAAAAAGAGCATGGCGTTCAGCCTGTTCTTCCAACCCGGCGATAAGGCCCTGACCCCCGATGAGGTTGACCGCTTCGTCAAGAAGATTCTCGGCAACCTCAAGTTCAAGCTGGGCATCGAGATCCGCGAGTAATCCTGTATCATACAGACCGCTCTGTGCCGCTTGGCGCAGGGCGTTTTTTCGCGGAATTTCGCTTGCATTTTTTCTGGTTCCGTCGTATAGTAAATAGAGACTATCCAGACTGTCACAGGAGAATGATTATGGCAAAAATACACCGCAATGACGCGCCGCTGTACCAGGGCCAGCCTGCGAATCCATACAGCACCGCCACTCTGCCGGAAATTCCCGCCCAGAAGCCCGCGGCTGAATTTTACGACCAGGACCACGATAAGGAATTTACCGAGCGCGAGGAGAAAAAGCACCCCAAAAAGCACGCCCAGAAGAACGCGGAGGCCCGCAAGAAAAAGCGAGGCGATCTGGTCTATACGATTGCCATGGTCGTGTTCGCGGTGATTTTCCTGGTCAGCGGCGGGCTGCTGGTCAAGCGCTTTATCGATGATAAAAAGACCGAGAGCGAGTTTGCCGACCTGCAATCGATGATCGATACCTCCGCCACGCCGGAACCGGCCGCAGCAGGGGAAAACGTCAACCCCAACGGTGCCAAGTTTGCCGCGCTGAAAAATAAGAACGCTGACTTCATCGGCTGGATTTCCATTGACGGCACAACGCTGGACTTCCCGGTCATGTACGCGCCCGACAACAAGGATTTCTACCTGCGCCATGACTTCAACAAGCAGTACAGCGTCTACGGCGTGCCGTACCTGGACGAAAAGACCACGCTGGGTGCCAACGCCGAAAGCGAGAACCTTATTATCTACGGCCACAACATGAAGACCGGCACGATCTTCGGCTGCCTGACCGAGTACAAAAAGGCCGCCTACTACCAGGAGCACCCCTACATTGAGTTCGACACACTTTACGGTGACGCAAAATATGAGGTGTTTGCCGCCTTCGCCATCGACGTGGTGAACGATACGTCCTTCGTCTACAACCAGTATGTGGACATGGACGAGAATACCTACAACGCCTATGTGGATGAGGTCCTTTCCCGCAGCGATGTGGACAGCGGCATCCGCCCCAGCTACGGCGAGCAGCTGCTGACCCTCTCCACCTGCGAATACTCGACTGACAACGGCCGCTATGTCGTCGTGGCGCGGCGCGTCAACTCCTGATTTTCATAAGTTTTACAGAACAATACTTAAAAATCTTTTGCGGCAAGTACCAAACGCAGGTAAAATTGCGTTTGGTACTTGCTATTCTTTGTCGGATGTGCTATCCTAATAAATGCGCGATAACTTTTGATTCGTTCTTATATGGTGTAAGAAACCGGAAAGGGAGAATGCGCGCAGCGGGCGGCCGTAGCCCTTGACGGCCGTCCGCTTTTGTTTTTGCAGCGCGTACAAAGGCGCAAAAAATGCACAAAAGTATAGACAAATTGCGCAAGAAAGCATATACTATATAAGTATTTTGATTTTACGCGCTAAAGCATATGTATGGGAAAGTATATCAAAACACAGTTACAGTAAGGGAGGATACCTGCTATGTGTGGAATCGTAGGCTTCACCGGTGCGGCGCAGGCCGCGCCCATTCTGCTGGATGGCCTGGCGAAACTGGAATACCGCGGCTATGACTCTGCCGGTCTGGCCGTGCAGAACGCTGCCGGTAAAATCGAGGTCGTCAAGGCCAAGGGCCGCCTGAAGGTTCTGAGCGAAATGACCGACGGCGGCAGCGCGGTCTCCGGCAGCTGCGGCATCGGCCATACCCGCTGGGCTACTCACGGCGAACCGTCCGTCATCAACGCCCACCCGCACTATTCCCGTGACCAGAAAATCGCTGTCGTACACAACGGCATCATTGAAAACTACCAGGAAATTAAAGAGCGCCTGCTGAACAAAGGCTTCACCTTCGTCTCCCAGACCGACACCGAGGTTGTGGCTCAGCTGCTGGACTACTATTACACCGGCGAGTCCGCCGGCAACGCGCTGGATGCCATCACCCGCATGATGGTCCATGTGCGCGGCTCCTACGCGCTGGGCGTGCTGTTTGCCGATGAACCCGGCGTCATCTACGCCGTGCGCAAGGACAGCCCCCTCATCGTCGGCAAGTGCGGGGACGGTGCCATCATCGCCTCCGATGTGCCCGCGCTGCTCAAGTACACCCGCACGGTCTACTACATTGACAATCTGGAAATCGCCCGCCTGACACCGGATTCCATCGACTTCTTCAATATCGACAAGGAGCCCATCACCCGCGAGTCCACTACCATCGAATGGGATGCCGAAGCAGCCGAAAAGGGTGGCTACGAGCATTTCATGATGAAGGAAATCTACGAGCAGCCCGCCGCTGTACGCGACACGATCTCGCCTCGCCTGAAGGACGGCCAGATTGATTTGTCTGAACTGGCACTGGACGAGGCTGCCATCCAGAATGTACGCCGCCTCTACATCATCGGCTGCGGCTCGGCTTACCATGTCGGCATGGCCGCGCGCTATGTGTTTGAGAGCCTGGCCCGCATCCCGGTCGAGGTTGACGTTGCCAGCGAGTTCCGCTACCGTAACCCGGTGCTGGAGTCGGATTCCCTCGCCATGGTCATCAGCCAGAGCGGCGAGACCGCCGACACGCTGGCCGCCCTGCGTCTGTGCAAGGAGCGCGGCGTGCGCACCATCGGCATCGTTAACGTTGTCGGTTCCAGCATCGCCCGCGAGGCTGACGCCACCATGTACACCTGGGCCGGGCCGGAAATTTCCGTTGCCACCACCAAGGCGTATAGCACCCAGCTGGCGGCCTGCTATCTGCTGGCTACCGAGTTTGCCCGCGTGCGCGGCACCCTGGCTGACGGCCAGTATGAGCACCTTGTCACCGAACTGGAAGCCTTGCCCGAGAAAATCGAGAAAACGCTTGCCGATAAGGAGCGTATCCAGTGGTTTGCCAGCAAGTACGCCAACGCCAAGGACGCCTTCTTCATCGGCCGCGGGCTGGACTATGCCGTCGCGCTGGAAGGCAGCCTGAAATTTAAGGAGATCAGCTATATCCACTCCGAGGCATTTGCTGCGGGTGAGATGAAGCACGGCCCGATTTCCCTGGTCGAGAACGGCACGCTGGTCGTCGGCATCCTGACCCAGCCGGATCTGTTCGAGAAGTGCGTCTCCAACATGGTCGAGGTCAAGAGCCGCGGAGCATTCCTGATGGGCCTGACCACCTACGGCAATTACAGCATTGAGGACACGGCGGGCTTTACCGTCTACGTGCCCAAGACTGACCCCCACTTTGCCACCAGCCTGTCGGTCATTCCGCTGCAGCTGCTGGCCTACTATGTCAGCTGCGCCAAGGGCCTGGACGTGGATAAGCCCCGCAACCTGGCCAAGAGCGTGACGGTCGAATAAGCAAATTCGTCTGTTTTACCAAAATTTTCTGCTCAATTTTATACAACATTAGCCCCATTTGCCCGCCGAAAAGTAGGACAGATGGGGTTCTTTTGTGCTATAATAAATAAGTATAGCGATTTTATCGGGCCCCTCAAACAGGGAACACCCAGAATATAGAGTTTATGGTAGAGGAAAAACAGATGCAACAAGATGTAAACAAACAAATCATAAAGGGTCTGCCGCGCCGCATTGCCTTGATGCTGCTGGACTGCTGCCTGATCGTTGTCTGCTACTGGCTGGCGGTCATGCTGCGCTTTGACAGCGGCGACGCCTACCGCCGCGTGGAAATTCTGCGCGCCATGGCCCCCATGCTTTTGTACGTGCTGCCCATCTACATGATCGTGTTCTGGTTTGGCGGCCTGTATGAGATCATGTGGGAGTACGCCGGTATGCGCGACCTGGCCCGCCTGACCTGCCTATCCGGGTTGGCAACAGGGCTGATCATGCTGTTTGATTTGATTTACCATAACCGCCCTATTTCCGGCGCGGTGCTGATTTTCGGTGCAGTGTTCAACACGGCGGCCATCTCGGGCGTTCGCTTTCTCTGGCGGTTGATACGCACCGTGCAGGCGGCCAAAGCTACCAAGCCGGAGGACAACACGCCACTGCTCATCGTCGGTGCGGGCAACGCCGGTGCTTGGGCTGTCAACCTGTGCAAGAACAAGAACCAGAGCTTCGGCAACCCGGTCTGCATAGTGGACGACGACCTGACAAAAAAAGACCTGCGCGTGCAGGGTGTGCCGGTGCGGGGTACGATTTCCGATATTCCCGAGTTGGTGCGCAAGTACCACATTATGGAAATCGTCATCGCCATCACCACCGTGAAAGGCGACCGTTTGAGCGAAATCATCAACCTGTGCAATTCCACCCACTGCCGCGTGCGGATGATCAGTGACCCCCAGGCCGTGGACGAGAACGGCAACCCGGTGGCCGCAGGTTTCCGCGAACTGAACACGGCAGACTTCCTCTCCCGCGACGAAATTCAGCTGAACAACGCCCAGATTTCCGAGTACCTGCATGACAAAGTCGTGCTGGTCACGGGCGGCGGCGGTTCCATCGGCAGTGAGCTTTGCCGCCAGATCATGCGCTACCAGCCTCAGCGGCTGCTGATTTTTGATATCTACGAGAACTGTGCCTATGAGCTGGAAACCGAGCTGAAAAACAAGTACGGTGCCGATGCCCCCATCATCACCCTGATCGGTTCCATCCGTGACAAAGCGCGTCTGGACGAAGTATTTGAAACCTACCATCCGTCGGTCGTGTTCCATGCAGCCGCCCACAAGCATGTGCCGCTTATGGAAATCAGCCCCGCCGAGGCCGTCAAGAACAACGTGTTCGGCACGAAAAACCTGCTGACTTCTGCCGCTGAACACGGCGTTGAGCGCTTCGTCCAGCTTTCTACCGATAAGGCCGTCAACCCCACCAACGTCATGGGCTGCACCAAACGCCTGTGCGAAATGCTCATCCAGACCTTCTCACGCGGTACAACGATGACCTGTGTGGCCGTCCGCTTCGGTAACGTGCTGGGCAGCCACGGCAGCGTTATCCCACTGTTTGAGGAGCAAATCAAGCGCGGCGGCCCGGTCACCATCACCCACCCGGACATTGTGCGCTACTTTATGACCATCACCGAGGCTGCACAGCTCGTTTTGCAGGCGGGCGGCCTTGCCAAGGGCGGCAGTATCTACGTGCTGGACATGGGCGAACCGGTCAAAATTATGGATCTCGCCAACCGACTGATTCGCTTCTACGGGTATGAGCCGGGCGTGAATATGCAGGTCAAAATCACCGGCCTGCGTCCCGGCGAGAAACTGTACGAGGAACTGCTCATGGACGCCGAGCGGGACAAGATGGGGAAAACGGCCCACAACAAAATTTTTATCGCACCGCCCATGCAGATCGATTTGGAAAAATTCTACACCAATCTGCAGAAGCTCAAGGACTCCGCCAAGCACAACGATGATGAAGTCGTCGACGTGCTGCAGGAGATGGTCCCGACCTACCATCCCAACCGCCGCGTGCGCGCAGACCACACCGTTGTAGCTGCCACCGGCAACACGGCGCTTTTCTCCAAGGAGGAAGTCGCCCGCAAATTGCAGGAAAGCGAACATAAGGAGGGCTGACCCCATGTACGAGCGTTATATCAAGCGTCTGCTGGACATTATCCTCTCACTGGCCGCCACGATTATTTTGGCTATCCCCATGGGTATTGTGGCGCTCTGGATCAAAATTGACTCGCCGGGCCCAGTGTTTTTCAAGCAGCGCCGCGTCGGCAAGGACAAGACCCACTTCAATATTTTAAAGTTCCGCACGATGCGCGGTGACACGCCCCATGACGTGCCCACCCATCTTTTGAAGAATGCCGACAGCTACATCACCAAGAGCGGCGCTTTCCTGCGCAAGACGAGCCTGGACGAACTTCCCCAAATCTACAACATCCTGGCCGGGCAGATGAGCGTCATCGGCCCGCGTCCGGCGCTGTACAACCAGTATGATTTGATTGAAGCCCGCGACAAGGTCCACGCCAACGATGTGCGCCCCGGCCTGACCGGTCTTGCACAGGTCAACGGCCGCGACGAGCTGCCCATCGATATAAAGGCACGCTACGACGGTGAATACGCCGCCCATGTAACCTTCTGGCAGGATGTGAAAATCTTCTTTCACAGCATCACCTACGTGTTTGAACGGCGTGGCGTTGTCGAGGGCGGCACCGGTGCGATGAACCAGACAAAAGAGGAAAATCCGTCAAAATGACGGACGCTGTACCCGCCGCAAACATAGCGGTGGGTACATTTTTTGTGCTGATTTGAAAAATGTACAAGAAAATCTTGCGATTTTAGTGAAAATATGTTGCAAAAGCCAACTGAATTGTGTAAAATATACATTATGAAGTTTTGGTTTTCGGGCAGATTACCAAACGGCAATTTTGCCAAACACCCATAGCCCGCACTGCACACCGGTGCAGACTGTCTAAATAACAGCAAAAGGGGAGTCACATATTATGGCAAACAGGGTATTCCAGAATGTGGTCTACCAGATGAAAGACGCAGTGGATCGTGTTGTCGGCGTCATTGATGAGACCGGCACCGTCATTTCCTGCTCTGAACTGGGGCAGATCGGCGAAGTGCGTGAGGGCGTTGCAGCCGTGCGTCAGACTGCCGGGGATGCTTTTGTGCGTGATGGCTATGCCTATCACCAGTTCTCCAACGCAAAGCACAACGACTATGCTGTCTTTGTCGAGGGCACCGACACCACGGCTGAGCAGTTCGCCGCCATGCTGTCCATCAGCCTGCAAAGCATCAAGCAGTATCACGACGAAAAATTCGATAAGACGAACTTCATCAAGAACGTCGTGCTCGACAACATCCTGCCCGGCGATATCTACGCCAAGGCGCGGGAACTTCACTTCGTCTCCGACGTGCAGCGTGTTGTGCTGCTGATTCGCGTGACCTCCGGCAACGATATTTCCGCCTACGATGTCGTCAGCGGCCTTTTCCCGGACAAACAAAAAGACTTCGTCTTTAACATCAGCGAGACGGACACCGTCCTTGTCAAGGAAATCAAGCCCGACAACAACACCCGCGATATGGAAAAGCTGGCGGCCTCCATCGTCGACACTTTGCAGGGCGACCACTATATCAAGGCGGTCGTCGGCATCGGCACACCCATCGGCAACATCAAAGACCTGGCTTCCAGCTTCAAGGAAGCACAGATTGCTATGGAAGTCGGCAAGGTGTTCGACACCGAGCGCCAGGTCATCAGCTATGACCATCTTGGCATTGCCCGCCTGATCTATCAGCTGCCCACGACGCTCTGCGAGGCTTTCCTGCGCGAGGTATTCAAGCAGGAGAGCATTGACTCCCTTGATGCCGAGACGCTGTTCACCATCCAGCGCTTCTTTGAAAACAACCTGAATGTCTCCGAGACGAGCCGCGGGCTGTTCGTCCATCGCAACACGCTGGTCTACCGTCTGGAGAAGATTCGCAAGCTGACCGGCCTGGATCTGCGCAACTTTGACGACGCTATCGTTTTCAAGGTAGCCCTGATGGTCAAGAAATATCTGTCCGCCAACCCGGCCAAGTATTGATTTTAATAAAACTTTCACAGATAGAAACAGCGCTGCGCAACGATGCGGCGCTGTTTTTGCTATTTTTGTCATTTCCTGTCACTTGACCGGGCGCGGCAATCATGGTATTCTATTATATGTATGACTGTAACCATAACAGCAAGAGCCGCACGGCGGCAGGAGAACCCCGAATGATCGAATTTGAACACGTTTATAAAACCTATGAGACGCACAACGACGAGAACGTTGCACTCGAGGATATCAATATCCATATCGAAGAGGGCGAGTTTGTCTTTATCCTGGGACATTCCGGTGCGGGCAAATCCACTTTTTTAAAGCTCATCCAGATGGAAGAAAAGCCCACGAAGGGCAAGGTCTTTATCAACGGCCAGGACCTGACCCGTATTCGTCGGCGCAAGGTGCCCTATCTGCGCCGCCAGATGGGTGTTGTGTTCCAGGACTTCCGCCTGATTCCGACGATGACGGTCTACGAGAACGTTGCTTTTGCCATGCGCGTGACGAATATCTCGACTAAGAAGATTCGGGACCGTGTACCGTTCGCGCTCTCCCTCGTCGGTTTGGAAGATAAGATGGATCGTCTGCCAGATGAACTTTCCGGCGGCGAGCAGCAGCGTGTAGCCGTTGCCCGTGCCCTGGCCCACGGCCCCAAGCTCATCATTGCAGACGAGCCCACGGGCAACATCGACCCGGAAATGTCCATGGACATTATGCAGCTGTTCGAGGCCATCAACAAAGTCAACATCACCGTTGTCGTCGTCACCCACGAGCACGAACTGGTCCACAAGCTGGCCCGCAAATACGGAAACCGCGTCATTACGCTGGCCAACGGCATGGTCGCGTCCGACACAGCCCACCCGGAGGCTGCCCGCCGCTACGCCGCTGCCATGGCCGAGCGCGAAGCCGACGAGTACGATGACTACGACGAGGATTGATTTTTAACAAAGAGGGGACACCATGCGTTTTTCCAGCTTTACCTATCTGGTCGGCCAGGGTCTGCACAACCTGCGGGCCAATCGGCTGATGACTTTTGCCTCTATGGGTGTGCTGACCGTCTGTATGCTGCTGATTGGTGCGGCCTACCTACTGGGCGTCAACATTGACGCCATGGTGGCGTACATCGGCGACCAGAACGAGACTGTCGTCTATATGGACGACAACGCCACCGACGAGCAGATTGCCGCTGCAGACGCCGCCATCCGCAGCACACCCCATGTGGTGGGCGTGACCTATATGTCGCCCCAGGACGTGCTTGCCACCTACGGCGACATGCTGGCTGACTACACGAACCTGCAGCAGGTTTTCGAGAATGACAACCCGTTTACTCCGAACTACCGCGTCGCGGTGGACAGCCCCGATGATATTGAGAGCGTCTCGGCCCAGCTGCTGCAAATCGATGGCGTTGCCAGTGTCAATGCGCCGCTGGCTATGGCCGATACCTTCACGTCCCTGCAGCGGGTCATCAATTACGCCTGCTACGGCATCGTGGCGGTGCTGGCCATCGTCTCCATCGTCGTCATCAACAACACCATCAAAATCACTGTCTTTAACCGCCGCAAGGAGATCGGTATTATGAAACTGGTGGGTGCCACCAACGGCTTCATCCGCTTTCCATTCTTTGTCGAGGGCGTGACCTCCGGCCTGATTTCGGCAGGTATCGCCTCCGGCATCGTCTGCGGTGCATACTATGCGCTCTGCCGCTGGTATGCCGAGAATCCGTCCAACCTATCCCAGATGTTCGGCGGCTCCCTCGTGCCGCTGGAACAGGTGTGGTATTACATTGTCGGCGGCTTTGTCGTGCTGGGCTTTGTGCTCTGCGGCCTTGGCACTGCAACCAGCATCCGCAAGCATCTGAACGTATAACAGGGGATACAGGAAAGTCAAGATACCATGAAACATTTTTCGCACGGAAAAAAGTTTATCTCGCTGCTGCTCAGTGTCGCCGTCGCCATGACCATGACACTGTCCACCGTCATGACGCCGTTGGCCGCAACCACAAGCGTCAGCGACCTTCGTCAGAAATTGCAGGAATTACAGACGAAGCAGGATGAACTCGACAAGCAGCTCAAAAACGCCCAGAGCGACAAGGCCGACGCCGAGGCACAAAAGGCGCAGCTGGAACAGCAGCGTGAACTTATCCTGAGCCAGATCAACAACCTGGCCCAACAAATCGGTGACCTAGACAGTGAGATCGTCAACAAGCAGGACGAGATTGACCAGAAGCAGCAGGAGGTTGACCAGAAGCAGGCCGAGTACGACCAGCGCTGGGAGGATTTCAAGGGCCGTATGAAGGCCATGCAGCGCCTCAACGACGGCGGCTCTATCGCGCTGCTTTCCAGCGCCACCAACCTGTACCAGCTGCTGACCTTTGCCAACACGCTGGAGCAGATCGTCGCCAAGGACGAACAAATCTGCCAGCAGCTTGAGGACGAGCACAACGAACTGGAACAGCAGAAAGCTGACCTTGAGCAGGCAAAAGCCGACCTTGAGGCCACACAGGCCGATTTGGAATCCCAGCGCACCGCCCTGAACGGCAAGACCAGCGAGTTGGCCCAGAATATCTCCCAGACCGACGCCAGCATTTCGGCGGCAGACGCAGAGATCGAAGCCAACAAAGCTGCGCTGATCGAGGCCAACAAGGCTGTAGATAAAGCAGCTGCCGAGCTGGACGCCGCGCTGAACGCCGCGAACCAGGCCTACGGCAATGCGTCCATCCAGTGCTCGCTGGATTTCGGTCGCCCGCTGGCTACCTATAAGTACGTTTCCTGCTATTTCGGCGGCAACGGCCACCGCGGCACCGACTATGCCGCACCGGGCGGCACCGAAATTTACGCCGTTTCCGGCGGCGTTGTCACCGCCGCGGCCTACCATTACAGCTGGGGCTACTATGTCCAGGTCTACCATGGCAAGGACGACAACGGCAACACCTACTCGACGCTGTACGCTCACATGAATAGCGCCCCTGTCGTCAGCGTGGGTCAGAATGTCTCCAAGGGCACGGTGCTCGGCTATGTCGGTTCCACCGGCAACTCCACCGGCAACCACCTGCACTTGGAAATGAAGGTCAACAACGTCCTGGTCAATGTCATGAATTACCTCTCATAAATGAAAGGGGAGTTTGCTATGAAACCGCAGAAGCATAAGACCTCCGTGCGCATTTTTTGCCTGGTGGTCGCCGTTCTGATGGTGCTGAGCCTTTTCTCTACGGTAATTTTCTCGCTTGCCTACGGGGCATAAAACGCAAAAACAGTAAGGAGCCATCAGACCCATGAGCAAAAAAATCAGTCTTGGCGTGGCCGCCACGATTGCCATTATCGCAATGGCCGTCACCTTCTCGCTGACGATGGTCGTATCGATGAAAATGTTCAACACCACCGTTTCCAGTGTCAAAAATAAGGAGCGTCAATACAACAAGCTCTCCGAGATCGACCGCTTCGTCCGTTCGGAAGAGTTCTTCACCATCGATGAGGATACGCTGAACGACCGCCTGGCTGCCGGTTATATGAACGGCATCAACGATAAGTACGCCGTCTACTACACCGCCAAGGAGTACAGCGAAAAGCAGGCCGTCGAAAAAGGCACCCTAACCGGCATCGGCGTGGCCGTCGTCAATGACGCCTCCTCCGGCTACGCCCGCATCATCCGCCTGTATGATAACTCACCTGCGGCCGAGGCCGGGATGCAGGTCGGCGGCTTTATCACCGCCATCAATGATGAGTCCACTCGCAATATCACGTCCAGCGCACGCTTGACCTCCAAACTGCTGGGCGAAGAGGGCACGACCACCGCCGTCACCTACCTGACGCCCGACCGCCAGGAGCAGCAGTTCAACCTCGTACACTCTAACTACAAGACGCCTTCGATTTACGCCGCTCAGATGGTCGCGGATACCTGCGGCTATATCCGCATCGATTCCTTCTCCGCCGGCACAGCCAGTGAGTTTAAATCCGCTGTGGACGATTTGCTGCAGCAGGGTGCGACTGCGTTTGTCTTTGACCTGCGTGACAACACCGGCGAGAACTTGAACGCAGCCCTGGTCGCCGCTGATTATTGTGTGCCCTCCGGTGATATTGCCAAAAAGCAGGACAAGGACGGCACCGTGACTACGCTGCGTATGTCCGACGAAGATGAAATTACCGTCCCGATGGTCTGTCTGGTCAACGGCAGCACGGCGGGCAGTGCAGAGCTGTTTGCCAACGCCCTGCGCAAGATGGGCGGCGCGACCATCGTCGGCACCAAGACTGCCGGCAAGGGCGTTGTGATGAGCGATGCCCAGAGCTTTTCCGACGGCTCTGCCGCCTATATCACAGTCGGCCTGCTACTGGACAATGAAGACCAAACTTGGAACGGCGAGGGCCTGAGCCCGGATATTGATGCCTCGCTGTCCGTCGACGAGCAGAATGCCTACTACGATTACACCCTCAACACTGACCCGCAGATCAACAAGGCCGTCAACGCGGCCATGACGCTGACCGGCCAGAACTGAACCTCTTGACCATGGGGAAAGGAAGTCCGCCGTGCCCACACTGACCGATTTGTCTACCATCCGTGACCTGTGCGCACGGTACGATTTTGCCCTGTCCAAGGGCTTTGGCCAGAACTTTATCATCAACCCCGGCATCTGCCCTCGCATCGCCGAGGCCGCCGGTATCGGCCCCGGCTGGGGTGCGCTGGAAGTCGGCCCCGGCATCGGTGTATTGACCGAACAGCTCTGCAAGCGTGCGGATAAGGTCGTCTCCATTGAGGTCGACAAACGTCTGCCGCCCCTGCTGGAAGAGACGATGGCTGATTACGACAACTTCAAGCTCGTCTTAAACGATGTGCTGAAGGTCGACTTGAAAGCCCTGCTGGCGGAAGAGTTTGGCGATAAGCCGGTGGCTGTCTGCGCCAACCTGCCGTACTACATCACCAGCCCGATTTTAATGCGCCTGCTGGAAGAAAAGCTGCCCATCCGCAACATTACCGTCATGGTGCAAAAGGAGGCCGCACAGCGCCTGTGTGCTGCCCCTGGCACGCGGGACGCGGGTGCCATCAGCTACGCCGTGGCCTATTACGCTGAGCCGAAACTGCTGTTCAGCGTCCAGCCCGGCAGCTTTTACCCGGCCCCCAAAGTGACCAGCGCCGTCATCCGCCTGGATGTGCGCGAGAAGCCCGCCGTACAGGTACCCAACGGCGACGAGGCCGCCTTCTTCGCCCTCATCCGTGCGGCCTTCTCCCAGCGCCGCAAGACTGCCGCCAACGCCATTGCCAACGGCCTGCACCTGCCCAAAGCCCAGGTCATAGCTGCTTTGCAAGCTGCTAATCTCGACGAGCGCGCCCGCCCTGAGCAGCTGACACTGGAAGATTATTGTGCATTGCAGACAGCAATGATGCAGGAATAACGATTAAGCCATTGACAAACAGGGCTTATTTGTGTTAAACTAAATAAGTTCCCGCTAGTATAGCACAATTGGCAGTGCAGCTGATTTGTAATCAGCAGGTTGTAGGTTCGAGTCCTATTACTAGCTCCAAACGATTGTGAAAAATAAAGATGCAATGTACAGTGCAATATAGAACAAACCTTATTGTGACGCTGTTCATGAATAAGGCTCTATGTTGCACACATTCCATAAGAGTTTTTCACGCAATCCAGAGCGCTCCTTGTATAAATATGCAAGGAGCGCTTTTGTTTATAATAGCCCCTATGGTTGAACCATAGGGGCTATTTTTCTACAGCCGAATCAATTTGTTCTCTCGCAGCTTTTGGTTATCGCCCAAGACACATGCGTACTCATAATTAAGCTTCCGGCCGACAGGGCTTACCAGTGGGGCAACTCCAGACTGGACTATTGGCGTATCGCCAGGAGTCCTGTATTAAAATGTTCCATTACAAACAAAAGACTCGCAGCAGCGGGATACTTCAGCATCCTCAACTACTACGAGTCCTTGTACTTATGCGGTTGAACCGCCATGTACCGGTCGGTACGCACGGTGGTGTGAGAGGTCAGCTCTTCGGTTAAGAGAGCCTCCTGCTCGATTCATACTTTATTCAATCCTTACAGCAGTTCTACGCCTGCATCTTTACAGGCCTGCGTGGTCGCGTCATCCCACAGGCTGACCTGGACTTCACCTACATGGGCCTTGCCCAACAACAGCATGCACAGGCGGCTCTGGCCAATGCCGCCGCCCATCGTCAGGGGCAGGGTGCCGTCCAGCAGCATCTTGTGGAAGGGCAGCTCCGCACGCTGCGGGCAGCCTGCTTCGGCCAGCTGGCGGCGCAGGGCGTCGGCGTCAACGCGGATGCCCATGCTGGACAGTTCCAGCGCACAGCCCAAAGGCTTGTGCCAGAAGAGGATATCGCAGTTCAGCGCCCAATCGTCATAGTCGGGGGCACGGCCGTCGTGGGGCTTGCCGCTCTTGAGCTTGCCGCCGATCTGCATAATGCAGATGGTGCCGTGCTCCTTGGCATAGGCGTTCTCGCGTTGTTTCGGGGTGAAGTCGGGGTATATATCTTCCAACTCCTGGGTCGTGACAAATGTCACTTTGCGGCCAAGGTGGATGTTATTTTTCAGTTCAGGGAACTTCCAGCGCAGCTCGTCAGAGGTCGCGCAGACCGCATCCACAATATCCCGTACAGTCTCCTGTAAAAATTCCAGCGTGCGCTGGTCGGCGGTGATAACGCGCTCCCAGTCCCACTGATCCACGTAGATGCTGTGCAGGTTGTCCAGTTCCTCATCACGGCGGACGGCGTTCATGTCGGTCACAATGCCCTGGCCGGGGCGGAAGCCATACTTGTACAGGGCATAGCGCTTCCACTTTGCCAGGCTGTGGACGATCTCGGCGTGCTCGTTCAGGCTGGGCACATCGAACTCGACCGGGCGCTCCACACCGTTCAGATCGTCGTTCAGGCCGCTGCCCTGCATGACGAACAGGGGAGCCGTAACGCGCTTAAGGTGGAGCGCCATGCAGATCTTCTCCTGGAAAATCGTCTTGATCAGACCAATGGCTTTCTGGGTGTCGTACAGGCCCAGCAGGCTTTGGTAGCCTTCCGGAATGGTAATGCTGCTCATATTACATTCTCCTTTTCTTTTCCAAATAGACCCTATTTCTTACGCTTTGGCAAACTGGCTTTCGTACAGGTTCTTATAGAAACCGCCCTGCGCCAGCAGTTCGTCATGCGTACCGCGCTCAATGATGTTGCCGGCCTTCATCACCAAAATCTGGTCGGCGTTCTTGATGGTGGACAGACGGTGGGCTACGATAAAGCTCGTGCGGCCCTTCATCAGTTCCTCAAAGGCATCCTGCACCAATACCTCGGTGCGGGTATCGATGCTGGACGTTGCCTCGTCCAAAATCAGAATCGGCGGGCGGCGCAGCATGACACGCGCAATGCAAAGCAGCTGGCGCTGGCCCTGGCTAATGTTGCCGCCGTCCTCAGTCACCTGGGTATCATACCCGTTGGGCAGGCGGCAGATAAAACTGTGGGCGCGGGCCTTTTTCGCCGCCGCGATGATTTCCTCGCGGGTAGCGTCCGGCTTGCCGTAGGCAATGTTCTCGGCAATCGTACCGGCTTTCAGCCACGTTTCCTGCAAGACCATACCCAGGTTGCCGCGCAGGCTGTCCCTGGTCACGGTATCAATGGGGTGTCCATCGACCCGCAACGTGCCGCCGTTGATCTCATAGAACCGCATCAGCAGGTTGACCAGGGTCGTCTTGCCGCAGCCGGTGGGACCGACAAGGGCAATGCGCTGGCCGGGTGCGACCTTCAAATTCATGTCCTCAATCAGGGGAATATCGTCCACGTAGCGGAACTTGACGTGGTCGAACTCGACGCTGCCCGCACCGTGGGGCAGTGCCACCGCGTCAGGGGAATCTGGCGTGATGGGTGTCTCATCGATGAGGTCAAACACGCGCTGTGCGCAGGCAAGGGCGTTCTGCAATTCGGTCATAACGTCGGAGATATCGTTGAAGGGCTTCGTGTACTGGTTCGCGTAGTTCAAAAACACCGACAGCTGACCAACCGTGATACCGCGCGCAATGGCGACGAATGCGCCCAGCACGCCGACGGCGGCGTAGACCAGCGCATTGACAAATCGGGTGCAGGGGTTCGTGGTGGAGGAGAAGAACGTCGCCTTGACGCCGCACTTCTGCAAATCGAGGTTGATCTTGTCAAAGCGTTCCTCGGCACGGCTTTCGTAGCCGAAGGCACGAACCATATGCTCATTGCCAACCAGCTCTTCCACCAGGCTGGTCATCTCGGCGCGGGTCTCGCTCTGCACCTTGAACATAGAATAGGTATGGGTGGCAATGAACCGCGCCACAAAGATGGACAGTGGCGTCAGCGCCACGACCACCAGCGCAATGCGCCAGTCAATAAAAATCATCACGCCCAGCGTGCCAAAAATCGTCAGCACGCCGGTAAACAGCTGGGTAAAACCCATCAACAAACCGTCGCTGAACTGCTCTACATCGGTGGTGATGCGGCTGATAGCGTCGCCGGGGCGGTGGGCGTCCATATATTTCAGCGGTAAAATTTCCAGCTGCTCAAACGCCTTGACGCGCATGTCCCGCACGACCTGGAAGGTGATGCGGTTGTTCACAACATTCATCAGCCATTGGGACAGCGCCGTGCAGGCGATTGTGCCCGCCATGACCAGTGCGATTTTGCCAAGGCCCACGAAGTCGACCTCACCGGGGCCGAGAATCATATCCACGGCCTTGCCGGACAGCACCGGGGCCAGCAGGGTAGTGACCACTGTGATCAACGCAAATGTCAGCGTCAGGATGACCATGCCGGTGTAGGGGCGGATCAGCTTCAAAACGCGATGGATGGTGTTCTGGTTCAATTTTTGTTTTTGCTTGCTCATAGTGTTTTGGCCACCTCCTCCTTGCTCAGCTGGCTCAGGCAGATTTCCTTATAAACTTCGCAGCTTTGCAGCAGCTCGGCGTGGGGAGCATCGCCCACAAGCTTGCCGTCGTCCAGCACCAGGATATGGTCGGCACGCTGCACGCTGGCCGCACGCTGGGAGACGATGAACACCGTCATACCGCTCGTTTCCTCTTTAATAGCCTTGCGCAGCGCCGCGTCAGTAGCAAAATCCAGCGCCGAGGCACTGTCATCGAGAATCAGAATCTTCGGCTTTGGCACCAGTGCGCGGGCAATCGTCAGTCGCTGGCGCTGCCCGCCTGAGAAGTTGCGGCCTGCAGTCTCGACCGGGGCGTCCAGCATGCCGGGTTTGCCGCGCACGAACTCCGCCGCCTGGGCAATCTCCAGCGCCTGCCAAATCTCCTCGTCGGTCGCACCGGGGGCGGCCCACTGCATATTGTCGCGGATGGTTCCGGTGAACAGCACGGCCTGCTGGGGCACGATGCCCACCATGCCGCGCAGCTGTGCAAAGCTGTACTGCTTTACATCGTTGTCAAACAGCGTCACGCCGCCGTTATCGGCATCATAGAAACGGCAGACAAGATCAATCAAGGTCGATTTGCCGCTGCCGGTGCCGCCGATTACACCGATGGTCTCACCGACTTTGGCCGTAAACGAGATATCGGTCAGGCTGGGTGCGCCTGCCCCCTTGTAGGTGAAGTTGACATGGTCGAACTTCGCCGCGTCGGCCGCATTCGCAATGTCCAGCGTCGCCGTGCCAGGATCCTCCATCGTGGTATGGGTGTTTAAAATTTCATTGACGCGCATACCGCTGGCCAGGGCGCGCGTGACCGAGACGACCAGGTCCGCCAGGCGCAGCAGACTCAACAAGATTTGGCTCATATAGTTGATAAGGGCAATGACCTCGCCCTGGGTCAGCGCACCGGCATCGACCTCGACACCGCCGCGCAGCAGCAGGGCCACCACAGCCAGGTTGACGACGAGATAGGTCAGCGGGTTCATCAATGCGGAGATTCGCCCGGCTGCAAACTGCAATTTTTTCAGGTGGTCGTTCGTCTCCACAAAGGCGGCCAGCTCGTCCGCCTGGCAGGCAAAGGCACGCACGACGCGGGCACCTACGTAGTTTTCGCGGGTCAGCAGCGTCACGCGATCCAGGCCATTCTGTGCCTCGTGGTAGATAGGCACCGTCACGCGCATGATGGCCCATATGATGAGCGACACCATAATCGTCACGCCGATAAACAGCAGCGTCAGCTTCGGGCTGATGGAGAACGCCATAATCAGCGCACCGATAACGATGAACGGCGAACGCAGCAGCAGGCGCAGCGTCAGGTTGACGCCGTTCTGCACCTGATTGATGTCGCTGGTCATACGGGTGACCAGTGTCGGGGTGCCGATGCCATCCAGTTCGCTGTAACTCAGTGTGTCGATATGGCGGAACAAGTCCTTGCGCAGCGCCGTACCAAAGCCAAGCGCCGCCGTAGCGGAGAACCACTGGGCCGTCAAACTGCTGGCAAGGCCGATGGCCGCCAGCAAAACCAGCAGACCGCAGCGCGTCCAGATGAAAGCTGCATCCTGATTTTTGATGCCTGTGTCAATAATGCTGGCAATGACCAGCGGCACGAACAACTCAAAGCAGGCTTCCAGCATCTTGAACAGCGGCGCTAACAGGGCTTGCCTCTCGTAGCCCTTGATGTAGCGCATCAATTTGTGCATTGAAACCACCTCAAACCAAAAATTAACAATATCGGTTTATTATATCACATATTTTCCCGCTTGTCATTGCATGAAGCTACATATTTCGATGACTATTTATTCGCCCGGCGTCTATACTTTCAATGGACACATTGTTGAGGGAGGATATGCAGATGTTCTGGCTTTACCGATATAAAGGTTTTTCCCGCACGGCGGCACGCACCGTGCATACGGCGGTGGTGCTGGCCGGGCAGCAGGGGTGTTCCCAGGCCGACACCGGCCACCTGCTGCTGGCGCTGGTGCAAACTGCTCGAGGCACGGCGGCGGATTTTCTGCGCCGCAAGCGTGTGACAGCCACGGCGCTGGCTGGGTGCAGCGCCGCCCGAAGCCTAGGCAGCCCCCGGCAGCTGCATTCCCGTGACCTGGCCCCCGAGTTGACCAAGGCCATGGAATTTGCCGTGTTGGGGGCCCACGCCGCCAGCGCCGCTAAGGCTGAGAATGAGCACCTGCTCTGCGCGATGCTCGAGGATTCGTCCTGCACGGCCAGCCGGTGGATGGCATCCTTAGGGATCGAGCTGCCCCAGGCCGCGCGGGAGTGCCGCCAGCTTTCCGGGCAATTCGTGCTGCCCGCGCAGCCGCGTATGTCGTCCAGCCGCACCGGGCGACCCAGCGAAAAATACGGCCGCGACCTAACCCGCCTGGCGCAGGAGGGGCGGCTGGACCCGGTGCTCTGCCGGGAGGCCGAGCTGGACCGGATGATTGAAATTCTCTGCCGCCGCCAGAAAAATAATCCCTGCCTGCTGGGGGAGCCTGGCGTCGGCAAAAGTGCCCTGGCTGAGGCGCTGGCCCAGCGCATTGCCAGCGGGCAAATCACCCCGGCGCTGCGGGGCAAGCGGTTGTTGGCGTTGGACATGGCATCCATGGTTGCGGGTACAAAGTACCGCGGCGATTTCGAGGAACGGTTCAAAAATCTATTGGAAGAACTGTACCGCGACCGCTCCACCGTGCTGTTCATCGACGAGATACACATTATTGCCGGGGCCGGTGCGGCGGAGGGAGCCATCGACGCCGCGAGCATCCTAAAACCGATGCTGGCCCGTGGGGAAATACAACTCATCGGCGCAACGACGCCGGAGGAATACCGCAAGACAATCCAAAATGATTCAGCGCTGGAACGCCGTTTTTGCAAGGTCATGGTGGAGGAACCCGCCCCCGCCGACGCCGAAAAAATCTTAAACGGCCTGATGCCCCGGTACGAACGCTACCACGGCGTTGCTATCCCACCGCAGGCCATCCATGCGGCGGTGGAGTTTAGCGTGCGCTATTTACCGGGGCGTTTCCTGCCCGACAAGGCCATTGACCTGCTGGATGAAGCAGCCGCCGCCCGCCGCATTGCCGACACCGGCGGCGAGAAAAAAGCGTTAAGCCCCGCCGACATCGCCCATGTGGTCAGCAAGGCCAGCGGCGTGCCCGCCGAACGGGTAGGCGAGGCCGAGCGTGAGCGGCTGGCACACCTGGAAGAGCGCCTTTCTGCCGAGGTCATCGGCCAGTCACGGGCCGTCGCCGCCGTGGCATCAGCCATCCGCCGCAGCCGTACCGGCTTGCGGGAGAGCGGGCGGCCCATCGGTGCCATGCTGTTTTTGGGGCCGACGGGTGTGGGTAAAACACAGCTGGCCCGCACGCTGGCAAAATGCTGGTTCGGCAGCGAGAAAGCTCTGCTGCGCTTTGATATGTCGGAGTATATGGAGCGCCACACCGTGGCGCGGCTCATCGGTGCGCCGCCGGGCTATGTGGGCCACGACGAGGGCGGCCAGCTGACCGAGGCCGTGCGCCGCCGACCATACAGCGTCGTACTGTTTGACGAAATCGAAAAGGCACACAGCGATATCCAAAATCTATTGCTGCAAATCCTCGAGGATGGCAGCCTGACCGACGCGCAGGGGCGAAAATCTGATTTTTCCAACACAATTATTTTGCTCACATCCAATTTAGGGGCGCGGTGTCTTTCAGGACAGACGGCCCCGCTGGGCTTCGGTGCGGCAACCTCCGAGACGAGCCGCCGCAGCCAGCAGGCCGTGCAGGAGGCAAAAGAATTTTTCCGCCCCGAACTGATGGGCCGTCTGGACGAGACGGTTTTGTTTGACCCGCTCGGCCCGGCACAGCTGGAGGGCATTGCCGGCCGGCTGCTGTGCGAACTGGAACAGCGCGCCGCCGCACAGGGCTACACGCTGCGCCATACCGCTGCCGCTGCCAAAACGCTGGCGGGGGACAAAGTACCGCCCTACGGTGCGCGGGAGCTGCGCCGCACCGTCAGCCGCGCAGTGGAGCAAGCCCTCGCTGACCGTATTGCCGCCGGGACCGCCCACCCCGGCGTCGTTTACACCGCCGATGCCGATGCGGAAGGGAATATTATTTTGACTGAGGGTACGTTGGCGGCGTGTGTATAAAAAAATGAGGTACCTGCCATCTCAGCAGATACCTCGTTTCTCTGTCAATCTTTCACGTACAGCCCACAGTGGCACGGCCCATGGTAGTTTGGGTCGGCCAGCTGTTCTTTGAACTCTTTGCAAATGCAGATATTCTCCGGGATGTGCTGCAAGCGGCAGGGGCAATACCCGCCGGTGCGCTTGAGCCCCTCGCGGATGTTCTTCACGATCTCGGCATCAGGATTCAGGTGAAATCTTGACTTATCCATAATGTTACCTCGTTTACGGCTTGACGCGGAACTCCTGTTCGCAGTAGATGCAGCGGTAACGACCGCTGGGCGTCAAAGCAAAGATGTGGTCACAGCCTTCCTCAATGGAGGTGATGCAGCGCGGGTTCGTACACTTGATGACATTGACTAGGCGCTTTGGCTGCTCGGGGTGCTTCTTCTCCGTCACGTGGCCGTTCTTGATAAAGGTGATGGAGATTTTCGGATCGACATAGGCGAGGATGTCAAAGTTCAGCCCGGACACGTCGCCCTCAATCTTTATTATATCCTTTTTGCCGTCCTTTTGGCTGCGGACATTCTGCAAAAGTGCTACACTGGCATTGGTTAATTTTTCCAGTTCCATCATGTGGTACAAGGCCAGGCCGGTGCCTGCGGTGATGTGGTCAATAACCACACCGTTCTGAATCTCATCAACCTTCAACATTGAACGCTACCTCCCCGGTCTTGGGGTCTTTCAGACCCAGCAAAGTCATGATCAGCGCCATACGCATATACACGCCGTTCTGCACCTGGTCAAAGTACGCTGCGCGCGGGTCGTCATCCACGTCCAGCGTGATCTCATTCACACGAGGCAGGGGATGCAGCACCGGCATATCCGCGGGGGCCAGAGCCAGCTTTTCCTTTGTCAGGACATAGCTGTTTTTCAGGCGGATGTAATCTTCTTCATTAAAGAACCGCTCACGCTGGACGCGGGTCATGTAGAGGACGTCCAAATCGGGCAGAGCCTCCTCCATGCTGCGTGTCTCAACATAGGGGATGTTGTTAGGTTCGAGGATCTCGCTGATGATGTAATCCGGCACGCGCAACTCCTCGGGTGAGATGAGCACAAACTTCATGCCCGGCAGGCGGGACAGGCTCTTGATCAGGCTGTGCACCGTGCGGCCAAACTTGAGGTCGCCGCAGAAGCCGATGGTCAGATGATCCAGATGCCCCTTGCGCTGGCGAATCGTCATCATATCCAGCAGCGTCTGGGTGGGGTGGCTGTGGCCGCCGTCACCGGCGTTGATGACCGGGATGCGGCTGTACCGGGACGCACGCAGCGGTGCGCCCTCCTTGGGGTGGCGCATGGCGGCAATATCGGCCACGCAGCTGATAACGCGGATGGTATCGGCGACTGTCTCGCCTTTGGATGCGCTGGATACACCGGCATCGGGGAAACCCAATACCTGGCCGCCCAGGTTCAGCATAGCAGCCTCAAACGAAAGGCGGGTGCGGGTGCTCGGCTCATAAAACAGCGTCGCCAGCCGCTTGCGGGCGGCAACGTCTTTGTATGCGGCCGGGTCGTCGTGGATACGGTCGGCAAGGTCCATTAAGCTGAGCGTTTCTTCCAGCGTAAAGTCCGCCGGATCGATCAAATGTCTCATACACAATCCCCTTTGTTTAACTCTAATCTATTCTAAGCGGCGGTATACCGTTTAAAATCAAACCAGCTTGCGCACCATCGCAAAGTCAAAAAAATCTGTGTAGCAGGTCTGGCAGCACAGGACCGGCTTGCAGGTGCGAGAGTAGAAAATTTCATCCAGCTGCAAAAGTGCCTGTTCCGGTTTTTGCCCCAGCTGGCGGCGGATGCTCGGCGTGCCCTGCACAGCGTGCAGTGTCGTCAGCGTTTCGGTCACTTCCATATGGCAGTACTGCGCCACGATTTCAAAAATCGGGCGGCTGAAATCAATGGTATCCAGCCGCTTGCCGCCAAACAATGCCAACGGTAAAATATCGGTGGAGTAAAGCACCGGCGTTTCATCTGCCAGTACCCGGCGGCACACAAATACCAGTGTGTGCTCCTTTTCCGGGTCAAGTGCCAGCTTTTTGATAAGTTCCGGCGTGGCGGTCTCCTTCGTGACCATCAGGGTGTCACTATGCGGCACACGGCCAATAGCGCGGATCATCCGGTTAAATTCCAACTTTTGGTCCATGCGGTTTTCCACCTGCACCACGTCGCGATTGACCAGCGTACCGATGCCGCGCACACGCTCCACATAGCCGTCACGCTCCAAATCGCTCAGGGCGTCGCGCACCACGGTACGGCTCACGCCCAGAACATCGGCCAATTCCAATTCACTGGGCAGTTGGGTGGCTTTGGCATAGCGGCCGCCGCGCAGCTCATCCAACAAACGCTGGGAGGCCTGCTGGCTGCGCAGCTCGCCGCCAAGGCGGCTTTCCGTCGTCTTATTCATTCGCAAATTCCTTTCGTGCCCGGCATACGTCAGCCAGGCAGCATTTGTCGCAGTAGGGCTTGGTGCGGGCCGTGCAGACCGCACGGCCATGGTCCACCAGCCGGTGGCAGAAGCCGTTGCCTTCCTCGGGCGGGATGATTTTCCACAGCTCTTTTTCGACCTTGGCGGGTTCTTTGACATTATCCACCAGCCCGATGCGGTTGCACAGGCGGATGCAGTGGGTGTCCGTCACAATGGCGGGCTTGCCGAATACATCGCCCATAATCAGGTTTGCGCTCTTTCGGCCCACGCCGGGCAGCGCCAGCAGCGCATTAAAATCATCGGGCACATGGCAGTCATATTGGTCGCGCAGCACCCGCATACAGGCCGAAATATCCCGCGCCTTGCTGTGCCCCAGCCCACAAGGCTTGACAATGGCCTCGATTTCCTCCGGGCTGGCCGCAGCCAGTTCTTTCACCCCGGGATACTTGGCGAACAGATCCTGCACCACCACATTCACGCGGGCATCGGTACACTGGGCCGCCAGCCGCACCGATACCAAAAGCTGCCACGCATGGTCATAATCCAGCGTGCAGTCAGAGTCGGGGTATTCTGCTTTCAGCCGTGCAATGCAGACTGCCGCCAATTCTTGTTTCGTCACTGCTTTTTCTCCGTTTCTGTTCTTTTCATTTGATTTTACCACGTGTGTTTGATATAATCAAGAGCAGAAGTATGACGTTTTGGTACACTATCTCAAACTTATCTTAAAAAAGGAACACAAAATGGAGCCATTGGCACAACGTCTGCGCCCCCGCAGCCTGGATGAAGTCTGCGGGCAGCAGCATCTACTCGGCAAAAATCAGGTATTCCGCCGCACGGTCGAGAGCGGCAAGATCCCCAACATGATCTTCTACGGCCCTTCCGGTGTTGGCAAAACGACGGTTGCCAGCATCATTGCGGCGGGCAGCGGTATGCAGCTGCACAAACTCAACGGTACGACGGCCTCCACCAGCGATATCAAATCAGTGCTGGCGGATATCGGCACCTTAGGCGCGGCCGGGGGCATCTTGCTGTATCTTGACGAGATCCAGTATTTCAACAAGCGCCAGCAGCAAAGCCTGCTGGAATGCGTGGAGCAGGGCACCGTCACCCTGATTGCCTCCACGACCGAGAACCCCTATTTTTATGTATACAACGCCCTTTTATCCCGCTGCACGGTGTTTGAGTTCAAATCGCTGACGGCGGACGATATCCGCGTCGGCTTGCAGAACGCCGCCGCGCGGCTGGGGGCCGAGGATAAAACGCCTATCTTGATTCCCGACGATGCGCTGGACTACCTGGCCCAGAGCGCGGGCGGCGATATGCGCAAAGCGCTGGGCAACCTGGAATTTGCCGTGACCGCCGCGCCGATTGAAAATGGCAGCCGCACCATCACGCTGGACATGGTACAGCAGGTGGCCGTGCGTACCGCCATGCGGTATGATAAACTGGGCGACGACCATTACGATATCGTCTCTGCCTACCAGAAATCCATGCGCGGCTCTGACCCCGACGCAGCGCTGCATTATTTAGGCCGTCTGCTGGAAGCGGGCGACCTGCCCAGCGCCTGCCGCCGCCTGATGGTCTGCGCGTGTGAGGATGTCGGCCTGGCCTGGCCGCAAATTATCCCCATTGTCAAAGCGGCGGTGGATATCGCCAACGCCGTTGGCCTGCCGGAGGCCCGCCTGCCGCTGGCAGATGCGGTCGTGCTGGTTGCCACCGCGCCCAAGTCGAACTCCGCCCACGATGGCATCAACGCCGCCATTGCGGACATCCAGGCCGGGCGCACCGGGCCCATCCCGCGCCAGCTGCAAAACAAACACTACGACGGCGCGGATGCCAAGATCAAGGGTCAGCATTACCTCTACCCACACGATTACCCCAATCACTGGGTCGCCCAGCAATACCTGCCCGATGCTATCAAGGATCGCCAGTATTACGTCCCCGGCGAGAACAAGAACGAGCAGGCCTTTGCCCAATATTGGAAGAAAATCAAGGGAGAATAACCGCTGTGGCTGACTTTTGCGATTTCAAAAAAATCCTATCCTACCGCAGTGTGTGGATGGCCCTTGCTGCCTTGTGGGTGGTATATCACCATATTTCGCTTACCCCCCCTGTGCGTTTTTGCAGGTCTTAAAAAGCTGCGGGGCAGGCGGTGTTGACATTTTTGTGTTTGCCTCAGGACTCGGGTGCTATCACTCGCTGAAAAAGAACCCTGATACGCTCATCTTTATTAAAAAGCGTCTTATCAAGATTGTACCTGCCTATTATCTCTGTGTCACGCCTTGGGTCATTTATGACGGCCTGCGCCTGGGTACCACGGTGCAGGGTGTGGTCGCCACTTACTTAGGAATAGACAGTTTATTTGGCCTTGGCTTACAGACGCTGTGGTATGTAAACGGCCTGGTTGTGTACTATATCCTCGTGCTGTTCTTTGTTCCGCTTTGCCTGCGGGGCAACTTCAAAACAAAGCTGCTGGGCTTTTGCTTCTGCATTCTGCTGACGGTTCCGTTCCTTGGGGACACCATGCGCCTCATGCTGTTTGCGCGTGTTCCGCTGCTGTATCTGGGCGTCTGCGCCGCAGATTACGGCAGTCGGTATCCCACGCTTACCAAGCGTACCGTCCTTGCACTGCTTAGCGCAATGGCGGCGGGCATCGCCATCCTGTTGCTGTGTTACTATCGCTGTCACGAATATTTGTACCCCTACGGCCTTTTGTGGTGGCCGTTTATCCTGATTGTCCCGGGGCTGTGCCTGCTGCTTTCCTGGCTGTCGATGCTGGTGGAATGCGCCGCCCCCATCGTTATCCGTTTTCTGCGATATATCGGTGGGTGTACGTTGGAAATTTATGTCGTGCATATGTTTGTATTCCATGCAGCGCGCCGCGCCATGGATTCCGGTATTTTCTACGGCACCGATAAGCGCTGGCTGCTCATCACCGCCGCATCCTTCCTGGTTGCCTTTCTGGCATCTGCCGCTGCTTCCCGGATATCAAAATTTCTTGCCGGGAAATTGTAAAACTGCACATCATAATAAGGAGAATAATTCATGCTCCGCTACCGTAACATTACAAAGTATCGTTCTGTCTGGATGGCACTGGCTGCGCTATGGATACTCTACTACCATTCCAGCCTACCGCCAAAATATTACAGTTCCTTCCTTGGGTATGTGCGCTTCTTCGGCTTTTCGGGCGTTGACATTTTTGTGTTTGCCTCGGGCCTGGGCTGTTATCATTCCCTTACTCGCCACTATGACCCGATTGCTTTTCTCAAAAAACGTATCATCCGCATTCTGCCCAGCTACTATGTTGTGCTGACAGCCTGGTTGATCTACCAGCATCTTCGTTCCGGTATTTCGGTTTCTTCGGTATTTGCGAACTATCTGTGTGTTGACTTCTTGGCAAGTGCGGACTTTCAGACACTTTGGTACATGAATGGTGTGTGGATTTATTATCTCTTTGCCCTCTTTCTTGTACCGCTTTGTCAGAATGCGTCCCTGCGCAGAAAAATTCTGCTGTTTTTCCTCTGTGCGGCGTTTTCTGTACCATTTTTCTCGGATATCCGGCTCATGCTGTTTTCGCGGCTGCCGCTTCTTTTCCTCGGCATCTGTTTTGCCGATTACGGTGCCAGGCACGAAGAGATCCCGGCCCGACTGGCCGCCGCGCTTATTGCGCTTTCCTGCCTTGGCTGGGGGCTTTTGGTGTACATAGTCAAGTGCGTCCCGGATGACCGTATTTGGGCCTATGGTCTGTATTGGTTTCCGTTTATCCTGATTGCACCTGGGCTGTGTATTGTACTGTCCCTGCTGGCCGCCTGCCTGGATAAGGTTGCCCCGCAAATCATCCGCGGCTGTACGTTCCTGGGCGGATGTACACTGGAAATTTACGCTGTTCACGCTTTTGCTTTCCAGGTCTTTCGCGATGCACTCTCGGACGACATCTTGTATGGCACGGACAAGCGCTGGCTTCTGCTTTCCGTCCTGTCTGTGCTCTTTGCCGTTTTGCTTGCCCGCGTAATGGCGCGATTGACCGCCAAAACACAAAAGCAGCCTACCCAACAAACCTGACTAAAATAGGAGAAATTTATGTCTGACCTTCACTGCGAGACCATTACGTTTCCGTCGTCGGACGGACGCCATATTTCCTCCGCTGTGCTGTACACGATGCCGGATAAACCTGTGCGGGCAGTCATCCAGCTGAGCCACGGTATGTGCGAGTATGTGCGCCGCTACGCGCCCATGGCCGAGTTCTACGCCGCCCACGGCATTGCACTGGCGGGCAATGACCACCTCGGCCACGGCGACACCGCCAAGGCAGGGGAGCACGGCCACTACGGCGAGCCGGATGGCCGCCTGCATCTGCTGAACGACCTGCACACAATGAACGGCTTGCTCCATGAGCGTTTTCCTGATACGCCCATTATCCTGTACGGCCACAGCATGGGCAGCTTTTACGCGCGCTGGTACGCCGAAAAGTGGCCGGAGAGCATCACGGCACTGGTTATTTCCGGCACGGCAGGCCCCAGCTTTATGAACGTCATCGGCCAAAAACTAGCCGGGCTGATTGCCCGCGTCAAGGGGCCGCGCTATGTTTCGCCGCTGATGGTCAAGCTGAATTTTGGCAGCTATTGCAAGAAAATTGCAAACGCCCAATCGCCCAACGCCTGGCTTTCCCGCGACGAAAACGTTGTGAACGCCTACGATGCCGACTGCCTGTGTACCTTCCAGTTCACCGCCGCCACCTACCGCGAAATGCTGGCAACGCTGAACCATGTCAGCACCAAGGCGTGGGCGCAGGCCATCGACAAAGACCTGCCCATTCTGCTGATTGCCGGTGACTGCGACCCGGTGGGCGGCTACGGCAGCGGCGTGCGCAAGGTCTGGGCCATGCTGGGCGACGCCGGTGTCAACGACCTGACCTGCCAGATTTTTGAGGGCGGCCGCCACGAACTGCACAACGAGACCAACCGCGACGAGGTCTTTGACTACGTGCTGACCTGGATTGAAGATCACATTTAAACCACGCTGTATCGCATCCTCCGCCACATTGGCGGAGGATTTTTATTTTTCCTCTTGACAAATCCATATTGCAGTTGTATCATTGTATTAAGTTCTTAACACAATGATACAGCAAAGGAGCCGCCGTTATGAACTGGAACATCACAGCAGGCCGCCCGGTCTACGTGCAGCTTGTGGAACAGCTTGAGCTTGCGCTGGTGGCAGGGGAGTTCCCGCCCGGCAGCCGCATCCCGCCTGTGCGGGAGCTGGCCGCCGACGCGGGCGTCAATCCCAACACGATGCAGCGTGCCTTGCAGGAATTGGAAAGCCGCGGCTTGCTGCAAGCCCAGCGCACGGCAGGCCGCACCGTGACCGCCGATGACGCCGCGCTACACGCCCTGCGCCGCCGCCGCGCCCAAACGCTGGCAGGGGAGTTTCTGCATCAAATGCACGCCCTGAGCCTGACCGAAACCGAAATTGAAACGCTACTGCGCGAAACCGCACAGCAGCAGACAGAGGAGTAAACCATGGATGCTATTTATGAGGTACACGGCCTGACCAAACGGTATGGCCGCACCACCGCCCTGAACGGCGCAGAGTTTTCCGTCACGCCCGGCAAGCTGGTCGGGCTGCTGGGCCCCAACGGCAGCGGCAAAACCACACTGCTGAAAATCTCTGCCGGGCTGCTTACACCCACAGCTGGCAGTGTGCTGGTCAATAAGACCCCCGTCGGTGTCTACACCAAGGCTGTCACCAGCTATCTGCCGGATCGGATGGCCCTGCCTACTGAGTTCACAGCCGCTGACGCCGTGAGCCTGTACAATGACTTTTTCCCCGATTTTGACAAGGCCAAGGCCGACGCCATGCTGGCTGACCTGCGCATCCAAGCTCACGACAAAATCGGTGCCATGAGCAAGGGGACACAGGAGAAAATGCAGCTCTGCTTGACCATGAGCCGCGCCGCCAAGCTCTACCTGCTGGATGAGCCCTTAGGCGGCGTTGACCCCGCTGCCCGCGACTACATTTTGCAGACGATCCTTCACAATTACAGCGAGGACGCCGCGCTGGTCCTGTCCACCCACCTGATTGGCGACATCGAAAAGGTGCTGGATGAGGTGATTTTCCTGCAAAACGGCAAGGCCCTTCGCCAGGCCGCCGTTGACGAGCTGCGCGAGGAAACAGGCATGAGCGTTGATGCATACTTCCGGGAGGTCTACAAATGCTGACAAATTTATTGAAATACGAGTTCAAGGCCACGGGCCGCGTTGTCCTGCCGATTGCAAGCGGTGTGCTGGTGCTGAACATTTTCACCGGTATCCTGAGCCATTTTATCCAAAATACCTCTGACAGATTTCCGCTGGCCGGGCTGGCCCTGGTGTTGCTGAACCTGGCAGCGCTCGTCAGCCTGCTGGTAGTGCTGGCGGTCTGCTTCTTTATTGAAGTGCAGCAATTTTACCGCCTGCTGGGCGACCGCGGCTACCTGATGCTGGCCCTTCCCGTGCAGCCCTGGAAGCATATTGCCGCCAAGGTTATTTGCGGCACGGCGTGGACCGTGTTCGGTATGTTATTTTCTTCCGTCTGTGGTGCGCTGCTTACAGGCGATTTTGCATTCAGCGTCCCTCATGCTGAGGATTTTGCCATCTGGGCTGTAATGGTGCTTATCGTTCTGGCCCTGATTGCGGGGGCCCTGCTGCACACCTACCTGGCCTGTGCTTTCGCCGGGCAGTTCACCCAGCAGCGCATGCTTATCAGCATCGCCGCTTACTTCGTCATCGGTTTTGCCGGGCAGATGGCGGCACTGGTAACTGCGTTTTTCGTTGCCCTCTATGGATACAAATATTTCAGCAATATAAATTTCATCGGTGCATCGTTCATTTTAAACTATGACAACAGTCTGCCTTTCCTGCTGCTTTCCATGCTGGTCGTCTTTGCGCTCATCGCCCTCGTCGATGCCCTTATGTGGGCACTGACCCAGTGGTTCATGACCAAGCGGCTGAATCTGGCGTAATTACAGAAAGTCCCGGATGCGCTCTGCGTCTTTCATGCCTTTGCTGTACAGTTTTTTCAACGCCTCCTGGTCGCGGGTCAGCGTCTTGACGCCGCAGGTGTCGTCTGGCGCAATAATAAGCACCTTGCCCTCGGCGGCCAGCTTTTGGGCCAACGCAATACCTTCATTATAATGCTGCGCCCGCAGGGCCAGCTGTTCGGCGGCGTGGGGGTATTTTCGGTGGATGACCCGCGCCAGCTTACGGTCCGTGCCATCCGCGCGGATGGTGCCCACCGGCTTTGTCAAAATCAGCACAACCTTGTCGCAGCCGTCCGCAAAAGCCTTTTGCAAAGGGATCGTATCCCCCAGCGCACCGTCATAGTAAGGCACACCGCCAATCTCAATAGGCTTGCACGCCACCGGGATGCAGCAGGATGCCATCAGCACGCGGTAGTCGTCCTGACGCATATCGCCGCGTGTAAAGTACTTCGGCTTGCCAGTTGTGGCGTCTGTGGCGATCATGTACCACTCCATCGGATTAGCCGCCATCCTTTCAAAATCCAGTGGGTTTTCACATTCGCGGTTACTCAATGTGCCGTAGATATATTGCAGGTTCAAAAACGACCCGCCGTGCAGCATATTTCCTGCGCCCATATATTCTTTGCGCATGGAGTATTCCTCATAGAACAGATAGTTCCGCCCGCGCTGGCTGCTTAAATAGGAGGCAAGGTTAGCGCTTCCTGCCGAAATGCCGATGCCGTAATCAAATTGTACGCCGTTGTCCATGCACCAGTCAAACACGCCCGCCGCATAGATGCCGCGCAGACCGCCACCTACATCGATGACTCCGATTTTTTCCATACAATAACCCCTCTTTCTACTCTCAAAAGTATACCACCCCCGCTGCCGCAAATCACCGGACAATCCCGGGCAAATGTATTGACTTTTGGTGTGAAAGCGCGTATATTCAATTTACAGACCATTAGTCTGTAAAAAGGAGTGTATCCTATGTCGCGCAACAAATATCCGGAGCAAACCGTAGAAAAAATCCTTGACGCTGCCGCGTGCCTGTTTGCCCAAAAGGGCTATGCCCACACCACCTTGCAGGATGTCATTGACGAAACAGGACTTTCCAAGGGAGCCGTGTACCACCACTTTAAATCCAAAGAGGAAATTGCCGCCAAGGTGGGCGACCGCATGGGGGCGGAGTTTACGGCCACGCTGGCCCATATCCGCGACGACGACGCCATGACCGGGCTGCAAAAATTGCAGGCCGTCTTTGCCGCGTCGCTATTGCCGCAGCGCCAGCAAGCGCTGGGCCGCGCACTGCCGCGTCTTTGGGACGACCCTCAGTTTCTTTCCATTGAGCTGCACGATTTGTTGGAAAAGACTATTCCCATTTACATAACACCGATGATTCAGCAGGGAACAACCGACGGCAGCATCCACACCGCGGACGCCGCCGCATTGGGGGAAGCCCTGTTTTTACTGGCAGACCTCTGGCTCCACCCGCTGACGCGCCCTACCACGCCAGACCAGCAACGGGCACGGTGCGCGGTGTTCCGCCAGGTAACGCAGGGGATTGGGCTGGATCTGCTGACCGAGGAACAGAGTACACAGATGGTGAAGATGTGCGAGGAATAAGGTAAAAACCTGCATTTGGCGGCTTGCACCGCCAATTTTATTTCGCATTTACAAACCGCCGGTCGGTTTATATAAAACAGTTTTCACAAAAACAGGAGACACACCCATGAACACTACCTTTTACAGATTACTTATCTGCCAAATCGTTACGCTGTTCGCCAATGCGGCACTGCGGTTTGCGCTGCCGCTGTACCTGCTGCGCAAGACCGGTTCCGCTGCGCTGTACGGCGGCATCACGGCGGCGGCCCTGGTGCCGATGCTGGCGGGCACACTGTATGGGGGCATTCTGGCAGACAGCTGCCGCAAGCAAACGCTGCTGGCCGTTTTAAATTTCATCACTGCGCTGGGCCTGCTGGCCACCGCGGCGTCCATTACAATAAACATTGCCGCAGCGCGTTTTTTCTGCAAAGCAAGATAATTTTACGAAGTCATGAACACTTCTTTACAAAATCATGAAAAAGTTTTTATTGACAAACATTCTCCATGCCGTATAATGTATCTTGTGTGTGCATCTAAGGGTAAATTTTTTCTGCCCTGACACATTGGCGTTGTATGTGCTGCTTGCAGCGGACTTTGCAAAACAAAGACCGTGTAACAAACCTTTGCGGGGCGGCATAATTGACGCTGACTCGTCAAGGACTTTGTGCCGACCTAAGGAAGAAACGGCGCGCGAAGAAGCCCTGTAACGGGAAATTCCGCAAAGGGGGATGCAATGAAAATGAATGAAAATCTGATCGTATCTCTGAAAGACATTGTTGTCGATTTCGATGGGCAAAAGGTTCTGGACGGCCTTTCGCTGGACATCCACGACAAGGAGTTTGTCACTTTCCTCGGCCCTTCGGGCTGCGGCAAGACGACGACCCTGCGTGTGATTGCCGGTTTTGTCACCCCGAAATCGGGCAATGTCTTTTTTGATGGCAAGGACATCGCCAATATGCCGCCGTACAAACGGCCGGTGAATACGGTGTTCCAGAAGTATGCGCTGTTCCCGCACCTGAACGTGTTCGAGAACGTCGCCTTCGGCCTGCGCCTGAAAAAAATGGCAGAGGATGAAATCCGCCCGAAAGTACTGGAAATGCTTGAGACCGTCGGCCTGAAAGGCTTTGAGCGCCGCAGCATCCATCAGCTTTCCGGCGGCCAGCAGCAGCGCGTGGCCATTGCCCGCAGCCTGGTCAACCAGCCCCGCGTCCTGCTGCTCGACGAACCTCTCGGCGCCCTTGACCTCAAGCTGAGAAAAGAGATGCAGCTGGAGCTGAAACGCCTGCAGCGCGAAATGAACATTACCTTCGTCTACGTTACCCATGACCAGGAGGAAGCGCTGACCATGTCGGACACCGTCGTGGTCATGTCCGGCGGCAAGATCCAGCAGATCGGCTCTCCCCAGGATATCTATAACGAACCCAAGAACGCTTTTGTGGCCCGCTTTATCGGTGACTCCAACATCGTGGACGGCGTCATGCTGCGCGACTTCTATGTCAACTTCGGTGGGCATGACTTTACCTGCGTGGACCGCGGCTTCAAGCCCAACGAGCCTGTGCAGGTCGTCATCCGCCCCGAGGACGTGCAGATCGTGCCGCCTTCCGTCGGTATGCTGACCGGCCTTGTGCGTGAGGTCATCTTCAAGGGCGTTCACTTTGAAATGCACGTCGATGTGGAAGGGTATGAGTGGATCATTCATTCTACACAGGCCAGCCAGCCCGGCGAACTTATCGGCATGAACATCGGCCCGGACGAAATTCATATCATGAAGCGTTCGGAGGTGTGATAGATGCTCAAATCCAAAACCTCCCGCTGGCTGGCAGGGCCGTATCTGCTCTGGATGGCCATTTTCACTGTCGTGCCGCTGGTCATCGTCGTCTGGTACGCCATGACGAACACCGCCGGACAGTTCACCCTTGACAACCTGACCCAGATTGGCCGGTATTCCAGCGTATTTGCCCGCAGCCTGATTCTGGCCGCCATTTCCACGGTAGTCTGCCTGGTCATGGCGTTCCCGGTCGGGTATTTTCTCTCCCGCCTGCGCGCCAACAAGCAGCATATCATGCTCATGCTTATTATGCTGCCCATGTGGATGAACTTCCTGCTGCGCACCTACGCATGGATGACCCTGCTTGAGAAAAACGGCCTTATCAACAAATTCTTCGGTCTGTTCGGCCTTGGCCCCTTCAACATGATCAATACCTCCGGCGCGGTCGTGCTGGGCATGGTCTACAACTATCTGCCCTTCATGATTCTGCCCATCTACACGGCCATGACGAAGATCGATGATTCCATCGTCGAGGCCGCGCAGGATCTGGGCTGCAACGTCTGGCAGATTTTGTTCCGCGTGCTCGTACCGCTGACCGGCCCCGGCATTGCCACCGGCATTACCCAGGTGTTCGTGCCCGCCGTCTCCACCTTTATTATCAGCCGTATGCTGGGCGGCGGCTCCAACCTGCTGATCGGCGACTTGATCGAGCTGCAGTTCCTCGGCAACTCCTACAACCTGAACCTCGGCTCTGCCATGAGCCTGGTGCTGATGGTCATTGTCCTGCTCTGCATGAGCTTCACTTCGAGCTTCGACGAGTCCGAGATGGAAGGAGTGATGTGACATGGCGAAAAAACATTCCGCGCTGCTCATGCGCACCTACGTCATTCTGGTGTTTTGCTTCATGTACCTGCCCATCGCGGTCATGATTGCATTCAGCTTTAACGAGAGCAAATCCCGCTCCAACTTCACCGGCTTCACGCTGGGCTGGTACAAGAGCCTGTTCCACAACGAGATGATTTTGTCGGCCCTGGGGCTCAGCCTGGTGCTGGCACTGGTTTCCAGTGTCATCGCCACGGTGCTGGGCACGCTGGCGACTATCGGTATCAACTCGATGTCCCGCCGCAGCCAGCTCATCATCAACAACATCAGCTATGTGCCGGTCGTCAACCCGGAGATCATCACCGGCGTTTCGCTGATGCTGCTCTTCGTCATGGCGCAGAGCTTCGGTATCGGCGGCGAGAGCGGCATCTTCGGCTGGCCCACGCTGCTGATTGCTCACATTACCTTTAACATCCCTTACGTTATCTTTAATGTAGGCCCCAAGCTGCGCCAGCTTGACCCGAGTTTGTACAACGCCGCGCTGGACCTTGGCTGCACGCCGCGCCAGGCATTCTCCAAGGTCATCATGCCGCAGCTGTCCCCGGCAATTCTGTCGGCGTTCCTCATCTGCCTGACCTACTCCATCGACGATTTCATGATTTCCTACTTCAACTCCGGCACGATGCAGACGCTGCCCATCGCCATCTACTCGATGACCCGCAAAAAGGTCAGCCCCGAGATCAACGCCCTGTCAGCGGTCATGTTCTGCGTCATTCTGGCAATCATCCTGATTTCCAACGCCGCGGATTCCCGCGCCTACCGCCGCAACCAGAACGCCATCCGTAAGGCTATGCAGGACGAAGGGGGGCGCTGAAGATGAACTGGAAAAAACTTTCTGCCGCCGCAATGGCAGCCCTGACTGTCACGATAATAAGTGCTGCCCCGGTGTGGGCCGCCGAGGATATCCCCGTCAACGACGATATTTCCGTCTCCGGCGACTACGATTGGACCCGCTTTGCGGACGACCACATCACGCTGAATGTCTACAACAACGGCCTGTACATTTCCGATGGCTCGGACGAGAGCGTGAACGTCCTCTCCGCGTTTGAGGAGCTGACCGGCATCAAGGTCAACTACACGACCTACGACTCCAACGAGAGCCTGTACGCCAAGCTGAAATCTGGCGGCGTGTCCTACGACGTCATTTTTCCCTCCGACTACATGGTGGGCAAAATGGCGAAGGAGGGGATGCTGGCCGAGCTGAACATGGACAACATCCCGAACTTTGCCGGCATCGGTGAAGAATACCTGGACCGCAGCTTTGACCCCGGCAATAAGTACAGCGTGCCCTATATGTGGGGCACGACCGGCCTTGTCTACAACACGACGATGGTCGAGGAGCCGCCTACAAAATGGGCCGACATGTGGGATGTGGAGTACACCAACAATGTGCTGATGTTCAACAACTCCCGTGACGCCTACGCCATCGCTGCCAAGACGATTGGCCTGTCGATGAACCCTCAGTCGGTGGACGAGATTACCGCCATCACCGACGCGCTGAAAAAGCAGAAGAACATCGTGCAGGCCTACGTCATGGATGAGGTCTTTGACAAGATGGAGGGCGGCGAGGCCGCCATGGCACCCTATTACGCGGGCGATGCCATCACGATGATCGACGAGAACCCCGACCTGGCGTTTGTCCACCCGGAAGAGGGCGTCAACTTCTTCGTCGACAGTATGTGCATTCCGGCCAACGCCAAGCATCAGGAAGCCGCCGAAATGTTCATCAACTATCTTTGCGAGCCGGACGTCGGCCTGGCAAACGCTGACTTCATCGGTTATTCCACCCCCATCACGGCCGTGTGGGAAATGCTGGACGATGATTTGAAGTACAGCGAAATTGCCTACCCCAGCCAGGAGGTTCTGGACAAGGCAGAGGTCTTTGAGACGCTGCCCGACGACATCAACGCCGCCATGGACGCCCAGTGGAGCGAAATGAAGAGCTACGAAGAAGGCGGCAGCGGCTGGATGGTCGTTGTGCTGCTGATGCTGTCCCTTGTTATTTCCGCTTTCAATATCTGGCGCAAACTCCGCAAAAAGACGCGGGATAATTATTGACCCTTATGCTGCACACCGTCTGCGTGTGCAGCTTTTTTGCATTTTCTCCGCACTTGTGTTATACTCTTCTTGATCAATCAATTGTACTAAGGAGGGCGCATCCATGCCCGAAAAACAGATAACCTACACCCAAAAATTCACGGTCTACCGCGCGGACGGCGACCACCTGGGCAACGTCAAGCTCGGAGCTTTGCTGCGCTATGCCCAGCAGATTGCCACCACCCACGCCGAGGCCGTCGGTCTGAGCGATTCCCTCTACCGTGAGACGCACACCGCCTATGTGCTGGCAAAGCTGGCCCTGCACGTCAACCGTCTGCCCCGCGTGGACGAGGGACTGACCCTCGTTACCCAGCCCGAGCGCTGCAAGCGCGCCGTCAACAAGCGCATCACCCATTTTTACGATGCCAGCGGGGCAGAGGTCGTCACAATGGACAGCCGCTGGGTGCTCATCGACACCGAAAAGCGGATGATTTTGCGCAAGCACCCGCCGCAGTTTGCCGACCAGTGGGCCGAGGATGTACCGATTGAACTGCCGATGAAGCTGCCCCGCCTCGCGCCCGAGGACTGCGAGACGCTGGGCACGCAGACGGCGACTTACTCCCGCTGCGATATGAACGGCCACCTGAACAACACCCGCTACGCCGACATCGTCTGCGATGCCGTGCCATGGGAGGTGTGGGATACCGCGCAGATTTCCGACTTTATCATCAACTACCACCGCGAGGTCCCGCGCGGCGAGAACTTCACCCTGCGCCGCGCCGCGCTGCCGGATAACCAGTTCTATTTTGACGGTGAGCGCGAGGGAAAGTCCGCGTTTGAAGCCGTCGTAACCTTCAAAACCTTATAATTTCTACACAAACCCCTGTTACACTGTTTACATCGACAATGTAAAGGAGTTATTATTATGACAAAGCAAAAATTCGGCCTGACAGGCACGGCGCTCAAAACCATTGCGCTGGTGCTCATGGTGATGGATCACATTCACTACTTTTTTGAATTTACGGGCGTTGTACCGGAATGGTTCAGTATGCTGGCGCGGCTGTCCGCGCCGCTGTTTCTGTTCTGCACTGTTGAGGGCTTCGCCCATACCCATGACCGCAGGCGCTACTTCCTGCGTATCTGGGCCATCGGTACTGCGATGGGCACTGTGGAATTTTTTATGATCTATGCAGGGGCCTTCCGCCGCGGGGACGGCTTCTACCCGCTGAATGCCATTTTTCAGGATCTGATGCTGCTCTGCATCATCTGGCAGGGCATCGACTGGCTGCGCCAGCGCCGGTTTGTGCGGGGCGCACTGGCTGCTGCCATGCCGATTCTCTGGCCGATTTGCATCGTAGCGCTGCTGATGCTTTTTCCCAAAATTCAGGACGCACCGATCGGCTCCTCCGTGTTGGCGTGGGTCATCACCGCGCCGCTGCCTTTGTGGACATCCATCACCGATGGCGGCTGGTCTTTTCTGGCCGGGGGCATCGTGCTGTATGCGCTGTATAACCACAAGCGCCTGCGGCTGGTCGTTTGGGCGGCTATGACCTTCCTGTGTGATTTTGTTCTGGTCTTTCTGCAGGTTCGCGGTCTGCCGGATTTCGCCTTTTCCCAGATGTTCACAGTCTACTATGAGTGGCTCGGCGTCTTTGCCGTTATCGGCATGGCGCTGTACAACGGCCAGCGCGGCAGCGGCCACAAGCAGCTGTTCTACTGGTTCTACCCGGCACATGTCTATCTGCTTTACGGTGCATCCTGTCTTGTTTACAGCTTACTGCAATAAAAGGGGCTATTATGGCAAACATTCTGGCGGTCGATGATGACCGTGACCTTTGTACGCTGCTAAAAACAGCGCTTGAGCGTGACGGCCACACCGTAGAAACGCGCACCTCCGGCACGCAGCTGACCGATACGCTCTGCCGCTGGGCAGACTGCATCCTGCTGGATGTGATGATGCCCGGTGAGGATGGCTTCGCCGTCTGCAGGCGCATCCGCGCCGAGACAGATGCGCCGATCTTATTTTTGACCGCGCGTACCGATGAGCCGTCGGTGCTGACAGGCCTTGGCCTTGGCGCGGACGATTACCTGACCAAGCCGTTCCGCATAGCGGAGCTGCGTGCGCGGGTCGCAGCACACCTGCGGCGGCAGAACCGCACACCATCCCATAAGATCACCCGCGGCGGGGTGGCGCTGGATCTTTCCGCCAAGGAAGCCAGCGTTGGCGGCACGCCTTTGCACCTGACAAAATCCGAGTACGCCATCTGTGAGCTGCTGGCCCTGCATGCAGGGCAGACCTTTTCCAAAGAACAAATTTATGAAGCGGTGTTCGGTTACGATGGTACAGCGGATGACACGGCCATCACCCAGCACATCAAGAACATCCGCGCCAAACTGCGCGCGGCCGGGGCAGGGGAGGTGCTGCAAACGATATGGGGAGTGGGCTACCAATGGCAAAACGAAAACTGACCAGTCTGCGCACCGTGCTGCTGCGGTATCTTCTTCTGTGCGGCGGCGGGTGTGCGCTGATTCTGGTACTTTGGTGGGGCATTTTTATGCAGCTGATAAACATCGGTTTTCTGCTGCCTGCCGTGGCGTCCGCCCAGGCCTGCGCCGATGCCCGGGGGACTGTAGCCTCAATGACGGCAGACACCTTCGATTCCCTGCAGATCAGCGACTTATGCCGCTGGGCCGTGGTGCAGAACGACACGGTCTTGCAAACGAACATGACCAACCGGCAGCTGAAAATTGCTCTCAACTCCTACCACGGCGGCAGCGGCAATCTGGGGTATATGCAGTACCAGTACGATGTCAAAATGGCTGACGGAAGCTTTTGCCTTTTGCAGTACGACTATGCTACGCCCTACGCCGACCCGGCCCTGCGGGACACGCTGCCGGATTTCCAGACCTTCTATTTTGTGCTGCTGGCGGCACTCATCCTCGTTTGGCTGGGCTGGCAGACCCACTGCACCGTGCGCACTTTTGCCGCAGAGACTACCCGGCTGAACGCGGCCGTAGATGCTATTGCCGCCCGGCAGCTGGAGCAAATTGACACGGATGGCGTGCGCATTCGGGAATTTGCCGCCACCTTACAGGCCTTACAGACGATGGGCCGCGAACTGACGGACAGCCTACAAAGCCAGTGGCGGATGGAGCAGCAGCGCACCGAGCAGATCGCCGCATTGGCCCATGACTTGAAAACACCGCTGACCGTCATACAAGGCAACGCCGAGCTTCTTGAGGAAGATACCCTGAGCGATGCACAGCATGCCCAACTGCAGGCCATCCTGCGCGGCACAGAGCGCGCACGCCACTATTTGGCCGCTCTGCGCACAGCTGGCGCAGCACCTGCCGTACAAACATCGCTGGCCAGCCACGCCCTCACGGAACGGCTGGCGCAGACAGCCCGCGCTCTCTGCGCGCCTGCCGGAATCCATTTTATATTACAGGAGGAATGGCAGGGGACGATCCGTGCTGCAGAAAACGACCTGCTGCGTGCTGCGGAAAACCTTTTGGACAACGCCGCCGCCCACACTCCGCGCGGCGGAACCGTCACCCTGACCGTTGCAAAGGAAAACAACAGCTTTATTTTGCGTGTGACCGATACCGGCCCCGGCTTCACGCCAGAAGCGCTGGCAAAAGCAGGAGAAATGCTCTACACCGACGCCGCCCGCAGCGATGCCTCCCATCAGGGATTGGGGCTGTATTTTGCGAAAAAAGTCGCACAGTTCCACGGCGGCACACTGGTTTTATCTAACCTTTCCGGCACACATGGTGCCTGCGCCGAGCTGCGCCTGCCGATTGGCAGATAGTGCTTGACGGCGATTTTGCCTTGTGCTAAAATCAGGAAAAATCTGTATGCAAGCGAAAGGAATGTACCCGGCATGGATACTCAAAAATTCTGGCAACTGGATCAGCCGCAAGGCACGCCGCTTTATACGTTGGATGTGCACAACACCCAAACCATGTACGTTAAGCGGATGTTTCTTGTCAATCGCCTGCGTCTGTGGCAGCTTGCTGTGCTCGTCGCCTTGCTGTTTTTATATATCAATTCTGCGTCGGTTCTGGGGTTTGTGTTGGGATTTCTTTCAATTCCCTATGCGTTTTTCCTCGCGCGTTCGATGGCAGTTTCCGCATATAAAAGCAACGAAACCGCCCGCGGCAAGCTCGTCCACTACACGTTTTACGAGGATTGCTTCACAGTGCAAAGCTCCTACTCCCAAAGCACGATTTGGTATGACGACCTTTACCGGGTCATTGTGCGGAAGCATTCCGTCTGCCTGATGGTCTCCAACCGTATCGGCTATGCCTTGTGTGAGAACGAATGTCCCGAAAGCGTGCTGGATTTTCTGCGTGAGCGCTGTGCCGAGAAGCGAAAGCCGAAGGTGAAAGAGATACTCTTTTCCGTTTTGTTTGCCCTTCTTTGTGTCCTGTTCCTCAGCTATGCCTGCATGGCCGTACTGGCCCGCTGCAGCACCTCTGCAGAAACTGTTCCCGCGCCCACGCCGCTCCCAACAGAATCGGCCATCGTCGAGGAAGAACCGACCCCGGCACCCACAGCCGCCCCTACCGCTGCCCCCGACACAGAAGAAACCATCTCTAAAGACCCTATCAGCACCGGCTATGACGTAATCTACGAAACCTATCTGAAGGAAACCTCCACCACCTACGAGTTCAAGCTGACCGCAAAAGGGGAGGACTACATCATCCTGAACGATACCGACGACGCCGTAGAATTTTTGCAGTACGACCGTGACTCCGCAAACGGCAGCTGCGCCCTGTATGTGTATGAGCGCTGCCCCAAGGGCGAAAACGGCGGTTGGTCCCGGCAGGAGGCGCAGATTTTGAACATCTACGCCTACCACTACTGGGATGGTGCCACCGCCGCCAGCGGCAAAACCGGCTGGGGCGACGCACCCACTAAGGAGTACAGCGAATTAACAGGGGAGTGAGCCGGACACAAATGTGAACAAATTGAAAAATGACAAAAGATTTACAATTTGCTATTGACATTTGATGACAAAACAGTTACAATTTAGTTGCAAGCTAAATGAACCCCAAGTCAAATAGCTTTAACCACATTTTTCATGTGTTCTTCTCCTCCTTTCTTTAAATCCCCGCCCATCCCTCAGGGCGGGGATTTATTTTTTTGTAACCGTCTGTCGCCCCAATTCGCTTTACAAGATTTTCTAATCGTGATAAAATAAAAGTCGTATGTCCTTATCAGTCTGCTGCGACCGCAGACTTCCTATTATATATGTACTGAGTAACAAGAGAGGGAATCACTGAAACATGGCACAATCTCGTTCCGGTAAAAAATCCACTTCCGGCTCCGGCAGCAAAAAACGTACAAGTTCCTCGTCGCGCTCGGGTTCTTCCCGCAGCAGCGCCGGGCGTTCTTCGTCGTCGCGTTCCGCATCGTCTGCCCGCAGCCGTCAGGCATCCAGCCGCGCCCAGCGCCGCGCCGAGACCCCGAACCTTGCCCGCAGTGTGCTGTTGGTGGGGCTGGGGTTGCTCTGCGTTGCGCTGGTGCTTGTACCCGGACAAAATGTCTGGCGCACGCTGCGCAGCTGGTATTTCGGCATTTTCGGCGTCACGACCTACCTGGTCGGGCCGTTTTTGCTCTACCTTGCCTACCTGCTGGCTTCTGGCTACCGCGTGGCGCTGTTTGCAGGTAAGGTGTCGCTCATGGGCGTGCTCTGCGCCAGCGTACCAGTCATTTTCTCCAAACTGAACGTCGAAGGTCTCAGCTCGTGGGAAGTCATCAAGATGCTGTTCACCCGCGGCGGCACCTATTTCTGGGAGGGCGGCGTCCTCGGTGCGCCCATCGGCGCGGCGTTGCTGGCCTTGTTTGGCCGCCCGGCATCCAATATTTTAATGCTGCTCGTGTTCCTGCTGGGGCTGATGTTCTTCTTTGCCATCACCCCGGCTGACGTCGTGCTGTTTGTCAACAATCAGTACCAGGCCTTGCAGTCCAAGCGCGAGGAACGCGCCTCCGCCGAGACCGCCTACGACACCCGCCTGTTCAACCAGAAGCCGGAGGAGGAGAGCGTCGAGAACCTGACCGGCGCACTGCCGGACGCGAACCGTCCACATCACCCGGTCTACGACGTCATCGCCGACACCAGCCGCTTTCCCAAGCAGCAGCCCGCACCGGTGCAGCCTGCCCAGCAGACCTACACGGCAGGCCCGGTCACACCAGTGGTGCCGCAGGCCCCCTTTGCGGCTCAGCCCGCCCAGCAGCGCCCGGATTTTGACGTAGATCTTGGCCCCGCTGCCAGCGACGGTGCCCGTTTGAAAGCCCAGACCCACGACCCGCTGGAGCCGGTCAACATCGGCCCGGGCGGCACCTTCGGCATGGACCCGCTCTCCAACAAGACAAGCACCACTTTCCATTACGCCCAGCAGGCACAGCCCGCCCCGGCCCCCGCGCCGCAGGAGGATTTTGAGTTGCAGTTACAGCCTGCCGAGGAACCCGCTGTACCCGTCTACACGCCGCCCATCACGCCCGCGCCCACCCCGGCACCCGCGCAGGAGCCGATGGATGAGCTGGATGCGCTGATCAATCGCGCCGTGAGCGGCCACGCGCCTTATTATGCCCCCCAGGAGGTCAGCGCCGAGACAACGCTGGACCTGCCGCAGCCCACCGAGTTTGAAACTCCGCTGACGCCGGTGCCCCAGTTCGACACGCCGCTGATCCCGGTGGAGGACGAACCCGAGCCTGATCCGGTGCAGCTGCCGCAGCTGGATATGACCGGCCGCGTGCAGGGTGACACAATGGTCATTTCCCCGGCTGATTTGGCCGCCCAGACTACCGCCCCGCTGGGCGGTACGCCTGCTCCATCTGTTCCTGTTGCACCTGTCGCCCCGGCCCCTGCGCCCGCAGCTATCCCGACGCTGGGCGGCAGCTTTACCGATACCGGCAGTGCGGTCAGTGCCGCCTGGCAGTCCGGCCGCTCTGTCTCGGAGATGCTGGATGAGCTGGCCGCTGAGCCTGCCGCGCAGCCTGCGCCCACCATGACCCGCCCGGTTGCCGAGACGACGCAGGACAGCTTCACCGTGCCGCAGCAGGGTGAGGCCGCCCGCGTGCGGGTTTCCACCGCCGTAGGCAACTCGGCCAGTGCGCCCATCCATACACCGCCATCCGCCGCTAAGGCAGACCCCAACGCCATGCGGCTGCCCACATCGGAGGAGCAGCCCCCCGAGCCGTACTGCTATCCGTCGGTCAACCTCTTTAACCCCACACGTCCCGACGATGAAGCCGGTGCCGCCCGCGAAATGAAGAAGAACGCCGACATCCTCGTCAACACGCTGGACAGCTTCGGCGTCAAGACCACGATGCTGGATATCTGCCGCGGTCCCTCTGTCACCCGGTACGAACTGCAGCCTCAGGCTGGTATCAAGGTCAGCCGCATCACAAGCCTGGCCGATGATATCGCCCTGAACCTGGCCACTGCGGGTGTCCGTATCGAGGCTCCCATCCCCGGCAAGCCCGCCGTCGGCATCGAAGTTCCCAATAAGATTCGTTCTACCGTCAATATTCGTTCTGTCTTTGAGTCGCAGAACTACGTCAACATGCGCAGCCCGCTGACGATGGCCCTGGGCAAGGATATCGCCGGTACGGCCCAGGTCGCCGACCTTTGCAAGATGCCTCACCTGCTGATTGCAGGTTCCACCGGCAGCGGTAAATCCGTCTGCGTCAACTCTATCATCATCAGCTTCCTGTTCCGTTCCGGGCCGGAGGATGTCAAACTCATTCTCATTGACCCCAAGGTCGTTGAATTGGCCGAGTATAACGGCATCCCGCATCTTCTGATGCCTGTCGTCACCGAGCCGCGCAAGGCCGCCGGTGCGCTGGGTGCCAGCGTTGCCGAGATGGAGCGCCGCTACAAGCTCTTTGCCGAAAATAATGTCCGCGAGATCAAAGCCTACAACAAACTGGCCGCCCAGACCGGCATGGAACACCTGCCTTATATCGCCATCGTCATTGACGAGTTGGCCGATTTGATGATGGTTGCCGGCAAAGAGGTCGAGGACTACATCTGCCGTATCGCGCAAAAAGCCCGCGCCGCCGGTATCCACCTGATCGTTGCCACCCAGCGCCCCAGCGTTGACGTCATCACCGGCCTGATCAAGGCCAATATCCCCAGTCGTATCGCTTTTGCTGTTTCCAGCCAGATCGACAGTCGAACCATTCTGGACAGCGGCGGTGCCGAAAAGCTGCTGGGCAACGGTGATATGCTCTTCCTGCCGGTCGGTGCCTCCAAACCCGTCCGCGTGCAAGGCACCTTCGTGACTGATGAAGAGATTGGCGCGGTGCTGAGCTTTATCAAGTCCACTTCCTCCGCCCAGTACGACGAAGAAATGATTGCCGAAATGGAGCGCCGCGCTGTTGCCGAGAAGGGCAGCAAGAAGGGCAGCGACGATGACGGCGACGCAGGCGGCGCACTGGATGCCATGTTTGAGCAGGCCGTCGAATGCGTCATCGATGCCGGGCAGGCCAGCACCAGCCTGTTGCAGCGCCGCTGTAAGCTGGGCTACGCCCGTGCGGCCCGCATCATGGACCAGATGGAACAGGAAAAGATCATCGGCCCCTATGAGGGTGCCAAGCCCCGCGCCGTGCTGGTGACCAAGGCCGAGTGGGAGGAGCGCAAGCTGGGCGGCCAGTATGACGAGTAACCGCTTCAAAAAGGCTGCCAGCATTGCGGTGGCTGCTTTGCTGCTTGTGCTGCTCTGCGCCGCGCTCGTCATCCAGTTTGCGGGCGGCAAATGCCCTGTTCCCACCTGGCAGCAGCTGCGCGCTTTCTTCGGTGTGCCGCTGCAAACCGAGGAAAGCGCCCCGCAAATCGCCGACGGCAGCACTGTTGTCTATGTGCTGGACGTGGGGCAGGGCGACGCCGTGCTGCTCTGCCAGGATGGCCGCTGGTGCCTGATTGACACCGGCCCCGCCGAAGCCGAGGACGCGCTGCTGTACGATTTGGATGCACTGGAGGTCGAAACGCTCGACTACCTTGTGCTGACCCATCCCCACGCTGACCACACCGGCAATGCCCGGGCGGTGCTGCAAAATTACCCGGTTCAGACACTGCTGCTGCCAGACTGGCAGCCCGGCCCCGAGGACACCGCCGACTGGCCGCGCAATTTAGCGCAAGCGGCCGCCGACAGCGGGGCGGAAATCCTCACCACCGAAGCAGGGGACAGCTACTCTTTAGGCGGCGGCACGCTGCAGATTTTACAGGGCGGCAGTGCTGAGGCTGCGGACGACAGCGTCAACAATGCCTCGCTCTGCACGCTGTTCACAGCAGGTGACTTCCGCTTTTTAGACACCGGTGACGCCGAGGAAGCCGCCGAGCAGCAGCTCTTGGACACCTACGGCACCTCCTTGCACACGACCCTTTTCAAGGCTGGGCACCATGGTTCTTACACCTCCAACAGCCTTGCGTTTTTGCAGGCTGCGGCCCCGCAGGCCGTGGCCGTCAGCTGTGGGCTGAACAATGATTACGGCCACCCGCACCGCGCGGCGCTGCAAAATTTTGCTGCCGTCGGCGCAGAGGTGTACCGGACTGACTTACAGGGCAGCCTGACCTTTATCTGGCAAAATGATACTCTGACTGTGGAAACCACCGCGGATTCCGCCGAACTTGCGGCGTAACAATAAGGAGAAAAAAATGACGATCACCGAACAGTTCAAAACTAAGCGCTGCGTTTTCTCAATTGAATGCTTTCCCCCGAAGCAGACCACCCAGATGGACAAGCTCAAGGACACGCTGCAAAAGATGCAGGCGCTGACTCCCGGCTTCATCAGCGTGACTTTCGGCGCGGGCGGCTCTGCGGGCGGCGTTTCCACCGCCGAGGTAGCGGACTACATCCAGAACGAGCTGCACATTCCCACACTGGCACACCTCATCTGCATGGGCAACGACGAGACCTGCGCTGCCGAAATCCTTGATCAGCTGGAGGCCGTCGGCGTTCGCGATGTGCTGGCCCTGCGCGGTGACCGCAGCCCGGCCCGCCCCGAAAGCCCCGACTTTAGGCACGCCAGTGACCCGACCTCCTTTATTAAATGGAAGAAGCCGAATTTCTCCGTCCACGGTGCCTGCTACCCGGAGGGCCACCCCGAGGCCGACACCCTGCTGCACGATGTGGAGAACCTGCGCATCAAGCAGGCAGCGGGTGCCGAGCATCTGCTGACCCAGCTGTTCTTCGATAATATGCACTTCTATCGCTTCCTGAACCTGGCCCGACGCGCCGGTATCACGCTGCCCGTCTCGGCCGGCGTCATGCCCATTGTCAAGCGCAGCCAGATCGAGCGCACCGTAGCGCTGTCCTCGGCCAGCCTGCCGTCGGACTTCACCCGCATGATTTCCCGCTATCAGGACGACCCGGCCAGCCTGTACGATGCCGGCATCGACTACGCCGTCAACCAGCTGCGCGACCTGATCGAAGGCGGCGCGGATGGCATCCACCTGTACGCCATGAACGACGCCGCCGTGGCCGCCAAGGTCTACGACGGCATCAGGGACTTGCTGTAATGGAACGCCGCAAGCCTGCCGCCATCCGCCGCGCCACGGCGCTGCGGTACATGGGGGCCTCCGGCTGGACGCCCGATGATGCTACCACCGCGTTGCTGGATAAAGCGGAAAAGCAAATTCTCGCCATCGCCGCGCCCCATGTTGTGTGGCGCGTCCTGCCGCTGGCCGTGCTGCCGTTTGATAACTGCGGCACCGACCTAGCCCGCCATTTGCAGGGCTGTGATAAAGCACTGCTGATGGCCGCGACCCTCGGGTCGGAGATCGATAAATTTCTGCGCCGTTTGGAACTGACCGACATTGCCTCGGCGACGGCTGCGGATGCACTGGCTTCGGTTCTGCTGGAACAGGTCTGCGACGAGTGGGAGGCTGAGCAGCGCCCGCTGTTCGAAGCGAAGGGCCTGTACCTGACCGGCCGCTATGCGCCGGGCTACGGTGACTGCCCGCTGGATTTGAACGATGAGCTTTGCCTGGCAGTAGACAGCGTTCGCGGCTGCGGCCTGGCCGTGACGCCGCAGCATCTTTTGACCCCGCGCAAAAGCACCACCGCCATTTTAGGCATTGCCGATCATCCTGTGACCGGCACCCGCGCAGGCTGTGCGACCTGCCATTTAAAAGAGACCTGCTCGTTCCGTAAGCGCGGCACGACCTGTTTCAACCAAGAGGGATAGGGGAGAATCTTATGCAGATTCGCGAAGTTTTTGACCGCAAGCGGTTTGTTTTTCTGGACGGCGGCATGGGTACCCAGCTGCAGACACGCGGTTTGCAGCCCGGGCAGAAACCCGAGCTGGCCGCGCTGGAAATGCCTGACGTACTGACGGCCATCCACACCGACTATGCCAACGCCGGGGCTGATATCCTGCTGGCAAACACCTTTGGTGCCAATGCAAAAAAACTGGCAGGCTGCGGCCATACGGTGGAGGATGTCGTCACGGCATCCATCGCCTGCGCCCGCAAGGCCGCCGATACTACCGGCGCACTGGTGGCGCTGGACATCGGCCCCCTGGGTGAGCTGCTGGTTCCCGCAGGCACCTTGAGCTTTGAGGATGCCTATGCCGAGTTCGCCCAGGTCATCCGTGCGGGCACGGCAGCCGGTGCCGACCTCGTCTTTTTGGAGACGATGACCGACCTGTACGAGCTGAAAGCCGCCATCCTGGCCGCCAAAGAAAACTGCACCCTGCCGATCTTTACCTCGATGAGCTTCGAGAGCCGGGGCCGTACCTTCACCGGCTGCACAGTGGAAAGCTACGCCGTCACGGCGGCAGGCCTCGGCGCGGACGCCGTGGGCATCAACTGCTCGCTTGGCCCCAAGGAAATTTTGCCCTTTGCTCAGCGGCTTTGCCGCAGCGTGCCCACCGGTGTGCCGGTCTTTGTCAAACCCAATGCGGGTCTGCCCAACCCGGACGGCAGCTACAACTTGGATCCGGACGGCTTTGCCGCCGAAATGAAAGAATACGCCGCCATCGGTGTTTCGATGGTGGGCGGCTGCTGCGGCACCACACCTGCCTTTATCGCCAAACTGCACGAGACGTTCAGTCCGCTGGCCCCGGCTGGTAAAATTCCAATCCGCCGCAGCTGCCTGTGTACACCGGTTCGCTTTGTGGAAGTAAACGGCATTACCGTCGTGGGCGAGCGCATCAACCCTACCGGCAAAAAGCGCTTGCAGCAGGCCTTACGCGACGGCGACAGTGCTTACCCCTGCACCCAGGCTGTGGCCCAGGCCGAGGCCGGTGCCCAGGTGCTGGACGTCAACGCCGGTTTGCCCGGCATCGACGAAGCCGCCACGCTGGAACAACTCGTCAAGGATTTGCAGGCCGTCACCGATCTGCCGCTGCAGCTGGATTCCTCGAACCCCGAGGCTCTTTCCCGTGCATTGCGCATTTATAACGGCAAACCCATCGTCAACTCGGTCAACGGCGAGACTGAGACGCTGGAAAAGATTTTGCCGCTCTGCAAAAAGTACGGTGCAGCCGTCGTCGGCCTGGCGCTGGATAAGGGCGGCATCCCACCGACAGTGGAGGGCCGCGTCGCCATTGCCCGCCGCATTGTGGACGCCGCCCACGCCGCAGGCATCCCGGACGAGGATATCTACATTGACTGTCTCTGCCTGACCGCCAGCGCTCAGCAGGAAGGCGCAACCCAAACGCTGCAAGCGCTGGCCCGCTGCAAAAAAGAGCTGGGCGTGCGCACCGTGCTGGGCGTATCCAACATCAGCTTTGGCCTGCCGTGCCGCGGCTACCTGAACACCACATTTTTGACGATGGCGATGTCTGCCGGGCTGGATCTGGCGATCATGAACCCCAATACGCCGGAAATGATGGCCGCCGTGCGCGCCTACCGCGTGCTGACCTGCCAGGATCCTCAGAGCACCGACTACGTGGCCGCCTACGCCGATGTGCAGATTCAGACGACCCAAACGAGCAAATCCGCTGCCACGGTGGCCGAAGTCAGCGCCGCCGCGCCGGGCGGGGACGCCCTGTTTGAGGCTGTGCGCCGCGGCCTGAAAGCCGAGGCCCGCGCCGCCGCCGATGCCGCCCTGACCATGCGGGAGCCGCTGGATGTGGTCAATACTTCGCTGATTCCCGCGCTGGACGCCGTGGGCGACGGTTTTGAGAAGGGGACCGTGTTCCTGCCGCAGCTTTTGCAGGCTGCCACCGCTGCCCAGGCCGCTTTTGAAGCCATTAAAGCCAAGATTGCAGCCTCTGGTCAGGCCCAGGGCAGCAAAGGCAAGATCGTCATTGCCACGGTCAAGGGCGATGTACATGATATCGGCAAGAACATCGTCCGCGTTATTCTGGAAAATTACGGCTATGACGTGCTCGACCTGGGCCGCGACGTTGACCCCGAGCGCGTGGTCGAGGCTGTGCGCCAGACCGGGGCCAAACTCGTGGGCCTGTCCGCCCTGATGACGACCACCGTGCCCAACATGCAGGCCACGATTGAAGCCCTGCACGCCGCGAATCTCGACTGCAAAGTCATGGTGGGCGGTGCCGTGCTGACGCCTGACTACGCCCGCGATATCGGTGCTGATTACTACTGCAAGGACGCCAAGGCAAGCGCTGACCTTGCCAAACAGCTTCTTGGATAACCCCCTGCCGCGTTTTTTGCTAAAACGCGGCAGTTTTTGTTTTCAGTTGTAAAAATTGCTGATTCTTAGGAAAAGCCATTGTAGTTACAGGGGTTATGCGCTATAATAAGCAATACGCACATTCTGGGTAAATTGGCTGATTTGTCTGATTTTTAGGAGCATCTGCTTGAAGAAACGTATCATCAAAATCGCCGCTTTTCTCGTCGGCTTTTTGCTTATCAATCTGCTTTTGTGCGGCTTTATGCCGCCGGATAACGGTTCCAGTCTTGCCATGTGGCGCAACTATCACAGCAAAGATTGCGTCGATATCGCCGTCATTGGCTCGTCGCTGGCCTCCTGCGCTTTGCCGGAGGAAAAACTGGCCGCCGCCACCGGCAAATCCGTGGCGCTGATGGCAACCAACTCCCAAAGCTGGGATATGTCCAAAATTGCACTGGAATCCGTGCTGCGGGAACATACACCGCAGTATGTCATCCTGGTCATGGACCTGTACAATATGACGGGGGAGCCGTACCCCAAGGCGCAAAAGGCTTTTCTCTCTGCCGAGTTGCAGACTTCCCGCTGGCAGGACCGCCCCGCCGAACTGCTGCGTTACATGACCAGCGCCGACCGCTTTACCGACGCGGATTCGCTGAACGCGCTGTTCCCCTGGCAGGGCGGCAACTGGCCCACCGATTGGCCCGCCACCATCCGGCAGAAGTGGAACGCCCTGACTGCCCGCATTGCTGCGCGCGGCGCGGCGCACGGCCAGCCGGAAGGGGATACCGTCATCGATTTTGACACGGTCGGCAATGTGAATACCTGGAACCAGACGAACCACCCATTCACCCAGCAGCACATTGACGAGCTTGTCTCGATGATGCAGCTCTGCCAAGAGAAAGGCGTACCGCTGCTCGTCATCAGCGCCCCAAAAACGACGCTGGACGTCATCAGCTACGATACTTATTTTGACGATTACGCCTTTTTCAAAAAGCTGGCAGGGCTTTACGGCGCATCTTACTATGACTTCAACTTTGCCAAACAGGAACTGTTCGCGAACGTTGAACCGGATTACTACAAGGATTTCACCCACATGAACACCACCGGCGGCAACGCTTTCAGCCAGTGCATGGCAAAGTTCCTGGCCCTGCTGGACGAGGGAGCTGACGTGGATGCCCTGTTTGAGACGCCGGAAGAATACCTGGCCGCCGTCAACTATATCACAAATGTGTACCTGACGCCGGAGATTCAAACGGACAAAATTCTGCTGCTGGCGGGTTCCTACCACGGACCCTCAGTCGAGGCTGAGTATGAGTTCTGGGTCAAAGCCCCCGGTGAGACGGAATACGCAAAAATTTCCGATTACGACACCCGTACCTGGGTCGAATACCCCACAACAGTACACGGTAGCTATCAGTTCCGCGTCAATGCGCGGGTAGTCGGGTCTGATGCAGATTTTGAGCGTTATTACGAATGTTATCTTGATTTTTAAATATACGGATGGTGTAGTGTGGAACTCTATTCCCTAAGCTTTGCTCTGCTGGTTACGGTCGGCCTTTTGCTGTATTATACCGTGCTGCGCACCCGCCAATGGCTCTGCCTGCTGGGGTTGAGTCTGGTGTTTTTTGCAGCCAGCGGCTGGCAGGACTTTGCGTTTTTGCTTTTTACGGCCCTGACGGTCTGGGGCGGTGGGCTTTGCCTTGCCAAGCTGGACACCGATGCCGCCGCCCGCCGCAAACAGCCCGGCTTGCCAAAAGAAGAAAAGAAGGCCATCAAGGCCCAGACCACCCGCCGCAAAAAGGGCGTGCTGGCCGGTATCCTGGTTGTGAACTTTCTGGTGCTGGGCTACTTTAAATATTGGTCCCACTTTGCGGCGCTGCTTTCCGGGGCTTGGGCCGCCAGCACGCCGTCGGCGCTGGGGCTGGTCATGCCGCTTGGCATCAGCTTTTATACATTTCAGGCTGTGGGCTACCTCATCGACTGCTACCGCGGCCGCCACCCGGCTGAGAAAAACTTTGCGCGTTTTCTCTTGTTCATCAGCTTTTTCCCGCAGCTCGTGCAGGGGCCGATCAACCGCTACGGCGAGCTGGAACCCCAGTTCATGGCCCGTCATACCTGGGATTGGGAGCACACCAAACGTGCGCTGTTCCTGTTCGCCTTCGGCGCAATGAAGAAATACGCAATTTCCAACCTGACGTCCCCGACGATTGCCGCAATTTTGGACGTTGAGGATGCCAGCGGCCTTACCGGCGCGATGGCGCTGCTGGCAATTTTGCTGTATTCTTTGCAGCAGTACGCTGATTTTTCCGGCGGTATCGATATGGTGCTGGGCGTCGCGCAGCTGTATGACATCCAGATGATGCCCAACTTCCGCCAGCCGTATTTCTCCACCTCACTGGGGGATTTCTGGCGGCGTTGGCATATCTCTCTCGGCGCATGGATGCGCGACTACCTCTTTTACCCCTTCGCCCTTACCAAGCCGATGCAGCGTTTCGGCAAATGGGCAGCCAAGCACGGCGGCAAACATTTGGGCCGCGTACTGCCCGCTGCTGTGGCGAACCTGTTGGTGTTCGCCGTCGTCGGCATCTGGCACGGCCCGGAGATTCACTACCTCGTCTGGGGTCTCTATAACGGCGTGGTCATTGCTCTGTCTGACTTGCTGGAACCCGCATTCAAAAAGCTCAACGCTGCGCTGCATATCCCCACTGAGAGCCGTGCCTGGCATCTGTTTCGCATTCTGCGCACCTTTGTCATCGTCAACATCGGCTGGTACTTTGACCGCAACGGTTTTATGCGCGGGCTGCTCTGCCTGCAAAAGACCTTTACGGATTTCCGCTTTGACTCGCTGGCGGCAAACGCCCCCGGCGCATTTTCCGCTGTTTCGGGGCCTGCGTGGGGCATCGTAATCATCAGCACCGTACTGGTCTTTGTACATAGCGTTTTGAAGGAAAACGGCCGTGACCCCTACGCGGATGTGCAGCGCCTGCCGCTGGTCGTGCGCTGGGCGCTGTACTATCTCGTCATCTTCCTGACGCTGATCAGCTTTATCTGCGTGACTGACACCACTGGTTTCCTTTACGCAAATTTCTGAGAAAAGAGTTTTTTATGCAAACCAATATTCTGGATTGGCTTGAAGCCACCGCCGCCCGCTGCCCCGATGCCCCCGCCGTGGGGGATGTGCAGCAGGACTACACCTGGGCGCAGCTGGCAGAATTGGCCCGCCGCAGCGGCAGTGCCCTGGCAGCCCGCACCGCGCCCCGCTGCCCGGCAGCGTTCTATCTCGAAAAATCTGCCCCGGCCTTTGCCGCTATGCTGGGCACGGTCTATGCGGGGTGCTGCTACTCGGTGCTGGACCCCCGCCAGCCCGCCGCCCGCACCCGGCAGGTGTTGGATACACTTGCCCCGGCATTGCTCATCACCGACGCCGAACACGCCGACGCTGCAGCAAAGCTTAGCTATTCCGGCCCCATTCTTTCGCTGGAAAGTCTGCTGACCGCCGATGAGGACGCCGCACTGCTGGCTGCCCGCCGTGTCCAGGCTGTGGACGTTGACCCCTTATACATCAACTTTACCAGCGGCAGTACCGGCGTGCCCAAGGGCGTCACGGTCAGCCACCGCTCGGTGCTGGATTTCATCCCGCAGTTTGCCGGTATTTTTGGCATCAACGGGGACGATATCCTCGGCAACCAGGCCCCCTTTGATTTTGACGTCTCGGTCAAGGATCTGTACACCGCCCTTTACACCGGGGCCAAGGTGCAGATCATCCCCCGGGCCTATTTCAGCCAGCCTACCAAGCTGATGGACTACCTGGCCGACCACGCTGTCACCACGCTGGTCTGGGCTGTCAGTGCCATGTGCTTTGTCTCCATCATGAACGGCTTCGGCTACCGCGTGCCTTCCGCCGTGCGCCAGGTTCTTTTCAGCGGTGAGGTCATGCCCATCAAGCACCTGATGAAGTGGAAGAAAGCGCTGCCCGCCGCCCGGTTCGTCAACCTCTACGGCCCTACGGAAATCACCTGCAACTGTACCTACGCCATCCTGCCTGACCGGGACTTTGCCCCTGACGAGGTGCTTCCCATTGGCCGCGCCTTCCCGAACGAGAAGGTCTTTCTGCTGGACGAAAGCGACGCCCTTGTGACCGAACCAGGCCAGGCAGGGGAGCTTTGTGTCTCCGGCACGGCACTGGCGCTGGGCTATTACGCTGACCCGGTGCGCACAGCCCAAGCCTTTACCCAGAATCCGCTGAATCCCAACTGGTACGAGCGCATTTACCGCACCGGCGATCTGGCGCGGTATGATGAAAACGGCAATTTATTCTACATCGGCCGCAAGGATTTCCAAATCAAGCATATGGGCCACCGCGTCGAGCTGGGCGAGATCGAAGCCGCCGCCATGCGGTGTGACGATGTGAGCCGTGCCTGCTGCATCTTTGACGCCGAAAAACAGCGGCTGCACCTGTTCTACACCGGCAGCTGCGAGAAAGCCGCCCTGCTGACCGCGCTGAAAGCCAACCTGCCGCCCTTTATGCAGCCCAACACGGTTCAGCAGCTGGACGAACTTCCCACGAACAAAAACGGCAAGATTGACCGAACGGCGCTGGCCGCCCTGACGAAAAAAGGAGCACGCAAATGACTGACGCCGCTTTACAAAGCATTGCTGCTGCCTACGGCACGCCGACCTTCGTCTTTGATGCCGACGCCCTGCAAGCCCGCGTGCGGGCCATCGAGGAGATTTTCGGCCCAGACATTGCGCTGTGCTATTCCATCAAGGCCAATCCGTTTTTGCTGCACGCTATGTCCTCCGCCACCGCGCGGCTGGAAGTGTGCAGCCCCGGCGAGCTTTCCATCTGCGAGCAGCTTCATGCCGCCGACGCCCGCGTCATCTACTCTGGCGTGAACAAAACGCCGGTGGATATCGTCCGCGCCGTGGCAGACGGTGCCGGCAGCTACACGGCGGAATCCCTTTTGCAGGTGCGCTATCTGCAAGAGGCCGCCCTCGCGGCGGGCAAGCACCTGCCGGTGCTGTTGCGGCTGAATGCGGGCAGTCAGTTCGGTATGTCCAAAACGGATTTGTTCCACGCGCTGGCGCATCGCGCCGAAACGCCCGATTTAGAGTTCATCGGCATCCACTATTTTGTGGGCACCCAGCGCAAAAAGCTGGCGAATCAGCAAAAGGAACTGGCGATGCTGCGCGAGCTTTATGACGAGATCGAGCAGACCTTTGGCCTGCGCCTTTCAGAGCTGGAATACGGCCCTGGCCTGTCGGTGCCTTATTTTAACGGCGACGATTTCACCGACACCCTCGCCCCGGCCAAAACGCTGGCCCCTGCCTTGCAGGAGGCCGCCCGCTGGGCGCACCTGACCGTGGAGATGGGCCGCTTTTACACCGCCGAATGCGGCTATTACCTGACTACTGCCATGGACTGTAAGGACCACGACGGCCAGCACTACTGCATTGTGGACGGCGGCATGAACCACCTGAACTACCTGGGCCAAATCATGGGCATGAAGCGCCCGCACCTGCGCCACTTTGCCGCCCAGGCAGGGGAGACACTGGATTGGACCCTCTGCGGCAGCCTGTGTACCACCAACGATGTACTGGTACGCAGTATGCCGTTGGACGGCCTTGCCCCCGGCGACCTGCTTGTCTTTGAGAATACCGGGGCTTACTCCGTCACCGAGGGGTTGGGGCTGTTTCTCAGCCGCGACCTGCCGCGGGTCGTTTTGTGGCAGGACGGTACGCCCCGCCTTGTGCGCGGCATCACGCCGACGTCCCCCCTCAACACGCCGAACTTATAGATAAAAAAGGAGAAATTCATCATGGAACGTTTACTGGAAATTTTGAGCGAGATCAAAGAGGGCGTGGACTTTTCCACCTGCACCACCCTAATCGACGACGGCATCCTTGATTCTTTTGACATTCTGCAAATCATTTCTGCCCTGAACGAGGAGTACGATATCTCCATCCCGGCGTCAGAGATCATGCCCCAGAACTTCAACAGCGCCGAAGCCCTTTACCAGATGGTGGAGCGTCTGCAGGAAGATTAATGCAAAACGCTTGCATTTATCCTGAACTTATTGTATAATACTAAAAGCGGACAGGGCTGAATTGCGCTGTTTCGCGTACAGATGCAGGTCCCGCGCGTGGGCAGCCTGTGAACCATGTCAGGCGGGGAACCGAGCAGCATTAAGCGGCGCTTGCCTAGTGCCGCGGTCAAGCCTGCATCTGTACGCAAAGCAGCGCAGCCGCGTGCTCTGCCCGCTGTTTTTATATCTTAGGAGGGATGTGTCGATGTACCGCGCTTTATATCGCAAATGGCGTCCCCAGCGCTTTGCCGACGTCGTAGGCCAGACGGCCATCGTCACGGCCTTGCAGAACCAGATTGCAGCCGGGCGTATCGGCCATGCCTACCTGTTCACCGGCACGCGCGGCACAGGCAAGACCACCTGCGCCAAAATTTTTGCCAAGGCGGTCAACTGCCTGGACACCACCAGCCCCGACCCCTGCGGCAAATGTGAAATCTGCAAGGGTATTGACTCCGGCTCCATCATGGATATCATCGAGATGGACGCTGCCTCCAACAACGGCGTTGACGATATCCGCGACCTGCGCGACGAAGTTGCCTACCTGCCGTCTGTCTGCAAATATAAAGTGTACATCATCGACGAGGTGCATATGCTTTCGACAGCCGCGTTCAACGCGCTGCTGAAAACGATGGAGGAACCGCCCGAGCATGTCATCTTCATCCTTGCTACCACCGAGGTGCAGAAGGTTCCGGTCACGATTTTAAGTCGCTGCCAACGGTACGATTTCACCCGCATCACGGCAGATGATATCGCAAAGCGTCTGCTGTATGTCGCCGGGGAAGAGAAAATCGACCTCGACGAGAACGCTGCGCAGCTGATTGGCCGCCTGGCTGACGGCGCGATGCGTGACGCACTCTCCATCCTGGACACCTGTGCCGGTGTCGACAACAAAGTTGACGAAGCCCTTGTGCGCCGCATGGCAGGCGTCACGGATAGGGGATACCTGTTCGAGATCAGCGACGCCATCAACGCCCATGATTCCGTCACCGCGCTGGAAAAAATCGCCGAACTGCGCCAGCAGAGCGTCGATATGCGCCGCCTCTGCATGGAACTGGCCGGGCATTACCGAAACCTGATGCTCTGTGCGCTACCGGGCGGCACGTCGCTTCTGACCGGTATCTCGCCGGAGGAAGAATCCGCCTACACCCAGCGCAAAGACTTCCCGCAGACCGAAGCTATCCGCGCCATCAACGCCTTTGGCTCGGCACTGGAAAAGATGAGCCGCGGCACCGACCAGCGTATTGAGTTGGAACTGGCCGTGTTCTCGCTGACCCAGGCTGAAGCCGCCGCACAGGTCGTCATCCAGCAGGCAGCCCCTGTACCCGCCGCACCGCAGGCATTCGCGTCTGCCCCCAGGGCGTTCACTGCGGCCCCGCCGCCGGTACAGGCTGCACCTGCCGTTGTGCCGCCGATGGTTTCGCAGGCACAGCCGCCCATGGCAGCCCCCGCAGCGGGGGAGACAGATGACGTACCGCCGCCCATCGACGACGAGCCGCCGTTCTTGCAGCCCGAGTTAAAACCCACACCGCAGCCTGCATCCCCGCCGACACGCCCGGCCCCTGCCGCAGCCCCCCGCAAATCGGAACCGCCCCGGCAGGCCGGCCCGCTGGAACCGTTCGGTTTCTGGCCCGCCGTCCTGTCGGATCTGGAAGAAAATGACGCCATGCTCATCTCGTTTTTGCGCGGCACCAGGGCCTACTGCGACGACAAACGCGTTTTGTTTGAATGTAGCGACGCCTTCCGCGATTACATCCGCAACAATCGTGAAGTCAGCAAGCGGCTGAAAGAAGCCATCTACCGCGTCTCGCGGATCAAATACAGCATCGGCCCCTATGAGGAGCCGAAGGAAGCCGCCAGCGATGCCCCGGCTGTCAGCATTGACGAGACCCTGCACAATATGCAGGAATTGGGCGTCGATTTGAAAATCGTTGATAAATAATTATTTTTGGAGGATATCACCCATGAAAGCAAGAATGCCCAAAGGCTACGGCCGTCCCGACCCCAACGCCATGATGCGCCAGGTGCAGAAGATGCAGGACAGCATCCGCGCTAAGCAGGAAGAACTGGAAGCCAAGGAATACACCGGCACTGCCAGCGGTGAGATGGTCACTGTCACCATGAATGGCAAGCACGAAATTACCGCTGTCAAGATCAAGCCTGAGGCCGTTGACCCCGACGATATCGAAATGCTTGAGGATCTGATCGCCGCCGCCGTCAACAGCGCCACTGCTGCCGTGGATAAGGACTCCGAGGAAGAAATGTCCAAGATGACCGGCGGGCTGAACATCCCCGGTCTGGGCTGAGAGGCACACTATGCCGCAAAATGTTGAGCCGCTGGAAAACCTGGTGGATCAGTTTGCCCGTTTTCCCGGCGTTGGCCGAAAAAGCGCCGTGCGCATGGCTTACCAGGTCATGTCCATGCCGCCAGAGCAGGCAATGGAGCTTGCCAAAGCCATTGAGCACGCAAAGAAAGACCTGCACCGCTGCCGCATTTGCCAGGACTATACTGCCGGTGAGGTCTGTAAAATTTGCGCCTCCCAAAAGCGGGACCGCAGCGTCATCTGCGTTGTGGAAAGCCCGCGGGATATCAAATCCATCGAACGCACCCACGAATATAGCGGCCTGTACCATGTGCTGCACGGCCTGATCTCACCGATGGACGGTATCGGTGCAGACCAACTCTGCGTCAAGGAACTGCTGGCCCGCCTGAACGACACCGTCAAGGAGGTCATCATGGCCACCAGTCCCACGGTGGAGGGCGAGGCAACCGCTATGTATATCGCCAAACTCATCAAGCCGCTGGGCATCAAGACGACCCGCCTGGCCTATGGTCTGCCGGTGGGTTCCAGTTTGGAATATGCCGATGAGACGACGCTGTACCGCGCTATGGCCGGTCGCGGCGAGATGTGACGAAAAGCCCTTGACTTTTCGCCGCAGCCGCGTTACAATAAATATCCTATCACCGCGAAGGAGGTGTGCCCATGGCCGAGGACAAAAGCGGAAAGAAAATGATTGCCGTCAACCGTGAGGTGCGCCACGAATACTTTGTGGTCGAAGCGCTGGAAACCGGCATTGAGCTGGTCGGCACCGAGGTCAAAAGCCTGCGCGCCGGTGGGGTAAACCTCAAGGATTCCTGGGCGGATATCGATGACGGCGAGTTGATAGCAAAAGGTATCCACATCAGCCCCTATGAGCAGGGCAACATCTTCAACAAAGACCCGCGCCGCCCGCGGCGGCTGCTGGCGCACAAAGCGGAGATTCGCCGCCTGGGCCAGCAGATCAAGCTGCAAGGGTATACGCTTGTTCCTCTTTCGCTCTATTTCAAGAAAGGGCGCGTCAAGCTGGAATTAGGTCTTTGTAAAGGCAAAAAGCTCTATGACAAGCGTGCAACTGCTGCGGCACGCGATGCCAAGCGCGACATTGACCGCGCACTGAAAACGCAGCGATAAGTTGTTTTCCCTTATCTTTCCCGGCAGGCTCACACCTGCCGAATATGCGGGGCTGTAATGGTTTCGACGGGGAGAGAGAGGCGTGAGCAGCGGGCCGTGGCGGTGACCCACGATAAAAGCGCCAACTTAAATTAACTGACAACAATTATCCTGTTGCCGTAGCTGCCTAATTAGGCTCTACCGTTCTGCCCGCGTTAGTACCGCGCGGGGTCAGGGCGTCGATTAGGTACTGAACGTGAACGGGCTTAAGCTTTGCGGTCCGGCATGAATTTATGAAGCTACCGCGGTGTAGTGCGTGTGTGTTCGCCCGCACCAAGGGAAATTCAATAAGCACACTGCGCCCGGAGATACTCTAACCGATTTCTTTTCGGACACGGGTTCGACTCCCGTCAGCTCCACCATGAAAAAACGTCGTAGATTCGTTGAAATCTACGACGTTTTTGTTTATAAGTACACACATTAGTCCGCTAAGGAGGGTACCATGCAATATCAAAAGAACTTGACCCTGCGCGACGGCACGCCCTGTGTGCTGCGCAATGCTGGGGCAGACGACGCCGAGCCGGTACTGCGCATTTTCAATCTGACCCACACACAGACCGAGTTTCTGCTGACCTATCCGGGGGAAAGCCCGATGACCGTAGAAAATGAGCGGGATTTTCTCGCCCAATCCGCTGCCAGCTCCAACAGTATTGAAATCTGCGCTGTTATCGGCGGCGAAATCGTCGGCACCGCCGGCATAACCCCCATAGGCAGTCAGGAGAAGCTGCGCCACCGCGCCGAGTTCGGCATCAGTATCGACCGGGCCTATTGGGGCAGGGGCATCGGCCGCGCCCTGACGGAGGCCTGTATCGAGTGCGCCAAAACGGCAGGGTATACCCAACTGGAACTGGACGTCGTGGCCGAGAATACCGCCGCACGAATGCTGTATGAGCACGTAGGTTTCACCGAGTATGGCCGCAATCCGCGCGGTTTCCGCACCCGCAGCGGCGCATGGCAGGAGCTTATTTTGATGCGCTTGGAGTTGGACTGAAATTCGGACAAAATTTCCCATTTATTTTTCAAAATTGCTTGACATTTGTGATTTACTCCGCTATAATGAATAAGCTGATTTGAGACAGCCCGGTTCGACCGGGTGTAGCGCAGTTTGGTAGCGCGCTTGAATGGGGTTCAAGAGGCCGTGAGTTCGACTCTCGCCACTCGGACCAAACGTTGGGCTGTCTGTTCAGTATACCGCCAAATCCTTATGGGTCTGGCGGTTTTTGTTTTGTGGTAAACTTGGGGTCAAGTTGGTCAACAAGCGGGACTTTGGGGACAGCCGCTACGGTTGCAGCATAATCCATGAAAATTAAAAATGTCAAATTCCGCAACTTTTTATGGTGCAGGGTATTGACATTTTCTTCGCAGTCGGTTATAATATATAAGCTGATTTGAGACAGCCCGGTTCGACCGGGTGTAGCGCAGTTTGGTAGCGCGCTTGAATGGGGTTCAAGAGGCCGTGAGTTCGACTCTCGCCACTCGGACCAAACGTTGGGTTGTCTACTCAGTATAACCGCCAAATCCTTTCGGATTTGGCGGTTTTTTATTACGTCTTTGAGAAAGCGATATTTTGAAAGAACGAACTTGCCATCCGCTGCTACCAGCGTGCAGGCTTCGCCATTGACGGCGGCATCGTTCATCAGGCAACGACCGCCGGGGACGGCGACTTTTACCGTATGGTGCGCCGCTGATTTCCGCCGCACTTATTCCAGCCCATACTCCCGCAAGCAGTGCTTTATACCGGCCTGTGTGTCTGCAAATCCCACACCTGCGGCGTTGCGGAACTTGCTGCCGTCCATCAGCAGGCTGCGCGGCCACTCCTGTTTTTCAATCTCTGGGTGGATGCCCAGCGTCTCACAGACCCGCAACGCGGTCGTGTACATGTTGCAGTCGTTCTCACTGCCAAAGTTGTACACGCCGCCGGGCAGTTCCATTGCCTGGGTCAGCTGCTCCACAGCCTCGCGCACGTAGGTAATGCCGCGGTAGTCACGGCAGGAGAACCGCAGTGTGCCGCCGTGCAGAGCCGCACTGTACAGATTCAGCAGAAAATTTCCGCGGATCGGCAAGCCATACCCGGGCAGATCGTACATCCAGGTAGCACGCAGCAGCACAGCATCGGGCCGGGCATCCAGCACGCGCTGTTCGGCTTCCAGCTTGTGGCGGCCATAGACGTTGGCAGGGGAGAGCGGCGTATCCTCGGCAAACGGCCCAATGTCCGTCAGCCCCGTGTATACCTGGTCCGAGCTGAAACACACAAGCTTTGCCCCCACTGTCTGCGCGGCCCTGGCCACCCAGAGCGGCAGCTGCACATTGGCGCGATAGGATTCCTCCGGGTGTTTTTGGCTGTATCCAGTGTCCGAGATTGCCGCTGTGTGCAAAATTACGTCGGGCTGTTCGTGCCACACAAGCTCGGCCACCGCCGTTTCATCGGCGGCGGCCAGCATCCCTTTCGGGAAAGCGCACAGTTCATACCGGCCTGCCAGCTGCGCCATAATGCGTGCCCCCACAAAGCCGCCTGCACCGGAAACCAACACTTTTTTCATCAGAGATTCTCCTTACAAAACTATTTTGCTTTTATTGTACCGTTTTTGCGCACCCGGCGCAAGCATCTTGACAAATTCGGCGGTAGTTTGTATAATAAAGGCACCTAAAATAAGGTGTGGATTTTTACAGTTTTGATACTACTTTTCGCCACACAATGGCCCTCCGGGCTGTTGTGTGGCGTTTTTGCGTGCCGAAAAGGAGAAACCCATGAACGATACTTTTATGAAAGAAAAACCGATTTTCCCGCTGCTGACTTCGATGGCGCTGCCCATGGTCATTTCTATGCTGGTCAACGCGCTGTACAACATTGTGGACAGCCTCTTCGTTGCCCGCATCAGTGAGGAAGCCATGACCGCGCTCTCGCTGGTGTACCCGGTGCAAAACCTCATCAATGCAATCGCGATTGGTTTCAGCGTCGGCATCAGTGCGCTGATCTCGCTGCACATGGGCGCAGGCAATAAGGAAAAGGCTGACACTGCCGCCACCCACGGCATGGTGCTTTCGCTGATTCACGGCGTCATTATCTCCATCGTCTGCACGGCCATCATGCCGCGCTTTCTGCGGTCCTTCACCAGCGATGAATCGGTCATCGCCATGGGTCTGACCTATTCCAGCATCGCCTTTATGTTTGCCGTTGTCATCATGGCGGCCATGTCGTTTGAGAAGATTTTTCAGGCCGTTGGCCGGATGAACGTCACAATGATCGGCCTGATGGGCGGCTCCGTCTGCAACATCATCCTTGACCCGTTGCTGATTTTCGGCATCGGTCCCTTCCCGGAAATGGGCATTGCAGGCGCGGCGCTGGCTACCGGCATCGGCCAGCTGGTACCGGTCGTGTTCTACCTCATCGTTTATAACGTGCGGCCCATCCCGGTCAAGCTGCGCCGCGCCTGCCTGCGGGCCGACGCCAAGCTGGACCTGCAGCTGTACGCCATCGGCGTGCCTGCTATCCTGAATTTAGCGCTGCCTTCGGTGCTTATCTCCTTCCTGAATGGACTGCTGGCGGCATTCTCCCAGAGCTATGTTGTGGTGCTGGGCATCTACTACAAATTGCAGACTTTCCTGTATCTGCCCGCCAACGGCATTGTGCAGGGCCTGCGTCCCATCATTGGCTACAACTACGGCGCAGGGGAGTATGACCGTGTCAAGAAGCTCTACCGCACGGCCATGGGGATGTGCGCGGCCATTATGGCGGCGGGCACGGTACTGTGCCTGGCGCTGTCCGGGCAACTGATTGGGCTGTTCAGTTCCAGCGCGGAGACCATCGCCATCGGCACAGTCGCATTGCGCATTATCTGTGCGGGCTTCATCGTCTCGACGATCTCGGTCGTTGTCTCCGGTGCGCTGGAGGGCCTAGGCATGGGCGTACAGTCGCTTGTTATTTCGCTGTGCCGCTATGTGGTAGTCATCATGCCGCTGGCCTGGGCGTTCTGCCGCGTGCTGGGTGCAAACGGCATCTGGAACGCCTTCTGGGTGACGGAGGTCATCACCGCCGTGATTGCGCTGGGCGTATACCATAAGAGCGTGAAATTGAAGTAAGGGTATACAAAGAGAGCCTGACCGGGGATGGTCAGGCTCTTTCTGTATAAAGGTCTCCCCTTGGGGGAAGCTTGTCACCGAAGGTGACTGATGTGGGGCGCGCTTGCAGCAGCAGCCCATTTATGCGTAATCATGGGCACGCCTCTCCTCATCCAGCCCTTTGGGTCACCTTCTCCCTCGTGAGAAAGCTTTTTTACGCTTTCTCCTGCACGTAGCGGATGAACGCGTCGCGCTCGGCGGTGGAGCGCACGACGGCGGTGTACATCTGGTCGCCCATGTCCAGGCGCAGGGCCTGGGGGATGCGCTCTGCCATCTTCATGCGACTGCCGTACTTGGCCATGATCTGTGCGTGGGTGCGCTTGTACTCGTGGCAGTCGCGGCGGCCTGCATAGACGCAGAAATACTTGGGGCCGTCCAGCTCAGCGTTGCGCACCTCATCATAGCAGACCATGTCGGCCCAAATCTGGTAGCAATCCACCGAGTTCGCATAATTGATCATATCGGGCGTGTAGCCGCCGGCCGGGCGCATATTGACTTCCAGCGCAACGTAATCGCCCTTTTTGCCAAGGCCGGGCTTGTCCTCGTTGAGCTGGAAAAACTCGCAGTGGAAGAACCGGCTCTTTGCGCCGAACGCCTTGATGGTGCGGAAGCCCACATCCTTCAGCGCGGCGGGCACAGTTTTCTGCGTCCAGTAGCTCAAATCACCGTTCTCACTGACGATATCCAGCATCGGGGTGGGGAACACATTGGAGGTGTAGAACAGCGGCACGCAATGGCTGTCGGCCACGCCGTCAAAGCTGACGATGGTGCCGTTGATATATTCCTCCATAATATACTGCACATTATGCGGCTCTGCATAGAACTTTTTCAGTTCGGTAAAGTTATGCAGCTTGTAGGTGGCCTCGGCACCGCAGCCGTTGTCCGGCTTGACGATGACCGGGTAGCCGACTTCCTTAATAAAGGTGCGGGCTTCATGCAGGGTGCTGACCATATGGTGGCGGGCCACCGGCACACCGGCGGCAATGTAGCTTTCCTTCATCTTGCTCTTGTACTTGATGCGCTCGATGAAGTCGTTCTGTGCGCCGGTCGTGATGTTGAAATCCGTGCGCAGCTGGGCATCCATTTCCAGCCAATATTCGTTGTTGGACTCGATCCAATCGATTTTGCCGTAGTGGAAGGTGAAGTAGGCGACAGCACGGAGCATCTCGTCATAGTTACCGAGGTTGTTCACGCGGTAATACTCCGTCAGGCAGTTTTTCAGTTCCCACGGAATCTCGTCGAACGGCGCGTCACCGATGCCCAGCACATTGACACCATTGCGGTGCAGGCGGTCGCAGAAATTCCAGTAGGTCTTGGGGAAATGCGGGCTGACAAAGATAAAATTCATCGGGTTCTTCAACTTCCTCTCTCTATTTGGGGGGTATCACACAAATCGGTTCTGTTCGGCGTTGTACTCATAGCCGATTTCGGCCAGAGCCGCACACAACGCCTGCTTGTCGGCATCCTCGCGGTCGCAGAGCGCATCCAGAGAAGCGTCCCTGTCGCGCAACTGGGTGTTGACATAGCTCAATAGCATTACGGGGTCATGGGGGAGCATGGGCGAACCTCCTTAAAAAAGCAAACCAAAAGAGAAAAAGCCGGTCACACGGATGTGACCGGCATTTTTTCCTTCCAATCAGACCGCGCGGGTAACTTTACCAGAGCGCAGGCAGCGGGTGCAGGCGTAGATATACTTCGGGGAACCGTCCACGATCGCCTTCACGCGCTTGACATTGGGGTTCCAGGTACGGTTGCTCCGACGATGAGAGTGAGAAACCTTGATACCGAACGTGACACCCTTGCCACAGCAAGAACATTTGGCCATAATGCTTGCACCTCCTTTTCAATAGCTTTAACAGTATAGCGTATGATGGCAGAAAATGCAAGTGTTTTCGAAGATTTTTTTTGAATTTTTTTCATAATTTTGCGTTTTTGCTCAATTTTGCCCCCAAATATTGTGTTTTGCCGCTCTGCGGGGCTTGTTTTGCTGCCGTTTCTACGATATAATAGACTAAGTTTTAATGGGGTGGTGTGTGCTTTTGAACGGTTTGTTGTCTTCCGCAGTGATTTTGCAGTATCTGCTGCGCGCCATCGTTGTGCTGATTGCCATACCATTCCACGAGTCCGCCCATGCGCTGGCCAGCCACCTGCTGGGCGACGACACCGCCGTGCGGGCGGGTCGGCTCTCACTGAACCCGATGCGCCACTTTGACCCGCTGGGCGCATTGTGCATGCTGGTGGGCGGTGTCGGCTGGGCCAAGCCTGTTTCCATCAACCCTTACAACTATAAGAACCCGAAAGTCGGCATGGCGCTGTCCGCCGCAGCCGGGCCTACCAGCAACTTTTTACTGGCGTGGGTATCGATGATCCTGTACAAGCTCTGCTGGTACAGCGGCGCGGGGCAGGCTGTGCCCGCGCTGTCGATGTTCCTTTATTATATGGTTGCCATGAACCTGAGCCTGGGTGTGTTCAACCTGCTGCCGGTGCCGCCGTTTGACGGCAGCCGCATTGCGCTGTTGTTTTTGCCGCAGCGGCTTTACTTCAAGGCGATGAAGTACGAGCGGTATATCATGCTGGCCGTGCTGGCGCTGGTATTCCTGGGCCTTTTGAACACGCCGCTCTCGATGCTGGTCAACGCCATGTGGAATTTGATGCTGCGCCTGACAGGCTTTGTGGAACTATTGTGGGGGTATTGAGTTTTTGCCGGAAGTTCTGACATTTAAAATTGAAGATTTTGAGGGCCCGCTTGATTTGCTGCTGTATCTCGTGGGCAAAAATAAAATGAACCTCTATGATGTCAACATCATGGAGCTGATCGAGCAGTACACCGCCGCCATCCGTGAAATGCAGCAGAACCGCATGGAGATTTCCAGCGAGTTCATCGATATGGCGGCCCATCTCGTACAGATGAAAAGTGCGCTGCTGCTGCCCCGCAGCCCCGAGGCCGAGCGGATGAAGGCCGAGCTGACCGGCCGCTTGATTGAGTACAGCGCCTGCAAGGAGGTCGCCGCCCAGCTGGGCAGCCGTGCGCGGGATTTGTATACCGTCGCGCGTGAGCCGATGCCGCTGGTGGGCGCAGCCGAGTACACTCGCCGCCATGACCCCAACTGGCTGGTGCAGGCATGGTTCAACTTAATGGGCCGCAGCACCCGCAAGAAAAAGCCCACGCAGGAAAAGTTCGAACCTCTGGTCACAGCGCCGTTTGTCTCGGTGGCGAGCCGGGTCTCCCATATGCTGCGCGGGCTGCTCAAGGGCAGTTTGCAGAAGATGGGGGAGCTGTTCAGCCACGAGGAGAGCCGCAGCACCAATGTCGCTACATTCCTGGCACTGCTGGAACTGATCCGCGCAGGCCGCGTCAAGGTAGATGACAGCGGCACTTTGCAGCTTGACCATACCCACCGCAGAAGAAAGGACAAAACGCAATGACAGAACGACAGGAGTTGGGCTCGCTGGAAGCCATGCTGTTTGCCCACGCCGAGCCGGTGGAGACCGCCCGCCTGGCCGACGCCCTGCGGCTGGACACAGACGAGACCGCCGAACTTTTGCAGAAATTGCAGAAGCTCTACGACGAGCGGGAAAGCGGTATGGTCCTTTTGTATTTTGAACCGGACCGCTGGCAGATGACGACCCGCCCGTACTACGGCGAGATGGTGAAGCGCATTTTGGACACCCGCCGCAACGCGCCGCTTTCTCCCGCTGCGCTGGAAGTACTGGCTGTCATCGCCTACAATCAGCCGGTCTCCCGCAGCTTTATCGAGCAGGTGCGCGGCGTGGATTCCTCGTCCACCGTCACAAAGCTGCTGGACAAAGGGCTGATTGAAGAAGCAGGCCGCCTGGATCTGCCTGGCAAACCGGTGGCGTTTCAGGTCACGGATACCTTTTTGCGGGTGTTCGGTCTGGGCAGCCTGGCCGACCTGCCGCCGCTGCACGGCGAAGCACCGGAAAACAGCGAGCCGGAGGAAGCAGAGGACGACGACGGCCAGTTGGAATGGAAGTGATTGCCTATGGCCATTCTTTTCTTCATCCTGCGGCTGATCGGCTGGGTATTGCTGACAATCCTGCTGCTTTTGGTCGTCGCGCTGCTGCTGCCACTGGGCATACAGGCGGCGTACAGGCCGGGGGAGGCATTCGCCAAAGCCTTTTACGGGCCGCTGAAATTCACCCTCTGGCCGCGCGGCGGCACGCAGGGCACACAGTCCAAAGCTAAATCCAAGCCCACGCAGAAGTCGCCGAAAAAGCCCGACACATCCCCGCCGCCCACTGTCATCAAGACTGTGGAGGGCGAGAAGGCCAGCGTGACCGTCAAGGTCGAGCCGGATAAGTCTGCACTGCCTGCCCCCGCACCGCGGCCCGCAGCGACAGCTGCGCAAGCCGAGGCCAAAATCACACCAGCGTCCGCGCCAGAGGAAACGCCCCCCGCACAGAACAGCAAGGGTGGTCTGCCGTTCGGCATTTCTGACCACATCGACGCCGCTATGCAGCTGCTCTCCGATGACCCGATGGCCTTTGCAAAATGTATGCTGGGGCATACCGGCTGGCTGGGCCGCCGCCTGCTGCGCACCGTGCGGGTGCAGCATCTGGATGTGTTCTGGACCGTCACCGCAGACGAGGCCAGCACCACCGCCGAGTTGTACGGCGCGGAGATGGCAGCGCTGAACAATCTGCTGGCGTTTTTGCAGCAGTACATCCGTTTGCAGAGCGACCGCCTCTGGCTCGAGCCGGATTTCACCGGTGAGCGGACAGGGGAGCGCAATATCTCTTTCCGTGTATCCATCGGTACCGGCGTGCTGCTCTGGTTGCTTTTACGGGTGCTTTGGCGGCTGTGGAAAAACCCGCAGCTGCAGCCCGCCGTCAAAAATTCATAAACGATTTTCGTATTATAAAAGGAGGAATTTCTTATGGCTGAGCATCCTATTCAGGGCCTGATGGGCGTCACCATCGAAAAAATTCGCAACATGGTCAACGCCGAAACCATCATCGGCGATCCCATCCATGTGGACGATACCACCATCATCCCGGTCTCCCGCGTCACCTTCGGTTTTGCATCCGGCGGTTCCGACGTCGGGCCAAACTCCAACAAGCAGATGTTCGGCGGCGGCAGCGGCGCGGGCGTCTCGGTCACGCCGGTGGCGTTCCTGGTCGTGTCCAACGGCAATGTGCGCACCGTCCAGCTGGTGGAAAAAGTCTCCGCCGTGGATAACGTCATTGCGTCCCTGCCGGAGCTGGTGGACAAAGTTGCCGCGCTCATCAAGAAAGAAAAGCCGGGTGCTGATGCCCCCGCTGATAAGGAGTAAATTTTTCATGGCAGAACAAAGAGTTCAAAAGGTACTGGCTGACCAGGGTATCTGCTCCCGCCGCGAGGCCGAGCGTTTGATTGCCGCTGGCAAAGTCAAGGTCAACGGCCACCCGGTCGGGCTGGGCGACAAGATGGACCCTGATTTTGACAAGGTCATGATTGACGGCAAGACCGTCCGCATCGTGCGTAAGCGCCAGTACACCTATATCATGCTGCACAAGCCCCGTGGCTACCTGACTACCCGCTCCGACGATCGCGGCCGCAAGACCGTCATGGACTTGGTGTCCGATGTGCCCGCCATGCTGCGCCCTGTCGGCCGCCTGGACAAGGACAGTGAGGGCTTGCTGCTGATGACAGACGACGGCGCGTTCATCAATATGCTGACCCATCCGTCCGGCGGCGTCGGCAAGCTGTACCGCGTCACGGTCAACCCCCGCGCCACCGAGCAACAGATCATTGAGATGTCCTCCGGCGTCGTGCTGGACGACGGCGTCAAGACCAAGCCCTGCGTCATCCATGTTGTGGTGGACGAGCCGGGCCGCAGCGTACTGGAGATCACCCTGCACGAGGGCCGCAACCGTCAGATCCGCCGCATGTGCTCGGCAGTCGGCCTGCAGGTCGTGCGCCTGCGCCGCAGCGCCGAAGGCCCGGTCAAACTGGGTATGCTGCAGCCGGGCGAGTACCGCGAACTGAAAAAGAGCGAGATCAACGCCCTGCGCAACGCGGCCATGAAATCGTCTAATAAGGGTGAAAGCCGCCCTTCCGGCACGGCACGCCGCCCCGGCCCCATCAGGAAGCGCACAAATTCTGACTAAAATTGCAGAAAATCCTGAAAAACGTGCAAAATTCCACTTGTGAAAATAGCGCAATCGTAGTATAATTATGTTAAATGGCGGATTTTTGTAAAATATTTTTATAAGATTTTATAAAAAACAGTCAGTTTTACCATAGGAGGAAACTGTATGGCAGCAAATAAGCCCGGCAAGGTAGAGATCCTTGCAGCATTTTTTGATGACGGCACCTACGCGCCGCTGTTTACTGACGGCGCTGTAAGTGCAGCTTACGGCTGTGCAAACGGCCAGAACGCCTACGTCGTGTTTGAGGACGGTTCTCCCGTCGGCGTGCAGGATATCGAAAAGAATATCCGCGTGCTGGAGATGGCCGCCGAGACCGGTGCACCGGTCGTTACGTTCTATGACTCCACCGGCGCTAAGCTGGAGGGCGGCCTTGACCTGCTCAACGCCAACGCCCGCCTGACCGCTGAGATTGCGCGCGTGTCCGGTGTTGTGCCCCAGGTCGCCGTTGTTACCGGCACCTGCGCCGGCACCAACGCCATCAACGCCGCCGCCGCTGACGTCTGTGTCATGGCTGAGGACGCCGAGCTGTTCCTGAACGCTCCGTTCAACGCTGAGGACAAGGTCGCCAACGCCGGTTCTGCCGCGTTCGCCGCCAAGGCCGGTGTCGCCGCCGTTACCGCCGCGGACGCTGTTGCCGCTGCCAAGCAGGCTGCGTCCATCGTCGCCCTGCTGCCCGCCAACAACCTGGCCGGCCCCGCTCTGTTCGACTTTTCCGCACCTTCCAAGGCTCTCGACCTCGTAAAGTACACCGCCGCTGACGCCGTCGCCGCTTTGGCTGACGAGGGCAGCGCCGTCGAACTGTACGCCGGTTACGGCAAGAATGTCGTTACCGCGCTGGCTACCATCAACGGCAGCGCCGTCGGCATTGTCGCCACCGAGAAGAAGGCCCTGTGCCACAAGTGCACCGCCAAGGCCGCCCGCTTTGTCCGCCTGTGTGATGCGTACAGCATCCCGGTCGTGACCGTCGTCAACACCGAGGGCTTCGGCCGCAGCGAGGGTGACGACGAGGCCGGCGGTATCCGCCAGGCCGCCCGTATGGCCGGTGTCTATGCCGAGGCTACCACCGTCAAGGTCGCCGTTCTGGCCGGTGAGGCTGTCGGCCCTGCTTACACCGTCTTTGCTGCCTGCGCTGACTGGCGCGTCGCCGTGCAGGGCTGCACTGTGGCTCCGCTGGCCCCTGAGGCCGCCGTCACCGTTCTGTACAAGGACGAAATTTTTGCTTCCGATAACATCGTCAACGCCACCAAGGCCAAGGCCGCCGCTTACGCCAAGGACGTTTGCAGCGCTGACGCCGCTGTTGCCAACGGTGCCGCTGACGCCGTTGCCGATGCTGCCACCGCCCGCGGCACTGTTGTCCAGGCCTTGGATATGCTGGCCAGCAAGCGCGCTGTGCGCCTGGCTAAGAAGCACGGCAATATCACGCTGTAATCATCAACCTTGAAATAGGGAGGAACTTTCTATGAAAAACCTGATCGTTACCGTAAACGGCGTTGCTTATAATGTCACCGTTGAGGAAGGCACTGGTGCCCCCGTTGCCGCTGCCGCTCCTGTTGCTGCCCCCGCAGCCGCACCGGCTCCCGCCGCTGCACCGGCACCTGCTGCCGCCCCCGCTGGCGCTGCCGGTGCTGTCTCTGTCACCGCTCCCATGCCCGGCAACATCCTGGATGTCAAGGTCAAGGCCGGCGACTCCGTCAAGGCTGGCGACACCCTGCTGATCCTCGAGGCCATGAAGATGGAGAACGAGATCAGCGCCCCGCAGGATGGCACCATTGCCAGCGTCAATGTGCGCAAGGGCGACGTTGTCAACTCCGGCGACCTGCTCATCACCATGAACTAATAGAAAGGCCGGGTGAATCACATTGGCTAAGAAACCCATTAAGATTACTGAGGTCGTCCTGCGTGATGCCCACCAGTCTCTGCTGGCCACCCGCATGACCATGGGCGAAATGCGCCCCATCCTGCCCGAAATGGACAAAATCCCGTACTTCTCTGTGGAGTGCTGGGGCGGCGCTACGTTTGACTCCTGCATCCGTTTCCTGGATGAGGATCCTTGGGAGCGCCTGCGCATCCTGCGCAAGGAGCTGCCCCACCAGAAGCTGCAGATGCTGTTCCGCGGCCAGAATATGCTGGGCTACCGTCCCTACGCCGATGACGCCGTCGAGTACTTCGTCCAGAAGTCTGTCGCCAACGGCATTGACGTCATTCGTATTTTCGACGCTCTGAACGACCCGCGCAACCTGCAGACCGCCATCAAGGCCGCCAACAAGGAAGGCGCTCACGTTCAGGCCTGCATCAGCTACACCTTGAGCCCGGTACATAACAACGAGTACTTCGCCAACTATGCCAAGACTCTGGAAGAGATGGGTGCCGACTCTATCTGCATCAAGGATATGGCCGGTCTGCTGAAGCCCTACACCTGCTATGACTTGGTCAAGGAGCTGAAAGAGACCATCAAGATTCCTGTGGATATCCACAGCCATTACACCGCAGGTCTTGCTTCCATGTCCATTCTGAAGGGCATCGAGGCTGGCGCAGATATCGTTGATACCGCCATGAGCCCCCTCGCTCTGGGCACCTCTCATATGCCCACTGAGAGTCTGGTCGCCGCCCTGCAGGGCACCGACTACGACACCGGCCTTGACCTGAACCAGCTGAATGTCGTCCGCGCTTACTTCAACAAGCTGCGCGAAAAGTACATCGCCAACGGCCAGATCAACCAGAAGTCCCTGGGCGTTGACGCCAACACCCTGCTGTATCAGGTGCCGGGCGGTATGTTCTCCAATATGCTCAAGCAGCTGAAGGACGCCGGCAAGGAGGATAAGCTCCAGGATGTTCTGGAGGAGATTCCCCGCGTGCGTGAGGATGCCGGTTATCCGCCGCTGGTCACCCCGACCAGCCAGATCGTTGGCACCCAGGCTGTCTTTAACGTCATCATGGGTGAGCGCTACAAGATGGTCACCAAGGAGTTCAAGGGCCTGGTCCATGGCGATTACGGCAAGACCCCCGCGCCCATCAAGAAGGAGTTCAGCGACTTCATCCTGAAGGGTGAGAAGCCCATCACCTGCCGCTTTGCCGACACCCTCGAGCCCGAGATGGAGAAACTGAAGGCTGAAGCCTCCAAGTACGCTATCCAGGAGGAGGACGTCTTGACCTACGCCATGTTCCCGCAGGTTGCGCCCAAGTTCTTCGAGAAGCGCAACGCCCGCCTGCAGGGTGTGGATGCTCTGCACGCCGACTACGAGAACAAGTCTCATCCCGTCTAATTGGCACTATGCCGTCTCCGCTTTGCTGCGGGGGCGGCTTTTTGTTTTGGATAAATTGTAAAAATCCACGTGAAATTTTGCAAAATACGACTGCCAGCCTTGCATCTAGCGCCCAAAAATAGTACAATAAACAATATATGTTGTTTTATGAGGTGTAAGGTTATGGTTTTGAGCATGACAGGGTATGGCCGCGCGGGTGCGCTGCTGCACGGCCGTGACATCAAAGTGGAACTTCGCAGCGTCAATGCACGATTTTTTGAGTATTCCTCGCGCCTGCCGCGCTCCTGCGCATTTTTGGAAGATAAGCTGAAAAAGCTCGTCGCCGCCAAGGTCAGCCGCGGCAAGGTGGAGCTGAGCCTTTCCATCCAGACCGTTACAGCGGCGGACACCGTCGTCACCGTCAACTGGCAGCTGGCCGAGGGCTACCGCGCCGCGCTTAACGCCATGGCGGAGCGGATGGACCTGAAAAACGACGTCTCGGTCGGGATGCTTTCCCGCTTCCCGGACGTGCTGACTCAGACCGCCGCTCCAACGAACGAGGACGAGCTGTGGGAGGATGTCAAATCCGTGGCCGAGCAGGCCGTGGACGCCTTCATTGCCATGCGCGCCGTCGAGGGCGAGAAGATGAAGGCCGACGTTGCGGGCCGCCTGACCACCATTGAGACGCTGGTCGGCCAAATTGAGGAGAACAGCGCGGGCCGCGTGCAGGCGTACAGCGACAAGCTCTATGCCCGCCTGCAGGAGCTTCTGGGCGACCGTAGCATCGACGAGGGCCGTCTTGTGACCGAGGCTGCAATCTTCGCCGACAAGACCGCCATCGACGAGGAAACCGTCCGCCTGCACAGCCATGTGGCACAGTACCGCGAAATTTTGGAGCTGGACGAGCCGATTGGCCGCAAGCTGGACTTTTTGACGCAGGAACTGAACCGTGAGTCCAACACGATTGGCTCCAAGTGCCAGGATGTCTCCATCACGCGGCTGGTCGTGGAGCTGAAATCCGAGATTGAAAAGATTCGCGAGCAGATCCAGAACATCGAGTAACAGGGGAGGTACGCCATGAAGCTGCTGAACATCGGCTTTGGCAATATGGTCAACGCCGACCGCATCATCGGCATCGTCAGCCCGGACTCTGCGCCCATCAAGCGCCTGGTGCAGGACGCCCGTGAGAAGGGCGCCCTCATCGACGCCAGCTATGGGCGGCGCACTCAGGCTGTGCTCATCATGGACTCTGACCATGTCATACTATCGGGCATCCCGCTGGAAAGCATTACCGGGCGTGCCGCAGAAGAAACGGAAGAAAAGAGGAAGTAACGATGAAAGGTGAAAAATATCTGTTTGTTGTCTCCGGCCCCTCCGGCACTGGCAAGGATACCGTCGTGGCCGCGCTGCTGAAAAAGCACCCGGAAATCCAGCACACCGTCTCCGCCACCACCCGCACCCCGCGCGAGGGCGAGAAGGACGGCATCAACTACCACTTTATGTCGGTAGCGGACTTTGAGGATCATCTGGCGCATGACCAGATCGTAGAGCATACCAAATACTGCGAGAATTACTACGGTACGCTGCGCAGCGAGATCGAGGGCCGCATGAAGCTGGGTATCCCGGTCATTCTGGTCATTGAGGTCGAGGGTGCCGGCAACATTAAAAAAATGTACCCCGGTGCCACCACGATTTTTGTGCTGCCTCCGGATATGCAGGAGTTGGAACGCCGTCTGCGCTGCCGCGGCACCGAGGATGAGGAGACCATCCAGCGCCGCCTGAAACGTGCCGAGACCGAGATTGCGAACTCCGTCAACTATGATGAGCACGTTGTCAACGTCGAGGTCGACTCCTGCGCCGAGAGCCTCTACTCCATTATCCAGTTCAAGCTGCAGCACGGCAGCGACGAATGACGCTGACACTTGCCCAAGCCGCCGTAAACGACGCGAACATCCACTTTGACCGGCTGTATTCCTACACCATTCCTACACAGCTGGTCGGCAGGGTTTTTCCCGGCAGCATGGTGTTGGTGCCGTTTGGCCGGGGTGACAAAGCCCGGATGGCCGTTGTGCTGGCTGTGGAGGAAGTGGACGGGGCTGACGCCCCCAAGCGGCTGAAAATCCTGTACGACGCCGCGCCCGAGGACGCTCGCCTGACGCCGGATTTGTTGGAGCTGGTGCGCTTTTTGAAAGAGCGCACCTTCTGCACCTGGTTCGAGGCCGTCAAAGCGGTAATCCCTTACGGTGCGCAGTACCGCCCTGCCGTCGTGGACGGTAAGCACGTCATGCAGAGCCGTCTGCGCCGCTCGACCGAGCGGCTGTACACGCTGGCGGGGGAGCTGCCCGAAAAGCCGAAGCCCGGCCCGCGCCAGCTGGCCGCCGTGGAAGCACTGAAAAGCGGCCCCCTGACTGCCCGACAGCTGGACGAGGTGGGCATCTCCAAGGCGACGCTGGACGGCCTTGTGAAAAAGGGCGTGCTGACCGCCGCCGAACAGGACAAATCCCTTGACCTGTTTGCGGCCATCCCCTTTGACCCGCAGCCGTTGGAGCTCTCCCCTGAACAGCAGCAGGTTTTTGACGATCTGCTGCCAAACTTAGAGGATTTCAAGCCCCACGCGGCACTTTTACACGGCGTGACCGGCAGCGGCAAGACTATCGTGTTTCTAAAGCTCATCCAACGCACGCTGGAATTGGGCCGCCGCGCACTGGTACTGGTGCCGGAAATCAGCCTGACGCCGCAGATGATACGGCGGCTCAAGTCTACCTTCGGCAGCCGCCTGGCCGTGCAGCACTCGGCCCTCAACAACACCGAGCGGCTGCTGCAATGGCGGATGATCCAACAGGGAAACGCCGATATCGTCGTAGGTACGCGCAGCGCTGTCTTTGCGCCGCTGCAAAACCTGGGGCTTATCATCATGGACGAGGAACAGGAGCACACCTACCAGAGTGAATCCGCCCCGCGCTATGACGCCCACGCCGTTGCCAAAAAGCGCGCCGTGATGGAGAACGCCTTGTTGCTGTTCGCCTCGGCCACGCCGCTAACCGAGACTTACCACGCCGCCGAGAGCGGCAAATTGCAGCTGGTGCAGCTGACCCACCGTTACGGCGGGCGGCCGCTGCCCAGCGTGAATTTCATCGATATGCGTGCCGAGCTGGCCGCGGGCAACCCCCGCGAGGTCAGCGTGCGGCTGGCGCGGGAGCTGCGGGAGAACATTGACAACGGCGAACAGAGTATTCTGCTGCTCAACCGGCGCGGCTACCGCACCATCGGTATGTGCGCCACCTGCGGTCATGTGCTGAAATGCCCGAATTGCAGCGTGCCGCTGGTCTACCACAAACCGCAGCAGGCGCTGATGTGCCACCACTGCGGCCACACCATGCAGCCCTTGCCCCAGACCTGCCCCGAGTGCGGCGGTAAGATCAATTACAGCGGCTTTGGCACCCAGCGGGTGGAGGAAGAGCTGGCCGAGCTTTTACCCGATGCCCGCATTTTGCGGATGGATCAGGACTCGACCGCCCGTAAGGACGCCCACGAGACGATGCTGGCCCAGTTTGCGCGGCAGGAGTACGACATCCTGCTTGGCACCCAAATGGTGGCCAAGGGCCTTGACTTTGAAAAGGTCACGCTGGTGGGTGTTTTGGGTATCGACTCACTGCTGTTCGGTCAGGGCTTCCGCGCGTATGAGAGCGTGTTCAGCCTGATTACTCAGGTCGTGGGGCGCGGCGGCCGAGCCGAACTGCCGGGCCGGGCGCTGATCCAGACCTGCGTACCGGACCACCCGGTTCTGCAGCTGGCCGCAGCCCAGGATTACGAGGGCTTCTACCGGGAGGAAATCACCTTCCGCAGGTTTGGTCTCTACCCTCCGTTCTGCTCGTTTGTGGTCGTCGGCTTTGTCGGCGACCAGGAGGGTGCGGTGTTCATCGCAGCGCAGCGGTTTGGCGCACTGTTGGCCCAGCACGCCGCGCAAAAGCCGAATATCCCGCTGCGGGTCTTAGGCCCTGCACCAATGAACATTACGATGCTCAACAACAAATATCGCTACAAGCTCACGCTGAAATGCCGCAACGATGCAGCGTTCCGCGGGCTTTTGCATGAGACACTGGACGCCTACGACGCCGAAAAGCTGCCGCAGAAAGCGTCCGTGGTACTCGATTTCAATTCTGACGGTGATTTATAACATTTGGAGGTTATTTTTATGGCACTGCGTACCATCGTACAGGACGGCGACCCGATTCTGAAAAAAGTCTGCCGCCCGGTCACGAAGTTTGACGACCGCCTGGGCACTCTGCTCGACGACATGAAGGAAACCCTGCTGGCCGCCAACGGCCTGGGCCTGGCCGGCCCTCAGGTGGGCATGATGCGCCGCCTTTTCATCTGCCTGGACGACCGCGACCTGCCCGAGGAAGTTCCCGAGAATTACGAATACAAGTTCATCGAGTTCATCAACCCTGAAATCCTCGAATTGAGCGACGAGCAGGTCGAGCTGTATGAGGGCTGCCTGTCCTTCCCGGGGCATAACGGCGCAATCAAGCGCTCGAAGCATGTCAAGGTCAAGGCCCAGGACCGCCACGGCGAATGGTTTGAAATGGAGGCCGACGATATGCTGGCTCGCTGCATCCAGCACGAGAACAATCACCTGGACGGCATCACCATCATGGACCTGGCCGAGCATTTCTATGAGGACGATTACCCTGAGGAAAACGAGGACTAAGATTTATGCGCATCCTGTTCATGGGCACCCCTGACATTGCCGCCGAAAGTCTGGCCGCCCTGCTGGGGGCCGGGCACGAGGTCTGTGCCGTCTTTACCCGGCGCGACAAGCCGGTGGGCCGCAAGCAGATTTTAACGGCCCCGCCGGTCAAACAGCTGGCGATGGAGCGCGGCATTCCGGTGTATCAGCCCCGCACTCTGCGGGATGGTTCGTCCGACGATGTCATTAAAGAGCTGGCCCCCGACATCATCGTTGTTGTGGCCTACGGCTGCATCATTCCGCCACAGCTGCTGCACGCGGCCAAGTACGGCTGTATCAACCTGCACGTCTCGCTGCTGCCGAAATACCGAGGCTCCGCGCCCATCCAATGGTCTGTCTTAAATGGCAATGCCGGGACCGGTGTGACCATCATGCAGCTCGATGAAGGACTGGACACCGGCGATATTCTGATGGTGGAACCGGTCGCCATTGACCCCGAGGAGACGAGCGGCGAACTGTTTGACCGTGTCAGCGCCGTGGGCGCGAAAACGCTGGTGACGGCGCTGGAAAAAATTAAGGCAGGGGAGCTGACCCCGCAGAAGCAGGATGACGCCCAGGCTACCATGGCCCCGCCGCTGACGAAGGACATGGCCCGTTTTGATTTCACGCAGGACGCCGCCCACATCCACAACTGGGTGCGCGGCATGAACCCCTGGCCGGTCGCCTGGTTTGAGCAGGACGGCAAGCGCATCAAAGTTTTGGAATGCCGTCTGGCCGAGAATGCCCAGAACGCCACCCCCGGCACGGTGCTGGCCCTGAAGCCGCTGACGATTGCCGCTGCAAATGGTGCGGTCGCTCTACTGACGGTGACGCCCGAGGGCGGCAAGCCGATGGCGGGCACTGCCTGGGCCGCAGGCCGCCGCCTGAAAGCGGGGGACAGCCTGTGACGCCGCGCCGTCTGGCCGTCAAGGCCCTGATGCACCAGGAACAGGCCGGTTACGCCAACCTGGTGCTGGACGCTGAGCTGAAAAAGTGTGCGCCGCCCCTGGATGGCCGCGACGCCGCCTTTGCTGCGCGTATTTTCTATACAACACTGGAACGCCTACCGTTGCTGGATTACATCTTAAATCAATTCACGAAAAAGCCTGTCAACAAGCTGGACGCGCCGGTACGCGCTGTGCTGCGGGCGGGGCTGGCCCAGGCGCGGTACATGAATGTGCCGTTGCCCGCCGCCGTGAATGAATCGGTCAAGCTGACGAAGGCACTGGGTAAGGCCAGCGCTGCGGGCATGGTCAACGCCGTGCTGCGCCGCGCCGCTTCCGCCAAAGTTTGCGAGAGCGAATTTGCCGACCCGCTGGACCGACTGGCAACGTACTACTGCTTGTCCCGCCCGGTAGCGCAGCTGTTTTATGAGCAGTTCGGTGAGGAGGCTTTCCCGCTGGCCGCTGCCTTTTACGACAAGCCGAAAACGACCATCCGCGTGAACACCCTGCGCACCAACGACGCCGCGCTGACAGCGCTGCTGCAAAGCGAGGGCCATACCGTAACGCCCGGCCCCTGGGCCGGGGCGCTGGTGATAGAGTTTGCCGGTTCGCCCGCCGCAAGCGCGGCCTTTAAAGAAGGGCTTTTCCACGTACAGGGCCTTGCCAGCCAGCTTGCCGCGCTGTGTGTGGATGCCAAACCCGGCCAGCAGGTGCTTGACCTCTGCGCTGCGCCGGGCGGCAAAAGCCTGACGCTGGCCGAGGCCATGCAGGACAAGGGCCAGCTGGTCAGCGGGGAGTTTGTCCCCACCCGCGTGCCGCTTTTGCAGAGATCCTTTGACCGTTGCGGCGTGACCTGTGCCGTGGCGGTGGAAAACGACGCCACCAGGCATAACCCCGGCTGGCCGAAATTCGACCGGGTGCTCTGTGATGTGCCGTGCTCGGGCCTCGGCGTTATCGCCAAAAAGCCGGACATTCGGTACAAGGATTTGGACGGGATAGAGAATCTTCTCGCCACGCAGCAAAAAATCCTGCAAAATGGGGCCGATTCACTTGCCGAAAACGGTCGTTTGGTGTATTCTACCTGTACAGTCAATTATAAGGAGAACCAGGCTCAGGTGGAGAAATTTCTCTCCGCCAACCCGGATTTCCATGTGGTGGAGCCGGAAACAGCCCTGCCCGGGGCGGATATCGGCCCGCTGGGCACGCTGTTCTTGCCCCACAAGACCGGGACGGACGGTTTTTTTGTCGCCATCCTGGAACGAAAGTGACACAAAATTCGTTATTATAAAAAGGAGGCGACCCTGCATGAGCGAAAGGATCTGCATTTCGGATATGACGCTGGACGCCCTGACAGCTTACATCGTGGGGCTGGGTCAGCCGAAATTCCGCGCCAAACAGATTTTTAAATGGCTGCATCAGAAGCTCGTGACCGAGTTTGCCCAGATGACCGACCAGCCCAAAACCCTGCTGGCCGCGCTGGAGGAGCAGTGTACGATTGCCGCACCCTCCATCCGCCGCCGCCAACAATCCAAGGATGGCACGGTCAAGTACCTTTTGCAGCTGGCCGACGGAAACTGCATCGAAACTGTTCTGATGCGCTACAAATACGGCAATACTGTCTGTGTGTCCACCCAGGTCGGGTGTGCCATGGGCTGCCGGTTCTGCGCCTCTACCCAGGCGGGCCGTGTGCGCGACCTGACGGCGGGGGAGATTGCCTCGGAAATTTACACCGCGCAAAAAGATTCTGGTGAGCGCGTCTCCCACATCGTTTTAATGGGCATCGGGGAGCCGCTGCACAATTTCAACAATGTGATGGACTTTTTGGAGATCATCTCCTGCCCGGAAGGTGTCAACATCGGCATGCGCAATATCAGCCTGTCCACCTGCGGCCTGGTGCCGAAAATCGACGAGCTGGCAAAGCGGCACCTGCAATTAACGCTGTCCGTTTCGCTGCACGCACCGGACAACCAAACCCGCTCCGGCATGATGCCGGTCAACGATGCGTTCCCGCTGGAACAGCTCATTCCCGCCTGCCGCCGCTACCAGAAGGAGACAGGCCGCCGCATCAGCTTTGAGTATTCGATGGTGCGCGGCGTCAACGACAGCAGCGAAATGGCGCAGAAGCTCGCGAACCTTATTAAGGGCATGGGCGCACACGTCAACCTTATCCCCATCAACCCGGTGGACGGCAGCCCTTATTCTGCCACGGATGATGCCAATGTCCACCGCTTCCAGAAAGAACTGGAAGCGCTCGGCGTCAACGCCACGGTGCGCCGCCGCTTGGGCACCGATATCAGTGCCGCCTGCGGCCAGCTGCGCCGCGAGGATGCACAGGGAAAATAAGTCTTGCTTTTAGCAACGGAAAGGAACCAACCTGAATGAAGATTGCCGCGATCACGGACATCGGCAGCTGCCGGCAGGAAAATCAGGACAACTACTGTGCGCAGCAGCTGGCAGGCGGCACCGCCTGGGGCATCGTCTGCGACGGTATGGGCGGTGTCAACGGTGGGCGCATTGCCGCACGTATTGCCACCGACACCATGCAGCAGTATTTTGCCCGCCACATGAAAGCCCTGCAGCCGGGCATGGAAAAGACCTTCATCATGCGCGGGTTTGATATCACGAACCGCGCCGTGTATGAAAAGTCCACCTCTGACCCGGAAATGCAGGGCATGGGCACCACCGGTGTCTGCGCCTACGCCAGCCGCGGACTGGCCCATGTGGTACACGCCGGGGATTCCCGCGCATACCTGTTCCACGCAGGGTCGCTGCGGCAGATCACCCGCGACCACTCGATGGTGCAGCAGCTGGTGGACAGCGGCCAGATCACCCGGGAACAGGCGGCCATCCACCCGCAGAAAAACCTCATCACCCGCGCGCTGGGTGTCTCGGCCAACATCGTGCCGGAGTACAACCGCTGCGAGATTGAGGATGGCGACATTCTTCTCTTGTGTTCCGACGGCTTGACCAACATGGTGTCGGATGAAGATATCGCGCAGGTTTTGCGTGAGGTACCTTTCTTTGATGCAACGAGCATTCTGGTAGACCGCGCCCTGCAGGCGGGCGGTCAGGATAACATTACGGTTCTGCTCATGGGCGTGGAAACTACGGAGGTCAACAATGGATAATCTGATTGGCAAGCGGCTGGACGGCCGGTATTCGATCGAAGGCCTGGTGGGCGTTGGCGGCATGGCCAATGTTTACCGCGGCACCGATCTGAAAACCGGCAACCGGATCGCCGTCAAAGTTTTAAAGGAAGAATTTCTTGACAATGAGGAACTGGTGCGCCGTTTCAAGAACGAGTCCAAGGCCATCTCCATCCTCAGTCACCCCAATATCGTCAAGGTCTATGATGTATCTGTCACCGACAAATTGCAGTACATCGTCATGGAGTATGTGGACGGCATCACGCTGAAAGAATATCTCAAGCAGCGCGGCGGTGCCCTGACCTGGAAAGAGGTCGTACACTTTGCCACCCAGGTCTTGAGCGCCTTGCAGCACGCCCACTCCAAGGGCATCATCCACCGCGACGTCAAGCCGCAGAACATCATGCTGCTGGCGGACGGCTCCATCAAGATGATGGACTTCGGCATTGCGCGCTTCTCCCGCGCACAGAGCCAGACCGTCAGCGACAAAGCCATCGGCTCAGTGCATTATATCAGCCCCGAGCAGGCCAAGGGTGAGCGCACCGACGCCCGCACCGACATCTACTCCGTCGGTGTCATGCTGTATGAGATGCTGTCCGGCCGCCTGCCCTTTGACGGCGACGGCGCAGTGTCCATTGCCATCATGCAGATTTCCGAGAAGCCGAAGCCGCTGGCGGAAATTGCCCCCAACACCCCGGCCGGTCTGCGCCAGATCACCGAAAAAGCCATGGAAAAGGATCCTGACAAGCGCTACCAGAGTGCCCAGGAAATGCTGGACGCCATTGAGGAGTTCAAGCGCAATCCCTCCATCCGCTTTGAGTATGAGTACCGCAATGCCGAAGATAACCCTGAAAGGAACATCAACCGCGTGGTAAACAGTGCCAAGCCCGGCGCAAAAGCCGCCAACATCCGCACCGGCGACGCCCGCCGAGTGGGCACCGCTAACCCGGGCCGCAGCAAGTCCGGCAAAAAGAAGAAGAAAGCCTCCAAGGGCTTCTCGCTTTTCCCGATTTTCTTCGGCATGGCCGTGGCGTTCGTCATCGGTGCGGCCATTCTGATTTATCTGATTTTCACCAATTCCAGCAACCTGCTGTTCTCCAACCGTGCCGACGTGCAGATCATCAGCTTTGTGGGCATGACGAAGGACGAGTTCCTTGCCACCGACTACAACAGCCTGCTGCGTGCCGAGTTCCCGGAGGAATATTCCAGCGAACCGGCGGGCACCATCATCCGCCAGACTCCCAAGGCCGGGCGTACCGTGAAGGAAAAGCAGCGCATCGTGCTGACGGTCAGCCTGGGCACCCAGTATGTCACGATCCCCGAGACAAAGAACATGGTCGCCGAGGATGCCGAGCAGACCTTGAAGGATATGGGTCTGCGCGTGACGAAGAAGCCCATGTCCGACAACACCGTCGCCAACGGCGCGGTCGTCTACTCCCAGCCTTCCTCCGGTGAGACGGTCGAGGGCGGCACTACGGTCATCCTGTATGTCAGCCGTTCCGAGGTTGCCAAGGAGAGCCAGGTCCCGAGCCTGACCGGCAAGACCATTGAGGAAGCCCGCAACGAGGTCAAGGGTCTGAATCTGTCCATCCGCACGGTGGAGCAGCCCAGCGAGCAGCCCGAGGGCACGGTTCTGAGCCAGTCTCCCGATGCCGGTACAATGGTGCGCAAGTCCAGCGTTATCACGCTGGTCGTTTCCACCGGTATCCCCGAGGCCGCGGTCGAGCCGGAAACGCCTTCCGGCGGTGACGGCGGCATCCAGGAGAGCACCTGGTGGAGCGCTGACGGCAGCCACCAGATCACCCAGCACACCGATGGCTCGATGTGGAACGAGAACGGCCAGCAGTGCGACGCCCAGGGCAATCCCATCGCCTGACAAGTGAGGGAACCATGGCTTATATTACAAAAGGCATCGGCGGCTTTTACTATGTAAAAACGCCGGACGGCATCGTGGAATGCAAAGCCCGCGGTATCTTCCGCAAGCGGGGCATCACGCCGGTGGCGGGGGATAACGTGGCCCTGTCCGCCGATGGCACGATGATTGATGAGATTTTACCGCGCAAGAATGTCTTTATCCGTCCGCCCATCGCCAACCTGGATATTTTGTTCATCGTCACCAGCACGACCCAGCCTGTGCCCAGCACCTTGGTGTTGGACGAACTGGCCGCCGCCGCCATCTACAAGGATGTGCAGCCGGTGCTGGTCGTGACCAAGGCCGACTTGGCCGCTGCGGATATGCTGCGCACCGCCTACACAGGCAGCGGCATCCCGCTGATACAGCTGAACTACGAAACCGGCGAAGGACTGGACAAGATACGCGGGTATATCCAGGGGCATTTGTGCGCTTTCTGTGGCAACTCCGGCGTGGGCAAATCCACACTGTTAAACACACTGGCACCGGAGCTGAAGCGCGAGACCGGGTCTATCAGCCAAAAGCTGGGCCGTGGCCGTCACACGACCCGCGAGGTGGAGATTTTTGAGATTTGCGGCGGCCGTCTGGCCGACACACCGGGCTTTGCCAGCCTGGAAGCGCAAAAGCTCTGCCGCATCCCCAAGGATGATATCCAGCATACCTTCCCGGAATTTGCGCCCTACTTCGGCCAGTGCCGGTTCACCGGCTGCTCCCACCGCAGCGAGACCGGCTGCGCCGTGCGTGAGGCCGTGGACTCGGGGACCATCAGCAAAACACGCTATGCCAGCTACCTTGCCATGTACGAGGAAGCCAGCGCACGAAAGGAGTGGGAAAAATGAGCAAACGTGCCATTATCCTTTCCGCCGTGCCGGTATCCACCGCCGTGGGCCGCTATGTGCGCCCTGGGGATTTCATTGTAGCCTGCGATGCGGGCTACCGCAACGCCGAGCGGCTTGACCTGCGGCCTGATCTGATCGTTGGCGATTTTGATTCTGCCCCGCGCCCCAAGGCCGAGCACGAGACGATCGTGCTGCCCCATGTGAAGGACGACACCGACACCCAGTACGCTGCCCGCTGGCTGCTGGAACATGGCTATGACGAGATCACCCTGCTGGGTGCCCTGGGCGGTGCCCGGCTGGAACATACGCTGGCAAACCTTGCCACCGGGCTGTACCTTGCCAAAAACGGCGTGAAGGTCCTGCTTGCGAACGAGCGGAGTGAGCTGCATTTCCTTGTGCCGAACACCCCGATGGAGCTGCACCGCAGCGACTGGAAGTACGTCTCGGTGTTCCCGCTGGAAGGCCAGCTCACCGGGCTTGCCATCCGCGGTGCGTTCTACCCGCTGGAAAACGCGAAGCTGACCGCCGATTATCCTTTGGGCGTCAGCAATGAATTTGTCGCCGAGACCGCCCGCCTGCAATGCAGCGGCGGCACCGGCGTTGTGGTGCTGACCCGCGACGATGCGTAACACCTGACCCGCCGCCCGCATAGTATGGCGTACACAGACATGGAAAGTGAGGTGTATGCCATGCATGTGGTCGTGGTCCGCTGCCCGCGCGCCTTCCGCTGGCTCCTGCGCGCAGCCTTCAAGGTCTGAAGTTTGAAAAATTCCCCTGCCTGTACCCGGGCAGGGGCTATTTTTTTGCCCCGCCGCATATAATGCCCCAGAACATAACCGGAAAGGGGCAAGCAATATGGAACTCAAGGTGTTCAAAGACACCATAGCATCCTATGGCGGTCGCTGGGAAACGCGGCTGGAACTTCCTGTCGAAACCGAAATTTTGATACCCGACTATCTGCCCGCAGTATTCAAGATTGTCAAGTGTCTAATTGCGCCGGTGGTGCTGCAAAACCGGGTGGCGGGCGGGCGCTGGCAGGTGGAGGGCTACCTGCGCTGCACGGTCTTTTACCAGAGCGAGGAACCCGGCATGCGCCTTTTGCGCACCGAACAGAAATTTGCCTTTGAAAAATCGGTCGAGCTGCCCGCCGGGCAGTACGCCGAGGGTCCGGCGCAGGTCTGGGGCGAACCGGAATACTGTAACTGCCGCGCCGTCAGCGAGCACCGTATCGACCTGCGCGGGGCGTACATCCTGTGTGCCGCCGTAGCCGTGCGCAAAGAGCTGGAGCTGCTGACCTCACTGGCCGACTGCGGCATTGAGCAGTACACCCGCACGATGCAGGGCCTGCAGTGCGCCGTGACCGAGGAAAAGACCCTGACCGCCGAGACCGTCGCCGCACTGCCCGGTGCAGGGGAGAGCGTTCTGGACATCACCGGCAGCTTTGCCCCTGGCGGCGTGACCCTTGCCACCGGGCAAGCCAGTGTGCAGGGCACTTTGCAGATACAAATTTGCAGCCAGAACGCTGACAGCGGCGAGTTGACCGTGCGCAGCAAGGAGCTACCCATCCAGCAGAATTTGGAACTGCCCGGCGCCGCCGAGGACGACACCGCCCTTGTGCGGGGCGAGGTGCTGGCCTGCACTTTAAGTGCCGACGACGGCGCAGGGGAGGCCGCCCTCACCGTCACCTGGAAACTGCGCGTCGAGGTCTGGCGCAGCGTGCAGTACAGCGTCGTGGCGGACGCCTACTCCACGCTCTGCAAGACCCAGACCGTGCAAACCGTCTGCCGCCTTTTGCAGCAAACCACAGCGCTTGCAGGCCGCATCCCCATCAGTATTGAGGATGATTTGCCCGACGCCGACGGCACGGTCCTGGGTTGTTTTGTGACGCTGGGTGCGCTCTGCGCTGCGCCCGCCGAGGGCGACAAGGCCGAAACGCATCTGCGGCTGTCGGGCAAGGGGACCGCCCATGTTTTCATCAGCGATGCCCGGGGCGAACTGACCTGCTATGACAAAACTTTCAGCTGGCAGCCCGGCGGCCTGTGGCCCGGTGCGGCCGATGCCGCCTGGCCCAGCGTGGGGGCGTCCGTCGTGCGGGTCTCCAGCAGTAAAAACGGTGCCCGGCTGCGGGTCGATCTGGAAATCGAAGTCAACGGTGCGCTATTGCAGGCACAGAGCTTTGATGCGCTGTGCGGCGTGGAGCTGGGCGAGGCCTACGATGACAGCGACAGCCCGGCCCTCTACATCTACTATGCCCAGCAAGGGGAGCGTATCTTTGACATTGCCAAGCGCTACCACGCCCGCGCTCGGGACCTGGCCGCCGCCAACCACCTGGAAAGCAGCGAGCCGACCCGGGAGACCACGGCCGACGCCGCCTGCCTGCTGATACCGGCTGCGCTGTAAAGGAGGGGAACATCCGTGACACAGGAGCAAATTTACCACAACATTGCCCAGCGCACAGGCGGGGATATCTACCTTGGCGTTGTGGGGCCGGTGCGCAGCGGAAAAAGCACCTTTATCAAGCGCTTTGCCGAATTGATGCTGCTGCCCCGCATCAAGAACGAAGCCCGACGCGCCCGCGCCCACGACGAGCTGCCCCAATCCGCCGCCGGGCGCACTATCATGACCACCGAGCCAAAGTTCATCCCCGAAAAAGCCGTCAAAATCGACCTTTCGGGCGGCGGCAGTTTCAAAGCGCGGCTCATCGACTGCGTCGGCTACATGGTAGACGGTGCCCTCGGACACGAGGAAAACGAGGCCCCGCGCCTCGTCAAAAGCCCTTGGTTCGACCACGAAGTCCCCTTTGACCTGGCAGCCGAAACCGGCACCCGCTGCGTCATCCGGGAGCACGCCACCATCGGGCTGGTCGTCACGACGGACGGCTCAGTGGCCGACCTGCCGCGGGAAGCCTACCTTGACGCCGAGCGGCGCATCATTGCCGAGCTGAACGACAGCGGCAAGCCTTATGTCATCCTGCTCAACTGCGCCGAGCCAGACAGTGACGACGCCCGCCGCCTCGCCACTGAACTGGCTGAGCGCTACGCCCACGCCGTTGTGCCGCTGAACTGCACGACGATGACCGTTGAGACGCTGGATTCACTCTTGCAGACGCTTTTGTACGAGTTTCCCATCCGGGAGATCGCCGTGCGGATGCCCGGCTGGGTCACGATGCTGGAAAGTGGCCACTGGCTGCAAAGCGCCATCTATACAGCCATGCTGGAATTTGCCGCCTCGGTACACAAAATGGCCGACCTGGCAGGCCGCCGCCCTCAGCTGGGGTGCGAGTATATCACATCCGCGTCGCTCACCGGCATGGACCTTGCCAGCGGCAGTGTGGGCATCAACGCCGTAGTGGCCCCGGATATCTTTTACAAAATCCTTGGTGAGCAGACCGGGCTGGACATCGTGGACGAAGCCAGCCTTTTGCCCTGCGTCGTCAGCCTGGCCCGGGCCAAGCGCGCCTACGACAAGATCAAATCCGCCCTCGACCAGGTCGAAGCCACCGGGTACGGGATCGTCATGCCGGGCATCGACGAGCTGACGCTGGAAGAGCCGGAGATTGTGCGCCAGGGCGGGCAGTACGGCGTGCGGCTTTCCGCCAGTGCGCCCAGTCTGCACATCATACGGGCGAATATCCACACCGAGCTTTCGCCCACCGTCGGCAGCGAGCAGCAGGGCGAAGAGCTCATCAAGAGCTTGCTCTCCGACTTTGAGACCGCCCCCGGCAAGCTGTGGAGCACGAATATCTTCGGCAAGAGCCTGAACGAGCTTGTCAGCGAGGGTGTGCAGGCAAAATTGCTGCATATGCCGCAGGAAGCCCGCGCCCGCCTGCAGCAGACGCTGGAACGCATCATCAACGAGGGCTGCGACGGCCTGATCTGCATTTTGCTGTGACGGAGGGGCCTTATGTTCAGACGCATAAGCAAAGCTGAGCGGGAGCGCCGCGCCGCCAGGGCCGAGCTGGAAACCACCGTGCAGGCCCTGCACGCCAACGAGCGAGCCTTTAAAGAAGCGCAGGACCCCTTTTATATCGAGCAGCTGACCTACCAGCACGCTGCCCTGCTGTGCCGCTGGCGGGCACTGCTGCGCATACTGCGCACAGACCGGGAGAACCTATGACGGAGTATTGGCCCTTCCTCGCTGCGGGCATCTGCGTACTGGCCGTGGTGCGGTGCGCCGCCCGCCAGCGGCACGGCGTGCGCAGTTTGCTGGCCGGGGCTGTCTGCGGGCTAGGGGCGCTGGCCGTGCTGGGGCTGCTGGAACCCGTAACGGGGATTGCGCTGCCGCTGACCCGTTTTACAGCCTTCTGCGCGGGTGTTTTAGGCGTGCCCGGGGTGACGGCGCTGCTGGTTCTGCGGTTGCTGTTGTAACTTTTGCTTGCCAAGGCGCTGTAAATATGCTATACTTTTTTAGAAAACGAGTGGAACATACGGCGGCGGGACAGCCCGCAAGGGCTGCCTGAGGAAAGTCCGGGCTTCACAGAGACAGAGTAACTGCTAACGGCAGCCGGGGGCGACCCCAGGGATAGTGCAACAGAAAGAAACCGCCGCGAAAGCGGTAAGGATGGAAAGGCGAGGTAAGAGCTCACCAGCGCACTGGCGACTTTGCGGCTATGTAAACCCTGCTCGAAGCAACATCCGTATGGGACATTATGCGGAGTCTCGCGCGTCCCGGTGATGGCGTGAGCCTTGCGGTGACGCAAGGACAAGATAGATCGTCGTTTGATACAGAACCCGGCTTACGGTCCAGTCGTTTTTTTCTTTGTCTATTACAAAAGCACATCTGTTTTTTTGGTGCAGATGTGCTTTTTTGTATTTTTCCGCATAAAAAAGTGCAAATCATGGCAAAAAGCGCTTGTTTATTTCGGAAAAATCGTATATAATGTAGTGTACTCCTGCGATTGTGCCAAGATAGAGGGGCGCAGCTGCAGCGGGGAATAGGGAAAGTACATATTTTTTTAGGGGGATCGTATTATGGCTGATTATTTTGCAATGGATCGCAACGAACTCACCGCTGAAAAAGCCGCACTGGAAGCCCAGTACAAAAAGTTCCAGGACATGGGCCTGAAGCTGAACATGGCACGCGGCAAACCCGGCCCTCACCAGATGGACCTGGCTATGGATCTGCTCAAGATAGACAACTACATCACTGACAGCGGCTTCGACACCCGCAACTACGGCGAGTTGGAGGGCCTTCCCGAGGCCCGCGCCCTGTTTGCCGATGTGTTCGGCGTTAAGCCCAGCGAGGTTTTCGTCGGCGGCAACTCGAGCCTACAGCTGATGTACAATTTGGTCGCCATCGGCATGATGTTCGGCTTTCAGGAGTCCCCGAAGCCCTGGGGCCAGGTCGAACACCGCAAGTTCCTCTGCCCGGTGCCCGGCTATGACCGCCACTTTGCCATCACCGAGGAAATGGGCTTTGAGCTGATTTCTGTACCCATGAGCCCCGACGGCCCCGATATGGACATGATCGAGGAGCTCGTCGCCAACGATGACACCATCAAGGGCATCTGGTGCGTACCGCAGTACTCCAACCCCGACGGCTACACGTACAGCGATGAGACCATCCGCCGCTTCGCCGCTATGAAGACCGCCGCCCCGGATTTCAAGATTTTCTGGGACGAGGCTTACATCGTCCACCACCTGACCGATGAGATCATTGAGACACCCGTCCTGCTGAACGAGGCCAAGAAGTACGGCAACGAAGATCGTGTCTTTATGTTCACGTCCACCAGCAAGATCACCTTCCCGGGCGCAGGCATTTCTGCCATTGCCTGCAGCGAGAACTCGATGAAGTATATGTGCAAGCGGTTCTCTACCATGATTATCAGCTATGACAAGATGAACCAACTGCGCCACGTCCGTTTCCTCAAGAACAAGGCCGGTGTGCTGGCCCATATGGCCAAGCATCGCCGCCGCCTGGTGCCCTGCTTTGACGCCGTCAAAACCACCTTTGCTGATGAGCTGACCCCCTGCGGCGATATCGCCCACTGGACGAACCCCAAGGGTGGCTACTTCATCAGCCTGTACGTCATGCCCGGCTGCGCCAAGCGCGTGGCCCAGCTGTGCAAGGACTGCGGCCTGACTCTGACAGGCGCAGGCTCTGCCTACCCCTATCACAAGGACCCCGATGACTCGCATCTGCGCATTGCGCCGACCTATCCGAGCCTCGACGAGGTCGAAACTGCTTCTGCACTGCTGTGCGTCTGTGTGCGCCTGGCAGTTGTTGAAAAGCTGCTGGCCGATAAGGCTGAATAAGCGGCAAAAATCTATCCCGCCCGCCGGTGCGGGCAAGTTTTTTGGAGGTTTCTATGAACAGAAAAGGGAAGTCATGGCCGTTGTTCGTCGTGGCAATTTTGATCGTGCTGTTCTCCCTGACGGCCATTTTGGGTGTGAGCTATACCTACGGCGACACCAAGAATGCCTATGTCAAGGGGGCATCTGACATCCGCTTCGGCATCGATATCCGCGGCGGCGTGGACGTTACATTCATGCCTGCCGACGATGTGGAGGCCACCGATGCCCAGATGGCCGCAGCTAAAACGGTTATCGAGGATCGCCTTGTCGGCCTCGGCATCACCGACTACGAGAGCTACGTCGACAACAACAAAAATCGTATCATCGTGCGTTTTCCCTGGAAGAGCGATGAAGCGGACTTCAACCCGCAGACCGCTATCGATGAGATCGGCACCACCGCCAAGATGGTGTTCCGCAAGGGATCTTCCTCCACGGGTGAGGAGATTCTGAGCGGTGACGACGTGGCTTCCGCAAGCGCCGCCTACAATGAGACCGAAGGCTGGGTCGTCCAGCTGAAGTTCAACTCCGACGGTGCGTCCGCTTTTGCCGCCGCTACCACCGAGCTGGCTGCCAACAACGGCACCATTTCCATCTGGCTGGATGACTCGAACATTTCCACCGCCACGGTCAACGAGGCCATCACCGGCGGTGAGGCCATCATCAAGGGCAACTTTGACCAGGACAGCGCTTCCACGCTGGCAAACCAGATCAACTCCGGTTCTCTGCCGTTTGCCCTGTCCGCGGAAAGCTACTCCACCATCAGCCCCTCGCTGGGCGCCAAGAGCCTGGACGTTATGGTGCAGGCCGGTATCATCGCCTTCATCCTGGTCGCGCTGATGATGATTTTCCGCTACCGTCTGCCCGGCACCATCGCCGTTATCTCCCTGATGGGCCAGGTCGCCGCCACGCTGGCAGTCGTCTCCGGCTACTTCAGCGTGTTCCCGGGTTCCACGCTGACCCTGCCCGGCATCGCCGGTATCATCCTGGGCATCGGCATGGGTGTTGACGCAAACGTCATCACTGCCGAGCGCATCAAGGAAGAGCTTGCCAAGAACAAGACCCTGGAGGGCGCTGTCAACAGCGGCTTCAAGATGGGTCTGACCCCCATCATCGACGGCAACGTGACCATTGTTATCGTCGCCGCTATCCTGATGGGTGCTTTCGGCCCCACGGACGGCTTCTGGGCCAAGGTCTTTAACCCCATCTTCTTCTGGTTTGGACCTTCCACGGCCGGCACCATCTACTCCTTCGGCTTCACCTTACTGACCAGTGTTCTGCTCAACTTCGTGTTCGGCGTTTGGGCCACCCGCGTTATGATCCGCGGTGCAGTCCACTTCAAGCCGCTGCGCAAAGCCTGGCTCTTCGGCGGCAAGAAGGAGGGCGGTGCCAACTTCAAAACGCCTTCCATCAACTTCATCGGCAACCGCAAGAAGTTCTACACCTTCTCCTGCGCACTGATTGCTGTTGTGCTCGTGTTCTGTGCCGTGTTCGGCGTCAAGATGGACGTTGAGTTCAAAGGCGGCTCTATGATCACGCTGGCCTATGAGGGCGACGTTGACCTGAACGACCTGAAGTCCGCCATCGGCAGCGAGCTGGGCAAATCTGATTTGACCCTGCAGACCGGCTCTGATATCTCCGGCAACCAGACCTTGACCGTCACCCTGCCCGGCAGCGACACACTGACCACCGAGCAGCTGGACAACCTGCTGGCCTCCATGAACGAGCAGTACCCCGACAACAACTTTGCCCAGAATGAGGTCAGCAACGTCGATGCCACCATCGGCAACGAATTCCTGCTCAAGAGCGTCGTCGCGCTGGTCGCCGCCTGTGTGCTGATTCTTCTCTATGTGGCCTATCGTTTCCGCAAAATCGGCGGCCTCAAGGCCGGTTCCACCGCCATTGTGGCGCTGCTGCATGATATGTTTGTCGTGTTCGGCGTGTTCGTCATCCTGCGCATTCCTCTGAACGGCAACTTCATTGCTGCGCTGCTGACCATCCTGGGTTACTCCATCAACGATACCGTCGTTATCTACGACCGTATCCGTGAGAACAGCGCCCTGTACGGCAAAAAGCAGATGAGCCTTGCCGAGCTGGTCAACCTGTCCATCAACCAGAGCTTTGCCCGCTCTCTGATGACCTCCATCACCACCTGCCTGGCACTGGGCGTCGTCTGCGTGATCTCCGTCATCTACCGTCTGGACAGCATCTACTCCTTCGCGTTCCCGTTGCTGTTCGGTATGGTCAGCGGTGTGTACAGCACGATTTGCATTGCTACGCCGCTGTGGGTCGACTGGAAGAACAAGAAGAAGGCCCCCAAGAAGGCTTGAGCTTGTAGAAAAGGAGGGTACCCGATATGAAATGCCCCTACTGCGGTGAAGTGGATTCCAAGGTCATCGATTCCCGCCCGACGGAGGATGGCGAAAAGATTCGCCGCCGCCGTGAGTGCCTGAACTGCAAAAAGCGCTTTACCACCTACGAGATTGTCGAGACGGTCCCGCTGATGGTCGTGAAGAAAGACCGTTCCCGCGAGGTCTTTGATCGCCAGAAGCTGCTGAATGGTATGCTGCGCGCCTGCGAGAAGCGCCCTGTCAGCTACACCCAGCTGGACGCTGCCGTAGACCGCATTGAGCAGCAGCTGCTCAACTCTTACGACCGCGAGGTTTCCTCCATCCATATCGGCGACCTGGCTATGCAGGAGCTCAAGCAGATGGACGATGTCGCCTACGTGCGCTTTGCCTCTGTCTACCGCCAGTTCAGCGACGTCAACACCTTCATGGAAGAACTGAAGGACATGTTGGACAGCCGCTCAAAACCCGCCGAAAAATGATTGCCGCACCTGGGCTATCTGGGCACAGGCGCGCTGCGTCTCCATTTCTAGGTCGGCCAGGCTGTCCGCTTCGGCACAGGGCGGCAGCACCGCCATCGTCTGGTTCAGCTGGTCGATAATGTTGCGCCGCACCAGCAGCGCCAGCAAGGCGCTGTCGCGCTCGGCCCGCCAGGTCGTCTGCGCATAGGCTGCGCGGGCGGCAGGGTAGTCGCCCTGTTCCGCCAAGGCATAAGCCCGCTGCACACCCGCCTGCATGGCATCGGTGGTGTCGGTCACGTACCGCCCCGCCAGGTACAGCAGCAGGCAGAGCACCAGCAAAATTGCGGCTGCATACCAGTTCCGTTTCATAAGCACCTTTCAGGCCGTCCCTTTGGGGGCGGCCTTTTTCTGTATCAATACGATCTTTTCACCGTTGTAAAGCAGCATGAGCACCTTTTCCCGGGTTACGTTCTGTCGGACCAGCAGAGCGTCCAGTGCGGCAGCATCCATGCCGAAAAAGGCGAGATTTTCTTTGTAAACCGCCTTATCGATGAGCAGTGGCAGCATGGGCGGGGCCTCGCCGTCCTGTGGCATGGGCGCGGCCGTGATGCTGCCGTTCGGCTCCACCACACCCCAGTAGACATCCTCGGGCGAGAAAATATCCTTGCCGCGCAGTGCCTCGGCCAAATCGGACGCCGTGATGCGAAGCTGGGCCAATTCATTTTGCTGTATCTCGCCGTTGCGGATGATCGTTACCGGTTTGCCCAAGAGGAGCTGGGCATATTTCGGGCAGAACCAGACAAGTGTTGAGTTTAGAATTTCCAGCGCAGTTATTAAAAAAATCGGCACGAGACTCGCCGACAGCGGCAGGTCAGGCTCATCGATGCAGATGGACGCGACGTTGGAGATCAGCAGCGTCGTCACCAGCTCGGAGGGCTGCAATTCACCCAGCTGGCGCTTGCCCATCAGCCGCATAGCCACCACCACGGCCAGGTACACCAGCACTGTACGCACGACCGAAGAAATCATTCGGGCCACCTCCTCATAAATCCCGGCGAAAGCGGCAACACTATTTTGCGTGAGAGGGGGAACACCGATGCCGCAAAAACCGCTGAACCGTTCGCTGGATGCAAACCTTGCGTTTCTCGATGAAATGTTTGGTCATTCTGATGATTTCTATACAAAGCGCCTGATGATCGCGGGCGTACCCTGCGCCGCCATTATGTTCACCGGGCTATCCTCACCGGAAAAGCTCTGCCGTATGGCGCTGGATATGCTGGACCGCGACCCGGCCATGCTGGGCGGCGGGGAGGGGCTGTGCGACTACTTGCTGACCCAAAGCCGCATCCCGGCTGAGCCGGACGCCATCACCGACGAGACGACACTTATAGAAATGCTCTCCAACGGCCTGTCCGTGCTGCTGATTGAAGGCGTTGCCAAGGCCGTGGCGTTTTCGACCCAGGAAATGCCGCAGCGGTCTGTCTCGACGCCCACCGGCGAGGGCAACCTGCGCGGGCCGCAGGAAGCGTTCACTGAGCTTTTGCGCAATAACATTTCGCTGCTGCGGCGGCAGCTCCGCACCGGGACACTGGCGGCAGAAATTTACACAGCCCGCACCCGCGCCAAGACCGAATACTGCCTGTGCTATGACAGCCGCCTGGCCCCGCAGGAGACCATTGACGCACTGCGGGCGCGGCTGGCCGCGGTAGAGATACCCGTTCTTTTGGATAGCGCCTACTTTGCGTCTTTCCTCAAGCAGGACAAGCTCAATCTGTTCCCGGCTGCCGCCTACACCGAGCGCCCGGCCACGGCCTGCGCCCGCCTGTGCGAGGGCAAGGCCGTTGTGCTGGTGGCGGGCTGCCCCTACGCGCTCATCATCCCCAGCTTTTTTGCCGAGCATTTCGAGTGCCTTGACGACTACGCCTCCAGTGCCGTGTTTGCGGGACTGATCCGCATTTTAAAATATCTGGCATTTCTGTTGGCCGTATTCGGGCCGGGTCTGTACGTCATGGCCGTGGCCTTTGCGCCGGAGATCATCCCCATCCAGCTGTTGACCAAGCTCGCCCAGGGGGAGACATCGACGCCGCTGCCGCCGATGATGGAAATGCTCTGCGTGACGCTGTTATTGGAGATCGTGCGCGAAGCCGGGTTGCGCGCACCGCAGTCCATCAGTCACACCGTCAGCCTCGTGGGGGCGCTCATCATCGGCGAGACCGCCGTCAGTGCGGGTATCGTCAGCGTACCAGTTTTAACGATGGCCGCGGCTGCTACCATTGCCACGCTGGCTGTGCCGTCGCTGTACGAGCAGACGATTTTGTTCCGCTTTGCTGTTATTCTGCTGGCCGGGTGCTTCGGCGTGCTAGGGCTGGCCTGCGCCGCGCTGACGATTTTAGCCATGGCCTGCGGCAGTGAGCCATTCGGGTATGACTACCTCTACCCGCTGCTGCCGCCCACCCACGCCAGCCTGCGGGACGGCTTTGTGCGCAGCATCTGGAGCCGCTTGGCCCAGTCCAGGGAGGTGCTCAGCCGCGATGAAACGTGAATGCCCAAGCCTGTTTGCGGCACTGCTGATCAGCCTGCTGGTCAACGTGCTGCTGCGCAGCCAGACAGCCTACTGGCCCCGGGCCGGGCTGGCGGCGGCGCTGGTCTGCGTGCCAATACTGGCCGCCGCCGGCTGGCTGTTCGCCCGATGCTGGCGGCTGGCCGCCGACCCGGTGTACAAATTGCTGTTCGGGGCGCTGCTCTTCTATACCTCGGTACTAGAGCTTCTGCGCCTGTGGCAGCTGGCGGGGCGGCTGTACCCCGGTGCTGTCACGCTGACATCGGTCTGCCTGCTCTGTGTGCTGCCGGTCGTCTATCTGCGGCGGGTGTCGGCGCTGTCCCAGACGGCCCACGCCGTTTTGTGCCTGTTGGTCCTCGTCACCGCCGTGATGCTGGTCTCCGTACTGCCGCGCCTGCGGGTGACGAATTTGCAGACTGCACCGCTGACGCAGGGGGATTTTCGCGCTGCCGCAAAAGACCAGCTGACGCTCTACCCGGAGTATCTGCTGCCCGCCCTCTGGCCCGAGCAGGACAAGCGTGGCCGCCACGCGCTGCTGCGGCTGGCCGGGTATACACTGGCCTTTGACGTGGGGATGCACCTGCTTTTGGAGCTGTTCTACGGCGCGGCCATGCCGCTGCGGATTGACCCCGTACACGCCGCCGCGCGGTGCGGGGCGCTTTCGATTTTCAATCGGCTGGAGTGGCTGCAATTTATTTTGTGGGTCATGGCGGTCACGGTCAAGCTGGCGCTGTATCTCTATGCGCTGGTGCGGCTGCTGGGCGGGCAGAGCAAGGCCGAAAACAGCGCCGCCGGACTGGACCGGTTCCCGCTGTACCTTGGCGGTATCTGGCTGCTCTGCGCCGTGCTGCGCAAGCTTGACCTGGACGCCGCGCTGCCGCTGCGCAGCACTATGACCTGGGGCTTTGTCGTTCTGACCTGGATGGGAGGTGCCGCCGCGTGTCTGTGCAAAAAGTTAAGGCGTGCCTGATTTTGTGTGTTGCCGTGCTGCTCTGTGGCTGCGGGCAGGCGCTTTCTGAACGGGAGATCGTCCGCGCTGTGTTTTTTGCGCAGCAGCAGGGGCAGTATTCGGTCTGCCTGCTGCTGGCCGACCAAAACGGCGGGGAGGACGGTGTACACTACAAGACCGCCAGCGCCCGGGGTGCAACGCCTGCCCAGGCCCTGCACCGGACTGAGGACACGCTGCCCGGGCAGCTCTATTACGGCCTGCTGGATCTGGCCGCCCTGCCGCCGGGCTCAGACTGGCAGACAGCGCAGACCCTGGGCACACTATTGTATGACAAAGCCCAGCCAGCACCGGAGCTGTCTGTATTTGTGCTGGACGATGCCGCCCACAGCTGGGCGCAGGACGCCGCGAATCTATATGAGGACATGAAGGCCGTGGAGCAGGAATACGCCCTGCACTGCGGCTTGCAGCAGCTCTTTACCCAGGCCGACGGCTGTGCTGTGCCCGGCTACCGCACCGACAGTGGGTATGATTTTTACCTGCTGGCAAAGGATGCCCCCGCCAGGCGCGTCAGTGGTCTGCCTGCCCAACTGGCGGCGGTGCTCTGCGGGCAGGCAGATAATTTTTTTTCGGCGTACCACGATGGGCAGGCGCTCTGCAAAAGCGAAGTCAATGTGACCGTAGAGGATACCGCCGTGCAGCTGCATCTGCGGGATTGTACGCTGCAATCCCTGGCCGATGCGGATGACGATTTGCAGGGGTTTCTCTGCGCAGAGTTGCAGCACGCTTTCGCCGCGCTGACCAACGATGCCAAAGCTGATTTTTTCCATTTGCAATTCTGGCATGAGAATTTGTATGGCGTGGGAAGGGAAGCTCCGGCACCCACATTGGCCGTTGTTTTTGAGTAGAGGCGAATTCCATATCCGCACGCAAGAAAGCGGCTCCCCATAGGCCGAGGGCCGGGCATGCCCGGCCCCTACAATACGGCTGCGTTTTAATGCGGCAGCAATATGGAACACGGCCTGGGAGGCATATATCACATTTGTTGCAGGAGGCGGCGTCCTCGACGCCCTGCCATCGCACATCCATACAAAAAACGAGCCTGAACGTTTCACGAAACGTTCAGGCTCGCCTTCGTTTTTTACTGTATCGTCGATGGCCGCGAAATATAGATCAAATTCGTGTCCGCGATGAAGGTCTGGAAGTTGTAAAGCACCAGCACTTCGTTATAGCCCTCTTTCTCGATCGTCGAGTCGAGGCCGTACTTGAAATTGCGGAAATCCACCACGCCGATCTTGGCATAATTCTCGGTCAGATAGGGGATAAAGCTGTTGGCGTAGCTGTCCTTCACCACCAGAATACTGCCGGTGCCGCTGCCCTCGATCGTCGAATAGCCGTTGTTGCCGTCCAGGAACGCCGCATACTTGTCGCGGGTGGCAAATTTATCGGCATTCACAATGTTCTCGGTCTTGTCCGGCTCGTACTGGGCCTCGCCGGTGATTTTGTAAACCGTCATCAGGCTGTCCAGCGGGTAGTAGGTGATCTCGTCATTCTGCACATTCCACAGACGCGTGGCTGAGTAGTGCGTGCCCTGGAAATCTGTCACCGTCACAGCCTCATGTGCGGTGCGGTCAAAGGGCGTCAGGCCCTTCAGTGTACAGAACTGCTCGTAGGCGTGGTACGCACCGTTGGGCGTCCAGTGGTGGTCGGTCTTGAAATACAGGTACTCGTCCTTTAATTCAGTGAACGGTTCCCGCAGATCAATGGCATCGGCATTCTGGCCGATTTTTGCAAAGATGTCATCGAGCATTGCGTTTTCATCTACCATCGGTGCGCCCAGGGGGAGCGCTTCGGGGTAGATGACACTGGCCGACGGTGCCAGCAGGAAGGTGACTTTGCCCGGGTGATTTGCGGCAAAATCGCTGACTGCCGTGATATTTTTGTCCAGCTGCTTCTTCGTGGCATCGTCCACGGTGAACAGCTTTGTAAACATCCAGTGGTCCTTGCCCAGCAGGATGCCGCCTTCCTCCACTTTCTGAAACAGCACCTCATCCGCCGCGCGCTGGGTGTTGACCGCTGCGTCACGGAAGGCAAACTGATCCTGCATCCAGCGGGAGAAGCCGCTCTGCCAGCTGCCGTCCAGCAGCGTACTGACGCTGAACGCCGGAAAGGGCGCTGCCTTGCGGTTTTCCAATTCCAGCTGGGTGCGCTTGGGCCACAGCAGGTTCACCAGTGAAAAGCCAAACAACAGCGCACCGCAGAGGAATAGCAGCGCATAGCCCGGGCGGCGTTTGCCGCTGTCTTTACGGTAGACAACTTTCGTAGACATACAGCCATTCCTCCTCTCAGAAATTCGCGTACAGCGCCGTAGCATTCGTGGCAGCCACCACGTAACAGACGCACAGCACGGTCAGCAACGCAAACACAATGAGCTTGGCCGCCGTGTTTTTGCTGATTTTTGCCCACAGCCAGCTGGGCAAAGTGGACGAGCAGACGCAGCCCAGCGCCAGCAGCACACCATAGTTGCGCAGGTAGTACAGCGGGGCAATGCCGCCCTGGGGCACAAACAGCTTTTGCAGCAGCAAGCCCAGCGGTGCGCCGGGCTGATTGGCCGTAAAGATGCCCCAGCCCAGTACCACAAAGAACAGCGTGTAGATGTGCGGCCAGACTTTGCCCCTTTTCAGGTATTTCATCAAAAAGTTCTTTTCAATGGTCAGCAGCACAAAGTAGTAAAGTCCCCAGGCGATAAAGTTCCAGCTGGCGCCATGCCAGATGCCGGTAGCCGCCCAGACCAGGAACATATTAAAAAGCTGCCGCGCCGCGCCTTTGCGGTTGCCGCCCAAGGGAATGTAGATGTAATCCCGGAACCAGCCCGAAAGCGTGATATGCCAGCGCCGCCAAAATTCGGTGATGCTACCGGAGATATACGGCAGATTGAAGTTGGCCGGGCAATCAAAGCCAAGCAGAGCAGCCAGGCCGTTGCTCATCTCACTGTAACCGGCGAAGTCGAAATACAGCTGCAAACTGTACGCGATAATGCCCAGCCATGCCAGCGGGGTCGAGACATTCGCCAGCCCCACGCCACCCCCACCGATGATATCAGTCCACAGCGCACCGATGGAATCCGCCAGAATGACTTTTTTTGCGAGGCCGAACACGAATAGTTCCGCACCTCGCTGGGCCTTTGCCAGCGTGCAGCGGTTTTGGCCATCGTGCAGCTGGTCGGCCATCTCGCGATATTTCACGATAGGCCCGACAATAAGCTGCGGGAAGAAGAGGACATACACCGCAAACGTCAGGAAATTTTTCTCCGGTTTGATTTTGCCCGTGTAGACATCGACCTCATAGCTGATGATTTTAAAGATGTAATAGCTGATGCCCAGCGGCAGCACCGCGCCGATATTCAGGGCTGCAATGCCAAAATGTCCGATTTGATTCAGCGTGTCGATCAGAAAGTTGGCATACTTGAAATACACCAATACTCCCAGGTTGACCAGCACCGCCACGGCTGGCAGCAGACCGCGCAGCTTAGCCCCGGTCTTGGCTGTCAGCAGCGCCCACAGGTAGTTGAACACGATAAGCGCTGCAATCAGCGGCAGAAATTCAATGCCGGTCCAGCAGTAGAAAATCAGGCTTTCTGCCAGCAGCACTGCATTTTTGGCGCGGCCGGGCACCAGATAATACAGCAGCAGGGAAAGCGGCAGAAAGCAGAACAGGAACACCACACTGTTAAAAACCATGGCGTACTCCCTTCTTTTGAATCATGTTAAAAAAGGGCCGTTGCCGAACGGCAGCGGCCCTGCATCGGGTCATCTTTTAGAAGTTGAGGGCCGTCTCCAGCGCGGTGTCGATGGGGGCGTAGTCCGGGTTAGCGATACCGGCAATGACGATAGCGACATAGTTGCCGTTGGTCACAATGCGGGCGTCCTTCGCCAGGGCAATCTTGTCGGCAAACTCGGCGTACAGGTCGTTAGCGGACAGGCTCTCTTTGTAGGCTTCCAGCTCGGCCTTCACAGCGTCAACCTGGCCGTCCTTGGCCTGGGCCACAAAGACAAGGCCGCAATCTGCCTGGTCGTTGGTGACGTCGCCCTTGTAGCCGACGAGGTTGTCCATCGTCAGCATCAGCTCATTCTCCACAGAGAAGTCGTCCAGCGCACGGGGGTTGGCGATGGGGTTGACAGCCTCGATAGCGGCAACGGCGGCATCAAGGTTGGCGGTGTTGGCTTCATCGCTCACGACACTCTCAGTCGAGCCGTCTGCACTGCCAATAGCAGTGGTTTCCTCAGAAGAAGCAGCCTCGGAAGAAGCAGCAACGGAAGTGCTCTCGCTGGCGGCAGGAGTGCTGTCTGCAGTAGAACCGCAGGCAGCCAGCAGCATAGCGCAGCACAGAATCACAGGAATCAGTTTTTTCATAGGTGAAATTCTCCTTTTATATTTCGGTAAGGTTTTCCCTCACGTATAGGTACAGTTTTCCCATACTTTTATAAGGATACACTATTTGGCTGTTTTTTTCAAGATGTTTTGGGCGAAACACAAGCCGCCCGGCAGCAAAAATATGTAAACTTTTTATGCCTTGACAAACCGCCCTTCGGCAGGGTATATTCAAGACAAAGTAAAAACCAGATTTGTAAGAGCGGATGCTCGCCTCCGCCCGCGGGTCGATGGTGAACATCGACCCCTATACTATGAGGAAGTGAACTGCCAGATGCGCAATCCAAAAGCCCGCGAGACCGCATGGACCGGGATGCTGTTTGCCCTTGCCATCGCACTGTCCTGGCTGGAATCCATGGTATCGCCCCTACTGGGGCTGATGCCTGCCATTAAGTTAGGGCTGTCCAATATTGTGGTCATGTACGCGCTGCTGTTCCTGCGCACCCGCACGGCGGTATTGCTGGTGGTGCTCAAGGCACTGTTTGCCTTTCTGGCGCGCGGCGTGACCGCTGGTTTTCTTTCCTTATGCGGCGGGGCGCTGGCGCTGGCCGCGTATCTTTTGCTGCTGCATCTGCCCGGGGTCAGCGGGTACATATTCTGCACCTGTGGGGCGCTGGCGCACAACCTCGGCCAGCTGATGGGGGCAGCCATCCTCCTGTCCAGCGGCATGGCGCTTGCCTATGCGCCGGTGCTGCTGGCGGCCGGGCTGATCGTTGGCGGCATCAGCTGTGTGCTGACCAAAGCACTGTTCACCGCGCTGCCCAGTTCCGCCGGGCAGCAGCGGAAGGGGAGTCCTTTCAAAAATTAAGATTATTTCTTAAAAAGTATAAAATCGCTATTGACAAACCTGTGAACGTATCGTATAATATAGCCACAGACACAGGAATGTGTCCTAGGAGCTATTACAAAATAACAGGAGGCAATTCTTATGACGAAGTACGTTTGCACCGTTTGTGGTTATATCGCTGAGGGTTCTATTCCCGAGTTCTGCCCGGTCTGCAAGGCCCCGGCATCCAAATTTATTGAGAAGAAGGACAACACCTACGTGACCGAGCATGTCGTCGGCATCGCCAAGGATGTTCCCGAGGAAATCAAGCAGGGTCTGCGTGAGAACTTCAACGGCGAATGCAGCGAGGTCGGCATGTACCTGGCTATGAGCCGCGTCGCTGACCGCGAGGGCTACCCCGAGATCGCCGAGGCTTGGAAGCGCTACGCTTTCGAGGAGGCCGAGCACGCTTCCAAGTTTGCCGAGCTGCTGGGTGAGGTCCTGACCGACAGCACCAAGAAGAACCTGCAGATGCGCGTTGACGCCGAGTGTGGCGCCTGCGCCGGCAAGATGGACCTTGCCAAGAAGGCTAAGGAGCTGAACCTCGATGCCATCCATGACACCGTCCACGAGATGGCAAAGGACGAGGCCCGTCATGGCCGCGGTATGCAGGGCCTGCTGGACCGCTACTTCAAATAATCATACCTAAAGCACACTGCGCCCCGGAGTTTGAACGCTCCGGGGCGTTTTTGCATAGGATACGCCGGGGGTGGTGCCATGCGGCGGTGCAGTGTAAAAGCCATGCGACGGGCGCAGCTGCGCGGGGTTTTGTGGCTGCTGGCGGCGTCTCTGCTGGCGGGAGGGCTGTGGCTGAACCGCTATGTCAACACAGTCATCAAACCCACTCTGCACGAGCTGGCCGAATACGAAGCTCGCGCCGCCACCGTGCAGGCCGTCAATCGGGCCGTGGCAGCGGCGCTCGCAGCGGATGCGTCCCTTACCGATGCGCTGTTTGTGCAGAGCGGCGGCATCGTCAGTCTGGACGCAGCAGCCGCCGGGGCCGCGCAGCTGCGCCTTGTCAGCGCCGTGCAGGAGGAAATGAACGCTTTGCCGGAGGAAAATTTCACGATTCCTTTCGGCAGCCTGACGAACAACTCACTGCTCAGCGGCCTTGGCCCGGGCTGGCGGATGCAGGTACAGCCCAAGGGCTACGCGGAGGGGCATATCCGGGAAGCGACGGAGTCTTTATCCATCAATACCACACGATACAGCGCAGTTTTGCAGCTGTCCGTCACCGTCAATATGATTCTGGACGGCAGCACCGCCACGCTGACCGTATACGCCGACTACCCATTGGCAAGTGTGCTGATTGGCGGCGATACCCCGAGCGCCTACGCCGGGATTTGATTTGATTGTTGAAGTTTCTCTGTGCAGTGTGGTATACTAAAGTGATACCAACAAACGGAGTGGAACAGTATGGAACTTGAGCAAGCCCGCAAACGCGCCGAAGAACTGCGCGTCATCATAGAAAAAAACAACCGCCTTTATTACGACCAGGACGCCCCCGAGCTGGAAGATTTCGAGTACGACGCCCTGAACCGGGAGTTAAAGCAAATCGAGGCTGAATACCCTGAGCTGGTCACAGCGTCCTCGCCCACGCAGCATGTCGGCGGCACGGCCAGCAGCAAATTCAGCAAGGTAACGCACGCCGTCAAGATGGAGAGTTTGCAGGACGCATTCTCGTTTGACGAGCTGCGGGAGTTTGACACCCGCGTGCGCGAGGCTGGCATCGAGCCGGAGTATGTCGTCGAGGCGAAAATCGATGGCCTTTCGGTCAGCCTTGAATACCGCATGGGCCAGCTCGTGCGCGGCTCGACCCGCGGCGACGGCGTTGTGGGCGAGGATGTGACCGAGAACATCATGACCATCAAAGACATCCCGCACGAACTGCCCGACGCGCCGGACTTTTTGGAGGTGCGCGGCGAAGTCTATATGCCGCACTCGGCATTCTTTAAACTGAAAGAACAGCAGGAGCTTGAGGACAAAACGCCCTTCAAAAATCCCCGCAATGCGGCGGCCGGTTCTCTGCGGCAGAAGGATTCCAAAATCACGGCAGAACGCGGATTGTCCATCTTTGTGTTCAACTTGCAGCAGTGCGAGGGTCGAACCTTCAAGACTCACCATGAAACGCTTGACTACATCAAAACGCTGGGGTTCCCGGTATCACCGCGGTACAGCGTGTTTGAGAATATCGAGGACGCCATCAAAGAAATTGAATCCATCGGCGAAGCCCGCGGCACGCTGGAATTTGACATTGACGGCGCAGTCATCAAGGTCAACGACCTGGCCGCCCGCCGCACGCTGGGCAGCACGAACAAGTTCCCGCGCTGGGCGATTGCATTTAAGTATCCGCCTGAGGTTAAAGAGAGCGTCGTCCGTGATATTGAAGTCACCGTCGGCCGCACCGGCGTACTGACGCCGACGGCGGTGTTTGACCCGATTTTCTTGGCGGGCACCAGCGTTTCCCGCGCCAGTCTGCACAACGGCGATATCATTGCAAACCTCGGCGTTGGCATTGGCGATACCATCAAGGTGCGCAAAGCGGGGGACATCATCCCCGAAGTCATTGGCGTTTCGGCCCGGCTGCCGGGCAGCAAGACTTTCACGATGCCCACGGTCTGCCCCAGCTGTGGCGCACCGGTCGTGCATTTGCAGGACGAAACGGCCCTGCGCTGCGTCAACCCCGAGTGCCCGGCCCAAAGCCTGCGCAACCTCATCCACTTTGCGTCCCGCAACGCCATGGCCATTGACGGCCTGGGCGAGGCTGTGGCCGTGCAGCTCATCGACAAAGGGCTGGTCAGCACCGTGGCCGATCTGTACACCTTAACTGAGGAACAGCTGCTTACCTTAGACAAGTTCAAGAAAAAGAGCGTGCAGAATTTGCTGAATGCCATTGAGGGTTCCAAGCGCAACAACCTCGACAAGTTGATTTTCGGCCTGGGCATCCGCAACATCGGCGACAAGGCCGCCGCACTGCTGGGCGAGCATTTCGGCAGCATGGACGCACTTCGCCAGGCCACGGCCGAACAGATGTGCGAGATCGACGGCTTTGGCGAGGTCATGGCCCAGAGCGTGCTGGAATTTTTTGCAAAGGACGGAACGACCGACCTGCTGCGCCGCCTGGCCGACGACGGCGTGAATATGCAGTGGACCGGCGAAAAGAAGGGCACAGCGCTGGCCGGTATGACGCTGGTCGTGACCGGCACGTTGCCGACGCTCTCCCGTCAGGAAGCCGAAGCCCTCATCACCCAGAACGGCGGCAAGGCGGCAGGGTCTGTCAGCAAAAAGACGAGCTACGTTGTGGCCGGTGAGGCCGCCGGTTCCAAATTAACCAAAGCCCAGACACTGGGCATTCCGGTATTGGACGAGGCCGGGCTGTATAGGCTGATTGAGGAAAACGACCAATAACGCGCGGACGCATCGCATATAGAATGCTCCCCTACAACCGTAAGTATCGGCATCCTCGATGACCCACAAAACATCACACTTTTCTACTGGACATTTCCATTCGGGGATGTCCTCTTTTTTGTTCTATCCGCCCGCGCGGCATCATACAGTGGCAGTGTGAGGTGAAGAAACGATGGACGAGTATTACCGCCTGCTGCAAAGCCTACCACCCGCACTGCGCGCACCGTTGGAAAAACTGGATATCCACTACGCGCCGTATGTCCAGGAAATACGCCTGCGGCTGGGGCAGCCCGTGCTGTTCACGATGCAGGGCCGCCTATGTCCGGCGGCAAAGTTTCTGCCGGGTGCCAGGCTGCCCACCGTATTGGATGCCGAGGCTCTGCGTGACTGCTTTTTGCAGCTCTGCCGCCGCTCGGTCTACGCCTATGAGGACGAGTTGAAACGAGGGTATTTCACTGTGCAGGGCGGCTGCCGCATCGGCGTGGCTGGGTGCCGCGGGCCGGGCGGTTTCTCGGCAGTGACGTCGCTCAACCTGCGCATTGCCCGCTGGCTGACCTGCCCGCTGCCATCGGAGTTGGAAGCCTACATAGCCACGCCCGCCGGCGGTCTGCTGCTGGCCGGCCCGCCGGGCAGCGGCAAAACCACACTGCTGCGATCTCTTGTGCAAAAGTTCTGCGAAGGGGAGACCATCGTCAGCGTCATCGACGAGCGCGGGGAACTGATGGCCTGCGAGAGCGGCAGCCTGCCACGCGCCGCGCGGATACGCTGCGACGTCTACGCCCGCTGCACCAAGGCCGAGGGCATTGCCATGGCGCTGCGCTGCATGAACCCGCGCATCATCGTCTGTGACGAGCTGGGCACACCGGGGGACGCAGAGGCCATAGCGCAGGGCGTGGCCTCGGGGGTCATCTTTCTCGCCACCGTGCATTGCGACAGCCCCGAGGGTCTGCGCAAAAAGCCCCAGCTGGCACAGTTGCTCGCCACAGGCGCATTTGAAAAAGCAGCTTTTTTGTCGGGCCGTGCGCAGCCCGGCACCGTGGTTCGGTGGGTGGCGCTGTGACGGTTTTTCTGCGCACTGCCGGGGCGCTGCTATTGATTTTAGCCGGGGCTGGCGGTGGGTTTGCCGCAGCCGCCCGCATCGGCACGCAGCAGCGGCAGTGCCATACCTTTGCCCGGCTGCTGGCCTACCTGGCGGAACTGCTGGAAGCGCAAGCCCTGGCCGGGCCGGAGCTGCTGGCCCGCGCGGCCCGCTGCCCGGCATTTTCCGCCTGCTGCCCTGCGGGTACAGCGGCGCTGTCAGCCCTACGCCCGCCAGACTGCCTGCCGGATGCCCTTTGCCGAGAGATTGCCGAGACACTGGCCGCTGCCGAAGAATCCCCGCGCCTGACTGCCTGTGCCGCGCTGCGCCGGTTGGCGGCGCTGTGTGAGGCCGAGGCCGACGAGCTTGCCGCCCGCGCCCACGATGCCCGCCGGCTGTGGCCCCGCCTGGGCGGCTGTCTGGGCGTATTGGCCGCCATTTTGCTGTGGTAAGGAGTGGCCCGAAATGGACATTGACCTTGTTTTCAAGATCGCCGCTACCGGCATCATCGTTGCCGTTTTGAACCAGCTGCTCATCCGTTCCGGGCGGGAGGATCAGGCCATGATGACGACGCTCGCCGGGCTGATCGTCGTGCTGACAATGCTGGTGCGGCAGATCAGCGACCTGTTCGTCCTCATCAAAGCGCTGTTTGAATTATGAGCTATGATACTGCTTTGCAAGCTGGCCGCCGCTGTGTTTGTGGCGGCCGTGTTGACCCTGCTGCTGAAAAAGGACCAGCCAGCCTTCGCGTTCCTTGTCTCGGCCTGCACTGCCGCCGGGCTGCTGGCGGTGGTGGTACAACAGGTAGACCCATGGCTGGACTGGCTGCGCACGCTGGACGTCTATTTTCAAGGGCAGAGCCCGGCGGTGCTGCTGCGGGTGCTGGGCATTGCGCTGGTGGCCCAGTTTGCCGCCGATACCTGCAAGGAGGCCGGGCTTTCTGCCGCCGCGACCGCCGTCGAGCTGTGCGGCCGCGTGCTGGCCCTTTTGCAGGCGCTGCCGCTGCTGCAATCGCTGCTCGGCTCCTTTGCGGACTATTTGCAGTGATCCTTCTTTTCGCCGCGCCGCCCGCCGCATTTGCGGACGAGCTGCCCGCGGACGCTCAGGCTATTCTGGATGAAAGCGGCGTCGATATCACCGACGCTGCCGGGTGGAGCCTTTCTGACCTGTGCGATACGTTAGGCAGCTGGCTGGCCGAGGGCTTCCAGCCTGCACTGCACTTTGCAGCCCAGGCCGCCGGATACCTGCTGCTGGCGGGACTGCTGGGGCTTTTAGCAGGCAGCCCATACAGCGGCTATGTGGAAATTCTTGCCGTGCTGGGGTTCGGTTCGTTGAGCCTTTCCACCGTCATGCAGCTGACAGAACTCGTCGCCGCCACAGCGCAGGACTGCCGCACCTACTTAACCACCTTTGTGCCGGTGTTCAGCGGCCTTGCGGCGGCGGGCGGGCAGGTTTCCGGGGCGCTGGTGTACAGCGGCATGTTCTTGGCTATGTCGGGTTTTCTCGCGTCACTCATCCAAAAATTGCTGTTGCCCATCATGCAGATATACTTCTGCTTCGCCGTCTGCGCCTGCCTGTGGGGCAACCACGGCATTGAGGATGCCGCTGCGCTGTTTGCCCGCTGTATCAGCTGGCTATTAAAGGTCTGCGGGGCGCTGTTCAGCCTGGTGCTGGGGCTGCAAAGCACACTGGCCGCCACAGTGGACAACGCCGCGCTAAAGACCGGTAAAGGGCTTTTGCAGGGAGCCATCCCGGTAGTGGGGGACGCCGCTGCCGCCGCGCTGACTGGGGCCGCCGCGGCCTTACAGCTGCTCAAAGGCTCGCTGGCGTTGGCGGCACTGCTGGCGCTGGCCGCGCTGTTTGCCCCATTGTTTCTGAAAAGCCTTGCCTACACCGTCACCTTTGCGGCGGCAGGCATCGTGGCCGGGGCCACCGGGCAAAAACAGTGCGCCCGGCTGTGCCATCTCTACTTTGAGGGTGCGCGGCTCTGCGGGTCGGTGCTGGTGCTCTACTTTTTTATGGTGTTTCTGTCCACCGCGCTTTTGCTGCTGGCAGGGAATGGAGGTTTTGGATGACTTCGCTGCGTCATTTAGCGCTGGGGTGCTGTGTGATCTCAGCATTAGCGGGGATGCTGCGGCTCTTCTGGCCGGAAAACAGCTTTAAAACCGTCATAAACGCCGTGCTGGTGCTGTATATTTTAACAGCGGGCGTGCAGATGGTGCGCGGCATGGATTGGCACGGCCTGGCCGACGAGCTGCGCAACCTGCCCGCAGGGGGCAGTACCGCCGACTATGAAGCCTACCGCCGGGAATTGGCGCTAGCGGCCTCGGTGGACGCCGTGCGGGAAGTGCTGCGCGGTGCGGGTATTGACGCGGCGGTCAGTTTGCAGGATGGCGTCTGCGTCATCACGCCGGTGGATATCCGCGACAAAGCAGCCATCGAGTCTCTTTTGGCCGTCAACGCGGGCACGCTGCCTTGGCAGTTTGCGGGGGATGCCCCATGACCGCCCAGGAGAAGCTGGCCCCGCTGGCCGCCAAGCTGCACGCAGCCCTGGCTGACGAAAAGCAGCGGGTGAACCTGCTGGTCTGCACCGGGCTGGCTGGGCTGGTGCTGCTGGGTGTCACGGCCTGGCTGCCTGCCGGGAACAGCACACAGTCCCCGCAAACAGTGCAGACCGACACAGCCGCCGACTACGCCACCCAGCTGGAAAGCCGTCTGACCGCGCTGATTTCCCGCGTAGAAGGGGCTGGAAAGACCGCTGTCATGGTCACGCTGGAATCCGGCAGTGAGAGCATCTACGCCACCGACACCGACGCTGACGGTGCATCGACCCATGTGCTGCTGGGCAGCGGCAGGGCAGACGGCCTTGTCGAGACCGTGCAGATGCCGCAGGTTTTGGGCGTGGCTGTTGTGTGCGAGGGCGGCGGCAACGCAGCCGTACAGAACCGCGTGACCGCGCTGGTGGAGACATTGACCGGCGTCGGCGCGAACCACATCACCGTTGCAAAAATGGCATCGACCAGATAGAGGAGGAGCCGTTATGAAACAAGTTTCTGCCAAACTGAAAAACCGCGGTGCGACCGCCGCCGTCCTGATGCTGGCGCTGGGAGCCGCCGTGTATCTGAACTGGTCCTTCTCCCGCGAGGCCCCGTCGAGCCTGGTCGTCTCGGAGGATATTGCCGCCGATGCCGTGGAGACATCCGCCGCTGTATCCGAAATCCTGACCGACCCGCTGGCCGTAGAGACTGCAGCAGATGCCGAACCCGCCGCAGAGGAACTGGGCGATAAAAACTATGGCGAAGCCCAGCTGGTCAGTGTGAACCAGGATTCCGGCACAGAGTTTTTTGAGTCCGCCCGCTTAACGCGCAGCAAGGCCCGGGACGAAGCGCTGGACACCTTGAAAAAGTCCCTGAAGGACGCCAAACTCAGCGACGCCGAAAAAGACCAGCTGACCACTGAGCTCAGCGCCCGCATCAGCAATATTACGCTGGAAACCAAGCTTGAAACGCTCATCAAGTCCAAGGGCTTCGCCGACTGCGTTGTCAACCTGGAGGGCAGCAAGGCCAACGTCACCGTCATGACCGAGAACGATGCCCTGACGGCGGAGGAGGTCACCCGCATCCGCGACGCGCTGCTGAACCAGTGCAAGGGGCTGACCGCGCAGGATATCACCATCGTGGAAGTAAAATAACTGAACATTCTGTTGCAAACGCCGCCGTTTTGTGGTACACTGAATCATATTAGTAGAACTATGGCCAAAAGGCCGTTTGCAACGGGAGGGTACACATTATGGATGTACACAATACCATCGGCGGCAGCTTACAGATCTCGACCGAAGTTATCGCAAAAATCGCGCGTCTGGCCGCGCTGGAGGTTGACGGTGTTTCTGATGTAGCCACCGGCACCAGCCAGAACGTCCGTTCGCTACTGGGCCGTACCGGCCTGCAGAAGCCCGTCACCGTCGTTATGGAGGATGGCATTGCCACCGTCACGGTACACATCACCGTTGTGTACGGCAGTAAGGTCATGCCTCTGTGCGAGAAAGTGCAGGAGAACGTCAAGCAGGCCATCCAGAACATGACCGGCATCACCGTCGCTCGCGTCGATGTGCTGGTCGTGGGCCTGACCGACGCCGACAAGACTGAGAAATAAGAGAGAATCAGGAAAGACAGGAATTTTGAGTATGGAGAAAAAGCTGACCCGCCGCGAGTCCCGCGAGATGGCCTTTCTGACGGCATTTGCCGCCACGTTTGAACCCGAAGAGCCCACCGTGCCCGCTGAGGACCACGCCGCCCCCGACGCCTTTGCCAACCAGCTGCTGGCCGCCATGAACGACCACGCCGCCGAGCTGGATGAGATCATCACCGCCCACCTGAAGGGCTGGACGCTGCCCCGCGTGCCCCGCGTGAGCCTGGTTGCCCTGCGCCTTGCCCTGGCAGAAATGCTGTACGGTGAGGAGCAGAAGCCCGGCGTCGCCATCAATGAGGCCGTGGAGCTGGTCAAAAAATACGGTGCTGACGACGATTATCAGTTTGTCAACGGCCTGCTGGGTTCCGTCGCGCGGGAGCGCGGAGAGGCCCCGGAATCCCAATGCTGACGCTGGGCATCGACACCAGCAATTACGCAACCTCTCTGGCAGTGTTTGACACAGACGCCGGAGAGGTTGTTTGCGATTGCAAAAAGTTTTTGCCTGTCAAAGAAGGTCAACTGGGCCTGCGCCAGAGTGACGCGCTGTTCCACCACACGGCAGCCCTGCCGGAGATGCTGGCTGAGCTTTCCGGCAAGGCCGACCTGACCAAGGTTGCCGCCGTCGGCGTTTCAGCCAAGCCACGCCCGGTGGAAGGGTCGTATATGCCGTGCTTTCTGGCTGGTGTCAGCGCCGCCACGGCGTTTGCACTGGCCAAAGGGCTGCCGATGGTCAAGCTGACCCACCAGCAGGGGCATATTGCCGCCGCACTGTACGCCACCGGCGATCTTACGCTGTTTGAGCGGGAGGCGCTGGTGTTTCACGTATCCGGCGGCACGACTGACCTGCTTTTGTGCCATGAGGCCGAGAGCATCACGCCGCTGGGCACCAGCAGCGATTTATATGCCGGGCAGGCCGTGGACCGGCTGGGCGTCAAACTTGGCTTTCCGTTCCCGGCGGGCGTCTATGTCAGCGAGCAGGCCGCTTTATGCACCGAGAAAGTGCGCCCCAAGGTCAGCGTAAAAGGGCTGACGTGCAGTTTATCAGGTCTTGAAAACCAGTGCACCAAGCTGCTGGCGGAAGGGCACGACGCACCCTACGTCTGCAAATACTGCCTGCTCTGCGTGGGTGAGACACTGGTGCGGATGGCGAACAACGCTTTAGCAGAGTGCCCGGGCCTGCCGGTTGTGTTTGCGGGTGGCGTGATGAGCAGTGATTTAATACGCACCTATGTGACGAACCGCGTGCCGAACGCGCATTTTGTGCCGGGCAAATTTGCCAGTGACAACGCCATCGGCATCTCGATCTTAGCGGCAAGGGAGTGTGGCGCATGGCCGACTACATCAATGTAACCAGCCTGAACCGGCTGGCCAAGCAGGTATTGGCCCAGTGCGACCCGCTGAACGATCTGATCGTCTGCGGCGAGATTTCCGGCTTTACCCGCCACTACAAAAGCGGCCACCTGTATTTTACGCTGAAAGACGAGAACGCGGCCATCAAGACCGTGATGTTCCGCTCCCAGGCACAGCTTTTGAATTTCACGCCGCAGAACGGTATGCTGGTGCTGGTCTATGGCCGCGCCACGATCTATGAGCGGGACGGCGCGTTTCAATTATATGCCGATTATATGAAGCCCTTCGGCGCGGGGGCTGCCCAGATGGCCTTTGACGCGCTGTACAAAAAGCTGGACAGCGAGGGCCTGTTTGCACCCGAGCGCAAACGCCCGCTGCCCGCCGTGCCCAGGTGCATCGGCGTTGTGACCAGCAAGACCGGCGCGGCGTGGCAGGACGTGCAGAACGTCATCGGCCGCCGCTGGCCGATGGTCAAACTGCTGCTGGCCCCGGTCAATGTGCAGGGCATTGAGGCTGAAAAGAGCATCACCGAGGGCATCCGCAGGCTGGACCGTGACCCGCGCCCGGATCTGATTTTGATCACACGCGGCGGCGGCAGCAAAGAGGATCTGTGGGTCTTCAACTCAGAGCGTATCGCCCGTGCCGCCGCAGCCTGCCGCAAACCGGTGGTTTCTGCCGTCGGGCATGAGATTGACACCTCGATTTTGGACTATGTGGCTGACCTGCGTGCGCCCACGCCCTCTGCTGCAGCGGAGATGTGCGTGCCCGACCAGGCGGATGTGCGGCAGAAAATATTCATTTTACAGCAAAATATTCAAAAAAATATACAGAATCGTTGTAATCTATGCTATAATAGGTTTAATCAGCTGGCCGCTGCCCAGATTTTACAGCGCCGACACAGCCAGCTTACCCACCGGGAGCGGGAGTTGGCCGCGCTGCAGGCGTCTGTGCAAAGCGCCGCACAGCGCCGCGTGCAGAGTGCTGAGCGGCAGCTGCAAAACGCCGCCGCTGTGGCGGAATCCCTGAGCCCCTACGCCGTTCTCGCACGCGGCTATACGCTGACCGAGCGGCAGGGTGTGCCCTGCGCGGTGGAGGCACTGCGCCCCGGCGAGACGATCACGGTGCGCAGTGCAAAGGCCGCCGCCGAATGCCGCGTGGAAGCGGTGCATGATTTAGAAACAACAGGGGAGTGATACCCGATGAAACAGCCCAAATCCTTTGAGGAGGGTATGGATCGCCTGCAGGGCCTGCTGAGTCAATTGCAGGATGAGTCCACGCCGCTGGCAGATTCCGTCAAGCTGTATGCGGAGGCTGCCGGTCTGATCCACTATTGCAATACAGCGCTGGACAAGGCCAAGCTGCAGGTCGAGGAGATCGACGCCAGCCTTGCCCCGGGCGGGGAGGTATCCCATGAAGCATGAGGATTATAAGCAGCAGTTCACCGCCTGGGCGCAGCTGACGGAAGCCCGCCTGGCCGAACTGTGCGACACCTATCTGCCGCAGCAATCCGCACTGGGCCAGGCCGCCCGGTACAGCCTTTTGGGCGGCGGCAAGCGGGTACGCGCCGTACTGACACTGGCCGCCTGCCAGCTGTGCGGGGCCGATGCCGCCGACGCACTGGACTATGCCTGTGCGCTGGAAATGCTGCACTGCTATTCGCTCATCCACGACGATATGCCTTGCATGGACAATGATGATTTCCGCCGGGGCCGCCCCAGCTGCCACAAGCAGTTTGGCGAGGCCACGGCTCTTCTGGCCGCCGACGCACTCGTCACAGCTGCGTTTGAAGTCATTGCCAACGCGAAGCTCTCTGCCGAGAGCCGCATTGAGGCCGTGCAGCTGCTCTCCAAGGGCGGCGGCGACCGCGGGATGCTCTACGGTCAGGAGCTGGACAAGCGTTTCGAAACGATGCGTGCCAGTGAGAGCGAACTTTTAGAACTGCACGCCCACAAGACCGGTGCGCTCATCATTGCCGCTGTGGAACTGGGCTGCGCGGCGGCAGGCGTTAAGGCGGATACTGCTATTCGCAAATCCCTTGTTCGCTATGCGGCCGAAGTCGGCCTTGTATTTCAGATTGTTGACGACATTCTTGACGTCACCTCTACGACAGAAGAACTCGGCAAGCCGGTCGGCAGCGACGCGGACAATGACAAAACCACCTTTATCACGCTGTACGGCTTGCAGGATGCCCATGAGAAAGCAGAGCATCACAACGCCGCAGCTCTGGCCGCGCTGGATGCGCTTGGGCCAAAGGCAGATTTTCTGCGGCTGATGGCGGCGGAACTGCTGGAACGTAAGAAATAAGGATGTGATTTTCCTATGCCACTGCTGCGCGCTGCGCTGAGTTGGAATTTTGTGCTGGTCACGGCGGTCTGCGCATCGCTATTGGCACAGCTTATTAAGGTGCTGCTCAACCTGTTTATCTTCCACCGCTTTATTGCCGAGCGTATGTGGGGGGCCGGCGGTATGCCCAGCTCCCATTCGGCCACGGTCTGCGCCATGGTCGTTGCCACAGGGCGCTACTGCGGCGTCAGCTCACCGATTTTTGCCATTGCGGCCGTGCTGTCCATCATCGTCATGTATGACGCCATGGGCGTGCGCTATGAGACCGGTGAGCAGGCGAAAGTTCTGAATCGTATGTTCACCGAATGGATGGATCAGGGTTTTGAGCAGTTCCAGCTGCCTCACGGCAAAAAGTTGAAGGAAATGGTCGGCCATACGCCGATCGAAGTTTTGACCGGCGCGGCGCTTGGCATTGTGCTGGGCTTTGCCATGCCGATGGTGTAAAAAACGAGGTGCATCTATGAGCTATCCTTTGTTGGAGCGCATCAATGCGCCCGGGGAGATAAAAAACCTGCCGATGACTGATATGCCCGCCCTGTGTGAGGAAATCCGGCAGTTTTTGATTAAAAGTGTTTCCGAGACCGGCGGCCATCTGTCGTCGAACCTCGGCGTGGTCGAACTGACGGTTGCCCTGCATCGCGTGCTGGATTTCCCGCAGGACAAGCTTCTGTTTGACGTCGGCCACCAGTGCTACACCCACAAGCTGCTGACCGGCCGCCGTGCGGGCTTTGCCCAGCTGCGCCGTAAAGACGGCATTTCGGGCTTTCCCAGCCCGAAAGAGAGTGACTGTGATGCGTTCATTGCCGGGCATGGCAGTGCGGCGTTATCCACTGCCATCGGTATTGCCCGGGCGAAAAAGCTCAAGAATGAGCCTGGCAAAGTCGTGGTCATCGTGGGCGATGGCGCTTTCACCGGCGGCATGGTCTACGAGGGCATGAACAATGTCAGCAAGCTGAACAATCTTATTGTCATTCTGAATGACAATAAGATGTCGATTTCCAAAAATGTCGGCCAGATGGCAAATTATCTGACCAAGCTGCGCACCGACCCAAAATACTCCCACGTCAAGGCCCATATGGAAACAACGTTGGAGCGCATCCCGGTGGCCGGTAACGCCATGGTCAAGGTGTTGCAGAGTGGCAAGCAGCTGATTCGCCGCGGCATTTACAAATCCACGATGTTTGAGGAGATGGGCTTCCAGTACATCGGGCCCATCGACGGCCATGATGTGGATATGCTGACCCACACGCTGACGAACCTGCGGGAGCAGTATGCCCCGGTGTTCCTGCACATTGTCACCCAGAAGGGCAAAGGCCTGAAACCCGCCGAGGAAAACCCCGGCGAGTTCCACGCGGTATCGTCCATCGATTTGAGCCATTTGACTGACCCCGAGCTTTCGCCGAAGGATTCCTTCTCGTCAACGTTCGGCTGTGCGTTAGCGGATTTGGGCGATGACGAGCCGCGCGTCTGTGGCATCACCGCTGCCATGAAGTACGGCACAGGCCTCAACTTCTTCAAGCACCGCCATCCTGGCCGCTTCTTTGACGTCGGCATGGCGGAAGAACACGCCGTCAGCTTTGCGGCGGGCCTTGCCAGCCAGGGGCTTTTGCCCGTGGTTGCGATTTACTCTACGTTTTTCCAGCGTGCCTACGACCAAATCATCCATGATGTCAGCCTGATGCAGCTGGATGTACTTTTCGCCGTAGACCGCGCGGGTCTTGTGCCCGGCGACGGTGCGACCCATCAGGGCATCTACGATGTGGCATTTTTCTCGAATGTAAATATCCCGGTCTTTGCGCCGTCCAACTATGCGGAGCTTCGCTATTGGCTGACCTATCTGGTGCGTGAGGCCCGCGGCCCGCGTGCCATCCGCTATGCCCGCGGGGAGGAAAAGCCCGCCCTTGCGGCGTTGCCCTGCACAGGGGCGCGGTACGATGTGCTGGAACCTGTGGAGGGTGCCAAAGTCGCCCTGGTCAGCTACGGTGCCGAAGCCGAGGAAATCATTGCGGCCAAGGATCTGCTTGCCCAGAACGGCGTGCAGACCGACTGCGTCAAGCTGACGCAGATTTTCCCGCTGCCTGACGGCCTGTGCGACACGCTGCGCAGCTATGATACGATTTTGTTTGCCGAGGATTCCGTCCGCACCGGCAGCATCGGCGAACAGCTGGGCTTTGCCATGCAGCAATGCGGCTGGCAAGGGAAATACCTGCTGCACGCCGTAGACAATACACACCTGCTGCACGCCAACGTGCCCGAACTGCGCAAGGATCAGCAGCTGGACGCGGCGGCCCTGTGCAAGGATATTTTGGACTATTTAAAGGAGAAACAGGCATGAGCAAAATTCGCCTGGATCAATACCTGTGCCAGAATGGTCTGGTGCAGAGCCGGGAGCGCGCCAAGGCGCTCATCATGTCCGGCATTGTCTTTGTCAACGAGCAGAAAGTCGACAAAGCCGGGGAAATGATTGCGCCCGACGCCAAAGTCGAAGTGCGCGGACACGACATCGGCTATGTCAGCCGCGGAGGCCTTAAGCTGGAAAAGGCTATGCAGGTCTTTCCGATGCGCCCGGACGGCAAAGTCTGCATGGATATCGGTGCCTCTACCGGCGGTTTTACCGACTGCATGCTGCAAAACGGCGCGGTCAAGGTCTATGCCGTGGACGTTGGCTACGGCCAGCTGGCGTGGAGCCTACGCACAGACGAGCGCGTTATCAATATGGAGAGAACGAACATCCGCAGCGTGAAGCCGGAGGATTTATCCGAGCCGGTAGCGTTTTTCAGCGTCGATGTTTCGTTTATCTCCCTCAAGCATATTTTCCCGGTTGCGGATGCAATCTGCACGCCGGATGCTGTTGGCGTATGCCTTGTCAAGCCGCAGTTTGAGGCAGGCCGCGAGAAGGTCGGCAAAAAGGGTGTCGTGCGTGACCCCGCCACCCATCGCGAGGTCTTGCAGATGGCCGAGGGCTACGCCATGGCAAACCATTTCACCCCTGCGGGCCTGGATTTTTCGCCCATCAAGGGGCCCGAGGGCAACATTGAATATTTGATGTACGTCCAGCACTGCGACACGCCGTTGCCGCTGCCGGAGGGCCTGATTGAAAAGGTCGTGGCAGCCTCCCATGAGACGCTGGACAAGGCCCCCAATCTGCACTGAGAAAGGAATCTGACGCCTATGTCAGTTTTGCTGATTCCGAACCCCACCAAGGACGCAGGGCTTGCCGTTACGCGGCAGGCTGCTGCTGTGCTGGCCGGGTTGGGCGTACAGGTGTTGATGCCGCAGACCTTCGCGGGTGAGGGCAGGCTTGCCGGGGTACAGTTTTTGCCGGAGGCTGACGCCTATCGCGCGGCGGACCAGGTCGTGACCATCGGCGGCGACGGAACGTTGCTGCGGGCCGGACTCTCCTGTATGCGGCACGGCAAGCCGGTTCTGGGTGTGAACCTGGGCCGCATGGGCTTTCTGGCCACCTGCGAGGTCGCCGAACTGCCCACAAAATTGCAGCGCTTGGCAGCGGAGGAGTTCACCCTCGTGAATCGCGGGCTGCTCCACGCCGAGGTCCCCACCCACGGCTGGCGGGCCGATGCCATCAATGATATCGTTCTGTTCGGCCAGACGCGGCTGCACCCGATGGATTATAAAGTGTACTGCGACGGCGCGTTTGTGGGCAGCTACCGCAGCGACGGCATGATACTGGCAACGCCAACCGGCTCCACCGCGTATTCGTTTTCCGCAGGCGGGCCGATCTTGGATGTTTCCGCAGATGTGATGGTCTTAACACCGGTCTGCGCCCACAATGTTTACGTGGCACCGCTTGTTTTTGCCGCCAGCCGTCGGCTTGAAATCATTGCCGACGCCGAGAACCGCGACGGCAGCTTTGCCTGCGCGGACAGCAGCGACCAATGTGACCTGCTCCCCGGTGAGCGCCTGTGCATAACGGGCGGCGGGCAGGGCTTACAGCTGATTGCCTTTGACGACGCGGAGCAGTTCCACGCCATAGAGAACAAATTGATGAGGAGATGATCCCTGTGAAAAGTGCACGCCACCAGGCGATTTTGGATTTGATCGAGCAGCACCCCATTGACCGGCAGGAGGATCTGCTGGCCCATCTGCGGGAGGAGGGCTTCGACGTGACCCAGGCCACCGTGTCCCGCGATATCCGCGAGCTGCAGCTGGTCAAGACGGCCACTGCTGACGGCCGCTACCGTTATGTTCCGGCGTCGGCCTCCGGCAAGGTGACGCATTCGCCCAGCCGGTTTGAGATGCTGTTCCGTGAGTCAGTGCTCAAAGTCGATTACGCCGGGAACACCGTGCTGGTCAAGTGCTTTTCCGGTATGGCCAACGCCGCGTGCGAGGTGTTTGACGCCAAGCAGTGGGACAATGTCGTTGGTACGCTTTCTGGCGATGACACATTTTTTATTTTGATGCGCACCCCTGAGGCCGCCGCTGAGATCTGTAAGCAGCTGCAGCAGTACACCCGCCGCGGGTAATCAACAAAACGACAGGGAGGATCTATCCCATGCTGGCAAACCTGAAAATCGAAAATGTTGCCGTTATCGAAAAAGCCGAGGTGAACTTCACCCCCGGCTTTAACGTGCTGACAGGTGAGACCGGCGCCGGCAAGTCCATCCTGATCGATTCCATCAATGCCATTCTGGGCAACCGTACATCGCGTGAGCTGGTGCGCAGCGGCGCGCAGAAGGCCTGCATCTGGGCGACCTTTGAGCGTATCCCTGATTCGGTCAAGAAGCAGCTGGAAAAGTGCGGCTATGAAGCCAACGACGACCTGCTTTTGTACCGCGAAATCAACGCCGAGGGCAAGGGCAGCTGCCGCGTGAACGGTATGCCCGCCACCGCCGCCGTCGTGCGGGATATCTCGGCGGGGCTGCTCTCCATCCACGGCCAGCATGACAGCCAGAGTTTGACGAACCCGGCGCTGCATTTGGGGCTGCTGGATCAGTACGCCCAGAACCGTGCGCTGTTTGCCGAGTATTACCGCCGCTACCGCGAACTGGTCACGGTCAAGCGTCAGCTGGACGCGCTGAACGCCAGTGAGTCCGACAAACAGCGCCGCATCGAGGCGCTGACTGCGGAAATTGACACCATTGACGCTGCCGCTTTGCAGCCCGGCGAGGAAAAGACCTTGCAGGAGCGCAAGAATGTCATCACCCACGCCCAGAGCATTTTGGAAGGCATCACCGCCGCACATCTGGCGCTGGCGGGCGACGAGGACGGCGAGCAATCCGGCGCGGCGGACCTGTTGGGCGGCGCGGTGGACGGCTTACAGAACAGCGCCCGGCTGGATGAGACGCTGGCCCCGATGAGTGAGCGGCTGAACGATTTGTATTACAGCGCCCGCGAACTAGCGACCGATCTGGCCGACCGGCTGGATGCCTACGGTTTTGACACCGGGGAGCTGGATCAAATCGAATCGCGGTTGGATACAATTTACCGTATCAAGCAGAAGTTCGGCATGGAGGTCGACGAACTGCTGGCCAGGCGCGAAGCCGCCGCCGCAGAGCTGGAGACCTTCCAGTCCTCAGGCCAGAAAATTGCCGAACTGAAAGCCCAGATGCAGACGCTGTACGCCGCTGCGAAGGAGGCCGCCGAAAAACTGACCCAGAGCCGCCTGAAGGGCTTTGCCGCCATGAACAAGGAAATGAAAGCGGCGCTGGAATTTCTGAATATGCCGGGCATCCGTTTTGCCCTCAAGCACGCGCGGGGGCCGCTGTCCTCCCATGGGCAGGACACGGTGGAATTTTTGATTTCCACCAACCCCGGCGAGGAACCCAAGCCGTTGGCGAAAATTGCCTCCGGCGGCGAGCTTTCCCGCATTATGCTGGCGTTCAAGAGTGCATTAGCCGACCGCGACGCACTGCCGACGGTCATCTACGATGAAATCGACACCGGCGTTTCCGGTCTGGCGGCGGGGCGCATCGGGCAGCTTTTGCACCAGACAGCCAAAGGGCATCAGGTGCTGTGCATCACCCACACGCCGCAGGTGGCTGCGTTTGCGGACAACCAGCTGCTCATCCAGAAAAACGTCCGCAACGACCGCACGTTTACGGAAATTCATACTCTCGATATGGATGGTCGCGTGGAAGTGCTGGCGCGAATGATTTCCGGCGACAAGGTCAGCGATTTGAGCCTTGCCAGTGCGCGGGAGCTTATCGAAAAGTCGAAATGACGGCGGCGGGCTTGACGCGAGCATCAGCCCCTACAATGCGTAGAGGCACATTCCATATGTGCCCGCCTCTTGACAATCCGTTTAGAATATGATACAGTAAACCATGTTAAATGCAGTGATGGGAACCAGTACCCATCTGCCACGCTTTAGAGAAGTCCCGGTCGGTGCAAGGGGTCAGCAGGTGCAGATGGCGAATACAGCCCGGAGCAGCAGGCTGAACGCTTAGGTTAGTAGGCTGTGCCGTGTGCGCACGTTACAGCGTTTGGGTGTACGCAGTCCTTTGTCTGCCGCACCCGCGAAGGCCCGCCGCCGTGAGGCACGGGCAAACAGAGGTGGTACCGCGAAATTTCGCCCTCTGCCAAATTCACATTTGGCAGGGGCTTTTATTTTTGCCCTTGCCGCAACAAACGGAGGTAAAACCCATGACGATTTACGACGAACTGAAAGCCCGCGGCCTGATTGCACAGGTCACGGACGAGGATGAGATCAAGGAACTGATCAACAACGGCAAGGCGACCTTCTACATCGGCTTTGACTGCACGGCCGACAGCCTGACCGCCGGTCATTTTATGGCCCTGACCCTTATGAAGCGCTTGCAGCAGGCCGGCAACCGCCCGATTGCCCTGATCGGCGGCGGCACAACGATGATCGGCGATCCCTCCGGCCGCACCGACATGCGCAAGATGCTGACCAAGGAGGACATCGACCACAACGCCGAGTGCTTCAAGCGTCAGATGGAGCGTTTCATCGAGTTCGGCGAAGGCAAGGCCATGATGCTGAACAACGCCGACTGGCTGCTAAACCTGAACTATATCGAGCTGCTGCGCGAGGTCGGTCCCTGCTTCAGCGTGAATAATATGCTGCGCGCCGAGTGCTACAAGCAGCGCATGGAGAAGGGCCTGTCCTTCCTCGAGTTCAACTACATGATCATGCAGAGCTACGACTTCTACCATCTGTTCCAGAATTACGGCTGCAACATGGAGTTCGGTGGCGACGACCAGTGGAGCAATATGCTGGGCGGCACCGAGCTGATCCGCCGCAAGCTGGGTAAGGATGCCTACGCCATGACCATCACGCTGCTGACCGACTCTCAGGGCAAGAAGATGGGCAAAACTGCGGGCAACGCCGTCTGGCTTGACCCCAACAAGACCAGCCCGTTCGAATTCTACCAGTACTGGCGCAATGTCGGCGATGCGGATGTGCTCAAGTGCATCCGTATGCTGACCTTCCTGCCGCTGGAGCAGATCGACGAGATGGACCACTGGGAGGGCGAGCAGCTGAACAAGGCCAAGGAGATTCTGGCCTACGAGCTGACGAAGATGGTCCACGGCGAGGAGGAGGCCGAGAAGGCGCAGTCTGCCGCCCGCGGCCTCTTCAGCGGTGCCGCCGATCATGAGCATATGCCCAGCACGGCGCTGGATGCAGCGCTTGTCAAGGACGGCGCTGTCGGCCTGCTGGCTGCCATGGTAGCTGCCGGTCTGTGCGGCTCCAACCGCGAGGCCCGCCAGTTGGTTCAGCAGGGCGGCGTCCTTGTTGACGGCGAGAAGGTCACCGACCCGAAGGCTGTTCTGACCGTTGACGCGCTGAGCAAGGGCGTCGTCATCAAGAAGGGCAAGAAGGTTTACCACAAGGTCACGCTGTAAAGCAAAGTTGCTTCACAGTCAATTTCATCACACACTATAAGCAAACAAGCCCCCTGTCCGCACGGCAAATGTTGTTGGACAGGGGGCTTTTGGTGTAGTATAATGGAACAAATCGGAAGTTGTGGAGGTAGAAAAACATGTATAGAATATATAGTGCACTTATCGAAATTGTTGCGGCAGCTGTTTTTATAATTCCTATTTGGTGCATATATAACAAGTTATGTTTTCATAGCTGGAAACGAACCATTATTTATATGGTATTGGGGTTTTATTTTACTGCAGTCTTAGCACTTGTAGGCTTTCCTAATATAGCATCTCTGAAAATTGATTTTGCAGTGAACATTATCCCGTTTTTGGATATGGTTTCAGATTTCACCAATGCTTGTTTGAATATACTTTTATTTGTTCCATTTGGTTTCTTTCTGCCGATATTGTGGGATAAATTTAGAAACATTAAAAACATTGCCTTAGTGGGATTTATAGCTACAAGTTTAATTGAAATATCACAGATTTTTACTTTTAGAACGAGTGATATAAACGATATTATTACAAATACTGTTGGTACTATAATTGGATATTTTATTGTACATAGGATAACTGATAATTTTACGAAGCGAATCTTTTCAAATTCAAAAATGGGTGACTTTTACATGATATGTGTATCTGTAGCACTTATTATGTTCTTCCTTCAACCGTTTATTTCATCATTGTTATGGGAAATGGTGCTGTAACTTTCAGTTTTTGAAACTGAGAAATCTGAATTTGTGGAGTGAAGCATATATGGCAAAACATGAGTTTGGAATTATGATGGATGCACCTCAACCGGGTAAAAGGTACGATGAGTATGAACCATGGAAATATGATTGCATTTCTGTTGATGATGACTATGTAGAAGGCATTGCAGAAAAGCTTGGTTTCATTGATTTCTATTGGCATACGCTTTCTATCAAAGAAAAGGGGCTTGCATACTGTGGTGTTTCACTTGTTCCGCCCAGTTCTCTAAAAGCGTTTATTGATGTCATTGATGATATTCCTAAACTATATGGACTAAAGGGACTGTTAGAAAAGGCATTAGGCCAAAACAAATGGGTTATTCATTATGGACTCTAATGGAGCGGCAAATTCCAGTTTGCCGAAATATATTTCTAACTTTCCCTATTTTACAGACATTCCAGCCCATTCATTAGTGAAACGATATGTATTTTCCCTTATTTTTGCCCTTATGAGATAATCGTAAGGGAAATAAGGGAAAGTTTTATTTAGTCGTTGCCTGCCACTTTATCAAGTAACTTTGCGGATTCCCGCTTGGCTTTTCTTGTGGAATGGGCGTAGACATTCATTGTGGTACTGACATCTGAGTGTCCTAACAGTTCCTGTACATCTTTCGGAGCTGCTCCATTTGCCAGAAGGTTGCTTGTGTAGGTGTGTCGCAACTGGTGAAAATGAAATCCTTCAAATCCATCCAGTTTCTGAGCAATCTTCCTGCAAACAATTCCTAACGTGCTTGGCAGTTCCAAACTTCCATTCGGTCTTAAGCAGACAAAGGATATTTCCTTATAATCTTCTGGAACATTCTCTGTTCCGTCCAAATGATAGAACTCATAGTAAACTCTGTTTTTGTCTTTTACTTCTCTGTAGTAGTTTTTGTGGTAAAGTTCTCCGTACTGCATTCGGTTTTTAAGCTGTTCCTTTTGGGCATTACGAAGAATCTCTGCCAGTGTATCTCCAAAATCAACAATCCTTACCTTTTTTCGTTTGGTTGGTCCGATGATATTCTTGTGCCTTGAACCATCATAGCGGATACTGCGTCTGATTGTAAGGCACTGTTCTTCAAGATTTACATCCTGCCATGCCAGACCACAGGCTTCACCGATACGAAGTCCTGCATAATAAGCTATCTGGATTGGAAGTATTGCCGGTGGATTGTAATCCTGTAGAAATTCAATCAGTCTTTCATAATCCTCTCGTGGAATTGGCTGTATATCGCCATCCATGTCATCATCAGAAAACAGGTCAACCTCATCCGTCTGGTATTTCAGCTTAATATACTGCATCGGATTGAAAGTGATATATTGCTTTGGTGATACTGCAAACCGGAATGACTGCTGTAATACTGCCGAGAAAGAACGAATGTAATCTTTGCTATAACCTTTTCTTTCTGAACCATCTGGATAAGTGCCACCAAAGGAAAGCAGATCGAAGAAGGCTTGTAAATGCTCAGATGTTACATTTTTCAACTTTCTCTCTGAAATTGGATGCTTCTTGATGTTGGTAATTGCACCGAGGTAATTCTGGACTGTCCCATTACTGAGAGTACCGGTCTTTAATTCTTCCTCTGCCCATATATCAAGTAATTCTCCAACTGTAATATTTTCCGACTTTGCAATGAATTTTTTGCTTTCGTAATCGTCCATTGCCTGACGGAGCAGTTTTTCCGTTTCACTTTTGCTTTCTGTTCCAGCGTATTCTTTCTGAACTAGATTGCCGCTTGCATCTTCTACATAGAAGCGGTAGTACCATTTCTTTCCTTTTTTTCTTACAGATCCTTTTGCCATAATCGTGTGTCTCCTTTCGATATCAGACAATCGGAACTGATGAAATGCTTCTTGCGTGTAAGTATATCATAACTCCGGTTGTCGTTCTATACCGAATCGGAATCTTCATACAAAACTTCTGATAAAAGATTTTCAAGCCTTTGTTCTGCCATTTCCGGTTTCTTGGAATAGAGCCTTACAATATCTGCCATGTCATTAAAGGCATTAACAGTATGGGTGATCTCCCGGAGAAACATAATCTCGTTATATTCATCATTCGATTCAAACCCCATTACCTTTGCAATATCCGATTCATTCGTGCTGCCCTTGTAATTCTTGCAGGCAAACTGGAATGATTCCAGAAACAGGTTATATTGCTTTAACATTAACAGCAGTAAATCTTTTGAAAAAGCATCTTCCTTTTTACTAAGGTCGAGAGGTAGCTGTTTGAGAATATCGCCCATTGCATCACGAATCTGTAATTCTTTCTTATCCGTAATATCGGTTTCGTATTCATCGGTTTCACCTCTGAGCCATTCAATAGATACATGAAGTGCTTCCGAAAGACCTTCCAGCACCATCTTTTTGGTATTGTCAATCGAACCATTCTCATAACGCAGGATTGTGGAAGCTGTAACTCCCATCTTCTCTGCAACATAAGGCTGTGTCAGATTTAATTCCAGACGACGCTGTTTTGCCCTGCTGCCTATCAGCTTGCGTAATTCTTTATCTTTCATGCTGATTGCCTCCTTTTTCGGTATGTATGAATTATAGCATGTACCTCACGTAATTGCAATATGCAATCTAATGATTAATTTTAAAATTTCATAACGCTTGACAACGCAATATAAAACCGCTATACTAACAGCACAACAAAAATTGCATAATGCAATTTAATAGGAGGTGACAAGATGACGGAAAGAAAGATTGCATTATCCATCGAGGAAGCAGCCGACTATACAGGAATTGGCAGAAATACTTTGAGAAAGCTGGTTGAATGGAAGAAGCTTCCGGTATTAAAAGTCGGAAGAAAAGTCCTTATTAAAACTGACATTCTGGAAAAGTTCATGGAAGCCAACGAGGGGCGAGATCTGAGGGATAAAGGAAATGTAAAAGCTGTCACAAGAAATGTGGCAACTTAAAAAGGCGGCTTCCTACGAAACCGCCAAAGGTTCTATCAGACCGAAGCCATGATATACCTACACGCAAGAGGATTATACCATGTGCTTCTCCTGATATGCAACCGGGAACTGTTGTTTATCGGAAAAAGAGAGGATGAAGACGATATGGCGAAATCAACAAAGACTTATGAAGAAAGAATACGTGCATTAGAGAAAAAGGAACAGGAAAGCATTGAAGCTACAAAAAAGCTCATAGCACAGCGGAAGGAACTGGAAAAGAGAAAGAAAGCGGAAGAAAGTAAAAAACGAACCCACAGGCTCTGTCAGATTGGAGGAGCGGTGGAATCGGTTCTTGGCTGTCCGATTGAGGAGGAAGATTTACCAAAGTTGATAGGATTCTTAAAAAGGCAGGAAACAAACGGGAAGTTTTTCTCAAAAGCGATGCAGAAAGAATTAGTTACAGACATGGAGGAAGTGTAATGGCGGAGGGAGTGGGTTTTCCATTCCCTTCATTGCCTTTGAATGAAGGGCGCACTTATGGACAACCAGAGGTCGTCCTTATAAGTTTGCCACAAGTGGCAACCGGTCTGCGCTTACGCTTGCCGGGCTCGTTCCGTCGGCGGGGCTTTCAGCCAGACCTGCTCATGCCGCAGGTGGCACTCTTGTGCAGAGGGCGTTCCGACAGCTTCACTCCTGCAAAACCAGAAGAAGATGCTGTCGGAAATCAATGCCGGATACGGCAGAAAGGGGGAATCGTATCATGGCGATATTTCACTTTACAGTAAAGATTGTCGGGCGCAGTAAAGGAAAATCTGTCATATCCGCATCGGCATATCTTAATGGAGATGTGATGAAGAATGAGGAAACAGGCAGAACCAGTTACTATACTTCCAAAAAGGAAGTCGTCTACACCAGTCTGATGATGTGCGAAAATGCACCTCCTGAATGGCTGCATGTACCGGAAGAAAATATAAAAAGGTTTCAACAGTCTATCCGTTATAAAAGAGCGGATGATAAAGATGCCGCACTGGAAAAGTTTAAAATCACATTTCAGAAACAGCGTCTATGGAATGAGGTATTGAAGATAGAAAAAAATGCAGATGCACAGCTTGGACGCTCATTTGAATTTTCCCTGCCGAAAGAATGGAGCAGACAGGAACAGATTGATTATACAACCGAATATATTCAAAAGACTTTCGTGGATAAGGGAATGTGTGTCGACTGGAGCATACACGATAAGGGCGATGGAAACCCACATGTGCATTTACTTGTAACCATGCGACCATTCAATCTGGATCATTCATGGGGCAGCAAAGAAGTCAAGGACTGGGATTTTGTCAGAGATACTGACGGAAATATCGTGGTTGATGAATCCCACCCGGACTGGTGGCAGGATAAGAAAAATCCTGACCGGCATGGAATCCGTATTCCGGTACTTGATGAAAACGGAGTACAGAAAGTCGGGGCAAGAAACAGAAAACAATGGAAACGTGTTCTGACCGATGCTACCGGCTGGAGTAATCCAAAGAATTGTGAGTTATGGCGAAGCGAATGGGCTAAGACGTGTAACCGACATTTATCCATAGACAATCATATTGACCACCGCTCTTATGAAAGACAGGGTAAATTAAAAGTTCCTACTATCCATGAGGGTGCAGATGCAAGAAAGATTGAGGAAAAATATCTCACCGGACAGATAAGGAAAGGTTCATGGAAGGTTGAGGAAAACCAGATGATTAAAAAACAAAATGCACTATTGCAAAAGGTAATTGAAACCTTTGGTAAGGTATCCGGTGCATTGTCGATGTGGAGGGAGTGGTTGAATGACATTAGAAGAAAGCAAAGAAGTAATTCCCATGATGGAAGCAATGATTACACAGATAGAGGAACAGCAGAATATCATGGCAGAGATGCTTCAGGAGATACAGGAAAAGGACGAGAAGCTGATGTGTTTTCAGGAGCAGGAAGAACGATTGCAGCAATTAGAGAGCGAATTATCAGAGCTGCTACAAATCTTACCGAATACAGAAGAACTGTTGATGCTTCTGGAAGAAAAGACAGACCAGATACAGAAACTCACAGACGAAAATCAGCAATGGCAGGAATTGGCACAGAAATTAAACAGCGAGAACCGGCTATTGCAGAAACAGAACAGCGAATTGTTGAACTTGAACAGCAATTAGAGAAAGGAAGGTCGATTGATGAACGAATTAAGAAACTCAAAGAGCGACGATCAACTGGAAGAGTTGCTTCTGCTGACAGAGCAGATGCAGGAAGAACTCGACCAGAAAGACAGGACTATCCGGGAACTGAAAATGCAGCTCGACGAATCGCTGACCTTGAACGAGAGGTTAAACAGCGAGAACAGAGCAGGGAACATTCAAGCCTTAAAGAACGACTTGAGGAAAACAAAAGAATTGTTGCAGAGCGAGAAAGAGAAAACGCACGCTGCCGAAATCATGACAGAGGAATGTCAAGATAAGCTAAGGCAGGCAGAACAGGAACGGGACTATGCACTCTCTCATCAAAAAAAAGTAGAGATACCGGTTGAAAAGCCGGTACTCTATCAAAAGTGTGGGAACTGTAACCTGACAGCTTATCTGAAAGCAAAGGAAAAGTATGATACGCAGAGAGAAAAACTGGCAGGCAGATATAAAACAAAAACAGCCATGTATGAAGCATTGATGTTTCTGCTGATATGGTATTCCGTATCAACTACTCTTTTTCAGATGATACGGTCAAAAATATTTATTTCTGATTGCGTGGTATTCTTTGATACAATCGCCACTTTTATACAGACCATTGCAGGGTGGATTATACTGACAGGAAAGAACATGGCACAGATTAGTAATGGAATATCCAATCCTGTCGTTGCCGGAATTGTATATTGGCTGATAAGAATACTGATCTGCGGTGGATGTTTGGTGGGTGCTGGAATACTTGTAGCATTTATAGAGATAAAGATTGCAGAGTTATATAAGAAGTGCTGTTGGGATATGATTACCATAATGGTAATACTTATAAGCATGGCAACAGCTATCTACTTTGGGAAGTGGATAAAGACAACATTGCCAATCAATCTGCTATTTCTCTTATTATTCGTGCAACTGGTATATGTTGGAATCAGGTGGTATGTAAAGGGATGGCGAGAAACAAGGGGATATCATTAAAACAAAAATACCGATATTTTATTGGTACTATATGTCTTTACTTTCGTGCTAATATATATTATCATATTAGCACGAAAGGAGAAAGCATATGACTCAGTTTGAAAAATTAGATTTGTTGTTGCGTGAATGTGGAGGGACAATTCAGACATTTCAAGTTCTAAATAATGGAATTAGTAAGTCTGTGTTTTATGCATATGTGAAGGAACGAGGATTAGAACAAGCTGCTCATGGTGTGTATGTATCGCCGGATACGTGGACAGATGCAATGTACCTTTTGCATTTACGTTGTGGTCAAGCTGTATTTTCTCATGAAACTGCATTGTTTTTTCATGATTTAACGGACAGAGAGCCTTTGAAATACACCATAACAGTAAGAACTGGATATAATCCAAGTCGTTTGCAGGAAGACGGTTTTCAAGTGTACACAGTAAAAAAGGATTTACATGAAATAGGAATCATAGCTATGCAGACATCATTCGGACATTCCGTTCCCGTTTATGACATGGAGAGAACAATTTGTGATCTGCTTCGTAGCAGAAAAAATGTTGAAATGCAGGTCTTTCAAGACGCATTGAAACAATATGCAAAACGTAAGGATAAAAACTTACGGATGCTTATGAAATACGCAGCTATGTTTCATGTTGAAAACATACTTAGACCATATTTGGAGGTGTTACTTTAGATGATAACAACGGCAAGACAATTAAAGGATTTAATTCGTAATATGTCAAAGAAAAAATCCGCAGATGCACAGATTTTGATGCGGAATTATATGATGGAACGTTTTTTAGAACGAATTTCTTTATCAGAGTATAAAAACCAGTTTATATTAAAAGGTGGAATGCTTGTGGCGGCAATGGTTGGTCTGGATGCCAGAGCTACTATGGATCTGGATGCTACCATAAAAGGCACTAATGTTAGTGTGGAGGATGTAGAAATGATTATATCCCAAATTATATCAATTCCACTGGACGATGGTGTTTCATTTCGGGTCAAACGGATATCGGAAATCATGGAAGAAGCAGATTATCCTGGTGTTCGTGTAAGCATGGAAACGAAATTTGATGGTGTAATCACACCATTAAAGATTGATATTTCTACAGGGGATGTAATTACACCAAGAGAAATCAAGTACAAATTTAATCTTATGCTTGAAGACCGCACTATTGAGGTATGGGCATATAATCTGGAAACGGTATTGGCTGAAAAATTGGAAACTGTTGTTAGTCGAAACGTTACAAATACACGAATGAGAGATTTTTATGATATTTATATTTTACAAAAGTTGTATGGAGAACAACTCCAAAAACAAGTTTTATGGACTGCACTTGTGGCTACAGCCAAAAAAAGGGGAACATTAGACCTGATAGAAGCTGAGGATATAAGAGAAATATTTGATGAAATTGAATCAAGTCCGGTTATGGAGACCTTATGGAAAACATATCAAAAAAATTATTCTTATGCTGCTGATATTTCATGGCATGCAATTGTGAAGTCAATCTGTGCATTATATGGAAGTATATTGGAGAATATGTATGACACATGGTCTTTATCGACGTGAGTTGTCAAAACAAACTCATACTTGCCGCCTAATACCGCCCCGGCAAGTTCCATGCCGATTTTGTGCGCTTCTTCCGGTGTGGTTTCTCCCACCGCAAAGGATTGTATCAAGTGCCGCCCTAAATGTGTGCCGCGATCTCCGGCAGCTTCCCGCGTCCATGCAAACTCAATATCGGCGGTTTCCAGCCCGCAGCCGAAAGAGGACGCAAGCAGCTTCCCGTCTGTCTTTTCGGGATTTAAGATATAGTCTATCGCAGCCTTTAAGGTTGATTTAATAGGGTGCGTCTTTGTAACCGCCATATCTCGTCCACCGCCTTTTTAATGTCCTCTATATCCTGCCTGTAAACCGTCCCCGTCGCATTGGCGCGTTTTGCAATTTGGTTGATGTTCCGGCTCACCGCTTGCAGTTCCCGGATATATGCTTTTGTGTCGCTTCGGTCAACGACAAGAATATACCCGTCTATCGCCATTTTACGGAAGTATGCCCCATACTGCTTTATGGGAAGCTGCTTCATCTTCTCGTCGATCAGCCGCTTTTCTTCTTCCGTAACGTAAAACTTCATCTGTATATTTCTCTTTCGGTTTTCCATTTCCGCACCGCCTTTCGGTATAAGGGTTTGGGATTATCCCAACAAGCATTTTCCGCAAACGGGTACTCGTTTGCTGTGCTTGCTATCTACTCCATACCCCCACCGAAAGGCGGTATTTGTTGCGCGTTCCTTTGATTTTGGACGCAAAAAAAGATTGCAGCCGCCATGCGCTGCAATCTCCCGATTTCTCATATTGTGAGGTTAATCCTCTGCTTTTTCGACTTCCGTTATCTCCCTTGCTGTTGCGGTTACAATCCGTATGCCTTTATCGCTCATACCGTCCAGCAGCGCGTCAAGCTGCCGCCGCCCGGTGGATTTCTCCGCATTGCTGTTCGGGAAGAAAAATTGATCTACCGAAATATGATACCGGGTTACAAGGTCATAGAATACCTGTAAACTCGGCTGTTGTCCCTTGTTCTCGATATTCGCAAGGTAGCGCGGGGAAATATATAACTCGTCGCTTACCTTTTTGCGGCTCTCGCCGTATTCATTTCTCGCGGCTTTTATAGCTGCCCCGAAAGCCTTAAAGTCGTACAATGGTACGGGTCTTTTTGCCATTTTCATTCACCCTGTTACATTTTACAGTTCACCTTTCTTTTTGGATATGTCCACACAATTCATATCATTAGGTTAAATACTTCCTGTTGTGTATTGACAGTAGACTGATTTTCTGATAAAATAAAATTCATGTAAAAGGAGGCGGCGTTTATGTTGCATAGCATGCGTATTAGATAAGCATTGAAAAAAAGGATTTTCCCATTTTCAACATGGGCTTTTTTGTCATGCTTATTTTGCGGATGCTATACAAAAAACTAACGACGTATAGATATAGTATAGACATAGTGCAAGCTATGCCTTAGTTTTGTTGTACTGCTCTGTGCATTATAAATGCAGGTCAATGCTCATGTTGAGGATTGACCTGCATTTTTTTGTGTAAAAAGGACGAGTGAAATATAATGCTTAAAAAATATTGGATAAAATGTCCGATTTGTAACGGAAAGACGAGAGTTCAAGTATTTCATAATACTGTATTAAAAGATTTTCCTCTTTTCTGCCCTAAATGCAAATTGACGCATATCATTGATGTAGAAAAATTAGAGATTGTAATCAAAAATACAGAAAAACAAACTTTTATTATTTAGAAGAAAGGATATAAAAATGAAACGTTTACCTAAATATACGCCTGCGGAAGTACGGAATGATCCATACGGATTTACTTACAAAGAAATGTCGGAAGTTATTGGCGAGAATGAAGCAAAAGCCTTATATGAAGAATTATATAAGCAATTACCACGCAAAAAAAATCTATCAATGTTGGTAAAAAATATTTGCAAAAGCAGTGATACTGAAAAGTATGTTTACGAACTGAAAGACAACAAATACATTGAAACGGTTTTTATCAAGCGGCGAGATGGTGGAACTGTTTGCGTGAGCACACAAGTCGGTTGTCCTGTTGGTTGTATTTTTTGTGAGTCCGGGCGAAATGGCTTTGTTCGTAATCTAACATCGTCAGAAATCGTACAACAGATTATATTGTTGCGTCGAAAAGTAAACCGTATCGTTTTTATGGGTATGGGAGAGCCTTTATTCAATTATGACAACTTGATAAAAGCAATCCATATTCTCCGAGATAGATATGGGCTCAACTTTCCAACCGACGGCATTACCATATCAACAGTTGGTCCGGTCGATCAATTAAAAAAATTGCGCGAGGAACATCTTAAAATTCAGTTGACAATATCTTTACACGCAGCAACACAATCTGCAAGAAATCGTATTATTCCTCACATGCGCATATATGCTATTGAAGATGTTGTTAAGCAAGCCTTATCCTATTCTGAAAGGCATAATCGCAAAATTGTCTTTGCGTATTTGCTTTTACCGGGTATAAATGACCGGCCCTCAGATGTAAGACAACTTGCAAAATGGTTTCGGGGCAAAAAAGTTATGATTAACGTGTTACAATACAACCCAACAAGCAATTCAAGAATTAAAGCACCACAGAAACGGGAAATAGTTGCATTCAAACATCAATTAGAGCAAGCAGGACTTGAAGTTACTATGAGAGTTTCTCATGGCAGAGAGATTAACGCGGCTTGTGGACAGTTAGCTAACACATATAATAAATTCAAAAAAAAATGATTAAAAGTGCCAGACGCATAGACGCAGAGCCGATAACGCATTAGGTCAAAAAACCTATGTGTTATCGGCTTTTTTATTTAATATTGCGCAAAAGCCGCTGTTCCCTATTATAGAATGGATTGCGGGTAGTGTATTAAAGTCGCCCTTTTTTAAGGATACGGCGGTATCGGGGAGGTATCGCCGTGTCCATTTTTATTTACTGTAACCCGCCTAATGCTTTGCGGTCAAAAAAAGCTATGCTCCGCAAGCGGGATATTCCGGCTATGAATGTGAACTGTCAATACATTTAGCTACTGCTTACATTTCCTTTGCGCCCGTCCGCGTCTTGCGGACGGGCGCATTTTGCTTTTTTCAACTTTTTTCTGAAAAGCGCACTCAAGAGCCATCTCCCGAACGGGTACGGAGCGAAAGGGGCAGAGAGGACAAGCCCTTAACTCCCGTCCTCTACTCCACGCGGGAAGGAGGTGAACTCTATGGAGCTATCTTCTTCCGACAAGGAAAGAATACAACATCAGTACGACGCATTAGCAAAGAAAACTTTGGTCGGCGAAGCGAAAAGCCACCGCCGCACTCTTGCGAAACGCGCAGCACGCGAAGTTACTTTTTCGGATTTGAGCGAAAGCGAACTCGCGCAGCTTTTCACAACGGACGAATACGAAAGCGATTATTTCCGTTTTCAAGTGTCCGGCTTTGATGTACTCGTCAAAAATGAACTGCTTGCCGAAGCCCTTAACGCTTTGCCCGAAAGGAAACGCGACATTATCCTTTTGTCCTACTTCTTGGATATGAGCGACGCGGAAATTGGCGAACTGCTGAATGTTGTACGCACGACGGTTTTCCGGCACAGGAAATCCGCGCTTGCGAAAATCAAACAGTATTTGGAGGGAAAAGCAGATGATGAATACCGTTAGGAAGTCTGAAAATCTGTTGCCGTTCCCTGTCATTTCCGCAGCGGCAAACGGCGACACAACCGCCATGTGCGCGATCTTGAAGCACTACGAGGGTTACATAGCGAAACTTTGTACCCGCACGCTGAAAGACGACGCGGGCAATACCTATTCCTATGTGGACGAGGAAATGCGTAACAGGCTGCAAGTGCGCCTTATTACCCGCACCCTTGCTTTTCATGTAGGATAATCTTTTAGCCCATGCGGGGAGCGTGTCCCCTTTCCACGCTTCCCGTTATGGGCTATTTGTCGTTCCGCAAAAGCATATCCGCTGTTGATGTGCTTTTGCAGGCCGACAAAGCCTATTGTTCTTTGACAAAGAAAGCGGCCTTTGGTGCGCAGCATAACAGGCAAACGGGTACATTCCGTCTGTACCGAGCCAGTCGGCGGGTACGCCATGACAGCTTTTCCCCATAGGGGAAAAGCCGAGCGAGAACTACCGCGCCGTAAAACAGGTTTAGCAGCTTGTGGGCGACGACATACAAGGCGGCACAATGATACTCCCGCGTTGAACACCCTCAAAGTATTGCGCGGCGCACCCATAAGCATGGGCCGGGGTGAAACTCCCGTGAGGTTGCAGCTAACAACCGCCCGTTTTTGCCTTTTGACGAATATAGTTTATCCATACAGGAAAAGGAGGTTTTTCTAATGGATAAAAAACAGACAATTACAACCGAACGCAAAATAGGGAAAATCACCTATCTTGTTCAAGCGTTGCCGAGTGAAAAGGCAACCGATACAATCCATAAAAAGATTGAGAAACTCATTGTAAAGGATTTGCAGAAAAAGCCCGGAAATCCGGGATTTTTAGCGTCCGAGTAGTGCATTAGGCGGCGGGATATGGTATAATGATAGCAACACATTATACCTGTTTATTCGGCTGTCGGAAAGGAGGACTAATGTTACAGTCGAATAAAATCACCGCCCTTTACTGCCGTTTAAGTCAAGAGGATATGCAAGCCGGAGAAAGCGGAAGCATACAGCACCAAAAAATGATACTTCAACGCTATGCGGACGAACACCATTTTTTGAACACAAAGTTTTTTGTGGACGACGGATTTTCCGGCGTGAGTTTTGAGCGCGAGGGGCTGCAAGCGATGTTGCAGGAAGTGGAAGCCGGACGAGTGGCGACGGTCATTACCAAAGACCTTTCCCGTCTTGGCAGAAACTATCTGAAAACGGGCGAACTCATAGAGATTGTATTTCCCGAAAACGGAGTACGCTATATCGCGATCAACGACGGAGTTGACACAGCGCGGGAGGATAACGAGTTTACCCCCTTGCGGAACTGGTTTAACGAGTTTTACGCCCGCGACACAAGCAAGAAAATCCGCGCAGTTAAACAGGCACAGGCGCAAAAAGGCGAGCGCGTCAACGGGGAATATCCATACGGCTATATCCCAGACCCGAACAACCGCCACCACCTTATACCCGACCCGGAAACCGCGCCGATTGTCAAACAGGTTTTCGCTATGTTTGTTAGCGGCGTGCGTATGTGCGAAATCCAAAAATGGCTTGCGGAAAACAAAGTCTTGACGATTGGAGCGTTGCGCTATCAGCGTACAGGACAGGCGCGGTATCAGCGGGCAATGATCGCCCCCTATACTTGGCCGGACAAAACGCTCTATGACATATTAGCAAGGCAGGAATATTTAGGGCATACCATAACCGCGAAAACTCACAAGGTATCCTACAAGTCGAAAAAGACCCGGAAGAACGAAGAAGAACAACGCTATTTCTTCCCAAACACCCATGAGCCGCTTGTTGACGAGGAAACCTTTGAACTTGCGCAAAAGCGGATTGCTACCCGCCACCGCCCGACAAAAGCAGCGGAGATTGATATTTTTTCCGGCTTGCTGTTTTGCGCTGGTTGCAGACATAAGATGTATTACCAACAGGGCGTAAATATCGAGCCGCGCAAGTTTTCCTATTCTTGCGGCGCATGGCGCAACAGGGCAAGGACAGGCAGCGAGTGTACCTCTCATTATATCCGCAAAAACGTACTTCTTGATTTAGTGCTGGAAGATATGCGGCGGGTTTTGCGGTATGTTAAGGAACACGAACAGGACTTTATCTGTAAAGCTACCGAGTACGGCGACATGGAAGCGAGAAAGGCATTAGCGCAGCAGCAAAAGGAACTTTTCAAAGCACAGGCGCGTATGACCGAACTTGACACGCTTTTCCGCAAGCTGTATGAGGACAACGCATTAGGCAGACTGACAGATGAACGGTTTGTGTTTCTAACTTCCGGCTATGAGGACGAAAAGAAATCCCTTGCCGCAAGGATAGACGAGTTACAACAGCAGATCGCAACCGTTACCGAGCGAAAAAGGGATATATCAAGGTTTATTCAGATTGTCGGGAAATACAGCGACATACAGGAATTGACCTATGAAAACGTCCATGAGTTTATCGACCGTATTTTGATACATGAATTAGACCGGGAAACCAACACCCGGAAAATCGAAATCCATTATAGCTTTGTCGGACAGGTTGATACCGAGCAGGAGCCGACGCAAGTTGTCAACCATGACCGCCGCAACATGGTAGATGTAAAAAGTATCGCTATCTAACCCCAGCAAATATACGTCCAGGGCATTTCATCATAAACTGGAACAAGCTGGAATGACTCAAAGTATGTCACGTGTTGCTCATTGTACAGACAATGGTCCAATGGAAGGGTTCTGGGGAATTTTAAAACGAGAAATGTATTACAAGAAGAAATTTCATAGTAGAGAAGAATTAGTCTCCGCGATTGTTGAATATATAGATTATTACAGAAATGACAGACCTCAACGAGGTCTCGGTATTCTAACGCCAATGGAATACCATGACATGCTTATGGCAGCATAAAAATGCTACCCAGCATGATCTGGGTAGCAAAAAACCTATATTTTTTTAATTGTCTACTTGACGGGGCGCACACCACACATTTTCACGCGCCTATGAAACGGCGGCTTTGATTTTCAGAGCCGCCGTTTCTTTGCATTTGCACAAACCTATGATGAATTTTCCGGAAATATTGTGGTTAATAGCGATTTAAACTGTTGTATTTGTTTAAAAATTAAAAAATATCTAATGAGTCTTCCGCATCTACCCACATCTGCAAATTTCCATCAAGATATAATTTGGCATATTCAAGAGGTTCATCAATGGCGAGTGCGTTTAATGCACAGTCTGATCCTGGTGTGGTTTTTAAGTTCTTTTCAGCTTCCCAACAGTCAATGCGGAGCATATAGCCAACAGAGGTGTAAACATCAATACTGTTGCGCTTGGGATTGTATTCTGCAAATATTGTTCTCATCGTATCAAATCTCCTTATCGTTAAATCAATCATTTGTTGCAAAAATCAGAAGCATTTCAATCAGTTCACAATGTCACTTTTATTTTGTGTTATACTGTTTTATATAATTTTCTTGCCCTTGTTTTTGCCCTTATCAGAGTTCGTAAACACTGGTGGGACGATATAACGCAAGGGAAACAATAAGGGAAAGCTCACCTGCGATAAACTTTGTGTTTTCAAGGGATTGAGAGATATTTGATAATAAAATATAACAGTTATTAAATCCCTTGGAATATATGAAATCTCAATTCCAGTTTGTATGATTGGGCATCGAGAATGCCTCCCTCTATACATTTCGGGATATAAACAGTAAAAGGTGCAGCACTTCAAACGGGCTGCACCTCTTTGTATGCTTATTTTCTCAGCACTGCCGCATCAAACGGACGTAAAACTCCACGGCACGACCAACGGTCTCGACGCGGATGCGTTCGTTGTTGCCATGCAGGGTGCCGCGCTCCTCGGCGGTCAGATCCATAGCCGAGAAACGGTACACATGGTCGCTGATACGGCCATAGTGGCGGCTGTCGGAGCACTGCACCATCAAATAGGGCGAGACAAGACAGCCCTTCCAGGTGCCTGCCACAGCGCTGGCGACCTTGTCCCAGGCAGGGCAGTTCGTCTCGCTGATACGGCTCGGGTTCATGCCTTCCAGCTTCGTGATCTCGACGGCGGGGTCGTTGATGGTCTCTTTCAGGTAGGCAAGAGCACTGTCCATCGTGTCCTCGGGGTTCAGGCGCAGGTTGCTGATAAAGGCTGCCTCGGGCGGGATGACGTTGCGGCCCGCACTGCCCTTGGCCTGGGTAAAGGCCACCGTCGTGCGCATCAGGGCGTTCAGCTCGCCGCCGCTCTTACGGCAGATGGAATCCAGCACGCCGCCGAACAGCCAGAGGTTGGCAAAGATCATGCGATAGGTAACGTTGGAGTAACGGCCCAGCGTATCGAACATTTCGGCCACTGGCTTTGTGACGTGCGCCTTGAAGGGGTGGTTCTCGATCTTGGTGCAGGCTTCGCTCAGGGCCACAAGCGGGCTGTGGGGTTTGGGCGCGCTGGCGTGGCCGCCGCCGGACTTGACCTTGTACTCCACGTTCAGCATACCTTTTTCCGCAATGCCAATCAGTCCGCAGGGTTGCTTGACGCCGGGGAACACATCCTCGACGACCGCGCCGCCCTCATCCACAACCAGCGCCGGGGTAATGTGGTTGGCTTCAAACCAATCTACAATGTGTACCGCGCCCAGGCCGTTGACTTCCTCGCCGCCGCTGAATGCAAAGTAGATATCCTGCGCGGGGGTGTAGCCCTCGCCAATCAGTTTGTCAGCAGCGGTCAGCACGCCGTTAAAAGTAACTTTCGTGTCCAGCGCACCGCGGCCCCAGAGCACGCCATCTTCCAGCACGCCCTCAAACGGCGGCTTCTTCCAGCCTGCCTCGTCAACGTCGACGACGTCATAGTGAGCCATCAATACGGTCGGCTCGGTGTGCTCCTTGCCGGACCAGGTGAACAGCAGGCCACGGTCCTCAAGGCGCTCAAACTTGCAGGTCTTGAAAACGTTGGGATAGAGCGTCGGCAGGGTATTGATGAGCTTTTCAAACTCGGCATCGTCTTCCAGCGCGTGGTTCGTGTTGGAGACGGTACGGCAGCGGATGAGGGTGCGCAGATTTTCCACGGCCTTGTCACGGTCGATGGTTTCCTCGCCCTCGGGCACAGCGGGGGCAGCGCCCGGCGTAAAGCGGGCCGTGCGCACCAGTACCACGGCGGCCAGCATGACGACAACCGCCAGAATCAACCATAAAACGATCATTTTGTATTCCTCCTTATGGGCTTAGACAAGGCCCTTTTTGTACAGGATACGCGCCACTACCAAGCTGAAAATGACACCGACCGGCACCATGATACCTACCGTGGACGCATTGAGCGCGGGTACAAAGATGAACAGCACCAGCATCAGCAGCAGTGGGGCCAGCGCCAGGCGGAAGTTTTTGGAGACAAACACCACCGCCAGACCGCCGAACAGTGCGGGTAAAATCTGCGAGAACGCCGGGGCTAGGATGGGGGAGGAGAGCAGCGGTGTCAGCGGGATGATGAGCACCACGCCCACTAAAATAATCAGCGTCGTCACGATGCTTGACACGGCAATGGCGATGGTAGAAATGACCTCACCTTCCTCACTGTTGGACTTGACGCCCGCCCGCTCCATGGCGTCAAGGGCGCAGGGGAGTTTCAGGTTGGAGATGTTACCGGTGACGAAGGACAGGTAGCTGCCGCCCGCGCCGAGCATCGGCACATAGGTAAAAATTTCCACAATGCCGACGGCCCAGTACATAGGCCCGATGGCGATAAAGCCCTTAATGAACGCGGGCCAGTTGACCTGTGCGTGGAAGATAAGCGACACTGCGATCGGGTATGCCACAATCAGCACCAAAAGCGTCAGGCCCCAAATGCGGCCCCAGCGGTGCACACTGTCGACATAGGTTTCTTTCTGTTCCAGAACTGTCTTTTCCATGAGTACCGCTCCTTTCAGCTCAGCCAGTTTGTCAGCGGGATGGACACTGCCATGCCGCACAGCATACTGATGGGCAGCGCATAGTCCTGTATCCAGCGCTTTTTCGTGCGCATGGCCGCCACGCCGCAAATAACCATCACGACCGCCGACGTCAGCATGACGAGCACCGGGATAAGACCCGAGAAATCGCCGTGGGTCACATTCATCACGTCGCTGAACACATAGCCGAGGAAGGCGCTGATCATACCAAGGAACATGGCATTATTAAAGATATCTGCCCAGCGGTGATCCTTTGCGCCCAGTTTCATCATACCACCCTGGATACGCTTGGTCAGCAGCGGCACCAAGACCAGGCCGACCATGATGCCCACCGTCATAACGGCGGCCACCGTGACATAGTCCGACGCCGTAGGGATGGGGGTATTGGTGTCCAGCCCCAGCTCCGTCAGTGAGGTCCCCGCCGCGACGGTCTCATAGGTCAGGGATCCTACGACCGATAGGCGCAGCCACGGCAGGGCGATACCCAGGCTCTTGCTCAGGGAGATAACGCCCACCAGAATGGCCACTGCTGGTGCTACCGTAAAGACGGCCGCCGCCGAAATGGTCTTGCGTATGGTTTCCTGCGGCAGACCGATTTCCCTTGCGCGGTTGACCGCACGCCACAGAAAGAACGCCGACTGTGCCAGCACGAACGCCACAATGATGCCGACCAGCACAAACAGGATCGGCGCGTTCACGTTGAAGTCCATAACACCACACCTTTTCTTTTGCTTTATAGCTTTAAAGCGTTTTTTTAACTTTAACACATTGTTCAAAAAATAGCAAGAGAAAAAGTACATTTTACAGCTACAAATGTTTTTGTTCAGTGGATACTTGCCCCCGCGCCCATTTTGGGCTATAATAGGTAAAGTATAGTTCAGGGAGGCGTCCATGCCCAAAGATAAACTCAAAACCATCTATGTCTGCACCCAATGCGGCGAGACCAGCCCTCGCTGGCTGGGACGCTGCCCCTCCTGCGGGGCGTGGAACACTATGACCGAGGATGTGGTGGCAGAACCCGCCAAGGCATCCGGCGGCAAGGCCGCTGCCACGCCGCGCGTGACCGGGCAGACAAGCCTGGTGGCACAGAAATTAAAAAACATCAGCACGACCGAGGAAAAAAGCCGCATCGTCACCGGCATCAGCGAGCTGGATCGCGTTCTGGGCGGTGGCATCGTCATCGGCAGTGTGACGCTCATCGGCGGCGAGCCGGGCATCGGCAAGTCAACGATTCTTCTGCAGCTCTGCGGCGAGGTCAGCAAGACCCGCAATGTGCTCTATGTCACCGGCGAGGAATCGGTGCGGCAGATCAAACTGCGTGCTGTGCGCCTGAATGTGCCCGAGGATAATATCTCGCTGGTCGCCGAGAGCGACGTGGACGAGATATGCGGCCTGATCGAATCGATGAAGCCCGACTTGGTCGTCATCGACTCCATCCAGACGATGCGCTGCACCGATATTTCGTCGTCGTCCGGCACGGTCAGCCAGGTGAAGGAGAGTTCCGCCCGCTTTTTAAGTGTAGCGAAAACGCTGGAAATCCCCACCTTCATCGTCGGCCATGTCAACAAGGACGGTGCGATTGCAGGCCCCAAAGTCATGGAGCACATCGTTGATACGGTGCTTTACTTTGAGGGTGACAAGACCCTGCCATACCGCGTGCTGCGGGCCGTCAAGAACCGTTACGGCTCCACGAACGAAATCGGTATGTTCGATATGACCGGCCGAGGGCTGGCGCAAATCGAGAATCCCTCCCAGGTCATGCTGGAAGGGCGGCCCTTGGGCATCAGCGGCACCTGCGTGGCCTGCGTGATGGAGGGCACCCGCCCGGTGCTGAGCGAGATACAGGCCCTTGCCACCAAGACGAGTTTTCCCAGCCCGCGGCGCACCGCCAGCGGTTTTGACTATAACCGTATGTACCTGCTGCTAGCCGTGCTGGAAAAGCGCGCCGGGTATGCCTTTTATAACCAAGACGTCTATGTCAACATCATCGGCGGCCTGAAATTGGACGAGACCGCCTGTGACCTGCCGGTCTGCATTGCGCTGGCGTCCAGTCTGCTGGACCTGCCGGTGGGGGAAAAGACCCTTGCTATCGGTGAGGTCGGCCTTGGCGGCGAGGTGCGCAGCGTGACCCACCTGGAAACGCGGCTGCGCGAGGCGCAGCGCGTCGGTTTTGACACAGCCATTGTGCCGAAGCACAACCTGAAAATGATTGACCCTTCGCAATTTCCCGGCTTGAAGCTGGTGGGTGTGTCCTACCTGCGGGAAGCCATCAACGCAATAAAATTAAAGTGAGGAATCGACCCATGCCCGAACAGAATGAACAGAAAAAGCCCCAGGCACCGACTTTCAACCCGAAGGTCAAGGAGACGATTGCGGCCTTCAAAGAGGACAACAGCCCCAAAAATCTGAACAATATTTTAAACGAGCTGGTGCGCTCGCCGCTGCTGGCCCCTGCCGTGTTTGATTTACAGGGCCAGCCTGCGCCCAAGCCCGATGCGGATGGCCGTGTGCAGCTGCCCAAGGATACCAAAATCAGTCTGGTCATGGTCAACAGCCCCGAGGGCAAGCACTACTACCTGGCTTTCAGCGATTGGGATGCCGTACACGAGTGGCAGGCCAAGCAGCCCAAGGCTGCGCAGCAGATTATCCTGCTGCGCTTTGACGACTACGCCAACATGATTGCCAAGAACACCGACGCCTCCGGTCTGGTCGTCAACCCCGGCGACAACAGCCTGCGTCTGGAACGCCCGCTCATTGAGTCCGTCAAGAAGCAGAAGGACGAAGTCGCCAAGAAAATTGTGGAAAAAATGGCCGAGCAGAAGGCCCAGCAGGAAGCGCACCGCATCCATCCCGGCGACAAGGTTACGCTGGTGGAGCCCAGCGTGCTGCCTGATGCCATGATCGACCCGGTCTGCGAGGTGCTGGCCGGTGCGCCCGGCGTTGGTTCTGCCTATCTGCAGGTCATGATTGTCAATGGCGAGGCTCGCAGCTACTTACTGGTTCTGGATGGTCCCAAGGACGACAAGCTGTTCGCCGCCGTGGCGCAGGCTGCCCGCCCATACCTGGCCAGCCGTGAGAAGAAGATGGACTTGAACATTACAACGTCTGTTTCTCCGCTGGGCCAGCAGGGTATGCGCGGCAGTGAGCCATTCTACCGCAAAGGCATCGGCCGCGTGATTGAGGAGGATGACGACGAATGAGCGTGAAGCGCCTGCTGGACTGCACGCCCAGTGACCTAGCTGCGTACAGCAAAACCGACCTGCTGGCGGCCATCGCAGGCAGCGAAGGCCGCGTGCTGGCCTGTGAGACCATTGGCCTGACGCCGCCGCTGCTGGTGGACGTGACGAACGCCGAGTATGCGGCTTCTTTGAGTGCGGACATTCTGCTTTTGAATATGTTTGATGTGCAGCACCCGGTCATCAATGCACTGCCCAAAGTACCCGAGGAAGAGACTGTGCGGGAAATCAAGCGCCTGACGGGCCGCGTGGTAGGCATCAATCTGGAGCCCTGCGACCCACAAGCCGCAAAAAGCAACGATGGTACGCTGTGGAAGATGAGCAGCGGCCGCCTTGCCACCGCGGAAAACGCCAGCCGCGCTGCCGATATGGGCGTTGATCTTATCGTGCTGACCGGCAACCCTGGCAACGGCGTCAGCAACGAATTGATCGTTGAATCGTTAAAAGATATTTCTGCCGCCGTTGGCGACCGCGTGATGCTGGCCGCCGGCAAGATGCACGCATCCGGCGTAGCAGGGGAAGGCGGGGAACAGATCATGACGCCCGCCGACGCCGAGGCATTTATGGCCGCTGGTGCAGATATCATTCTGCTGCCCGCACCCGGTACCGTGCCCGGCATCACGCAGAATTACGCGCATGATTTGATCAAAGTGGTACACAGCCACGGCAAATTGGCGCTGACCGCCATCGGCACTTCGCAGGAAGGCGCGGACGTCGCCACAATCCGTCAAATTGCGCTGATGTGCAAGATGGTCGGTGCGGATATCCACCACATCGGTGACACCGGCGTGCCTGGTATGGCCTTGCCGCAAAATATCATGGCGTATTCGATTGCCATTCGCGGTGAGCGCCACACTTACCATAAGATGGCGCAATCCATCAATCGATAAAAAATCCCACCCATAGGAAGCATTATTTGCTCCTGCGGGTGGGATTTTTTGCTTATTGAAGGTTGCGATAGTATTCCGACTGGCCGTCATACAGCGTCTTTTCTTGCAATCTGTCAATCATATTCAGCTTGACCTTAATGACCGCGATCGCGGCCTCATTTTTCTCGGCGTTCCAATCCTGCTTCAGCAGCAGCAAACCGCGATAGTAGTCTTCTGTGCGTTTCATGCACTCGCGCAGCAAGTCAATTTCATCCGGCCGCAGGGAAAGATTGATTTTGCCAGCAGTATCCGCTTTCGACTCTTGTTTGGGCTCCTGTGGGACTTCTTGCTTTTTCTTATTGAACAGCGCCATTCGTAACCACACTCATTTCTTTCGGATTAGTTTGACAACGAACACGATAATCGCAATCGGAATCACAATTTGAATAACCAGGGCAATCAACATTGACAGCAGCGAGGTCGTCACGATCAGTGTGCCGATAAGCATACCGCTGATGATGCGCCACACCCACGCAAACACCAGCAGTGCAATAATGCCCAGTAGAATTTTTATGATAGTATCCTTGTTCATGAGTTTGCAGCTCCTTTTTATTTAATCATAGCAGATTTTCTGTAAATTGCAAGATTGATTTTTGGCTTTTGGAGATTGGCAGCCCATACCATGCGGTTGAGGTTTTATGGCCGGGCACAGCTAACTGGCTCCACAGGCCCACGGAGGGCTTGTTTTGGCCTCCCTACATTTCGCTAAATTTGCATTTAGCGAAATAGTATGTTATGCCTTTTACAGAACGTATAAGTCTCTCCTTTTGACTTTTTAGGTTGTTTTGTATGAATATTCATGCCTATGCAAAACTGCTACGCATTGTAATATGCACGACTGCTTGCGTTTCTTATAACTCTGTGAAATTGACGTCTCGTCCCCAACTGTGCTACAATAAAAAAGCAGAAACGGCATTTCGGCACGTTTCCGCAATTTGAATCTAACTGAGGGCTTGTGTTTTGAGCAGTTATATTGATGTCGTCCACCCGGATCGCCATGCACCGTATCTGGACATCCCCAACGATGTAATTGAATACCTTCACTATCTTGATTTCGTGAAGCTGCGCTCCCCGCGCACTGTCAACGGTTACTATCTCGATCTGCGCGGGTTCTTCCGCTATATGATGCTGCAATGGGATCGCGCGGATGATGCCGCACCCCCCGAGAAAATCGACCTGACTGGCATATCAACCAGGGACATTGCCGGTATCACCAAAAGGGATATTTTTGGCTACCTGGACTACGCCCGCAATGCGGACAACGGCCCCAAGGCCCGCGCCCGCAAATTGAGCGCCTTAAAGGGCTTCTTCCATTATATGTGTACCCAGGTCAACAAACTGACCGTCAATCCCACGGAAAATATCAGCCTGGGCACACCGCAAAAGGCACTGCCCAAGTACCTGACCGAAAACGAAGCCGTTGAATTGTTAAAAAATATACAAAGCGATTTTTATGAGCGGGATTACTGTATCATAACGTTATTTTTAAACTGTGGCATGCGCCTTGCCGAGCTTGTAACCATCGATTTGAGCGATTTTCGCGATGATACGATCCGCATTGTCGGCAAAGGCAACAAAGAGCGACTGGTCTACCTGAACGATGCCTGCTTATTTTCCTTGCAGCGCTATAAAAAAGCCCGCGCTGCCCTGCCGAATCTCGCCGACAAGGATGCCTTGTTCGTCTCCAAGCGCACCGGCAAGCGGCTTTCGGCGCGCCGGGTCGAGCAGATCGTCGCACGTTGCCTGCAAAGTGCAGGTTTGAGCGGGCGCGGATTTTCGCCCCACAAGCTGCGCCACACCGCCGCCACACTTATGTATCAGGGCGGCGTGGATATGCTGGCTTTAAAGGAAATTCTGGGTCACGAAAACGTCTCCACAACGCAGATTTACACCCACATCAACCGTGACCAGCTACGCCAGGCGGTGGCCTCTTCCCCGCTGGCCGACAAAACGTTTGAAGGACAGCCGTCAGCGCCCGATCTTGGCAGTGACGAAGGCGAGGAAAGTCCAGATGGCACTGAAAACAGCTGACAGCACCAGCGCCGCGCCGAACCGCACGGCCAGCCGCCGCAGCGTGCCAGGCGTTTCCCGCGTGGCGCGGCCGCATATAACATTAAGCAGTTCCCCTGCCAGGCGTGCCGACCAGCCCGCCAGCCACAGGCAAAAAAACAGCGTTGCCGCGTCGGAACCGATTGTTGCTAATCGGTACTGCACCAGCCCCGCCGCGCCGTTCACCGCTGCCACCGAGGCCGCGCAGTAGCCCAGGAACACGCCGCGCGCCGCAAACAGCAGCGCCAACAAGCCCACGCCCAACACACAGAAGCCGCACAAAAATACTGCGGTCAGCTGTAAAAAGCTCACCGAAAATTCTGTCCCGAAAATTGCTGCGAACGCTGCATTTTCGGGACTTTTTGTGTAATACGCCGCCAGCTGCTGCCCCAGCGCCGAAACACCGCCCCGCCCCAGCCAGATGCCCGGCAGGTAGCCAGCCAGGAACATCGTGCCAAACAGCCACACCGCGCCGCTGTGCGCCGTTCCCGCGCACTCTCGGCGCGGTCGTTCTGCCCGCCGGGGCAACAGCAAGGCTGGGCGGCGCAGTGTCGTCTGTGCCGCCCGCATCAGCGGCTCCCCCGCAAGGCCGCCAGCGCACCGCCCAATAGACCGCCCAGCAGCAGGGCCATCGGCAGCATGGCGTTTGCCCCCTGCCAGTCCAGCTCACCGCTGGCTGCCAATGTCGCTGCCATCAGGCAGACCGTATAAAACGCACCACAGCCCAGACCGCAGAGCAGCAGCTTCTGTTTCAGCCTGCCCGCCAGTACCCGGGCCGATACCGCCGCACCGATTGCCGCCGCCATACATGCCATTGGGCGCACCGCCGCCAGCGGCAGACCCGTGTGGGTCAGCAAAAACGCTCCCAGCGCCAGCAGCACCATACACGCCCCCACGCCGCAGCCAAAGGCAAGCAGCACTGCCATCACAGCCGGATTTTTTGCCGCAGCTCTGCCTTGTTTCGGTCTTTGCAGATTTTTTCCACCCATAACAAAACGCCCCCTTGCACAGTCAACACTATGCAAGAGGGCGTTAGTTTTATGTCAGATTACTTCTTGACCGGGGTGGATTTGCTATCCTTGCCGGCATCCAGCTTCTCCACAGAGGAAATTGCAGTGCGGCGGAAACGAATCTTGGTGCGGTCGCTGCCAGTCTCGATGACGATGGTGTCATCCTTATCAGCGATGGCGCAGACGATGCCGACAATGCCGCCAATGGTGGTGACCTTATCGCCGATCTCAATAGAGCTGCGCATGGCGGCGTCCTTCTTGTCCTGGCGCTTCTGCGGCAGGTAGATCAGAATGACCATGAAAACGATAATGAGAATCATCGGCAGGAAGCTGATGAGCATTTCGGCAGTGGTAGCCGTGCCGTTAGCGGCATTCAAAAACTGGATCATAGCAAGTATACTCCTTAAAAATAACGATTTCTTCTATTATATCGAATATGTGCGCATTGTGCAAGCGTTTTGCACGAAAAATCAGATGCGGGTGTCAAGTTTATGCACATAGGTGTCGTGGAACTGCTGGAAGGTGCCGTTGTCCAGCGCCTCACGGATGCGCTCCATCAGGTGGTTGTAAAAATACAGGTTGTGCATAACGGCCAGACGCATCCCCAGCAGCTCGTCCGCTTTCTGCAGATGGCGGATGTACGCGCGGGAGAAGTTGCGGCAGACCGGGCAATCGCAGCGCGGGTCAATGGGCGACTCGTCGCGCTCATATTTCAGGTTCTTGATGTTGATGATGCCGTCCCAGGTGAACAGGTGGCCGTGGCGGGCGTTACGGCTGGGCATAACGCAGTCGAACAGGTCAACACCGCGGTAGACGCCCTCGATGATGTTGCCCGGGGTGCCGACGCCCATCAGGTAGCGAATCTTGTTTTTCGGCGCAAACGGTTCAACAGCAGAGATAACATCGTACATGACCTCGGCAGGCTCGCCCACCGCCAGACCTCCGATGGCGTAGCCGTCCAGATCATACTCAGCAATCTGCTTCATATGCTCGACGCGCAGATCCTCAAACGTGCAGCCCTGGTTGATGCCGAACAGCAGTTGATCCGGGTTGACGGCCTTTTCCTCATGCTTGAGGCGGTTCATTTCGTCCTTGCAGCGCAGCAGCCAGCGTGCCGTGCGGGCACAGCTGTTCTTGGCGTACTCGTAGGTGGCCGGGTTCTCAACGCATTCGTCAAAGGCCATGGCGATGGTGGAGCCGAGGTTTGCCTGAATCTGCATGCTCTGCTCCGGCCCCATGAAAATGCGGTGGCCATCGAGGTGGGAGTTGAAGGTGACGCCCTCCTCGGTGATATGACGCAGCTTGGCCAGGCTGAACACCTGGAACCCGCCGCTGTCAGTCAGAATGGGGCCGTCCCACTTGGTAAACTTGTGCAGGCCTCCCATCTCGGCCACTAGCTTGTCACCCGGGCGCAGGTGCAGATGATAGGTATTGCACAGCATGACCTGTGCGCGGATATCCTTGAGATCCAGCGCCGACAGGCCGCCCTTGATGGCGGCAGCTGTGGCGACGTTCTGGAACGCCGGGGTCTGTACCGTACCGTGGACCGTGGTAAACTCACCGCGGCGAGCGGTACCTTCCTGTTTGATAAGGCGGTAAGGCATAGGTTTCTATCTCCGTTTTAAAATGATTCATCCGAAAAAGGCGGCGCAGGGGGCTTTTTTCCCTGCACCGCCTAATAGATTATTATAAAAGAAAAATCGTGATTCGTCAACCGTAAAACGGCAGCCCAACGACCCTTTCACAGAACTATTTTACCATATAGCGCAAAATGGTTTTGAGCTTGCTTTTTTCTGTGCGGTTGGCGTTATTCAGATAGATTTCCCTGTGGCAGCTTTCCGCACGTGTCAGACTGAGGGCGCGTGCAAATTTGTCCAGCATTGCAAAAGACACCAACTCATCATCATACGCGCCAATGTGCAAAATCTGCACGCAGGTTCCGCCCTGCACGATTTCAAAGCGGATTTCTTCCAAGAGCGGGTTCGGCTTTTTGACTTTTGCGCATTCCAAAGCCGCATCTATGCGGTCTTTCTCAATAAAGCCCGGCTGACGTATCATGAGAGTGTACCGCAGATTTTCTTTTACAAGCTCGTCCCCTTCAATTTTCTGCCAAACACCCTCCAAGGGGTACACGGCAAAATCGTCAATACCGCCTTGCGCAGCTTTTTTGTAAGCCATTTTGACCGCATAGGCCACCGAATACAGCGCCGACACACGGTTGGAAAAATCTGCGTCATTCGGGTTTCCCTCTCCGCTTATCATAATGTAATTTTGTTCCGGGACTGTCACCACAGCGGGGACTGTTTTTGCGCCGTAAAGTTCCTTCTCCTGCTTTTTCCATTCGTATTTCATAAAAAGCGCCTCCTTTCGCTTTTCATGATACCGCAGAAAACTTGACGTCCTGTGTCAGGTTTTATATTTTCCCGCCATGTGGACCAGCATTTCTTTCATGTTGTGCCGCAGTGCGTCAGGCTCCAGAATTTCTACTGTATCGCCAAAAGACAAAATATAGCTGTACAGCGTTTTTTCTGGCAGATTAACGACCACGTACAGGTTCCCCTGCGCGTCTTTCGTTACGGTGTCGGCAAATTCGTCATAGACACGGAAGGCCGCCTCGGGAGAGAATTTCAGCTTTACCGGGATAAGTGGTTCGTTTTGGATGCTTGCTTTTGATGCAGGAGTGTCCGCCACTTTGCGCAGAAAAGTTTCTGACAAAATTTCCAAATCTTTGATTCGTGTCAATTTGAAAAAACGAAAGTCGTTCCGCAAACAGCAGAAGCCGTACAAGTACCAATCTTTGCTTTTGAAAACCAGCTTATACGGCTCCACCGTGCGGGCCGTGCAGTCGCCCTCTCCTGAGAAATACGAAAATTTGATTTTATGGTGGCTTAAAATAGCGCCCTTGATTTGGTCAAACACGTCTGCTTTTGCGGTGTTTTTGTGCCAGTCGGAAAAGTCGACTTCTATCCAGTCTGCGTGCTGTGCCCGGAAAAGTCCACCCACTTTTGCAAGCAGTTCATCGCTCTGCCTGTTTTCTGCGACGGAAAGCCCCTGTAACGCCATGAGGATTTGCTCTTTTTCCTGCGGTGACAACAGTGATTTGTCCAGCACAAACTCCGGCAGAAGGAAGATGCCGCCGCCCTTTCCCTGCGTGGTGTAAATCGGTATTCCGGCGACGCTGAGGACGTCCAAATCACGGTAAATCGTCCTGACGGAGACTTCCAGTTTTTTCGCCAGCTCGGGGGCCGTGGTCCTGCCTTTGTCCAACAAGTAATACACAATTTTGAACAATCTGCCCTGCTCCATACAGCGTTCCCCCTCATCATAGCAAAAGCGCCGAAGGCTACCCCGGCGCTTTTGAGAAGTTGTTTTCTTTTACCGAATTACCGAATGAACATCGCATCACCAAAGCTAAAGAAGCGATACTTTTGCTCGACAGCGACCTTATACGCTGCCATAGTCTTATCATACCCATAGAACGCGGCGATCAGCATAATGAGCGTGCTCTCCGGCAGGTGGAAGTTTGTGATCAGGCCATCGATGGCGTGCAGCTCGATACCGGGATAAATAAAAATGCTCGTGTTGCCGCTGCAGGGTACGATCTTGCCGTAGCGGTCCCAGACGGATTCCAGCGTGCGGCAGCTCGTGGTACCCACAGCAATAACACGGTGCCCGGCGGCGCGGGTGTCGTTTATGAGCTTTGCTGTCTCCTCGCTGACTGAGTACCACTCGCTGTGCATCTGGTGGTCCTCGATGGATTCTTCGTTCACTGGGCGGAAGGTGCCAAGACCGACGTGCAGCGTGACCTCGGCGATGTTGACACCGCGGGAGCGGATGGTGTCCATCAGCTGCGGGGTAAAGTGCAGGCCCGCCGTAGGCGCAGCAGCGCTGCCCAGCTCCTTCGCATAGACGGTCTGGTACTGGCTCTGATCCTCGAGTTGCTTCGTGATGTAAGGCGGCAGCGGCATCTTGCCAAACTCGTCCAGTTTCTCGTACAGCGTCTCGGTATCGTAGGTGAACGTCACGTATTTGTTGCCGTCGGGCATCGTCTCGTCCACCACAGCGGTCAGGCTGCCGTCGCCGAATTCCACCTTTGTGCCGGGCTGCATCCGCTTGCCGGGGCGGGCCAGACACTCCCATGTATCGCCCTTGACCTGACGCAGCAGCAGCAGCTCACAAACCGCACCCGTGGGAACCTTGGTGCCCATCAGGCGGGCAGGCAGCACCTTGGAGTTGTTGACGACCAGCAGGTCGCCCTTTTCCAGATAGTGCGGCAGTTCGTGAAAGACCGAGTGCAAGATTTTGTCATTTTTGCGGTCCAGCACCATCAGGCGGGCAGCATCGCGGGGATTGGCGGGTTCCTGGGCGATGAGTTCTTTCGGCAGGTCATACCAGAAATCTTTTTTCAGCATATTTTCTCATCCTTTTTCACTTTAAAGCGCTATTGTCTTGACATTCCTATGCAGGAATATTATAATGAATCCAAACACAGAGGCGCGAAGCACATCAGTACCGTTTTCCTTATCCCCTTGCCAAGGGCGGAAACCGGGAAAGGGTCCTTCGCCGAAGGTGATGCGCGGCACGCATCCGCCTGGGTCCGCAGCCAAACAGGTGCGGGACTGTCACACTGTAAATCAGTGTGTTGCGCTGTGTTATATGCAATATGATATTATATTGCATTTTGTGCCGGTTTTCAAGCCGGTTTTTTTATTATCTGTGCAAATTTTTACGGGAACACGCATAGGTATAAGGAAGGGTATCGTGAAAGGAAGGTCTTAGTCAGGATGAAACAGTACAATGTTGGTGTTATCGGTGCAACCGGTATGGTCGGCCAGCGCTTTATCACGCTGCTGGAAAATCACCCCTGGTTTAATTTGGTTGCCCTCGCGGCCAGTGCACGCAGCGCAGGGAAAACCTATGAGGAAGCCGTCGGCAGCCGCTGGCTGATGCAGACTCCCATGCCCGAGAGCGTTAAAAAGATGGTCGTGCTGGACGCCGCCAACGTGGAAGAAGTCGCCTCCAAGGTCGATTTCGTATTCTGCGCCGTCAACATGAAGAAGGACGAGATCAAGGCGCTGGAAGAAGCCTACGCCAAGGCCGAGTGCCCGGTCGTGTCCAACAACAGCGCCCACCGCTTCACCCCTGATGTGCCGATGGTCGTGCCTGAGATTAATGCTGACCACATCGAGATTATCCCCGCCCAGCGCAAGCGCCTGGGCACCAAGCGCGGCTTTGTGGCTGTCAAGTCGAATTGCAGCCTGCAGAGCTATGTGCCTGCCCTGCATCCGCTGCGCAAGTATGGCATCACCGACGTGCTGGTCTGCACCTACCAGGCCATTTCCGGCGCTGGCAAGACGTTTGATACCTTCCCTGACATCCTCGACAACGTCATCCCCTACATCGGCGGCGAAGAGGAGAAGAGCGAACAGGAGCCGCTGAAGCTGTGGGGCCACATCGAGAACGATAAGATCGTTCCTGCCACTGCGCCCCGTTTTACGGCCCAGTGCCTGCGTGTGCCGGTCTCTGACGGCCACATGGGCGCAGTGTTCGTGCGCTTTGAAAATAAGCCCAGCAAGGAAGAAATCTTGCAGGCCTGGAAGGAGTTCCACGGCCCGGCACAGGATTTGAACCTGCCCAGCGCCCCGAAGCAGTTCCTGCATTACTTTGAGGAAAACGACCGCCCGCAGCCCAAGCTCGACCGTATGCTTGAAAACGGCATGGCTGTCAGCATCGGCCGCCTGCGCGAGGATACCCAGTACGATTACAAATTTGTCTGCCTGTCACATAACACGCTGCGTGGTGCTGCCGGCGGCGGTGTGCTGCTGGCTGAACTGCTGGCCGCCAAGGGCTATTTTGACTGATTTGCTGCGCCAAGCAGCTTTGGTGTAAGGAGAAATTCGTATGAAGAAACCCGTTTTTACAGGAGCCGCCGTGGCCGTCATCACCCCGATGAACGCAGACGGCAGCGTCAACTATGACGAACTGGGCTGCATCATTGAGGACCAGATTGCCCATAGCACCGACGCCATCGTCATCTGCGGCACGACCGGTGAGTCCCCGACACTGACCGACGAGGAGCATACCGAGTGCATCCGCTATACGGTCAAAAAGGTTGCCGGGCGCGTGCCTGTGATCGCGGGTACCGGCTCCAACGATACCAAGTACGCCATCTGGCTGTCCCAGCAGGCTGAGGCCGACGGTGCCGACGCCCTGCTGCTGGTCACGCCCTACTACAACAAGACCAGCCAGGCAGGCCTTATCGCCCACTACACGGCCATTGCGGACGCGGTGCACCTGCCCTGCATCCTGTACAATGTGCCCAGCCGCACCGGCTGCAACCTGACCCCCGCCACGCTGGCCGAGCTTGCCAAACACCCGAACATCAACGCCGTGAAAGAGGCCAGCGGCAACATCAGCCAGGTGGCTGAGATTGCGGCGGCCTGCGGGGATAACCTGAACATCTACTCCGGCAACGATGACCAGATTGTGCCGCTGCTGGCACTGGGCGGCAAGGGCGTCATCAGCGTGCTGTCCAACGTCGCGCCCCAGTACACCCACGACATCTGCGCCAAGTGGTTTGCAGGTGACACCGCCGGGAGCCTGTCCATGCAGCTGAAAGCCCTGCCTCTCATCAAGGCGCTGTTTGCCGATGTAAACCCCATCCCGGTCAAGTGGGCCATGAACCGCCTGGGCTGGCAGGCCGGTGAATGCCGTCTGCCGCTGGTCGCCCCCTCTGCCGCTGTGCAGGCACAGCTGGAAAACGCCATGCAGGATTTCGGCCTGCTGAAATAATTTCACAGCCGACCCACTGCATTTTTGCGGGTCGGCTTTTCGCTTTTTTCACGAAAGGACGTAACAATGACGGATATCATCATTCAGGGCATCTATGGCCGCATGGGCCGCGCCCTGCTGGAAAAAATCGGTGCGCGTGACGACTGCCGTGTTGTGGCCGGTGTTGACCGTGATGCGGGCAATGTGGGCGGCATCCCGGTCTACGCAGGCTTTGCCGAGCTCCCCTGCAAGGGCGTTATCATCGACTTTTCTTCCCCCGCCGGGGCAGTGGCCGCCGCACAGTACGGTGCAGAGAACGGCCTGCCCTGCGTCATCTGCTCCACCGGCCTGTCCAAGGAGGATGAGGCCGTGCTGGAGGCCGCCAGCGCCAAGGTGCCCATCTTCCGCAGTGCAAATATGTCGGTGGGCGTGAATGTGCTGATCGAACTGGCCCGCCAGGCCACGAAGATCCTTGGCGGCGAGTTCGACATTGAAATTGTCGAGAAGCACCACCACAACAAGCTGGACGCCCCCAGCGGCACGGCACTGATGATTGCCGATGCTATCAACGCCGAGGCGGGCGGCAAGTATGAGTACGTCTACGACCGCTCCCAGGTGCGCCAGAAGCGCGGTGTGCAGGAACTGGGTATCAGTTCCATCCGCGGCGGCGGCATTGTGGGCGAACACGATGTGCTGTTCTGCGGCCCCGACGAGGTCGTGACCCTGAGCCACAGTGCAGGCAGCCGCGGTGTTTTTGCCGATGGTGCCGTGCAGGCCGCGCTCTACATTGCAGCGCTGGCCCCCGGTTACTACACGATGACCGACCTGCTGCGGGGTAAACTCGTATGCGAATGAAAGGCAACGACCTTGCCGCCTGCCTGGTAATTGCGCTGGGCGTGGGCGGTACAATAATTGGCTCCCTGTTGGCCCCAGTCAATGAGCCTGTGACCCTGCCTGCCGTCAATCCGCAGCCGGTCATGATGGAAACGCCTGCCCCGGAACCTACCACTACACCGGAGCCAACGCCCGAGCCGACACCCACCGTGGAGACCGTGCATTTTTCCGCGACCGGCGACGACCTGATCCACGACGGTATCTTCTTGCAGGCGAAAGAACGAGGCGGCGATCACTACGATTTTGACGCCGCCTATGCCGCGATGCAGGGCTACTACGACCAGTTTGACGTGAACTGGCTCAATCAGGAAACGCTTGTCAACGATGAGTTTGCCGCCAGCGGCTACCCGATGTTCTCAACGCCCGGGGCCATCACCGACACGCTGTATAATCTGGGATTCCGGGTGTTCAGCCTGTCCAACAATCACAGCTACGACAAGGGTGCGGCAGGTATTGAGGCTTCCATGGCGCACTGGGCCGCCATGCCGGACGATGTCGTCACGATGGGCTTTTACAATCTCAGCACCTACGACGACTACGTCTACCAGACCGTCAACGGCATCACTTTCGGCTACCTCTCCTACACCGAACACACGAACGGCCTGCCGACGCCCTCGGGCGCGGAGTACGGCGTTGTGTACCTCGACGACCGGGAGACGATTGCCAAGCAGATTGCCGATATGCGCCCCAACTGTGATGTGCTCATCGTCAGCGCCCACATGGGCACCGAAGGCACGCACGAGATCAACGACTTCCAGAAGCAGACCGCCCAATGGCTGGCTGATCAGGGCGTTGATGTTATCATCGGCACCCACCCCCATGTGGTGCAGAACGCCGAATGGCTGACCGGGGCCAACGGCAACACGACCTTTGTGGTGTACAGCCTGGGCAACTTTATCAACGCCCAATCTTCGGCCGACAATACCATCGGTGCGATTCTGGACGTTTACTTTGACAAAACGACCCAGCCGGACGGCAGTTCCAGCATCACGATACGCGACCCGAAGCTGCACTGCGTCATCAGCCAGTATGAGGCCGGCTACAAGAATATCCGCGTCATCCCGTACAGCCAGTATACCGACGAACTGGGCGCAGCCCACGGCGTGTTTACCCTCTCCCGCGCATACATTGAAAGTGTGCTTTACGGTGCGATTGATGAGCAGTTTATTACGTTGGATTAACATATTGCATAGAAAGGATGATTGTTTATGTACGGTGTCAGCAAAATCAACAGTGAGCAGAACATCATGCTCACCACCTTTCCCGGTGCGCAGTACAGCGCCAAAAGCCTGGCCGAGCATCTGGACGTGTTCGCCAAGGCAGGCATTGTGGTGGATATGATCTGCCAGAGCGCCCCGCGCGGCGCAGCGGTGGACTTCAGCTTCACCACGAGCTATGACAACTTTGCCGCTGTCATGAAGGCCCTGCCCGCTGCGGCCAAGGCCAATCCCCCGCTGGTTTCCGGCGGGTACAGCAAGATCAACCTCTTCGGTGAGGAAATGGTCACAAGCTGCGGCGTGGCCGCCCGCGCCCTGGCTGCCCTGTCCGGTGCCAATGTCGAGATCGTGCTCATCACGACCAGCGACCTGGACATTTCCCTGCTCATCCGCCAACAGGACGAGGACGCCGCCCTCGACGCACTGCACAAGGCGTTTGCGGTGTAATTTAATAGCAGAAGCAGCAACCCCGCCGGGCTTTTCTTTTGGGAATGCCCGGCGGGGTTTATTTTGTTTTGGTGATGCAAAGCTTACTATGCACTTCTGTTATCGAATTTCCGTAGAATTACACCGCCTTTTCCCCACGACGGTAACACTTTGCCGCCAAAAACGACAGGAACACGGCTGCATACATCACGGCGCTGACGCCCACGTCCGTCCAACGGATGACCTGGTTGGAGATATCCGCCGTGCCTGTCCAGACGAGAATCATATTATTGTTCAAATAATGCAGCAGTATGGGCACCCAAATGTTTTTGCCGCATTTTTCGTAGGCGAATGTGAAAAACACGCCAAGCGTCATACAGACAACAAGCTGCGACGCGATACTCTGCAAGGTTGTTTCCGGGCTGTAAAAGAACAGGTTCAGCGGCAGATGCCACAAGCCCCACAGAACACCCACGGCCAGCGCACCGCGCCGCGCACCGAAGCGGTTTTGCAGGGCGGGCGTCAGGTAGCAGCGCCAACCGTATTCCTCGCCAAAGAACGGCAGGAAGGACAGAAAGAAATTGGGAATCAGCGCCATCGCCATGATCCACGGTGTGGGGCTGCGCCAGTAGGCCAGGTAGTTGGCCCAAGTATCCCCGCCCTGCATTGCCACCGAGAGGAACACCATGCCGGTCTTGACGGCGAGGAAGTACACGCAGATAGCAAGTGCCGTCAAAAATTTGCCGTGCAGGCGCAAGCCGTAGGCTTCACGGCGCTCCTTTTTCTCGGTCAGCAGCAGTATCCAGCCCAGCGCCGAGGCAATAATAATGACAACGTTGGCAATGGTCAGCCACCCCGTCTGCGGCATAGCCACGGACAACACACTCATAACCAGCATCAGCACGGCGGACACGATGTGCAGACTGTAAAACCGCTTGGGCGTATCCGGCCGCCGCGCCAGCAGGAAGGCCAGCATGACACCCGCCGCCGGGTAGAACATCTGGGCGTTGGCAAAAATGCTTGTATCCTGCCCGTTCTGCAGGCAGATGTATAAGAGCGGCATCATCAGAAACGGCACCGCATAGGCACAAACGGCAAAGACGGTCAGCTCGCGTTTATTCGTTTTCATCGTCGTCCTCCTTGGGGTTTTCCAACTCAGCGTGGCGCTTTTTGTAAGCCTTCATGCTGAGCTGCAGCAATGCAAAGCACAGCACCCAGGTACAGACCCCCATGATGACCGCCTGCAGCACCGCAATGCCCGTGCCAAGTGCTGCAAATTTGATAAGCCCCCACACAAACACGGCAGCACCGCCCGCAACGGACACAACGGCATTGGTTTTTGTGTTCGGCTTGAAGTGGCGGTCCCAGATACCGGCACGCAGATCACTTATGACCGAATAGGCACTCCCCAGCATAAAGATAAACCATTCTGCCGCCATCTCCCGCGGGGCAAAGCCCAGCAGACTTTCGATGATAAGCGCCGCCAGCAGCAGCATCCACAGCCCCCAGAAGCCGCGGGACTCGATCTTCAAAAGGGTCTGTTTTTGCATTTCGTCCAGATTATCACGTTTCAGAAATTCTCTCAGATTCATTGCTTATTCCTCCCAGAACAGCTCGTCCAATGTCTTTCCCAGCACCCTGCAGATGCTGCGGCACAGGTTGATTGTGGGGTTATACTCCCCTTTTTCAATGGCGTTAATGGTCTGGCGGGACACGCCCACCGCCGCCGCCAGATCCGCCTGCGTCATATCGCGCACGGCGCGGGCGGCCTTCAGCTTCAGTTTTTTTGCCATAGCCTTACGTTCCTTTCCTCTTGCTGTGGCTTTACTATATCATTTGCATTACATTTTGTCAAGTATATCTTACTTTTTGAAATTTATATTTTGCACACAAAACACATACTTGCGGCAAGCGGCCCGCTGTGCTATGATAGTTTTATATTATGATAAAGGAAGTTTGGCTATGAAGTACAGCTTTCCCGCTTTTGAAAATGGATTCATCCGCGCCGCCGCAGCCAGCCCCGCCCTGCGCGTGGCCGATTGCGCCTACAACGCCGACCAGATCATCGGCGTCATGCGCGAATACGCCGAGAAAAACGTCCAGCTGCTCTGCCTGCCGGAGTTTGCGCTGACCGGCTACACCTGCAGCGACCTGTTCTTGCAGGAAACGCTCCTGCGCGGGGCCGAGGACGGCCTTGCCGCGATTTTGAAAACCAGCGAAGGACTGAACCTTGTTGTCCTCGTCGGGCTGCCGGTACGCCACAACGGCAAGCTCTACAACTGCGCGGCAGTACTCTGCAACGGTGAACTGCTGGGCCTTGTGCCGAAAATGCACCTGCCCAACTATGGCGAATTTTACGAGAAGCGCCACTTCATCCCCGGTATGCGTGAGCCGGAGTGCACTGAGCTGGCCGGGCAGGAAACGCTGATTGGCACGAACCTGTTGTTTGCCTGTAAGCAGATGCCCGCCTTTGTGCTGGCCGCCGAGGTGTGTGAGGATCTGTGGGCACCCGTCCCGCCCAGCTGCGCCCATGCGCTGGCAGGGTCCACGGTGGTGGCGAATCTCTCTGCCAGTGATGAGACGGTCGGCAAAGCCGCCTACCGCCGTGAGCTGGTCTGCGGGCAGAGTGCGCGGCTGCTCTGCGCCTATCTCTACGCCGATGCCGGCCACGGGGAAAGCACCACCGACATGACCTTTGCCGGGCACAACCTGATTGCCGAGAATGGCAGTCTGCTGGCCGACACCGCCCCCTTTGCGGGTGAGGACGCCGTGACCGAGCTGGACCTGGGCCGCATGGTACAGGAGCGCCAGCGCAACACGACCTTTATGCCCGAGACGGACGGCTATACCACCGTGGAGTTTGAGCTGCCGCCGGTAGAGTTTGCCCTGACGCGCCCTGTTTCCTGCACGCCGTTTGTGCCGCAGGACGCCGCCACCCGCACCGAGCGGTGCGAGCTGATTTTGCGCATCCAGGCTGAGGGCCTTGCCAAGCGTATGGAGCACACCCACGCCAAATGCGGGGTGATCGGCATCTCTGGCGGGCTGGACAGCTGCTTGGCCCTGCTGGTGGCCGTGCGCGCCTGCAAGGTGCTGGGCCGCGACCCCAAAGATATCATTGCGCTGACGATGCCCTGCTTCGGCACGACGAGGCGCACCCGCTCCAACGCCGAGATTTTGTGCGAGGCTCTGGGCGTGACCTTTGGCGAAATCAACATCACCGAGACCGTCAAGAGCCATTTTGCCGACATCGGCCAGCCCGCCGACAAATACGACGTCACCTTTGAAAACTGCCAGGCCCGCGTGCGCACGCTGGAACTGATGGACTATGCCAACAAAAACGGCGGCTTTGTCATCGGCACCGGCGACTTGAGCGAGCTGGCATTGGGCTGGGCCACCTACAACGGCGACCACATGAGTATGTACGGCGTCAATGCCGGCGTGCCGAAAACGCTGGTACGGCATATCGTGCAGTATGTGGCTGACACCTGTGGCAACGATACGCTGCGGGACGTGCTGGTGGATATCCTGGACACGCCGGTCAGCCCCGAGTTGCTGCCCACCGCCGCCGACGGCACGATTGCCCAGCAGACAGAAAAGCTCGTTGGTCCGTATGAATTACACGACTTTTACCTCTACTACGTGCTGCGCTTTGGGTTCAGCCCAACGAAGATTTACCACCTGGCCCGCACGGCCTTTGACGGCAAGTACGAGCCGGAAGTGCTGCTGGCCTGGCTGAAGAATTTCTACCGCCGTTTCTTCGCCCAGCAGTTCAAGCGCAGCTGCCTACCCGACGGCCCGAAGGTCGGCTCTGTCACGCTGTCCCCCCGCGGCGACTGGCGTATGCCTAGCGACGCCTGCAACACCCTGTGGATGGCCGAGCTGGAAAAGTTGGAAGTTTGAGTGATACAAAAAAGTCCGAAACCGTTTTGCTCGGTTTCGGACATTTTTTATCTTTCTATTTTTTCGATTTCCGCGTTCAGCGCGTCGTAGGTGTAAAGCGTATTGAGAATTTGCAGCAGCTCTTTTTTGCTCAGGCGCGGCGGCAATCCAAGGCGACGCAGTAAGACGCGGCGGTTGTCGGCGCTGTTGGCCGTGCCGGAAATGCCCCACTCGTACAGGTCGGTATACGTTATGGGCCGCAGCTGTGCGGTTTTCTGCTGACAAGTAGTTTTGCTTGCCAGCGCTGTTTCCAGCCCCTTCAAAATCAAATCATTGTTCACGCCCTCGACACCCAGCAGACCTTCCTTGCCGGGTTCCGCCTTGCGGGATTCCTTACCGGGGATGGCGGGCACATAGGCTTGCAGCACATTTTCTGCGCCCACTAACCCTGTGACGAAGTGACGTATCTTAAACCCCGCCGCGTCAGAGTCGGTCAAAATGATAAGTCCCTGCGCCGCGGAAATGCGTTTGAGCAGCTTTTGCAATGCGCCGTCCCTGAACACGCGGAAGCCATCGGTCGTCAAGATCGTGCCATCCACAAGATTTGCCAGCCGCGCGGCGTCATATTTTCCCTCCACCAGAAGGGCCTGTTCCAATTTCAGCATCACGCCCTCCCTGCCAGCGCCAACTCGCACAGGGCCTTCTGCATCAGCAGTTCTGCGTCCAGCTTGCTGCTTTTCAGGTCAGTGTCCAACTTTTGCAGGATGTGCAGGCAGCGTTCGAGCTGGCCGCGCTTGAACCGCGAGGCCGTGCGCTCAGTGTTGTTAAGGCGGTAGTTCCAGTTGCCCTTGTAGCCGAAATCTTTTGCCACATCGGCCAGACTGCGGCGGCTGCGGCGGCCCAGCAACACACGGTACAAATCGAGATAGTTTGCGATGAGTGCGCCCGTGATCATGATGGGATCATTTTGCAGCGCCAGCAGCGTTTTCATTTTTTGCTGGGCCTTGTCGGCCTGGCCGCCGGTCAGCAACTTGACCATGTCAAAGGTATCTGCGTCCAGCGTCACGGTGCCAATCTCGCCCACCATCTGCGGCGTGATAGTGCCGTAGTTTGCCAGCGCAGCCAGTTTTTCCACCTCGTTTTTCAAAAGGAACTGATCGTCGCCGCAGCGGGTCAGCAGGGCGTCTTCTGCCCCCGGCGCAAAGACAGCGCCACTCTCCTTCGCCCAGCCCCGGGCCATAGCCTGCAAGGCCGCACCTGTGGGCTTGTTGATCTGCACGCAGTAGCCGAGCTTTTCACAGCAGCTGATGAGCTTTTGCTCCCGCTTGCCGGGGCGCAGCTTGCCGTAGCTTTCCTCGACGACGCTCGTCATCACAAAGATGGCGTTCTCGGTGTCAGACAGCGTATCGCAAAGCTCCTGTAAATCCTTGTCCGAGTAGGTCGAGGGACGCACCAGCGGCATCAGCACCAGACGCCGCCCGCCGAAAAAGGAGATCGTACCGGCAGCCAGCACGATTTCCTCCACAGCGGGTGTCGGTCCGTCCAACACGGTGGTTTCGGGGTCATCCTGGTTCAGGAATTTCAGCGCCTTTTGCGCGGCGTTGTGGACGAGTGCTTCGTCCGATGCGTAAAAATAGTACAGTCCGCAGCCCGCTTTCAGACGCTTATTGAGTTCATTTTCACTGTACAGCAACGGTCTGTGCCTCCTCCCAAAATATGCTGCGGCCGGGGCGCAGGGTCAAGCCCGGCTCCTCTTCGCCATAGCGCAGTGTGCAGTTTTCGGCTTTGTCCAGCCATTTCGGCGCGGTGCTGGTGTACAAAACGGTGTCTGGCTGCACGGCGTCCGGCCAACTGCCCGGTGCGCAGAGCACATCCACCCGCACAGGCTCCGCCAGCTGGATATTACCCGCACCCACGGCGATATGCCGCCCGCCCACCTCCAGCACGGCGAGGCTGGCACTTTTATTATGATACAGGTCCAGCGCCAATCCGTCAAGCACCGGGCGTGTTGCAAAGTCGGGCTGTTCCTGCATCGTCACGACCTCGGCGGCGGCGAAGTCCAACTCGGTGGGCTTGGCCCGCAGGTCAACAAGCAGGACCGGTTTGCCCCGGCTGCGCCCGGCAAGGTAGTTTTTCACGGCGGCCAGGTTGCTCTCCCCGCCGCGGAAAAACACCACCGTCTTTCCATTCTGCACGCAGACCACGCAGGGGTTGTTGGCCGCACCCACGAGAGCCAGCTGCACAACGTCCCTTTGCATCCACAGTCCCATGCCCACAGCCAGCACCGCGCAGGCGGCCACTGCGGGCAGGCAGGCCCGCAGCTTTTTAGCATGCCAGTAGGCAGCCGCCAGCATACCCAGCACCGCCAGCACAAACAGCGTGTACCGCTGCGGCAGGCAAACCGACGCGAACGGCAGCGCGGCACAGCGCTCTACCAACCAGAGCAGTAGTTTAAGCCACAGACTTAGCAGCAGCGCGGTCAAGTTCGTAAACGGCAGCAAAAACGGTACAGCGCTGACTGCCAACAACAGGATACCCATTTGCAGCGCGGGCTGCAGCATCCAGACGACCAGTACGTTACAGACAAGCCCCGCCAGGCTGGCAGCCATGCCGTGGGCTACCAGCACCGGCAATGTGGCAAGGCTGGCAAGCGCGGCACTCTGCACCGGCTCTGCCAGGCGGCAAAGCAGCCTGACTGCGGCGGGCTTGTCCTCCGCTGCCCGCTCCTCGGCGCGGGTCAGCGCGGCGGCTGCCTGTACGCCCAGCACGGCGCAGAAGGACAGCTGAAAGCCGATATCGCAGGGCGCGTAGGCGTTTTGCAGGCCCATCAAGATAGCCGCAAAGCCGGTTGCCGTCAGCAGGTCGAACGGCAGCAGCAGGAAGTCCCCCGCCAGCGCCACCGCAAACACCAGCCCTGCTCGCAGCACCGAGACAGGCACCCCGGTCAGCAGCACATAGAACAGCGCCACCGCGCCGCGCAGGATGATGAGCGGCTTGTAAAATTTCCACCTGCGGCCAAAGCTGAACAGCCCGCAGAGCAGCGCCAGGTGCAGCCCCGATACCGCCAGCAGGTGCGACACTCCCGCTGTGCGGAAGGCCTGCTGTACGGCATCGTCCAAGCGGCTTTTATCTGCCAGCAGCATGGCGGTTTCCATGCCGTCCAGCTGCCGGGGCAGCCAGCGGCGCAGGACAGCGCTCCACCGCTGGCGCAGCCGGTACAGCGCAAAGCGCGGCGCACGGCTTGCCGCAAGGGGCTGGTAGCTGCCCAGGTATTCCGCCTGCAAATAGACGCCCTTGCTGTTGCGGCTCAGGCGGTATTTGTTGTCGGGCAGTTCTGCCAGGGCAAACTGCGCCTTGAACCGCTCCCCTGCATTCTCCCCGGGGAATGACGAACACTGTACCCGGACATTGGCGGGCCTGCCGTCGATTTCAGTCAGCCGCAGCGTGCCGCGCAGTCTGCTCTCGCTGTACGAGGCATCGGCATCTGTCTCAACGACCGCCGTGCAGGTCACAGTCTGCCCGGCCAGCGCCCTGGCGGGCCGCACCCAGACAAGGGAGAACACCAAAAACCACGCCAGGCCACACACCGCCCCCAGCAGGGGTATCCCATGATCTCTGCGCCTTTTCCTGCTGAAAAAGGCCAGCCATACCAAAAATGCCGCCGCGGGCACACAGACCAGCGGCGGCAGAATGGCCGCAGCAAGCTCAGCCCCGGCAAAACCGAGACCGAACCAACCGAGCTTTCGTTTCATTGCTTAGTGCAGGAAGAGCGGCAGCGGCTCTAGGAAGAAGATGTCGGTGCGCTTGGCAGCATCGCCCTCGGCGAGTGCTGCACAGCAGCCGACGACGGTGCCGGTGCTCTTGGCGGCCAGCGTCTCCAACGCGTGCAGAGAGCCGCCGGTGGAGATAACGTCATCCACGATCAGGATGCGCTTGCCGTCCATATACTCGATATCCTTCTTATCGATGACCAACATCTGCTTGCCGGCGGTGGTGATGGACTGATCCTCGATAATGACGGGCTCGCGCATATACAGCTTCGGGCCTTTGCGGGCAGGGATCCAATATTTGCCGCTTTGACGTGCCATTTCGTAGGCCAGTGGGATGCCCTTTGCCTCGGCGGTCAGGATAACGTCAAACTCGGGGGCCTTTTTCAGCAGGGCTGCGGCGCAGGCCTCGGTCAATTCAACATCGCTGAACATGATGAAGGCAGCAATGTCCATGTGGTCATTGACCTTGCAGATGGGCAGTTCGCGGGTCAGGCCTGCAATATGCAGTGTATAGGTATCTGCCATGTTGGTTTACCTCTCTTTATAATTTCACGAGTGTGCTTACAGCGCCCGGCATCAGCCCGGAGGCCATGCAAGGCTGCGCTTTGCCAGCACATGGAAGTGCAGGTGCTTCACGCTCTGGCCGCCGTCGGCGCCCACGTTGGTGACAACGCGGTAGCCGCTCTCATCGACGCCCAGCTTTTTGCACAGCTGCGCAATAACGGCGTAGATGTGGCCCAGCAGTGCGGCGTCATCCTCGGTCAGGGCTGCGGCAGACGCGATGTGCTGCTTGGGGATAACCAGGAAATGCACTGGAGCCTGCGGGTCAATGTCGTAGAACGCCAGCAGTTTGTCATCCTCGTACAGCTTGTTCGAGGGGATATCGCCCGCGGCGATCTTGCAGAACAGGCAATCCTCCATTCGGAATCCCTCCTTTGCTGTGGATTTTATCGTGGAAAATTACTGATTCATTTCAGCCTTGACGATCTCGGGCACAGCGTTCAGTGCGTCGTCGATCTTGCTGGTATCGCGGATACCGGCCATGGCGAAGTCGGGCTTGCCGCCGCCGTTGCCGCCTGCGATGGCAGCGATTTTTTTGACGAGAGCACCGGCTTTCAGGCCGCGGGCCAGGGCGTTTTTGGAGACGCCGACGGCCATCATCGTCTTGCTGCCGTCGCTGCCAATGAGAACCGTAACAGCATTGGGGGCCTTGTCGCGGACCTTATCGACCATATCGCGCAAGGTGTCAGCACCGGTGCCGGTCAGGTAAGCGGAGACGATGCGCACACCGTCGATGTCGGCGGCATTCTCAAACAGACCATCGATCTTGGCAGAGGCCATCTGGGCCTTGAGGATTTCCAGCTGCTTGGCTGTCTCTTTCAACTCGGCAGCCAGGGCCTCGGCGCGGGCCGGGGCGTCCTTCAGGTTGTTGGCCTTCAGGGCAACAGCGGTCTTGGCCAGCGTCTCGGTGCGGTCATCCAACAGGTCCAGCACGCCGAAGGCAGTGGTGGCCTCGATGCGGCGGATACCGGCGGCCACGCTGGACTCGCTCAAAATCTTGAAGCAGCCAATTTGTGCGGTGTTGGTCACATGGGTGCCGCCGCAGAACTCGGTGCTCCAGCCGCCAGCGTCGACAACGCGGACAACGCTGCCGTACTTCTCGCCGAACAGTGCCATAGCACCCATCTTCTTGGCTTCCTCGATGGGCAGGTTCTTGACGGTGACAGGCAGAGCCTCGTAAATCTTCTCGTTGACACGGCGCTCGACCTCAGCCAGTTCAGCCGGAGAAACCGCGCTGAAATGCGTGAAGTCAAAGTGGGTGATGCGGTCGTCCTGGTAGCTGCCGGCCTGGTGGACATGCTCACCCAGAACCTCGCGCAGGGCCTTCTGCAGCAGGTGGGTGGCGGTGTGATTGCGGCAGATGGCGGCGCGGCGTTTTTCATCGACAGAGGCCGTGACCTCGTCGCCCCCATGGATGGTGCCGTCCAGCAGCTCACAGGTGTGGACGAAGTAGCCCTTCGGGGTCTTTTTAACCTGGGTGACTTTCAGCTTGGCGTCTCCGCTGACCAGATAGCCATGGTCAGCGACCTGGCCGCCCATCTCGGCGTAGAACGGCGTGCGGTCCAGAACGACCAAAACGCCGTCCTTGGCCTCGCCTGCCTCGTCGGTGGCGATGGCGTCAACCAGCTCCTCACCGTCGGACAGGGCCAGGACCTTGGCCTTCTCGCTCAAGGTCTCGTAGCCGTCAAACTGGGTGGCATCGGCGGTCAGCTCGCCGAACAGGTCAGCGCTCCAACCAGAGATATCCTTTGCCAGACGCTCGGCGCGGGCGCGCTCACGTTGCTTGGTCATTTCGATGTGGAACGCAGCCTCGTCGACGGCCAGGCCTGCCTCGGCGGCGATCTCGCGGGTCAGATCAAGCGGGAAACCGAAGGTATCGTTCAGCTTGAATGCCTCAACGCCGGACAGAACCTTCTCGTGGGTTTCCTTCAGGCGGCCCATCATGCCGGTCAGGATGTTCAGGCCAGCGTCGATGGTGCGGCCAAAGCGCAGTTCCTCGGTGCCGATGACCTTTTTGATATAAGACTCATGCTCGCGCAGCTCGGGATAACCCGCTTCGCTGGACTCGATGACAGTGTCAACCAGCTCGGTCAGGAAGGGGCGGTTGATGCCCAGCATACGGCCGTGGCGGGCAGCGCGGCGTAGCAGACGGCGCATGACGTAGCCGCGGCCCTCGTTGGAGGGCAGGATGCCGTCGGAGGCCATAAAGACGGTAGCACGGATGTGGTCGGTGATAACGCGGATGGAGATATCGTCCTTCTCGTTCTCGCCGTACTTCTTGCCGGCAATACGCTCGACGTGGTTCAGAACAGCGGCGACGGTGTCGACCTCGAACAAGTTGTTCACGTCCTGCATGACGACGGCCAGACGCTCCAGGCCCATGCCGGTATCGATGTTGGGCTTAGCCAGCAGTTCATAGTTGCCCTTGCCGTCGGCGTCATACTGGCTGAACACGAGATTCCAGATCTCCATGAAACGGTCGCAGTCGCAGCCGACACCGCAGGTGGGCTTGCCGCAGCCATATTTCAGGCCGCGGTCGTAGTAGATTTCAGAGCAGGGGCCGCAGGGGCCGGAGCCGTGCTCCCAGAAGTTATCCTCTTTGCCCAGGCGGACCATGTGATCTTCGGGGATGCCGACTTCCTTCGTCCAGATATCGTAGGCCTCGTCGTCGTCCTGGTAGACGGAGATATACAGGCGGTCAGCGGGGATTTCCAGTTCCTTGGTCAGGAACTCCCAGGCCCAAGGAATGACTTCCTTCTTGAAGTAATCCTGGAAGCTGAAGTTGCCCAGCATCTCAAAGAAGCAGCCGTGGCGGGCCGTGATGCCGACGCGCTCAATATCCGGGGTACGGATGCACTTCTGGCAGGTGGTCACACGGTGGCGCGGAGGCTCCTCCTGGCCGAGGAACCATTTTTTCATGGGGGCCATGCCGCTGTTGATCAGCAGCAGGCTGGGGTCATCTTTCGGCACCAGCGGGAAGCTGCCCAAGCGCAGGTGGCCCTTCGTCTCAAAATAATGCAGGTACTTCTCGCGAAGTTCGTTCAATCCGGTCCATTGCATAGGTTGTGTTCTCCAATCCATAAAATTGCGAATAAGTGCCGCCACAAAAAAATACAGCCCACGCCCCAATACAGGGACGAAGGCTGTTATGCTTCCGTGGTACCACCCGGTTTGCGGTGCCATGCTGTAAAGCATTGGCACCACCTCTTTGTGTCTGCGTTAACGCCGCAGGTACGCTCGGCTCTACGCCGAAAGCTCCGGGGTGGCTCTGCCGTGTTCACGCTGAAAGCCTTACACCAAGCGGCTTTCTCTCTGAAAAGCGGAGGGGCGGCATTGGCCCTTTCATCGCTATTTTCCTTTTTACAGGCTTATTATATGCCGTTTTTGTCCTCTTGTCAACCGCTTTTTTCCGCATAAAAGCACCCATCTGCGCAAAACCTAACACGGAGAGGAGTGTTTTTATGGCAGATGTTTTTGTAGAGATCCGGCTGGTCGTGCTGACAAGCCTGCTGTCCCTGGTGGTAATGTTCGTTTTCACCCGAATCGGCGGCAAGCGGCAGATCGCACAGATGAGCCCCTTTGACTATTTAAATGCCGTCACCGTAGGTTCTATCGGGGCCGAACTGGCGACGGACTTAGAGCAGTGGTGGCGTCCCCTGTCGGCGCTTATCATCTATATCCTTGCCACCTGGCTTGTACACTATACTGCCTGCAAAAGTAACGCCATGCGCTGCTTTTGGAGCGGGCGCAGCCTGATCCTGATGGACGGCGGCGTGATATCAAAAACAGCCTTGCAGCGGGCTGCCATTGATGTAAATGAGTTTTTGGGCCAGGCCCGGATAGCCGGGTACTTTGATCCGAACGAAATTGAAACGGCAATTTTGGAGACAAGCGGGCAAATCAGCTTTCTGCCCAAAAGTCTCAACCGCCCGCTTACGCCTGAGGATATGCAGCTGCATCCCGACGTCGCCGGCATCTGGTATGATTTAATTATCGACGGTCAGCTCATGCAGGACAATTTAAAGGCTGCAGGCCGGGATGAACGCTGGCTGGATGCCCAGCTCCACACCCAGGGCATCGGCCAACGCAGCGAGGTATTCTACGCTGCCTGTGATAAGGCAGATGGATTTTTCGCCTGTCGGGTAAAATAAAAAGAAAACCCGCCTGACAGAAACTCTATCAGGCGGGTTTGTGGTGGAGAATACCGGGATCGAACCGGTGACCTCTTGCATGCCATGCAAGCGCTCTCCCAGCTGAGCTAATCCCCCACAGCTGGCGTCGTCTGGGGTGTTTGCTCCTGACGACGTGTGTTATTATAGCAAAGCTGTTCGCAAATGTCAACAGGTTTTTGCAAAAAAACTTATAAAATATTTTATAGAAAAGGGCCGCCCCCAAATGGGATGCAGCCCTTGCAAGTATCAGATGGAAATAGCCTTGGCAATCTCGATCATGTCGCGGTCGATGGTCTTGTGCATGGACAGCGCAACGTTGACATCGTAATCGACGATCTTGTCGCCGGAGACAGCCACAACGCGGTTGTAAATGCCCTTGTCCAGCAGGTCGATGGCGTGGTAGCCCATCAGAGAGGCATTCACACGGTCGCGCACCGTGGGAGAACCGCCGCGCTGGATGTGGCCCAGAACGGTGGCACGAGAGTCAACGCCGGTAGCCGCCTGAATCTGATTGGCCAGTTCCTGGGCACCGACAACACCCTCGGACACAATGATGATGAAGTGCTTCTTGCCAGTGACCTGGGTCTGGCGCATACGATCGAGGATGTCACGCTCAAAGTCGAACGGGATCTCCGGCAGCAAAACGGCAACCGCACCGGTGGCGATGCCGACGTTCAGTGCAATATAACCAGCGTGGTGGCCCATGACCTCAACGACCGAGCAGCGGTCATGACTCTGGGTGGTGTCGCGCAGCTTATCGATGGCCTCGACAGCGGTGTTCATGGCCGTGTCGTAGCCGATGGTATACTCACTGCAGGCGATATCGTTGTCGATGGTGCCGGGCAGACCGATACAGGGAATGCCCTGGTTTGCCAGCGCACGGGCACCCATGAAGGAGCCGTCGCCGCCGATGACGACCAGCGCGTCAATGCCCAGTTCCTTACAGCGGGCAAGGCCCTTGGCCTGGCCTTCCTTCGTCTTGAACTCCAGGCAGCGTGCGGTATACAGAATCGTGCCGCCGCGGTGGATGATCTCAGACACGCTGCGGACGTTCATTTCATACACTTCACCATTGATCAGGCCGTTGTAACCACGCTGAATGCCCATCATGCGGTAGCCCTTGCTGATACCTGCACGGACGATTGCACGGACAGCGGCGTTCATGCCAGGTGCGTCACCGCCGCTGGTGAGAACACCGATCGTTTTGATTTCCTTAGCCATAAAGCGAGCCCCTCCTATTTCGGGAACTATGGACCCGCCTGAAATGTACGATGTATTCAGGCGCGGTCATCACGTTACAATAAATTTTTAACAATCTCGTGACCATCCACATTATACCACACTTTGGCCTTGGCAATTATGGACAAATCGCGCAAAACACATGGATTTATTTTGCAGACTGTTCGATATCCTGAACTTTTACACAATTTTTGCCCAGAATTCGCTCCAATTCTGTACGCAGCAGCGGATCGTCCTTGATTGCCATGTGCCGGGCCAGCACCGCTTTCCCGGTGTCCAGGAAGCGGAAGTATACCTTGACTGTGCCGCCGTCAAAGATGTTGCACAAAAGATTTTCAACCTTGTGCATTTCCGGACAGTCCCGAGCTGGCACGGTCAGGAAATACCCGGCGGCCCCTCCCCCGCTGGTCTCGCGTTTGACACGTTCGACACGGTTCATGCCAAAGTTTTTGTTCGGGTCATAACTGTCAATGGGTTGCACGCCCTCGACCAGCAACCGGGCGGCCTCGTCCTCCTTGACGGAGACGCGGCCATTGGCGACGACGACGGCGTTTTCCTGCAAGGCTGCGCGGCACTCTGCCAGGATGCGCGGGAAAACGATCATCTCCATGCTGCCGGTCAGATCCTCGACGGTGGTAAAGGCCATCAGGGTGTTGGACTTTGTCGTCATGATTTTGTTCTTGACGATGGTACAGACAAAGGTGACAGTCTGGTTGTCAAACTGTTTGGCGTCCTCCCCCAGCAGCTGGGCGATGGTGCAGGTAGCTATCTGCGCGATCTGGGCGCGGTAGGCGTCAAGCGGATGACCGGACAGGTAGAGGCCGGACACCTCTTTTTCCATTTTCAGCAGTTCGCCAGCCGAATATTCCGGCAGGTTCGGGATTTTATAATCGTCGGCGGGCTTGTCGTCGCTGCCGCCGCCCATCAGACCAAAAAGATCCATCTGACCGTCCAGGTTCTGGCGGGCATCGTTCTCGACGCTCTTCAAGATGCCCTCGACGCTTTCCAGCATACCGTGGCGGGTAGCACCGAGGTTGTCGAATGCACCGGCCTTGACGAGGTTTTCCAGTGCACGGCGGTTGAGGCCGCCGCCCCGCAAGCGCTTACAGAAATCGTACAGACTGCGGTAAGGCTGGTGGGTGCGTTCCTTAATGACGGCGTCAATTACGTCGCGGCCCACGCTCTTGACGGCGTTCAGGCCGAAGCGGATAAGGCCGCCATCCGCCGTGAAGCCGCCGCGGGAGATATTGATATCCGGCTGCTGGACCTTGATGCCCAGACGCTGGCACTCGGTCGTATATTCAATAACTTTTGACGTATTATCAAGCACACTGGTCAGGAGTGCCGCCATAAATTCATGCGGATAGTGGCACTTTAAATACGCCGTCTGGAATGCCACGTAGGCATAGCAGGCGGCATGGGATTTGTTGAACGCATACGACGCAAAGCTGATCATATCGTCGTAAATCTCGTTGGCAACGTTCTCGGGCACGCCGTTGGCCACGCAGCCCGCACACTCCTTTCCCGGTTCCTTGCAGCCGTGGACAAAGTGCTCGCGCTCAGCCTCCATGACCTTGAGCTTTTTCTTACTCATTGCGCGGCGGACATTGTCAGCCTGACCGAAGCTGAACCCGGCCAACTCGCGGCAGATCTGCATAACCTGTTCCTGGTAGATGACAACGCCGTTGGTAACGTCAACGATATGCGCCATCTGCGGCGTTTTGTAGGTCACCTGGGAAGGGTCCTTGCGGTTGCGCAGGTAGGTCGGAATGGAATCCATCGGGCCGGGGCGGTAGAGCGAAATCAGGGCAATGATATCTTCCAGGTTCTTTGGCCGCATACTGACAAGCACCTGGGTCATGCCGGTAGATTCAAGCTGGAAGATGCCCTCCGTCTCACCTTTTGCCAGCATGGCATAGGTGTCGGGGTCGTCGTAATCGAGGTTTGCAATACGGAAATCCGGATCTTTGGTATGGCGCACGGCCATCTCGGTATCATGGATGACGGTCAGCGTGCGCAGACCCAGAAAGTCCATTTTCAAAAGGCCCAGCCGCTCGATTTCCACCATGTTGAATTGGGTGACCGGCAGGCCGTCGTTCGTGGACAGCGGTACATACTCGGTGGCCGGGTCGCGGGTAATGACGACGCCCGCCGCGTGGGTGGATGCATGGCGCGGCATCCCCTCGACTTTCAGCGAGGTGTTGATGAGTTCATGCACCTGGCTGTCGCCGTCGTAGAGCGTTTTCAAATCGGGGCTGACTTCCAGCGCCTTTTTCAGCGTCATTTTCAGGTCGGTGGGAATGAGCTTTGCCACCCGGTCCACATCCTGGTAGCTCATGCCCATAACGCGGCCCACATCGCGCACGGCAGCGCGGGCGGCCATCGTACCAAACGTCACGATCTGGGCCACATGGTCACGGCCGTATTTCTCGTTGACATAGTCAATGACCTCCTGGCGGCGCTCGTAGCAGAAGTCGACGTCGAAGTCGGGCATTGAGACGCGCTCTGGGTTCAAAAAACGCTCGAAGATCAGGTTGTAGCGGATCGGGTCGATATCGGTGATGCCGACGCAGTAGGCCGCCAGACTGCCCGCGCCGGAGCCACGTCCCGGACCGACCGGAATATCGTGGCTTTTGGCGTAGTTGATAAAGTCGTAGACAATGAGGTAGTAGTTCGTGTAGCCCATCGTCTTGACGACGTTGATCTCATAGGTCAGGCGCTCACGCAGGGCATCGGTCACTTTACCGGGGTAACGGCGCTCCAGGCCCTCCCAGCAGAGCTTTTCAAAATATGCCTGGTTCTCCATGCCGTCGGGCGCTTTGAAGTACGGCAGCTTCGTCTCGCCGAAGGTAAACGCGAAGTTGCACTGCTCGGCAATTTTGTTCGTGTTCTCGCAGGCTTCGGGCACCATGGAGAAGAGGTCGTACATCTCATCGGTGGATTTCAGATAGAACTCGTCGGTCTGGAACTCCATCCGATCCACATCGTTGATGGTCTTGCCGGTCTGGATGCAAAGCAGAATGCTCTGCATCTTGGCGTCCTCTTTGGTGATATAATGGGCGTCGTTCGTTGCCGCCATCGGGATGCCGGTCTCCCGTGCCAAGCGGATGAGCTGCGGCAGCACGACCTGGTCTTCTTCGAGGCCGTGGTCCTGCAATTCGATGTAATAGTTGCCCTCGCCGAACAAGTCCCGATACCACAGCGCTGTCTGCTTGGCGCGGTCATAGTCCCCTGCCAGAATCGCGCGTGGTATCTCGCCCGCCAAGCAGGCGGACAGGCAGATCAGACCATCGTGGTACTTTTCCAGCAGTTCCTTATCGATACGCGGCTTGGAGTAAAAGCCCTCGGTAAAGCCGGCAGACACCATCTTGATAAGGTTCTTGTAGCCTGTCTCGTTTTTGCAGAGCAGAATCAGGTGGTTGTTGCCGTCGATACGGTTGACCTTATCAAAGCGGGTGCGGGTGGCTACATAGACCTCACAGCCGATGATGGGCTTGATGCCCGCCGCTTTGGCCGCATCAAAGAAAGCCACGCAGCCGTACATGACACCGTGGTCGGTGATAGCGCACGCCGTCTGCCCCATCGCTTTCAGCTGGTCAAACATCCGGTCAATGCGGCAGGCACCGTCCAACAGGCTGTACTCGGTGTGGACATGCAGGTGTGTGAATTGTCTCGGGGTCGTTTCAGGCATGGGGTGTTTCCTTTTCGTCAGGGGCCGTGCCCAGGCGGGCGGCAGCCTCCTGTATCTTCTTCATCCGGTGGGAAAGCCCGGCTTTGCTCACCGGCGGATCAAACTTCTGGGCCAGCTTTGCCAGCGGCAGGTCGGGGTACTGCATCCGCAGCTTGGCGGTGTGGCGCAGGGCCTCGGGCAGGGTGTTCATAGCCCCCGCCGCCTGCAGCTTTTCAATGGCAAGCTGCACCTGTACGGCGGCCTGGACGCTTTTGCCCAGGTTGGCTGTCTCGCAGTTGGAAAGACGGTTCGTCTTGTTGCGCATCTCGTTGTAAACACGCTGATCCATAATGCGCATGGCCGCGCCGCCCGCCCCCATAAAGGTCAGCAGATCTTCGATATGGTCGGCGGCCTTGATATAAATGGTGTTGGCCCCCTTGCGCAGGGCGCGGTGGGGATGAAAATCATGCTCGGCCAGCATGGCTTCCAGCTGTTGGGAAAGGTAATGCCGGGTCGAGAGGAATTCCAGATTGTAGCTTTTTTCAGGGTCGGTCATCGTGCCGCAGCACAAAAACGCTGTAGAGATAAACGCCTGCATACAGTTCTGGCATCTGAAATTTTCCGGACGGATGCGCAGGGTAGGCTCCTTGCCGGTGTGGCCAAACAGTGCCAGCATCTTGGCAACCTCGGCTGGGTCCTTTACGCTGAACTCATACACCGGGCCTGTGGGGCGTTCCTTGCTGATAACAGTGCCTTGCACACCGCAGCGACGGTAGAGCTTTTGGGCAAAATGGGCAACGCCCTCGTTTTCGGTCTGTAAGACAACACCGCGGTCATCAAAGTATTTGCCAAAACAGGCCACCGCATACGCGGCGGCCATGTTGCAGCAGGGTTTGCTGATTTTGCGGCGTAGTATTTCGTTTTTCACTTCTTGAGAAAAGCTCAAGGTGGTGGTCTCCTTATTATAAACTTCGGTTCACGTCGCGGTGCTGCACGCTGGGGGCATAGCCGAGTTTCTCGCAGAACTCGCCAATCTTCCGTGCGAACGTGATGGAGCGGTGCTTGCCGCCGGTGCAGCCCACCGCGATCATCAGCTGGCTTTTGCCCTCCTTGACATAGAGCGGCAGGGCGTATTCCAACATACTCTCATAGCGGCGCAGCAGCTCCTGCGACGCTTCGGAGTTCATGACGTAGTCCACGACCTCCTGGTCGAGGCCAGTCTTGTGCTTGAGTTCCGGCACATAGAAGGGGTTTGGCAAACAGCGCACATCCAACACCAGGTCTGCCTCCTGTGGCAGACCGTACTTGAAGCCGAAGGACACGACCATCAACTCCATCGGGCTTTCGCCCTTGTCCAGAAATAGGCTGCACACCCGCTCACGGTTCTGCGCCGCCGAAAGCAACGACGTGTCGATGACATATTTTGCCTTCTCACGCAAAGGCTGTAATAGCTTGCGCTCCTTGGCGATAGCCTCGGTGATGGGGACTTTCTCGCTGATGGTGATGGGGTGCTGGCGGCGTGTCTCCTTGTAGCGGCGCTGGATGACGGAATCGTTCGCATCCAGGAACAGGATGTCGTAATCGATTTTCTTGGCATCCAGGTCGTCCAGGGCGGCTTTCAGCTGCTCGATGCTGCGCACGCCGCGCACATCCATAACGACCGCCACGCGGTTGAGCTGGTTCTCGCCTTGCAGGGCAAAGTCCACGATACGCGGCAGCAATGCCACCGGGATATTATCAATGCAGAAAAAGCCGATATCCTCCAGCGCATTGACAGCCATAGACTTGCCCGCGCCGGACAGGCCGGTCACGATCAGAAAGTTCATTTCCCCCACCGCTCTCTTATTTTACCACGCGAATCTCACGTTCCAGCACAAAGCCGGTCTTTTGCTTCACGATTTGTTTGACCTGCTCAGTCAGTTCTACCACGTCGGCACAGGTCGCGCCGCCGCGGTTGATGACAAAGCCGCAATGTTTCTCACTGATCTGCGCGCCGCCCACGGTAAAGCCCCGCAGGCCGCAGTCCTCGATCAGCTTGCCCGCAAACGCGCCCACGGGCCGCTTGAAGGTGCTGCCCGCGCTGGGCCACTCCAGCGGCTGCTTTTCCTTGCGCTTGCCCAGCAGCTCCTGCATCTTGGCAAGCACGGCAGCACCATCGCCGCGGTGCAGAACGACCGTGACCGACAGGATGCACCAGCCGGGATTTTGTTCAAAAATACTGGTACGATAGCCCATAGCCAGATCCGCCGCAGGCAGCGTACGCAGCTGTAAGTTGTCATCCAGGAAGGTCACGCTTTCCAGCACGTCCTTCAATTCGCCGCCGTAGGCACCGGCGTTCATATAGACCGCGCCGCCCACCGTGCCGGGGATGCCGCAGGCAAATTCCAGTCCGGTCAGGCCCAGCGCTTGGGCCTTGCTGCAAAGCCGGCCCAGGGTCTGCCCTGCCCCGGCGGTGATGCGCACGATATCGTTGTCTGCGTCGGAGTGCTCCATCTCGGCCACGCCGCGCATATCGATGACTGCGCCGTCAAACCCTGCATCGTCAAACAATGTGTTGGAGCCGTTGCCCAGCAGGTAGACCCGCGCGCCGTTTTCGCGGCAGAGGGCCAGCGTGCTGCGCAGTTCCTCCGCGTTATGCGGCGTACACCAGAACGCTGCCGGGCCGCCGATTTTGAATGTCGTGTGCCCTGCCAGCGGCTCGTCCTGCACAAACGGCAGTCCTGCCGCCGCCAGTGACTCACGCAGTGCCGTGATCGTTTGTTCCTGCATGGAAACCTCCGTAAAAACTGCTGTTAAATAGAATTTCCCAGGGCAGCTGCACCGATAACACCCGCGTCGTTATGCAGCGTGCAGGCACAGATTTTGGGGAATTTGCCGGTGGTGATGTTCTTCGTCTCGTTCTCAGCATATGCGCGGACCGGGGCCAGCAGGACTTCGCCCTGGTTGGACACACCGCCGCCGATGCAAATGACCTCCGGCTCAAAGGTGTTGATGACGTTTGCAATGCCGACGCCGACATACTCGATCCAGCTGTCCACGACCTGCTTTGCCGTCTCATCGCCCTTAGCCATGGCGTCAAAGGCGAGCTTGGCGTTGACATGGTCGATATCCTGGGTCATCTTCCACATGATGGTGTTTTTGTTGGCCTGCATGGCGGCCTTTGTCTCGCGGGTCAGTGCGCTGGCAGAGGCATAGCGCTCCCAGCAGCCCTTGCGGCCGCAGGTGCACTGGATGCCGTCCTTAACGATGACGTTGTGGCCCATTTCGCCAGCCGCAAAGTTGAAGCCGCGCAGGATTTTACCGCCCAGAATGATGCCGCTGCCGATGCCGGTGCCCAGGGTGATGACGACTGCGTCGTTATAACCCTTGGCGCCGCCCGCAATGTACTCGCCGTAAGCGGCGGCGTTGGCATCATTTTCCACATAGACCTTGCAGCCCAGCATCTTTTCCATGTCGGGGCCAAGGTTCCAGTCATAGTAGCCGAAGTTCGTGTTGAAGCCGACAAAGCCGGTCTTGAAGTTCACACTGCCGGGGGTTCCGATGCCCACATAGTTGACATCGGCAAAGTCAACTTTGTTTTCTTTGGCAACGGTGCGGCACAGGTCTGCCAATGCCTTTTCCAAATCCTCCGCCGGGCGGGGCAGGCGCGTAGCCCATGTGGTCTTGGCGACGATTTCGTAGTTCTCGTTGACCAAGCCGGCGGTCATGGTGGTGCCGCCCAGATCGATACCAATGGTGTACTTGCTCATAATAAAATTCCTCCTACTTTTTCTGCACAGGTTTTTTTATGCAATTTCAATTCACGGACCAGGTTTTCCCGCGTGGCGTTCACGATGAGCTCCTGCGGGAAATCCATCTCTTCCAGCATGGCGTAGAGGGCTGTCAGGCCGTGTTTCAACTGGTGTGTGCTGTGGGCATCGCTGTCCACAGCGATATGGCAGCCGCTTTGCAGGCAGGCTGCCAGCAGAGCGCGCATATTGGGGATGCCGTCCTTGCGGACATTGAAGGAGTTGCCGTTCAGCTCCACGACCTTGTGATTTTTGGCAAACGCTTTGGTGACAAGGTCGTAGTCGTAGCGGTAGTTTTCCTGCTCGGAATGGCCGATGATATCTACGTAAGGGTTTTCCGCCACAGCCAGCCAGAGGCGGTTTGCCTCCTTGCGGGTCAGCAGGCCCGGCACACAGGAGCTGTGAATGGACGCCACGACCCAATCCTGGTCTTTGAGCTGGCTCTCAGGCATATCCAACCCGCCTTTAGTGTCCATGACATTGGCCTCGGCTCCGTAGAGCATAACGACATCGTTGATCACAGGGGGCATGGCGCTCCAGTTGGAGAAATGCCACGAGTGCGGCGCATCGGGCATAGCGGGCGCGTGGTCAGTCACAGCCAGGGCGCAGTAACCGATTTCCTTGGCCGCTACGGCCATTTCGTTAAAGGTGTTGTAAGCGTGGGTCGCACACAGGGTATGGGTGTGCAGGTCTGCAATCATTTGCATGGAATGGAAAAACCTCTTTTATTTTGAGATATCGTCCGCCAAGCCCAGCTGGGTCAGCAGCTCCTTGGCAGCGTTGTAGCCCATTTCCTTCTGGCGGTTGTTGATGGCCGCCGTTTCCAGAATAACAGCCAGGTTACGGCCGGGCATGACCGGGATGAGCATGCTGGGCACCTTGACACCGAGGATATCATAATACTCGGTCTCAAGGCCGGTGCGGTCGTAGTTCTTTGTGCGGTCCCAGGGTTCAAGCTGAACGACCATCTCGACCTCAACGCTGGAACGCACTGAACCGATACCGAACACGCGGGCCACATTGATAATGCCAATACCGCGCAGCTCAATAAAGTGGCGGATATTGGCGGGTGCGGTGCCGAGGATTTTGCGGTAGGACACCCGGCGCAGCTCAACGGCGTCATCGGCGATCAAACGGTGGCCGCGCTTGACCAGCTCGATGGCCGTCTCGCTCTTGCCGACGCCGGAGTCGCCCAGAATCAGGATGCCTTCGCCGTAGACCTCGACCAATACGCCGTGGCGAGTGATGCGGGGCGCAAGCTCGGTGTTCAAGGTCGTGATGAGCTGGCCCATCAGGGCAGACGTCATCTCGGTGGACATCAGGAGCGGCACGCCGTACTGCTTGGCATACTGCATCATTTCGGACATGGGCCGCATCCCGCGCGTGAGCACAACAGCCGGCGGCTGGAAGGAAAACAGCTTTTCCAGGTGGGTGTTGCGCAGCGAAGTGGACAACTCATCCAGATAGGACATTTCGGTCAGGCCGATGATCTGGATGCGCTTGTTGTCAAAGTTTTCATAGTAACCGGCCAGCAGGATACCCGGGCGGTACACCTCGGTTGCCGTGACCTGAATCTTGTCCAGCTCACAGGGGGTGTAGGCGGTCGTCAGATTGGCTTCCTCAGCCAGCTTTGCCAGGGAAACAGAGAATTCGGACACAGTGGAACGCCCCTTTCCTTTTTGTAGAACATTATTACTTATTATACCGTACCTGCCGATTTTTGTACAGAGGGCGCAGGTGTACAATGTTAAAAAAATACCCGCTGTTTTTGGATAAAAACAGCGGGCAGCAGGTTTTATGTCTGGGGGCACAGTTTGGCAAACGCCCCGCGCAGGGCTGTTTGCAGCCAGAGCAGCGCCTTGGCCGCGGCAAAAGCTGCCGCCAGATAGATAATGAAGAGGAACGCTGTGTCCCGGCGGGAGAGCGCCGCCAAGTCAAAGTGGGATGCCATATCCTGGATGAGCACATGATGCACAAGGAACACCGCGTAGGAAATTTTGGCAAGCTCTGCGCCGAGCGCACGAGGCCAGGGGCGGTCCAGCAGCGGCGACACCAGCGCCAGCAGGATAAACACCCCCATGCTTGCCAGAGCACAGGTGATTTTGCCGTCCCATCCTTTAGCCGGGATGGCCGCCACCAGCAGTGCCGGAGCCAAGATGTACTGCACTTTTTTCGGCAGCATCAAAAACGTCATGCCGAAGAGAAATTCCGGGATATGTACGGCCACCAGCCGCGCATCCCAGCCCAGCAGGTGTACCGGGATACACACGGCCAGCGTCACAACCCAGGTCAGCCAGGCGTTTTTGCGCAAGGCCCGCTGCAGAAGCGGGAACAGCAGATATAAAAACAGGATACTGCCTAAAAACCACTCACCCACGCAGGCAAAGTCCATGCCGACCCACCCAGCGGCAACGGCGAAGTTGTCAAGGCCCAAAAAGGTCAGCACCAGCGTGACGGTCCTGGCCCCGCCGAAACTGCCTGGGCGCGTGACGAACCGGCAGCTGAACACAACGAACCACGCGAGCCAGAACAGCGGATAGACAGCTCTTGCCCGCTTTTTGTAAAATTGCGGGGGGCTTTGCTCTGCCGGGACTGTCAGCGCCAGTGACGCGCCGGACACGATAAAAAACAGCGAGGAGCCGAAATCCCCCAAATAAATGCCCAGCGGCAGGTTGCTGGTGAAAATTTTATGAGGCAATGTGAAATAGCCTGTGACCGTCGCATTGAAATGCACGACCAGAATACAGATGAGCGCCACGGCGCGGACTAGGTCCAGATAAAAAAGGCGTTGCTTTTTGATGGCTCTTCTCCCCTTTTACTTTTGCAGTTTGTGCTTGATGAGCCGCCCCAGATGCTTGGCCACGACGGCAGGCCGAGCGGCATCGGCCTCGTACACATCCAGAACATCCGCCCGCGCGGCAGCCTGGGCGGCGGTTTCAAAGGCAGCGGCATAATACCCGGCGGCCTGGGCTGTCAGGGCCAGCTGCCAAGCGTCGCGCTGGGTGGTGCAGGGCGGGATGCCGTCGAGGAAGGAAGCCTCCCGCACCAGCAGCCAGCCGCAGTTGGGTGCAGGCAGTGGGTCGCTGCCAACAGGCACGGCGGCTTTTTCGGCCAGTGTCCCGGCGTCGCGTTGCCACTGGGTACGCCGGGCGGCGGCGCAGCCCTGCCACAACGGCAGCGCCGGGCTGAGCACTCCCAACAGCGGCTTTTTTTCAAACAGCTGCGCGGCGCGGCCCAGCAGGGCGTCCGCGTCGGCAGAGGCCTTTTTATTGTACCAGTCCGTCACCGGGTCGGCAGCGGGCAGCGTGTACCGCAACAAGCGCAGACCCAGCGCGGCCAGGTCGGGCACTTCGGCGGCGGGTTCTGCTATCACGTAATTCCAGTGCAGGTTCTTTGCCAGTGCGGCCATGGGCTGTGTCTGCAAGAGCGACGCAAGTAAAAGGTCAACGGGAAACTCCGTGTGCGCTTTCACATAGCGGTACAGTTCCCCCGCCGCGCAGCCATCGGTGCGGCGCAGCTCGTCGGCATAGGGCGTGAACAGGCTGCGGCGCTTGAAAAACGGGCAGTCCCGTTTTTGCAGTAGTTCTGCCGGGCAGGCCATGATGGGGTTGACGAAAACGCCGCACAAATCGTCGGTATTTACATAAGTATCCCAGATATAGCCCTTGGCAGCAAAGTACGGCGTGAACCGCGTTTCGTGCAGGATAACCGACTGTTCATAGCTTGCGGGCAGCGCCATCTGCTGCCAATAGTCCCAGAAGGCGTCGCTGTTGAATAATCGCGGCCGCAGCGCCAGGAAGTGGGATTGCAGGTGTTCCGGCACCGCGCCGCCAAAGCGGCGGCTCTGCATGGCATAATGGCGCGTCAGGCCCCAGAAGTCGAGTTCCGCCCGCGCGTCCATAGCGGCGAACATCGGCCCCAGCGGGCAGACAGGCCCCGCCAGCGTAAAATTCATGAGGATGACTTCCTCATACTCCGCCAGCTTCTCCCTGCCAAGGGTCAGCAGAGCCTCTTTGTAAGCACCTACATCAAAGCCGGTGTTGTCCCGCTCAATGCGGCCTGCGCCCGCCTGCCGCACCCAGACGCGGTCCGCCGGGGTCAGCGTGCCGTTGGTAACAAACAGCACCTTGGCGTACTTCTGCATGGCTTGCACAGCAATACGGCAGGCCGTATCGATGCGGCCTGCCGGGTCGTAATGGAAATAGATGACCAGTCGTTTCATAAGGGGTCAGTCCTCGTAGGGGCCTTCGTGCGGTCCAAAGATGGCACGCTTGGTGTTGATGATGACCTTGTAGGAACCTGCGGGCAGGTTGTCCCGCAGCCAGTTCCGCGCGTGGCGGCGCTTGCTGTCGGAGTACGGCCCATAGTGGCTGAACAGGTGGTGCTTTTTGTAGGCAAAGCCTGTGGCCGAGTTTTCCGCACCGTAGAAGGTCGTGCAGTCGAACACCCGGGCCAGCGGGCGGATCATGCCGCTGGCGTAGGCCTGCATCGTGTCGTTGTGGGTAACGGCATAGTTTTTGCTCATGACCACCGCCGGGTAGTAGCCCGCGCTCTGGGCCACAAATGGGTAAATGCGCTCGATGGCGTGGCTGATGGTGCCGTCCTGCGGTAAGGGTTCGGGCGGGAAGTCCGAATGCTGCCAGCCGTGGGCAAACAGCGGTTCCAGCGCCTTGGGGCGGAACCAGAACACACTGCCGTAGGGCGCAATGGGAGATTTTTCGCCGGAAATGGGTATATCGATGCCCAGATCTTTCATCAGCTTTTTCGTGTTCTCAAAGTTCGGGCCCCAGCCGCCGGAGCACATATTCATAAAGTACAAGCCGTGCGTCGGGTACGGCGGGCAGAGAATACCGAGGTAGGGATCCTTTTCAAATTCACACAGCACGTTCAGCACATGGGCTGCATTTTTGCAAACGTTCTCGTTGCAGACATAGCCGAAGCTGGCCCCCACACTGCCCGGCTTGGTCTGGATGGCCTTTTTGTCATGCATAAAGCAGGCATAGTCGTAGTCTTTGAGCTGCGGGGCCAGGTCGCACAGAAACGCGGCCACATCGCGGCCCTGGTTTTCCACCACGGTCACGGTGACGCTGTGCAGGTTCAAATCAGCAAAGGCCGCTTCGATCTGCGGTTTTTTTTCGGCGCTGCTCGTCGAGATAAAAACGTCCGTCTCCGGCGGGAACTTGGCCGCAAACGCCTTGCTCTGGTCGAGCATATCCATAAAATAGAGGTGCATGGCCAGCGCAATGCGGCGGTTTTTGCAGATACTCTCCGCCGTAACGGCATCCAGCACAGTCGGCTCAATGATGCGGGTCAGGGCCAGGCTGCGGGTGAAGTCGTGGGGGTGCATCGTGCGGATCATGTTCTTCCAGATGAGAGCCATCGGATAGTCTGTCTCATCCCGCAGGTAGGCGTACAGTTCCTGCACCGGCTCCCCCGCTGTATAGTTGAGGTAGGCTTCCAGCTCGTGCATAAAGCTGCGGCGCTTGAACAGCGGACACTTTTTCTCCCGCAGAAGGCGCGTCGGACAGACGAGCAGCGGATAGTCGGTGAACTCCTTCAAATCGTCGGTCTTGACATAGACGTCCCACTTGAAGCCCTTATCCTCAAACTGTTTGGTGAACACGGCCTCGTACCGCTGCACCGAGTCGGTGTAGCTTTCGATCATCGGCATATTGTCCCAATAATTTTGCAGTTCAGGGGCCTTGACAAAGCGCTGGCGGTAGACGATGAAATGGGACTGGATGTGCACCGGCAGATAGTTATAAAGGTGCTTGCCCTTGAAGGGGTTCGACTTTGCGCCGTGGTGGATAGACAGACCCCAGAAATCGAGATCCTGATTTTCCCACATGGCGTCAAACATTTCCTTGAGCGGGCGCACCGGACCCATCAAGGTCGAGTTCGTCATGACGATCTCGTCAAATTCAGTGAGCTTCGCCCAGCCGTAAGAATCCAGCGCCGTTTTGTAGGCCCAGACGTCGAGGCCCTTGTTCTCGCGCACGATGATGTTGTCGGTAAACTGTTCAAAGGCCGCGCGGCCCTGTGCGCTGAGCTTGCCGTTGCAGACGACGACCAGCTCGGTCAGGTTCTTATTCAGGTCAGCGAGGTAGTAGGTGATGAAATCATCCACATCGCCGTTTTTTTCGTAAAAGAAAAAGATGCCCAATCGTTTCATTGCGTTTTTCCTTTTATGCTCTTTTATGCTTTTTTGTAGGTATCCATGGACAGAATCTTATTGATCTTGGCCGGGTCACCCCAAGTGCCCGGGCTGTCGTAGGGGCGGTCCGGGAATGCGCCGTAGTTGAGCCTGATTTTATAGTTTTTGTCTTTGAGGAACTGCTCGACCCGCTCGGCCAGGCTCATCGGCTTGCCGGTGCAGACGTTGATAATGCCATTGATCTCATCCTGCACGCTGGCCGCCACAATCATGTTTGCCAACTCGTCCACATCGATGAAATCATAGAGGTTCTTGCCGCTGGTGAACGGAAAGGTCTTTTTGCCGTCCTGCTCGGCCTGGGTGATTTTTGCAAAAATGGAGCTGCCGTGGGCTTCGTCGCCGGTGATGTAGTAGGCCCGCAGCCAATGCAGCTTGCAGGGGGCATCCGCCAGCGTCAGCATCATGCTTTGGCGCAGGGCGTTTTTGGCAATACCGTACTGGCTCTGGGGCTTGCATGGCGTGCTCTCGTTGATAGCCCCCTCCCAGTAGCCGACCTCGTGCATCGTGCCCATGATGCTCAAATCTTTGAGGCCGCCGTCGATGAGGGCGTTCAGGAACACGATATGGCTGGACAGATCCTTCATGTGGGCGGGCGAATTGTGGCGGAAGCCGTCGCGCCAGGCCAGATGGATGCAGATATCCGGGCTGCCCAGTTTGCGGTACAGGTCAGCGTCGCCGCTGAACAGCGGCACATCGCAGAACTCGGCGCGCTCGTCCACACCTTTAAAGTTGAAGTCTGCCGCAATGACCTTATAGCCGCGATCCAGGGCATTTTTGACCACATGGCGGCCGATATACCCGGCCGCGCCGGTGACAAGAATCGTTTTCATAGTTGTTCCTCTCTGATGGTCAGCAAATCGTACAGATTTTGCAGCCGCAGCTGGTATAAGAGCAGCGCGGCCGTCTGCTTTTTATTTTTCCCTGCATCGTGCAAAATGTCAAGCATTCCGCCCGGGTATGGGGCCAGAACTTCCCGCAGGGTGCGCCACGCCTGCCGACGCAGCGGATCGGGGGCGCGGGCATCCCGCAGCTGGTGCATCAAAAATGTCACGACCTGGGCGCGGCGGTTTTTCCACACAGCCTGCATTTCGTCGGGGCTGCACCAGCGCTGGGCGGCGTGAAATTCCGCCTCCATCCAGGGTTCCAACGCCCGGATGCGCCCCATAAGTGCCTGCGCCGTCCGCGCACAGGAGGTGCTCTGCGCCCCCTCAAAGTGGCGGTAGACTACCCGCGGGATGTAGACCGCCTTGCAGATGCGCCGGTAGGCCGCAGCGTTAAAGACGAAATCCTCCAGGCCGAAGCTGCACCGCTCATTAAAGCGCAGGCCCAACAGCGCTGTGCGGCGGTAAAGGGCGTTCCAGACAAACTGCGGGCCGCTGTTCTCCAAAAAGGCACCATAGCCGCCCTTGCCCAATTCTATTGTGCAAGGCTGCCCGGTGGGATGCCTCTGCTCGGCAAAGGTGCCGTCCGGGCGCTGGCGCAAAAGCTCATACCCGCCGCGCACAATGTCGGCGTGGGAATCCTCTGCAGTCTGCAAAAGCAGTTTAAGTGCCCCCTGCCAGAACAGATCATCGTCGTCGCAGAAGGCGATAAACTCGCCGCCCGCGGCTTCCAGCCCGCGGTTGCGGGCCGCGCAGATGCCGGCGTTTTTCTGGGTGATGACGTGGATGCAGTCGTTCTCGCTGGCAAGCACATGGCAGAGCCGGGCCGTGCCGTCGGCGGAGCCATCGTTGACGATGATGATTTCCATCCCCGGCACCTGCTGGGAAAGGATGGACTCCACGGCGGTGCGCAGGGTCTTTTCGGCGTTGTAGGCCGGTAAAATGACGCTGATTTTTGCCATGGTATCTCTCCTTTCCTGATTATTTTTTGAGTTTCAGATAGATTTTTCCGTAGGGCAGCGGCAGTGGGGCCAGCCGCTTTAAAAAGCCGATTTTCCACCGCGCTTCTGCCAGATCGCGTTTTACGTCCCTGGGGTGGGCCAGGTAGTGGGCGGCGCTCTCGGGGGCGGCCAGCGGATACACACCGCCATCCTCGACAGTCAAATCTCCCAGCAATTTTACCTGTAAAGCAGTCGGGCTTTCCACCAGCTGCAAAAACGGTGCAATGGCCCGTTCCGGCGGGATGGGCCAATCATGCAGCACGCTGTCCCGCCAGGCAACGGCGAAGTTCCGCACGCCCTGTTGGATACCCGCCAGCAGCGGCGCGACAGGCTGGGACGCCGCGACTGCTTCTATTTTGTCCTCTGCCGCCCGATAGCCGAGCGTCGCGCCAACATCCTCAGAAATGAGTCGTTCCAGCATCGGCTGACCTGCCCAGTACAGGCGCGGAGCGGGCTGACCGCCGAACAGGAACACCTCGGTGCGCGTCTCGTCAAAGCGGCTGCGCAGGCGCTCGTCTGCCGAGAGCTGCAAGCCGTGCAGCTGCACGCCCAGCAACCGTTCCAGCAGCAGCTGGGTCGTGCCGCCGCTGCCGATATCCACCAGGATATCCCCCTCCCGCACGCCCATTTGGCGCAGGTAGGCGGTCACGGCCTCGGCGTTTTCCGGGGCGGGCAGTTTTTGCAAAAAGATATCCAGTTCTGCGGTGTTCGGAGCTTTCAAGTCAAATTTTTGTACAGCCAGCTCCGGCGGGCAGACTGCACCGCAGTAGGCGGCGATCTGCGCCCCGGTCAGGCTTTGCCGTGGCAGTGCCGCCCTCACACTGGCATAATCCCCCGCCGCCAAAAACGCCGGGGCCAGGCTGCGGCGGGAGACCCGCAAATATTCGGTTTCTTCGTCCGGGTACAGTGCGGCGTATACTGCGCGCATCAGGTACATATCCCGCGCGAGGAAATAGAGTTTCGCGTCCGGGTGCACGGCACGGCGTTCATGCAGCCAGCGGCAGTAGGCCGTAGCCAGCGGCCCCAGCACCGAAATGCCCAGCGCCTCCCCCGCCGTTTTGCACAGTTGCAGCCGGTTTTGTATAAAGGCATCGAGGTCAGACGCCGGGGCGGGGCCTGTGGGCAGATGCCACGAAGCTATCCCTGCCAGCGCGGCCCCGGCCACATCGGCGCGCCAGCTGTCCCCGATGAAAAGCACCTGCCTGGCGTCCAGTTCCGTCTCGTGCAAAAACTGTTTGAACAGTCTGCCGCTGCGCTTCTGCACACCGTAGGTGCAGGAGGCGAAGCCCCCCGCAAACTGGGTGTAGCCGCAGCGGCGCAGCATGGCGTTGATCTGCGTCTGCGGCAGGTACATATCGGAAATATAATAGAGTTTTTTGCCCTGCTGCGCCAATTTCTGCACAGCGGCCTGCACCGGTGCGTAAGCCGTGCAGGCGGCCAGCTCGGCAGCGCACTCCTGCGCGGTGTCATAACCCGCAAGGCAGGGCCGGGCGTAGATTTCCGCCAGTGTTACTTCCCCGCTTTTGGCGGCGCGGGCTTCGCGCTCGGCCCGGGTGCGGGCGGTATAAAACGCCTCGCCCCGCAGGCGGAAAAGATTCGTCGGCGCGGCAGTGTCACGCTTGATGAGCGTGTCAAACACGTCGAAAGCCACCGCGTCATACCGGGCGGCCATATGGCAGATGTGTTCCGTTAGATTCATGGCAGGTACGGTGTCTGCGGGTGGAACTTGACCCCCGCAGCAAAGCCTTTCCAGATGATTTTGATGCGTTCGGCCCGGCTGCCCTGGCCGTCGCGCAAAACCTGCACGGTGTGCCAGGCATCCTTTGCCAGCAGCCACAGCCAGCCGATGACTCCTTCCCGCCGGTAGAGCACGACATCATTGCGGTAAAAGTAGCGGTATCTGGCCCAACGGGCGGGCACGTCCTTCGCGATATTCACCACGCCGGGGTTCTGCATGGCGTGCACGACCCGACTGGATGGCACGACATAGCAGGGCTTTTCGCGGGAAATGCGGCGGGTGTACTCCCAATCGTCGGACCAGATGAAGAACTCGGCGATGGGCAGGCCGAACTGCCGCACGGTCTCGACGCGCAGAAACAGCGAGACAAAGCTCGCCATCACGGCGGGTATCTCGCCTTTGCCATCACCGAAACCGTCGATATCGCGGTACATCGTCTTGCGCTGGAGGTTCATAGGCTGGTCGGCGCCATCCGGGGCCAGGGCGCGGCCAGACAGCCAGCCGTAGTCTCCACCGTGGGCAGCGTCCGCCGCCAGCAGGGTTTCCAGCGCCGTGGGCGTCGGGAGTGTATCGTCGTCCATGATCCAGACTGCCTTGCAGCCGAGGGCTGCAGCCTCCCGGATGCCGTAGGCAAAGCCGCCCGCACCGCCGAGATTTTTGCCCGGATTACGGCAGACAAGCCCAGGCATATCCAGCGTTTTCAGGTAGTCAGCGGTACCGTCGGTGGAGGCGTTGTCCACCACCAGCACCGTAAAGCCCCGCACGGTCTGGGCGCACAAGGCGGCCAGGCATTGTTGGAGCAGCGCCAGCCGATTGTAGGTCACGACCACAGCCGTGACGGCGTTTGCGTCAATCATCTTTCTTCGGGAAGAATTTGCGCTTGAGGAAGGCGGTGCCCTTGTGCAGCCAGTTCTGGTGCTCCATATAGACGATGTCCAGTTCCTCAAAGCTGATGTTGTTCGTGATAAGCCAGGCATCGAGCAGACGTTCGCTGACAAAGCCAAAGACGCGGCGGTCATTGACCGTGTAGCCGGTCATGTCCAACTCTTTTTCCAGTTCAAACAAGATATCAAACAGCCAGGTGCAGTAGTGCTGCAAAAGCTCCTTTTTCATGACGAACATATTGAAGTGGTGGCCGTGCGTCTTGGACATATACAGATCATACGCGGGCAGATACTCGGGGCATTTGCGCGCAATGATGGCTCGGGTCGTTTCCAGATCCCGCTTATGGTGGGCGTGGATGTACTGGGTGTAGTTTGTCTCGATGAAATAGTGGCGTTCTTTAGGCAGCACCACGTTGGTGGTCGCCAGGATAGAGCACAGTTCCTCGTGACTGATGACGCGGCTTTTCTTGGCGGCAAAGCGGCTCTTGCGGCGGCTGGCAAAATAGCGGCGGTAATGCACAATGCCGATATAGTCGGAATCAATGTTGTGCGCGGCCCAGTACAGGCCGGTCAGCTCACAGAAATTTGCGTTGCGCTCCGAGATATTTTCGCCGGTATCATCGCCGATATAGCCGATGGCCGGATGGATGGCATGGCCCATCTGTACCGGCAGATACATCGGATCATCCGGCACCCAGTACGGTTTATGCGTTGCTACGATAATGGTGGTCTGCAATATAGTCTACCCGCCTTAAAATACTTTCCTATACTTTCTCATATAAGGGTTTTGCTAAACTTATAGTATAGCGTTTTTTTGCAGGAATACAAGTTACAGAATGGTAAAATGCTTACTCGCCCTCGCTGTCGAAGGATTCCTGTTCTTCGGCCAGCTTTTCCCATTCGTCGTAAAGTTCCTGCTGGTGGAAACGGGTGTCGTCCATTTCATCACATTTGTCCCGCAGTAGCAGGTGGTCGCGCAGAACCTCGGGGTCGTTGATTTCGTTTTCCAGCTCAACGATGTGTGCCCCCAGCTCTTCGATCTCTGTTTCCACTTTCTTTAAGCGGGCGCGAACCTCGGCGCGGCGCTTGCGCTGTTCCTTGCCGTAGGCCTGCTTTTTGGCAGTGTCCTCGGTTTTCTGCTGCTCTTGGGTTTTGCCCGCTTCGCGGTTTTGCAGCGCTGCAAAATTCGGGTAAAACGTCGCCTTACCGTCCTCTAAATACATGATGGGGCAGCCCAGCGTCTGCATCAGATAGCGATCGTGGGTGACGAGCAGCAGCGTGCCGGTGTAGGCGGCCAACGCCTGGGTCAGGCTCTCGCGCATGTAGATATCCAGGTGGTTCGTCGGCTCATCCAAAAACATCAGGTTCGGGCGTTCAAGGGCCAGCTCGGCAAAGCGCAGGCGGGCCAGCTCGCCGCCGGAGAGGGACGCGCAGTCCTTAAAGACTTCCTCGCCCCGGTAGCCGAAGCGTGCCAGATGGCTGCGGACTTCCAGCTCGGTGAAGCGGGGGTACTGGTTCCAGATGGCGTCGATGACGCGGCCCGCCCGGCGGGCCTGCTGCTGGGTGAAGATGCCGGGTTTGGCCCCGCTGCCCAAACGCACCATGCCGCCAGAGGGGCGGCGCTTGCCGTCCAACACCTGCAAAAGCGTCGATTTGCCCGCGCCGTTGGGGCCGGCAATGACGAGCTTGTCTCCGCGGTGGACAACGTAATCCAGTGCATCGATGAGAGTGCGCTCGCCGATGTGTACACTCAGGTTTTTCATGATGACCAGCTCGTCATACGGCTCAATGTCGTACTCAAAGCGGAAGTTCAGTTCCCACGCCTCGGCGGTGGGTGCCTCGACGATCTCCAGTTTTTCCAGCTGCTTGCGGCGGCTCTGGGCCATCTTGGTGGTGGAGGCACGGACCAAGTTGCGGTCCACATAGTCCTGCAATTTGGCAGCCTTTTCCACGGCGGCGTCATGCAGTTTTTGCTGGCGCTCGTCAGCGGCTTCGCGCTGGGGCAGGTAGGCTGAGTAGTTTCCGCGGTAGGTCTTGATGCTTTTGCCGCGAAGCTCCCAGATACGGGTGCAGACAGCGTCAAGGAAATAGCGGTCATGGCTGACGACCAGCACCGCACCGCGGTAGGCCTTCAGGTAATTTTCCAGCCACTCCATCGTTTCCAGGTCCAGGTGGTTCGTCGGCTCGTCCAGAATCAGCAGGTCAGGGCGTTCCAGCAGCAGCCGCGCCAGGCGCAAGCGGGTCTGCTCGCCGCCGGAAAGCACGCCCGCGAGCTTCGCCCAGGTGTCAGCGGGAAAGCCCATGCCGTTGAGGACCTTTTTGATTTGGGTGTCCATGTTATAGGCATCCATGGCGTCGATAACAGCGGTGCAGTGGGCAATCTTTTCGGTCAGCTCGGCGTTGTGCGGGTCGGCAGCCAGCTGTTTTTGCAGGGTTTCCATCTGCTGCATCGCGTCCAGCGCCGGAGTGAACACCAGTTTCATCGTGGCGTAGACATCCAGCGCTGGGTCGAGCCGGGCGTTCTGTTCCAGATATCCGGTCGTCACGCCGGTGCCGAAGGCGGCGTCGCCCGCGTCGGGCAGACTCTCGCCGCACAGAATACGCAAAAGCGTCGTTTTGCCGGTGCCGTTTGCACCAATAATGCCGATGCGGTCGCCGCGCTCGACGCCCGCGTTCACATCCCGCAGTACCTCGTGTTCGCCGAAGCTCTTGCCCAGGTTTTGCAGTTCCAACAACATATACGGTACATCCTCAATTCCAAAATGATGCCGCCGCCTTTTGCGGGCAGCGGCAGTGTGCCCCGGTTTTTACAGCAGGGCTTCGTTGCTGTGACGGCGGTTGCGCACGCCCAAGTTTTCCAGTTCCTCCGGCTCCATCACAATGCGATACAGTTCCTCATAGGAACCGACCGTAAATTTCGGCGTGATGCCGGTCTTGTTTTCCACATTCCCGAGGTTGAACCAGCAGGTGTCCACCCCTGCATTCATGCCGCCTTTGATATCGGCCAACAGGTCATCGCCGACCATCAGCACGCGGCTTTTGTTCGTGATGCCCAAATCGCGGAGGGCGTGCTCAAACAGCTTGGCACTGGGCTTGGCCGCGCCTACCTTCTCCGAAATATAAATGCCGTCCATATAGCGGTCAATGCCGGAGGCTGCAATACGGGACTCCTGTACGGCAGCGGCACCGTTGGAGACGATGGCCAGCGTTGCCACCTCGCTGAGTTCTTCCAGCGCGGTCAGGGCACCGGGCAGAAGATCGGCGTGGGTCGCCAACAGTTCTTCATAGCGGTCGTTCATGGCCTTGCCTTTGCCGTTATCCGGCAGCTGCATGGCCTGCATAAAGCGGGAAAAACGAATCTGGAACAGTTTTTGCTTGTTCAGCTGGCCCTTTGCCAGCGAGTCCCACAGCTCACGGTTGACCTTGTGGTAGGTCTCGTAGGCGGCCTCGTCGTGGGGCAGCTCGTACTCGGCCAGCATATCGGTCACAGCCTGGCGCTCGGCGGCGTCAAAGTCCAGCAGCGTATTGTCAATGTCCAGCAGGACACAGGTGTAAATTGCCATTTCTTGTAACCTCTGTCGCGTTTTATTCTGCGTTGGATTCCGACTGGCTCTCAGGCGCAGGGGCCGGTGTGGCGGTCGGCTCCGGCGTGGCGGCAGCCGTGACCGTCAGGATAAAGACGCTCTCGGTGCCGTTGTTGGCGGCGTGGATGCGGTAAGTGCCCGGCTCGTTGGCGGTGAATGTCACCTGGTCGCCGGTGGCTTTCCAGGACGTTTCCTCGCAGCCCCAAACTGTATCACCGCTGCCGTTGGCGACGGTCGCAGTCAGGGTCGTGCTCTGGCCCGCGGTCAGGGTGCTGTTGCCACTGATGTTCACCGTCGCGGCGTCGGCCTCCACAGTCACGGTCAGCTGCGCGGTGGAGAAGGTCCCATTGATCTCGATGCCCGCTTTGAGGGTGTAGGTTCCGGCAGCGTCGGGCGTAAAGGTCAGGCTGCTGCCGTTTTTCTCCATCTCGTCATTGATGGACCACTGCACATTGGTGGCGTCGTAGGCCTTACCGCCCAGCTTGACGGCGGCGTTGACGGTCAGGCTCTCGCCCTTCTTGATCGTCGTGTCGCCCTTGTCCAGCGTCAGTTCGACACGGGCGTCGTTGAACATGGCCTTGACCGAGATGTCCTTCGTCACGTTGTCATAGCGGGTCGCGGTGGTGATGCCGTCGCTCCACTTGTAGAATACAAAGCCATCGGCGGCTACCGCCGTCACGTTGACACTGGTGCCGGAGTCCGCCTGGATCTCCACGCTGGAAACGCCGGTCTGGCCGTTGCCGGTCAGGGTGCCCTTGGCGCTGTCCTCCACCTCATAGCTGGCGGTGAACTTCGTCGGGGTGGCGGTGGGGAGCGGCGTGCTGGCCGCGCCGCTGGTGGACGAGGCGCGCTGTGGGATGTCGCTGGTGTCCGGGCGGCTGTCCATCGTGTTATAGGCGTGGGACTTGGCGTATTCCAGCAGGGCGCGGGCGCCGGAGGCGCTGTACTCATTGGCTTCCATGTAGCTGTTCTCGGCAAAGCCTCGGCTGTTTTTCAGGGTCTCGGCGCTGTTCAGGTATTTGAAGCCCATGTCGCTGCAGGCCACGGCAATGGCCTGGTTGAACTGGTCAATGTAAGTCTGGGTCTCGGCGGCGTTGGCACTGTCCTCGGTGACAGGCGGGATGGACACTGCGATGATATCCGCATAGGAGTAGGCCGAGTGGATGTTCTGCAAGAACTGCTTGTAATCGGCAATGAAGGAATCCACACTGACCGTTCCGTCCACATCGTTGGAGCCCAGCTGCACAAAAACACGGCGGGCTTTCATCTTGGGGATTGCCTGCGGGATCGTGTAGTTGTTGGAGTCTGACGCAAAGTTTACGCAGGCCGTGGACAGCGCCTTGGCGGTTTGCAGCCCCTCCTGCCCCGCAAACTGGTTCAGCGTGATGCGGGCGTCCTTTTGCAGCGTGACAGCATACTGATCGCCCGCAAAGACACTGGCGGTGATATAGGCATCATCCGCCGCAGCCTGGGGCAGTATAGCCTCCAGCGATGTATCCAGCGGGTAGGCGTCCTTATCATAGGCGCTTGCACCGCCGGTAAAAAGGCCCAGCTTGCCGGGCAGTACCCAGGCGACCACAATGCTCAGCACGATAGCCAACGCACACAGCGCCAGCACCACACACGCCTTGCGCTGGGTGGGGCTCATACCTGCTTTTTCCTCATAACGTTCGCGGCTCATAGGGAACGAGTACCTCCTTAGTCTATGGCAAGTGGGAGCCACAAGGCCATATCCCACCTAGTATACATATTAGAGATTATATCATATTTAGCGGGCTTTGAACATCATTTTCAAAAAATTGTCACGTATTACAATTTTATTACAAAGAGAATGCCCGGGATGGTGCATCCCGGGCAAAATTGTGGATTACGAAAGCAGCATACGGTCGTTGGCAAACTCGCCGTCGCTGACCTGCTCAAAGCGCTGCAGCAGGTCGCTGACCTGAAGGTTCTTCTTTTCCTCGCCCTTCACATCGTAGATGACGTGGCCCTCGTACATCATGATCAGGCGGTTGCCGTACTTGATGGCGTCCTTCATGTTGTGGGTGATCATCAGGGTAGTCAGGTGGTTTTCCTCGACGATTTTTTCGGAGAGAGTCAGCACCTTGGCGGCCGTCTTGGGGTCCAGGGCCGCGGTGTGCTCGTCCAGCAACAGGAGCTTTGGCTTTTTCAGCGTTGCCATCAGCAGCGTGACCGCCTGGCGCTGGCCGCCGGAGAGGAGCCCCACCTTGCTGGTCATGCGGTTTTCCAACCCCAAGTCCAGCGTTTTGAGCAGCTCGTAGTATTCGTCGTGCTCTTTCTTTGTGATGCCGGTTTTCAGTGTGCGGGCCAAGCCCCGGCGGGCCGCCAGGGCCAGGTTTTCATCGATCTGCATGGTAGCGGCGGTACCCATCATCGGGTCCTGGAACACGCGGCCAATGTACTTGGCACGCTGGTGCTCCGACAGGCGGGTCACATCCTGCCCATCAATGACGATCTTGCCCATATCTACGGGCCAGACACCGGCCACGGCATTCAGCATCGTGGACTTGCCCGCGCCGTTGCCGCCGATGACCGTGACAAAGTCGCCGTCCTCCAGTGTCAAGTCGAGGCCCTTTAAGGCGACCTTCTCGTTGACAGTGCCCGCGTTGAAGGTCTTGTACACATTTTTAATTTCAAGCATTGTCCTTGCCTCCCTTTTTCACCGGCGTTTTCGTGAAGTATTTGCCTTTCCAGTACGGGATGGTCAGGAAAATAGCCACAACCAGCGCAGTCAGCAGCTTGAGGTCGTCGGTGGACAGACCCATGCGCAGCACGAAGTTCATGACAATGTAGTAGATGATAGCACCGATGACCGCTGCCGTCAGCTTGAGGGCAAAGTTGCGGAAGATTTTGCCGAAGATGACCTCACCGATGATGACAGCTGCCAGACCGATAACGATAGCGCCGCGGCCCATGTTGATATCGGAGAAGCCCTGGTACTGCGCCAGCAGACCGCCAGCCAGCGCGACTAGGCCGTTGGAGACCATCAGGCCCAGCACGATGGTAATGTTCGTGTTGATGCCCTGGGCACGGGCCATATGCTGGTTCGCACCCGTAGCACGCAGCGAGCAGCCAAGCTCGGTGCCGAAGAACCAATACAGCACGCCAATCAGCACCGCGCAGAAGATGACCAGCACCAGAATTGGGTTATTGAGCGCCAGTTTGCGCACATAGCGTGCGGAGACCAGCAGGCTGTATTTGTCCACGCTAATGGGCAGGTTGGCTTTGCCGCCGCCTGTGCCGGTGCCCATGATGCGCAGGTTGACAGAATACAGCGCGAGCTGGGTCAGGATACCGGCCAGAATTGCCGGGATGCCGCAGGCCGTGTGGAACAAGCCGGTGACAAGGCCCGCCAGCATACCGGCCAGCGTGGCCGCCACCAAGGCGACGCCCACCGGCGCGCCGTTCAGGACCAGCACAACGCAGACTGCGCCACCGGTACCGAGGGAGCCGTCCACGGTCAGATCCGCCACATCCAGAATACGATAGGTGATGTAGACGCCGATAGCCATAATGCCCCAGATAAGGCCCTGCGCGACGGCACCGGGCATCGAGTTTATCAGGGAGGTCAGGAAATCCATAAAAACATCCTCATTTCATAAAGCACCAAAACAGCGGGGAAAGAGAGATGTCTCCCCTTCCTCGCTGTTATGATGATTTTTAGTCGCTGTTCCGGTTATCAGCCGATGGCCACGTAGTCGTCCGGCGGCGTGATGCCGAGGGCTTCGCAGTTGGCGGCGTTGTATTTCTTGGTGACGTTGGGGGCGAACTCGACCGGCATGGTGGAGATGTCAGCACCCTCGGCCAGAATCTTAGCGGCCATCTCACCGGTGGCGTAGCCCAGATCGTAGTAGCTGATGGACAGTGTGGCAGCGCCGCAGCCAGAGCAGATGCCTTCCTCACCAGCCACAACAGGAACCTGCGCGGGCAGCACGACATTGGCGATAGCCTCAGTGTTGGAGGCGGCGGTGTTATCGGTGGGGATGTAGATGACATCGGAGTTGTCGGCCGCGCTCTGGGCAACGGAGGTAACGTCGTTCGTGTCGGTGAAGGCGTAGCGGGCGACGGTATAGCCCTCCTCCGTCAGGTAGCCCTCGATGACGTCACACTGGTAGACGGAGTTCGGCTCGGCGCTGCAGTAGAGCAGGCCGACGCTCTTGGCGTCAGGGAACAGCTCTTTGATCATAGCTGCCTGCTGGTCCAGCGGGGCCAGGTCAGAGGTGCCGGAGATGTTGTTGCCGACGGTGCCGGTCCAATCGCTGATATCCAGCGCGGTGGCGTAGTCGGTAACGGAGGTGCCCAGCACCGGGATATCGGCAGTAGCCTGGGCGGCGGCCTGCAGCGGCGCGGTAGCGTTGGCCAGGATCAGGTCAACGCCGTTGGAGACAAAACCGTTCACAATGGTAGCGCAGTTGGCGGAATCGCCGGAGGCGTTCTGCTCATCAAATTTTACATTGCCCTCGCCCAGCTTCTCGACCAAAGCGTCCTTGAAGCCCTGGGTCGCAGCGTCCAGCGCTTCGTGCTGAACCAGCTGGCAGATGCCGACATTGTAAACCTTGCCGTCGGCGGCAGCAGCGCTGTCTGCGGTGCTCTCGGCGGCTTCGGTGGTGGAAGCGGCGTCAGCGGTGGATGCGGCGGTATCCGTAGAAGCGGAAGATCCGCAGGCGGCCAGGCCCATGGTCATGGCGGCTGCCATCATAAGGGAAACTGCTTTTTTCATGTCTATTCCTCCAAATAGTACCCACTGCGCAACCTTTTGTTTCAGGTGTACACTTGCTTCCTCAAACAAGTCCCTCCAGCGCAGCCGGTTTAGTGCTTTAAAGTATAGCACACTTTAGTGGCTTAAAGCAAGAACAAATGCGTATAATACCGCCACGCTTTTTGATGTTTTTTTGTGGATATTGCCAGTTCTTGTTAAAAACGAACATCCCGGCCTCCTGTAAAAGCCGGGATGTTCCCTGTCAATCTGCAAAGCAGGCGTTTTCGGTTTTGGCAATCAGTTCCACAAAGCGCTGGGGGTTGCTGGCGGTGCGCAGGGCCTCCACCAGGTCACGGCGGCCCAGCAGGTTCACGAGCCGCGCCAAAATCTGCAAATGCAGGCTCTCGCTTTTGGGCGGCACGGCAATCATGAACACCAGGTCCACCGGTTGTCCATCGGGCGCACCCCAGTCCACACCGCGGCGCAGAAGCAGTGCCGAGATGCCCGGCGCGGACACACCCGCGTTGCTGGCGTGGGGCAGCGCGATACCGCCGCCGATGGCCGTGGTACCGCCGAAGGTCTCCCGCTGGCTTACCGCGTTATAGTAGGCGTTGCCGTTGGTGATGACGCCGATCCCCTCCTGCAATTCCACCAGAATGCCGAGCGCGTCGGCGGAGTTATCGATTTTGGCGTAGAGCAGCACGCCCTTCGGGTCCATCAGTTCACTGACTTTCATCGTCAAACCCTCTTTGTGATGCGGTTATTCGTCGGTCTTACCGATCAGGCTGTACAGATACTCGCCTACCGCGCCCTCGGCGCAGGTGCAGGTCGTTACATGGTCGGCGGCAGCTTTCACCTCGGCCGGGGCGTTGGCAACGGCCACCGCGTATCCGGCCTCCCGCATGATCTCCAAATCGTTGTAATAGTCGCCGATGACGACGGTGTTCTTCATGGATTTGCTCATCAAGGCGCACAAATCGTGCAGGCCGCTGGCCTTGCTGACGCCGCCGGGCATGATCTCTAAGTAAATGCTGTTGGTGGCAAGGAAGTAGTTGTCTCGGCCATAATACTTTGTCTTTGCGTACTGCCCCAGCTTGCGGATGCTCTCGGGGTCAGAGGCAAACACGACCTTGACCCAGCCGTCGGGTACGCTTTCCACCGGGCAGGCGATGCTGCCCAGGTGCTCGTCCACCTGGTGGGCGTGGGTCACTTCGTTGGCGTGGATGACGTACATTTCGCCGTTGCCCGCCATGACCTCCACGCCCATACGCGGGAATTTCGCCAGGATATCGATGATGGCCGTCGTGGCCTGCTCCCGGTTCAATGTCGAGCGGTGCAGCACCGATTCCGTAGAAAAATCATACAGCAGCGCACCGTTGCAGGAGATAGCCGGCAGCGACAGCTTCAGATTTCCCAGCGCCGCGCGGATGGACTCCGGCGGGCGGCCGGTGGCGACCGTGAACAGCCCACCCATGCCGGTGTACAGCCGGATAACCGCACGGTTGCAGGCCGGGATGCCCTCCTTGGCGGTCAGCAGCGTATTATCCATATCACAGATCACAAGGGTATCGCCGAGGGGTGGTTTCATGCGCGATGTTCCTTTCTTAGCCGTGTTATAAAATCCGCAAAATAGGGCGGCAACGGAGAATCGAACTGCATCCACTCCCCTGTTCTGGGGTGCACAAAGCCCAACTCCTTGGCGTGCAGGCATTGGCCGTTCAACGATTTGATGCAGTTTTTTGGGCCGTAAACGGCATCCCCCGCCAGCGGGTGCCCTGTAGATGCCATATGCACGCGAATCTGGTGCGTGCGGCCGGTTTTGAGCTTGCAGGCAATGTAGGTAAAGTTGCCGTAGCGTTCCAGCACCTGCCAGCCCGTGTAGGCATACTTGGCCCCGACGGCGTTGTCGGCCAGCACGGCCATCTTTTTGCGGTCGCGCGGGTCGCGGCCCAGCCACTTTTCCACAAAGCCCTCATCGTCTTTCAGGTTGCCGTAGGCCACCGCATGGTAGACGCGGTGGATGCTGTGTACGCTCATCTGCTCGCTAAGGGCCTGGTGCGCCGCATCGTTTTTGGCAACGACCAAAAGACCGCTGGTGTCCTTATCGATACGGTGGACGATGCCCGGGCGGATGGCCCCGCCAATGCCGGACAGCTGTCCCGCGCAGTGGTAGAGCAGCGCATTGACCAGCGTGCCGTCCGGGTTGCCGGGAGCCGGGTGAACGACCATACCCTTGGGCTTATTGACGACAAGCAGGTCGTCGTCCTCATAGACGATATCCAGCGGGATATTCTGGGGCCGGGCCTCGATGGGCTGCGGGTCGGGCAGTTCCACAGTGTAGACTGCGCCGGGCACGACCTTTTCTTTCTTGTTGACCGGCGCGGCGCCTTTCGTCACACAGCCCTGCTCAATGAGATTTTGCAGCGCACTGCGGGACAGTGCCGGGCACTGCGCGGCCAACCAGGCATCCAGGCGGCCGGTATCGCCGGCCGCAGCGGTAAATTCAAGCTGCTCCATCATCGTCCGCCTTTTGCTCTGCGGGCTTTTCCTTCTTGCAGGAGTCCAGCAGCACGACCAGCATCAGCAGGCCGACGCCCACGCAGACGCAGATATCCGCAAAGTTGAAGATGGCAAAGTGCATGAACAGCACATTGATGTAATCCACCACAACGCCGTTGAGCACGCGGTCGATGAGGTTGCCCACACCGCCGCCGAGCACCAGCGTCCAGGCAACGCGCTCCCACGCCGTCATTTTGCGGGTGAACAGCATGACGAGCACGACCAGCAGCATGACCGATGTCATACCGATGAGCAAGCCCTGCTTGCCCGCCAGCATTGAGAACGCCATGCCGTCATTCAGACAGTAGCGCAGCTCCACAATGCCGGGCAGCACATTCATCTGGCCCACCGGCAGCAGCGCCGCCGTGGCCCAATGCTTGATAAGCTGGTCAATCACGACCAGCGCGGCCGCCCCCAGCACAGAAAACAAACCGAAAATCATACAACACCTTATCCGAAAAAATCAGCGGTGCTTACCACTATAAGCACCGCTGACGGAGTAAAACTTACTGTTTCAGGACCTTGGCGCAGCGCGGGCACAGACCGTCCTCACCGACGGAAGGCTCATACTTCCAGCAACGCAGGCACTTGTTGCCGGCCGCGTGGGCAGCCGCAACGCCGAGACCTTCGACCAGGCCCTTGACGCCGCCCTCGCCTTCGACGAGGTCAACGTGAGAGACGATGAACAGGTCAGCCAGCTCATCCATCGGGATGGCGTTCAGGAAGTCGTAGACCTCCTTGCTGCAGTACAGCGTCAGGCCGGCTTCCAGCGCGGAACCGATGGTCTTGTCAGCGCGGGCCTGCTCCAGGACCTTCTTGACATCGTCGCGGATGGCCATGATGCGGGCCCACTTGGCTTCAAACGCCTCGTCGGCATCGGCCTTGGCCTCGGGCATCTGCTCAAAGACAACGTAGTCCTTCATGCCGGGCAGCTTCGGGATGTAGCTCCAAATCTCCTGGCTGGTAAAGCAGAGGATCGGGGCCAGCAGTTTCGTGAAGTCGACCAGGATGCGGTACAGCGCGGTCTGGGCACAGCGGCGTGCGTGGTCGTCAGCGCAGTACAGGCGGTCCTTGATGACGTCCATGTAGAAGTTGGACATATCAATGACACAGAAGTTGTACAGCGCATGGTAGGCACGGCTGAAATCGTAATGGTCGTAGGCGTCGCGCAGGTTGGCAGTCAGCTTGTTGCAGGCATCCAGCGCCCAGCGGTCGATTTCAAACAGCTGGTCATCCGCGACCATATCCTTCGCAGGGTCAAAGTCGTTGATGTTGCCCAGCATGAAGCGGGCGGTGTTGCGCATCTTGCGGTACGCCTCGGACAGCTGGCGGAAGATTTCCTTGCCGGCGCGGACATCGACGGTGTAGTCGCTGGATGCGACCCACAGACGGATGATATCAGCACCGTAATCGCGGATAATCTCCGAAGGCTCCATGCCGTTGCCTGCGGACTTGTGCATCTGCTTGCCCTGGGCATCGACGACCCAGCCATGGCACAGAACCTCGCGGTACGGGGCAACGCCCTGGGTGGCAACGCTGGTCAGCAGGCTGGATTGGAACCAGCCGCGGAACTGGTCGGCGCCCTCCATATACATATCGACAGGCCAGTGCAGCTCGGGGCGCTCACGGCAGACAGCACTCCAAGTGGAGCCGGAGTCGAACCAGACGTCCATGATATCGGGGTCTTTCTCCCAATCAGAAGCACCGCACTCGCAGACCTCGGTCTTGGGCATGATGTCGTTGGCATCATACTTGTACCAGGCGTCGCTGCCCTCCTTGCGGAACAGGTCGGAGACAGCCTTGATGGAAGCATCGGTGATGTGGTACTTGCCGCACTTCTTGCAGTAGAATACCGGGATGGGCACGCCCCAGACGCGCTGACGGCTGATGCACCAGTCACTGCGGTCGCGAACCATGCCCGCCATACGGTCATGACCCCAGGCCGGCTGCCAGTGCACGCTGTCGATGGCCTTGTAGACGTCCTCTTTGAAAGCGTCAATGGAGCAGAACCACTGCTCGGTGGCGCGGAAGATGATGGGATGGTGGCAGCGCCAGCAATGCGGGTACTGGTGGGTGATGTGCTGCACGCCCATCAGGTGGCCGCTCTCCTTGATATGCTCAAGGATAACCTTGTTGGCGTCCCAGACCTTCAGACCGGCAAACTTCTCGCCAGCCTCGGCGGTCAGGCGGCCGGCATCGTCCACGGGGACAACGACAGGCACCTGCGGGTAATGGTTGACGCAGACCTCAAAGTCCTCGACACCATGGCCGGGGGCGGTGTGGACACAGCCGGTGCCGCCTTCGAGGGTGACATGGTCGCCCAGGATGACCAGGCCCTTGCGGTCCAGGAACGGATGCTGGTACTGCATGAGTTCCAGCTCGCTGCCGAGAACAGTCTCGGGCAGGACTTCGTACTCGTCGATGTGGCAGCCCTTCATCGTGGACTCGACCAACTCGCGGGCCATGATGTGGTAAGCGTCGCCGATCTTGACGAAGGCGTATTCCAGGTTGGGGTTCAGGCAGGTAGCAACGTTGGCGGGCAGCGTCCAGGTGGTGGTGGTCCAAATGACGATCCATGCCTTGTCCAGCGGGATGTTGTGCTTAGCCAGCACGCCGTTGGGGTCGTCGGTCAGCTTGAAGCGGACGTAGATGGAATCGCACTCGTCCTCGGCGTACTCGATTTCGGCCTCAGCCAGCGCAGTGCGGTCCTCGGGGCACCAGTAGACAGCCTTCATGCCTTTGTAGATGTAGCCTTTCTTCGCCATCTCGCCGAAAATCTCAACCTGGCGGGCCTCAAACTCAGGGCGCAGGGTCAGGTAGGGATTTTCAAAGTCGCCCTGCACGCCCAGGCGCTTGAACTGCTCGTTCATGACGCCGATGTGCTCGGTGGCAAATTCCTTGCAGATCTGGCGCAGCTCCAGTTTGGAGACGCCCGCCTTTTTGTCGCCGAGGGAACTGAGGGCTTTCAGCTCGATGGGCAGGCCGTGGGTGTCGTAGCCGGGCACATACGGTGCCTGGAAGCCGGACATATTCTTATAGCGGATGATGATATCCTTGATGATCTTGTTCAATGCAGTACCCATGTGGATATTGCCGTTGGCATACGGAGGGCCATCGTGCAGGATGTACTGGGGCTTGCCCTCGTTGTTCTTGATCATCTGCTCGTAGACATGGTTCTGCTCCCAGTCCTCCAGCATTTTGGGTTCTTTTTTCGGCAGACCGGCCCGCATTTCAAAGGGGGTCTGCATCTTATGGATGGTGTCGTTGTAGTTCTGCGCCAAAGTTTCCTACTCTCCTCTATTTTGTAGATTCTTTATTTATACCACATCCGGTGTCAGCTGTCAAAGTCAACGCCTTCAAAGTTATCGAACGCCGGGGAGTTCAGCTCCTCCTGCGGTTCGGCACTTGCCTTTTTGCGGGTGGTGCGCTTGGTGGTGGTGCTCGCTTTTCTGCGGCGGGCGGGTTTTGCCTCAGGTTCGTCATACAGGCCCGAAATATCCTGGAAGCGGCTCTCATCAATGGCCGGGGCCTCCGGAATGGGGGTCGGGGCAATTTCTTCGGGCTCCTCCGGGTGCGGGGCAATGGCAAACTCTACGGTGTCCACCTTTTCCCCGGCGGGGGCAGCAGCCTCGGGTGCGGGGGCGGGTTCCTCATAGTAGGCGGTCTCCTGCATCGGGGGCTGTATCGGTTCCGGCGCGGGCTGGGCGGCGGGCGGCGTGTAGGTCGGCTCCACGGCGGGCTGCTCGACCGGGGCGGCCTGTACAGGGGCCGGGGCCGGTTCGGCGGCAGGCTGCATCGGGCGTACCGGCGGATCCTCGGGCTGGGGGGTGTAATCCGGCAGCTTGTTGATGAGGTTGATGTGCTTGCGGTACATCTCGATCAGTGAGCGCTTGAAGCTGTCCGCCTCGCTCTTCAGTGTGACGATCTCTTGTTTGGCCAGCTCCACATCATCGCGGGAGCGCTGCTCGCGATCCTCGGCCTTGATGTTGGCGGTTCGTATGATCTCGGCAGCCTTCTGCTTGGCCTCGCGGATGACATTTTCCCCTAAGCGCTGGGCGTTGATCATCGTCGTGCGCAGGGTGTCTTCCTCGGCACGGTACTGGTCAATGCGCTGGGCCAGTACAACGAGCTTTTTTTGCAGGTCATCATTCTGGGCAGCCAGGTCGTCCATGGCCTGGGCCACCTCTTTCAGATATGCGTCCACATCTTCGCGGCGATAACCTTGGAACGCTTTGTCAAACGTTACGCGGCGGACATCCTCAGAAGAGATCATGACTTTCCTCCTATGCAGGGACGGTGCCCTGTTATTCCCGGCCCGCAGACGGCGGGCAGATCATGCGCTCAGTATTGGTAAAAGGATATGAACAGGCGGTCTTTGCGGCTTTTTCCGCCGATGGCCGCCAGCTTGAAGCGCCCCACGCCCCGCACCGTGAAGATATCCTCGGCGTAGGCGGTCTCGTGGGCAGCTTTCAGCGGCAGGTGGTTGATCTCCACACGGCCCGCAGCTATATATTCTGCCGCGCGGGTGCGGGAGGTATGCATCATCACGGCCAGCACAGCATCCGCACGCAGGGACGGCACGGTAGCCTCCTGCAAGGCGCGTTCCCCGCTTCGCAGCAGATGGGCGGGCAGCGCGTCAACGCATTCGGTGTGCACGGTGCAGTGCCCGGCGCTGGTCAGTTCGGCGTTGATGAACGCCTGCTTGTCCGCCAGGACGACGGCGTAAAACATGTCGCCCCGTTCGGGGTCTGCCAAAAGATCTCCCACACAGGTGCGCTCCAGTCCCAGCCCTAAGATAGAGCCAAGATAATCACGGTGGGTCGGTACTTTATCTCCGTAGGCGGCAAATTGCAGGTAGGCCAGCGGTTCCTCCTGCCAGGCGTCGGGCGGCTCAATGCAGAGCACCTTGCGCTCGGCACCTTCAAACCCGCCCCAAAAGCGGATACAGTCACAGCCCGCCTTGTTGCAGGCAGCCTGCGCTAGGCTCTGCTCCCGGTCGGAGAGAAAGCCTGTATACCGCGGGATGCCGCGGCTTTGGGCCACGCGGCACAGTTCCTCCACACGGCGCATCAGGCGGCGTTCGTCGTCGTTCTGCGGCGGCACAAAGCCGCGCTTGGCAGGCGTGTCCTGGGTATCAGAAAAATACGCCATTGTTCTCCAGCTCGTCGATCAGATCCCCCATGATATCAACGTTGTACGGCGTGATAATGAAGGTGCTGGTGGCAACGCGCTTGATCTGGCCGTTGTTGGCGTAAGCCACACCGGACAGGAAATCGATCAGGCGGCGGGAAACTTCCTTGCCGGTGGATTCCAGGTTCAGCACAACGGTACGCTTGGCGTTGAGCTGATCGGCGATAGTGGAGGCATCCTCAAACCGTTCGGGCTTGACCAGCACAACTTGCAGCTGGGTCGTGGCGTTGATGTTCACGACCTTATTACTGTGCTGTTTGACCTCCTGCTGGGTATATTCCTGCGCACCGCCTTGGCCGCCGGGGAAAACATCATCTTCGGTATCATCTACATAAGAATCAGCGTCGGGGTCGATACCGAGCTTGCTTTTCAAACTGTCAAACATGGACATGGTCGTAAAACTCCTTTGAGATAAGTATGCGCTGTTCACGTCAGCGCGCTATTACAGCGATATACATTAAATATTATCTTCTTTTTAGGCTGTCTTGTCAATACAAAAGGCCGTATTTCCGTTATAATAGTTTGCCGTCCTGCAAATTTGTACCCTGCACGATGATCTCATCGTAGAGCCGCACTTCGTTGTCGGTGCCGATCTTGCCGTTTTCCGGGATGAGGATGTAGCTGTCGTTCTCATACAGCGTCGTGATTTTCAAAAATCTTTGCAGGTTGCCGTACTTGACATAGACGCCGCGCTGGCCGTCCACGATGTGCAGGGCCTCTTTGTCGATGCGGATGCCCTCGTAGGTTTTCAGGTCGATCTGCGCGGTCTCCTGACCAAAGCTCAGCACCTCGGCGTTGATGGTCTGGCATTGCAGCACGATTTTGGCGATGCCGTTGTCTTTGTCCGGTGCCACCTCTTCCACCGTGGCAGAAAGCGGGGTGTTCTGCTTGCCGGGCACGCTGATTTTGACGCTGGAAATATTGTCGAACCGCGCGGCGGTATCCAGGTCGCAGACGGCATAAAATTTCCAGGAAAAGCCGGTGGTGATCTGCCCGGCGCGGTCGGTGGCGGCCGCCGGGAAGCCGTCCGCCAGCATCTTTTGCAGAGTGGCCGGGTCAGCGTCGTCCAGTGCCTGGCGATCCGCCGCGATGGCGGGCGACGCCGCTGTGCTGCTGAAGTAGCCGTTCGTCGTGGCCGTGATAGTCTGCAAAGCGTCGAGCTGCGCCTTGATGCTGTCATATTCAACCTGCAAAGCCGCGATGGTATCTGCAAAGCCCGCCGTCTGGCCGGTGCTGACCTGCAGACGGTTCTGCGCCAGCAGGAAGGTATCCTCGGCGTCGGTAATGCCGCTGTACTGAGCCGTGTTGATCTTATCCAGCAGGTTGTACAGCGCCTGTTTTGTCTGGTTCGTCAGCACCGACAGATCACTGCCGGTGGAGTTCTGGGACTTTGTCAGCAGCGTGATGGTGCGCTCGAGCCGGTCAAGCCGCTCGCGCTGCAATCCCTGGGAATCATCGGTGTACACTTCGGCCACGGTGGTTCCGTTTGTGACGCGCTCACCGTCCTGGACAAGGTAGCCAAGGTCGCCGCTGCCTGCCACATCCACCGAGTCAAACGCCACAACGCCGTCGAGGGTAATGCTCTCGGCCAACGTGTACTTGATGGCAGTCTCTGTTTTGTAGGAGCGGCGAAAAATAACGAAACACTGTACAATAATGTAGACAGAAACCAGTGCCAGTGCCAGCAACCCGACCACATGAAAAATTTTCTTTGCCGCTGTGCGGTTCGGCTGTTTTTCCACTGCGCACTCCCCTTTCTGTCAGTTTTGCAAAAATTCACGCACCAGCGAACAGGCGCGGTCGATGACGTTTTCTTCATCAATATAAAGCCAGACCGCGTCGTTCTGGCGGCGGAACCAGGTCAGCTGCCGCTTGGCGTAGTTGCGGGTGGCCTGCTTGAGTTTTTCGGTGCATTCCTCCAAGGGCGCCGTGCCTTCAAAATACGGAAAAAGCTCCTTGTAGCCGATGGCCTGGGCCGCCGTGCGGTAGCTCTCGCGATGGTCATAGACCTGTTTTGCCTCGTCCAACACGCCGTTTTTCACCATCAAGTCCACCCTGCGGCCGATGCGGTCATAGAGCGCCGCGCGGTCGCGGCAGGTCAGGCAAAGGCAGAGCGAACGGTACGGTGGCTCAGTAGCCCGGGCGCTGATGCGCTCCACACTCATTTTGCGGCCTGTGGCTTCGTACAATTCCAGCGCACGGATGACGCGGGGTAGGTTGTTTGGGTGGACCTGCGCGGCGTAATCGGGATCAATGCTTTGCAGTTGGGCGTACAGCGCTGCGCCGCCCTCGGCGTCGGCCCGGGCTTGCAGGCGGGCGCGGATAGCCGGGTCGATTTTTTCCGGGGCAAAGTTCATGCCGTTCAAAAGGCTGGTGATATAGAGTCCTGTGCCCCCTACAACGACGGGCAGCTTGCCGCGTGCCGTGAGTTTCCGAATCAACGGATCGGCGGCGGCGGTGAAATCTGCCACGCTGTACGGCATTTCCGGCTCTAAAAAGTCCAGCAGGTAGTGTGGTATCCCCTGCTGCTCTTCCGCGCTCGGTTTTGCCGTTCCTACGTCAAGATTTTTATAAATCTGCATAGAGTCCGCGTTGATGATCTCACCGTCGAACGCCTTTGCCAGCGCGACGGAAAGCGTGGTCTTGCCGCTGGCCGTGGGGCCGCCGACCGCGACAACGCGGGGTTTAGACAAGTCGGCCAAACTGCTTTTCCAGCTCCTTCCGGGTGATTTTCAGCACGCAGGGCCGCCCATGGGGGCAGAACGGCGGAACCGTGCCATCCATGATGTGCTGGGCCAGCGCCAGCATTTCGGCAGCGTTCGTGTGGTCGCCCGCCTTGATGGCGGCGCGGCAGGCGATGGAATGCAACACCCACTCGGTCTTTTCCCGCAAAGCGTCGCGGCCGCCGTCGATCAGCTTCGCCGCGACTTCCACGATCATATCCTCCACATCGTCCACCGGCACATCGGCGGGCACAGCGCGGACAACGACGGTGGAACCGCCGAAATCCTCCGCCTCGATGCCCGCGTCGGTCAACAGGTCGATATTCTGCAAAACCGCCTGCTTTTCGGCGGCGGTCAGATTGACCTGCACCGGCACCAGCAGCATCTGGGACGGCACGTTGCCGTAATCCTTCGCCAGCTGCTCAAACAAAATGCGTTCGTGGGCGGCGTGCTTGTCGATGAGGCACAGCTCACCGCCGCGCTCGGTAATAATGTAGGTCTTGAACACCTCGCCCACCAGGCGCAGCGGTTCGCTTGCGGGCGGCGGGGTCAGCGTCGTCTGCTCGGGTCGGGTGTTGACCATATCAGGCAGGGCGCTCAGTGCGTGGGGGTCGTTCTGGACGTAATCGTTTTCCGGTTCGGGCTGTGCGGGCGCAGCGGCAGCGCTCTCGTCCGGCTCGTCGGGCAGGATGTCCAGCACAGCGTCGTCGGTGTTCACCGGCGGCATCGGCTGGGGCGTCGGCAGCGTCACCGGCTCCATGGGCGTGACCGGGGTCACAGCGGCGGGCGTCAGCGGCTTCGGCGCGGAGCCTGCATTGTAGGCGGGCTTCGGGGATTGTGCTTCCAATACACCGGGCAGCGGCCTTGCGGGCACCGGGGCCGTCAGGCCGTTCAGTGCGCGGCACTCGACGGAGGAAAGCGTCGTAAAACCGCCCTTTTTGGGCATCGTCACGGCGGGCTTGGCCGCGGGCTTCGGGGGCTCGGCAGGCTTCATTTCGGTCTGCCCAACTTTAGGGGCGGTGTGGCCCATCTCAAAGCGGCATTCCCCGCTGCCCGGCGTTGCCAGTGCGGCACGCACTGCGCGGTAAACGGCGTCAAACACATCGCTCTCCCGCGCAAAACGTATCTCTGTCTTGGCCGGGTGGACGTTGACATCCACCATGTCCGGCGGCAGTTCCAACATGAGCACTGCGCCCGGGAACTTGCCCTGCATCATCGTACCCTTGTAGGCATTTTCCAGCGCTGCCATCATTGTTCGGTTTTTGACATAGCGGCCATTCACAAAGAAATGCTGCGCCCCGCGGCTGGCACGGCAGGCACGCGGCGGCGTGACCAGGCCGGTGACGTGGTACAGCTCGCTGCCGCCGTCCACCGGCAGCAGGTCGCGGGCAAACTCGCGGCCTAAGACCGCGTAGACAGCACTGCGCAGGTCGCCGTCGCCGGGGGTGACATACTGCTGCTTGCCGTCGCGCAGAAAGCGGAAGCTGATCTCCGGGTGGGACAGCGCTGCGTGCAGCACCGTCTCGGCCACGAAGGTGCCTTCGCTGGCGTCCTTTTTCAAGAACTTCATACGGGCGGGGGTGTTGTAAAACAGGTCGTTGACCGTGATGGTCGTGCCCACCGGGCGAGCGCCCGGCTCCATGCCCTGGGGCTCGCCGCCCTCGATGCGGTAGCAGCAGGCATACTCGTCGGCTTCAGTCTTGGTCAGCACCTCGACCTTGGCAACGCTGGCAATCGACGCCAGCGCCTCGCCGCGGAAGCCCAGGGTGTGGATGTGCCCGAGGTCGTCCGCCGTAGCAATCTTGCTGGTAGCATGGCGGATAAACGCCTTATCGATATATTCCGCCTCGATACCCGAGCCATTGTCCACGATTTGCAGCTGCTGGATGCCGCCGCGCGTTGCAGACAGCGTGATCTGCGTTGCACCCGCGTCGATAGCATTTTCCAAAAGTTCCTTTGCCACGGAGGCCGGCCGCTCTACGACCTCGCCTGCCGCGATCAATTCAGCGGTATGCTTGTCCAGCACACGAATTTCCGCCATGGGTCTCACCTGCCTTTAGTCTTTGTCCAAGGTATTTTTCAGTTCGTACAAAAAGTTCAGCGCTTCCAGCGGGGTCAGCGTCTCGATATCGACGGTGTGCAGCTTTTCCACCACCTCGCTGGGGACGCTGGGGTTGTTGTAGGCTTCGACGGTGTCAAAGTCAAGCTGCATCGTGCTGTTGCGGCCTGGGGCGTTGGCCTCAAGCTGGCGCAGCACGGCGTGGGCGCGTTTGGTCACGCTGCCTGGCAGGCCCGCGAGTTTGGCGACCTCGATGCCGTAGCTGTCATCCGCCGGGCCTGCAACGATGCGGCGCAAAAACGTGATATCCTCACCGCGCTTTTTGACGGCGATGTTGTAGTTTTTGACGCCGTGGATATCCTGTTCCATACTGGTCAGCTCGTGGTAATGGGTGGCGAACAGCGTCTTGCAGCCGATGTTCTCACAGATAAATTCTACCACGCTGCGGGCAATACTCATGCCGTCAAACGTCGAAGTGCCGCGGCCGATCTCATCGAGAATGACCAGGCTGTCCTTCGTCGCATTTTTGAGGATCTCCGCTACCTCGGTCATTTCGACCATGAAGGTCGACTGCCCGGCAGCTAAATCGTCCGACGCGCCGACGCGGGTAAAAATCGCATCCACTACGCCGATGTGGGCGCTGGCAGCGGGTACAAAGCTGCCGATTTGCGCCATCAGGGCAATCAGCGCATTCTGGCGCATATAAGTAGATTTACCGGCCATGTTCGGGCCGGTGATGAGCAGCATTCGGTTCTCGTCCTCATCCAAGAGCGTGTCGTTCGGCACGAACAGGCTGCCTTTGAGCATCTGCTCAATGACCGGGTGGCGGCCCTCTTTAATCTCCATGATGCCGCTCTCATCGACGGTGGGCATGACGTAGTTGTTCTGGAGTGCGGCCTCGGCAAAGCCTGCCAGCACATCCAGCTGCGCCACGGCGGACGCCGTGCGCTGGATGCGGACGATCTCGGCAGAAATCGACGAGAGCAAGTCAGCGAACAGCTGATGTTCGAGGACGAGCAGCCGCTCATTCGCGCCGAGGATCTTATTTTCCAGCTCTTTCAGTTCGGGCGTGATGTAGCGTTCACCCGTCGTCAGCGTCTGCTTGCGGGTAAAAGTATCAGGTACGGAGTCCGTGTAAGAGCGGCTGACCTCGATGTAATAGCCAAACACCTTGTTGAAGCCGATTTTCAGCTTCGGGATGCCGGTTTCCTCGCGGTAGCGGGCTTCAAGGTTTGAGAGATACCCCTTGCCGCCGTGCATGATGTCCCGCAGCTCGTCGACCTCGCTGTTGTAGCCCGCGCGGATGGCACCGCCGTCCTTCATGTTGGCGGGTGGGTCGTCCACAAGGGCAGTCTGGATATTCTGCAAAACATCTTCCAGCAGGTCAATTTGTTCGGACAGATCGGTCAGCAGCGGTGCGCCGCAGGCGGCGGCCTGGGTCTTGACCTGGGGCAGCATAGCGCAGGTATCCCCCAGTGCCTTGACCTCGCGCGGGGTGGCCGAGCCGTACAAAATGCGGGTAGTCAGGCGTTCGATGTCAAACACATGACCGAGAGCTTCTTTCAAATCAGCGCGGGCGATGCTGGCGGAATAGAGTGCCTGCACGGCGGTAAGCCGTGCGTTGATGGCGTCGGCATCCACCAGCGGCTGCTCGATCCAGGAGCGCAGAAGGCGCTTGCCCATCGAAGTCTCGGTCTTGTCCAGCACCCACAGCAGCGTGCCGCGCTTTTCGCGGCCGCGCATCGTCTCGGTCAGTTCCAAATTGGCGCGGGTCACAGGCGACAGGCGCATATACTGTGCGTCGGCATAGTTCTGCACGGTCTTAATGCGCTCGACGCCGTGCTTCTGCGTCTCGTGCAGATAGTTGAGCAGGGCAGCCACGGCGTAAGGCACGAGGGCGTCTTTCTCATAGCCCAGCGTCTCCCGCCAGTTCGCGCCGAACTGATCCGCCATCGTGGATTCCATGACGGTGTCCTTGAAGCAGGCATCTTCCCGCAGTTCAACAAGGGCGTTCGTGTGCTGCTTGATGTAGGTCGTCACGTCTTTGAAGTCGAGCATCGGCGGGCAAATCAGAATTTCGCTGGGCATGTAGCGGCACAGCTCGGTGATGATGGCCCCGCCGATTTTTTCAGCGTTCAGCTCGGTAGCGTAGGCTTCGCCGGTGGAGATATCGGCAAAACAGACGCCTGCACGCCAGCGGCCCCGGGTGCGCTTGCAGAAAATGCTCGCCAGATAGTTGTTTTTGTCCTCGCGGAGCATACTGCTCTCGATGACGGTGCCGGGGGTGACAACGCGGATGATATCACGCTTGACAAGGCCCTTGGCCAGGGCCGGGTCCTCGATCTGCTCACAGATGGCGACCTTGTAGCCTTTGGCCACCAGGCGTGCCATGTAGGTTTCGTAGGAGTGGAACGGCACGCCGCACATGGGGGCGCGTTCTTCCCTGCCGCAGTTTTTGCCTGTCAGCGTCAGTTCCAGTTCGCGGGAGGCCGTCAGCGCGTCGTCGTAGAACATCTCGTAAAAATCACCGACGCGGTAGAACAATATCTCGTTGGGATGCTGTTTTTTGATTTCAAAATACTGCTGCATCATGGGCGATACTGCTTGTTCGGCCATGTTTCACACTCCTGTTTTGTCTGGTTGATACGTTGCTTTGTAGGGGCGGGCATTGCCCGCCCGCGGGCCGTTTGCCCGGGCTATGAGCGGCAGCGGGAAGTGACGGGCGAGCAATGCTCGCCCCTACAGTTCCCTACCGTGCCTCAATCTTTAGTGGCACCCACCGCAGGTGGAGCAACTGCCGGTGCAGCCGCCGGTGGGGGCCTGCACGGTCATGGGGTCGCCGCCGTTCATAGCGGTGTTAATGATGGCGTCGATGTGGCTGACCAGGGCCTCGCACTCGGCCTTGGCGGCGTTGTAGCGCACCATGCCTTCACTGGCCATGATCTGGCTGTACAGGTCGTTGACACGCTGGTTCAGCTCGGCCACACGGGCAGCGTCGGTTTCGGGCTTGGCGCTCTCGTTGTTCAGGTCCAGGCGGGCGAGGTTGAACTCGCCGATCATGTTCTGCAGCTCCTCGTCCGCGTCATTCTCGCGGCGGGCGGCGTCCAGTTCCAGGTAGCGGACGTCAGTCTGCAAAGCAGCTGCGGCTTTCTTAAAAAGATCAATGCAATCCATAGTAAAATCTCCTTGTATATATAATGTAGATTGGGTTTATTCGGCAAGTTCACCCACCAGCAGCGCGGCGCGGGAGCCGGTGACGTGGACGTCGGCCCACTGGCCGATGAGGGTTTCGGGGGCTTTGAACTCGACCACCAGGTTGTTGTCCAGGCGGCCATTGACAGTGCCCTCGCTGCGGCCGGCGGCCTCCACCAGCACGCGGACGGTCTGGCCGGTCATGGCGGCGGTGGCCGCAAAGGCAAACTCTTCCTGCGTTTTCAGCAGGCGGTCCATGCGGGCGGCCTTTTCGGCGTGAGTCGTGGGGTCAGGCAATTTGGCGGCGGGCGTACCCATGCGCTTGGAATAGATAAAGGTGAACAGCTGCATATACCCCACCTTGCGGATAAGGTCGAGCGTCGCGGCAAAATCTTCTTCCGTCTCGCCGGGGAAGCCGACAATAATGTCGCTGGAGAAGGTCACGCCGGGGACCTTTTCTTTCGCATAATTGATGAGGTCCATGTACTGCGCGACGTTGTAGTGGCGGTTCATCTCCTTCAAGAGGCGGTCAGACCCGGACTGCACCGGCAGATGGATGTGTTTGCACAGATGCTCCTGCGCAGCAATTGTATCAATGAGCTTGCGGCTGGCATCCTTCGGATGGCTCGTCATGAAGCGAATCTGATAGTCGCCGGGCACCTCGCACAAAAGATTCAACAGGTCGGCAAAGTCGATGGGGTTTTCCAGCCCCTTGCCATAGCTGTTGACGTTCTGGCCCAAGAGGGTGATTTCCTTGTAGCCTTGGGCCACCAGCTGCTTGAACTCTGCCAAAATGGCGGCAGGTTCACGGCTGCGCTCCCGCCCGCGGACATAAGGCACGATGCAGTAGGTGCAAAAGTTATCACAGCCGTACATGATGGGCAGCCAGGCGCGGAAACCGGAGTCCCGCCGGATGGGAAGTTCCTCGACCACGGCGTTGCGTTCCTCGGGCTTTTCCAGGTAGCGCTTGCCTTTGCGGATGCGCTCCGCCAGCATGGCGGGTAAGCGGTCGATGCCGTCAACGCCGAACACGAGATCCACATAGGGGTAGCTCTGGCGCAGCTTTTCAACGATATGCTCCTGTTGGGCCATGCAGCCGCAGATGCCGATCATCAGGCGGGGGTTCTGCTCTTTGAGCTTTTTCAGCGCACCGACATTGCCGAACACCCGCTGCTCGGCGTGCTCACGCACGGCACAGGTGTTGAACAGGATGAGGTCGGCGTGCTCGACATTGTCACACAGACCGTAGCCGACATCCTGCAAAACGCCCTTGATTTTTTCTCCGTCGTTGACGTTCTGCTGGCAGCCGTAGCTGCGCACATACGCCAGCGGCGGGGTCTCGTAGTAGGCCGCCAGCACCTTGGCCGCAGCGTCATTGTGGGTATAGGTCAGTTTTTCCAAGTGAATTCTCCTTATTATAAAACGCCCGGGTCTTGCCAAATGGGCGCACCTATCCAAACATACCATATTAGTATAGCAAATCTCGGGCAAAAGCACAAGCGGCTGATGTTGAATTTTTTGTGCAAATTGGGTTTTGGGATGGAAAAAACGCGCCGGGAAGATTGACATTTCCGCCATCATGCGCTACAATACATATGTTATGCCGCTGTGGCGGAACTGGCAGACGCAAGGGACTTAAAATCCCTCGATGGAAACATCGTACGGGTTCGATTCCCGTCAGCGGCATATAGCCCTATATTCAACGTTCATTCGCTGAATATAGGGCCTTTTTTGTTTTGATTTCTGTGTATCAAAAGCAATCCCTAGTCAATTTTATTCTGGCAATCCCTAGTATTTTTTCGGCAGAAAATCCCTCGATTCTGTTGACAATCCCTCGATTTTGCGGTATAATTTCTGTATCAAAAGGTCGATGTTTGGAGGTTTTACAATGAAAGAGCCTATCTTCAACGCCAGTCTTACTATTGAAGCCACGCCAGAAGAAGCAGAAGCCTTAAATAAATCCAACTCAACCGTTGACGAAGAAACTCGTCAAACATTTCGGCACGCGCTGGAAATGCAAGAAGCATCTCTCCCAAAAGGAAGAATCGCGCGCTTAAAAAGCAAGCAAGTCAATAAGTTCACCACTCCCCTTTGGCAAATCGAAGATATGTTTATCAGCTATCAAAGGGGCAAAAACAACACAGAAGCCACCATCAAATACTATCAAAAGGTTTTTCGCAACCTTTACAGGTTTGTTGCTTATCTCGTGAGTGAATCCCCTGCCGATTACGCCAAAATGCTAAACACTTCAAAAGAGGCTCTTACAGAGCACACATTGAGCGATCTCGAGTTTGGCAAAATCATGCCGTTGGTCGTTCTCGAAACAGATGATTTTGAAGCCGAGTACCACGACTACATTTTAGACTACCTAGAATGTAATGAGCAAACGCTAAACAACATTTTCCGCGGTTGGCGTGCTATTGCTTACTTCTGCATGGATAAAGGCTGGATAGATACGCGCAATATCTATATAAGAGAAGTAGCGCCCGCAATCAAAGAAGTGTACACCGATTCTGAAATCGAAAAGTTACTTGTAAAGCCTAGGCCCGAAGATTTCATAGAATACCGAAATTGGGTTATCATCAACTATTTTCTTGCTACTGGAAACCGCATTTCCTCCGTTGCCAATCTGAAAATAAGCGATCTAGATTTTGATGAAGGCATTATAACCGTCAATGTTCAAAAGAATCGTGACCCCTCCCGCATTGCAATGGCCGAAAAACTAAAGCCGATTCTTATAGAATACATTCGCCACTATCGCTGTGACGAAAACGGCATTCCTTTAAATAAGGCCTATGTCTTTTGCAATTCTTACGGCAGCAAATGCGGCCCTGTTGCCCTAGGCAAAAGCCTCGGAGAATACAACAAAAGTCGTGGCGTTCAAAAGACAAGCTGCCACCTCTGGCGACACACGTTCGCCAAACGATGGATTCAATCTGGCGGTGATATTTTATCCTTGCAGAAGATATTAGGCCATCGCTCTTTGAAGATGGTTCAGCGCTACTCTAATTTGTTCGCAGAGGACACAAAACCGATGGTCGAAGAACACGCCCCTATCAATACTGTTCGCATAAATCGAGGCAAAACAAAGTTAGCTTTCAGAAAATAAAAGCGCGCTCACAGCTTAGAATCTGTGGGCGCAATTTCTTTCTCATTCTATTGTGATTTTTAAGCGTTCCACATCATTGCGGACGCGCTCAAACAGCGCATCGGAAAGGACGGCGCGTGTAGTCTACCCCAAAAGAACATTTTTATTATCCTCAAAAGCAGCATAGATGGTTGTTTGCAAGTCGGCCTGTAAGTCAGCAAGCAATCTGTCCATGCGCTCATTATAAAGGCGCGCCGCTTCTTTCTTTGCTATTGAGGGAACAAGGCGGTTTATTTCCTATTGGGCGATTTTGTGGCTGCGTTCATCGTGCCACGCTTCATGTTCTGGATTATAGAAGATGTTCGTTGTTTTCATCGGCTGAATCCTCCAACGCTGTAAGGCTCTGTGTAAGCGTTTCATACTCAAAGGGATAGTATTTCAACAAAGCTCTTTCCACGCGCTCACAGAGCCGCTTAGAAGCCTTTCTTTTGGTGCGTGAAAGGTCATATAGGTCGTAGACATTTAAACCCGCCTACGCTGCAAATGCAGCCCTTGAAACGCCGCACAAGGGACGCAGCATAGAAACGGCGCTGTTTAGTTGCTCTTGTTTTGTCATTGTTCAACACCTCTGTTGGTTCGTATGAGGGGGATATAATGCAGGATACGCACAAAAGGCAAAATCAAAAAACGGTATTTGCTGACTGTTGAAGTGCAAACGATTTCCGAAAATTTGCGATTTTGTGTTAATTATTATATCTTATTTTTTTGGATTTTTCTTGTTTTCTTATTACTCTCTTTAAAAACGATATTATAAATATAATATATAATTATAATAAATAGAATTAAGACAGACCGCGCGCGTAGCTGACAGCGCGTTAGCGCGTGTCTGGTTAAGCGCGCTGATAAAACCAAACAGGAATTGCAAAGAATAATAGGGATAACAGTAAAGGGATAGTAATGAAAATAATAATAGGAATAATAAAAGGGATAGTGTAAGGAATTATATAAGAGATAATATAAGAAGGAATATAACGATATAAAGAGAATAATATAGAAGAATTAAGAGAAGCAGAGAAAACAGGCAAAGAACATTATGTCTAAGTTTTATACCGTAAGCCTCCAGAATGAAACCATCATCTTCACCGCTGCATTTGAGAAGAAGCTCAACAACGGCAACAAAGAAACCTATGACCTTTACATTGAAACGAAAGCTAAGTTCCCCACATTCAAGATTGTGGTCGAAGAAGCCAAAAAGCGCGTTGGCAAATACGACCATACCACTATGGACGATATTGAAGCCTACATTGGTGACGATGAACACAAAGAGTGGAAGGTCGAGTTTGACAAACTGTTCGGTGAGAAGATTCCCAGCAAGACCAACGCAACTAAGAGCGTCCGCAAGGTGAAGTTTGCTGTAATTCGCAAATGGTTTGTTGAGAAGCGCGAAGGTGAAGAAGCAGAGAAAGCTAAGAAAGCGCGCGAAGCCGCCGCGAAGAAAGCCAAACGAACAAACAAAAAGGCTACTGACGAAGATAAAGCAGTAGAGCAGAATGTGCCGCTTGAAGTAGCTAACAACTCCCAGCAGGAGCAGCTTGACCTTGTATCCTAATAGAAAGGCGCGTGTATCGGGTAAAGATACACGCGCCCATTGGCTCTATTGGTCTTTATTTTCAGAATTTTCTTCCATATCGTTAAGCGCATATTCAATACATAGCACAGTAAGGCGGTTTAGTGAAATGCCCTCTTTATCGCAGATTTTATCCATACGGTCAAGCAGCGATTTTTCAAACCTAAATGTACGATTGACATATTCTTCTTTTGGAATCTTGAAAGCCATTTTACCACCCCTCTATATTGTGGGTGAAAATACCACCAAAAACAACGCATTATTTATGTGTGGTATTAACACTTGATTATTATGTGCAAAATCTGTATACTTGTATTACAATCATTTTGAGGAGGACTGACAAAATGAAGTTAAAAAGGATTGCTGCACTAAGCCTGACAACTGCATTAGCGCTGACAATGGTTGCTTGCGGTGGAAGTGGAACAAATTCTAATGGAGCAACTTCTTCTGATTCGAAGGGCGGTTTAGGCACGGCTGTATCAAATTTGCTTGACCCAACAACAGTTTATAAGAAAGGCGAAACCGTCAACGGAAAAGGATACACGTTAGTGATTGATTCTGTTGATGCAACACCAGAATTTGAGGACTATACGGACGCTGATAGTGGCACGGAGTATTTCTTTGCAAGTTTTGAACTGGAAAATACATCAAATACCGCGATTGACCTCAGTGATTTCTTTAAGATTTCTGCCGATGGTGAAGAATGTTCTTTTATTAACTTCTATGATAAATATAATGGTGTTGATAAAATTGAATGGTATACTTCTTTAGAAGCGGGACGAAAAGCTAAAAACTATTTTTCTGCGGTTGTCCCAGAAAAATGGAATGAAATAAAAATAAGTTGTCCTGATAATTCAGTGGTATCTATTACCCATGCTGATTTGGGCACGATTTCTGCGGGTGAAGAAAGCGGAGAAGATGTTGTTTACCATGTAGGGGACACACTAACGCGCAACGGTATGAAGATTACACTGACAGGCGCACGTCAAACCGAATATGTCAGCAAAGATTCTTATACCTATTATGAACCCGATGACGGTAAAGTTTTCGTCATTTTATTTTTTGACATCAAAAACGCTTCTGATCAAACGCAACGGTTTGATGCCCTTAATACATTCGATGTGTTCATTGACGACTACTCCGATAGATTTACCAGTTTCCTCTATACCACGGTTGACGACATGGAAGATTTGAACGACCAAGACTATAAAGACATTTTAAGCGGTAAATCTATGAGCGGCTATAAGGTGATTGAAGCCCCCGCCAACTGGAAGAAGATTGAACTCGCCACGCGGCAAGGCGCATTTCTAATTGAACCCAAAGATTTCGTTTGATTTTATCAGCGTCTAAGACGTTCCAAAAGGTATACTTAAAGAAACGCCCTCCGAAGCCTATTCGGAGGGCATTTTCTGCGTCTCAGATTCTTTAAATTTTCTTTAGAAACGTATCAATAAAAGTGTTGACTTTTTGATACTTCTGTGGTATATTTATATCAGCAAATGAAAGGAGCGCTGACAGATGGACAGAACCGTTTGGGGCTATTGCCGTGTTAGCAGTGTAGATCAGAACCTTGACCGCCAAAAGGCCGCTATGCTGGCCGAGGGCATCGACGAGAAGCACATTCTCTGCGATAAGGCATCGGGCAAGGATTTTGAGCGCCGCACATGGAATCTCCTAGTCGGCACAGATACAAGTGCTCCCCTTTTGCGCAAAGGTGATTTGCTTGTTGTTCTCTCTCTTGACAGACTAGGCCGTAACTATACCGAAATTCGCAAGCAGTGGGCATACATCACCACCGAGATCGGCGCGGATATTAAAGTTCTCGATATGCCCCTGCTGGACACCAGCACCGCAACAGAGAACCTTGACAAACGCTTCATTGCAGATTTGGTCTTGCAGATTCTTAGCTACACCGCCGAGAAAGAGCGTACAAACATCCGTAAGCGTCAAGCGCAAGGCATTGAGGTCGCGCGCGCACACGGCGTTAAGATGGGCCGCCCCACAAAGGACTACCCCGAAAATTGGCAGACCGTGTATATCAAATGGAAACAGAATCAGATTCTCGCTGTTGACGCAATGCGAGAATTGAACCTTACGAAGCCCACATTTTATCGACTGGTGAAGCGCTATGAAGGTAAAGATTAAATATTCTTATGCCTATTTGAAAATCCCTCTACCATAATTTCAATTCTTCAATCTCTTGTAATATTTTTCCTGTTACTTTAGATACACACAATATATAGAAAAACATGCTAACCAAAAGGTGTTTGGACTCAATATGTAGAAATACCGCTTTTAGTGGGACTTAAAATCCCTCGGTAGCGATACCGTACCGGTTCGATCCCGGTCAGCGGCATTTCCTCGTAAAGTCTAACCTTCCGTCCGGTCGGTTAGACTTTTGTTTTTTAGTGCGAGGGATGGGCTATATGCTGAACCATAAATTATCCCGCAAAGCGCAGCTGTTTCTGCTGGGTGCCCTGCTGGGGGTGGCCATCTTTTTACTGGTGTATGGCACCGCGCCGCTGAACGTCGCCAACGACGCATTCTGCCGCGGCGGCTATATCGAAAAGGACATCCAGCAGCACTACGCGGGCTGGCTGTTTTATAAGCGCAGCGCCATCGGCTGGCCCCTGGGTGTGACGGATGCCGTCAACTACCCTGGCGGGGTCAGCGTAGCCTACACCGACTCCATCCCCCTGCTGGCGGCTTTATGCCGCCCGCTGGCGGCGGCGCTGGGTGGCACGTTCCAGTATTTTGGCTGGTTCACGCTGGTGTGCTTTGCCTTGCAGGGCGGTTTTGGGGCGCTGCTGTGTTCGCTGTTTGCGGGCGGGTTGTTTGCCCCGCTGGCGGGGTCGCTCGTCTTTGCCGCCAGCCCTGTTTTGATCGAACGCGCGTTCCGGCACACCTCACTGGGGGCACAATGGCTTGTGCTGGCAGCGCTCTACTGCTATTTTGTCTGTAAGCGGCAGGGGCTGTATGCGTCGCGGGGGCTGTTTTTGCTCAATGTTTTAGCCGTGGGCATCCACCCCTATTTTCTGCCCATGACCTACGCCGTCACGCTGGCGCTTCTGTTGGAATACGCCGTGCAAAAGCGGCAATGGCTGCGGCCCGCTGTGTATCTGGGCAGCAATATGGTCTGCACGGCAGCGCTGGGCTGGGCACTGGGGCTTTTGTACGGCACGGCCACCAGCGGCGGGCAGGCGCTGTACGGCTATTTTGCCATGAATTTAAACGCGCTGTGGAACCCGGTGGGCGTAAACGGCGTTTTGTACAGCCGTCTGCTGCCCGCGCAAAACCAGGTGGGCGGCAACTATGACGCTTTTGCCTACCTGGGGCTGGGCGTGCTGGCGGCGCTGCCGGTGGCGCTGGTGCTGGCGCGGCGGCGGTTGGCCGGGTACCTTCGCCGCCACTGGGCGCTCTGCCTTTGCTGTGTGGTGCTGACTGCGTTTGCCGTGAGCAACGTCATCACGGCCAACGGCGTTACGCTGGCCACGCTGCCGTTACCAGCTTCCTTTATCAAACTGTTTTCGGTGTTCCGCTCCGGCGGGCGGCTGTTCTGGCCGGTGTATTACCTGCTGGTTTTGGCGGCGTTCACCGGACTGGCACGGCTGCCCCAGGCAGCAGTCTGGGTGGCCATGTTTGCAATGGTGCAGCTGTGGGATGTAAGCCCCGCGCTCATCCAGCGGCACGATGCCATGCGGAACGCGCAAACGGTGGACGCTTTTCCTACCGAGATGCAAAGCAGCTTCTGGCAGACAGCCTCCGGGCGGTACGCACACCTTGAATCCGTGGAAGGGATGCAGGCCGACAGCCTGCACCTGGCGCTGTGGGCCGCCGACAACGACATGACCACGAACGACCCCTTCGCCGCCCGCTATGATGAAACCGCCCTTGCCGCCGAGCGGCAGACCGCGCTGGATGCGCTGGTGAACGGCGATTTGCAGAATGATACTCTCTATTTATTTGCGACCGAAGGTGCATTTTTGCAAGCCGTTGAGCCGGTAAAAGATGCCGCCTGGTGCGGCTGGGTGACAAGTACCGACGGCACGGCCAGCTGGTACGTTATCGCGCCGGGGCTGCAAGGCAAGACTTTTGATGCACTCTGCACGCCCTACGATGAAAACTATCCCCTGCGGCTGGCGGATTACACCGACGCTTTGTGGAACCGCGGTGTGCTGGATTCCACCAAAAAGACAGTCTGCTTTATGGACTCTCCCTTTGCCCGCGCAAAGCTGGACGGTGCTGCATACCTGTGTGCCGGGGGCCGCGAATACCCGATACTGGCAGTGGACGACCATGACGCCGGTTGGCTGATGGTTACGCTGGAAATTGACGATGCCACAATTTTGTGGGATGAGGAGCTGACAACAAAATGAAAGAACTGCACGTGAAAAGCCTGCTGCCGGTGCGGCTGGATAAATACCTGATGGATCAGTTTCCCGCCTTAGGCATGGGGCGGCTGAACAAGGCCCTGCGCGAGAATAAGATCAAGCTGAACGGCAAAAGGCAGCCGCTTGCGACCCGGGTACAGAACGGAGACATAATCAAACTATTTTTGACCGATGAGCAGCTGGAAAACCGCCCCACCCCCGCCGCCGTATTTGTGTATGAGGACGACGATATCATCATCGCCAGCAAACCTGCAGGCATTGCGGTGGATGGGCCAGACACCGACACGCTGATTCGCCGCGTGCAGGCAAAGCTGGCCTCCGAGGGCAAGGCCACCCACGCGGTGCTCTGCCACCGGCTGGACACCGGCACCAGCGGCCTGGTGCTGCTGGCAAAAAACAACGCCGCCGAGGCATTTTTGACCGCCGCCATCAAGGCACGGGACATTGAAAAGCGGTATCTCTGCGTGACGTTCGGTCGCCCGAACCCGCCCGCCGCCCTGCTGCGGGATTACCTTTTGAAGGACGCCGAGCGCGGCATTGTGCGCATTACCGACACGACCGCAGGCGGCGCGAAGGAAGTCATCACCGGGTATGAGACGCTGGCCGTCAGCGGACGGCTGGCCCTGCTGGAGGTCGAGCTTGTGACTGGGCGCACCCACCAGATCCGGGCGCACCTCGCACACATCGGCTGCCCGATCTTGGGCGATTCCAAGTACGGCAGCAACGCCGCCAACCGGGAGCTGCGGTTCAAGTATCAAGCCCTCTGCGCGTGGGAGCTGCGCTTCCCTGCACAGATTTCCGACCCGCGTTTTGCCCACCTGGCCGGGCGGGTGTTCCACGCCGAGAAGCCGTGGTATTACCAGCAGGTCGTGGATGGAACGTTGAAATAAGACGGCCCGGGCGGATATGGAATCCGCCCGGGCACGCAGAATAAAAAGCAGTGCCTTCAATTTTGAAAGCACTGCTTTTTTTATTCAGCTAAACTGCGCTTGCGCAGCCAGAGAAGCATCACGGTCAGGATGACGAGGGATGCGGCCAAGGTGAGCAGCCAGTTCTCGGTAAAGCCCGCAATCAAGTAGCCGGGCACGCAGGCAGCCACCACGACCATGGCATACTGCATCTGGGTCTGCACGTGGTTGATGTGGTTGGACTGTGCGCCGGAACTGGACATGATGGTGGTGTCGGAGATTGGCGAGATATGGTCGCCGCAGACAGCGCCCGCCAGCACAGCGGCTACGGCCACGAGCATCATGTTGGGGTCTGTCTCGCTGAACATATTGACAACGATGGGCACCAGAATGGCAAACGTGCCCCAGCTGGTGCCGGAGGAAAACGCAATGAAGATGGCAATGCAGAAAATCAACAGCGGCACAAACCGCATCAGCCCGGCGTTCAGGCTGACGGCCTGGCGCACAAAATCGCCGATGCCCAGCGCGTCAGTCATGCCTTTCAGCGTCCAAGCCAGCACCAGAATCAGGATAGCGGGCATCATCAGCTTGCCGCCCTCGGGCACAGAGTTCATGAAATCTTTGAACCCGATGACCCGGCGCGGCAGATAGAGCACCAGCAGGAACCCCACCGTGATAAGCCCCGCAAAGACCAGCGACTCCGACGAGGAGCAGTTGGCAAAATCCTCCACAAGGTTCGTGCCGCCGTTCAGGTAGCCGGTCCAGATCATAGCCCCGATAGCCGTTGCAATCATCACGATCATCGGCGCAATCAGGTCAATGACCTTGCCCTTGGCGTATTTGCCGCCCTCTGTGGGGTCGTGTGTCTCCTGGTTTTGGAATGCCTCCCCGCCCGAGGTGAAGAGGTCGCCATTGGCGGCGTTGCGCTCATGCTTTTTCATCAGGCCAAAGTCAAACCCGACCAGCGAGGTGAAGAACACCATGTAGAGCGTCAGCAGCGCATAGAGGTTGAACGGTATCGTGCGCACGAACATTTCAAACCCGGACATGGCGCTGCCCGCCGGGACGTAGGAGTTGACTGCTGCCGCCCAGGAGGAAATCGGCGCAATGATGCAGACCGGTGCAGCGGTAGCATCGATGAGGTAGGCCAGCTTTGCGCGAGAAACTTTGTATTTGTCCGTGACCGGGCGCATGACCGAGCCGACGGTCAGACAGTTAAAGTAGTCGTCCACGAAGATCAGCGCCCCCAGCAGCGACGTTGCCACCAAGGTAGCCCGCTTGCTCTTGAGTTTCTTTGCCGCCCACTCGCCGTAGGCGCGCGTACCGCCGGATTCCTGCATCAGCATGACGACCATGCCCAGCAGGATCATGAACATCAGAATCGAGAAGTCAACGCTGTTGATCATCGTGTTGAACAGCGTGTCAAATGCCAGCCAAGGGTGGAACTCCGCCACCAGCAGCGCCCCCAGCGCACAGCCCGCAAACAGCGAGAGGTAAACTTCTTTCGTCAGCAGCGCCAGCAGGATGGCGATGATAGGCGGCATCAGAGACCACCAGGTTCCAATAAACATTTTTTACACCTTTTCTTTCGCAAAATAGTCCTTGGTCAGTTCGACCACCGTGCCGGACAGCAGGAGCAGCGCAATGAGGTTCGGGATGCTCATAAGGCCGTTGAAGGTATCGGCAATGCTCCACAGCAGCCCCAGATCGACCGTTGCACCCAGGATGGACACGAAGGAGTACACCACAAAGAAGGGGCGCACAACCTTGTCGCTGCGGCACAAAAACGCGATGAAGCGCGAGCCGTACAGGCCCCAGCCAATGATGGTGGAGAACGCAAAGCAGCACAGCGCCACCGCCGTGAAGATGGACGCCCAGCCGCCGTAGGTGGTGGTGAAGCCGGAGATCGTCAACTCGGCACCGGCCGCCGCGCCGTAGTTGACAGGGACACCGCTGCACAGGATGACCATGGCCGTCAGCGTGCAGATGACGATGGTGTCGGCAAAAACCTCAAAGATGCCGAACACACCCTGCTTGACCGGCTTTTTCGTGTCGGCACAGGCATGGGCAATGGAGCCGGTGCCAAGGCCCGCCTCATTGGAGAAGATACCGCGGGAGACACCCTTCTGCATACTGACGAAGAGACTTCCGATGACGCCGCCGGTGAAGGCCGCCGGGTTGAAGGCCCCCGCGAAGATGGCCTCGATGACCGCCGGAAAGCGCTGGATGTTCAGGATGACAACGCCCACTGACAGCACGATGTAGAACAGCGCCATGAACGGCACAAGGCGTTCGCTGACGCTGCCAATGCGCTTGATGCCTCCCAGCAGCACCATGGCCACCAGCATAGCAACGATGATGCCAACGACGAGATTCAAGGTGGACAGCGCACTGCCGCTCACAACGTTGAACTCCGTCAGGGCCGTGTCAATGGCGGCCACAATGGTGTTGACCTGCGTCGCGTTGCCGGTGCCGAACACCGTCAGCACACCGAACAGCGAGTAGAGCACCGCCAAAAACTGCCAATGCCTGCCCAGGCCGTTTTTGATATAGTACATCGGGCCGCCGACCCACTCCCCGGCGGCGCTGCGCTCCCGGTAGTGGACTGCCAGCGTGACCTCGGCAAATTTAGTACACATGCCCAGGACCGCCGAACACCACATCCAAAACACCGCGCCCGGGCCGCCAATGGCGATAGCGCCCGCAACACCCGCAATGTTGCCGGTACCCACCGTGCCCGCCAACGCCGTGCACACCGCTTGAAACGGCGTCATCGTACCGTCGGAGGCATCTTTTTTTCGGAACATACGCCCGATTGTCGTTTTGATGGCATATGGAAACTTTCGTATCTGCAAAAAGTGCGTGCGCACGCTGAGCAGAAGCCCCACGCCGATGATGCACACCATAGCCGGTATGCCCCACACAAAGTTGTTGACCGCCGTATTGACAGCCGCAATCGTTTCAAGAATCATTGCATCCCTCTGCTTTTGATTTTTCGCAAAAAAAGAAAGGCCTGCAACGCCGACATTTTTTGTCGGCTTACAAGCCTTTTTGTCCGACTGTGACAAGTTTGACTTATATCACTGCAAGATTAGTATACCACTATGCCATGTTGTTTGCAATCCCCTTGTGCGTCTTCTGCCTCACCCACCGCAAGTAAAAGAAAAAAAATAGGATAAGCAAGCCGCCCGGGAGGATCTGCGGATCTTCCCGGGCGGCTTTTTTCACAGGCGCAGACGGCGCTGCTTTTGCCGGATTCATCCCCGGGCGTCCTGCCGGGTGGTGTGGAAGTACTCCTTGGGGGTCATGCCGTACTCCTTTTTAAAGGCGCGGAAAAAGTGGTTGTAACCGCCAAAGCCGCTGGTCTTGTACACCTCGGTGATGGGCAGCCCCTGCTCGATGAGGGTGCAGCAGCGGTCTAACCGCGCCTTTACGATATAGCGGTGCACCGTCTGCCCGGTCTGGCGTTTGAATTCCCGGGCAATATGTTCCCGGGAGACGAAAAACTCCTTTTCCAGCCGCTCCAGCGTCAGTTCCTCGGTAAGGTGCGCCTGAATAAACAAAAACACCTCGTCCAGCATCAGGTGGTAGCGGCTGACCGATGCGGTGTGGAACTCCGCATGGATGCAGGCACGCAGCGCCAGCACCACAAACATTTGCAAAATACCGTGCTCGAACACCGCTGCACCGAACTGGGTGCGCTCCTGCGGGAGCATCAGCAGCTTCCGGGCAAGGTTTTTCAGCAGCATATAGATCTGGCTGTCCGGGCGCACAGCCACCTGCCGGAAGGGCACCACGTTGAAGCTTTTTTCAAGGTCGGTATCTGCGTCCGAAAGCTGCGCCAGCGTCTGGGGGGACAGCTGCACCCGAATAAGTTCCAGCGGGCCGTAAGCACCGGCGTATTCCAGTCTGCCGCCCTGACCGGGCTTGAAGATGATGAGATTCTGCTGCTGTGCGGGCAGCACCACCTCGCTGCACCGGAACACACCGCTGCCCCGCATGACCAGAAACAAATCATAATACGCGCCGGAATAAAATTCCCGGACGGCGCTCTGCTCAAAAAGGTAACGCTTGACTGTATAATTCACCAAAAAGTTCTCCATAAAACTGTCATATGTAACAAATTGTTGTACACAACAGAAAAGTACAACTGTTATAATTGCATAATACATCAATTTGCGATAGTTTTCAATCATTTTTTGGATATGCATTGATGAAAAATCAACGTATAATGAAAACGTAGAAAAGAGACTTGTGCGAAAAGTCTCGTGGTTTCACTGTTTTTAAGGAGGATAAAACACAATGGACCAGAAAAAGACCATCCGCCCCTTCTCCATGAAGGACAAGATCGGCTATACGCTGGGTGATCTGGGCTGCTGCTTCACCGAGCAGTACCGCGCCATGTATCTGTCGATCTTCTACACCCTGATCCTGCAGGTCAACCCCTTCCACGTGGGTATCCTGCTGCTGATCACCAAGATCTGGGACGCCGTGAATGACCCCATCATCGGTGCCATCGTGGACTCCCGTAAGGCCACCAAGGGCGGCAAGTTCATCCCGTGGATCCGCGCCTTCTCCTTCCCCATGGCAGTGCTGTGCATACTTGGCTTTGTCAATGTAGGCAATATCAACTACGGCCTGCGTCTGGCCTACATGTTCGTCACCTACGTTCTGTACGAGGCGCTGTACACCTGCGTCAACGTGCCCTTCGGCACCCTGTCCAGCGTGATGACCGATGATGTCAGCCAGCGCACCGCACTGTCCCGCTACCGCAGCCTTGGCGGCACCATCTTCATGACCGTCATGGTCATGATCGGCCCCCTGTTCCTGTATGTGGACAACAAGCCCGTGGCCGGCCGCTTCCTGATGCTGGCCTGCATCTGCGCTCTGCTGGGTCTGCTGTGCCTGCAGATCACCTGCGTGTGGTGCAAGGAGCGCGTGGAAGTGCCCGAGCGTCCGCAGGGCGAAAAGCTGAACTACCTGCATGTGCTCAAGGAGATCTCTCACAATAAGGCTCTGCTGGGCGTTATGTTCTTCAGCCTGACCGGCATGATCGGTGCTTCCGTGGTCAACGGTCTGAACACCTACCTGTATAAGGACTTCTTCGGCAACGTTAAAATTCAGGCTGTCTCCGGTATGCTGAGCGTGCTGTACGCTGTGCTGTCCTTTGCCATCACCCAGCCTCTGGCCAACAAGTTCGGCAAGAAGGAGTGGTGCTGCATGGGCGCAGGCTTTGCCGCCATCGTGTTCGGCATCCTGTTCTTCTTCCCCGTCCACAACCCTGTGGCCTTCATCGTCATCAACGGTATCTGCTATCTGGGCGCTTCCGGCATGCAGGTGCTGATCTGGGCTATGGTCAACGACGCCATCGACTACCATGAGCTGCAGACCGGCGAACGCAACGAGGGCATCGTTTACTCCACCTACTCCTTCTTCCGCAAGCTTGCAAGCGCTATTTCCGGCAGCCTGTCCAGCTTTGTGCTGGGTGCCATCGGCTACAACGTTACCGCAGGCGCTGTGCAGACCGCAGGCGTTGTGAACGCCATCTGGAAGAGCTACACCGGCGTCTACTTCCTGGGCTACGGCATTGCAGTTGCCATCCTGTTCTTCGTCTACCCCCTGACCAAGCAGAAGACTGCTGAGATGCTGACCGAGCTGAAGGCTCGCCGCGCCGCAAAGGAGAGCAAGTAAACCATGAAGATCTTACAGGTTCAGTTTAAAAACCGCAATGGCCACACCCTGCGCGGCATCGTGACCCTGCCCGACACCGAGGGCAAGGTACCCTTTGTGGTGCATCTGCACGGCTTTGCCGGCAGCTGCAGCGGCTACAAGTCCATGTACACCCACCTGTCCCGCGCTCTGGCAGCGCAGGGCATCGGCAGCGCCCGGTTCGATTTCTACGGCAACGGCGAGAGCGACGGCGAGTTTGAGGATATGAGCTTTGACGGCCTGCACACCGATGCACAGGATATCTTTGCATGGGCCGCTGAGCAGCCCTATGTGGACAGCGAAAAGCTGTTCCTCTCCGGCCAGAGCATGGGCGGCTACATTGCCGCCTCCTGCGCACCGGTCATCCAGCCCCACGGCCTGATTTTGCTGTGCCCGGGTGCCGGGATGTGGTTTGGCTGCGCACAGCGCGCCGACGGCGTTGTGCAGACCGGCAAGGACTACACCGACCTGGAGGGTCTGTGCTACAAGATGGCCTTTAACTACGAGATGGCCAAGCACCCCGACCCCTTTACCGAGGCCAAGGGCTACAACGGCCCGGTGCTGCTGCTGCGCGCCGACGATGACCGTCTGGTGGACGAGGGCACCTGCAGCCGTTACGCACAGGTGTACACCGCACCCGAGGTGGACACCATTGCAGGCGGCGGCCACAACTTTGCCACGCTGGCAGCCCGTGCCGCCGTGGAGGAAAAGACCGCAGCATTCATCAAAGCAAATCTGTAAAGCAAAGCATATCTGCAAGGAGGCTTTTATATGCAAAACGTAATTCTGCAGCCCATTGAGGTGGGCGGACAGACCTTTAAAAACCGCATCATGTTCCCCCCGCTGACCACCGGCTACGAGAAAAACGGCATGATCAGTGAGCAGGACATGGGCTTCTACACCCGTCTGGCAAAGGGCGGCGTGGGCTACATCGTTATGGGCGATGTGGCGCCCATCAACAGCTTTTCTCCCACCCCCAAGCTGTTTGACGACAGCCAGATCCCTGCCTTCAAGGCACTGGCCGACAGCGTACACGCCTACGGCACCAAGCTGGGCGTCCAGCTCTTCCACCCGGAGTACGACGTAGACGCCATCAACAGTCTGTTTATGCAGAAAAAGTTTGATGAGATGCGTCAGCGCCTGCATCACGACATGATGTTCTTCACCGATGAGGTCAGCGAGGAGATGCTGATGGCCATCATCGATAAGATGTGCGCCTGCGCAGTGCGTGCACAGAAGGCCGGTGTGGACGTCATCCAGATCCACGGCGACCGCCTGAACGGCTGCCTGTGCTCCACCCGCATGAACCACCGCACCGATAAGTTCGGCGGCAGTCTGGAGAACCGCGTCCGCTTTGCCCGCATGCTGACCCGCGCCATCCGCAAGGCTGTGCCGGATATGGTCATCGACTACAAGCTGTCCATCGTCACCCCGCAGCGCGGCAAGGGCGGCATTGACGAAGCCGACGCCGTGCAGTTTGCCCAGTGGCTGGTAGAGGACGGCGTGGATATGTTCCACGTTGCGCAGGCCAACCACACCGGCAACATGGCCGACACCATTCCTCCCATGGGCGTACAGCCCTACGGCTTCTTCGTCAAAATCGCCGGGGACATCAAAAAGGCCGTCAATGTGCCGGTCAGCGCCGTGGGTCGTATCGTGGATGCCGAAATGGCTGCGCGTGTCATCGAGAGCGGCATGGCCGACATGGTTGCCATGGGTCGCCCGCTGCTGGCAGACCCCGACTGGGGCACCAAGATCGCTGCCGGGAAGGCCTGCGATATCCGCCGCTGCATCAGCTGCAACAAGGGCTGCACCGATGCCATCCAGAACCGTCAGTTCCTCTCCTGCGTGCTGAACGCGGAGAACGGCTACGAGAACACCCGCAGCATCCAGCCCGCAGCGCAGAAAAAGAAGATCGCCGTCCTCGGCGGCGGCCCTGCCGGTCTGGAAGCCGCCCGTGTGGCAGCGCTGCGCGGCCATGACGTGACCCTGTTCGAAAAGACCACCACTCTGGGCGGCCAGCTGAACATTGCCTGCGTACCTCCCCGCAAGGAGGAGATGCGCCGCGCCGCACAGGATCTGATCCACGCGGTCTGCAACGCCGGTGTGCACCTGTGCATGGGTCAGACCCGCACCGCAGAGCAGCTGAAGGATGCCGGTTTCGAGGCCGTCATCAACGCTGTGGGCGCACACAGCGCCGCACCCCGCATCCCCGGCATCGACAGCGTGAACGTGGCCGATGCATGGAAGGTTCTGGCCGGTGAGCAGCAGGTGTACGGCACGGTTGCCGTCATCGGCGGCGGCATGGTGGGCTGCGAGACCGCAGAGTATCTGGCTGCCCGCGGCTGCAAGGTGTCCGTTATCGAGATGATGGACAAGATCGCCGCAGGCGAGAGCACCACCATTCTGCCCACCCTGCTGGAAAACTATAAGACCTACGGCGTGGAGCAGTACCCCAGCCACAAGGTCAAGGAGTTCCGCATGGACGCCGTCGTCTGCGAGAACAAGGACGGTGCAGAGGTGACCATCCCCTGCGATTACATCGTGCTGGCTATGGGCGCACGCTCCAACGAATTTGACGCTGCTGCGCTGGAAGCTGCCAGCATCCCGGTGTATTCCATTGGCGATGCCGCCGGCAAGGCTGCGGATATCTCCAACGCCATCCGCACCGGCTACGATACCGCCTGCCAGCTGTAAAACAAAAATATCGTTCTATTTGTGGGTCAGAAACGCCTGTGGGCGCTTCTGACCCACTTTTTTTACCCTCTCAGGCAAAGCCGTCAGGGTTTTGCCTCGCCCTCTCAGGCGCTCCCGCGCCAGCTCTCCCAAGGGGAGAGCGGACACGCCCGGAAACTTTACGGGTCAGCCGGGAACTGTACCGCCACCGCTTAAGCCTTCACCCACCGGGGGAAGATGTCGCGGAGCGCATTTAAAATCATCCCACATAAAAAGGCTGCTGCACAAAACCCTGTGCAGCAGCCTTAAATATTTTACGTTTACAACAGATCAGATGCTGAACTGCACGGCGCAGAAGGCGGCATAGATGCACAGCAGTGCAATGCCCTGCGGGCGGCTCAGCTTGCCCTTGATCAGAGCGGGCAGGGTGAGCAGCAGCATCACGGCAAACATGACCGGGATATCCATCACCAGCGAGGCGTTCATGCCTGCGATGGTGGAGTTCTGCGGGATGCTGAAGGGTGCCAGCGTGACAGACACGCCGCTGACCAGCACTAGATTGAACACGTTTGCACCGATGACGTTGCCCAGCGACAGCGCGCCGTGACCCTTGGCCAGCGAGGTGATGGCGGTGACCAGCTCCGGCAGCGAGGTGCCCAGTGCCACAAAGGTCAGCGCAATGACCGACTCCGGCACGCCCAGCGCCTGTGCGATGAGGGTGCCGTTGTCCACCAGCAGGTCAGCGCCCACAGCAATGAGCACTGCGCCGATGGCCAGCAGCCCCAACTCCTTGGCAAAGGAGCCTTCCTCAGCCTGCTCTTCCTCTTCCGGGGCGGGGGTATTTTTCATAGCCAGCACGTTGCACACGATGTAAGCCACGAACATGGCCAGCAGGATCAGGCCCACCGGGCGAGTGAAGGAGCCGGTGGTGTAGGCCACACCGGCATAGAAAGCGGCAGCCACAAAGAAGAAGGCCACCGGGGTGCGCAGGCTCTTGGGGTCAACCTTGCCCGGGCGCACCGCAATGGTGATGGCGGCGATCAGTGCAGCGTTGCAGATGACCGAGCCGATGGCGTTGCCGTAGGCGATCTCGCCGTGACCGGTGAGGGCAGAGGTGGTGGACACCATGACCTCCGGCAGGGTGGTACCGATGGACACCACCGTGGCACCGATGAGCAGCTCCGGCACATGGAAGCGGCGGGCGATGCCGGTGGCACCGTCCACAAACCAGTCGCCGCCCTTGATCAGGCACAGCAGACCCACGATAAATAACAGAACAGGGATCAGCATAATATCTCTCCTTTTTAATAATAGCGGCAGAGGCACAAAAAAAGACCTTTATCACATCCAGCCCAAAATGGGAAAATGTGATAAAAGTCTCAAGCATCCGGTACTGCATCGGGCATTTCTGCCGGGGGTGTCGCTGCAGCACAGCGCACCCGTTTTTCAACTAAAGTACGCCCCTTACTCCCTTTTATCCAGAGAATATTATACCTGTTTTCCAGCAAAAGCGCAAGGGAAAATATGGGATTTATTCTGCCTTGGTCACTTTTTTGGCGTTGGGGTAAATATGCTCCATGCGGGCTTCTTGCCAATTTCCGTGCCGATACAAGCATCGCATCACAACACAGGCTATTTTTCAAAAAAGAAAAAGACCTGCATTTCCACGAATTATCGCAGAATTTGCAAGTCTTGAAGAGGTGACGACCAGATTTGAACTGGTGAATGAAGGTTTTGCAGACCTTTGCCTTACCACTTGGCCACGTCACCATATGAGCAGAAATTGCTTTCTGCTGTTTTTTTGGAGCGGCCGACGAGGCTCGAACTCGCTACCTCCACCTTGGCAAGGTGGCGCTCTACCAGATGAGCTACGGCCGCATGGTGTATGTTCTTTGCGAAGAACATACAAGAAAATGGTGCCTCCGATCGGAATCGAACCAATGACACGGGGATTTTCAGTCCCCTGCTCTACCGACTGAGCTACAGAGGCAAATGGCGACCCGAATCAGGCTCGAACTGACGACCTCTAGCGTGACAGGCTAGCGTTCTAACCAACTGAACTACCGGGCCACATTTGGTGGAAGTTAACGGGCTCGAACCGCTGACCCTCTGCTTGTAAGGCAGATGCTCTCCCAGCTGAGCTAAACTTCCCCATAATGGAGCGGCCGACGAGGCTCGAACTCGCTACCTCCACCTTGGCAAGGTGGCGCTCTACCAGATGAGCTACGGCCGCATATTGGAGAGTTTTTGCTCAGTCGCTCTCTCCGGGCGACGCATGTTATTATATACTATGTGAGCAGAAAAGTCAAGCGTTTTTTGCGAACTTTTTTCAAAGTTTTTCATGCGTTTTCGTCCGCAGCTTTTTCATCGATGGCAGGCCAGTTTTTGAGCAGTTCGTTCAGGTCCACCTTATAATTTTTGTTGCAGAACTGGCAGTTCACCTCGGCAATGGGGTCCTCGTCGCGCATACGCTCGATTTCTTTTTTGCCAAGGGAGCGGATCATTTTTTCCACACGCTCCAAGCCGCAGTCGCACTTGTAGGTCACGTGGTAGCTGTCCAGGATATCGGGCTGGAAACCGGCCAGAGCCAGCTCCAGCATATCGCGGACGCTCTTGCCCTCTTCCAGCATCGTAGTCACACTGGGCATGGCCTTGATGTTCTTTTCCAGATGTTCGATTTCTTCCTCGGTCGCACCGGGCAGCAGCTGCACGATGAAGCCGCCTGCGCAGCGCACACTCAGGTCTTTATCCACCAGCACGCCCAGGGCGCAGACAGTGGGGACCTGCTCACTGATGGCAAAGTAGGTCGTGACGTCCTCGGCAATCTCGCCAGAGGTCAGCGGCACCTGGCCGATGTATGGCTCCCGCATGCCCAAATCGCGGATAACATCCAGCGTGCCGTCTTTGCCGACGGCTGCACCCACGTTCAGGTGGCCGTCCGCCCGCGGGGGCAGCTCCACGACTGGGTGCTCCACATAGCCCTTGACATTGCCGGTACCGTCGGAGACAGCCAGCAAACGGCCTGCGGGGCCGCCGCCCTTGATCTGCAAAGTCACCGAGTCTTGGGTGCTTTTGAGCATAATGCCCATCATTGACGCGGCGGTCAACAGGCGGCCCAACGCAGCAGTGGTAACAGCGCTGGTCTTGTGCAGACGCTCCATTTCGCGGACTATTTCCGTAGAATCTACGCCGTAAAATACGATGCCGCCGTTCTCGGAGATACCGCGCAGCATATTATGATTCTGTTCCATTTATTGTACCTCTTGTGTATATTGCTTGACAGCCGTGAAGATCCAGCGCGGGCTGTCGGCGCGTACAGGGCCGAAGCTCTCGCCGTCGGCCATTTTAGCCACTGCAAAGCCGTACTTTTCCAGCAGGGCGGTCACAGTGTCCAGTGCATAGCTGTACTCGCTGAACTGCTCACGGAAGTGCTCCCCTGTCTCGTGGTAGTCGATATCGATGGTGATATCCACCCGCTGTGCGGTCTCGTCATAGCGGTTGGACCAATGGCAGTCGGCGTCCTCAGCCTCAATGTCAAAAGTCTGCCCGGCCAGGATTTTTTGGTGCTTGTAGGGGGTGTTCAAATCGAAGATGAACACGCCGCCCTTCTCCATAAAATAGGCCGCCTTGCGGATGGCCTTTTCAAAATTGTCCAGCGGGCCGATGTGGCTGTACGTGTCAAAGGTGGACACCGCCGCGCGGATAGTGCCGTACAGGTCCAGGTCTAGCAGGTCCTGCTTTAACAGCAGCAGACGGCCAGTCAGGCCCAGCTCGTCGGCCTTTTCCCGCAGGACGCTGAGCATTTCCTCCGAGCGGTCGATGCCGATGACATCGTACCCGGCCTGGGTCAGCATCAGCGTCAAATCACCGGTACCGCAGCCCAGGTCTGCCAGGATGCCGTCGGCAACACCATGGGCTTTCAGCTCATCGGTCACATAGCCGTACAGCGCGTCGTAGTCGGCCTCGCCGTTGAACTCATCGTAAAAATAGGCAAACTCGTTGTAGGCCATCGGTCAATCCTCGTCCTCTGCTGCCATGCTGGCTTCCAGCAGAGCGCGCAGTTCGTCCATACCCAGGCCGTTCTCGGCGCTGGTCAGCACAACGGCCTGGCAGCCGTAAGGGGCGCAGATTCTTTCAAATTCTTCCTTGCGGGTGGCCATCTCGCTCTTTTTCAGCTTATCGCCCTTGGTCAGCGCCGCCACAAAGGGAATGCGGTGGTAGTGCAGGTACTCAAGCATCTGCACGTCGTCGGCGCTGGGGGCATGGCGGCTGTCCAGCAGCTGCACCAGCAGGCAGACGGCTCTGTCCGCCTCAAAGTAGCTGTTGATCAAGTCGTCCCACCGCTCGCGCTCAGCGTTGGAAACCTTGGCATAACCGTAGCCGGGCAAGTCAACGAAGTAGGCCGTATCGACGTGGTAAAAGTTGATGGTGGCCGTTTTGCCCGGCGTGGCACTGACGCGGGCCAGCTTTTTGCGGTTGCAGAGCTTGTTGATGAGGCTCGACTTGCCGACGTTGGAGCGGCCAGAGAAAACGATCTCGGGGCGGTCGCTGTCCGGCAGCTGGCGGGACAGGCCGTAGGACGCGAGAAATTCGCTGTTGTTGTAATTCATGGGTGTTCCTTTTGTTCAGGTGTGTGGTGCATTGCGGGGCGTCGAGGGTGCCGCCCCCTGCAGCACATCATTTACATCACCGCCGTGGGTTCCTTGTGGGCGTCGGCGGGCTTTTCGTTGGCGATGAGGGAGGTTGCCTGCGGTACACCGCGGGCAGCCCGGGCAGGTGTGCGGCCCGACCGCACAAGGGCGTGTTTCAGCACCTCGGACAGATTGGCGACCGGGATGAACTGCACCTTCTCCTTGACCTCGGCGTCGACCTCATACAGGTCGCTCGCGTTGTCCTTGGGGATGAGCACGGTGGAGATACCCTCGCGGAAGGCGGCCATACTCTTTTCCTTCAAGCCGCCGATGGGCAGCACATTGCCGTGCAGCGTAATCTCGCCGGTCATGGCCAGGTTGTGGCGCACCGGGATACCGGACAGCGCCGACACCAAGGCCGTGGTCAGGGTGACGCCCGCACTGGGACCATCCTTGGGCACGGCACCCTCGGGGGCGTGGATGTGCAGGTCGGTGTTTTTGAACTTATCAGCGGGGATGCCGTATTCCTCGGCGTGGACCTTGGCGTAGGTCACGGCCAACTGGGCGCTCTCCTTCATGACGTCGCCCAGGCTGCCGGTAATTTCAATTTTGCCGCTGCCGTTCGGTATGACGGCGACCTCAACGGGGAGCATCTCGCCGCCGACGCTGGTCCAGGCCAGGCCGTTGGCAATGCCCACGGCGTCCTTGCGGGAGATAAAGGTCGGCTTGACCTTTTCGGGGCCGAGCAGTTCCCGAACCGTGGCGGCGGAGACACTGATTTTTTCAGCCTCTCCTGCTGCGATCTTCTGGGCGCACTTGCGCAGCACAGAAGTCACAGTGCGTTCCAGGTTGCGCACGCCGGCCTCGCGGGTGTATCCGTCGATGATGGCGTACAGTGCGCTGTTCGTCAGGGTCACACGGCCTTCCAGGCCGTTATTTTTCAGCTGCTTGGGCAGCAGGTGGCGCTTGGCAATGTTGAACTTCTCGGTGCGGGTGTAGCTGGGCAGCTCGATAACGTCCATACGGTCATAGAGCGGGCCCGGAATCGTGGAGGCATCGTTGGCCGTCGTGATGAACAGCACCTCGCTCAAATCGAACGGAATATCCAGGTAATTGTCTTTGAACGTGCGGTTCTGCTCGGGATCCAGCACTTCCAGCAGGGCGCTGGAAGGGTCGCCCTTGTAGTCGCCTGCCAGTTTGTCGATCTCGTCCAGCAGAATAACCGGGTTCGTGGACTTTGCCGTCGTGATGGCGCTGATGATGCGGCCGGGCATGGCACCGATGTAGGTGCGGCGGTGGCCGCGAATTTCCGCTTCATCGTGTACGCCGCCCAGGCTCATGCGGGCGAACTTTCGGTTCATGCACTCGGCAATAGAATGGGCAATGCTCGTCTTGCCGACGCCCGGAGGGCCAACCAGGCAGATAATCTGGCCCTTGACGTCCTGGTTTAGCTTGCGCACGGCCAGCAGCTCCAGGATGCGCTCTTTGACCTTTTGCAGGCCGTAGTGCTCGCGGTCCAGCACCTTGCGGGCGTGGGCCTGGTCGAGGTCATCCTCGGTGGCGGTATGCCACGGCAGGGCCAGGCAGGCGTCCAGATAGCTGCGGATGACGCCGCTCTCGGCGCTGCTGCCCTGCATCCGGGCCAAGCGATCACATTCTTTCAGCAGCTTTTCCGTGGATTCCTCATCGAGATTCAGCGCCTTGACTTTCTCGCGGTATGTATCGGCCTCGGCGCGGGTGTCCTCGGCGTCGCCCAGTTCCTCACTGATGACGTTCATCTGCTCGCGCAGGTAGTATTCGCGCTGGCCCTTGTCCATGCGGGCGTTGACCTTATCGTCAAGGTCGCGCTCGATATCCATGATCTGGCACTCCTGCCGCAGCAGGGTCAAGAGCTTTTCCAGGCGGCCCAGCAGGGTCGATTCGTTCAGAATCGTCTGCTTGTCCTCATACTTGAACAGCAGGTTGGCGGGCATATACTCGCTCAAAAACAGCGGCGAGTCGGAAGAAATGATGTTATAGACAACATCCTTGGAGATTTGCGGGCTGTACGAGAGGTATTCCTCGAAGCAGTCTTTCAGGCTGCGGACAAGGGCTTCGACCTGGTTGCGCTTGTCGGCAGCAATGCCGCGCACCGCGACCGGGCGCACGGTGGCCTGCAAATACTTCTCCCCTGCATCCAGTTCCAGCAGGCGGGCGCGGGTCTTGCCCTCGACCAGGACTTTGACGAGATCGTCGGAGACGCGCAGCACCTGCTTGATCTCGGCAATGACACCGTAGGTGTACAGGTCGCGGATGGTCGGTTCTTCGATGTCCATTTCCCGCTGGGCGATCAGGAACACGCTGCTGTTGGCGTGCATGGCGGCCTCGATGGCGGCGATGGACTTGGTGCGGCCCACCTCAAAGTGGACAACGTTGTTCGGGAACACCACCAGCCCGCGCAGCGCGATGGCCGGCAGATGTACCACATTGCGGGCAATCTTGATTTTTACTTTTTCAGACATTCGTTACTCTCCCATAGCCTGCCAGAACAGGCGTCTTGTTTGCGGTTTCGGCCAAAGCGGGCGGCAGCAAAATATGCGCCGCACTGCGCACAGCTTCCGCGTGCATCGTCAGCTGGGGCGAACACTCACCGTCCAGCGTCGTGATGAGCGGGTTGCCGTCCAGCACCTCTATGTCAATTTTGCTTGTACGGAAAAACGTTAAGTAGGGTTTGAATTTTTCTGTCACGGCATCGCCTGCCGCCAGGTGCTCACCCTTTTTGTAGCCGCCCAGCAGGCCGGGCAGCTTTAAGCGCGGGATGGGTTTCAGCAGCACCACGTCCAACAGGCCGTCCGCCATGCTGGCGTGGGGCGCGGCACAATAGCCACCGCCGTACATCTGGCCGTTGCAGACCGCCAGCATCATGAAGGTATCTTCCAGCCGGCGGTCGTCCGCCGTGATGCGCAGACGGTGCTTGAAGGTGCTGCAGATGGCTTCAAGGATCGACAGCGTGTAAGCGGTCGTGCCGCCGCACAGCGGTACGCGCCGCCACTTGGGGATACCGTTTGCCACCTGCGCGTCAATGCCAGCAGCGTAGATATCAATGCCGTACCCCTGGGGCGTCTGAATCAGATCCACCGCGAACGGCTTTGCCGCCAACTGGGCATCGATATCCAAAAACTGTGCCTGGGTTCCGAAGTTGCGCACGTAGTCGTTGCCGCTGCCGCAGGGCACACAGCCCACAGCGGCATTGGGGCAGCCTATGACGCCCTGTAAAACTTCGTTCAGCGTGCCGTCTCCGCCGCAGGCGTATAGGGCTACTTCTTCCCCGCTGGCGGCATATTTGGCGGCCAGGTCGCAGGCATGGCCCGGGCGGCGGGTGATCTCCACGATGGGTTTTACCCCGGCGCGGCTGGCGGCGGCGTGGATCTGCGGAATCAGCGCCACGCTGGCATCCAGCTTGCCCGCCGTTGGATTTATAATGAATACAGGCTGCATCGGTTTGTCCCTTTCAGCACCAGGCCATTGTGGTTTACAGATAATAATTATTGTAGCTTTTTTACCGCAAAAGTGCAATACCCTGGGGGAAATTGGATGCAATAAATGGCTTTCCCCGAGGGGGAAGCTGTCCGCGAAGCGGACTGATGAGGGGCGGTCTTGCCATGTTTGCCCATAAAGGGGTTGCCATGGGACACGCGCCCCTCATCCGGCCCTGCAGGGCCACCTTTCCCCGAGGGGAGAAGGCTTAGTACCCCGCCCACACATCCAGAATTTCCGTTATTCGCTCAAACAGGGCGGCGCTGGAGGTTTCGGGCTTCAAGATACCGTCCTGCATGACCGTGATGGTATATTGGGGCGCATCAGCCGGGTAAAAGCCGGTGAACCAATAGTTCAACAGCTCCTCACCGTCGGCGTTGTACTGGCCGGTCTGGGCCGTGCCAGTCTTGCCGCCCGCTGTACCATGGCGTGGCTGGGCGTCATGGCCAATGCCATCCGTCACCACCGAGGCCAGCATACTGCGCAGCACCCGGGCCGTGGCGGCGTCACAGACGGTACGCGGGGCGCTCTCCGCTGCCGCCGGGTCGGTCAACATACCATCGGCCCCGGTGATGCCCTGCACAAAGCCAGGTGTCCTATACACCCCGCCGTTGGCAACAGTGTTCATCATGGCGGTGATTTGCAGCGGCGTCACGGTCAGCGACCCCTGCCCAAAGCTGAACGTTGCCAACTGGCCGGGGTTTTCCAGCGTCTCCGCGTCCGGCAGCGTACCGGCAGCTGCGGCCAGGCCCGGGGCAATTTGTACCGCTGTGCCAAAGCCGAAGTGTTCTGCCTCTTCCCGGATGGCTTCTGCCCCCAACAGCTGGCCCAGTTTGATAAAATAGGTGTTGCAGCTTTCTTCCAGCGCACCGCGCAGGTTGACTTCGCCGTGGGCGCGGCCTTGGGCGCAGCGGTAGGTCTGCCCCGCCACCACGATTTCACCGGTGCAGTCGTGGGTGAACCAGTCCAAGCCCTGTTCATAGGCAGCTGCGGCCAGCACCACTTTAAACACCGATCCAGCGCTGAACGCAGCAAATGGGCGGTTGATGAGCGAAGTATCGTCGGCGCGGATGCTGGCGGCCACATCCTGTGCGTCAAACGTCGGCGCACTGACGCTGGCAAGCACCTCGCCTGTAGCAGCGTCCATAATGAGGATGCACCCCCGCGGCATAAGCTGCGCCGCCAGCGCCTCACAGGCGCGCTGCAAGTCGGCGTCCAGTGTCAGCTGCACGCCCTGCCCAGTGCCTTCTTTCCTCGTAGCCCATACAGGGCTTGTCCCCGCCATCAGGCCGCTGTGCGCCGCCAGCACGCAGCTGACGGTGCGCTTATCGCCGGAGGCCGTCAGCAGCGCGTCGTAGGCGCGTTCCAGCCCGGCGACGCCGCGGCCTTCGCCGTCGAGGTAGCCCAGCAGATGCGGCGCAATATCCACCGTATGCGCAGGCACCGCGCAGGTGGCGATGCCCCGCCCGGTCAGGTCGCGGCTGACTTCAATCAGGAACGGCGCGGCCAGGTTACGGCGGTCGTAAAGCACGCCCTGCTTTTCGTAGGAAACATAGGGAAACAGCGCCGTGTAGCCATCGTCGCCGGGGATGCAGAGCGCGTAATACTGCGTTTGCGTGCCAGTCAGTTTGCGGCCGTTGCGGTCGTAGAAATCGCCCCTGGCCCGGGGCAAGTCCAGTGTCTGGACGGTCTGGCCGCCTGCGCTGGCGGCATAGGCGGCCTGCTGCCCCACCCAGTAGGTGCGGCAGAGCACGACCCCCGCCAGAAAAACCAACGCCCCGCAAAGCCCATAAAACCGCCGCAGAGACATACCCTCACCCCCGGTGGGAGTATGGGCATCAGCGTTGCTTTTGATGCAGCCAGACCAAAAGGCACACCCCCGCCACGCCGGGCAGGATGCCCAAGGCATCTATCACCACATCCCCCACCAGGGCGGCGCGGCCGGGCACAAAATACTGGTGCAGCTCGTCACTGGCCGCATACAGCACACACAGCACCGCCGCCTGCATTCCCTGCCGGCGCAGCGTCAGCCCGGACAGCCAGCTGTGCACAGTCAGGGCCATGCCTACACCAAGCGCGGCAAAAATCGCCACATGCGCCCACTTGCGCAGGTTCGCGTGGAAGTTCTCGGCATCGAACCAGAGCGGCAACAAAAACGAGATACCATCCGTCTGCACAGTCTCGGTCACGGTCTCGCTGAGTTTGTAGGAGTCCGCCGCCGGTTGGCCCGAAAAGTAGAAAATCAGTGCCATCAGCCCCAGCGTGAAGGCCAGCGCCGCGTATTTCATCCGTTGTTTCATGGCTGCCTCCCCCGCTGTTTTTGGTTATTATACCACGTTTTACCGCCTTGGGTCTATACAAAAAGGCCGAAGCCTTGTCGCCAAGACTTCGACCTTGTGCTTGCTTTTGGGCTGAATTAGTACATACCGCCCATGTCAGGGGCCGGGGCAGCCGGAGCCGGCGGCTCGGGCAGGTCAGCGACCAAGCTCTCGGTGGTCAGAACCATCGCGGCGACGCTGGCGGCGTTCTCCAGAGCGGAACGAGTGACCTTGGTCGGGTCAACGATACCGGCCTCGATCATATCCTCAACGTACTCTTCCTTCTGGGCGTCGAAGCCGTAGTTGGGCTTGTTGGCCTTCAGGATGTTGTCGATAACAACGCTGCCTTCCAGACCGGCATTGGCAGCGATCTGGCGCAGAGGAGCTTCCAGCGCCTTGCGGACGATCTTGGCGCCGGTGCGCTCATCGCCTTCCAGCTCGCCGACCAGCTTGTCGACAGCGGGGATGGCGTTGATGGTGGCCGTACCGCCGCCAGCAACGATGCCTTCCTCAACAGCGGCCTTGGTCGCGTTCAGAGCATCCTCGATGCGCAGCTTCTTGTCCTTCATCTCGACCTCGGTAGCAGCGCCAACCTTGATGACGGCAACACCGCCGGCCATCTTGGCCAGGCGCTCCTGCAGCTTCTCACGGTCGAAGTCAGAGGTTGCAACAGCGATCTGGCTGCGGATCTGGGCAACGCGGTCTGCGATAGCCTGCTTGTCTCCGGCACCGCCGACGATGGTGGTGTTCTCCTTGGTGACCTTGACCTGGCGAGCCTGGCCCAGCAGCTGCATGGTGGCATCCTTCAGCTCATAGCCCAGGTCGCTGCTGATAACGGTGCCGCCGGTCAGGGTGGCGATATCCTGCAGCATCTCCTTACGGCGATCGCCAAAGCCAGGTGCCTTGACGGCAACAACATTCAGGCCGCCGCGCAGACGGTTGATGATGAGGTTGGACAGGGCATCGCCCTCGACATCCTCAGCAATGATGAGCAGCTTGCGGCCGGACTGGATGACCTGCTCAAGCAGAGGGACCACATCCTGGAAGACGCTGATTTTCTTGTCGGTGATCAGGACGGAGCAGTCGTCGTAGACGGTCTCCATCTTCTCTGTGTCGGTGACCATGTAGGGGGTCACGTAGCCGCGGTCGAACTGCATACCCTCAACGACCTCGGTGTAGGTCTCGGCGGTGGTCTTGTTCTCCTCGATGGTGATGACGCCATCGGCGGTGACCTTCTCCATCGCGTCAGCAATCAGCTGGCCGATCTCAGCATCACCGGCAGAAACAGTGCCGACACGAGCAATATCCTTGCTGCCGTTGACCTTCTGGCTGTGCTCCTTGACGGCCTCAACCGCAGCAGAGACGGCCTTCTGCATACCGCGCTTGATGTCCATGGGGTTGGCACCGGCGGTAACGTTCTTCATGCCCTCGTTGACGAAAGCCTGAGCCAGAACGGTAGCGGTAGTGGTGCCGTCACCAGCAGCATCGTTGGTCTTGGTGGCGACTTCGCGAACGAGCTGTGCGCCCATATTCTCGAACTCGTCCTTCAGCTCAATTTCCTTGGCGATGGTGACACCGTCGTTGGTGATGAGCGGGCTGCCGAACTTCTTGCTCAGCACGACGTTACGGCCCTTGGGGCCGAGGGTAACCTTGACGGTGTTGGCCAGCTGGTCGATGCCAGCGCAAAGGGCCTTGCGGGCGTCCTCGCCCTGCTTGATCTGTTTAGCCATAATGAATCTCTCCTTTTATCTGAAAGAATTACTGAAAAATCAAATTATTCCACAACCGCGAGGATGTCGCTCTGGCGGACGATGGTGCATTCCTCACCGTCGACCTTGACCTCGGTGCCGGAGTACTTGCTGGTCAGGACCTTGTCGCCGACCTTGACGATCATCTCGACTTCCTTGCCGTCCACATTGCCGCCGGGGCCGACAGCGATGACTTCGGCAACCTGGGGCTTTTCCTTGGCGGAGCCGGACAGGATCAGGCCGCCCTTGGTGGTTTCTTCTTCTTCGACCAGTTTGATAACAACACGATCTGCAAGAGGTTTGATTTTCATAGTGGAAGTTCCTCCCTATAAAAGATTTCTCTTTATATTTTTAGTTTAGCACTCATTCTCTCTGAGTGCTAAATATATAATAGCCACTTTGCTGTAAAAAATCAAGTGTTTTCTATATAAAATTTTTGTGAACAAAAATGCACCGGGGCGTTTCGGCTCCGGTGCAGGTAGTTTTTATTGCTGTTCCGTCAAACTTTTGTAGCGCGGGCGCATAGCGCCATGCTCGATGTGGGGCTGGCCGCCCTCCACCGTGTCGGCGTCGATCGTCACCTTGGTGATGGTCGCGTCGGAAGGAATGTCGTACATAATCGGAATCAGCAGTTCCTCGACGACGCTGCGCAGGCCGCGTGCGCCGCTCTTGCGCTCCACCGTCTTTTTGGCGATGGCGTGCAGTGCCGCGTCGGTAAAGACCAGCTCGGCGTTATCCAGGTGCAGCAGCTCCTTGTACTGGCGCACAATGCTGTTTTTCGGTTCGGTCAGCACGCGGACAAGGGCTTCCTCGTCCAGCGGGTCCAGCACGGTCACGACCGGCAGACGGCCGATAAGCTCCGGGATAAGGCCAAACTTGACCAGATCGTCCGGTTCAACGTTTTTCAGCAGTTTCTGGCGCGTTTCGTCCTTATCGAGCGTCGTGCGAAGCTGGCTGCCAAAGCCCATGCTGGCATTGTCAGTGCGCTTCTGGATGAGCTTTTCCAGCCCGTCAAACGCACCGCCGCAGATAAACAGGATGTTCTTCGTGTTGATCTGGATAAACTCCTGCTGCGGGTGCTTGCGGCCGCCGTTGGGCGGCACATTGCTGACCGTGCCCTCGACGATTTTCAGCAATGCCTGCTGCACACCCTCACCGCCAACGTCGCGGGTGATGGAGGGGTTCTCGCTCTTGCGGGTGATCTTGTCGATCTCGTCCACATAGATAATACCGATCTCAGCGCGGGGAATATCAAAATCTGCCGCCTGAATCAGTTTAAGCAGGATGTTCTCGACGTCCTCACCCACGTAACCGGCCTCGGTCAGGGTCGTGGCGTCGGCGATGGCAAAAGGCACGTTCAGCATCTTTGCCAGCGTCTGGGCCAACAGCGTTTTGCCGGTGCCGGAGGGGCCGAGCATCAGGACGTTGGACTTTTGCAGCTCGACGTCGCTGTTCTGGCCGGAGAGAATGCGCTTATAGTGGTTGTAGACCGAGACTGCCAGCACCTTTTTGGCGGCATCCTGGCCGATGACATACTGGTCAAGGCCTGCCTTGATCTCAGCAGGCGTCAGGATGTTGATGCTTTCCAGCGGGTCATAGTCGTAGTCGGCACCGGGCTGCGGCGCACTGCGGCGGCGATCCCGGGGTGGCATACCGGCGCGCGGCGGGGCCGGGCGCTCGCCATCCTTATACAGGGCGTTGCAGCACATATCCAGGCAGTCCTTGCAGATGTTGACACCGGGGCCGATGACCAGCTGCTCCACCTCATTTTGAGAGCGTCCGCAGAAGCTGCAGACGAGCTCGCGTCCTTTTCCGTCCTTACCGGACGTTTGATTTGCCATGTTGTTCCCCCGAATCAGTGTTTATAGAGGATATCGTCGATCAGGCCGTACTCCTTCGCCTGCTGCGCGGTCATATAGTTGTCGCGCTCGGTATCGCGGGTGATGGTCTCCAGCGGCTGGCCGGTGTACTGGCTGAGCAGCGTGTTCATCTTTTCACGGATGCGCACGATGTGGTCAGCGTGAATTTTGATATCCGTGGCCTGGCCGGAAATGCCCTGTCCGCCGATGAGCGGCTGGTGGATGAGGATTTCCGAGTTGGGCAGTGCAAAGCGCTTGCCCTTTGTGCCGCTGGCCAGCAGGAAAGAGCCCATGGAGGCCGCCATGCCGACACAGATGGTGGAGACATCGCACTTGATGTAGTTCATCGTGTCATGGATGGCCATGCCGTCGGAGATCGAGCCGCCGGGACTGTTGATATAAAAGTAGATATCCTTCTCCGGATCCTGGCCTTCAAGGTACAAAAGCTGTGCCACGATAACGCTGGCGGAGGCGGAGTTGACGTCCTCGCTCAGCACAATGATACGGTCATTGAGCAAGCGGGAGAAAATGTCATAGCTGCGCTCACCGCGCGCAGTCTGCTCGACAACATAGGGTACAAGGCTCATTGGGTTTTCCCTCCTTGGTGTCATAAAAATGTGGTGATGATAAAGGAACCGATACGGCGGCAAAGCTGCGCACCGTACCGGCCCTTTTACTCAATGTTTACGGATGCCGCGGGGTGATTACTCGCCCTGGGTCTCCTCTTCCTTCGGCTCCTCGTCCTTCTTGGCGGCAGCCTTCTTGGTGGTCTTGCGGGTGGTCTTCTTGGCGGGCTTCTTTTCTTCCTCGGCAGCGCCCAGGACGATGTTAGCCTTCTCCTTCACGAAGTCGATGGCCTTGTTGACAGCCAGATCCTTCTTGACGGCAGCGGCATCGACCAGGCTCTTGACCTTGTCGGCCTCCATCTGGTAAGCATCGGCAATGCGCTTGATCTCAGCCTCGAACTCCTCCTCGGTAGCCTCGATGGACTCCTTGGCGACGATAGCCTCCATGGCCAGGCGCATCTTGACCTGCTTGTCGGCCTGCTCACGGAACTGCTCCTTGAACTGCTCCATGGTCATGCCCATGTACTGGAGGTACTGCTCCAGTTTCAGGCCCTGCTGGGAGATACGGTACTGGAAGTCCTGAACCAGCTCCTCGATGCGGCTCTCGATCATGGCGTCGGGGATCTCGGCCTTCATGCCGCCCACGACCTGGTCGATCAGGTCGTTCTCGACCTTCTGGTCAGCCTGCTTCTCATGGTTGGTCTGGATGCCCTTGCGGATAGAATCCTTCAGCTCATCGAGGGTGTCATACTCGCTGACGTCCTTGGCAAAGTCGTCGTCCAGCTCGGGCAGTTCCTTGTACTGCACGTTGTGCAGCTTGATCTTGAAGGTAGCGTCCTTGCCGGCCAGCTCCTCAGCCTGGTACTCCTCGGGGAACTTGACGTTGACGTCGAAGGCCTCGCCAGCCTTATGGCCAACGACCTGCTCCTCGAAACCGGGGATGAAGGAACCAGAGCCCAGCACCAGAGAGTAGTGCTCAGCCTTGCCGCCCTCGAAAGCAATGCCATCAACGAAGCCCTCGAAGTCGATATCGACGGTGTCACCGTTCTGGGCCTCGCCCTCACGGGTCAGCAGACGGCCATTGCGGTCCTGCATACGCTTGATCTCAGCGTCAACATCGGCCTCATCCACAGTCTTGACATCTTTGTTGACGGTTAAACCGGTGTACTCGCCCAGCTCGACCTCGGGCTTGACGGCGACCTTGACCTTCAGGGTAGCGCCCTCGTCCTCGGACATGGAGACGACCTCGGGATCAGGACGGCCGACGGCCTCAATGCCAGCCTCCTTGACGGCGGCCTCGTAGTTCTCGGGGAACAGGTCGTTGATGGCGTCATACTGGAACAGATCCTTGCCATACATCTTCTCGATCATGGCTTTGGGGGCCTTGCCCTTGCGGAAGCCGGGGATGGCGTACTTCTTGCCCTCGCGCTTGAAAGCGGTATTGACGGCAGATTTGAAGGTCTCCGCGTCAATGGAGAACTGCAGTTCGACCATGCTCTTTTCGAGCTTTTCACAGGAAATCAGTTTCATTTATAAATTCCTCCAAAAATAGATGTACATAAAAATACAAGTTATTATACCATGCCTGTGCAGAAAATACCAGCCCTGTTTTTAAAATTTTAACAAACTAAGCGGATTTTTCTGCATTTTTCTTGCAAAAATACAGCGCCAGACAGAAAATCAGCGGCAGACACCCCGCAATCGGCAGGAAATAGCGCATACAATCATTGACCGGGGACGCGATGCAGGTCAGCCAGAAAATGCCCAGGCCAATAAAAATCGGCAGCGTCTGCTTTGCTTTGCGCCGCGCCAGCCAGACCCCCAGCACCGCCGTGAGCCAGGCCATAAACCCGATGGACGTGATCAGCCCCACCAGCGGCAGTTTTTCAAACGCCGAGAGCGCCTGTACAAAAGCATACCGCAGATAGCCGGATTTATCAAGATAGTGGACGTCCATTTCAAACATTTGCATGCAAGTGTCATTATTAAACGTGTAGTAATCGTTGATAGCCCGGCATTTCGTGATGGTGTAATAGCCGTGGGAGTTGGCATGCAGGGCCTCAAAATAGCAGACCGGGTGCTTGAAGAGCGTCTTGGCCCAGGTCAGCATATAGCGGGCCAGGCCACCCTTGCTGGGATTCTTGTAGTACTGCTTTACGCCATCGGAAAGTTCCGGCATATAGCTCTGAGCCAGGCTGTCATAGTCAAGCACTTCATTGATGACAGCCTTCTCGTCGTCGGTGACGTCATAGCCGAAGTCCCGGACATAGCGAGCCGTCTGCTGCATCGGCACCGAGAGGGCCTCCCCCACGCTGCCCGCCGGGATGTCGAGGACTTTTTCGGTGAATACATCAAACCCGAAGGAGCCAATGACCACCGCCAGCATGACCGCCAGAAGTGGTTTGCGCAGCTGTTTACCAGTCAGCACAAGAGCCGAAGCAAGCACCATCGGCACAACGGCGTAGATGCCGTTTTTGCGCAAAAGGCAGCAGAGGATGCCCAGCACCGCGTAGGCGGCCAGGCGTTTGCGGCTCCCCTGCCATTCCTGCGGGAACAGCAACAGATCGGCGGTTTTCAGCACGAACAGCACAAAGAGACCGGTGTAAAGCGTATCCTTGACCTGGGTCTGGATGAACACGCCCCAAATCGGGTTCAGCGCAAAGAACGCCGTGACAGCGTACTGCACCCCGCGGGAGCAGCCCAGCTTGCCCGCAAAGGCCGCCACCTGCCCGAACACCCAGGCACAGACGATGAACTGCAAGACGATGTAGAAGAACACACCCAGGTTATCACTGCCCAGGACGCGGCCCAGCTGGAACAGCCAGCCGTGCAGCCAGGTGGACAGCACCGTATGGTGGGCGGTCATTTCCTGCTTGCCGATGACCTGGGAGATCTGCCCCCAGGAGTCCCAGTCCACCGACCCGGGCCAGAACACGGCCACCCAAGGCAGCCATGCCGCGCCGATGAGCAGCGACGACGTGCAGCCCGGGGCCCTGGCGAACCGGCGGGCGAAGCGGTTTTCCGGTTCAGCTTCTGCCCCGCCAGGCCGTCCCAGCAGGGCGTACAAGCCCCAGACAGCGTGGTAGAACAACACCCCATACCCGGCCATGCAGACAGCGCCCACAAAGACCTGATAGGGATTTTTAAAGACGAAGGCCCAGCTGCCCAGCTTGCAGATGCTCAGGCCCAGCACCTCGGCGACACCAAAGACAATGCTCAGCACCAGCTCGGCGCATCTGGGCTTGGCCGTGCGCTGGCGGCGCACCCAGTAGAGCAGCGCGGCCAGCCCCGCCACCGCAGGCCCCCAGACCCAGGCGTCCAGCGGGAAGTTCTGGTGCAGCTTGACAAGCCCCACCAGCAGCCCCGGCGCGGCGTCCAGGTCAAGGCCGGTCGTCTCGTACTGCATACCGATCATCAGATCGGTGCAGGCGGTTTCGGTATCCGCCACCGTGATGACGGCGGAGAGCGCCAACGTGCAGAGCAGCCCCAGCAGCAGCGCCCGGATGATATCTTTTGTTTTCTGCTTCATAGGCTTCACCGTATTTTATAGGGGCAGAACGACAGGCCATCGGCGGAGATCAGACGGTAGGTGATGCCGTCCCGCTCGCCCTGCATGGCATAGCGGATGGACTTGCCGTGCAGGTGGCCGTAGCAGCATTCGGTCACATGGAACTCGTTCAGCACATCCACAAGCTCCTGCGCCTGTGCGCCCGGGTAGATGGGCGGGTAGTGCAGGAAGGCGATTTTTTCACGCGTCTCCCCCGCCGCCTGCAAACTCATCCGCAGGCGGCCAGCCTCGCGCGCCATGAGCTTTTCCCCCTGGGCAGCCACATCGTCAAAGGGCCAGCCCCGGGTGCCGCACAGCGCCACATCGCCCACGATGCAGGCGTTATTGTGCAGAATGTGCAGCGTGTCAAAGCCGTTGGCGGCCAAAAACGTCTCCATCTTGCGAGTCGTCGTCCACCAGTAGTCATGGTTGCCTTTCAGCAGCCATTTCTGGCCAGGCAGGTTTTGGATAAAGGCAAAATCCGCCTTGGTGTCGTTCAGGTTCATGGCCCAGCTGGTGTCGCCCGCCAGGACAACGGTGTCCTCCGGGCATATGAGCTTTCGCCAGTTGGCTTCCAGTCGGGGCAGGTACCCCTCCCACCCCGGGAAAACGTCCATGGGCTTGTCCGTTCCCAGCGAGAGGTGCATATCCCCGATTGCAAAGATGGCCATACGGCCCTCACTTTCTAGTTGTTGTTTTTAACGAAGGGATGCGGTGCGGATATCCGCGGGCTGCAAGACCGTCTTGAAGCGCACTTCCAGCTTGTCCAGCTCACTTAAGGACGCCGGGGCCTCGGCGCCGGTCTTGGCGGTCAAGGCCGCCATAGCAGCAAAGTCGCTGGCGGGAGCGGTCTCGCCCAGGGCGGTCAGCACGTCGCGCGGGAACTTGAAGGGGCTTGCCGTGGACAGCACGACCATGGGAGCCTCGGTGCGCAGAGCTTCGGCCACGCGGAACGCCACGGCGGTGTGGGTGTCGCAGAGGTAGTTGTCCTCGTCAAAGCGGGCCTTGATTTCCGCTGCGCCCTCGGCGTCATCCGCATAGCCCGCGGCGAAGCTCGCCTGGATCTTCGCCAGCGTCTCGGCATCGACGGTGTACTTGCCGGTCTGGCTGAGCTCCTGCATCCAGGCGGCGACCTTCTCACTGCTGCCGCTGACGTGGTAGAGCAGGCGCTCGAGGTTCGAGGAAATCAGGATATCCATGGACGGTGACGTCGTCTTGTAGAAGGTGCGGCGGGCGTCATAGGTGCCGGTGCGTAGGAAGTCGGTCAGCACGTTATTCTTGTTGGACGCGCAGATCAGCTTGCCCACCGGCAGGCCCATCTGCTTGGCGTAGTAGCCGGCCAGGATATCGCCGAAGTTACCGGTCGGAACGCAGAAGTCAACCGGCTTGCCCCATGCGACCGCGCCCCGCTCAGCCAGACGGAAGTAGGCGTAGAAGTAGTAGACAATCTGCGGCACCAGGCGGCCCCAGTTGATGGAGTTCGCGCTGGACAGGCGGATGCCGCGCTTTTCCAGCTCGGCGGCAACGTCGGCGTCGGCAAAGACCTTCTTGACGCCGGTCTGGGCGTCGTCAAAGTTGCCCTGCACGGCGTAGACCTGCACATTTTGGCCCTTCTGGGTCGCCATCTGCAGGTGCTGGATCTCGCTGGTGCCGTCGTTCGGATAGAACACTTCCATTTCGATGCCGTCGAGATCAGCATAACCCGCCAGCGCGGCCTTGCCGGTATCGCCGGAAGTCGCGACGAGAATGCGGGTCGTCTCGGTGCGGCCCAGCATCTTCTTGGCTTCGACCAGCAGCTTCGGCATCAGCTGCAAAGCGTAGTCCTTGAACGCGCAGGTCGGACCGTGCCACAGTTCAAGAGAATACAGGCCGTCGCGAACCTTGACCGTCTCGCCCGCCTTGCCGCCGAAGGCTTCGCCGTAGGTAGCAGCGGTGGCGGTGTGCAGGAAATCAGCGCTGTACTCGGTCAGAAAACCGGCCAGCACCTTTTCAGCCAGTACGGGGTACGAAAGGTCTTTCCAACCTTCCAGATCAGCCTTCGGGAAAGTTTCCGGTACAAACAGACCGCTCTGCGGTGCCAGACCACGGACGATTGCTTCCTGCGCGGAAACGCGGAGTGCGGAATCTCTGGTGCTTAAATACTGCATATGTTTACACCCTTTCTCTTATTCTCTTGTACTTTCGTTCCTCTATATCTTCTCAGCACTCAAACGCGCTGGGAATGCAATGTACCTGCCAGCCCTTGGCGGCGGGGGTGACTTCCACCACATCAAAGCGGATGGCTGCGTCCCGGTAGGGGCTGCACTGCAAATACTGCTGGGCGGCTAAAATCAATCGCTGCTGCTTGCGGGCATCCACCGCAGCGGCCGGGCGATCCAGCATCGCACCGGTGCGGGTCTTGACCTCGGCAAAGACGAGGGTGTCATCCTTATATAAAATAAGGTCAATTTCCCCCATCCGGGTGCGGTAATTGTGGTTGAGCAGCAGCCAGCCGCGCTGCTGGTAATACTTAGCGGCAATCGCTTCGCCGATATGGCCGGTGTCAGTCATGCCAGTAGCCCTGTTTTTTCAAAAAGCTGCGGCGGTAAAACGGCTGGATGCCGTACTGTGCAATCAACTCATAGTGCAGCTTCGTCGGGTAGCCTTTGTGCTTGGCAAGCTGGTACTGGGGGTATTGCTTGTCCAGTTCCAGCATATAGCGGTCACGGCTGACCTTTGCCAGAATCGACGCTGCCGCAATGGACGCGCTGTTTGCGTCGCCCTTGACGACGGCCTCGGCGGGCTGTATCAGCCCCGGCGGGCAGCGGTTGCCGTCAATCAGCGCATAATCGGGCGTTATTTCCAGCCCTGCCACTGCCTGGGCCATGCCGTCCATCGTCGCCCACAGGATGTTGCGCTCGTCGATCTCCTGCGGCGAGATAAATACGATTTTGTACGCCAAGGCACGGTTTGTGATTTCTTCAAACAGCGCTTCGCGGCGTTTTTCGGTCAGCTTTTTGGAGTCATTGACCCCCGCAATGGGGTCGTCGGGGTTCAGGATGACCGCCGCGCAGCAGACCGGTCCGCACAGAGGACCGCGCCCGGCCTCGTCCACGCCGCAGAGTACGCCGTGTTCGGCGCGTTTGGCGGCGTCAAAGGCATAGAGCGCCTCGTTACTGCTCGTCGTCGTCCCAGTCGTCCGGGGCATCGTCGATCACCTCTTCTGCTTCTTCTTGAATCGCACGCTGAGGCGGGCGCTCCAGCGAGAGTCGCCCCCACTTGCTGGCGCGGAACTCACCCACCAGCATCTTGGCGGCGCGTTCGGTGTCCACCTCGCCGCCGGAAATCAGCATCCCGCGCTTGGCGCCGATGGCCTGCAGCAGGTCGTAGGGCGGCAGTTCCAGCGCCGCCGCATCCAGCTTGTAGCGGGCCAGCAGCTGCTGGGGGTAGATGCCGCGAACGCTCGAGAGCAGACCGCAGGCCAGCTCCTCAATGTCCAGGATATCGTCGCGGATGGAGCCGATGAACGCGAGGTTCGACGCCGTTTCCAGCGAGTCAAACTTTTTCCACAGCACGCCGGGCATATCCATCAAGTCAAAGTTGTCAACGCTGATCCACTGCTTGCCGCGGGTGACGCCGGGCTTGTTGGCGGCCTTTGCACGGGTCGTGCCCGCAAAGGAGTTGATAAAGGTGGACTTGCCCACATTCGGGATGCCGACGATCATCACACGGATGGCCGCACCCACCATGCCGCGGTTGCGGCGGCGCTCCATCAGGGCAGAGAGTTCTTTCTCAATCAACCCTTTCGTCGCCGTGGCGCGGCCCCGCTGCTTGGAGTCCATGGCAATGCAGCCCGCGCCCGCGCTCTTAAAGTAGGCCAGCCACTGCTTGGTGATTTCGGGGTCGGCCAGGTCAGATTTGTTCAGTACATATAAATGCGGTTTGCCCGCGGTGATGCGCTCGATCTCGGGGTTCAGGCTGGAAAGCGGGATGCGTGCGTCGAGAATCTGCAAAACGCAGTCGACGTTGCGGATTTCCTTTTCCATCAGGCGCAAGGTCTTGGTCATGTGCCCGGGGAACCACTGGATCTGGCGGCTGTTGATAATGTCGCTCTGGCTCATTCGGCCGCTCCTATCTTGCCAAAGGGCAGTACGCGCAGCATAGCTGCGCCCATAATGTCACGTTCGTCCACGCAGCCCACGCGGGAATCGCGGCTGTCGGTGGAATTGTTGCGGTTGTCGCCCATCACAAAAAGGCAGCTGTCCGGCACCGTGATGGGAAAGTCCACGCTCTCATATAAATAGGTAGGCTCTGCGGTGTACGGCTCGTCGAGGGCGACGCCGTTGCGATAGACGATGCCCGCGGCGAAATCAATGTCGATGGTATCGCCGCCCTTGCCGATGACCCGCTTGACCAGTGGCTTTCCGTAACTGGTGTAGCCGTCCACCACGACGATATCGCCGTAGTCGGGCTGCTTCATCAGGTTGATGAGGATGCGCTCGCCGTTGAAGAGCGTCGGATCCATCGAGTGGCCGTCCACCTTGACGATGCGCACAAAAAAGGTGAACACAATGGCAATGACTGCCACGGCCATGGCCAGGGCGTCGTACCATTCCAGCGCTTCCTTATTGCGGCGGTAGCGTTTTTTGAACGATTCATCAAACGCTGCACCCATGCTTTCCACCACCCATTCCTAAAAAAATACGAAAAAAGGGAGAACGCCAACCGTCCTCCCCTTTTCTCAGTATGCTCAGATACGTGCCTTGACCTTGGCAGCCTTGCCAGTGCGCTCGCGCAGGTAGAACAGCTTCGCACGGCGAACCTTGCCGCGGCGAACGACGTCGACCTTCTCAACGAACGGGCTGTTGACCGGGAACACACGCTCAACACCGACACCGTAAGAGGTGCGGCGAACGGTGAAGGTCTCAGCGATGCCGCCATGCTTCTTAGCAATAACGGTGCCCTCGAAAGCCTGGATACGCTCCTTGTCGCCTTCCTTGATACGGACGGAGACGCGAACGGTGTCGCCGACTTCGAACTGGGGCTTGTTCTCTTTGATCATACCCTCGGTAAAATGCTTCATTGCGTCCATGGTTTGAATTCCTCCATTTTATTGCGACGTTCATACACGATGTTTCGTCAGAGGACCGCCTGTATAATGATGTGTCATTATCCCGCCGATGGCTCGGCGGCACTAACGCTTTAGTATTATATCATTGTGCAGGAAGTTTGGCAAGGGGGTTTTGACAGAAAATCGAAGATTTTTTCAACTTTTGCCATCCTCTGCGGGGGAAGGCTTTTCTTACTCGAAGTCTTTGCCCGCCTTATTATAAAGGTGCGTGCGCAGCACACGGCACTGCCAGACCGGGGCGGCACCCTGGGTGCGCAGGAAATCCGTCAGCAGCGAGGGGTTCAGGCTCAGTGCCTCGCCGCTGCCGCAGGGCAGCATTGCCGTAAAGCGCACCGTGTCCCCCTCCACCGTGTAGGCAATGCGGTCTAAGTAGTTCTTCAGTTCCAGCGTTTTTTGTCCGCGCTTCGTCTTTTTCGTGACCTCGGCGTGCTCGGCGTTGTTGTAGGCATCCAGCGCAATGGCACTGCTTGCCGGCATCGTGACCTCATAGGCCGCTGTCTCGATCTCGCCGACTTTTTCCACCGCCGGGGCAATTTTTGTGATGACAATGCCCCGCGGCATCAAGGGCTGCAAAGCGTCGATCCAGGTTTGCGGGTCGATTGTCTCCTGTTCGGTCTTGACCTCGCAGCTCTCACATAAGCTCTCCTGTCCCAGAGACAGCGGGCAGGTGAAGGACAGGTAGATATGGGGGTTGAAACCCTGGGTATAGTACACCGGCAGGCTGCTCATTTTCAGCATCCGGTGGAACACCCGCTGCAAATCCAGCAGCGAGATATACGCGGCCTCACCGCACTTTTCAAAGAATATCCTGATTGTAGTCAAAGCACGGTCCTCCGATCAGTTTATTGGCACCGCAGGCGCTGCACTGGCGGTTGCAGGGCTGGGTGGTCCTGGCTTCCAGCGCTTTTTTGTACTCCCGCACCAGATGGGCCTTTGTCACGCCGACGTCAAGATGATCCCAGGGTGTGACCTCGTCCAGGCCAATGGCGCGGTAGTTGTAGAAGTCTGGGTCAATACCGCAAGTCTTAAAGGCATCCAGCCAGCGGTCATAGTCAAAGTATTCTTCCCACGTATCGAAGAACGCGCCGTTCTCGAACGCTGTCTCGATAACGCGGCCCATGCGGCGGTCTCCCTTGGCGAAAACGCCTTCCAGCACGCTGGTGGTGCTGTCGTGGTAGTTGACCTTGATTTTGCGGGAATGCACGCAGCTGAGCAGATATTTCTGCTTCTCGCGCAGGGCTTCGCGGCGGTCCTGGGCGCAGAACTGGAACGGCGTGTCGGGCTTGGGCACAAAGCAGGCCACGCTGATCGTCACCTGTACGCCCTTGCCCTTCGGGCGGTTGGGGATTTTGTAGAAGAGATCCACGACCTGCTGGGCGGTATCGGCAATACCCTTGATATCGTCCAGTGTCTCGGTGGGCAGGCCCATCATAAAGTAGAGCTTGACCGAGGTGTACCCTTCCGAGAAGGCAATGCGGCAGCCGCGCTCGATCTGCTCCCAGGTGACGTTTTTGTTGATAACGTCGCGCAGGCGCTGGGTGCCGGCTTCGGCGGCAAAGGTCAGGCCGCTTTTGCGTACCTTCGTCGTTTTCTCGACAAGAGATTCCGAGAAATTGTCCACGCGCAGTGACGGCAGCGACAGGCTGACATGGTCAGCCTCGGCCCAGGAGTTCAAATTATCCAAAATTTCTTCCAGCCGGGAATGGTCGGAGGTGGACAGGCTCGACAGGCTCAGTTCGTCATAGCCTGTGTTGCGGCAGAGCGCACGGGCGCTGTCGCTGATGAGCTTAGGGCTGCGCTCGCGGAAAGGCCGGTAGAGCTGGCCCGCCTGGCAGAAGCGGCAGCCGCGCACGCAGCCGCGCAGCACCTCGACACAGGCGCGATCCTGCACCGCGCCGACAAGCGGCACAACGAAGTTTTCCGGCGGGGTGAAACTGTCCATATCCTTGACAATGGCCTTGGTCACGCGGGCCGGGATGCCCGGGCGGTTCGGGGTCACGGCCTCAATGCGGCCATCCTCCTTGTAGGTCACATCGTAGAAGGACGGCACGTAGACACCGGGGATCTTCGCCAGCGCCAGCAGCAGCTGTTCTTTGTTCCAGCCCTGCTTTTTGCCCTGTTCAACCGTTGCGCAGATATCTTGCAGCATCTGCTCGCCCTCGCCCAGCTGCATAATGTCGAAGAAATCCGCCATCGGCTCGGCGTTGCAGACGCAGGGGCCGCCCGCAATAATGAGCGGCCAGCGCTCGTCGCGGTCAGCCGCCCGCAGCGGAATACCCGACAGGCGCAGCATAGCCAGGACGTTTGTGTAGGCCAACTCATATTCCAGCGAGAAGCCGACGATATCAAAATCGCACAGCGGATCCTTGCTCTCGAGGCAATAGAGCGGAATGTCCAACCGCTCCATCTGTTCTTTCATGTCGGTCCAGGGCATAAAGGCACGCTCACACCACCAGTTTTCGTGGCGGTTCAGAATGTCGTACAGGATTTTTTCGCCAAGAAACGACATACCGATTTCGTAAGTGTCCGGGAAGCAGAACGCCATGCGCACATCCACTTTGGATTTGTCTTTGTAGATGCAGCCCGGCTCACCGCCCGTGTAACGGCCCGGCTTTTGTACCAGACTCAGAGCCTCTTTAAATTTCGGGGAAAATTCCGCCATATTGGTGAACCATCCTTGTTTGTATTGTGCCGTAAATCACTTTTTGGCAATAGTAAGTTTATTATACGCTGCCACCGCCAAAATTGCAACCATTTACCTTTGTATGTGCCAAAAAGGTAAAAAAGGTTGATTTTCGGAAGTTTGCACAATTTTTTTAGACTTGATTGAGCGAACTGCCACAACTGTAACCGCAAAGTGTTGATTTCGCTGCGCGTTACCGGCGTTACGTTGCGCATTTGTTGCGCGATTTACAGGATACCCCCCCCCCGGACTTTTGGGCGTGTTGACAGGTGGTTTTAAACATGCTAGTATTACTGCTATATATTTATCGTTACATTTGTACGTGTATTTTTCGGCGGAATTTGTCAGGGATACGTACAGGGTATAATACAGTTTTAGGAGTGGTACTTGTGAGAAAACGGTTGTTCATATTTGCGGCTGCAACCTGCTTTGCGCTTTCTGCTTTTGCAACCCCTGCCTTTGCAGGGGAACCAAGCCTTCCGGATGAGCCAACGATCGGCAGCGAGGCATCCGTGCAGTCTGATGGGAATTCTAACGGGAATCCTGACGGGAATTCTGACGGGAATTCTGACGGGAATGTGAAGGAAGATGCGCTGCCCGGCGGCAGTAATGATGCTTTGCCCAATGGGGAAAACAATAACAGTGAGAGACAGACAAATCCCAGTGTTGCCGCCCCTGTGGTGGCTAAGATTGGCGAAACTGAGTATCCGACGCTGCAAGCCGCGATTACCGATGCATGTAATGGCACCACAAGCAGCGATGCTACCATTACCATTACGCTGCAAAGCGATTTGGAGTTGACCGAGGGCCTGCGGTTTATCGGTTCGGGTGATAATGCTGACCAGTGGAAGAAGATTACGCTGGATGCCGCCAAACACAGCTTAACGCTGAAACAGAAGGGTATCTATGCGACCCGCTGCGAAGTGACCATCAAGAACTGCCGCGAGCTGACTGTCAATGCGGGAACGAACCCCGGCAACGCCAATAAAGAAAATGCCAATATCTCTGCAGTATTCTTTGGCCCCGGCACACTGATTCTGGACGAGTGCGCCATCGTGAATATTACGAACCTCGAGCCTAACGACTCGGGCGGCAGCGGCCTGTGCATCTACAACGGCGGTAACTTGTGCATTCAGAATAATACGCACTTCACCGTCAGCGGGTTTATGAACAGAATTCCGGTAAACCCTGGTGAAGAGGGAAAGGGCGGTTGCAGCGGCATCTATATTGATTCTGATCCGGACCAGAATGACGAATATAAAACCATCAAGGGTCGAATTGATGTCTCTAACAATTCTACTCTGACAGCCACAAACTGTTATCATAATGGCATCACCGCCAACCCAGTAGATGTCAAGGTAACTAATTATTCCGAAATAAACGTCAACAGGAATGGTGATGCAAGGGACCCCTACGCTCACAAAGGTGGTATTGGTTGCTACTATGGAACCATGACTATTTCCGATCATTCCCGCGTTATTTCGGAAAATAATGGTTCCACGTTTGGCATTTTTGTCCACAATCTTGATGTGGACGGAACTTCTGAAATCGAGTCACGGTATGACACAATTTATGGTATCGCTTTCAACGGCAACGCTGTTTTGCAAAGCGGTGCAAAGATGACCTCCGTGGGGCATTGGGGTCCCGGAATCGCTCTTTACGATTTCAACGGCAGCAAAGGTTCCTTGACTGTACAAAAGGATGCTGTGCTTTCTTCTAGCAGTACAGCCGTTGGTTTAGCAAACGGCGGCAACAATTTTAACGTTCTTGCCGGTGCGCAGGTATATTTGAATGACAACGTTGTCGGTCTCGACAACTATCCCAATGCTACTACTACCGTTGAGGCCGACGCACATTTGGAAATTTGCCGTAATGGCGCATGGGGCATCAAAAACGGCAATAGTGACATAGGTTCTGGCACGTTGGTTCTTAATGCAGGTTTAATTACGGAAAACAACAAGCTTGACAGCATCCCCTACAAAGGCAATATCACTTTTAATGTCAACGATCGTGATTATGAACACAAAAAGTACGGCGGCGGCATCTACAATGAATACGGCACTGTGAGTCTCTCGCCGCTCGTCAAAGTTTACAACAACAAAGCCGTCACAGCCGGTGATGACCTTTATAATACCAATAAAGGAGGCAACAGCTTCAACATCATTAAACTGGAACCCGGCGCAAAGTGGAGTGTTTTGGACGATGACGGAAAAATCATTGACGACTGGTATCACGATACCGAAGGCGAAGAAAACCGTTGGAAGCCAGCAACCGCTAAAAATAATACCGTCACCATTCTTCCCCTGGGCGCGGCGCTGAAAGCGGCACATGGTATAAATGCACCTACTCCTTCGCCGAAGCCGGCGGAACCGACTGCCGCCCCTACCGAAGCACCTACCCCTACCGCCGCACCCACAACAATCCCTACCGTAGCACCCACAGCAGCGCCTACAACAGCGCCCACGGCAGCACCTGCCGACAACACCGCAACGGCTGCCCCCGCCACCCCGGCGCCCACGGCACAGCCCACTGTGACCGCCACACCCGCGCCCACCGCGCAGGCATCCGGTGTTATCCCCCAGACGGGCGACAGCTCTTCCCCCGCCCTGTTCAGCATTCTGACGCTGGGCAGTATCACCGCCCTCTGCGTGCTGCAAAAGCGCCGTAAATCCAAATAATCCAAATTAAAACAAACCCCGGAGACCGTGCGTCCCCGGGGTTTTGCATTTTGTGGCAACGGCTGCGGGCGGAGCAAAGCCCCGCCCCTACGTTCTCCGCAAGCCGTGAAGTGCCCCCGCAATGCGCCAGCCATCCAGGCCGGGCAGGGGCAGAAGGTTACTGCCGCCCACCAGCAGGTTACAGCAGGCAAACCAATACCCGCCGTAGCTGTACCCTGCCCCGCGCATGAACAGCAGCACCGCCGCGCAGGCCAGCAGGTTGGCCAGCGGCCCGGCTGCAGCCAGCAGAAGCTCCTGCCGGGCGGTCATGGGCAGGCCGCGCAGCCGCAGGCAGATACCAAACGGCGACACTTCCAGTTCCGGCCAGTGCCCCCACAAAGCGCGGTAGGCCAGCGCGTGGCCGCTCTCGTGCAGAATCGCACAGCCCAGCCCCACCCGCACAAGGCCGCTGCCGTCCAGCGCCAGCAGCACGGTCAGGCCAAACAGCACCGCCAGCGGCCTGCGCCAGGTGATTTTGGGCCTACGCTGCATCCTGTAAAGCCTGGGCCGGGTCGTACCGCAGGCCCTTGTGCAGTATCTCAAAATGCAGGTGCGGGCCGGTGGCGTTGCCGGTCTGCCCCACCGTGCCCAGCGTCTGCCCGGCGGTCACGCACTCCCCCGCGCGGACAAACAGATATTGCATATGTGCGTACAGCGTCTCGTCGCCGTCGGCGTGCAGGATGCGGACATAGTTGCCATAGCTTTTATGGCTGCCCGCCGTGCGTACCACGCCGTCCGCGGCGGCCAGTACCGCCGTGCCCCGGGCCGCCGCCAGGTCGTTGCCAATATGGAAATCGTCGCCCAGGCCGCCCATGGGGTCGGTGCGCCAGCCATAGCCGGAGGTTTTGCGGGCAAAGTGCCCCGGCAGCGGGAAGCAGAGCGCAAAGTCCGGGGTGTAGCTGTCCTCGCTGGCGTAGGCGGGCGGTGTCGGCTGGCCGTGGGGCGTGCGGGCTGTCTCGGGCGCGGCGGTGAAGTCGTCCCACATACTGCGGGCGGAGTTTGCCAGTTCCTCGGCAGTCTGTTCAGTGAATTTCAAAAGGCCGCGTTCCTCCCCCAGCAGCAGCGATTGTTCTGGCTGTGTGGCGGCGGCAAAGGCACGGCGCAGCACCGGATACGCGGGCCAGCCCAGCAGTTTGGCCGCCAGCACAAAGCCGACGGCGGCCAGGCACAGCAAAATCTGCGCCCACAGGACCAAATCTTCCTCACTGCGCGGACGTGCGGGCGGTCTGGGCGGCTCGCGCTCCTGCATCGGGGCTGCATCTTCCCACATGGCGTACACCTCCCCTGTTTTTTACAACAGTATGCGGGAGGGGAAAAAAATATCCGCCCCGAAAGGCGGATGGAAGATTGGTTATAACGGCACACGGCCACGGCTTTTCCGCAGGAGGTCGTTTTCCTTACAGGTCAAGCTTCGGCAAGCCCGCCCCTCATCCGGCCTCGCACACTCGACCACCTTCCCCCTTCGGGGGAAGGCTCTTTACGCGCCCAACGTCTGGCGCAGCATTTCCAGGCGCTCGTTCATCAGCTTGGCGGGCTTGGTGAACAGGCCCAGGCCGTTCACATCCAGCGTACACTCTACACTGGTGGAGTCGCCGCCGCCCAGCAGCAGCGCCGTAAAGGTACCGCTGATCTTGCCCTTCTGGAAGTTGCAGCTCAGGCAGCGGGGCTTTTCCTTGCGGGTAAAGACGATCTGGGTCTCGCCGCCGTCGGTGTTCTTCTCGGTGGCTTTCATGCCGTCGTCGCTTTCCTCGTACCCGCTGACGTCCTTGCGCCAGTTGTTCAGGGTGGGCTTGGTCAGGTAGAGCCAGACCTTGTTGGGGTCACAGGCGTAATTTGCGGTCACTACACAACTTTTCATGGTTTGGGTTCTCCTTATTTTTTCCCGCGGCCAAACAGGTTTTGCAAAAGGCTGGCGCGTTTGGGGCGCAGCGCTGCGTGCTGGCGGGCCACAGGTTTTGCAGTGGCCTTGGCGGCCGCTGTTTTGGGTTTTGGCTTGGCTTTGGGCTTCTCGGGGGCCATCTCAAAGCCGTACTGGAAATAGCCGAACATTGCCATCTGGCTGTCCACCGGGGGCTGGCCCTCGGCGGGGCGCACCTTGGTGTAGGTGCCGTCCGGCTGCATTTCGCGGGCGTTCACGGTGTCGCGCAGCTGCAAATCGAGAATACCGCGCAGCTTTCTGGCGATAGCCGGGTCGTCCACCCGGACGCCGACCTCGACGCGGCGCTCGGTGTTGCGGGTCAGGAAGTCGCCGGAGGCGATATAAATGCGCATATTCTCGCCGCTGCCGAAGCAGTAGATGCGGGAATGCTCCAAATACCGCCCGACCAGGCTGCGGATATGCACGTTCTCGGTGCGGCCCGGCACACCTGCCCGCACGCAGCAGATGCCGCGCACGATCATATCCACGCGCACGCCCGCGCAGCTGGCCTCGCTGATCTTATCAATAATCTGCGGGTCGTTGATGGAGTTGTTTTTGAGGATAATCGACGCGGGCTTTCCCTGCATGGCAAGGGCGATCTGGCGGTCCATTTCCTCGAGCAATACGCTCTTGAATCGCAGCGGCGCGACGAGCATCGTGTCGGCCTCACTGGTCAGGCGCTGCAGGGCCATATTGTTGAACACAGCGCTGGCTTCCTCGCCGATCTCCTGCCGGGTCGTGATGAAGGACAGGTCGGTGTACAGCTCGCTCGTCTTTTCATTATAGTTGCCGGTGCCGATCTGCGTCAAGTATTTATATTGGCCGTTGACGCGGCTGGTTATAAGGGTCAACTTGGAATGTACTTTATAGTCATCGAAACCGTAGAAAACCGTGCAGCCGGCATCCTCGAGCTGCTTTGACCAGTCGATGTTGTTTTGCTCGTCAAAGCGGGCGCGCAGCTCGACCATGGCAACGACTTCCTTGCCGTTCTCGGCGGCGGCAATCAGGGCGTTAACGATCTGGGAGTCGCTTGCCATGCGGTAGAGCGTCATTTTTATCGATACAACGTCCGGGTCCGCGCCCGCGCGCAGCAGCATTTTAATAAACGGGCGGATACTCTGGTACGGGTAAGCCAGCAGCACATCATGCTTGCGCACCTCGGTGTAGAGGTCGTACCCTGCCGGGGCCTGCATCGGCCTGGCGGTGGGATAGAACAGCTCCGTGTGGCCGCCGTCGCCGGAGATACGCCCGGCCAGCTTGAACAGTGCGCCGGAGTCGAGCGGCGAAGTCTGGGTATAGCAGCGGTCCGCCGGGACGACGAGCTTGTCCCGCAGGAACTTGACGATTTCCTGCGGGGCGTCGGGCCAGAATTGCAGGCGCACAGCGGCGAGCTTGCGGCGCTTTTTCAGCAGCTCACTCATAACGTCGCGGAAGTCAACATCGTGGTCCATCATACCTTCGTCGACCGTGATATCGGCATTGCGGGTCACGCGGAAAAGGCACTGCTTGGTCACGGTGCTGGCGCTGAAAATCGTGGCGGCGTAGTGGGCGATGAGCTCTTCCACAAAGGCGAAGCAGGCCGTCTCGCCGTCCTTTACGAAGAGTACGCGCTCAAACTGGCTGCTGACCGGCACGATGCCGTAGCCGACGCCCTCGTTTTTCGTGTGCAGCTGAGCAATGTAGTAGATATCCTTGTTGTTCAAAAACGGGAATGGATGGCGGGAGTCGACAATTTGGGGGCTGAGCAGCGGGAACAGTTCGCGCTGGAAGTAGGTTTTCCAGAAATGTTCCTGCGGCTTGGACAGCTTGGCGAAATCGACTTTCTTGTAGCCTTCGGCGGCCAGTGCCGTGACAAGGTGCTGGAAATATTTATCGCACTTGGCCTGCAATTCCGCCACGCGGGGCGTGATGGCGGCAATCTGCTCGGCAGCGGTCATGTGGGTGACGTTGTCGGTCTTGTTGTTTTTCAAGAGCGTTTGGTCGTAGAGCGAACCGACGCGCACCATAAAGAACTCGTCCATGTTGCTGCCAAAGATGGCGGCAAACTTGATGCGCTCGCCCAAAGGCACGGTCTTTTCCTTTGCCAGGGCCAGTACGCGGCTGTCAAAGTCGAGCCAGCTGAGTTCACGGTTGATGAAGATGCTTTCCGGCTTTTTTTCCAAGTTGATCTCCTCCATTTATTGTACGGCGGCAAGGCCCGCCCAGCTTTCTGTCATGCGCAGGGATATCCCCTTGACGTTGGCCGCGTCAGCCAGCGACGCAAATGCGCCGTGAGCGGTGCGGTATGCGACAAGGGCGGCGGCCTTCTCGGGGCCAAGGCCCGGCAGGGTGGTCAGTTCCTCGGCAGTAGCGGTGTTGATGTTGATGATTGCCGGGGCGGGGGTCGGCGTCGGCGCGGCCACAGCCGCCGGGATATACACAGCGGCGGGGCTTTGCGGCTGCCACACAGGCGCGATGAGGAACAGCGACCCCAGGATAATCAACGCCGCTGCGGCAGCCGTCAGCGCTGCGAGTTTCCGGGTTGTCTGCATGGCCGTGTCTCCCATTTCCTGTTGAATTTTAATTATAGCACATTGCTCTAAAAAAAGCATCCGCTTTTGCGGAATTTTACACAAAATATACGATTTTCTTGCCTTAGCGGCGGCGGGTACCGGGCAGCGGCTCGGCGTCCACCATAATAGCATCGGTGCCGATGGTCTTGATGCTCTCCCACGGGAGGATCAGGTCATCATCGCAGCCCAGCAGGCCAAAGCAGTGCGCCCGCCCGCGCAGGATGACCGATTGCAGCCGCGCCCCCCGCTCGTCAAAGACGATATCGTCGATGCGGCCAAGGTTTTCGCCGGTTTTCAGCTGGATGACATCCTTGTTGCTCAAATCGCGCAATGTCATGGGATAGCCCCCTTTCTCTTGTATCCTATGCAAATTGCGTGTATAATAGTAGAAAATATGCTATGCACCTTACGGAGGTTTTTATGTATAAAAATATTATTTTCGATTTTGGCGGCGTTGTGGTGGATTTTGCCCCCAAGGATTTCTTGATGGACCATTTCATGAACCGCCGCGCTGAGGAGGAAACCTACGAGCTGGTTTTCGGCAGCCAGGAGTGGCAGGATCTGGACCGGGGCACCATCACCCGCGAGGCCGCCAACAAGCAGATGTTAGAGCACGCCGCCGAGGCAGGCCGCATATTTGAGGTGCAGACCTGCATTGACGAGTGGGCCACGATGCTGCGCACAAAAAAGACGACCGTGCAGATCATGCGCAAGCTGAAAGCCGCGGGCTACCGGCTGTACTACCTGACGAACATTCCCACCGACATCATGGACGAGCTGCGCCAGCGGGAGTGGTTCTCACTATTCGACGGCGGGATTGCGTCCTGCGACGTACACCTGTGCAAGCCCGAGCCGGAGATTTTTACAACGCTGATGCAGACCTGTCGCCTGGCCTACGATGAGTCGATTTTTGTGGACGACAACAAGGCAAATGCCCAGGCCGCGTACAACCTGGGCATCACCGGTATTTTGTATAAGAACCCGAAGTCCTTCACCCGTGCGCTGGGAGCGTGCGGAATCGAGATTGAGTAAAGCATAAATGACCCGCGGCGTCCGATTTGGATGCCGCGGGTTTTGTTTTGCTTAGTCCGCGCAGATTTGCTCTTTAATATGCTTTAGTGCGGCCTTTTCCAGGCGGCTGACCTGGGCCTGACTGATGCCGATTTCCTGCGCCACCTGGGTCTGGGTCTGGCCGCGGAGATACCGCAGCGCGATGATGCGCCGTTCCCGGGGTGTCAGGGCCTTGACCGTGTCACGGAACATCATATCGCTGATCCAGTTTTCCTCGCCTGCGTTGTCCCGCAGCTGATCCACCAGGGCAAAACTGTCCTCACCGTCGGAGTAGACCGGCTCGTACAGACTGGCGGGCGTGACGGCGGATTCCAGCGCCATGGCGACGTTTTCGGGGCTTTGGCCCACCTTGGCGGCGATCTCGGATATTTTCGGCTCGCGGCCATTCTGCTTTTGCAGTTCCTCCCGCGCCTGCATCGAGTGGTAGGCCAAATCACGGATGGAGCGGCTGACCCGCACGGCGTTGTTGTCCCGCAGGTAGCGCTTGACCTCGCCCACGATCATCGGCACACCGTAGGTGGAAAACCGCACGTTCTGCGCCGGGTCAAAGTTATCGATGGCCTTGATAAGCCCGATGCAGCCCACCTGGAACAGGTCGTCCATATTCTCGCCGCGGCTTGCGAATTTCTGCACGACGCTGAGCACCAGCCGCAGGTTGCCCTGCACCATCTCCTGCCGGGCCTGGCGGTCACCCGCGCGGGCCGCCTTGATAAGGCGGGCTTTTTCGGCTTCGCTCAGCACTGGCAGGCGGGCGGTATCCACGCCGCAGAGTTCTACTTTTCCAGCATACATCCTGTTGACCCCCAGTTTTTATTTACCGGGAGTATGGGCCGGTATGCGCCGCGGCAAACCGGTAAATTTTGCACATTGGGCTGCGGCGGCGCATAGCATACGAAAAAGGAGGGGGTTTTTATGATGGATTCCCTGTGGTTTGTCATTGTGCTGGTACTGCTGGCCGTCGTATCGGTGGCGCTGGTCCTGGTGCTGGTTTTGCGGCGGGAGGAACTGCGCGACGGCCGCGAGACCCGCACCGAGTATTTGCAGCCCAACTATGGGCAGACGGGTGGATTCCGGGTCGCGTCCACGCCCAACAACGAAATCATCATTCCCTATCGCTACTGGCTCATCGAGGGACGCGTCTCGGAGATCGATTACAACATTGTACCTGGGCGGCGGATGAGCCTGCGCACCGCGAAGCAGGGGCAGATGTTATACCCCGCCGGGTTCTTTGACCTGGCGTTTGAGGATGTGCAGCAGTATGAGATCGACGGCATCACGGTCACACAGCGGCAGAACGCCGGGCGTATCACCGGCATCAGCTGGGCGCGGGATGGGTACGAGTATCTGCTGTATTCAATGCAGCCCGAAATGAACATGGTCGTCGGGCTGGCCGTGGAGTTTGTGACAAACACCCGGGTGGAGCCGGTGGTGTAGAAGGCATTGCCCTGTAGGGGCCGCACATGTGCGGCCCGCGGCTTTCCGGGGACTCCTGCTGACGGGCAGGCCGCGGGCCGGGCATGCCCGGCCCCTACGAAGCTGCAGATTTTTTAGCCCACCGCCTCCAACTCCCGGCGTAATCTGCGGATAATGCGCTTTTCCAGCCGCGAGATATAGCTCTGGGATATGCCCAGCGTGTCGGCGACTTCTTTCTGGGTGTGTTCTTCCTCGTGGTTCAAGCCGAAGCGCAGCTCCATGATACGCCGTTCACGGGGGGAAAGCCGCTGCACTGCGCCGCGCAGGGCCGCACGTTCGGCATTGCGTTCCAGTTCCTCGCCCACCTGGGGGTCGTCGCTGGTCAGCACATCCATCAGCAAAAGTTCGTTGCCGTCGGTGTCGGTGTTCAGCGGCTCGTCAATGCTGGCATCCTGCCGCCGGTTGGAACTTTTTCGCAGGTACATCAAAATTTCATTCTCGATACATCGGCTGGCGTAGGTCGCCAGCTTGATGTTTTTCGTAGGTTCAAAGGTGTTGACAGCCTTGATAAGGCCAATCGTGCCTATCGAGATCATATCCTCAATGCCAGCCGACGGTGTCTCAAACTTTTTGGCAATGTACACGACAAGCCGCAGATTATGTGTAATGAGCAGATCCCGCGCCTGGGGCCGGCCCGCTGCCAGTGCGGCCAGGGCGGCGCGTTCCTCATCGGGCGGCAGCGGCGGCGGTAATGTGTCCGCTCCGTTGATGTAGTGCAGCTCCTGCGGGGCGGCCAGCCGCAGCCACAGCAGGTACAGTTCTTTGAGCATGATGTTCTCCCACTTTGTCACAAAAAATCATTGCCGTACAGCGCTTCGTAGGCGGTGCTGCCAAAGCTGCGCGGTGCAAACACCACGGCGCTGCGGCCCAGGCCCAGCACACCTTTCTCGGTGATAAGGCCAATACCCGGTACCGCAAAGCCGGGCAGCAGGGTTCTGTCTGCCGCCGTGCCGCAGGGCACCAGCCGCAGCCGTGCGCCGGGCGGCGGATCTGCCTGGGTGGCTCCGGCGAACCATTGCTCCAAAAAATCCACCGCTGGCCCGGGCAGCCGCGCCTTGGCATCCGGGTAGCTGACGACGAGCACCGGCAGACAGGTGATGGGGTCGCGCAGGTGGCAGCCGGTGTCCGGTGTCGCCCGCAGCCGGATGGGCTGGCCGCAGAGTTCAAATTCCAGCCCGACGGTTTTTATCGGGGCGTCCCGCCGCATCAGCAGCCGCAGGCCAAGATCCACTGCGCCGCAGCAGACGCCCGACAGCGCCAATAAAAGCAACGGCGAAACGCGCAGATACACCGTCAGGTTGGCCGTATCCGCTGCCCGCGTGCCGGTGCGCAGAACGGCCAGCAGCACCGCCCCCGCCAGGGCGATATTCAGCGCTGCATACCAACAGGCCGCCGTGACCAGCCGCCGTTTGCTGCGCCAGCCGAAAGCCGCCGCCGTAATAGCCAGCGCCGTGGTGATTTTGTAGACGACCTGCACAAGGTAGGGCTGGGGCGGCGCAAACAAAATAAGCGACGACATCGCCGCCAGCCCACTGCCCGCCAGCATCCGCACGAACCCTCCCCGCTGCCCGCTGAGCGCCCCTGCCGCCAGCAACAGGAAATAGGCCATGAGGAAATTCGTCAGCAGCAGCACATCCAGATACACTACCGTTTTGATAGGCCCACCTCCCCTGCATTGGCTCTGTTACCACTATATGCGCGGCCGGGTGAGAAAATCCGGGAACGGTGAAATGTCCGAAAACATGACAAGCCCGGTGCCTCCCCCCAAGGAGGATGCCTTTCAACGCAAAAACGCCCCGCTGCAAAATACAGCGGGGCGCAGGAGCTTATGCTATTTTACTTGGATGCGCAGGCGGAGCAGCTGGCGCAGGAGGCACAGTCGGGGTGCTCCTCGGCCCAGATGCGGTCAGCGGAGGGAGTCCACTGGTCGGCATAGGGGCGGCAGCGGCGGAACACATCATCCGTAGATTCCGGCTGCTGCATATCGGTGCTGTGGGCACCGCTGCGCTTGACCATCTCACCCAGCAACTCGGGGTTTTCGAGCATCGGGCAGGGGCGCAGGTGGTTGTGGTTGAAGGGCTGGCCCTTGTGGTATTCCTTGAACAACGGCTGCTGCAGGCACTCGAGCAGGCTCTTGTCGTGGATGTTGGCGTTGGAGTAGTGGATGAACACGCAGGGCTCCACATCACCGGCCGGGTTGATATGGGCATACTGACGGCCGCCGGCAATGCAGCCGTCGATGTACTCGCCGTCGTTCTGGAAGTCGATGCAGAAGATAGGCTTGCCGCCGGTGTAGCCGCGGATCTCACGGACACGGTGGATCATATACTCGCGCTGCTCAGCGTTCAGCATCAGGTCAACATTGGCACCGTCGCCGATGGGCATATAGTGGAAGTACCAGTTGAAGCGCACGCCATGGCTGATGAGCATATCCATGAACTCATCGCTGGTGACGGCCTTGTAGTTAGCGCTGGTGTAGCAGATGGAGGTACCGAACAGCAGGCCGTTCTCCTTCATCAGATCCATGGCGTGCATGACGCGGTCATAGACGCCCTTACCGCGGCGGTCGTCGGTGGCATCGCCGATGCCCTCGATGGAGATGAAGAAGGCCATGTTGCCGACTTCCTTGACGCGGTCACAGAAGGCCTGGTCAATCAGCGTGCCGTTGGTGAAGAGGTGGAACACCGAGTTCTGGTGCTTGGCGGCCAGCTTGAACAGGTCTTCCTTGCGGCAGGTCGGCTCACCGCCGGTGCACATATACCAGTGGATGCCCAGTTCCTCACCCTCGGTAACGATGCGATCCATATCCTCAAAACTCAGGTTCAGGCGGTTGCCGTACTCGGCAGCCCAGCAGCCCTTGCAGTGCAGGTTGCAGGCGGAAGTCGGGTCGAACAGCAAAATCCACGGCATGTTGCAGTCGTACTTCTTGCGCAGTTCCATGACGTAGTTGTAGCCTGCGAACATACCCTCGTACACGAGGTTCAGGGTGTTCATCTTCAGGATATGGGGGTCGATCTCATTGATGGCCTTGTAGGCGTACTCCATCCACTTGCTGTTGGGGTCGGACACGAAGGAGCGGACCTTGTCCCAGTCGGCATCGGGGTAACGGTGAGCCAGCAGGGGCTGCGCCAGGTTGACGAGCTTGACAGCCTGCTCGGCCATATGTTCAGGGCCTTTGCCGCGCACTGCGTTGATGGCGGCATCAATGGCAGCGCTGAACGCTGCACGCTGGGCGGCATGAACCACTTTATTCATCGGCATGATAGATTGCTCTCCTTTTCTTTCTCCGTTTTATGGCCTTATTTTATGCTTTTTCGCGGCGTTGTGTACATAGACAAAAGCCGGGGAGTGTTCAATTTAAAGCCCGCAAACCGCGCCGCTATGGGCAAAACCAAACATTCCGGCTGAATTGTCATACAAAACCCGCCGCAGTTTTTGCGGCGTGGCAGTGAAATATTTGGACTTTTTGTCGGAAATGTGCTACAATGATTACACGTAATTTTACCACCGATAAAGCAGGAGAATTGCTATGCCGCGTTCCAATCAGACAAAACATCTGCTGGCCCAGAGCCTGCAGGAATTGATGGCTACGACCCCGCTGGAAAAGATCTCGGTCAATGATATCGTTGACCACGCAGGGGTGGGCCGCAACACCTTCTACTACCATTTTGAGGATAAATACGACTTGGTGAACTGGTATTTCCAGAGTGGCATCACCCAGTTTTTGGTAGAGCGCAGCGCCTATTCCAGCTGGGATTCCCTGCTAACAGCACTGGAAGCCTATTTTCTGGAAAACAAAGTGTTCTACTGCAACGCCTTGGCCTACAACGGACAGAACAGCTTGCAGCAATATATGTTCGATTATCTCTGCTCCATCTTTGCGCAGAATGCGCGGGAGCTGAAAGCGGATATCCCTGCCGAGGAGGCAGCAAAAATCGGCCAGTTCTTTTCCGGCGCGATGATGGGCGTGCTGATTCCCTGGGTGTTCAGCGGGATGAAGAGCAACACCCTGGCGGCGGTATCCGATTTGTCCATTCCGCTGTTCAACCACGAGATCATGCAAAGCCTGCTGCGCGGCGAAACACAATAAACAAAGCGACCCTGTACCCGATTTTACCATCGGTACAGGGTCGCTTTTTGTTGAAGTATGCGAACTTTTCAGCCCAACTGCAGCGGGAAGGTCTCCCCTTCTGCCAGCACGGAGCCGAAGGTCATATGCTCGGAAATGCGGTTGTTCAGGTATTTGACATCGCCGTCCCAGTCCAGCAGCAGAACCGGCTTGCCGGTCTCCATGCGGCCATCCACGATGCTGCGGCGCAGCTTGTGGGAGCTTTCCGCCGAAATACCGGGCTTGCGGGCGCACATACAGAAAAGTGTTTCCTGAGCAATGCTCTCGAGCCAATCGTCCTGTGTGACCTCATCAACGGTGTCATCGTCCACAAGCACCGTCAGAGCATAGAACATTTTTTGCGCTTTTAGGCGACGGGCGGCGCGGCAGGCCTCCGCCGTCAGTTCCGGCGTCTGCAATAGCGGCATGACGACGAGGTTGCGGCAGGCCGTCAATGCGTTGACGCAGGCATCATCCAGCGCGGCGGGGTCGGCCAGCAGGCCGAAAGCACTCTGCGGGTTGGCCTTAGCAAGCGATACGGCCTGCACAGGGTCGTTGGCTGTGGCGTCCAGCAGCCAGACGAAGCTGCCTTTTTTTACCGCCTTGGGTACCATATCTGCCAGGCGTTCGTCGCCGCAGCGGGCCGCCGTGATCCAGGCGATGGGCTTGCCGTCCACGTCCGCCTGCTTTTTCATTTCGCTGGCACCGTAGATCAGCCCGCCGAAGCCCATATTAACGCCGACGGTGCAGATGCGGTCCTCCTCCACCGAGTCCAGCAGACGGTGGATCATGCTGTAATAGCAGCTGTCCGTGCGCTGCAAAGCCTTTTGCGCGTAGGCAAAGAAGTCTTTCTGCTGCGGCTTTTTTGCCAGTGTGGCGCACATATCCACATAGTTGCGCAGCTGCCGGAAGCCCCCGCGGCGGATATCCCCCACCGCGCGGTGCGCCAGCGTCATCGTAAAGCTGCGCGTGCTGTTATAATCCATTGCCAAAGCGTTCGCTCGCTTTCTTGTTGATTTAATGTTCAGACACCCATCATGCTACCTTCAGCATAGCAGATGTGGCGAATGATTGCCATAGACAAAAATGCAGGATTGTTTTGAATTTTTACTTTAATTCCACCACAGTTACGCCGTTTTCGCCCTCGCCATAGCGGCCGGGGCGGAAACTCTTGACCGCCTTGTGGGTGCGCAGGTGCTTTTGGATGGCCGTGCGCAGTGCGCCGGTGCCGTTGCCGTGGATGATGTAGAGCGTCGTCTGCCCGCGCAGCATACCGCTGTCCAGGAACTTGTCCACCTCGTTCAAGGCCTCGTCCACCGTGTAGCCAAGCAGGTTGATTTCCATACTGGCCTTGCGGGATTTATCCAGCTGCACGCGGGTGGAGCGGTGGGGTTCGGCGGGCTTGCGCTTCTCCATCTTGTCCGGTGCACGCAGGTTGGAGAGCGGCACCTTCGTTTTCATGATGCCGGCGCGGACCTCGACCATATTGTTGCGGTCGGGGCGGGCCGTGACGGTGGCCGTCTGGCCAAGATCCGCAATGACGACCTCCTGGCCGATCTGCACTTCTTTGAGTGGGACGAACTCTTTGACCGGCTTCGGCTTGGCGTCGGTCTTTTTGAGCAATGTCTCGGTGTCCTTGCGGGCAATTTCCCGGGCACGCACGGCACGCTGGGCGGCGCTGGTCTTTTCGTCCTTCTGGATGCGGCGCAATTCATCGGTCAGGCTGTACGCCTCGTTCTGCACCTGCTGCATCAGGTCATGGGCCTGGCGGCGGGCGTTTTCGAGTTCTTCCTCACCTTTTTTAATTAAGGCGTCGCGCTTCTTCTCGGCGCTTTCAAGGGCGTGCTCGGCGTCGTACTTGGCCTGTTCGGCCTCGGCCTGGGCCTCTTTCAGCTGGACTTTCAGATCGTCCAGCTGGGAAAGCACGCTGTCCAGCCGCTTGTCATCGTTGGACATATGATTGCGCGCGGCATCAATGATTTCTTCCGGGATGCCGAGCTTGGAGCTGATGAGGAACGCGTTGGATTTGCCCGGCACACCGACGCTGAGTTTATAGGTGGGCATCAGCGTCTCCACGTTAAATTCGCAGCTGGCATTGACGACGCCGGGAGTTTCCAGCGCGTAGACTTTCAGTTCTGCGTAGTGGGTCGTCGCCATCAGCAAGCTGCCCTGGCGGCGCAGCCGTTCCAGAATGCTGACAGCCAGCGCTGCGCCCTCGGCGGGGTCGGTGCCCGCACCCAGCTCATCCAGCAGGGTCAGGGTAGCGTGGCCTGCCAGATCCAGAATGCCGCTGATGCGCTTCATGTGGCCGGAGAAGGTGGACAGGCTCTGCTCGATGCTCTGTTCGTCGCCGATATCCACGAGGTATTCCTCAAAGTGGCAGACGATGCTGCTCTCATGGGCGGGAATCAGAAAACCGTACTGGGCCATGGCGTTGAGCAGGCCTGCGGTTTTTAAGGACACCGTCTTGCCGCCGGTGTTGGGGCCGGTGATGACAAGCGTGTCGTAGTCACTGCCCAGCTCGATATCCACCGGCACGACTTTTTTCTTGTCGATGAGCGGGTGGCGGGCCTTGTTCAGCTTGAAATAGACCTTGTCGCTGACGGCGGGCATAAAGGCGTTCTGCTCGACAGCCAGCCGTGCTTTTGCCAGCAGCAGGTCAATTTTCAGCATAGCATCGTAGCTATACGTAAACTGCGGCTCCAGTGAGCCGACCTGTGTGGAGAAGGACGTCAGGATACGGGTGATTTCCTCCTGCTCCTGGGCGCGCAGCTGCATAATGCGGGCATTGGCCTCGACAACCGCCGTCGGCTCAACGAACACCGTCGCGCCGGTAGAGGAAACGTCATGGATAACGCCGCCCACCTCACCGCGGTACTCGGCGCGGACCGGCACGACATAGCGGCCATTGCGCAGCGAAACAACGGCATCCTGCAGGAATTTGTTGGTGGTGGAGTTGCGGATGATGTTATCGAGTTTGGTGCGGATGGAATCCTCGGTCTGGCGGATTTTGCGGCGCAGATCGTGCAGCGTTACGCTGGCGGTATCGGCCATTTCCTCCGGGGAAAGAATGCTCTCGCTGATCTGTTTTTCCAGCACTGGCTGCGGGGCCAGCGAAAAAAACAAATCGTCGGTGGGAAGCATTTCGTGCTCGCTCAGGCCGTACCACTGGCTCAGGCCCGAAAAGTTGCGCAGCGTCGCGGCAATTTCCAGCAGTTCGCCCATCGAGAGAATGCCGCCCTTGCGGGCGTGGGCGACGATGCGGCGCACCTCGCGCACGCTGCCGAAGCGGGGGCTGCCGTTTTTGATGAGCAGCGCGTTGATGGCGTTGGTCTGAGCCAGGTCGTAGCGCTCGTCCTCAATGGTGGGGGCGGGTTCCAGGGCCTGCATCATCTCCTTGGTTTCCTGGCAGGCACACAGCTGCACAGCCCGGGCAAGGACCTTGTCCAGTTCCAGTGTTGTTTTATAGGCGGTATCCATACAGGGTTTTGGTCTCCTTACTCAAGTACAGTTTTTAAAAAGTCCAGCGTTTTCAGCCCATGTTCCAGGTTCGCCAGCGTGTACTGCTCGCTGACGCGGGAAAGATCTTTCAGGCTCTCGGGTGAAATCTTGAAGCCGAATACTTTTTTATCCTCGACCGTCCAGAAGATATGGCGCATGGCATACAAGGCCCCTGCGTCCAGGTTCGGGATATGGCGCTGCCGCTCGGCACAGTCAGCGCAGAGCAGCAGCCCGCCCACCGGGTCCAGGTAGAACTCTCCCCCTTCGTATTTGCCGCAGCCCGCGCACATACGCAGGTCCGGCATGTAGCCCGCCTTAGACAGAGCACGCAGCTCGTAGACGGCTTTCAGCTGCCGCCATGGGTAGCGGCGCTCACCGATCAGGTACAGGCAGTTCAGCAGCAGACGCAGCTGGGCGTCGGCCTCGCCTTCCGCCGGTGTGGGGGAAAGCTCCATGGCGATCTCCGCCATATAGCTGGCCAGGGCCATGCCCTCGACCGTGGCAGATACGCCATGAAACACTTTTTTGATTTGCGCCGCATCCACAAAAAAGTGGCTGCGGCCGCTGGACAGGGAAAATTCAGAGTAGCAGAACAGGCCCGTGGCACTGAACAGCGGGCTTTTCATCCGCAGACTGCCCCGGGCCGAGGCCGATATGACCCCCAGGTCAGGCGTCAGGATCGTCAGGATCCGGTCGGCCTCCCCCACCTTGACCTGGCGCAGCACCAGACCCGTTGTTGCAATTTGCATATACGTCCTCCCGTGCTGCGTTCTGCTGTGTTTTATACGTTAGGTAGTCATAAATGCTGCCGGTCTGCGCAAAACGCCGCCAGCCGTCCGCCGCATTGTCCATGTCGTCACCCCCATGGCAACAGGATAGCACAGGCGCGGCGGGGATGTTGGCGGAATAAAGGGCATCGGCAAATATCCGTTACGGCTTGGCGAACCCCAGCGAGTTCAGCTGCAATTCGTTGTCGCGCCAATCCTCGCGGACCTTGACCCAGCACTGCAGGTTGACCTTGACGCCGAGCAGCTCCTCAATATCCATCCGGGCGGCAGAGGCGATTTTTTTGAGCATCTGGCCGCCCTTGCCGATGATCATGCCCTTGTGGCTCTTGCGCTCACAGTAGATGTTCACATCAATGTCGATGAGGTCCTTGTCGGGGCGCTCCTTAAAGCGCTCGACCACAACGGCAATGCCGTGGGGGACTTCCTCCCGCAGGAACAGCAGGGCCTTCTCGCGCACGAGTTCGGCGACGAGTTCCTTCTCCGGCATATCGGTGAAGGCGTCATCGTCGAAATAGTGCGGGCCTTCGTTGCCGTAGGGCTTGAGCATGGCAAACAGATCGTCACAGCCGGTACCGTCCTTGGCTGAGATCGTGACAATATGATCAAAGCAGCCGAAATCTTCCATTTGCTTTTTGCGGGCTTCCAGCGCGGCAAAATTGTCGAGCAGGTCCACCTTGTTGATGACCGCAATGGCAGGCCCGCCCTTTTGCAGGGCCTTCACCATCGTCAGCTCGGCGTCGGTGAACTCCCCTGCCGGCTCAAACAGCATCATCGTCACATCGACATCTTTCAGGCTGGCGGCGGCGGTCTGGGTCATACGGGCGTCCAGCTTGTTGCGGGCCGCATGGATGCCGGGGGTATCCATCAGCACATACTGCACCGGGCCCTTGGTGATGACGCCGGTGATGCGGCTGCGGGTCGTCTGGGGCTTTTTGGTCACGATGGCGACCTTCTCGCCCACAAGGTAGTTCGTCAGGCTGGATTTGCCCACATTGGGGCGGCCCACCAGCGCCACAAAGACGCTGGACGGCATTTCAGGAATCGGTTTTGCCATTCGGTTGTTTGCCTTTCTCTGTTGAGTTGGAAGAACGGAAAATAAATTTTGTAAAGATGACCAGCGTCAGCACAATGCCCGCCGGGCGTGTGGGCCGCAGGGTAAAATTGGCCCACAGCGTGCCGAAATGCGGCACAAGCAGGCACACGGCGACTACAAGGGTACCCAGCGCCATGACGAGCACCGCCCCCGCCGCCATATCCTTGGCCGCGCCTGCTGTCCACCAGTGGGTGGTATCGGGCTTGTCCACCGCGCGCTCAATTGCGGAGTTGACAAGCTCCAGCGCCAGCACCGCCGCCACACAGAGCGCGATCAGGGCTGTTTCCACCGCAGGCAGCTGCGCCCAGTAGGCTGCCACAAAGGCATAGAGCGCCGCACACAGATGAAAGCGGAAATTGCGCTCCTCCCGTATGGCGGCGCGGATGCCGTTGTAGGCGTAGACAAAGCCGCGGGCGAAGCGGGTCAGCGGCTCAAATTTCATCGCTCGTATACGAAACCGTGCGGGGCAGGCCCAGCTGGATCAGGACGGCTTCTTCTTTTTCGCGCATGCGCACAGCCTCCAGACCGCCGGCCTCATGGTCGTAGCCCAGCAGGTGCAGCATGGAATGTACAGTCAGGTACGCGACCTCGCGCTGCAGGGAGTGACCGTACAGTTCAGCCTGCTCCATTGCGCGCTCCATCGAGATGACGATGTCTCCCAGCAGCTTGCAGCCGTTGTCCTCGTCAATGTCATACTCGCCGTTTTCCCCCAGAGGGAAGCTGAGCACATCGGTGGCGGAGTCCTTGCCGCGGTACTCGCGGTTCAGCTCGTGGATGCGGTTGTTATCCACGAATGTTACACTGATCTCGGCCGGACCGTCAAAGTGCTCGAAATCCAGCACAGCGTTGCAGCTGCGGCGGATCAGGATGCGCAAGCCGGAAGGGACCTTGACTACGTTCTGGTCATTGGTAATCAACACCTTATTGGACACGGAAATCTACCTCCATTTATACTTTTTTATGCTCTGGGCTGCCGGACTTTTCCTCGGCGGCCTGTTCATACGCTTTTACGATCTGCTGGACCAGGCGGTGGCGCACAACATCCTTCTCAGTCAGGCGCACCTGGGCAATGCCCTCAACGTTGCGCAGGACATGCAGCGCGTCAATCAGGCCGCTGCGGACCTTATCCGGCAAATCGATCTGGGTCACGTCGCCGGTGACAACGACCTTGCTGCCGACGCCCATGCGCGTTAAGAACATCTTCATCTGCTCAGGCGTGGTGTTCTGGGCTTCATCCAGAATGATAAAGGCGTCGTCCAGCGTGCGGCCGCGCATATAGGCAAGGGGCGCGACCTCGATGACCTGCTTTTCAAACAATTTCTGAAACGTCTCCGCGCCCAGCAGGTCAAACAGGCCGTCATAGAGCGGGCGCAGGTATGGGTCAACTTTATTTTGCAGATCGCCGGGCAGAAACCCCAGCTTCTCGCCCGCTTCGACCGCCGGGCGGGTCAGGATGATGCGGCTGACATCTTTTGACTTGAACGCCTTGACAGCCATCGCCACGGCCAGATAGGTTTTGCCGGTACCAGCCGGGCCGACGCCAAAGGTGATGGCGTTTTTGCGGATGGCCGCCAGGTATTCCTTCTGCCCCAGGGTCTTGGGGTGGATGGGGCGGCCCTTGGCGGTGACGGCGACAAAGTCGTCGGTCAGCTCCCGCAGGCGTTTTTCCTCGCCGCCATGGGCCAGGCTCATGCAGTAGCGCACGGTCTGTTCCTCCAGCGGGGTGTGGTTTTCCATCAGCGTGACCATGCCCTCCACCGCGCGGGCGGCGGCGTCCACATCCTTCTGCTCGCCGGTAAAGCGCAGCACTGAGCCGCGGCATACCGCTGTAACGCGGAATTCTTTTTCCAGCAGGTGGATATTCTGGTCGCCGCTGCCAAAGATGGCGGCAGCCAGTTCAATGCTGTCCAGTTCAAGAGATCGTTCTGCCAATATACGTTCCTCCATGGGATAGTTGGTTATAGGCCCAGCTATACATTTAGATTATATCACAGTTTTCCGCAAAAGAAACTGTGAATATTGCACAAAATTTTGCGTTTCATTTCGTCACTGTCCGCAAAAATTGTCGAATTACCGCGTCCGGGCAATGTCGGCGGTAAAAATATAGGTCACAGCGGCGGCAGCGGTGCCGTTTTCAGTGGTGGTTTCACGCTGTTCGGCTTCGATTTCCGCATCTGGGAAGTCCCGCAAAAGCTGGGCGCGGCAGGTGCGGACAGCCAGCGCGACGGCTGCGGTGTCGGTCAGGCGCACCGGCTGGGTCTTCTGCTCCCAGGTCGTCACACGGCAGATACAGGCGGGCAGCGCCAGGCGGCCCAGCCGCAGCGGAAGCCACTCGGTCTGTTCCTCGCCGGCCAGCGGCGTTTCGGCGGGCCGGGTGTGAGCATAGCCGGGCAAGTAGAGCGTTTCCGCCGCACTGCTGCGGCCGGTGTAGACAAGGGCCTCGTATTCCAACGCCTGGGCGGCGGTGTATTGTTTTTGCACCCGCGCCACAATGCGCCCCCATGCCCCCTGGGGTACGGCGTTGCCCTTGCGGTCGAGCTTTTCCGCCGCCGCAAGGGGCTGGCCCGCCGTGACCTGCTCCCCCACTGCGACCACCGCAAAGCCGCTCTCAATTTCCACCGCCAGTATCTCCCCATCTGCGGCAGCGTACAGGCCCTGCCGGGGCGGTGGGTCGCGCACGGTCTGGGTCTGGACAGGCGTACTCTCCACCGAAAGGCAGCCGCCGGTAAAGTTCAGGCTGACCCAGCCGAACGTCTCGCTGCGGCGCAGCGCCTGGGCCTGGGCCGCCTGCAAAAGCGGTTTGGTCAGGTACACGCCCTCGTGGATGCCGCAGTCCGCCAGCAGTGTGCGCACGCCTGCGTGCAGGTCAGTGTCCATCGCGCCGTAATCGATGCACCAGACAAAGCCGCCCAGAAAACGCAGCAGCACAAAAAACAGCACCGCACCCGCCGCCAGCCCGGGGCGGGTGCGCAGCAGCCATTCGGTGCGCCGCCCGGGACCGCGCCGGGCCGTGACCGTAAACGCCCAGCCGCCGCTTTTTGCAATTTCTTCCAGTCTGCGCCGGTCCGGGCCGCTGGCTGTGGCGGTGTAGCCGTCTTTCTGCCAGCGGACGTGCCGCAGCCGCACGCCGCTGGCTGCCGCGCGGTTCAAAAATCGAAACGTCCCCGGCCCGGTCACGGAAAAGCGGAAGGTATCCACCGCCCAAAATTCAGCCTTCATCGGGTGGCACCTCCCACTTGCTGCGCAGTTCCACCCGGGTAAACCGCCCGGCCAGGATCAATCTTTTCCCCGCGAAAGATTCTATCCGCAGTCCCTCGCCATACAATGTTACCAGGGTGTCGCCCATGTCCAGGCAGACGCGCTTCGGGGTGAAATCCAGCACGCGGCGGCAGCCATCTGTCAACAGATTGCCGCCGCGCAGTTCCAGCTCCGGCAGGCGGTAGAAATCCCGGGGCGGCGGGGCGGCCATGCGGCGCAGATCGGGGCGCTCATACAGTTTGCGGGGATGCGGCTTTTTCGGTTTCATGGCTGTTCCCTCCCCGCAAAAATCTGTCAGTCCAGTATACGCTGTGAGGTGCGCAATATGAACGTTTGCAGAAATCGGCGTTTTTTTACAGCGGCCGCGGCGGCTGTACTGGGGGTATTGGTACTGACCGAGCCGCAGGCCGCGAAACAGGGGTTCGCCAGCGGCACGGCACTCTGTCTTGACAGTGTGCTGCCTGCGCTGTTTCCTTTTTTTGTGGTGTGTGAACTGCTGATGGCCGCCCCACCGCCCGCCGTGCTGCTGCGGCCTTTGCAGCGGGTGCTGGGGTTAGAATCTGCGGAAGCAACCCAAGCGGTCGTGCTCTCCTGGGTGGGCGGGTACGCCGTGTGCGCAAGATTAGCCGGGCAGCTATACGACACGGGGAAAATTTCCCGCCGGGACGCTGTGCGGCTGCAAATTTTGGGGTGCTGCTCCGGGCCGGGGTTTGTCATTGGCTGTGTGGGCGGGCTGCTGCTGGGCAATGTGCGGCTAGGGGTCGTGCTGTATGCGGCACAGATCGGGGCGAATCTGGCGGCGGGGGTGGTTTGCCTTTTCGGGGCGTGTGGATGCACGCGCGGGGACACACCTGATCTGCGAGATGGCTGCGGGGGGCGATGCGCGTCACCGCCCCGCGGGCGGATGCAAGCGTCCGCCCCTACAGTGCAACAGGTCAGCATTTCAACCGCCATCACCTCCGCTGTCACATCCTCGCTGTCGGTCTGCGGGTGCGTGGTGTTTTTCCGGCTGGCAGGCGCGGTACTGGGGGCAGTGATTCCGCTACCGTCGGTGTTGGTCAGCGCGGCGTTGGAGGTCAGCGCCGGGTGTGCGGACTTTGCGGTGCTGGGCGGGCAGGCGGCGCTGTACGGCTGCTGCGCAGTGCTCAGCCTGCTGGGGGTGTCGGTCTGGGCGCAGATGCAGCTCTTCGCCGGGGCAGCGTTCTGTCCGCAGGTGCTGCTCGCCAGCCGCCTGCTGCATCTTGTGTTTTTGCAGGGCATTTTACGGTTCTGCGTGCGGTTTTTGCCGGGGGATGTGGGGGTGTGCAGCACGCTTTCTGCCCGGATCGTACCACTTTTGCATCTGCCGCCCGACGCTGCAGCGGTGGGGTTTGTCTTTCTCTGCGCAGCCCTTTACAAGGCCTGGCAAAACCTTTATAATAAATAGTGGTATATTTTTGTATTTTGAGGGTGAGGCTAATGTTTAAAAAGCTCTACTATGGGGCCAATATTGCCCCAGCGTGCGCCTACTGCCTGCACGGTTCCACGGCAGCCGACCCCAAAATGATTCTGTGCAAGCACAAGGGCGTTGTTTCGCCCTACTACTGCTGCCGCAAATTCAGCTATGACCCCTTGATGCGGGTGCCGCGCCGCCAGGTCTTGCCGGAGCTGGACCCCCGGGATTTTACGCTGGACGATTAAGAAGGAGAAAACATGGACCACCCGAAGTTCGAAGCCCTCAAGAAAGCGTGGCATGAAAAACGTTCCGTCACGATGGTGTACATCCTGCTGCGCACCTCAGTCGTTTTGGTCATGCTGGCGCAGATTTTTAACCGCAATTTTGAAAACGTATTTCTCTGCGTTCTGACGCTGATTTTGTTCATGCTGCCCAGCACCTTGGAGCGCAAGCTGGACCTTGACCTGCCCAACACACTGGAAATCATCATACTGCTGTTTATTTATGCGGCGGAAATCCTAGGCGAGATCGGCGCGTACTACGTGACCTTCCCCTACTGGGACACAGTCCTGCACACGCTGAACGGCTTTTTGTGTGCGGCCATCGGGTTTTCCCTTCTGGACATTTTGAATCGGCACAACGACGCGCGGTTCCACCTGTCGCCCTTGTATCTGGCCATTATGTCCTTCTGTTTTTCGATGACAGTGGGCGTCATCTGGGAATTTTTTGAGTGTACGATGGATCAGCTGTTCTTCCTCGATATGCAGAAGGACACCGTCGTCAGCGCGATTGGTTCGATCATGCTCGACCCCACCGGCGGCAACACACCCATTGTGCTGAAAAACATCACCGACGTCATCGTTGTGCAGACTGACGGTACCCAGACCGCGCTGGGCCTGGGCGGGTATCTGGACATTGGCCTGCTGGATACGATGGAAGATTTGTTCGTCAATTTCATCGGCGCACTGACGTTTTCTATCATCGGCTACTTCTACGTGCGCAGCCGCGGCAAAGGCAAGTTTGCCAAGCGTTTTATCCCCGTCGCCAACAACAGCACCCCTATGGCGGAGGAGTCTGCCCCGGAAACCGGGAAAGACCCGGGAGGGCAGAAATGATTTCCACCTGTTGCTATGGCTCCCCACTGGGCGACATTCTTTTAGCGGCAGATGAAGTCGGCCTGATTGGGCTGTGGTTTGAGGGGCAGAAATATTTTGCCAGTACCCTGCCCGCCGCACATACCGTGCAGGAAACGCCGCCACTGACCCAGGCACGGCGCTGGCTGGATGTGTATTTCAGCGGTCAGCAGCCGGATTTTACACCGCCGCTGCACCTGGTCGGCTCCCCTTTCCGGCAGGCAGTGTGGACGTTGCTTTTGCAGATTCCCTACGGCCAGACGACCACCTACGGCGCACTGGCCCGGCAGCTTGCAGCCCAGACCGGCGCGGCCCGGGTATCCGCCCAGGCGGTGGGCGGGGCCGTGGGTCACAACGCGGTCTCTCTCATCATCCCCTGCCACCGCGTTGTGGGCACAAACGGTAGCCTGACCGGCTACGCCGGGGGCCTTGACCGAAAAATCAAGCTACTGGAACTGGAAAAGGCAGATATGCGGCAGTTGTTTGTCCCCTGCCAGGAGCACCGCCTTATAAAACTATAAATGCAGCAAAAGCCACAGCTCACCTGCCGTGGCTTTTGCTATTGCACAATTTCGTTGACGATCTCCCCGCTGCCGAGGCTACTTGACCGTACATAAAATCATAGTAGGTAGTCAAAAAGTAGTCAAAACCCACAATTTTAAACAGCATAAAAAAATAAGCGCTGAAACATCACGTTTCAGCGCTTATTTTATGGAGCTGGTGGCCGGACTTGAACCGGCGACCTGCTGATTACGAATCAGCTGCTCTACCAACTGAGCCACACCAGCACACAAGGCAACAGTAAATATTATACAGATTTTTGCACAGAAGTCAATACCCTGCGGCAAAAAATATTTCTGCTGCCCTGGTGTAGGGGCTGCTTACTCGGCGTCCTCACAGAAGGCCTTGAAGGTCAGGTAGGCCATATATACATCCGCCTTGGAGACGATCTCGAACGGAGAGTGCATCGAGATGACCGGCACGCCGATATCGATGGTGTCGATGTCCTGGTTGGCAACATACTTGGCAACCGTGCCGCCGCCGCCCAGATCCAGCTTGCCCATCTCGCCGATCTGCCAGATGACGTTATTCTTGTCCATCAGACCGGTCAGGTAGCTGACCATCTCGGCAGAGGCATCGCTGGTGCCGGACTTGCCGCGGGAGCCGGTATACTTGTAGATGGCCACGCCGCAGCCCGCGTAGGTGCCGTTGTCCGGTTCAAAGGCATCGGCAAACGTCGGGTCAAAGGCGGCCGTGACATCGGCGGACAGGCACTTGGCGGCCTTGCAGGCGGTGATGTAGTCTGCCCCCTGCCCTGCGCAGAGCTGCTGCAGGAAGTGGAAGGTGTACATACTGTTCAGGCCGGTGACGCCATCGGAGCCGGTCTCCTCTTTATCAGTCAGCACGCAGACGGAGGTGTAGGCCGGGGTCTTCGTCTCGATCTCGGCCATCAGGGCGGGATAGGCGTCCACGCGGTCGTCGTGGCCGTAGGCACCGATCATGGCGCGGTCCAGGCCGATATCACGGGCCTTGTGAGCGGGGACGACCTCGATCTCGGCGCGGGTGAAGTCGCGCTCGGTGATGCCATAGGCCTCGTTCAGCATGCCCAGCACGTTCAGTTTGACGCGCTGCTCAGCGTCCTTATCAGCGATGGGCAGGGACGCAATGATGACGTTCAGTTCCTCGGCCGTGATGCCCTCGGCCAGGGTCTTGGCGTTCTGCTTTGCACCCAGGTGGGGCAGCAGGTCAGAAATGCAGAAAACCGGGTCGTCGTCCTTCTCGCCGATGCAGACTTCGACCTTGGTGCCGTCGGTGCGGTAGATAACGCCGTGCAGGGCCAGGGGGATGGTGGGCCACTGGTACTTGCGCACGCCGCCGTAATAGTGGGTGCGCAGGTAGCCAATGCCGTTTTTCTCAAACACCGGCACCGGGCGCAGGTCCAGACGCGGGGAATCGATGTGGGCAATGTTCAGATGGAAGCCCTCCTCCAGGCCCTTGGTGCCGATGGTGGCAGCCAGCACGCACTTTTCGCGGTTGATGGTGTAGACCTTGGTGCCGGGAGCGTAGTTCGTGCCGGGCACAAACTTCTGGTAGCCGGCGGCGGTCAGCAGCTTCTCGCTGTATGCGGTGGCCTCGCGCTCGGTCTTGGCGTTATCCAGGAAAGTCTTGTAACCCTCGCAGAAATCCTGCGCGGCAGCAATCGCGTCGGGCGCAGCGTCCGCCACGGTCTCATTTTTGTAGAGCAGGTTCTTGAGTTCCTCAGTGGTTTTCATCTTGAAAATCCTTCTTTCTTAGTTATATATCTCTGAGTAGCGTTGATAGCTCTCGGTGATTTTCTTTACATACTGCCGCATCTGCGGGTAGGGGTAATGATCCAGCGTGATGCCGTCCGACGAGTACTGCGTTTCTTTCAGCAGCGCGTCCACGGCCCCTACCCCGTTGTGGTAGGCCGCCGCGGCGGTGGCCAGGTGGTCGTCGTACCGCAGCAGGCAGTAGCTGACGAAATAGCTGCCGAAGCGGATATTCGTCTCGGGGTCGTAGAGATCGTCGAAGGTCAGATCCTCTGTCGGGGCAATTTTCGTTTTTATCCAGTCGAACGTGACCTCAGTAATCTGCATCAGGCCGCGTGCCCCGGCGTCGGAATCCACATTCGGGTCGAAGTTGCTTTCGGTGCGGATGAAGGCGTACAGAATCATCGGATCTATGCCGTATTTCCCGGCATAATACTCAACGTACTCCTCATAGCGCTGGGGGTATTCCCAGCGGTCTATCTTCTCCCGAAAGGCGGAAAACAGGACCGTGCCTGCCAAGGCCAGCACCAGCAGCACCGCCAGCAGCGGCAGAAACACAGACCTTTTGCGTTTTTGACGTTTAGCCATGTTCCTCCTTTTCCAGCTTTTGCAGTAAAAGCTGCAGCTTTTCGCGCAGCTGCTCTGGCGTGCCATCGTTGACAAGCTCGGCGGTGGCAGCTGCGCGCAACGTCTCTAAAGGCGTCTGGGCGTCCAGGCGGCGGCGGGCCATTTCGGGCGCAATGCCGTCTCGGGCACAGATGCGGGCAACGCTGGTGTCATAGGGCGCGGTGACGAGAATCAAAGCGTCGCAGCGCTGTTCAAACGGCGTGCCGACGATGACCGCACCGTCCACAAAGGCGAGCTTCGCCCCTGCCCGTTCGGCATCCGCCAGCGCAGCGTCGATGCGGCGCAGGATCTCCGGCTGGGTGATGGCCGTCAGCCGGGCTGTGCCCTCCGGCGTTGCAAAGGCGCGGTCCGCCAGCAGACGGCGGCGCACTTCGCCGTTTTCATCGGCTATATCCGTCCCGAACGCCGCTTGCAGCTGCGGGATGCAGGCCGAGCCAGGCAGCAAGACCTCCCGCGCCACAAGGTCTGCATCCACACAAGGATACCCCTGTGTGCGCAAAAAACTTGTCGCACTGGATTTGCCGCAGCCGGAACGACCGGTAATGCCTACAATCTTCATAGTTCGACCACCCGGAACGCCGCCGCGCGGATCAGGCGGTTGTAGACGGCCATGGATACGCCGTCCTGCTCAGGGCAGCGGGCGTAGACGACCTGTGCGCCGTGTTTATCCAAATCGCGCAGCGCCGTGAACAGATGGTGCGCCTGGGTCACGCCGTCGTGGTTTTTGCCGTACTCAATGAACGGCACGCCCAACTCGGCCCCCTCGCCGTCAAAGCAGAGTGCCCAGACACCGGGGGCGGTGTGCTCTTTGACAAATGTTTTGTATTTGTCAAAGTTGCCGTGGAGAATCGTGACCTGTGCCTTGGGGGCGTAGTGCTTGTACTTCATGCCGGGCGAACGTGCAACTTCGCCGTCCTTGAGCTTTTCGAGAATGGCCGGGCTGACGAGGACTTCCTCGCCGAGGACAGCTTCCATCTGCTCCTTCGTGACATAGCCGGGGCGCAAAAGCATCGGGTGCTCCCCTGTCACGGCCACAACGGTGGACTCAACGCCGACCTTCGACTCGCCGCCATCAAGAATCAGCGGCAGACGGCCGTCCATATCGGCCAGCGTGTCGGGAGCGTTCGTGGGGCTGGGCTTGCCGGAAAGGTTCGCCGAGGGCGCGGCGAAGGCGACGCCGCTTTCTTTAATCACCTGCTGCACGACCGGGTGGGACGGCATACGCACGCCTACGGTGTCCAGCCCTGCGCAGGTCACGTCGCTGACCTCGGGGCCGCGGGGCATGACCATCGTAAGTGGGCCGGGCCAAAAGGCGGCCGCCAGCTTTTTGGCGCGTTCGGGCACTTCGGAGACGATGCCGTTCAGCATTTCCATCCCATAGATATGCACGATGAGGGGGTTATCCTGCGGGCGGCCCTTTGCTTCAAATATTTTTTTCACCGCTGCGCCGTTGCGGGCGTCGGCGGCGATGCCGTAGACCGTCTCGGTGGGCAGGGCGACCAGCTCGCCCTGCTGCAGGAGCTTGGCGGCCAGTGCCACGCTTTCCGGCGTGATGGGCAAAACCTGTGTTTTCATATTACTTTCCTTCTTCTGTGCTGCTCTGTTTCAGCTTTTCTTTCCGGTCGGCCAGAATCAGCGGCTCGACCACGCGGTCCAAGTCGCCGTCCAGTACGCCCTGCAGGTTGCGTAGCGTTAACCCAATGCGGTGGTCGGTCACACGGTCCTGCGGGAAATTGTAGGTGCGTATCTTTTCGCTGCGGTCGCCGCTGCCCACCTGGCTTTGGCGGCGGGCGTTGTACTCCTCGTCGTAGGCGTCCTGCTTTTGCTGTAAAAGGCGGCTGCGCAGGACTTTCAAGGCGCGGTCCTTGTTCTCCCGCTGGCTGCGCTGATCCTGGCATTCGACCACCATGCCGGTAGGCAGGTGGGTCACGCGGATGGCGGACGAGGTCTTGTTGATGTGCTGGCCTCCCGCGCCCGAGGAGCGGAAGGTGTCGATGCGCAGGTCTTTCGGGTTGATCTCCAGCTCGACCTCCTCAGCTTCTGGCATGACGGCAACTGTCACCGTTGAGGTGTGGATGCGCCCTTGGGTCTCGGTTTCGGGCACGCGCTGGACGCGGTGGACGCCGCTCTCAAATTTCAGGCGGCTGTACACGTCGGGGCCTTCGACCGAGAAAACAATTTCCTTCACGCCGCCGAGTTCTGTCTCATTGGCGCTGATGGTCTCGCACTGCCAGCCGCGCCTGGCGGCGTACATCGTGTACATGCGCCACAGGCTATGGGCAAACAAGGCCGCTTCCTCACCGCCGGCACCGGCGCGAATTTCCAAAATAACGCTTTTTTCGTCGTCGGCGTCCTTGGGGATAAGCAGCAAACGCAAATTCTCTTCGCTCTGTGCCAGATTCCGGGCAATTTCGCAGAGTTCCTGCTGTACCATAGCAGCAAACGCCGGATCCGATTCGGCAGCCAGCATTTCTTTGGCGTCCTTCTCCTGCTGCTGCAGGTCGGTATAACGGCGGTATTCTTCGATCAAGGGGGTAAGTTCTTTGTAATCACGCATCATCCGCGCATACTCGTCGGCGTTGGCGGCCGCGTCGGGCGTGGACATTTTGTGGGCAAGCTCCTCATAGCGGCGCTCGACCTCATAAAGTTCAGTAAAATTCTGCATGGGTTCTCCTTTGCACATGGTCATTTTGTAGGGGCAAACAGTATTTGCCCGCGGAGCTTTACGGCTGCCGCCAAGTTCCCGGGTCGATGCAAGCATCGCCCCCTACACGCAGGGGCGGATTCCATACCCGCCCGAAAAAGTTGCCAATACGTTGTGCAAAGCCCGCTACTGCTCGCCCGTGCGCAGAACTTTTTTGATGTTGCGCTCGATCTTGGCGCGGGGCAGCATAATTTCATGCCCGCAGCCCTGGCACTTGATTTTGAAATCCATGCCCACACGCAGTACATCGAAACGGTTCGCACCGCAGGGGTGCGGCTTCTTGGTCTGGATCACGTCCCCGACCTGTACGTCCATACGGCACACCGCCTTTCTTAAAAAATATCAGTTCTATTATAGTACAGCCGGTATTGTTTTGCAAACATCCCGCATAAAAGTTTAGCAAGTTATCACAAACACACCCTAAATTTTAGAAGAAATGAGGAACCGAAAATGTTGGAATTCAGAGCTGAAGGTCTTTGCCGCAACGCGAACCACCTGAACCGCGAGGAACTGAGCCGCTGCATGGCGAACGGCGAAGTGCTGCAAAGCACCGCCCTTGCCTACGATACCGAGCGTCGGCTGCGGTTTGAGCTGGGCGGTGTGCGGGGCATTATGCCCTTTGCGGATTGTGTGGACGCTGCCCCCGGCGAGACCGTGAAGGACATTGCCGTGCTGACCCGGGTGGGCCGCCCGACCTGCTTTGTCATCATGGGAACCGAGTTTGACGAAAACGGCGAGGAATATTACCTGCTCTCCCGCGCGGAGGCCCAGCGCCGCTGCCGGGCACAGTACCTGGACACGCTGGAAGCGGGCAGCGTCATCCCCTGCACCGTGACCCACATTGAAAATTTCGGCGCGTTCTGTGATATCGGCTGCGGCATTGCGGCGCTTTTGCCCATCGACTGCCTTTCGGTCAGCCGTATTGCCTCCCCCGCCGACCGAGTACAGGTGGGCCAGCAGCTTTTGTGCGCCATCAAGAACCGCGATGTGCAGGGGCGCATCGTGCTGACACTGCGGGAGCTTTTGGGCACATGGAGCGAGAACGCCGCCTGCTTTGCCGCCGGGGAGACCGTCGTGGGTATTGTGCGCAGCGTCGAGGATTACGGCGTTTTTATCGAGATAGCGCCGAACCTGGCGGGCCTTGCCGAAGCAGACAGCACCCTGCGCCCGGGCCAGGCCGTGAGCGTGTACATCAAGAACATCCTGCCTGACAAGATGAAGATAAAGCTCGTGGTGGTAAACAAAAATCTGGGCCAGCCCCTGCGGTTTGAGCCGCACTACTTTGTGACCCGCGGGCGGCTGAAGCGCTGGACCTACTCGACGCCCCAGAGCCACAAACAGATCGAGACGGTATTTTGAATTTTGGCATCCCATTTTTGTCACTTTTGAAATTTGCCATCTTGCCACAGCCCGCCGCTGCGTGTATAATAAAGTAATGAAAATTTTTCGAGGAAGTGGTTGCGATGGCAGAAGCATTTACCGCCGGTGTGCGTCCCGGCGGCCTTACCGACGACACACAAATTCGCATTTTGCTCTGCTACCTGGTCAAAGTGGCAGGCCCTGTAAAGCGCGACACCATGCAGGGCGCGATCTTGCAGGAGCAGCTTGTCAATTATTTTGAGTTCGCCGACGCGCTGGTCGAGGTGGAAAAGCAGAAGCTCGTTACCATCGATGGCGAGGGGCGGTATGTTATCACCCAGAAAGGCTCCACCGTAGCCGACACACTGGCCTACGACCTGCCCCGCACCGTGCGGGAAAGCGCCATCCGCGCCGTGATGCAGATACGCAGCTGGAACCACCGCGCCGCGTCGAACCGTGCCGTGGTGCAGGAGACGGACGGCAAGTACAGCGTAGTCTGTTCGATTGGCGATATGGGCAGCGATGTATTCCGCCTGGAGCTGGCCATGCCGGATAAGCTGACCGCAGAGATGATAAAAAACAATTTTATCGCCCACGGCAGCGATATCTATCCCAAGCTCATGGATACACTGACCCAGCCCGGCAGTGAGGATGATCGGCCGCCGGCAGCGCTGCAATAACACCTCCCCCCCTTAGGGGGAAGCCTTTCGCCCCTGCACCCTTACGGGTGCAGGGGATTTTTTGTGCCATCCCCCTTGACAACTGTGCATAGCGTGTATATACTGTAAATATAGAATATGTACAGTTCGACTACAAGGAGCTTCTACACTATGCAGATTTATCTATCCAATGCCGGGCAAGAGCCGATCTACGCGCAGATCACGCGGCAGATCAAGCAGCAAATCTTGTCCGGTGCGCTGCGTCCCGGGGACGCGCTGCCCAGCATCCGCCTGTTGGCGAAGGAGTTGCGCATCAGCGTCATCACGACCAAGCGCGCGTATGAGGATTTGGAGCGCGACGGCTTTATCCTGACCCAGCAGGGCCGGGGCAGCTTTGTCGCCGAGCAAAATCCCGCCCTGCTGCGCGAAGAACATTTGAAAAAGGTCGAGGACTGCCTGCAAGGCGCGGTGGACGCCGCGCGGTTGGGCGGTATCGGCTACGACGAGGTCGCAGAGACTCTGCGCCTTTTGTGGGAGGGCTGACCTATGGCAGCAAGCACCGCCGCTTTACGCGGCATCACGAAGCAGTACAAAGACTTTACCCTTGGGCCGGTTGATATGACCGTGCCCGCAGGCAACATCGTCGGGCTGATCGGCGAGAACGGCGCAGGCAAGACGACGCTTTTGAAAATCCTCTGCGGCGTCAACCGGGCGGATGACGGCACGGTCGACCTGCTGGGCGGCTCTCCTGCCGATGCCGCCACTCGTGCTAAGATTGGCGTTGTGTTTGAGGATGCCTTTTTCTACGGGAGCTTCACCGCCGCACAGGTTGGCCGCAGCATGACGGGCGTGTATGGAGCGCGGTGGAATGCTGAAACCTTTGCCGGGTATCTGCGCCGCTTTGGGCTGGACGCTGGCAAAAAACTCAAGGAGTACAGCCGCGGTATGCGGTTGAAATTGAGCCTGGCTGCCGCACTGGCCCATGACCCCGAGCTGCTGGTGCTGGATGAGGCCACGGCCGGACTGGATCCGGTGGTGCGCGGTGAGCTGCTGGACCTGTTTTTGGAGTTCATTCAGGACGAGCGGCACAGCATCATCATGAGCAGCCATATCACCGCCGATTTGGAGCAGGTGGCAGATTCTATCGCCTACCTGCACAATGGGCAGCTGCTGTTCCACGAGAACAAGGACGAGCTGCTGCAAAGCTACGGCGTGCTGCACTGCGGCGAGGATGTACTGACTTCCCTGCCCGCCGGGCTGGTGGTGTTCACCAGGCGCGGGGCCTATGGGTGTGAAAGTCTGGTCAGGGAACGGCACACCGTGCAGGAGCTTCTGCCGGAGGCCGTCTGCGACGCGGCAAGGCTCGATGATATTATGCGGTTTTATAGCGGGAGGGATGCGCAATGAAAGGACTTTTGTATAAAGAATGGGCCATTCTGACAAGTTCCTACAAACAGTCTGTATTTTTTATCGCGCTCCTCTACGGCGGCATCAGCATTCTGACCGGGCAGACCGGGATGGCCTATGCATTGCTCGTTGTATTTTCCATTCTGATCACCTCCACGATTTCGTTTGACGAGAACTCCCATTGGGACATCTACGCCCGCACGCTGCCCGTAACACCCGCGCAGCTTGTGGGCAGCAAATACCTGTTTGGGCTGTGCGGGCTGGCGCTGGGCACAGTGTGTACGGTGCTGATCGTGGCGCTGAACAATGTGCTGCCGCCTCTGCTGTTCTGGCACACCTCGTATAAAGTACCGCCCCTCGAGTGTCTGGCAGCCCTGCTGGCCTGCGGCAGCATGGCGCTGCTGTTGGTCGCGCTTTTGCTGCCGCTGTCCTATCGGTTCAACAGTGTCAAGGCCCGCAGCTGGCTGTTTCTGATCATCGGTGTGCTCGGCGGTTGTATTGGGCTGGTCGCTTCCGTCTCGCCTGATTTGATGCAGCTGTTCAATGCCTCCGACGAAGTGTTGCTGACGGGGCTGGTTGCAGCGTTTGTGGGGCTGCTGGCGGTGTATTTTGTGAGCTATAAGGTATGCGTGGGGATTTATAAGCGGAAGGAATACTGAGTTCCTGCCGCAATGTGCCCGGGCGGATATGGAATCCGCCCCTACGTGTGTGTGCGGCTCCCCTGCGGGCGAGCAATGCTCGCCCCTACAAGGGAGGCTTTATAGCAAAAAATCCTGTGTCCTTTTGCGGACACAGGATTTTTTAGTATGCACTTATTCGCAGCCCAGATATGCTTTGCGGACCTCGATGTTGTTGGCGAGCTCGGTGGCTTCGCCTTCCATCTTGATCGTGCCGGTTTCCAGGACATAGGCGCGGTTGGCGATCTCCAACGCCATCTTCGCGTTCTGCTCAACAAGCAGGACGGTCACGCCGTTGCGGTTGACTTGGCGGATGATTCTGAAAATCTCCTTGACCAGCAGCGGAGACAGACCCATGGACGGCTCGTCCAGCAGCAGCATCTTCGGCTTGCACATCAGGGCGCGGCCCATGGCTAGCATCTGCTGTTCGCCGCCGGAAAGTGTACCGGCGGGCTGGTTGCGGCGCTCCTTCAAGCGCGGCAGCAGATCGAACACCATGTCGAAGTCATTCTGGATGGCCTCTTTGCCGTCGCGGCGGGTGTACGCGCCCATCTGCAAATTCTGCTGCACTGTCAGGCCGCTGAACACGCGGCGGCCCTCCGGCACCTGGGCCAGACCTAGACGGATGATTTTATGCGGCTCCATCTTGCTGATGGTCTGGCCGCAGTAATCGATCTCGCCGCTCCGCAATTTCAGCAGGCCGGAAATGGCGTGCATCGTCGTGGTCTTGCCTGCGCCGTTCGCGCCGATCAGCGTGACGATCTCGCCCTCATTGACATGGAAGGACACATCCTTGATGGCGTGGATAGAACCATAAAAAACATTGATATTTTTGACAGAAAGCATCTCGCCCATCGTCAGTCACCTCCCAGATATGCCGCAATGACCTTCGGGTTGTTGCGGATGGATTTGCCATCGCCGCGGGCAATCACACGGCCGTAGTCCAGCACAGTGATCTCCTCGCAGATGCCCATGACAAAGTTCATATCATGCTCGATAAGCAGGATGGCAACGCCGAACTGGTCACGCACGCTGTGGATGGTGTGCATCAGCTCTTCCGTCTCGTTGGGGTTCATGCCGGCGGCAGGCTCATCCAGCAGCAGCAGCTTCGGGTTCGTGGCCAGGGCGCGGGCAATCTCCAGCTTGCGCTGTTTGCCGTAGGGCAGCTGACTGGCCTTGTAGTTAGCCTCTTTATCCAGGTCAAAGATTTTGAGCAGCTTCATGGCCTCGCGGTTCATCTCGTGCTCTTTCTCTTTGAAAGCGGGCAGACGCAGGATGCCGGTCCACATACCGTACTTGATTTGGTTGTGCAGGCCGACCTTGACGTTGTCAATTACCGACATTTCGTTGAACAGGCGGATATTCTGGAAGGTACGGGCGATGCCGGATTTGCTGATAAGCTCAGGGTTCTGGCCCGTGATATCCTTGCCGTCCAGAACGATATTGCCCTCGGTAGGCTTGTAGACGCCGGTCAGCATATTGAAAACCGTCGTCTTGCCCGCGCCGTTGGGGCCGATGAGACCATACAGGTGGCCTTTTTCAATCGAAAGGTCCAGCTGCGCAACGGCCTGCAGGCCGCCGAACGCAATGCCTAAGTTACTGACTTCCAACAGTGCCATTTACGCCACCCCCTTTTTCTCTTTTGCGTCCTTCTTGTCCGCGCCTTCCTTGCGGAAACGGGCGGTCAGCCGCTTGCGCAAGGCGATCATTTCAGGACTCTGGTTGAAGATCATGACCACGATCAGCACGATGGCATAAATCAGCATACGGTAGTCGTTCATGCTGCGCAGCAGCTCGGGCAGAACGGTCAGCACGGCGGCCGCAATGACCGAGCCGCGCAGGTTGCCGATGCCGCCCAGAACGACGAACACGAGAATCAGGATGGAGGTGTTGTAGTCGAACTTTTTCGCGACCAGAGAGGAATAGTTCAGCGCGTAGAGTACACCAGCGATGCCTGCAAAGACAGCGGATGTGACGAACGCCATGAGCTTGTACTTCGTGATGGGGATGCCCACCGAGCGGGCGGCGATCTCGTTATCGCGGATGGCCTTGATGGCGCGGCCCGCGCGGGAGTTGACAAGGTTCAGAATGACCAGCAGCGTGATGATGACCAGCACGATGCCGACGGCGAAGGTGGAGGCCTTCTTGATGCCGGTGATGCCCATAGCACCGTTGATAAGCACCTTGCCGTCCACCTCCATGTTCAGCGAGGCGGTGTCCTTCAGCGAGAAGTGCAGACCGTGGGAATCCAGGCCCAGATAGCAGGCGTTCATGACGTTCTTTACGATCTCACCGAAAGCCAGCGTGACGATGGCCAGGTAGTCGCCGGACAGACGCAGAACCGGGATGCCGACCAACACGCCGAACAGGCCCGCCACAACGCCGCCGACTACGAAGGCCACCAGCATGGCGAGGGGCTGCGGGGCGTTTTCAGACAGCACCACATAGGCCAGCGTGCCGGAGAACGCGCCGACGCTCATGAAGCCGGCGTGGCCCAAGCTCAATTCGCCCAGGATGCCGACGGTCAGGTTCAGCGAAACGGCCAGGATAACGTAAGCGCAGATGGGCACCAGCTGACCGGAGAAGGAATTGGTCAGTGCGCCGACTGCACCCAGAATCTGAATGAGCACGTAGAAGCCGACGACGATCCCCAGCGTAATGAGGTTGCTCTTGGTGGACTTTTTCATATTTTTCAACATAGCAGCCACCTCAAACCTTCACATTGACTTTTTTGCCCAGCAGGCCGGTGGGTTTAACAATGAGCACCACGACCAGGACAAGGAACACGATTGCGTCGGACAGCTGGGTGGAAATGTAGGCCTTACTCAGGTTCTCGATGATGCCCAGCAGGATGCCGCCCAGGAACGCGCCCGGGATGGAGCCGATGCCGCCGAAAACAGCGGCCACGAAGGCCTTGATACCGGGCATAGCGCCGGTGGTGGGCTGCAAGGTCGGGTAGGACGAGCAGAGCAACGCACCAGCCACCGCCGCCAGCGCAGAGCCGATGGCGAAGGTCAGCGAAATGGTGGCGTTGACGTTGACGCCCATCAGCTGAGCAGCGCCGCGATCCTCGGACACAGCCTGCATGGCGTGGCCGGCGGACGTGTGGTTGACGAACCAGATCAGCGCCACCATGATGATGACGCAGGCGATGATGGTGACGACCGTCTCAGCGGAGATGGTCAGCTGACCGTCAAACAGAGAGATAGGCTTCATGCCGGAGACAACGGAGGTGAAGCTCTTGGGGTTGGAGGACCAGGCCAGCTGGGCCACCTGCTGCAAAAGGTAGCTGACGCCGATGGCCGTGATCAGGACAGCCAGGGACGGTGCTTCACGCAGCGGGCGGTAAGCGACGCGCTCGATCGTGACGCCGAGCACCGTGCAGACGACCATCGAAAGGACGATGGCCAGCACCGGGTTCATGCCCGCAGAGCCGAAAGCAAAGAAGACGACATAGCTGCCGATCATGATGACATCGCCGTGGGCGAAGTTCAACATCTTGGCAATGCCGTAGACCATGGTATACCCCAGGGCGATCAATGCGTAAACACTGCCCAGGCTGATGCCGTTGATTAGGTAGGATAAAAACTGCATTGCGTAATACACCTCACTCTATCTTTTCCCCTGCCGGTCGATACGCCGCAGACAAGCAGGAAAATATAAAATTATCGTAGCACAAATCTGCGGCTAAAACAATGGGTTTGCCTGTATTTCTGTAAAAAACAAGTGTCTTTGTCGGAAATCGTGCAGTGCAAACGAAAAAGGGCTGCCGAACCCTATGTCCGGCAGCCCCCATTGGCAACGGAAAAATCAGTTTACGTGCGCCGTGCCGGAATTACATGGCTGCGTAAGCGCCGTCCTTGATCACAACAGCCTTAGGAGCCTTGGAAACCGCACCGGAGGCATCCCAGGTCATGCCATCGCCGGTCAGACCGTCAAAGGTCATGCTGGTGAACTGAGCCTTGAGAGCATCGCAGACGTCAGAGGCATCCATGTCGCCGTTGATGCCGCCGGCAACCGCAGCCTGATAGATGGCGTAGACGACATCGTAAGCATCGGCAGCGAACTGGTTCGGGGTGTCACCGTAGGCCTCCTTGTAAGCGGAGACAAAGGCCTGCGTCTTTTCATCCTGTGCGTCTGCAGCGAACGGGGTCAGGAGCATCAGACCCTCGGCCAGAGAGGTGTCAAAGCCCTCGATGGTCAGGATGCCGTCCATACCGTCGCAGCCAAAGAAGGTGGGCTCATAGCCGCTCTTGTTAGCAGCAATCAAAATCTGGGAAGCCTCCTGATAGTAGATGGGCAGGAACACCAGATCAGCGCCAGCCTGCTGGCACTTGGCAACCTGCGTGGACAGGTCAGACTTGTTGTCAGCGGTGAATGCCTCTGCGGCAACGATCTCCAGCCCCTTGGCATCGGCCTCGGCCTTGAACTTCTCATAAATACCGGAAGAATAGGCATCGGAGGAGTCATAGATGATGCCGACCTTGGTGCCGAGCTTGTTTTCTGCGATATAATCTGCGGAGGCAACGCCCTGGTTGGGGTCGGTAAAGCAGATCTGGAACACATTGTCACCGCTCTCGATGACAGCGGGCGCAGAAGCGGAAGGCGTCATCATAAACAGGTTGTCATTGGCGGTCTCGGCGGCAACGGCAATGGACGGGGTGGTGGTGACAGGGCCGGCCAGAACCTGCAGGCCCCAGTCCTTCAGGGTGTTGTAGGCGTTGACACTCTTCTCGGCGTCATGCTCATCGTCCTCGAACTTCCACTCAAAGACATCGCTGCCGTTGGCGGCGTTGATCTCCTTGACGGCCAGCTCCTCGGCGTTCTTAACGGCCTGGCCGTAAATAGCAGCACCGCCGGTGACAGGGCCGATGCCGCCGATCTTGATGGGGGTGCCGGTGTAAGCGCCGGAGCCCTCGCCTGCTGCCTCGGTGGTAGCGGCGGTAGAAGCTGCCTCAGAGGCAGCCTCGGAAGAAGCAGTGTCGGTAGATGCGGTAGAACCGCAGGCGGCCAGGCTCAACACCATGGAAGCCGCCAGCACAGAGCTAACGAGTTTTTTCATTGTAATTCCCTCCTAAAAACACAAGCAGCACATTCGTAGGTCCGCACGACCCTGTGCTGTTTTGTTGAGTAAATTATAATCTTTTGTTCGCAAAAATGCAATAATACAAATCAACAGTGTTGCGGTGTGCATTTCCCCTATTTATGGGAAATTTCACAAAAATGTATTACAAAATATTATCAGGTTGTCATCTTGACATTTTGGCGCGACTTTTTTAGAGAAAACGCTTGCAAAATGTGGCAGAGTTTGTCATAATAGAAGATAATTTGATTGACTTTGTGAAAGGGGCATCATCGCAGATGAAACTTCTGGAGGAGCGCATTATGGAGCAGGGGCAGGTTCGTCCCGGCAATGTCCTGAAGGTGGATTGCTTTTTGAATCACCAGCTGGACGTAGACCTGCTGGACAAGATCGGTGAGGAGTTCTACCGCATCTTCAAGGACGACGGCATCAACAAGATTCTCACCATTGAGGCATCCGGCATTGCCATTGCCTGCATGACCGCGCGACATTTCAATGTGCCGGTCGTCTTTGCCAAGAAGGCCAAGAGCAAGAACATCGACGGCGACGTTTACACTTCCACCGTACATTCTTATACCTACGGCCGTGATTACGATATCACCCTCGCCAAGAAGTTCCTCTCCCCCGCTGACAAAGTGCTGATTCTGGACGACTTTCTTGCCAACGGCAAGGCCATGAAGGGCCTGCTGGATGTCTGCGCCCAAGCGGGTGCCACCGTGGGCGGCATCGGCATCTGCATTGAGAAGGGCTTCCAGCCGGGTGGTGCCGAGCTGCGCGCCGCCGGGTACAAACTGGCAAGTCTGGCGATCGTGGATACCATGAGCGACGATCAGCTGACCTTCCGTGAGCAGTAACTTGCTGCCTGTTCCTTTTTATAATTTTATAATGTATAAAAAATCCCCGGATCGCTGTAATCTGAACAGCACCCCATTTGTTAGACAGTATGATATACTATCTAACAAGTGGGGTGTTTTGCTATGCCAAAAGGAGTACC
>NZ_WQOH01000107.1 GCF_018784445.1 Gemmiger formicilis | reverse complement strand
TGCATTTAGCATACAATTCTGGCGTGCATTTGAGAGTAATCGGCTTCGGATATAGCTCAAGGAAAATCAGGGGTGAGTGATATTTTTTCTCATATTTTGTAATTTGACTATCCGTTAAACTTATCAGATCTTCGCCACCGTCTCCGCATATCAGAAACGGACCTGCGAAGAAATCCGTTGGACCATATAAGCGGTTCGGTGGTA
>NZ_WQOH01000106.1 GCF_018784445.1 Gemmiger formicilis | reverse complement strand
GATTTAACGCTTTTAAATGGCGATTAAATACCATTTATAAAGAGTTTGATCCTGGCTCAGGACGAACGCTGGCGGCGCGCCTAACACATGCAAGTCGAACGGAGTCAAGAGGAGCTTGCTTTTCTTGACTTAGTGGCGAACGGGTGAGTAACGCGTGAGTAACCTGCCCTGGAGTGGGGGACAACAGTTGGAAACGACTGCTAATACC
>NZ_WQOH01000013.1 GCF_018784445.1 Gemmiger formicilis | reverse complement strand
CATCTTCCCGTTTCGGGAGAGATTGTAGAAGAACATAAAGCCGCTGTAAAAATAGATGCCCTCCAAAATATAGTTCGCCATCATCACGCGCAGCAGCGTGGGAGCGTCCTTCCGCTCCTGAAACTCGTTGTAGCAGTCCCCAATGAAGGTGTTGCGGCGCAGCAGATGCTCGTCCGTTTTCCATTGGTAGAGGATGTCATTGCGCTCCAC
>NZ_WQOH01000105.1:423-668 GCF_018784445.1 Gemmiger formicilis | reverse complement strand
AGATAGCGGATGTAATCGCTGATCATCTGCCGGTTCAGTCCCGGGATGTCGTCGCCGATCACATAATGCCCCCATGCGATCTCCTGCTCCACGCCCTCACGCATCATCTCGCGCAGCGCTTGTACGCTCTCGGCGGTGAACAACTCCGGCTGCTCCTTTTGCAGCTCCGTGATGATATTGCGGAACAGCCACAAGTGCGTGTTCTCGTCGCGGTTGATATAGCGGATCTCCTGCGCCGAGCCGGG
>NZ_WQOH01000105.1:0-347 GCF_018784445.1 Gemmiger formicilis | reverse complement strand
TAGCAGTCCCCAATGAAGGTGTTGCGGCGCAGCAGATGCTCGTCCGTTTTCCATTGGTAGAGGATGTCATTGCGCTCCACAGGAGAGCAGATGGTGTCGAGCATATAGCTGTAGCTCTGTGAGTGGACACACTCCTGAAACGCCTGAATGGACAGGCAGAGATTGACCTCGTTGGCGGTAATGTAGGCCCCGATATTAGGCAGGTTCGCTGTCTGAATGGAATCCAAAAAGACAAGAAAACTCAAAATTTTATCGTAGGCGCTGCGCTCGGCTGACAGCAGGCGGGGATAGTCCTTCACATCCTGCGAGAGATTGATCTCCTCAGGAATCCAAAAGTTGTTCATGGC
>NZ_WQOH01000012.1 GCF_018784445.1 Gemmiger formicilis | reverse complement strand
CGACGGCGACGCCCGCCGCGACCCCGACCCCCGCGCCGACGGCGACGCCCGCCGCGACCCCGACCCCCGCGCCGACGGCGACGCCCGCCGCGACCACGACCCCCACGCCGACGGCAACGCCCACTGCGACCCAGACGGCGACACCCACCGCGACCCCCACCCCGAAACCGACGCCCACCGTGACGCCGATACCGGATGACGAGGAGAACAGCGAAAGCGAAGAAAAATTTGTAACCTTCGCGGCAGTCAATGCAGTTGCGGAGGGCGGCAGCCCGGTAAAAGGCACGACGTACACCTTCTACTTTGCCCCGCCTGCCAGCTGGGGCAAAAGCGATAAGGTCAAATTCACAGGCAAGCGCGGCGCGGACAATAGTGATACCAAGGCTAATGAGATAACCCGCGAAATGAGCCGAGTCCCAGGCTATAGGACCAATGATGGTCAAAAACGCCCAATTTATGTCGTGAGTCTGCGATACGAGGACAACGAATCGGCGGAGTGTACATATGGCGGTTATGTATATATAAAGTTTACATCAGAATCAGGTGAGCATACCATTCAAATGAATGGGCCTAACGCATGGCTGTATGTTGATGCCATGGGGGACCATATCTTTGACGCGGGCGGCCTGGAGGATAAAACATACACCACATGGAACCCCAACTGCCTGAAACCCTACGCCGAGGTCGCCCAGCAGATTCCCTATACCGGCCAAAAAATCTCGTTTCAAAACAAAACGGAGAACACTCTCACCGGTATCAAAGTAACGTTCTACGAAAAAGTCGGTGATGAATACAAGGAAGTCGGCAATCAGCAGGCCATTGGATCGCTTGACGCAGGCGAAGTCTCTAGAGGAATCGAGATTCCGGATGATTCTTGCCGCTATGTCGGCTTCACCGATGCAAGCGGCAAACCCATCGGCAAAACGTACTATAACTTCTACAATGATAACGTTGCTTCGGAAGAGGTAGGTACATTCCAGTATAACGCCGAAACGAATTACTGCTTTATCTACAAAGGGCCGGCTGACGTCCAGTGGGGCGCGCCCAACGCAACACGCATTTACTTTGACGCGACGTTCTCGGATATGTCGTATAGTGGAGATTCCGGAACAACGGCAGACGGAATGCCGGGAAACGACGGAAAGCTTTACTATATCCTGACCGGGGACGGCAATCCGGAGTTGCCAGGTGAGATGACCCGGCTGGAGGATAGTTCCGAGTCAAGACACCTTTGGTATGTAAATGTCCCGGAAGGCTACACGAAAGTACAGTTCTCCGATACAGCAACCCCGCCGACGAGCGATATCAATGGCCGTGCAACGAACACGCTGACATGGGATAGCAGCCTGGAAGAGCCGTGCTTCTATGCGGACACCGGCGATGACATTACCTACGGCGGCGGTTATCGGGATGGCTATTGGGGTAAAAAATCTGATATCCGCGATGCGGAAGCGGGCAAGAAGGCTGAGGGCAAGAAAGCTGAGATAGTAAAGCTGGATACCGGTATCTTTACGCCGCAAAACGATGTGAAGTATATCGACAGTACCCTGTATGACTACTACTCGGACTACGAGCTGAACGGAAAAACACGTAAAGAAAATGATTACCAAGACACTCGAACACATCGAGCATATGTTGAATTTGAGCAATTTGACCGCGCATTGAGCGATTATTACAAGGATTATGTGCCGTCGTCGCCAGAGAAAAAGGTTCAGTATCCATTGTATACAGGGCATTTCCAGCCAAATGAAATGGACTGGGACTGGTTTAGCAAGATTGCTGCTAATCTTGACCTGTATGGATGGGGCAACAGCGATAGCTTGTATAATACGTTTATGGCAGTCAACAATGCAAACGTTGATGTAGATGGTAATACTAACAATAATCATAGCCTTGATTCGAGTACCTTCCAAGGCTTGGTAAGCGATAAGCGCGACGGAAATCATAACCCGACCCTGTACGGAACAAATTTGGCAGAACCGCACTTTAATGAAAAATTTCTGACCGGAGAAAACTCTGCAAAGGCTGTACTGGGCAAGGTCTACAAAGATGTTGCGTTCCCTTTTAAGCAGAAGAACGTTTTTAATGGGACAAACGGCGATTCCAAGGAAGGCGAAGCGCAGTATTGGTACTATGATAGCAACGAGACGCCGCTGTATTTGAAAAAAGATACAAGCAAAGAAGGCGGCTATTACCTTGACAGCCCTATAAATGATGAGGAAAAAAACCACTCTCGAAATCGTAATACAGTAAATGGTGAGGAAGACGGCTACGGCTTCTTCCCCTTCAACCAATATGAAGGCAATCATGTCAACCGGTACAACTACGGTTACGGTGCTAAACTGCAATTTGACTTTACGTTGACAGAGGACGGCAAGGTCGTAGTAGGAAAAGATGAGAGCAAGAAAGTCCCCATCAAGTTCTTCTTCTCCGGCGATGATGATGTGTGGGTGTTCATTGATGACCAGCTGGTGCTGGATGTCGGCGGTGCCCATGCAAAAGCGCAAGGTCTGCTGGAGTTTGGCGAGGACGGCGAAAACAACACCGTTACATCCTACGTCAGCGACATCAAAGCCAGCAACAACAAAGAGCGCAACAACAAAGAGAGCAACAACCTATATTATGAGTCGCTGGGAAACAACTACAAAAACGTAAAGTTTAATAAGACGAATTATCAGTTCAAATGGAAGAGCAACAAGCCGATGACGCTCCCCAAGAACACCAAGCACACCCTTACCATGTACTACATGGAGCGCGGTATGTGGGAGTCCAACATGGCGGTGGCGTTCAACTTCCCGGACCATAACGAGCTGCAGGTGGAAAAAAAGGTCGATGCGACCGGGGTTCGCAACGCGCTGAAACCCTACTTCACGGATTCCACCCTCCAGTTCAAGGTCGGCATCAAAAACTGGGCGACCCATTATGCCGCACTGGACTTGGCGGCAACAACGGATGCAGGCGGCGGCTCCGGCATCGGCTTTACGACCAAGCAGTATACCATCAAGGACTACGGCTCGGTAAATGCGGGCAAACTGATGGACGCGGTCGGTGCACAGTATACCACCAGCAAGGACGATAAGACCCACACGGTGGTGAACAGCGACGGCACGTTTGACCTGCAAAACGGCGAAACCGTCACCTTTGCGGACCAGTTCCGGCGCGGCAGTTATATCTCGCTGCAAGAATACCCCGACACGGACCTGTATGCCACCACCTGGAAAATCTACGAGAACGGCAAGCCCGTCATGGAAAACAAGGGCGGTACTACCGTTGAGGTTCCAGGCGATGCGCAGATAATGAAGGGCGATGGCACAACCCCGGATGATGGCCGTAAGGAAAAGTACCAAACGGGCCCCGGCGAAGACGGACGGCAAATCCAAAACGCCGGCTACACAGGAACCCAAAAGCCGGAAAACTCCATCGTGTTCCGCTCGTACAGGGACCCGGATGGTACAAACCAGTTCACCAAGCTGAAGGTGAAATTCATCAACAAAGTCAAAACCGGCTCGCTGAGCATCACCAAACAGGTGCCGCAGGACGAGTATGAGAAGTTGAAGGGTGAAACGTACACCTTTACCGTGCAGTACTCGAACATCGGCGGCCTGGGCGGCAAAGAGGAAGTAACCGAAAAAGTTGAAGTTCAAGTCGGCAAAACCGTTCCGCTGGAAGGGATACCGATTGGCACGACCGTTACCGTCACGGAAGACCCCACGGAGAATCGGTATATCAAGAGCATCACCGTGGACGGCAGCGAACAGTCGGAAGACGGCAAAGCCAGCGGCACTATTGTTGCAGACACGCCGGACAAGAACGGCAACACGATACCCGGCGTCCGGGTGGTGTTCACCAACACGGCACGCAAGCCGATCGCTATTGATGTAGAAAAGAAATGGCAGGATGCCGAAGGTAAGGAGCTTACCGACGGCCTGCCGGCATCGATTCGGATCGAATTGCAGCGCCGCCATGCGGACAGTACGAATGAAGAATGGGAAAATGTGCAGGGCACGGAAGTTGAACTGAAGAAGGACAACGACACTGGAACGTGGAAACACACGTTCACCGGCATGGATGCCTATGACATCAACGGCACTACCTATTATGAGTACCGCGTGGTGGAATGGGATGCGGAAAATGGCCAGTACACCGCCAGCGGCACGCTGAAACTGGGTGACTATAATTACAAAGTTGACAGCGCCGCGCAAACCATAACGGAAGATGTTGATTCGGTATCGCTTACCCTGACCAACAAGCAGGTGCCGCCGGTGTATGAGCTGGCTATCACCAAGCAGGGCCTTGACGAGAACGGCAAAACCGAGCCGCTGAACGGCGTGGAGTTCAAGCTGGAAAAGCTGAACGGCAACGACGTTGATACGACGTTTAATGGCGGCAAGGGTCCCATGACCGGGACGACTGCGGACGTTGATGGCAACGCGGGCAAGTGCAATTTTGAAAACCTGTCTGAGGGCAGCTACCGTTTAACGGAGCTGAAAACCGTGGACGGCTACAACCTGCTGGCCGCACCGATTGAGTTTACCCTGCAAAAAAACGAATGCCTGATAAACGGCACGAAGCAAGACGGTATGGTTACAGGCGACGCCGCAAACGGCTACACGGTGAGTTTGATCATCAACAACCGCAAGGGCTTTACGCTGCCGCACACCGGCGCGGACGCCCCCAGCCTGTGGCTGCTGATCGGCCTGCCGCTGCTGGTGGCCGGGCTGCTGGTGCTGGTATTCCGCTACAATCGGAAAGGGGGCAAGCGTTCCTGATATGGCCCCCGATTTCCCCGCTACGATAATCTTAAAAAGAAAGAGGTTATGACAGATGAAACTAAAACGTTTCCTTACCGGCGTCCTCAGCGCCGTAATGGCCCTCAGCGTCTGCGCCCTCCCCGCCGCCGCGGCGGGTGGCGAAGATACAACGCCCACAGCGCCTTCTACTAGTACGATTGATACTGGTAAAAAAGGTTCAATCACGATTCACAAGTATTTGGTGGACGGCGAAGTGAACGGTGGAAGCAGCAACTACGGCGAGAAGCTCACCAAGGAGCCGGAAGCAGAAGCGGCAAAGGATGTTGGCTTCTCGATTTACCAAGTAATGACTGCGAAGGAACTTGTTGCATACTATAATGGCAAAGATAACACGGAGCCGAAAGCAAGCGACTATACACCTGTAGCTGACAAAAAAAGTGTAAAGACGACGGATAACAAGACGTACCAACGGCATGGCGACGAGAAAAAAACTAACGAAAAGGGCGAAGTAACGTTTAATGAACTTGAAGTCGGCCTTTACCTTGTTGTTGAGACGACGAAGCCGGCTGCTGTTACAAAGGCAGTTGACCCCTTCCTGGTTTCTGTGCCTATGACGAAAGTTGGCGCAAATGGAAAAGCCGACCCGACACAGTGGTTGTATGATATCCATGTCTACCCGAAGAACAGCACCCAGACTGGTACAATTTATCTGAAAAAGCAGGGCCTTGTTGGCGGGGATGCATACAATACACCCACGGGTTTGAACGGCGTTCAGTTTAGGCTGGAGCGTCTGAAAGAGGGCAAAACCGTAGGGGATACCGATGCCTGGGAAATCGTAACTAGCAAAAACAATAACAATGGCATTTATACGACTAGTATAGTTAATGGCGACAACGGTACCATTAAGGTCGATGGACTGCATCCCGGCACATATCGTTTTACCGAGGTTGGCTACGCGGACAGTGCTGCGGGCGTAGATAAAAAGTATATCCTTGATACTGCTGCCAGCTACACGTTCAAAATTGAAGCAACCCCCGACGGCCAAAAAGTGACGAAGTTGGATGATAGTAATAGTGATTACGAGATTAAAGGTACGACCATCACTGTTACCAACTATGCCCCTGACGTAGACAAGCAGGTCGTGAACCGTACAGATGGCAAAACCTATCAGGAAGCAGCTGACTATGCAGTCGGTGATAAGATTCCGTATAGAATTGCAGTTACGATTCCCACCAACATTGCGAAGCTGAAAACCTTCTGTCTGACGGATACGCCGGAAAACCTGGATGATGATACGAGAATTCAATTTTATAGTAATTCGGACTGTAAAGCTCTAATTACAAAATCTTTGGTAAAAGAGACAGCTGGTATCACTTCCACGAATAATGCAAAAGGTAAGGGCTTTAAGATTGACTTTGACCCCGCAAAGCTGGAAGAATATGCCGGTAAAACAATTTACATTACCTACGAAGCAACCTTAAAGAAAGGTGCTGACACGACCACTGCGGGCAACCACAATAAGGTTGACCTGACGTACTCTAACAAAATTAAGTCTGGCAACGTACTCGAAGATGAAACCGCCGACCATAATCATATTGAGGATACTGCCGTTGTCTATACCTTCCAAATTGATATCACTAAGGTTGGTAAAGATGGAAACAAGGAAACTCCACTGGATGGCGTAACATTTAAACTGTATGAGCAGATTGCGCATCAGACAGAAACCGGTGAAAAAGTGCTGTCCGATGATGACGCAAAAGCGCTTGGCTTTAAGGATACAAACAAGTTCAGCTATAAAGAAGTTGCAACCGGTACAACTGAGGGTGGCGGCAAACTGACCTTTACCGGCTTAAGCAACAGTAAGACGGCAACGACTGGCGCAAGCAGATATTGGCTGGTTGAGACCCAGACGAAAGAGGGTTACAACCTGCTGGGTGCTCCTGTGGAAGCAAAGCTGGATATTGTTTACAAGACTACGTGGAAAGAGAAAAATACTTTTGACAAAGGCGTACTTGTAAAGCATAGCCATGATGCAAACACAGAAACATTTAAAACGCCGAACGATGGTTCACAGACGAACAACGGTACACAGGAGGGAACGGAGCAATCCGCGGGTCTGGATCGCGGTGAAAAAGTAACTTACGGCATTTTGTCCACCGAAATCATCAACAAGAAGGGCTTCCAGCTGCCTGTCACCGGTGGTTTTGGCACACTTCTGTTCAGCGGTATCGGCGTGCTGCTGGTGCTGGCCGGTGTGGCGGTGCTGTTCAGCATGAAAAAGAAGAACGACCGCGCTTAAAACCGCATGATGCAAACACCAAAAGATAATTAGAAGGGTAAACCCATAGGGGAAGGGCCGGGATTGGCTCTTCCCCTATGGTGGTTATGGGGGTATAATATAAGGCAAAGGGGATATGGCGGCGGGGTGGAATCCCTCCGGCCGCCGATGGCGGCCACCGCTCCCCTTCCGGCGCTTCGCGCCACCTCCCCCCATCCCGGGGGAGGCTGTCTTTGACAAGGGCGGCTTGCGGGCCGATGCAGGCATCGGCCCCTGCAAATTGCCACAGATATTTCCCCCCACGAACAGAAAGGCACACCTATGGATACCACAGGCAAATTAAAACTTGGATTTGCGGCGCTGATGATTCTGTCGGGCATCGGCGTGGCGATGTACCCGGTCGTCAGCAACGCGGTGGCACAGCGCCATGCGTCGGCGGTCATTGACAGCTACGACGATACCGTCCAATCCATGGATACAGAAAAGCTCGATGCTGCAAAAGAAGCGGCCCGCAGCTACAACGAACAGCTCAGCAATGCCGTGGGCCGCGACGCGGCGGGCGAAGCCGCCGACACCGGCACAAGCTATGTGGACCTGATGGACGTGGGCGAGAGCCTGGGCTACATAAAAATCCCCAAAATCGACGTCAATCTGCCGATTTATGAGGGCACCAGCGACGAGGTGCTGCTCAAGGGCGTCGGCCATCTGGAAGGGTCGAGCTATCCGCTTGGCGGTGACAGCACCCACAGCGTGCTGACAGGCCACCGCGGTCTGGCCGAGGCCGTCCTGTTTACCGATTTGGACAAAATGCAGGAAGGTGACAAATTTTACCTGCACGTCATGGACGAAGTCCTAGCCTACCAGGTCGACCAGGTCAAGGTCGTGGAGCCGGAACACACCGAGGATTTGGAAATCATCCCCGGCGGGGACTACTGCACCCTTGTCACCTGCACGCCCTATGCCATCAACACCCACCGTATGCTGGTGCGCGGCGTGCGCGTGCCCTACAACGGCGAGGACGAGGACACCGACACCCCGCAGGCCGTGCAGTACCAGGCATTGAACACCGGCAACATCGTCAAGCGCGTGGTGGACGCCTGGCCGTGGATCAGCGTGACCGGCAGTATTATCATCGGCGGCGAGGCGCTGCTGCTGCTTTTGCTGCTGCACCGCTGCAAAAAGCGCGAGGAGGAAGACTGATGAAACGCCTGCTGCAAATTTTTGCGTGGCTTGCCATACTGGTGGGCGCGGGGCTGATGCTGCAGCCGACGGTCAGCCAATACCTGACCCGCCGCAAAAGCACCGCCGCCGTGGAAACCTTTGTGCAGTCTGCCGCCGAGTCCGCCGCCGTGGCCGCTGACGACCCGACTGCCGAAAACACGCGCCCCTACGCAGATTTATACAACGCCCTGCAAGCCTACAACGCGGAAATCTACGCCGCGGGGCAAAGCGGGCTGAAGGACCCCTTTGCCTACGAGACGCCCGCCTTTGACCTGACGGCCTACGGCCTGCCCGATGATATGATCGCTGCGCTGTGGGTGCCGCGCCTGGATTTAGATTTGCCGGTGTATCTGGGGGCCAGCACCGAAAACATGGCCCGGGGCGGCGCACTGCTGGGGCAGACCTCGATGCCGCTGGGCGGCGCGAACACCAACACGGTCATTGCCGCCCACCGCGGCTACTACGGCGCGGAGATGCTGCGCAACGTGCAGCAGATACAGATCGGCGACAAAATCACCCTGACCACGCCGTGGGAGACCCTGACCTACCGCGTGTGTGAACTGAAAATTATACAGCCGGACGACATAAATGCGATACTGATACAGCCGGGGCGGGATCTGTTGACCTTGACGACCTGCCACCCCTACACCCAGAACACCCAGCGCTACCTGGTCATTGCCGAGCGCGACCCCGACGCCGCCCCCGCCACCCATGAGGAAGATTTGGCCGAGTGCGCGGGCAGCTGGGACGCCGCGCCCCGCCAGGTGACGGTGGAAAGCCCCGACGGCACCGCCGCCGTGGAGGAGATCGCGCCCGAGAGCATCAACCCGCTGCCGAACGAGGGCAGCGGCGAGGATGCGGGCGGGGCGTACTCCAACTGGATGATATGGCTGGAAAACAACGCCCTGTGGGCAGGAATTGTGCTGATTGCCGCCGTGGTGGGATGCGGGCTGATCCTGCGCCGCCACAGAAAGGACTGACCGATGCAGACACGAGAAAAAGCGCTGGCCGTGACGGCCGAGGTGGGCAAGGCCGTACTGGGCAAGCCCGAAGCAATTTTGAAAATCATGATGGCAATGCTGGCCCGCGGCCATGTGCTGGTGGAGGATATCCCCGGCGTGGGCAAAACCACACTGGCCCAGGCGTTTGCCCGCGCTATGCAGCTGACCCAGAACCGCGTACAGTTCACACCGGACGTATTACCGTCTGATATTGTGGGGTTTTCGCTGTACCAAAAAGAGACCGGCAAGTTCGTTTACCACCCAGGCGCGGTGGCCTGCAACCTGTTTTTGGCCGATGAGATCAACCGTACCAGCGCCCGCACCCAATCCGCCCTGCTGGAAGTCATGGAGGAAGGTGCGGTGACGGTGGACGGCGTGACCCGCAAGCTGCCCCAGCCCTTCACCGTCATGGCGACGGAAAACCCGGTTGGCTCGATCGGTACGCAGATGCTGCCGGAGTCGCAGCTCGACCGTTTTATGGTCTGCGTGGTCATGGGCTACCCCGACACCGAGGCCGAAATGGAGATTTTGACCCGCCAGCCGCGCCACGGTCTGCTGGACCGCGTGCAGCCGGTCATGGACCAGAACGACCTGCTGACCATGCAGGCCGAGGTGGACAACATTTATATGAGCGAGGAAATTCTGCGGTATATCGTAGAGCTTTCCCAGGCGACCCGCAAGGACGCACGGCTGGCGCTGGGGCTTAGCCCCCGTGCGTCGCTGGCCGTGGCCGGTATGGCGCGGGCTGCGGCGTACCTCTCGGGGCGGGAGTTTGTCGTGCCCCAGGATGTGACCGCGATTTTTGCCGACACCGCGCACCACCGCCTGAGCCTGACCGAGCAGGCCCGCACCGGCGGGGAGACGGTGGAAAACGTGATCGCCGACGTGCTGCACACTGTGCCGCGCCCCCGCCCGGAGAAACCGACCCATGGCAGGTAAGGTGGGCTGCGGCCTGCTGCTGGCCGTGCTGTTTTGCGCCGCCGCGGTCAGCCGTGCGCCGTTTGTGGTGTTCCTGCTGGCGCTGGCGATGGTGTTCACCGCGTTTTTGTGGTGGGACGCCCGCACGCTGCGGCGGCAGGTGACGGCGGCCTTGCAGCTGCCCGCCAAACCGGTGCGCCCCGGCGAGGCATTTGCCGTGACAGTGCACCTGCAAAACGCCGGGCGGCGCACCGTGCCTGAACTGCGGGCCGTGCTGCGGGCTGAGGATGCCGAGAGCGGTACGGCCATCGAACTGCCCTGTGCCGCCATGCTGGCCCCGGGCGGCCGCGCCGACCTGCGGGTGACGCTGCGGGCCGCCAAAAGCGGGCTGTGGCGGTTCAAACTGCAAAAGCTGACGGTGCGGGACCACTTGGGCCTGTTTGCGGCGGACTGCCCGCCGGACGGCCAAACGTGGGAGCTGTGCGTGCTGCCGCCCGCCGAGGGAGAGGCCGACGGCGCGGGCAATACCCCGCAGAACCGCGCCGAGCAGGAGAGCCGCGCGGGACAGGACATTGCCGACGGCGTCTACGACCTGCGCCCCTACCGTGTGGGGGATCCCTTAAAACAAATCCACTGGAAATTGACGGCCAAGGTGGACGAGCTGACCGTGCGGGAGCCGCTGGGCACGACTTACCGTGCCGACCCGGCCGGCACGCTGCTGGCCGAGGATGGCGGCACCCCGCCGCCCGTGCTGCATTTTGGGCGGGCGGCTGTGACCCGGCTGCGCACCCTGACCCGCCGCAAGGCCGCCGACCCGGACACCGGGCTGGAATTTGTGGACCGCGTGCTGCTGCCCCAGCAGGGTGCGGCGGCACGGCCTGTTCTGCGTGGCTGCGTGGATTTTTCGATACTTTTGCTGCTGACGCTGGGGCTGCTGGCGGCGGTGAACAGCGCGTTTTCGCTGCTGCTGCCCGCCTGGATCTGGCCCGGCGCGGCAGCGCTGTGCGCCCTGTGGCTGGCGCTGTGCTATGCACCGTTGCCTGCCGCTGCCAAGCGCGGGGCTGTGCTGGCGCTGGCCGTGGGGTATCTGGTGCTGTTGTTTTTGGTGCAGCGGGACTTCCTGCGCGGCATGGAAGCCTTTGCCAACGCCGTGAAGCTGTGCCTGAATACACGTTTCAACGCGGATTTTGCCGTGGGTGAGGTGGGTGCGTGCGGGCTGTTTGTGCTGCTGGCGCTTGTGCCCATCACGGCGTTTTTTGCCGCTGTGACGGTCTGGCGCAGCGACGCGCTGCTTTTGGATTTGGTATTGCTGCCTGCCGTGGTGCTTGTGCTGCTGGCGGGCGCGGGCGGCGGAGCTGTGGGCTGGCTGCTGCTGCTCCTGGGCTGCGTCGGCGCGTGGGCGGCGGCGCGGTCGGTGCGGCGCAGGCGGCTGTGGGGCAAAAAAGATTCCACCGTTTACGCTGCGAATGTGGAAAACTTCCTCACGACCCAGAAAACCACCGCCGCCGGGATGATGCTGGTCTGCGCGGTGTTGTTCCTGCCTGCGCTGGCACTGCGCCCGGTGCTGGCCCTGCCTCTGGATGCTCTGCAGCCGGTGACGGAGCGCGCCCGGGCGGCGGCGCTGGGGGCGGCCATCGAGTGGCTGCCAAAAATCAGCGGCGGGGCGTTGAACTTTCACGTCAGCGCGGCGGCGGGCGGCGTCGAGGACGGCAGCCTGACCCAGAGCGACGGCCTGGCCCTGCAAGGGCTGGAGGATTTACTCGTCACGACCGACGAGAAACCGACGGAGACGGTCTACCTGCGCGGTTTTATCGGCGCGGAATACGATGGGCATAGCTGGCAGCCTGCGGACGCCGAGCAGTTCGACAATGCCGCCGCCAGCTGGAAAACCGACGGTGACAGCCGTTTGGCAATCGCGAACCTGCCGTTTCTGCGGGCTGCCTACGATGGTGCCGCACCGCAGCAGATGACCGTGCAGCGGCTGCACGCCGGCGATGCCTACACTTTTGCACCCTATAACGCCTATTTTAACGACTACTACCGCCTGGACGGCGACGGCGCGGCAGCAGGCCAGACCGCGCAGGACGACACGTTCTACTACTTCCCGCGCGGGGAGGCAAAAACGCTGCTGACCGCCCGTGCCGACGCGGATCCCAGTGTGCTGGACCGGCTGGAAAGCGCCTACGCGGCCTACGCCGAGAGCCGCTACCTGGCGACGCCCGACGGCGCAGACTACGGCACATTGCAAGAATTTTGCGATGCAGCGGAAAAAGAACACAAACTAACCGGCGACGCCGACGCGATACGAACCTTTGTGCGCAGCTACCTGAACGAGCACTGCACCTACACCAGTGACCCGCCCCAGCCAGCCGAAGGGGCCGACCCGGTGTTGTATTTTCTGAGCGAGAGCCATGCGGGCAGCAGCACGCAGTTTGCGTCGGCGGCGGTGGTGCTCTGCCGGATGCTGGGCCTGCCCGCCCGCTATGTGGTGGGCTATGCCGCCCCCCAAAGCCTGTTTGCCGAGAGTGACGGCGGCTGGCAGGCCGTTTTGCAGGACGATAACGCCCACGCCTGGGCCGAGGTGTACCTTGCCGGGCAGGGCTGGACCCCGCTGGAAACGACCCCCGGCATGGTCAGCGAACTGACCGAGGACCAGCTGGCCGCCAACGCGAACGCTGTGCCGACTGCCGATGATGCCGAGACCCCGCTGCCCGCCGTGACACCCGCGCCGGAGGTGGACCCGACCGCCCCGCAGGCCCGAGCTTTTTGGTGGCTGCTGCCGCTGGCGGCGGTGCTGGCCGCGCTGGCCGTGTGGGGCATTGCCCGTGCACGGCGCACCCCGGCCGATACTGTGCGGGCGGAGTTCCGCGCGCTGTACAAAAAGATGTGCCGCTGCGGCCTGGGCGAAGGGGTATCCTCTGATCAGGAAGAGTTTAAACAATTTTTATGGGAACACACCAAAACGGCGGCCCCGCAGGATGTGGAAACGCTGCTGGCGCTTGTGCAGACGGCGCAGTTTGCGCCGGGGCCGGTCAGCGCGCAAACCGCGCAACAGGTACGCGGCTTGTGCCGCATACTGCGCAAAAATTTACACAGGTAATTGCCGGAAAATATGTGATATTCTCCAGGGGGGAGAAGTAACAAGAGCAAATAACGCCTTGACGCGGCGCTTCAAACCTATTATTATAGTAGTGAAATGCAATAGGGAGATGAAATCATGGCGCGATTGCCGAAAAATGACAAAGTTGTGGACATTGGAACGATCGCTGCGGCTTTGGGAGTGTCAAAAACAACGGTATCCCGGGCAATATCCGGCAATGGCCGTGTGGGCGCAGCAACCCGTCAGCGCGTACAGGACTACGTGAAGGAGCATAACTACACCCCCAGCGTGATGGCACGCGGGCTGGCGATGCGCTGCTCGTACAACATTTCGCTGGTGATCTCCAAGCAGTTCTCTGATTTTGAGATGCCGTTTTTGCGCAAGACGATGCGTTCGGTCTATCAGGCGGCGGAGGATTGCGATTACGATGTGCTGCTGACCCTGGTAGGCGAGAACGAGACACGCCCGGTGGAGCGCCTTTTGGACAACCGCAAGATCGACGGCCTGATTCTGACCCGCACGCTGGAACGCGACCCGCTGATCCCGCAGCTGAAAAGCCGCAAGCTGCCCTTTGTAGCCATCGGCCGCCCCGAGGATCCGACCGTGATGTCGGTGGATCATGACCAGGTCGGCGGCTGCCGGGAGCTGACCAGCCTGCTGCTGATGAAGGGCATGAAGCGGATCGCCCTGCTGGGCGGCACGATGCTGTACACCGTCAATATGTCGCGCCTGGAAGGCTTCAAGCAGGCCTATGACATGATGAACCAGAAAATCGACGAGAGCCTGCTGTTTTTGGAGCTGGAAACCGACGACCTGCGGATGCAGGCCGTGAGCCAGGCGTTGGAGCGCAAGCCGGACTGTATCCTGTGCATGGACGACCGGCTGACCCTGTTGGCGATGAATATGCTCAAGCAGCAGGGTGTGCGGGTGCCGCAGGATATCCGCGTGGCGTCGCTGTATGACAGCAGCGCGCTGGCTGAGTCGTCGCCCGCCATCACGGCGGTGCAGTTTGACGCTTACGCCCTGGGCCGCAAAGCGACCCAGCAGCTTTTGCAGGCGCTCAAAGGCCGTGAGGTGGAGACCCGCGTGGAGCTGGGCTACCAGGTCAGTATGCGGGAATCGACGAAAACCTGAGATAGGGTATATAATAAGTATATTAGGCAGCACGCCGTGGAAACGGTGCGCTGCCTTTTTGTAGGGGCGGCATCTATGCCGCCCGCGGTTTCCCGGGGAATGGGCGGTAATGGGGGACGCGCGGGCCGCATAGATGCGGCCCCTACAACTCCACAAAAAAATGAATCGAGTAATGGCGGCAAACGCACCGGGAGGGATGAATCCCTCCCCCCACATGGGGATAGAGTCGAAAAAAATAGAGGCGGATGGAGGTGCGATTTGCCGTGAAAACTGCGCAACATATGGAAACGGTTGCGCAACAAAGGAACCGTTTCCGACAAAAAGCAACCTGTTTTTTGAAATATTTCCACAAAAACAGGTATTCTAATTTGTGCAAGGTTCCAATCTTGGATAAAATCACCAAAAAACGATTGATTTTTCGCTATTTATGGTGTATTATAATATCAATCCGAAACGGAAACGTTTCCGAATAAGAAAACGCAATCACTACTGCAACTCTTGTTTTTCTTTAGAAGGAGGAAAAAACATGAAAGCGAAAAAGACTCTCTCCGTGACCCTGGCCGCCGCGATGGCAGCCGGTCTGCTGGTGGGCTGCGGCGGCAGCGCCTCCACGGCCACCTCTACCGCAGAGGCCGCTTCTACCGCGGACTCCACCTCCACTGCTGCTTCTACCGAGGCTGAGGCCCCCGCAGCAGCCGGCAAGGTCTACTACCTGAACTTCAAGCCCGAGCAGGATGAAGCCTGGCAGGATCTGGCCAAGAAGTACACCGAGGAGACCGGTGTTCCCGTCACCGTCGTGACCGCCGCTTCCGGCCAGTACGAGACCACCCTGATGAGCGAGATGGCCAAGAGCGATGCGCCCACCCTGTTCCAGGTCAACGGCCCTGTCGGCCTGGCCAACTGGAAGGACTACTGCTACGACCTGTCCGGCACCAAGATCGCCGGTGATCTGACCAGCGACACCTACGCCCTGAAAGACGGCGACCAGATGCTGGGCATCGGTTACGTTATCGAGAGCTACGGCCTGATCACCAATAAGACCCTGCTGGAGAAGGCCGGCTACACCGTTGACGACATCAAGAGCTTCGACGACCTGAAGAAGGTGGCCGAGGACATCACCGCCCGCAAGGACGAGTTGGGCTTCTCTGCCTTCAGCTCCGCTGGTATGGACGGCTCCTCTGACTGGCGCTACAAGACCCATCTGGCCAACCTGCCCATCTACTTCGAGTATCAGGAGGACGGCATCGACAACACCGACGCCATCAAGGGCACCTATCTCGACAACTACAAGAATATCTTCGACCTGTACATCAACAACTCCACCTGCGATCCTGCTGAACTGGCTGGCAAGACCGGCGACGACAGCCGCAACGAGTTCCTGAACGAAGAGGCCGTTTTCTACCAGAACGGTTCCTGGGAGTACACCAACCTCGTCGGCGACGGCAAGCCCTTCACCGATGACGACCTGACCATGCTGCCCATCTACATTGGCGTCGGCGATGAAGCCAACCAGGGCCTGTGCACCGGCACCGAGAACTACTGGTGCGTCAACAAAGAAGCCAGCGAGGACGACATCAACGCAACGCTCGACTTCATGTACTGGTGCGTTTCCTCTGACGAGGGTACCAAGGCCATGGCTAACGACATGGGCTTCGTTATCCCCTTCAAGAATGCTGTTGAGAGCCCCAACGTCTTCGTCAAGGCCGATAAGGAAATGACCGCCGCCGGCAAGACCCCTGTGGCCTGGAACTTCTCCACCATGCCTTCCGAGAACTGGAAGAACGGTGTCGGCTCTGCTCTGACCGCCTACGCCGCCGGTACCGGCAGCTGGGATGACGTTGTCACCGCCTTTGTCGATGGCTGGGCTTCTGAGGCTGCCCTGAACGCAGCTGCGTAAGTAGTGGGTACGCAACTGTAACGCATTACAATTCTTTGCAAACGTTTTTCTCCTAAAACCTCCTAAACATTTCTCTTAAACTGTTTTCTCCAGTTTTTCTCCTTATCCTCTTTCATCACCGGTCAGCGGGGCGGGCGGATTCGCCCGCCCCGCTCCATTTTTGCAACAGGAAATCTAAACAAAGGGGGGCTTTTCCATGGAAAAAGCCATTAAGCGCTATTGGCCAGTCTTTGTACTGCCCACCCTCATTGCCTTTATCATCGGCTTTGTGTGGCCTTTTATCTGGGGCACCGGGCTGTCGTTCTGCAAATTCACGACGGTCAAAAACGTCCAGTTCGCGGGGCTGAGCAACTACAAGATGATTTTTATGGATGACACCTTCACCCATGCATTCTGGTTCACGGCGGCGTTCACCGTCGTATCCACTGTGCTCGTCAATGTGCTGGCATTCGCCATTGCGCTGCTGCTCACCCGCGGTATGCGCGGTACCAACGCGTTCCGTACCATCTTCTTCCTGCCGAACCTCATCGGCGGCATCGTGCTGGGCTACATCTGGCAGATCCTGCTCAACGGCCTGCTGTCCGCCTGGGGCAAGTCGCTGCTGGCGTTGAACGCCACCTACGGCTTCTGGGGCCTTATCGTCCTGATGTGCTGGCAGCAGATCGGCTACATGATGATCATTTACATCGCCGGCTTACAGAACGTGCCCACCGACCTCATCGAGGCCGCACGCATCGACGGTGCGACCTCCAGCCAGATTCTCTTTAAAATCAAGGTCCCCATGGTCATGCCCAGCGTGACGATTTGCACGTTCCTGACGCTGACCAACTCTTTCAAGCTGTTTGACCAGAACCTGTCCCTGACGGCAGGCGAGCCCGCCAAACAGTCCATGATGCTGGCCTACAACATCTACGATACCTTCTATGCCCGCTCTGGACCTCAGTGGAAGGGCATCGGCCAGGCGAAGGCCGTCGTATTCTTCCTGTTTGTGGTTGTCATCTCGCTGCTGCAGCTGCATTTTACCCGCTCTAAGGAGGTGCAGGCATAATGGGTGCTACCAAAAAAGACCGCCGCATCAATGCGGTGCTGTCCGTCCTGCTGACCATCCTGTGCATTGCCTGGATGTACCCGGTGTTCATGATCCTGATGAACTCCTTAAAGACAGAGCGTGCCATCACCACGACCCACGCCTTTGAACTGCCGAACGCCGAAACCTTCGTCGGGCTGAAAAACTACATTTACGGCATTCAGGAAATGGACTTTTTGTCCTCTTTCTGGTATAGCTTAGTCATCACGGTCTCGTCCGTCGCACTGATTTTGCTGTGCTGCTCGATGTGCGCATGGTATATCACCCGCGTGCAGGGCGTGCTCGGCAAGGGTATGTACTACCTGTGCGTGTTCAGCATGATCGTTCCCTTCCAGATGGTCATGTTCACGCTGGCCAAGACCGCGGATACTTTAAAGCTGAATAACCCCTACAACATCTGCATCATCTATCTGGGCTTCGGCGCGGGCCTGGCAGTGTTCATGTTCACCGGCTTTGTCAAGAGCATGCCCATCGCCATTGAGGAGGCCGCCATGATCGACGGCTGCAATCCCATCCAAATCTTCTTCAAGGTCGTCTGCCCGATTTTGAAGCCAACGATGATCTCCACCGCCATCTTGGAAACGATGTGGGTCTGGAACGACTACCTGCTGCCCACGTTGGTGCTGGATATCAAGACCTACCGCACCATCCCCATGGCGATCCAGTATTTCCGCGGCAGCTACGGTAAGGTGGAAATGGCCCCCATGATGGCCTGCATCATGATTACGGTGCTGCCGGTCATCGTGCTGTACCTGCTCTGCCAGAAATATATCATTGACGGCGTTGTGGCCGGTGCGGTCAAAGGGTAAACTCAGCCGAACCAGAAAAGAGGTCCGGTTTTATGACCATCAAAGATATTGCGCGGGAATCCGGCTTTGCCATTGGTACGGTGTCGCGGGCGCTGAACAACGCCCCCGGCGTCAGCGCCGAGACGCGGCAGAAGATCCTGGAAGTCGTGAACCGCCACAACTATGAACCCAACGCAAACGCAAAGCATTTAAAACAGCAGGCCAATGACGGCATTGCCCTGATTGTCAAAGGCACGCAGAATATGCTGTTCGCCGATATTTTAGAGCAGCTGCAGAGCGTGATTGAAGAGAGCGGCTACGTGGCGACCGTCTATTACATCGACGAGGAAGCCAACGAGGTCGCCCAGGCCCGGCGCATCTGTGCGGAGCGTAAGCCCTACGGCATCCTGTTTCTGGGGTCGAACCTGGAGTATTTCACCCCTGATCTGGAAGATTTGGGCATCCCCTGCCTGCTGCTGACCAACAGCGCGGCCACGCTGCGCATCGCCAACCTTTCCAGCGTGTCGGTCGATGATATGGCGGCGTCCGACCGGATGATCGAGTACCTGTACAAGCAGGGCCATCGGCGCATCGGCATCATCGGCGGCAAGCCGAACCTGTCCCGCCCGAGCCTTGCGCGTCTGGCAGGCTGCCAGAGCGCCATGCTGCGGCTGGGCCTGCCCTTTGAGATGGAAAAGCAGTACGCCTACGCACGGTTCTCACTGCGCAGCGGGTACGAGGCGATGGAGTATCTGCTGGACCACAGCCCCGATATCACGACAGTGTTCGCCATGTCGGACCTGATGGCGCTGGGAGCCATCCGTGCTTTGCAGGATCACGGGCTGCGGGTGCCGCAGGATATCTCGGTAGCCGGGTACGACGGCATTGCCCTGGGGCAGTACAGCATTCCGCGCCTGACGACCATCCGGCAGGATATGGAGCAGCTGGCCCAGCGCAGTGCAAAAATTTTGCTGCACTGCATTGAAGAACCCGGCCGCGCCGTACACGAAGTTGTCCCCTTTGATTTGATCGAAGGGGAGAGCGTGGGCAAGGTTTGACGACTTTGCAAAAACAGCGCCGCCATGTAGGGGCCGCACATGTGCGGCCCGCGGCCTTGCCGTAGGTGCGCGTTTGCCGGAAGGCTGAGGGCCGGGCATACCCGGCCCCTGTGGTGCTTGTTGCAGGGGGCGATGCCTGGCATCGCCCTGCGGGCGGCATCGTTGCAGGGGGGCGGCGTCCCCGGCACCCACCCCGCGTTTACATTCAAAAGAAAGAGGTTTTCTCTGATGAGAGCAAGCGGCATTCTGATGCCTATTTCCAGCCTGCCCTCGGCCCATGGTATTGGCGCTATGGGTGCGGAGGCACGCCGATTTGTGGAGTTCCTCTCCAAGGCCGGGCAGGCATATTGGCAGATCTTACCCATCTGCCCCACCAGCTACGGCGACAGCCCCTATCAGTCCTTCTCGACGTTTGCGGGCAACCCGTATTTTATCGACCTCGACGAGCTTGCCAAACGCGACCTGCTTCTGCCCGAGGAATATGAGAACATCGATTGGGAATCCGCCCCCGATACCATCAACTACGGTGCTCTGTACGAAAAACGTTACAAGGTGCTGCGCTGCGCGGCAAACCGTTTGCTGGCAAAGCCCAACGCCGCCTACCGCAAGTTCGTGAAGGAAAACGCCTTCTGGCTGCCGGACTACGCGCTGTTCATGGCACTGAAGGACGCCCACGGCGGGGCCTGTTGGCTTGAGTGGGAAGAGCCGCTGCGCCGCCGCGAGCCGGAGGCCCTGAAGGCCGCCCGCGAGCAGTACGCCGACGATGTGGCTTTCTGGCAGGTGGTGCAGTACCTGTTCTACGCCCAGTGGAACGCGCTGAAAGGCTACGCCAACCGCATGAAGATCGACATTATCGGCGATCTGCCGATTTACGTCGCGCTGGACAGTGTCGATGTGTGGAGCTGCCCGCAGGAGTTCCAGCTGGACGAAAACCTGCTGCCCACCGAGGTGGCAGGCTGCCCGCCAGACGGCTTCTCGGCCACCGGCCAGCTGTGGGGCAACCCGTTGTTTGACTGGGACGCCATGGCCAAGACGGGTTATGCCTGGTGGGTGCGCCGCATCCGCCATATGTGCAGCATCTATGATGTGGTGCGCATCGACCACTTCCGCGGTTTCGCGGGATATTACGCCATCCCCTACGGCGACAAGACCGCCGAGCATGGCCGCTGGCGCGAAGGCCCCGGCTATGCGCTGTTTGCCGCCATCAAGAAAAAGCTGGGCAGCCCCCGCATTATCGCGGAGGATCTGGGCTTTTTGACCGAGGATGTCAACGCCTTGCTGAAAGAGTGCGGCTACCCCGGCATGAAGGTGTTGGAGTTCGCCTTTGACAGCCGCGACGGCGGCGACTACCGCCCCCACAGCTACCAGAACAACTGCATCGCCTACGTGGGCACCCACGACAACGAGCCGGTCAACGGCTGGATGGAGACCGCCGCGCCCGAGGATGTGGAGCGCGCCGTGCGCTACCTGAACCTGACGAAGAAAGAGGGCTACCACTGGGGCATGATGCGCGGCGTCTGGTCGAGCGTGGCCGACCTGGCCGTTGTGCAGGCGCAGGATGTGCTGGGCCTTGGGCATGAGTCCCGCATGAACACGCCGTCGACTTTGGGCGGCAACTGGTGCTGGCGCGCCGAGCCGGGGGTGTTCAACTCCCGCCTGGCCCGCCGCCTGCACGACCTGATGGAACTGTACGGCAGACTGCCCGAATAAACAAACGACCGCCGCAGCGCGTGAAAAGCGCCGCGGCGTTTTTTTGCCCTCCCGGGGGGAGGCTTTATGCAGTGTGGCCACAAATACAATATTTTCCCATTGACCTTACAGGCCGGATACAGTATTCTATTAGTAGTATAAATTCTAAAGAGGTGTTTTCCCGATGAAAGTGTGTCAGAAATGCCATACGCCCGCCAGGTATGATACGCAGAAATTCTGCTCGGTCTGCGGCACGCCGTTCCCGGATATGACGCCCGCGGAACCCGCCGCCCCGGCCCGGCAGCCGGCCCAGCCGGTGCAGCCCGCGCCCCAGGCACCGGTGCAGCCGCCTGTCCAGCCCCCGGTGCAGCCCTACGCCCAACAGCCGCAGAACCCCTTCGGCGCAGCGGCCCCGCAGCCCGAACAGCCCGAGCAGCCGAAAAAGAGCAAGCTGTCCATCATTATTGCGGCAGTCGTGGTCGTAGTCGTTGTGGCTGCCGCTGCGGCGGTGTTCTTCCTGCGCGGCAGCAAGGACAATGCAGCCACCCTGCCTGCCGCCGAGCCAGTCGCCACCGAAGCTGCCGACGCGGCGGCGCCCCAGACGCCCGCCCCGGCGGACAGCGCCGCAGCAGCCCAGACACCCGCGCCCGCTGTTACGCCCCAGCCTGCCCAGACCCCGGCCCCTGCGGCGGCGGTCGCCACCGATACCCAGGTCGTGCTGCGCAACGCGGCGGCCAACGGCACCATTACGGTGGACGGTAAGGCGGTGGACTTTGCGTACGTGGGCAACGACGCAGTCATCCCCCGCAGCAGCCTGTCCGACGTCTGCCAGGTGCGCATCGTGGCCGACAACGGCAACGGCGGCTACAAGACCGCCGCCGTCTGGTACAACAAGGACTACGGCAATGAGCTGACCTTCGGCGCAGACTACGGCGCTTACACCGACTGCGACGCCACCGGCCTGGCAAAGCCCGGCGACAAGGTCGTGGATGTGCTGACCTGGGCGTTCTACCGCTCCTTCCAGGAGGCTATCAACGAGGGAAATTCCTCGCTGCTGCGCTATTCCACGGCGGGCAACTCGACCCGCTGCGCTGCGGAGATTCGCAACTACACCGGCAACACCTACGACCTGGGCAACTTCCAGGCAGTCAGCGACCCGGCCTCCATCAAATACACCGATGGCCAGGTCATCTACAACGGCCACTTTGTCGCCAACTACACGGACAGCGGCAGCAGCTACACAGCGGACCATCACCGCACGCTGCGCCTTGTGTGGGAGGACGGCATCTGGAAGGTGGACGCCTTTTCGCTGCTGCCCGACGGCGCGTACAGCGCCACCACCTACGCGACCCTGCCGTAACCACCCCATAGAAGGTACGCATGAAAAATACGAAGTTGAAACTTGCGGCGGCGTCGCTGGCCCTGCTGCTGGCGGGCTGCGGCGCATCGGCCACGGTGGAACCGCAGCCGACGCCCGCCGCAGCCTTGGCCCCCACGGCAGCCCCGGCAGTGACCGAAGCCCCCGCCGCCACGCCGGAGCCGATCCCGCCCGAGAGCTATGACCAGCGGGACGAGACGTTCCGCGCCCGGCACGACGGCACGGAAGTGACGGTACACGCTACCGTGACCACGCCTGCCGAGGGCGCAGGCTGGCCGCTGGTGGTGCTCTGCCACGGCTTTACCGGCAGCCGGGGCGGCGACGGCCATTTTGGCCCGCTGGCCGCACGGCTGGCCCATGCAGGCATTGCCAGCATCGCCATGGACTTTCCCGGCTGCGGCGAGAGCGAGGAACCGTTCACGGCCTACACCCTTACGAACATCCGCGCTGACATGACCGCCGCCATTGCCTATATGGGGGTGACCTACGGTGCGGACACGACCCGGCTGGGGCTGGTGGGCCACAGCATGGGCGGCCGCGCCGTCAGCTTGTACCTGGACGGCCGGGACTACCCTGTGACCGCCGCTGCCCTGTGGAGCCCGGCGGACAATACCGGGCTGGATGGGCTGGAATTTCTGGCCCATGATGCCGACGAGCGGGCGGCCCTGCGCCAGACCGCCGACGAAAACGGCAGCGTCGAGCTGCCCCAGTGGGGCGTGGCCGCCGGTGCGGCCCTGTTTGACGAGATGGCCGCCAGCGACCCCTGCGGCGTGCTGGCCGAGTATCCGGGGGCGCTGCTGGCGGCTTTCACCGGCGGCGACGCCGAGCTGTTGAGCGAGGATACCGTGGCCCTGGTGCAAAACACCCTGGCAACGCGGGACCTGCCGTTTGTCGATATGACAAACGATTTCCCCGATGCCAACCACAACTACCAGGCCGCCGAGGGCAGCGCCGCCAGTGATGCGGAAATTGCCGCCCGCATTGAAAACGCCACGGCAGAGTTTTTGGTTTCGGCCCTGCGCTGACCGTTACAGCGACGCGCCCTGGCTGAGCTGCGCCTGGCAGAAGGCGAAGAACCGCTGCGCCGCTGCGGGCTGCAAGGCCCCGCGCTTGCGGCAGAGATAGGCCGTGCGCCCCGGGTCGGGGTCGGTCAGCGGAATGATCTTTAAATCCATGCAGCGCAGAACAGGGTGGTCGGGCACGATGGCAATGCCAAAGCCCGCCGCCGCCATACCGGCTACGACGGTATCTTCCTCCGTCTCGTAGGCGATTTTCGGCGTTGCGCCGATTTTTTGGAACAGGGCATCGATGAGGCGGCGCAGGCCGCCGCGCTTGGAAAAATACACAAACGGATAGGGCAGCGTCTCCCGCAGGGTGACGCTGTTTTTTTGTGCCAGCGGGTGGTTTGGCGGCGTCACGACAACGAAGGGCGACCGGGCAAAGGCGACGTTTTCAAACACCGTGTCGTCGCCGGGGTGGCTGACGAAAGCCATGTCGAGCCGTTCCTCGGCCACGGCTTGCAGCAGATCGGCGGTGAAGCTGCTCTCGGTGTGTAGCTCAAAGCGGGTATGTTCGTTGCCGGATGTGGCAAGAAATTTTTGCATCAAGTCCGGCACAGTCTGGGCCGCCAGCTTGCGGATGCCGCCCAGCAGCACCAGCCCGCCGCCGCGGCCCATCTCCTGTAAATCCCGCGTCCCGGCGTCATGGCGGGGGCGGGCGCAGGCACGATCTACCCGGCCTGCCTGCCTACGGCCCTCAAGCGGTTCCCCGACAAGGCCGGTTCTATCTCCAGCCTTGTGCAGGCGGGCGCATCCTGCGGCCCCTTCATCATGTCGCCCATTGCCCAGTGGCTCATTGACACCTACGGTGCGCAGATGGCCTGCCGCATCCTGGGCAGGCCGATGCGCACAGCGGCCCCTGCAAGGGAAATGGAAAATCCGCCGACGACATATTTACACTGCCCTGAAATTGTGCTATACTATTTTCGACCGACCGGTCGGTCAGAATGAAAGGGAACGCAGCTATGCCGAAATACAGTGTAAAAAAACCATTTACGATACTGGTGGCGGTCATACTGGTGCTGGTGCTGGGCTTTGTCAGCCTGACCGGCATCCAGACCGACCTGCTCCCCGCGATGAACCTGCCCTACCTGCTGGTCATGACCACCTACCCCGGTGCCAGCCCTGAGCAGGTCGAGGCCGACGTGACCCAGCCGCTGGAAAACGCACTCTCGGTGCTCAACGGCGTCAAGAATGTCACGAGCCAGAGCAACGAGAATTACAGCCTGATCTTCCTGGAATACCAGGATGACACCGACATGGACAGCGCCATGGTCAAGGCCAGCACGGCCGTGAACCAGCTGGGCAACGCCCTTCCGGATATGGCGTCCACTCCGACGCTTATGGAAATCAGCCCTGACATGATGGCGACCCAGTATGTGGCGGTCGATTATGACGACATGGATATCTACGAGCTGTCCGATTATGTCAGCGAGAACGTGCTGCCCCAGCTGGAACGCGTGGACGGCGTGGCGAGTGTTTCAACCACAGGACTTGTGGAAAAGTCTGTGCAAATCACGCTGGACCAGGATAAAATCGACGCAGTGAATGACAAACTGCTGGTCAAGGTCAGTGACCGTCTGGCCGACGCGAAAAAAGAACTGGACGATAACAAAAAGAAAATCAACGACGGCCTGAAAGAACTCGACGACGCCCAGGCCCAGCTGGACGCGGGCAAATCCGAGCTGAACACCCAGAAAGCCGACGTGACGACCCAGCTGCGGGACGCCATCACCGAACTGGACAAACAAATCCCTGAGCTGGAAAAGAAAATCGCCGATTTGAAAACCGATATCGACGACGCGAACCGCAAGCTCGAGGACGCCAAGAACGCTGACACCACCCTGCCGGAGGTCACGCTGCCCATCGACGACGCGCTGTTTGCCAGCTGTAAGCAGATTTTGGCTGCGTGGGACCCCCAATATAACGCCAATGAGCTGCCCGCCAACCTGGCCGAGGCCAAGGGCAGCACGGCCAAGATGGGCGCAATGGTCAACGCCATCGAGCGCGCCACACAGAACATCAACAGCACCGCTGCCGCGGAAAACCTGCTGGAATCCGGCATGGACGTGGCCCAGAGCGCGGCCTACCTTGACGCCCAGTACACGGCGCTGACCGGGCGCATCCAGGCGTTGGATGCGGAAATCGCCGGGCTGGAGGATGACAAGGCCGCCACCGAGGGCGATGAGGCCCAGCAGCAGGCGATTCAGGCGCAAATCGACGCCAAGCGCGCCGAGCAGGCGGGTTACCAGAAAATTCTGGACGACAACGCCCCACGCCGCGCCCGCCTGACCGAGCTGAACGGCTGCCTGACGACCCTGTCCACGACCAGCACGGCGCTGAATAACGCGACGGTATTGCTGCAGGCCCGCCAGCAGGCGGAGGCCGGGCTGAACGAGGGCATGAAGCCGCTGCAGCAGGCCTTGAACGAGACCGTGCAGGCGCTGAATGACCAGCTGACCAAAGCCCAGGAAATACTGACCCAGCTCAACGACCAGCGCGCCAAGATGGAATCCGCGCTGGCAAGCCTGGGTGACCCTGCCGTGGACCCCGCCATGGCCGATGTGGCCGTGCAGCTGCTTTTGAGCGGCAGCGAGGCCCAGCTGCAGCTGGGCGAGTTCCAGATATCCAGCGGCCGCACCCAGCTGGAAGCCGGTAAGACCCAGCTGGAAGCCGCGCAGGAGGAGTACGACTCCGCCCGCGAGGAAGCGCTGAAAAGCGCGAACCTGGACCAGCTGCTGAACATGGCGACGCTGACCCAGCTGATTGCGGCCCAGAACTTCTCGATGCCCGCCGGTTACATCGACGGCGGCGCAGGGGACGACAACCGCTACATTATCAAAGTGGGCGACGCCTTTGCCGACACCGACGAGCTGAAAAACATGGTGCTGTGCAATATTGACGGCATCGGGGATGTGCGTCTGGCCGACGTGGCCGAGGTCGAAATGACCGACAACGCCGACGACGCCTACGCCAAGGTGGACAAAAACCGTGCGGTACTGCTGTCCATCTACAAGAGCTCGACGGCCTCCACCTCCACCGTCTCCAACGCGGCCAACGCCGCCATGGAAGAAATGATGGCCGAGACCGAGGGTCTGCACCTGACGCCCATCATGGACCAGGGCGACTACATCAAGCTTATCGTCAACAGCGTGCTCTCGAACCTTATCGAGGGCGCGATCCTCGCGATCATCGTGCTGGCGCTGTTCCTGAAAGACCTGCGCCCCACCATCGTTGTCGCCATCAGTATGCCGCTGAGTGTGCTGTTTGCCATCGTATGGATGTACTTTACCGGCATCACGTTTAATATTCTGTCCCTGTCCGGCCTGGCGCTGGGCGTCGGTATGCTTGTCGATAACTCGGTCGTTGTCATCGAGAACATCTACCGCCTGCGCGGGCGCGGCGTGCCTGCCCCCCGCGCGTCGGTGCAGGGCGCACGGCAGGTGGCCGGGTCCATCGTGTCCAGTACGCTGACGACCATCTGCGTATTCCTGCCGCTGGTGTTCACCACCGGCATGGTGCGCGAACTGCTCAGCGATATGGCGTGGACGATTACCTTCAGTTTGCTGGCGTCCCTTATCGTGGCGCTGACCGTCGTGCCCTGCGCGGGTTCCACGGTGCTGAAAAAGCAGAAGGATATCAAGCACCCCTGGTTCGACAAGGCGCTGAACGGCTATGAAAAGCTGCTGCGCTTCTGCCTGCGCCGCAAGGCTGTGCCGCTGACGCTGGCAATCGTGCTGCTGGGTGTCTCCATCTGGCGCGTGGCGACGATGGGCGTTGTCATGATCCCGGATATGAGCAGCAACCAGCTGACCGTCACGGTCAACGTGCCCGACGACACCGCCAAGGAGGATGCCTTCACCACGGCGGACAGCGTCATGGACGCCATCATGACGGTGGAAGGCGTGGACACCGTGGGCGCAATGTCCGGCAGCCCCAACAGCATGGTCATGATGGCGGGCAGCAGCGCCGCTACCGACAACACGACGTTTACTTACTATGTCCTGCTGGGCGACAAGGCCCCGAAGGCCAAGGTCGTGGAGCAGGAAATCTACGACAAGACGGCCGATCTGAACTGTGAGATCGACGTGAATTCCAACGGCATGATGGATATGAGCGCCCTGTCCGGCTCCGGCATCGAGGTCGATCTCTACGGCAACGACCTCGATGATCTGAGCGCCGCGGGCAAACAGGTCATCGAGGTCATGAACGGCATCGACGGCATCGTCAACCCTACCGACGGCCAGGACGCCAGCGATGCCGAGGTGAACATCACCATTGACAAGGACAAGGCCATGCGCATGGGCCTGACCGTGGCGCAGGTCTACCAGCAGATCGCCGCCAAGCTGACCACCGACACCACCGCCACGACCCTGAAAGCGGGCGGCACCAGCTACACCGTGACCATTGTGGACAAGACCGACACGCCGACGCTGGACGATATCTTCAACATGGAGTTTGAGACGACCACCACCGACGAGGATGGCAACACCGTAAAGGAGACCCACACCCTGGGCGAGTTCGCCACCCGTACCACCACGGCGGGCTACACTGAGATCAGCCGCGAGAACGGCTCCCGTCAGCTGTCCATCACCAGCGAGACGGCGGAAGGGTACAACACAACGCTGATTTCCCGCGAGCTGGAACCCAAGCTGGCCGAATTGCAGCTGCCCGACGGTGTGACCGCCGAGCTGGCGGGCGAGACGACCCAGGTCACCGAGATGCTGGGCCAGATGGCGAAGATGCTGGCGCTGGCGCTGCTATTCGTCTACTTTGTCATGGTCGCGCAGTTCCAAAGCCTGCTGTCGCCGTTCATCGTTCTGTTCACGATTCCGCTGGCCTTCACCGGCGGTATGCTGGGCCTGATGGCCACCGGCGAGCAGCTGTCGCTCATTTCGCTGATGGGCTTTCTGGTATTGATGGGCGTCGTCGTCAACAACGGTATTGTGTTCGTTGACTACGCCAACCAGCTGCGCATCGGCGGGCTGGAGCGCAGCGATGCCCTTGTCGCTACCGGCCGGACCCGTATGCGCCCGATCCTGATGACGACGCTGACCACCGTGCTTGCCATGGTCACGATGCTGTTCGGCACCGATATGGCCAGCGAGATGAGCACCGGCATGGCTATCGTCATTATTGGCGGTCTGAGCTACGCCACGCTGATGACGCTGTTCATCGTGCCTGTGCTGTATGATCTGTTCTACCGCAAGCCGCCGGTGAATATCGACGTCGGTGATGACGGCATGGATGACCTGCCCGACGATGCCGCTGAGTTTGCGGCCGAATTCGCCGCCCGCCGTGCCGCCGAGAATGCAGCCAAAGCGCCCGCCGAGGAAAAGCGCCGCCCGGATCTGAGCCGCGCGGCCCACGCCCCGGCGGAAAACGAGACGCCCAACGAGGAAAAGGAGGCGGACCACGATGCAGAATGACCAGCAAGCCGCCCGCAAGGCCGCTGTGTATGAGGCTGCGCTGCAGCTTATCGGCCAGGGCGTCAGCCCTGCCGCGCTGAAAATACAGCAGCTTGCTGATGCCGCCGGTATCGGCAAGGGCACGGTGTACGAGTATTTTTCCTCCAAAGAGGAAATTCTGCAGGGCTTGGCCGAGTACTGCTTTGCCCGGGAAAACGAGCGTGTCCGTGCCATGTTCGCCGACTGTACGACGCTGGCCGGGTTGGAAGAACGCATTACCGGCTATTTACAGGACATTGCCGCCAGCCGGATGGGCAGCTACAAGATGATTGCCGAGACGCTGGGAATGCCCCGCAGGACGGGTGCTATGCCCGCCTGCATGGCCGAACTGAAAGAAATCGTAAGTGAACTGCTGGCGCGGCTGCAGGCGGCGGGGGAAATCGCCCCGGAGCTTGGCATGGAGTATTGCTATATGTCGCTGCTTTCCGCCGTTGTAGGCGGCCTGATGGGCCTGTGCTATGCCGCTGACCATGACCGCACCGTGGAAGACCTGATGGATAACCTGCGGCTGATGATACGAAGGACCTTAGGAAAATAAAAACTGCAGCCTTCCCCCGAGGGGGAAGGTGGCCCCGCAGGGCCGGATGAGGGGCGCGTTTGCCGTGACCGATGTGAATAGGTTGTAGTGGCAAGGCTGCCCCTCATCAGTCCGCTTCGCGGACAGCTTCCCCCTCGGGGGGAAGCCTTACCTAAAAACGCCTGTGTACCGCATAGCAAAGCGCGGTGCACAGGCGTTTTGGATTATTTGCGATATTTCGCCAGCGTTTTTATGACCAGCTCGGTTTCCAGGGGCTTGGTCAGGTGCTCGTTCATACCGGCCTCGCAGGCACGGCGGCGGTCCTCGGCAAAGGCGTTGGCAGTCGTAGCTAAAATCGGGATGCGCCCGGCGTCGGGGCGATCCAGCCTGCGAATGGTTCGCGTCGCTGTGTAGCCGTCCATCACCGGCATCATCACATCCATTAAAATCGCGTCAAACTCGCCGGGCCGGGATGCGGCAAAAATGTCCACGGCCTCCTGCCCATTGCGGGCAGCGGTGACGGTGGCCCCGGCGTTTTCCAATAGGAACTGGGCAATTTCCAGGTTCAGGTCGTTGTCCTCGGCCAGCAGGATGTTCACACTCTGCAAGGTGGCGTCGTCGGCGGGCTTTTCCGTCTCGGGCTGGGGCGCGGCGTTGGGGTCGATTTCCAGCGGCAGCGTGATGTAGTAGGTCGTACCGACGCCCTGCCGGCTCTCAAACGTGATGGTGCCGCCCATCTTGTCCGCCAGGCTCTTGGCGATGGGCATACCCAGCCCGGTGCCGCCGTAGGTCGAGCGGGCGTCCAGAACCTCCTGGGTGAACGGCTCAAAGATGTGCTTCTGGAATTCCTCGCTCATGCCGATGCCGGTGTCGGCGCAGGTGAACTTGACCCAGGCGGTCTTGCCGTCGCAGCGTTCCTCCCGCAGGGTCATAGTGATGGTGCCGTTGTCCTTGTTGTACTTGACGGCGTTGCTCATAATGTTCATCATCAGCCGCTTTACGTGGATCGGGCTGCCGATGAGATCGGGGTGGGGCAGGTCGATGTCGTCGCAGAGTATGCGGATGCCGCGCCCGGCGGCCTGCTTTTCCAGCACATCCTGCAACCCGGTCAGCAGCTTGACCATGTTGAAAGGCCGGTGTTCGAGCACGACCTCACCGGATTCCAGCTTGCCCATGTCCAAAACTTCATTGACGAGCTCCAGCAAAAAGCCCGAGGCGTCCCAGATTTTGCGGCGGCACTCGGCCTGTTTGGTCATATCGTCGGCGTAGTGGTCGCCAATCTCCACCATGCCCCGGATGCCGTTGATGGGCGTGCGGATGTCATGGCTCATCCGCTGCAAGAACTCGGTCTTGGCAACGTTGGCGGCCTCAGCCTTGCGGGCGGCCTTTTCCAGCGATTTCTGGTAGGCTTTCTCCTGCAGGAGCTTTTCTTCCTGATAGGAGTGCATCGTGCGGCGGCGCACCAGTTCAATCAAAAGAATAATGAGGGTGTAGGAAATCACTACAAAGATGATGTTCTTGGGCGTTGTGGTAAAGACGGCGGCCTCCGGCAAAAAGGCGTAGACGTAGCAGTCGCGGCCCTTCTCGGTGTAGCCGAAGTAGCCGCTGGTGCCCATGCCGGTGTCACGTACATAGACCATCCTGTCATAGACGCCGCGCTGCTTGATGAGCTGCAGCGGTGCGACCTCGTCGGTGGAAAGCCCCAACAGGCTTTCATCGTTGGCGGCAATGATTTCATTGCCGCTGGCCACGGCCAGCGTGCCGTCCGTAGCGATATGGAAGCCGGAAACCAAATGCTGGTACGACAATTTGTAAGTGTGGACATACTCGGCGGGGGTGTGGTAGAACGCAACAATGATGCAGTCGGCCCCCTCGCGGGCTGAGGCGGCAATATCCAAAAAGGAGTCATCCCCACAGACGAGGCGCACAGCGTAGGTCTTTTTCGGGTGGTCGGCCACATCCAAAAGGGAATCGGTCGTCAGCACCTTGTTCAACAGGGGCAGCAGGGCCTCCTCCTTGCAGTAGCTTTTGATGATCTGTCCATCCCGGGAGAGAAGCAGCAGCCCGGTCAGGTAGTGGTTCTCGACGAAGTGCGGTAAGGCGTCCTCTGCAGCGGGGTAAAGGTCGTTGGGCTTATCGGTGAGGTACCAGATATCCCGGGCGCACTGCTGGGCGCTTTCGGTCACGCGCAGCAGGCTCTTGGCCTCGGAGGCCAGATTCAGGCTGCTGTAATCGGCACACTGTTCCTTGATGTAATCCACGCGGGTGGACAGCGCATCCTCGGCTGTGGCGATGTCGGTGTTGGCCGAGTAAAAAGAGATGGAGACGAGCAGCAGCATCCCGATCAGCACGGACAGCAGCCAGAACCCATTGAGGCGGGGCAGACGTTTAGCGGCCATAGTCCACCTCCAGATATTTGTCCGGGTCGGGCAGGTACTTAGCCAGGATAGCCCGGGTCGTGCCGTCGGTGCGCATATCGGCCAGGGCAGCGTTCAGCGCGGTATCCAGCCCGCGGTCATCGTTCAGGGCAAAGGCCACGCCCAGCCCCACCACCTGCAAAGGCTCGTCCAGGATGCGGTACTCGATGCCGAAATCCGACATGAACTGCAAAATCGAGGTCTCATGGGCGGCCACAGCGTCGGCGTAGCCCTTGCTCAGATAGGCGTAGATCAGCTCGCGTTTCTGCATCGAGAGCAGGGCGCGGATCTCGGGGATGCGGGGATCGCCGCCATCCAGAAACAGCGCTTCCGGCTTGGTGGTGGCCTGCACGGCGACGGTCTTGCCCGCTAGGTCGGCCAGGGTCTCAATATCACTGCCCGGCATGACGGCCACGACCTGGCGGCTGACCATGTACGGCCCGGCCCAGCGGTACTCATCCTCGCGCCCGTCGATGGAAAAGCTGCCCCACAGGCAGTCGACGGTGCCATTCTCTACCAACTCTTTTTTGTCGACCCAGTCGATGGTGACGAACTGCGCCTTGTAGCCCATGCGGCGGAATGCCTCGGTGGCAAGCTCCACATCGATGCCGGTGGGTTGGCCGTCGGCGCTCAGGTAGTTGAAGGGCGGGTAGCTGTCACTGCCGATGACGATGGTGGGCAGGTCAGCATCCGGGTCGGCTGTGGCGGCCCGCGCGGCGCAGCCCGCCAGCAGGCAGACGGCCAGGCAGAGCACGGCCAGCAAAAACAGCAGTCTGGGGCGGTGGTGCTTCATACGCAAATATCCTCTATATTTGTTGGAATATTACAGAGAGTAACACTTTGGGAAAATAATATTTATTGTAGCATCGGACGCCGATACAGTCAAGAAAGGCAGCTGCATGATTTGACAAAAAATAGAAGAAACTTTGCGGCGGCCAGGGGACTGGCCGCCCTGCAACCTTTGCAAACCACATCATGCCAAGATATGCGTCGCCTGTGCCGATCAGCCGCGTTTGTTTCGGCAAAACAGTTGCCCCGGTGCGGGTGTGATGGTATAATAGCAATAACAATGTAAAATTTTGCCATCACAGCGGAAAGGAGCGGAAGATGAACAACGTCACACGCAGCATTTTCCGCGCCATCCATGAGGGCAAGTGGCTCAGCATCGAGTACAAAAACCAGCAGACCCAGCAGACAAAATACTGGGTCGCCGTCAAGGGGCTGAACCCCCGCACCCGCACGCTGACGGTGGACGGCCTGCACCTGAAACTGCTGACCGTCCAGGACCTGACCATCCACATTGACCGCATCCAGGCAGCCGAAGTTGTGGACGGCTCCTGGTGCCCGGTGAATGAGACCCTCGTTGCCGATATCCGGGATAACCCCGGCAAATACACAGCGCTGTTCGCAAACTCGGCCAATCTGCGGGTGCTGGACTACCTGGCCGCCTGCAACCGGCTGGATGCCACGCCCTACCAGACCAATTACAGCCTCGTCCACGCCATCGACGCGGATCGCTTTGACGAGGGGGCCGAGGACGCCATCGAGCTGGGGGACGACCAGTTCCGGGAGCTGGTGCAGCGGTTCCAGCGCCGGGTAGATGACCGCAGGCAGAACGCCGCCCGGCCCAGTCTGCCGCAGCTGGGGCTGAACCTTATCAGCATAAACACCAACAAAGGGCTGTATGTGCTGGCTTACCGCCCGCTGCGGCTGGATGTGCGCCGCCGCACGCTGCGGGCCGACGCCGACCCGGTCATCTGCCGGGAGTTCACCATCAACGGCGCAAAGCTGAGCATCCACCAATTTCTGGACGCCGACGACCACGCGCTGCTGGACGACTTTTACAAAAATCAGGAGACCATCAAGGATCGTATCACCCGGGGCAACCCGCAGGTGCGCGGCGTGGACGATATGCCCTACCTGATCGCCATTGGGCGCGACTGCCCGGTGGATTTGGAGCACGAGTACCGCGGCATCCTCAATATGTTCGAGGATCCCTCCGGCGAGACAGCCACCGCACCGCTGCGGGCTTTCTTTGGCGAGATGACGGCCCGGCCCCGACGCCGCAAATCCTACCCGCTGGCGCTGCTGAACAACAAAGTCAACCTGGATCAGCTGCTTGCCATCAACAATGCCATGCGCTATCCCCTGGCCTATGTGCAGGGGCCGCCGGGCACCGGCAAGACCAACACCATCGTCAACACGCTGACTACGGCGTTTTTCAACGAGCGCACGGTGCTTTTTGCCAGTTACAACAATCACCCGATTGACGGCGTGGTGGAAAAATTGCAGCAGATCGACTACCACGGCCATACGGTGCCCTTCCCGATTTTGCGGCTTGGCAACGCCGAAAAGACCGCCGAAGCGCTGCGGACCATCGCCAAATTGTATGACCAGTGTATCCAGCTCCCGGTGCCGGAAAAGCTGCTGGACAAAAACCACGCCGACCGCACAGCCCGCACCAAACAGCTGACCGAGCTGCTGGAACGCTATGAGCGGGTGCTTGACCTGCGGGAGCGCAAGGAGACCATCGAGCGCCTGCTGGAAGCCCGCAGCCAGATGAACTTCCGCTTTGAGCTGGAGGCCGGGCAGCTGCCCCAAGTCAACCGCGAGCTGGCCGCCTACGGCGATATTGACACCGCCGACGCCATGGCCCTGCTGGACCGCAACGAGGGCGAACTTTTGCGCTACCTCTACTACACGTCGGTGCAGTACATCCGCCGCCTGGCCGAACCGAAATATGAGGATTTGATGGAGATTGTCCGCAGCGCCGACAACGATAAGGAGAAGGCAGCGGCTTTTAATAAATATCTCTCCGAGCCGGAAAACCTGAAAAAGCTGCTGCGCGTTTTCCCCATCGTGGCAACGACCTGCATCTCCGCCCACCGCCTGGGCGACCCCGAGCCGAGCTTTGATATGGTCATCATGGACGAAGCCAGCCAGTGCAACACGGCCATGTCGCTGGTGCCGATTCTGCGCGGCCGGTCGCTGATGCTTGTCGGCGACCCGCAGCAGCTTTCCCCGGTTATTCTGCTGGACCCCGCCGACAACAAGGCCCTGCGCCGCAAGTACAGCGTGACCGAGGAATACGACTACATCGAAAACTCGATTTACAAGTGCTTCCTGGCCTGCGATGCCGTCAGCGACGAGACGCTGTTAAGCTACCACTACCGGTGCAGCCCGCGCATCATTGAGTTCAACAACCGCAAATACTACAACCACAAGCTGCACATTGCCAGCCAGGAGCACAACCCCGAGCCGCTGGTCTATGTGGATGTGCCCGACAACACCACCGACGAGCGCAACACTGCCCCGCAGGAGGTGCGCCGCATCGACGCCTACTTGAGCCGCCACCCGGATAAGCAGGTGGGCATCATCACGCCGTTTGCGCGGCAGCGTGCCGCCATTGAGGCGATGCTGCGGGCCAACCACTACGACAACGCCAGCTGCGGCACGGTACACGCATTCCAGGGCGACGAGAAGGATGTGGTCATCTTCTCGCTGGCGCTGACCGACCAGACCCGGGAAAAGACCTACGCCTGGCTGAAAACCAACAAGGAGCTTATCAACGTGGCGACCTCCCGCGCGCGGGACAAGCTTGTCATCCTGTCCAGCCAGAAGGAACTGGACCGCCTGCACGCGGGCGCGGTGGATGATGATATCTACGAGTTGGTGCAGTACGTGCGCACCAACGGCGTGTCTGACGTGACCGAGAAGCCCGCCGCCAGCCGGGCACTGGGCATCAAGCCGTACAGCACCAGGACCGAGGACGCCTTTTTGGAGAACCTGAACCACGCGCTGGACAACGCTTTCCTGGACGGCAGCCGCTGCACCGTGCGCAAGGAAGTCCCCATTGCCCAGGTGTTTGAGAATAACCCCAGCTACACCGATCTGTTTTACACCGGGCGGTTTGATTTTGTCGTCTACCAGCGGGAGGGCCGCCGCCTGATGCCGATTCTGGCCATTGAGCTGGACGGCCGCGAGCACCGCGACGACCCCGCCGTCCAGCGCCGTGACCGCAAGAAGGAGCAGATCTGCCGTGAGCACAGGTTTGAGCTGATCCGCGTGGAGAACAGCTATGCGAGACGGTATAATTATATTAAAAGTATTTTGATAAATTACTTCAGGAAAGTGCCGTAACGCCCGCCCCCAGCCCTGCACAAAAAAAGACCTGCATCCCATCAGGACGCAGGTCTTTTTTTGCTGCGGCTTACCGCCAATGAAACGTGACCATGCCGTACACATAAATAAACGCAATGGCACAGGGCACAAAATACCGGAACACAGGTTTCATCCAGGGCTGCACTTTCAGCCCTTTGCCGGTGTTGGCCTCGTTTACAAAATTCTCCCAGCCCCAGCCGAGGCGGTTGCAGCAGAAGAGAGCTAAAACCAGCGTTCCCAGCGGCAGAACGTTGTTGCTGACGATGAAATCCCAGAAGTCCAGCCACGCGCTGCCCGGCGCAAAGGGCTGGAAGTGCAGTACGCTGTACCCCAGCGCTGTCGTCAGCGCCAACAGAAAGATGCCCGCGCCGCAGACCACACAGCCTTTCGGGCGTGTCCAGCCGGTCAGCTCGCGCACCATGGCCAGGATGTTCTCGCAGACGCCCAGCACGGTAGACAGCGCCGCAAACACCATGAACAGAAAGAACAGTGCGCCCCACCAGCGGCCCCCGGCCATGTTGTTGAAAACGCCGGCCATCGTGTCAAACAGCAGGCTTGGCCCGGCAGTGACTTCCAGCCCGTAGGTGAAGCAGGCCGGGAAGATGATGATGCCCGCCAGCACCGCCACAAAGGTGTCCAGCGCGATGATGTGCAGCGACTCGCCCATGAGGGAGCGCTCCTTGCCGATGTAGCTGCCGAAGATTGCCATGCCGCCCATGCCGACGGACAGCGAAAAAAACGCCTGGTTCATGGCCGCCACGATGACGCTGCCGTTGATTTTGGAAAAATCCGGCACAAGGTAGAACCGCAGCCCCTCGGCGGCTCCGGCAAAGGTCAGGCTGTGGATGGCCAGCACCAGCATCAGCACCAGCAGCGCTGTCATCATGTACTTGGTCACGCGTTCCAACCCGCCCTGCAAGTTGAAGCTGAGCAGTACGAACGCCGCCACGACCACCGCAAACAGATAGGTCACGTTGACTTTCGGGTCGGCGAGCATCTGCGCAAAGCCGAAATCGGCGTTGTCCCCAGTCAGGAATTTGACAAAATAGTACAAAATCCAGCCGGTGACGACCGTGTAAAACGCCATGATGGCAATGTTGCCGATCAGGCTGAACACGCCGAACACGCCCCACTTGTGGCCGGGCTTTTCCAGCCGCTGGTACATATAAATAGGGCTTGCCTGCGCCGCGCGGCCCACGGCCAGCTCCATGATCATGGCGGGTAGGCCCAGCACCAAAAGGCAGAGGATGTACAGCAGCATAAAGCTGCCGCCGCCGTTCTGGCCGCACATCCAGGGGAATTTCCATACATTGCCGCAGCCGATGGCGCACCCGGCGGACAGCATGATAAAGCCCAGGCGGCTGCCCAGGCGCTCGCGTTTGTTCATTGGCTCGTTTCCTTTTCGGTCGTGATGGTTATGCAGACGATCTCGGTGCGGCCCTGGGTGCGGAACTTGTAGCCCCAGGTGCCGGTGCCGCCGCTGACGATGGCATCGCAGCGGTCTGTGATATGTTTTTTGCCGTAGTTGCGCTCGTTTTTGGCAGCCATGCCCACCGCGCCCGCAGGCCAGACCTGCCCGCCGTGGGTGTGGCCGCTCAAAATCAGGTCGGCACCCGCTGCGGCGGCGTTCTTAAAGTCCCGCGGCTCGTGGTCAAGCCAGACCGTGTAGCGGTCGTCCGGGCCGGTGGGCATCAGCTGTGCAGCCGTAAAGCGGCTGCCGTTGGTGTACAGGTAGTCCTTGCGGCCCACGATGCGCACCCCGCAGGACAGCGTGATGGCGGTGTCCTCCAGAATGCGGACACCCGCTGCGGCAAAGGCGCACTCCAGGTCGGCGCGGCCAAAGCTTGGCTCCCGCCAGTGGTGAAACAGGTCGTGGTTGCCCAGCACATAGTATTTGCCCAAGGGGGCATCGATCTCGCCGAAGAACTGGCAGAAGGCGTCGAAATCCTCTTTCTCGGTGTACTCGTCGAAGATGTCGCCGGTCAGCACCAGCAGATCCGGCTGGCAGGCCGCGACTTTCTCCCGCAGTTCCGGGATGCGGGTGCGGTCCATGGCCGCGCAGGCCCGGGGGTGTACGTCGCTGATCTGTACGATGCACAGCTGACCATTGGGCAAGGCTTTCTGCGTTGTCAGGTTATATTTTGTGGTACACAGCCGCAGCGCCCGGCGGCGGCCCCACCACATGATAAACCCGGTCAGCAGCCACGGCGTTATGCCGCCCAGCCAAAAAATATGCCAAACAGTCAGCGGCGCACCGCCGACACGCCGCAGCACCAGCCCGATGCCGGTGCCGATGCAGTAGAAGGTGACGAGATGCCCGACAAAGACGATGCCAAGGCCCAGCGGGTCCCGGCTGATATAGGCCAGCAGCGCCATCAGCACCAGCGGTAGACCGTAGTACAGCACCGGCCACTGGGCCACAAGCTGCAACGGCGGCAGCTGTAAAAAGTTGAGATACAGCAAAATATCCAGCGCCGCCTGGCCCAAGCGGGGAAGGACAAATTGGAAGAATGGATGATACATGGTGTCAGCCTTTGTTGTGAGAATGCCTTCCCTCCTTGGGGGAAGGTGTCTGCGGCTCCGCCCGCAGACGGATGAGGGGCGGAGATACCGTGATTACCCATACAGGGGATAGTATGGCAAAGTTCGCCCCTCATCAGTCCGCTTCGCGGCCAGCTTCAGTCTCCGTGCCAAGTGCCGCCTACGGCGGTTGCACTCCGACACGCGCCTGCGGGCGCAGCCCCACGGGGAGGCCTTTTTAACAAAAATTCCCCCGCACCTCGCGGCACGGGGGCTGAATTTTATTTTTTACTGTTCCTTCGCCTTAATCGCCGCGTCAATCGCTCTTGCAGCCTCTTTACCGGCACCCATGGCCAGAATGACGGTGGCGGCACCGGTAACGGCGTCGCCGCCGGCGTAGACCATCGGGCGGCTCGTCAGGCCGTCGGGACCGTTCGTGATCAGGCAGCCGTGCTTGTCGGCGTCCAGACCCGGCGTGGTGGAGCGGATCAGCGGGTTGGGGCTGGTACCCAGCGCCATGATCATCGTATCAACGTCCAGAACGAACTCGCTGCCTTCCTTGACGAGGGGGCGGCGGCGTCCGGAGGCATCCGGCTCGCCCAGTTCCATCTCCACGCAGGTCATACCCTTGACCCAGCCGTTCTCGTCGCCCAGCACTTCCGTCGGGTTCGTCAGCGTCTTAAAGACGATGCCCTCCTCCTCGGCGTGCTCGACCTCCTCCTTACGGGCAGGCAGCTCGGCCATGCCGCGGCGGTAGACGATGTAGACGTTCTCGGCACCCAGACGCTTGGCGCAGCGGGCGGCGTCCATGGCGACGTTGCCGCCGCCGACGACGGCGACAGACTTGCTCTTCATGATGGGCGTGCGGGAATCCTCCTTGTACGCCTTCATCAGGTTCACGCGGGTCAGGTACTCGTTGGCGGAGTAAACGCCGTTCAGACTCTCGCCGGGGATGCCCATAAAGCGGGGCAGACCGGCACCGGAGGCAACGTAGACGGCCTCAAAGCCGTAGTCGTTCATCAGCTCGTCAATGGTCAGCACCTTGCCGATGACCATATTGGTTTCGATGTCCACGCCCAGCTCCTTCAGGCCCTCGACCTCGTGCTGGACGATGTCCTTGGGCAGGCGGAACTCGGGGATGCCGTACATCAACACGCCGCCCGCAACGTGCAGGGCTTCGTAGACGGTGACCTTGTAGCCCAGCTTGGCCAGATCGCCCGCGACGGTCAGGCCGGACGGGCCCGCGCC
>NZ_WQOH01000104.1 GCF_018784445.1 Gemmiger formicilis | reverse complement strand
TTTGCTATACCAATTTTCACCACCTTAAAATTTCTCTCGAAAATTTTGTTTTGGGGCTTGACTTTTAATAGTTAGTCTTTTTCCTTCTGCTTTTCTACCTATTATTAAAACATTGGAATCACCCCCTACAGTGAATTCAGGAAATCGAGCGCAGAGTCTGGTATAGCATTCTCTGACAGTGGGCTTGGAACAGCGCCGGTTATGTTGACTGCCTGCAACTCCTCCCGCACCACCTTGCGGATGCTTTTCTCCAGCCTATCTGTCTGCTCCGTTGCAAGAATGGCTTGCACCAGAAACTCCTTGCGTTTGGCTGAAGGCACTTGCTGCAGCAACGCCCATGCGCGGCGGTGCTGCGGGTCGCTAAGGTTCGGACGAAAAACGTACTGTGGGCGTTTCATGCCTCGCTTTTACGGCGCGACACGGCGGCCAACGCGCGCTCGAACCCGCCAGCGTTCACCTTATCGTCCAGCAGAAAAATCGTCTTGCAAAGGCCGTCCTTGGGGCTGAGGTGGCGGCTCACCACCGAGGCACCGCCGCCCAATAGCACGGCGGGGATAGCGCGCAAATCAAAGCCGGCCTCCATAACCGCTGACAGCAGATGTTCTGTGTACTTGCGACCCTGCCGGTTCACAATGTCGCGCACCGTATCTCTGACCGTGCAGGGCTGACCTGCCAGCATATTTTCGATCTGGGCATCCGTGAGTGACAATCCGGTTTCCCGTCGCACCTGCTCCCGAATATCATCCACGCAGCGAATCATGCCGAGTTCCAAGCTGTGCGCGGTATCAGCCGCAGGGATTGCGTTGTCGATGCGCATAAGGTCCACTGTCCAGCCGCCCAAGTCCATGAGGAGCATGGACGGTTCGTCCTGCAAAAGCCCCACTTCGGTCATGAGGGCGGCGTAGCCCTGCGGAAAAATGGCAACTTCTTCGATGGTGATGCTGTACTCCACGCCCTCGAACTTGTAGTTCACAGGCTGATTGCTCCGCAGCAGATAATCTTTGAACTTGGGTTTGTCGCGTCCGAAACTCGTCAGTGGCAGGCCCGCCGCAATGCGCACCGAGCATTCGGGAGGCAAACCGCGCTGCTGAATCTCCTTTGCGATAGCTGCCAGTGTCAGCAGGTAGTAGTTGTCGTTTACAGTTTTGTCCCGCTGGATAGGCTGCCGCCC
>NZ_WQOH01000103.1 GCF_018784445.1 Gemmiger formicilis | reverse complement strand
AATGACGCTGTTTTGGGGATATCCCTATACCATATCCCAGATTCAGCGTCATTAGCGTCATCTGCGTCATTCTGATTTTGTGTTTCTCGTAGTATCATTGTTTTTGTTTCGAGCAGTAGTAAACTGCAAGCGTCATTTCACTATAAGCGTGACGGTGGTGACGATGGTGACGATCTTTCTTGCATACCCCTACCCATATCCCATAAACATCGTCACTACCGTCACCATCGTCACTTAAAACAGGCAAGCCGTTTTAATCTGCGGCTTGCCTG
>NZ_WQOH01000102.1 GCF_018784445.1 Gemmiger formicilis | reverse complement strand
CTGCGGACATAGTAAATGGTCTTGACGCCGACCCTCCACGCCTCTAAATACAGTCTGAGCACCTGACGCATGGAATAGTCGTTGGTGATATAGAGATTCATGCTCTGCGCCTGGTCAATATGTCTCTGGCGAAGGCCCGCGGCGCGTACCGACCAGCTTTGGTCGATCAGATGCGCCGCCTTATAGTACCACCATGTATCCATAGAAAGCTCCGGGGCAACGCGGGGCAGCATGC
>NZ_WQOH01000011.1 GCF_018784445.1 Gemmiger formicilis | reverse complement strand
ACCAATCCACAGCATCCTGAACTTATTGTAGCATTCCGCTGGAGAGCGGTCTATAAATACTACTTTTATATAATACGAGGAGATACATTAAACATGCGGATTGCAATGATTGGGCACAAGAGAATTCCGGGAAGAGAAGGCGGGATAGAGGTTGTAGTTGAGGAACTTTCGACACGAATGGCAAATCTTGGAAATGAAGTGACAGTATACAATCGGAAAAGCAAATTTATTGAGCCCCAAAAGAAGTATAAAGGTGTTCGCATAATTACTATTCCAACAATTGAAAAGAAGTCAACTGATGCAGTGGTTTATTCTTTTTTTGCATCTATTCATGCATTATTTCAACACTATGATGTTATCCATTATCACGGAATTGGACCGAGCTTTTTCTTACTTCTTCCTCATATTTTTGGAATTCGTACGATAGTAACAGTACATGGACTAAATTACAAAACGCCAAAATGGAAGGGATTTGGCGCAAAATTCATGAGGTGGGGTGAATTAATTGCAGCCAAGTATGCTGACGAGATTATTGTCCTTTCCGAGGAACAAAAAACATACTTCAAAACCAGATATAATAGGGAAGCTATATATATTCCAAACGGTGTAACCCTTCAAGACATAATTCCACCCGAAATTATACAAGAAAAGTACGGATTGAATAAGGATGGTTATATTCTTTTCCTTTCCAGATTGGTTCCTGGAAAGGGAGTGGAATATCTTATTCGCGCATATAAGCAGATTCCTTCGGAGCTTCCTTTGATTATTGCTGGCGATGCTCCATTTGTTAGTGATTTTGTTGGTGAGGTCAAGAGGGAAGCAAAAAGTGATTATAGAATTCGGTTTGTCGGATTTGTAGAAGGCAAGGAACTACAAGAACTTTATTCTAATGCTCGGCTTTTCGTTTTTCCAAGTGAAGCGGAAGGAATGCCGATGTGTCTATTAGAGGCACTAAGCTATAATATACCTTGTCTTGTTAGTGACATACCTGAAAATATTGAGGTCGGTGGAGAATACGTGACTTCCTTTAAAAGCATGGATATAAGTGATCTGAAAAATAAGCTGGAAATGATATTAAGTCGTCAGTGTAAAAACAGTACAGATCTTCGTGAATATGTAAAGAATAATTATGATTGGGATACAGTTGTCAGAAAAACATTAAAAGTGTACAAGGCAAAAAATTCAGAATGAGCAGTATACTATCCGCCTGACCAGACAATCAGTATGTTTCATTATGTCTCATAAGATATAGTAGAGGATAGAGATAAAGGATATATCTGGTGGAGGAAACTCGAAATAGGATAAATCCTTCAAAATGATGGCTCAATAAACCTAAGTGTGTGGATATGTAGGAGAAATAGATTTCTTCAATAAATTATGAGAGAATATTGCAGGAGAAATAAAGCTGATGAAAACAGTAACAATCATAACACCAACTTATAATCGTGCTGAACTGTTAAAAAATTTATATCAATCCTTAGAACAGCAAAACAATAAAGACTTTGAATGGCTGATAGTAGATGATGGAAGTACAGATTGTACGCAAGAAGTCGTAGAAAAGATTGCGAATAAGGCATCGTTTCACATTGATTATATTTGGAAAGAAAACGGCGGAAAACATACTGCACTAAATGTTGGCATAAGGACAATACATACAGAACTAACGATGATTGTAGATAGTGACGATCGGTTGCTTCCAAATGCTGTGGATGACATCTGCAAAACTCATCGTAAGTACTCTAATAATGGTGAAATTGGTGTTTATTCATTCTTGAGGTGTTACTCGAATGGAAAGCCGGTTGTTTCGCTGGAGGCAGAAGAATTTGTTGATTCTTATGTAAAATATCGAATTAAGGAAAACAGACCTGGAGATATGGCTGAGGTATTTAAAACACCTGTTTTGAAAGAATTCCCTTTTCCGGAGTTTCAGGGGGAAAGGTTTTTAAGTGAGGATGTTGTGTGGATTCAAATCGGTTTAAAGTATCAATATGCTTTTATTAATAAGCCGATTTATCAGTGTGAGTATTTAGAGGGAGGGTTAACAGCAAATGACAAACGAATGAAGTTTGCCTCTCCATGTGGCTCGATGCTACGCGGCAAGATGCTGATGAGTAAAGAGTGTGGCATTATTCAGAATTTAAAGGGTGCCATAATATATGACTGCTACAAAAGAAATTTAACGGATGCATGTCTTGACGAAAGATTGAATCTGAACCTAAGAAATAAAACCATGTGTATTCTTTGTGAACCTATATCATTTTATTACTTCGCGAGGTGGAGAGATAATATAAAATGAAAAAAGAATCAAACTTGTTTTTATATTCAGGTACATTCCTTCTTGCTATTAAAACAGTGTTTTCTGCGTCCAAAATTATTCCATACAGTGACTTTATGGATACTATTTTAGCAGCCGTAGGCGCATTTTGTATGATTTTAAGCATTATTATGCAGCGATATAGGGTGAAGGTATTGCTTCTTTATGCAATGCTCATAGGTATTACGGTATATAATGCTTTGATCACTAGAAACAATGCTTTGGCAGCAACTGTCATTACTTGTTTGGCGATAAGAAAAACTGACTTTAAAACATACATTCGATATGTTTTTAGGATGCAGAGCGTTTTGGTAATATGTCACACGATAATAGCTATAATTGGCAGCATGATTGGTATATTTGATATAACGCAAAATATTGGCGGTATAACAAGATATGATTTCGGAACACTTCATCCAAATTCATTTGCAGCGCTTGTTTTTAATTTGATAATTATGGGGATTTGGCTAAATTGGCATAAAATTAAAACAAAGCACATTATATATATGATTCTCGGGTCTGGTATTCTATACTGCTTTTGCAAAACAAGAACTAATTTTATTGCAATGTTAGTTGTGATTGGTTGTGTTTATGTCTGCAGAGTTAAGCATAAGTTTGTTCGACTTATAGGCAAAATAGCAACTGTAATAATTCCACTTCTTTCGGTTGCTATGGGGACAGCAATTATCCTATATACTACAGGCAATGGGATCGTGTTGCTATTGAATAAAGCGTTAAATGCAAGAATAATTTTAGGTGCGTATGCTTTGGCACACGAGGGATTCACTTTGTTTGGTCAAAATATGACATCCCTATACACGGAAACGACATGGGATCCCATTTGGAAATTAAACGCTTTTACATTTGATTGTATATATACATATATGTTGATTAACCAAGGAATAATTTGGTTGATTCTATTGACAATACTTTTTGCAAGGCTCGCAAAAAGAAAAAATCCAAAAGATAATGTTGCAATTATAGCTTGGGCGTTGTATGGCGTAACGGAAGTGCAGGGATTGAATTGTTTTTCCTGTATGCCGATTCTTTTGCTTACAAAATTGTTTGGAAAGGGACCAGAGCAAAATGGATAATATTCCTCATATAATACATTATTGCTGGTTTGGAAAAAATCCCAAACCGCAGCTCGTAATAGATTGCATTTCGACATGGGAAAGGTACTTTCCAGGTTGGGAAATTAAGGAATGGAATGAAGACAATTATAATGTTAGGACAATTCCATATATTCAAGAAGCTTATGAGGCAAAGAAATGGGCATTTGTGGCGGATTATGCTCGATTTGATATTTTATATCAATATGGTGGAATATATTTGGATACAGATGTAGAGTTCATCAAACCGTTACCACAACAATTTTTACAATTAAAAGGATTTACAGGGTTTGAATGTACCGGAATTGTTGCGCCAGGATTGATATTTGCGGTGGAGAAGAATTTTCCTATTTTAAAAGAGTTTATCAACCAATATAAAACTGAACATTTTGAGATAAAAGCAGATGGAATTTATAAAACTGTAAATCTTCACGTGACAGAGATTTTACAAAAAGAGGGATTGAAAACAGATAATACACTACAAACAGTAGCTGGATTGACGGTGTTTCCATCAGAGTATTTTTGTGGTTATGATACCGACATCCATGAACCCGATATCACGTGCAATACAATTTGCTGGCATCATTATTTTGCATCGTGGTCGAAGGTGCCTTTTAAATCTAAAGTCCAGAATGTCTTAAAAAAAGCAATTGGAAAGAAAAATTATAAGAAATTGATTTTACTAAAGCGGAGACTCAATAAATGAATGAATACATTAAAAGCGATTTGTATCGCTGCTATGGTAAAACTGGATTTAGAACGTTTATCAGGGGGATGTTAGAAGATCCGGGATTCAATTATATGTTTTGGCTCAGAATGTGCCAAGCCGGGGGGACGAGAAAGATGTTCGCATTACCTATTCATAAGTGGAAGCGAACATTTGGAAAAATAAATATTGGATACAAATGTAAGATCGGTTATGGCTTATATATTGGACATGGAGGTCCTTGCGTTGTTAGTGACAGTGCAGTAATCGGGGATAACTGTAATTTGTCACAATTTGTTACAATCGGAGCAAATGAGGGTAAAGCTGCAGATATAGGAAATAATGTGTACATTGGACCGGGAGTATGCGTTGTTGAGCATGTGACAGTAGGCAGTAATGTAACAATTGGTGCGGGTTCTGTGGTAGTCAAAGATATTCCCGATAACACAACAGCAGCTGGAAATCCGGCACATGTTGTTAGCTATAAGCAACCAGGAAGATATATAAAAAATCAATGGCTTGAAAAAAGGAATATAAATGGACAGTAGACTGAAAAAAAACTATGTATATAATCTTTTGAGCCAATTGCTTACAATAATAATACCGGTTATAACGACTCCGTATGTATCAAGAGTTCTGGGTGCACAAGCAATTGGAGATTTTGGCTATGCAACTGGAATAGTGTCATATTTTTGTATGGTTGCAATGCTGGGAACCGCAAATTATGCCCAGAGAGAAATAGCAAGGAGGCATAAATCAAAAAATGAGGTAAGTTGCATTTTCTTCGAAATTCTATCAATTAGAATTGTGATGATTTTAATTGTTTTTGTTTTCTATCTGGTTTTTATAAACCTGCCTTCTTGGAAACACTATAGAATACTCTTTTCTGTGCAGGTTATTTCTTTTGCAGCATGGGGATTTGATATTAGCTGGCTGTTTCAGGGACTGGAACAGTTCAAAGTTACTGCGCTTAGAAATTCCATTGTAAAGATTATTTCTACCGTACTGATATTGGCTCTCGTAAAGAAAGAAAGTGACCTTGTACTATATACCATCATATATTGCCTAAGCGATTTGATTGGCAATATAACAATGTGGCCTTCCTTGAAAGGGAAAATAAATAGGGTTTGTTTTTCCAAATTGAATTTATTTCGTCATTCTAAGGGAGTATGGGAACTGTTCATTCCCAATATTGCGCTTCAATTATATACAGTGTTCGATAAGACTATGCTGGGATCATTAGTCGATACCTTGCAAGTCGGTTATTATAGTCAAGCGGAAAAAATTATTAAAATTATACTGGTTGCTATAAGTTCTCTTTTTACCGTGCTCCTTCCACGCTTTTCATACTTAAGTGATCAACATGGTGACACTGAAGCTAACAGCTATTTTGTATCAGCCATAAAGTATACGTATTTCATGGCTGTACCATTGACAATCGGTTGCATTTGCGTTTCGGATTATTTTGTTCCTGTTTTTTTTGGACCAGGATATGATGAGGTATCTCCGTTAATGAAGATTCTAGCAATTTTATTTATTGTCATGAGTATAGAAAAGCTGTTAGGAACAGTTTTGATCGCATATAGCAAACAAAATATATATACAACATCAGTTGTGATTGCTTCAATTGTTAACGTAACCTTAAATTTGATATTTATTCTTGTCTTTCAGTTAGATGCAATAGGCGTTGCCATCGCATCAGTGATTGCAGAATTTGTTGCTATGTTAATTCAGCTGTTTAATTTACCAACATGCTTTCATAAATATAGTGTTTTGGTGGTGAGCAAGAATTATATCATAGCGGGCGTTGGAATGGCAATTGCTTTAATACTTATAAATATCGTTCCTATGGGCGTTGTTGGTCACTTGGCTGTAAGCATATTATTAGGCGCGGCAATTTATTTTAGTCTTCTAATTGTTATAAAAGATAACATGGTCGTTAACGTATTGAAGTATTTTATAACAAAACTGCGGAGATGATGCGATAATAAGTTATATATGCAGGAGGAATACAGTATACTTTAAGTGGGTTAATCAAAAAAATATGCAAAGCGGACAGTTGTTGGTCAAATCAAGAAAGAGGCAAATTTTATAAACAACTAAGGGGTATGAGCGAAACAATTTATTTTGTACACATGTATTTTGTGGCATTTTGTTCACTCGTGCTATATAAAGAAAACTATCACAATTTTAAGTCATATTTTATTTGCGCAGGTGGAGCAACTATCATGGCACTACTTTGCCAAATTTATAAAAGTAAAAAAGAGGTAATAAAAATGGGTAAATACTTTGGGACTGATGGCTTCCGTGGCGAAGCTGGTATTGATCTGACTGCCGACCACGCCTACAAGGTTGGCCGCTTCCTTGGCTGGTATTATAACGCCTTGCGCCAGCGCAACGGCAACAACGAGCCTGCCCGCATCGTCATTGGCAAGGACACCCGCCGCAGCTCGTACATGTTCGAGTATAGCCTTGTGGCTGGTCTGACCGCTTCTGGTGCAGATGCCTATTTGCTCCATGTTACCACTACTCCATCTGTGGCGTACATCGCTCGCGTGGATGATTTTGATTGCGGCATTATGATCTCCGCCAGTCACAATCAGTACTACGACAATGGCATCAAGCTAATCGACTGCTACGGCGAGAAAATGCCTGAGGAAACTCTGCTGCTGGTGGAGGACTACATCGATGGTAAACTCCATGTCTTTGATAAGGACTGGTCAGAGCTGCCCTTTGCTCATCGTGAGCACATCGGCTGCACTGTGGACTATGTGGCAGGTCGCAACCGCTACATGGGCTACCTGATCTCGCTGGGCATCTACTCCTTTAAGGGTGTCAAGGTCGGTTTGGATTGCGCCAATGGTAGCTCCTGGAATATCGCAAAGTCCGTGTTCGATGCGCTTGGCGCAGATACCTATGTCATCAATAATAATCCGAATGGTCTGAACATCAATAACAATGCAGGTTCAACCCATATTGAGGGTCTTCAGAAGTTTGTTGTGGAGAAGGGCTTGGATGTTGGTTTTGCTTACGACGGTGATGCCGACCGCTGCCTGTGTGTGGACGAAAAGGGCAATGTTATCACTGGCGACCATATCCTTTACATTTACGGTTGCTACATGAAGGAACGTGGTAAGCTGTTAAATAATACTGTTGTCACCACAGTTATGTCCAACTTTGGTCTCTACAAGGCTTTCGATGAGCAAGGTATCGGTTACGTTAAGACCGCTGTCGGCGATAAGTATGTTTATGAGTATATGGCCAAGAACGGCTGCCGTATCGGCGGTGAGCAAAGCGGCCATATCATCTTCTCCAAGTATGCGAGCACTGGCGATGGCATTCTGACCAGCCTGAAAATGATGGAAGTCATGCTGGCTAAGAAGAAGCCGATGAGTGAGCTGGCAGCACCGCTGAAGATTTATCCGCAGGTGTTGGAAAATGTCCGTGTGACCGATAAGAATGCTGCACAGAATGATCCTCTTGTTCAGGAAGCTGTGTCTAAGGTTGCTGAAGCACTGGGCGATACTGGTCGTATTCTGGTGCGTGAGTCCGGCACTGAGCCTGTGGTGCGTGTCATGGTAGAAGCACCAGATCATGATACTTGCCAGAAGTATGTTGACGAAGTGGTTAATGTGATCTGCAAAAAGGGATATAAGGTATAAAGTCAATGACGACTCTGGCAATTAACCGGAGTCGTTTTGCGTAAAGGGAAAAGTATAATAGAGAATTAAACAACGGGAGGGGATAAACCTATGTGTGGAATCGTTGGTTTTACAGGAAATCGACAGGCAACACCGATCCTGCTGGATGGATTGTCTAAGCTGGAGTATAGAGGATATGACTCGGCTGGGTTGGCTGTCCGTGACGGAGAAAATCTGGCTCAAGTCGTAAAAGCAAAGGGGCGGCTGTCAAATCTGATCGAGAAAACAGATGGCGGCAAGGCGTTGAAAGGAACTTGTGGTATTGGCCACACTCGTTGGGCAACCCACGGTGAGCCGAGCCAAACCAATGCACATCCGCATGTCTCAGGTAACTGCACACGTTCTGGTTCAGGTACAGTGGAGTCAGAGGTCGTTGGCGTACATAATGGCATCATCGAGAACTATATTGAACTGAAAGAAAAGCTGTTGAAGCATGGCTATACGTTCTACAGCCAGACGGATACCGAAGTGGTCATCAAACTGGTGGACTACTATTATAAGAAGTACAACCTCGGCCCTATAGATGCCATTGCTAAGACGATGGTGCGTGTCCGTGGCTCCTACGCTCTTGAACTGATGTTCCGTGATTATCCAGGCGAGATCTGGGTGGCCCGTAAAGACAGCCCGATGATCATTGGTATTGCGGATGGCGAAACCTATGTAGCTTCGGATGTCCCTGCAATTCTGAAATACACTCGCAATGTGTACTACATCGGTAATCTTGAGTTCGCAAAGCTCGTTCCGGGTGAGGCTCACTTCTATGATCTGAATGGTGATGAATTCAAAAAGCAGACCACCGAGATCAAGTGGGACGCAGAAGCAGCTGAAAAGGGCGGCTTTGAGCATTTCATGATGAAAGAGATCCATGAGCAGCCGAAAGCTGTTCAGGATACCCTTAACTCTGTGATCAAGAACGGCGCTATCGACCTATCAAGCGTGGAAATCACCGAGGACGAGATTAAAAACTTTGAGCAGATCTATATTGTTGCCTGTGGGTCTGCATGGCATGTAGGCATGGCTGCTCAGTATGTGTTGGAAGATATGGCGGATATCCCGGTGCGTGTGGAACTTGCATCTGAGTTCCGTTATCGTAAGATGCCGCTCAATCGGAAAGCACTTGTGATCGTTGTCAGTCAGTCTGGTGAGACGGCAGATACACTGGCTGCACTGCGACTTGCAAAAGAGAAGGGCATTACCACAATGGCAATCGTCAATGTGGTGGGCAGCAGCATTGCTCGTGAAGCAGATAAGGTGTTCTACACACTCGCTGGTCCAGAAATCTCTGTCGCAACGACCAAGGCATACAGCGCACAGCTTGCGGCTATGTACTGCCTGGCAGTTCAGTTTGCAAAAGTCAGAGAAAAAATCACGGAGGAGCAGTACAGCTACTACATTTCTGAATTGTTGACTCTCCCAGAAAAGATGCAGAATACTTTGGGAAATAAGGAGCGCATCCAGTGGTTCGCAGCAAAGTATGCCAATGCACATGATGTATTCTTCGTGGGTCGTGGCATTGACTATGCTGTCTGCTTGGAGGGAAGTCTGAAACTGAAAGAAATCAGCTACATCCACTCGGAAGCATACGCAGCAGGTGAACTGAGGCACGGAACCATCAGCCTGATCGAACAGGGAACACTCGTTATCGGTGTGCTGACTCAAAGCGAACTCTACGAGAAGACTATCAGCAATATGTTGGAGTGCAAAAGCCGTGGTGCTTATCTGATGGGTCTGACTACTTATGGCAAGTACGAGATTGAAGATCAAGTGAACTTCACAGTCTACGTTCCGAAGGTTGATGAACATTTTGTCGGAAGTTTGGCAGTGATTCCGCTGCAGTTACTGGGTTATTATGTGTCGGTTGCTAAGGGATTAGATGTAGATAAACCGAGAAATCTTGCAAAGAGTGTCACGGTGGAGTAAGATGCCCGAGGGTCTTTCCCAAATTTTGTGTAAAGTCCAGACAGCTATAAAACAAGAGCAATTTTAATATGAGGCGGCAGACGGCGAAACCGGCTATCGCCTTAATAACAACATAACGCCGGCAAGGGGGAATGTCAAGGGCGGCGAAGCCGTTCATATACCCTTGACATTCCTCCGCAGCAGGTGTTAATCCGGCATATGCTCAGCGAAGTAGATGGACAACTGTGCATGGATGCGGCTCCAGTCCTGCCGACGACCCGTCCACTTTTTCGTAATATCCATCATCGCCAGATAAGAAAGTTGAGTACAACAGACAGCATGAGTATCTGACGGAATCCAGAGAAAAAGAAGATGTGGCCTACCTTACTCAACTGAAAAAAGAGTACGGCTTGGATTGAGGGAGGTCAGATCAAAGTGAAAAGATACGCACTGCTGGATACTGACTTCATTTCCAAAACGCACTCTGTTCAAGATGATGGTGGCAATCATTTAATTGATCGGGTCATGGAATTGCCGGAGTATGAGTTCTTTTGTCATGCACAAATTGTAACGGAACTTAATCGGTACAATGCTGATGCACCAATCTGGTTGAGCGAGAAGGTTGGAGCGCAAAAGATAAAAAGCTACACGGATCAGGAAATCTGATATTGACAATATCAATAAGTGTATAGTGAACTTTACAGTAAAGTTACACTAATGACAATTTAAGGTCCCAAAAACAGTTCGTTGGTCTTCCTGCCATGAGCAAATTTATTGATTGGGGCTTGATTGGGGGGGGGGAAAAAAGATAATGTTGCTTTTTTAGGCTGTGATACTCACCCACTATTTTTCACCCTTCTTAAGATTCTTGGACTTCTCAGAATCTATTATCGCACTATACACTATAATAGATTTGGTTTATAGCTGGGGCTTTATTGATAGCTTGCGATTCTTTCGTATACGCTATAGGATATTTCTCCATCTGGGACAGATTTAATCTCTGTGTAGTTCTCCAAAGAACCACTGACTATTTTGCTCTGATCTAGTACAAAATAATCAAGCCCGTCCTCTAGAGCAACCTGCTCGACCTCATCCAAGTTAATCTGATCAGCGTTTATAGGCCCAAAACAAGGGGATTGTGAATTACTCCATTCACCATAAGACCCATAGGGCATCATGATTGTTGCATCATACTGCCGGACATACATGGCCAGATCATGAGGAAAAGCAGCACGACAGGCTTCACCGTTTTGCTCTGCTAGAATAATATCACAGGTTTTCTCAACAGATGCGGGTACCTTATACAGGTTCGCAGCTACTTCCCAAGGCCAGCCGATGTCTACCTTAGGGTAGGCGGTGTTATACTGACGAGTGGAGGTCATCACGCCCAAAGCTAATACCGCTATAAGCGCAGCCTTGGCTGCTGGACGTTTGGCCTTCCACAGACTGTCTGCAATGCAGTATGCAACGATTAGGTCGAACGGTAATGTCCAGTAAAAGCGGCATATCTGTATATAATCGCGTCCCTCGGCGTAGCTGCCTACGAATGGGGAAAGCAGGATAAGCATTCCCAATGCAGTCGGAGCCAAAAGAAATGTGATGGTTCGTTTGTGCTTTTCATCATCTGATAAAATGAGATAAGCGATAGCAAACAAAAAGGGAAGAAAATAAAACCCACGAGACGTAGCAAGATTAAATACATCAAGTGCAATTAAAAACAATTCATGTAAACGATTCATTTTTCCTGCCTCCACCAGTTAGCGAGTGATGTAGTAAAGAGCCAGGCAGGGAATGGTGCAGATGCCTAACTTGATGCAGAAAAGCAAATTCCGCTTTCGGACAAAATGACACAGGCCAAGTACGCCTAAGAGGAAGGGCACCATAAGGAAGGACGAAGCTGCTACCATACAGCCGGCCCAGGCCGTCAGGGCTAGCAGAACCCAGAGCTGCAGCTGATGCTTTTTGTTGGTTTCGTTTTCGAAAATAAGGAACAGGTACAGAATAAACGGGCAAATGAGCACGGCGGTCACAGTTTTACCGTACCAGCTGTACATAAGCAGCCACCATTGTCGGACACCGCCACCACAGCTACCAAGCTCATAAGCAATCTGTAGAAATAGTAGACCTGCCAAGGGCTTTTCTTCTTCGCCACCAAACATGTCCTTCAAAATCAGGTACATGATGATATAGGCGGCAGGTATAACAATAACAGGTAGGAGCGTCCGGCAGAGAATGGATGGATGAATGCCTGTAAGCTGGGTCATTGAGGCCCATATGATGCCCCAGAGAGCAATCTTGTGGTGTGGCTCATCCTGAGCGAGAATGTCTACTTGGCGGCCGGTTTGCGGCTCATACTGGTTGATGGTGTTGGTGTAGAGGGCGGTTGTTGATTGAGCTAAGTAATCTGAGTCATCGAAGGCGAGAAAATATCCAGTCACGGTGCGGGCTGTCTGTAACACAACCATTACAATAACCAGCGTCAATAAGATCTGAGCTTTCCGGGATAGTTGCAAGCCCTTTGCAGGGAATAGTGCCATTCGACCGTGGGTATACCGCACCAATACGCCGGCAACGGTCAACAGGATCATTACTGCACTCCACAACACAGTAAGGGTGGTAAGTGATGTTTTAAACAACAGCGCACAGGGCAAACCGATAATCTCATATGTGCCCCAAGCAGTGGCAAGTCCTGCTAGATATGACACAGGAGAAATTACGCTCCGCTCAGGGAAAAACAATCCGCCAATGGCTAGCGGAACGGCAAGCATAAGTAAGTAGAACCAGACCACTTGTAAAGCAAACATAGTAAGCCCCTAACAAATTCATGAAATATTATATATTATAACATATTACCTAGGTGGTTGCAATGTTTCAGCTCTCCTACAATATATTTGCGGGTAGCCCCACGACATCTTGTCACAGACAGCGCGTGAGGTCACAAACACTCAGAATCTATTTTCGTACTTAATGGATTTATAGCCGGGGGGATTGACCGGTTACGATACATCATAATATATAAAAATCACTAAAAGCAAAACGAGGCTCCGAAAGAAAGTACATTTAGCCTGTGTTACTATTATTGCGTATTCTCACGATGTACTTTTATAAAATTGCGGTCGAGAAAACGCTCTAACAGCCTTTCAATGATTAAAATTAGCTTGCTTATGCCAAGTACATTAAACACTGAAATTCTAATGCGTTCAACAACTATACAGACAACAAAAACCGCAGCCGCACTAATAAAAACTTCAAAAGGAATTTTCCAGGCTACCGAAGTTGCTATCCAAGCAAATTTTCCGTCAATAAACTTGTTCCAAATAATATGGTGTAGATGCAAAACATAAACGCCAAAAGCGGCGGGAGAAAAAATAGCTGTAAATGTTAATAGCTTTTCCGTGAGCGTTGCAGTAGAAAAAAATGCAACAAGACTGATGGCAACTATAACAATTGATGGACTTATATAAGAAACAAATAAAGAACTCACAAAAACATGGGTCAGCCACGTTATTAATATGCAAACGGCTGACAGAGCAATCCAAAAACCTCGCGCCATTATATGTGAAATATCACACTTTTTAATCCATGCTCCAAGAGTATATAGAATTGTCAACCAAGCAAAACTGTAGCCGGATTCTAGGCGAAAAACATCACTATAATGGCTAGATATCGTTGCATAGCAAGAAAAAACGAGGAAAATAAGCACCGCTAATATGCTCATTTCTCTTTTTGAGCAACTGCGGAACAACTTGTTTAACCACGGAATTATAAAAAAAAGACCCGTGTAAGCATTTGCGTACCAGTATGCCGATGTAGATATGGGCAATGCAGCTCTTATCAGTTCTCCAAACCCGTGAGCCTCGGGCTTTAGAATAAAGGCACAAAGAGTAATGCCAAAGCTATATGTGAAAATGGGAATCCAGAAGGATATGTATTTAGTATAGTGATACTTCGTTTCTGCTTCACGATAGCAAACGAAACCACTTATGATTGCATAGCAGTCTACAGCACAGTATGCGGCGATTTCAATGAGCCAACTAATAGATGATTGTGTACCTTGTGCAGCGCTTAATACGCCACCCCCCCCAATACATGAAGGGTCACAACCAAGAACATGGATACAATTCGTAGTAAATCTATACCATAGTTTCGATTCGAATTTCTTTCCACGGTCATTGCCATTTTAGAAAGACACCTTCCATTCTAAAAAAATTCTCAAACTTAAATCCTATTTATATAATGGTAACATAAGAACAGCCACAAATCAATAGAATTGAGATGTAGGCGCTTGGAGTTTTTTCGTGGATTCTATTCTTCAGTTATACTTATACGCATTTTCTAAAAAATCATCACATCATTTTTTTGATTAAAGTGTTTTTTGCCCGAGAAATATAAAACAGCAGCCCCAGAACGGAACTGCTGAAAAGATTTACAAAAAGCCGTAAAACTTATTTTTGAAATGCTAATCTTTTATTCCTTTTCGCAGTCTTTAACCACGAAAAATCTTCAAGTTTCAAATTGGTACTTGACATTTCAAAAGCAACATCAATAGCGGCAATCGCTTACTGGGAGGATTCTGCGAATTAATGCACATGATAGGTTAGGTTGACATATGCGCGCGATGTGTTATACTGGTGGCAAGGCAAAATCTAATACATCCTAACCGATACCTTACCACTGCGAGGTGACCCATGGCAAACCAGAACACCGATGTCGCTGATTCCCCAGAGCCTATGTATCACCAAATTATTAGCACTTATCTTGATAACAAGTCTGTCACTGATACTGCAGCAAAATGCAAAACCAGTGCAGTCAAGGTTCGCAAAGTGCTTATCACCGAGGAACTGTGGTCCAGCCGGACAAGCATCGAAGTACAGCATTATTTGAATCTTGGTAAGACGACGGCACAGATTGCGGCAATTCTTTGCACCACGGAGAAAGCTGTGCAGCAGTATCTTCCATATACGCGTGGACTGTATGGGGGAGAAAACCCCAGTGTGTCGGCGGTCAACAGTGCGCGCTATCGAGAGCGAATACGTATTGCCAAAGCCAATGTCCTGAAAAAGACGCGAAGTCTGGCCGAGGAAAATCATTGGCCGGATATTTTGGAATCGCTGAGCAAACAGGAGGGAAGTACCATGTTGGAAATTACCAATGATCAGTTTGATAATGAATACCTTCGCCTGCATCTTGAGTTGCTTGACAGCGACGGCAGTCCTGTGGATGCTGAAACAACTTCTGTGCTGCAGAAGTTTGGTGACGTTCAATACGGCAAGACCATTACGCGCGACATATTGGTTTCCAAAGATATGCCGCTGTGGGCGCTCAACTATGCAATTCAGCGCTGCTTTGGTTGGCAAAACAGCCATCTGCATAGGTTTTGCCTGCCGGATGCACAGTTTAGAGCACTGGCAGACAACAATACCAAGAACTATGCAAGACTTGTTGGCGTGGTATTTCGCTCGCCATGGATGGATGAAGAAGAGCAATTCTGGGCGGACGATTATGAGGATGGGAGCTTTAAGACTTGGTTAAAGCGTAAGTATACAGCTCCTTATAAGTCTCTTTGCTATGGGGAAAGCCTGTACCAATGTGAGCAGGATGTGGCTGAATTAGAACAAAGATATGCCTATTGCCGTGTCCAACGCACACGCTATGATAATGGTTCTGACTTCTTTGGCGACCCGGAGGCTATCAGCAGAGCTGAATATCTTCGATTGAAGGCAAAGGCACCGCTCAAAACCAAAAAAGCAACAAAGTATGGACATTTTGAGGTTAGTTATAAGGAAGTCCATAAATTTGCGGAAATCCCATTTGACAGTATACGGTGGTTCGGTGAGTCTGTTCAAGCTGAATCCTTGCTCGAGCGCCTCCCGGTTGGAGAAGTACTCCATCCACTGCGCGACTGCACCAAAATGCCTGTAAAGCCACCGATGCAGTTTAGTGAATTCATGACCGCTGAACAGTGCGATGAGGTCGCACGCTGCACAGGTTCGGATAGCCCTGTTGCGCAGCCGCATGTTCATCCGTTTACAGATACGCTCTATTACAACTACGATTTCGGTGATGATTGGCATGTGCAAATTACGGCTAGTCAAAATGCCGATGACCTAATTGAATCAAAGCGGCTGACTAGTGAAGAATTAGATGAGGCGGTTTTACAGCTTCGCAGCAAACGCCGACCGGTCTGCATTGCCCAAAATGGTCTGCCTGTATTCGATGATGTGGGCAACATTCATGGGTATGCGGCATTCCTGAAATGTATCAGCCGCGATATCCGCAAAAAGGTGTACGCAGTTGATGATATTGAAGAAGACGAGGATTCTTCGCCTTATCCTTATCAGGATAAGCAGGAAGTTCTCGAATGGGCGAAAAGCCTTGGATGGAGCAAGCGTAGAGTAAGCAACAAAAATCTGCTATAATGACATAACCCGCGGCAGCGTCAACGCAGAAAGTACGGCTGACTTCCTGCAAGACTTGGATGACTACCTGTTCAGGTGGTAAAATTATCAGCAAAAAGCATACGATTTTTGGGTACATTTTGAGGGTCAAAGCGGGGTACTTAAGAGCCATCAAAAATCCGCAGGGGTAAGCAGCATGACGAAGAAAACATCGCCTGCTTACAGAGCAAGCAAAGAGGAAACTATTCCAATAAATTGCATTCTTACAAAACGATATACTGCAGCCATAAAAGGGAGACTTCTATGATTCGTCACATTTTATTCTGGAAATACACTGACACGGTTAAAGCGGAACACAAAGAAGCGGAAGCACTGGCGTTCCTGCAAAAATCCGTTGCGACAATGGTCGGTCATATTGATGGCCTCCGCTGTGCAGAAATCAATGCGAACACTGCCGGCGGGGAGTATGACCTCGTGTTCTATTCTGAACTGCGGGATGCAGATGCTTTACAAGCATTTCAAAATCATCCGCTGCATATTGCCCACCGGGAACGCTGCAAGGCGCTTGTGACAGACCGTTTGTGCGGAGATATGGAGGCAGATTGAACATGGTCCTGTACTATTCCGGCACGGGCAACAGCAAATATATTGCAAAATGTATCGCGTCCGCGCTCGAAACAGATTGCCTCAATCTTAATGAGCGCATCAAGGCGGAAGACACCTCGTCTGTTCAGACAGAGGAAAATGTAATATTGGTCACGCCCACCTATGCTTGGCGTATTCCGCATATTGTTTCCGGCTGGTTTGGAAAAGCGGAATTGGTTGGCGCAAAGCGCATCTGGTTCGTGATGGATTGCGGCAGCGAGATTGGCAATGCAGCAAAGTACAACCGGGAGCTTGCCGCACGGAAAGCCCTTACCTACATGGGCACGGCCCAAATCGTTATGCCGGAGAATTATATTGCTTTGTTCTCAGCACCGGCCAAGCAGGAAGCAACCGCGATTGTCGAGAACGCAAAGCCCGCTATCCGAAGCATCATTGACTGTATCCGTAATGGGATGAAATTTCCCGCACCGCGGAATAATTTGTATGACCGCTTTATGAGCAGCGCGATAAATCCCATTTTCTACAAGGGAATCGTCAAGGCGGACGCTTTTACGGTAAATGATGCCTGTATCGGCTGCGGAAAATGTGTGCAGCTGTGCCCATTGAATAACATCCGTCTGGATAAGAATAAACCTGTTTGGGGGTCAAATTGTACGCATTGCATGGCCTGTATTTGCTATTGCCCGAAAGAGGCTATCGAGTATGGCAAAAGAAGCGTAGGCAAACCACGCTACCATTTTGAGGGTTTGGGCGTGGCTGAGAACGAGCGTTGAATGACGGCGTTTCAAATGACGCACGAACAATATAAAGATGCAGCGCAGTATTGGGGTAAAAAAGCGTCGGCATCTATGCCGGAAGCCGAACTGAAAAACGCCTGACGAGATCAACGCATTGTTCTCGGATTTCAAGGATAGGCACGGCAGCAGACAGACAATCGGTTTTTGATGATACAGAACTGATTAACAATACGGATGCTGCATCTCATTCAACAGAGTATTGCGGAGAAAGGCGGCGTACCTTGTGGGTACCTAATACTTCTCGTTAAATCAGCGCACTTTTATATCTGGGACAGAAATAAAGTGCTGGCAATATTGCACCAAGAGTGTTAAATACTGTTCAGTCAAAAAAAGTCTAAATACGGGAAAGGATAATTATTGAGTAACGAAACAGAAAAATCTATTCCACGCAAAATAGTTCTCTGTATACTGGCAATTTTGCTGGTTATGAGTGTCGTGTTTGGCGTTTATGTCAATAACTATTATCATGTGGATGCGTCAGCCGACGCTGCCTTACAGTCGGATGCCCTTGTAATGGTGACAGAGCAGGATGGGAACTGGATTTTTGCCCCGCATGAGCCTGTTGCCGGGCTGATTTTCTATCCGGGCGGCAAGGTCGAAAACACCGCCTATGCGCCGCTTCTGCAAGACCTTGCCGCTGACGGTGTTTTGTGCGTGTTGGTGAAAATGCCCTGCAATTTGGCGGTGCTGGACATGAACGCCGCAGACGGCATCGCTGAGAAGTTTCCACAGATAGATAGCTGGTATATTGGTGGGCACTCGTTGGGTGGTGCAATGGCGGCGAGCTATGCAGCAAAACACAGTGATGAATTGGATGGTCTTGTTCTGCTGGCTGCGTATTCCACGGCAGATTTGACTGACAGCGGTCTGCGGGTCTACACGACGTACGGAAGCGAAGATGGTGTGCTGAATCGGGAAAAGTATGCAGCCAACCGTGGGAATCTCCCGCAGGATACCGTTGAAACAGTGATAAGCGGTGGCTGCCATGCCGGTTTTGGCAGCTACGGTCCCCAACAAGGTGATGGCGTACCGACAATATCAGCCGAAGAACAGCAACAGCAAACCGCTGATGCGGTGGCTGCTTGGATAAAACAGAAACCATAAATTTAAGCGCTCTCTGCAAATCCTCAAGGTGAATTTGCAGAGAGCGCTTGCTTTATCAGCTGCTTTAGTTGCTGCGGCGCTTTTTGAGCGCGACTGCCGCCGCGCCTGCGAGCGCGAGGGAGGCGGTCATGACAGTGAGCCACAGGTCGAGATCGGACTCGTCGCCGGTCTGGGGGTTGCCGTTGGCATTCATAAAGATGACCTCGATGGTATGGGTTCTGCTGACATTTTCAAAGGTGTAGGACTTCACCGCACCAATGCTTTTGCCGTCGATCTTGACGTTGGAGACGGCATAGCCCTTATCCGGGGTAATGGTGAATGTCTGATCTCTGCCCTCGCAGACGTTGACATTGCCAGAGGGGGAGATAGAGCCACCAGTTCCGGCAGCTGCCGTGATGGTGTAGCAGCTGTAGCCGCTGCTGCCACCGCCGTCAGTGTAGGTCCAGTGGGCGTAGACGGTGGTATTTGCAGAGAATACGGTATCCGTTGTGATCTTTGTTCCGCCGCTCTTTTCGGTGTACCAGCCGTCGAAGCTGTAACTGCCGCTTCGTGAGGCGCTGGGCAGAGAGGCCAGTTTCTGATTGGTGGTGGTCATGCTGCCGACAGAGGGCGTACCGTCGTTGCCGTCAAAGGTGACAATGAACTCGGCGGGAGCAGGAGGCGTGACGGTGCGCTCGTAACCGCAGACGTTGCAGGTCGTATCCGCATCATCGTCGTAGACATGCGCCGCCGTATCCTTGACGCTGCCGGTTTTGCCCGGGCAGTCTGCGTCGGTGCATGCATGCCAGTGGTTCGTTTCGTCGTGGCTCCAAGCGCCGTAGCTGTGTTCGTGCGCGGGCGGCGTGATGGTGCGCACATAGCCGCAAACATTGCAGTCTGCATCCGCGGCATCATCGTAGACATGCGCCGCCGTATCCTTGACGCTGCCGGTTTTATTCGGGCAGTCTGCGTCGGTGCATGCATGCCAGTGGTTCGTTTCGTCGTGGCTCCAAGCACCGTAACTGTGTTCGTGCGCGGGTGGCGTGATGGTGCGCACATAGCCGCAAACATTGCAAATGGCGTCCTTATCATTGTCATAGACATGAGCTTCCTGATCCAGAATGCTGCCGGTAGGATCGGGGCAGACGGGATCGGTGCAGGCGCGCCAATGGTTCTCTGCGTCCGTACTCCAACCGTCATAGGTATGGTTATGGGGAATCACACGGTTGAAGCCGCAGACATTGCAGGTGGCGTCCTTCTCGTCATCGTAGATATGAGAGCCTTCGGCTACCACAACTGCGCCGCAGCAGGTGTACGCCTGCTTATGGGTTTCCTCTGTGGTGATCCACTCTGCGGTGCCGGTGTGATGTTCGGGATCCTTCTCACCATAGCCGGTGCCGCAGACCTCGCAGAGTGCGGGTTCCAGACAGGTGGCGGTACCGCCGGTACAGGGAGCCGTTTCGGTGTGCGCCGCATCATGGGAGCAGACTCGGCTGTGGGTGCCGTTCTGATTGGAGGTCCAGTTGCCATAATCATGGCCGAGCGGGTCGCCAGATTCAAAGGTCGCTTCATCGGCGGTTCCTGCAGAACTCAGGCCGCAGACGGTGCAGGATTTGTAATACACCGCCTTTTCGGTGCAGGTCGCGGCAGTTTTCAGATATTTGGCATCTGTCGTTTCGGCGGTGAAGTCGTGGGGCAGCAGGTCGCCGTAGGACTGGCCGCAGTAGGCGCACACGGCCTGCTCCGCACAGGTTGCCGTGCCGCCGGAGTGCTCGCGGAGGGTGATTGTCTTATCGACGCTGAACCGATAGCCCTCCGCCGTCGTGGCAGAGGCGATAAAGCGGAAGCTGCTTTTGCCTTCCTGATAGGAAGCTGCGGGGATGGTCCCCGTGCAGAGGCCGTCAACCGGGGTGACAGGCTCGCCGCCGCCGGTAGACGCAAATTCATAGCTGTAGCTGGGATTGATGCAGCCCTCCGGCAGCCGGAAGGAGAAGGCAAAGTCCTGTGTACGGCACACGGTATCCGGGCTGGTGATCGTGAGTTCGGGGATGGCCTTGCGCTCAGTTTGGCTATTGCAGAATTCGCATTCGCCCCAATACTGCCCGTTCTCTGTCTTCCACTGGTAGGAATGGGACGAATGGACGGTCACGGTAAGTGTCGTGGAATTGCCCGCCTTGTCCGTGGCAACGACGGTCTGCGGTGTTCTCGCGTCGCTAAGGGTGATCTGGCCCTGTTCGTTGGGGGTCACGGCTACGTCGTTGACGGTCACGGTGTCCAGATACAGGTCGGTCACGGTGAGGGTCTTATCGCCCTCGCCACAGAAAACGTCGCCATTCTTCGCGCCGGTGATCGTCGGGGCGGTCTTGTCGATGATGATCTTATCCGTATTGATCACAATTTCACTTTTGAACTCAGTGAATAGGAAGCCATAGATCACATAGGGCTTCCCCTCCTCCAGATTCAGCGAGGCGGTGCTGAACGTCCCTGTATAATCCACAAAGCTCAGCTTTCTTGCCGCAACACTGCCATTTTCAAAAAGCTGGTCGCTGACCGCGTACTGGAAATACAACAGTTCTTCCGGATGCGACACCGTGAGCGTCACCGTCTGGTCATCGCGGAAGAATCGCTCCGAAGCATCCGCACGATAGCCGGTCCACTGGGAATCGCCTACAGAAATGGTGCTGCGGTTCGCAAAGGTGCCATCCCAAACAGCAACGAAGGTAAGGCTGTCCTCGCCGCCCGTGGCAAATTTGCCGTAGGTATCTCCGCCGTAAACTATGCTTGTGCCGAGCAGCAGTCTTTTCAGGAGCTCACCATTTTCTCTTGTCGGTGTCGGCGTCAGGAGCTTCCAAATTTCATCCGTCCATTTGACGTTCTTCAATTCCGTGACCGTCGAGCCGTCCCGGTTGACGATATGGACGGTATAGTCGCTGCGCTCCTCCCAGACGGGGTAGAGCGTAAGCGCCTCGTTTTGCTCATAGATTGCATTCAGGGAATAGTCCATCTCGCCGCCGTCGACCTTCGACCAGCCGACCTGCGTATAGCCGAGGCGGGTAAAGAGCGCACCTTGCAGCTCCAGCGCTTTGCCGTGCTCCTTGTTCACCGTCTTGCTGTCGCCCGTGCCGTTTGCGCCGGGGGCGTAGGTCACGGGATAGGTCACGGTTTGCAGCTGGAGCTGCTGCGCGGCGTTATAGCCGATGCTGTAGCCCACGCTGTCCGGGGTAAAGCGGCTGGCGTAATCCGTGCCGTTGGCCGCGGCGAACACCACCGGAACCGCCGTGTCCCCCGTAGTAACGCCGATCTGCGCACCGCTGCCGAGCTTGTCGAGCGTGACGGTTTTTCCGCTGGCAAGATAGAGATTTGCGCCGGTGTTTCCGGTGATCTTCACGTCGCCGGTAAGGGTCAGGGAGCCTGCGCTCAGCGCGACCGCGCCCTTGCCGCCGGAGTTGCCGGTGATGGTGCCGGTTCCCAGCTTGGCGGTCGAGCCGTCACGAGTCAGCGAGATCGCGCCTCCCTTGTTGTTCTTAATTTCGACGGGAATGGCGTTGTTCTGCTGCGCCATCGTCACTCTGCCGTAGGCCGCGTCGATGCCCGCGCCGGTATTTTCCGAGATGGTGCCGCCGTAGAGGTTGACATTGGTATAATAGTCGCTTGTCGCGATGGAGGGCATGGGCCAGTGGGTGGCCGAAATGCCCGCGCCGGTGTTGCCGGTGATGGTGCCGCCGTAGAGGTTGATGGTATCATCTGAACGGGTGATGGTGGACATCACGCCGTTCCTCTCATTGCCGGAGATGATGCCGTCGTACATATTGAAGGTTCCCACGTTGACCACACCGGCGCCGTTTTGGGTGTTGCGGATGTTGCTGATAACCGGGCGATCCGTGGGATATTCGTCGCTCTTGAAGTAGGGGCAGCCGCCGTACATATTAAATGTGCCGGCGTTATAAACGCCGCAAACCGGGTCGTTGTAAACATCGCGGATGCCGTCCGTTTCCGAGCTGGTCATGCAGATGCTCACGCCGTAAAGCTCAAAGGTGGCAGTTTTTGCAACAGAAACAGCGGCGTAGCTGTCACCGGTGATGAGGCCGCGGTCGCCGGAGACCTGGCAATCCGTAAATACCAGACGCGCGTTATTCATCAGAAGGAAGGCACTTCCTGCATTCGGCACATTGCAGGTAAGGGTATGACCATGCAAACAGATCACAAACGTGCAGCCCTCCCAAACATAGATTTGTCTCGTTAGGGTGACATCATTGGCAAGGTAATAGTAGAACGTTTTTCCCTTGTTGTTCGCTGCCTTACTGTGAATCTCCCAAAGGTCCTCTTCCGATTTGATCACGTTCATCTTTGAAATGTCGCCGGAGGTGTTTTCCTTCCCGTCCTTGGTGAAGTAGACCACTTCTGCGGAGGTATGTCCGTTGATGTCCCGATGATTTCCTCCGCAGACGCAATGCGCAGACGGATGCGGCATAGGCGCGCGGACTGCGCTTGCCGTGATCGGGAATAGCTGCGTGAGCAGGCAGAGCGTCATCAGAATGGCGAACAGTCGTTTTTTCATGTAGGGGCCTCCTCTTTTATTCGACTGGTTTCAATTTCTTGAAGGGAAAACTCAAAGCGCATCGCCAGCGCCTTGAACAGCGCCTGCATCACCTGTTCGGAGATCGTGCGGATATCCAGCCCTTCCACGAACCGAATTGCCTGTTCCGTTTCCTCCTTCGGGACGTTGTACGCCCGCAGAGTCATGGTCAGGAATAACCGCAGCTTCTTTTCCAGCGTCAGCTCCTCGTCGCACAGGTGCGCCATGTAGCCGCGCATGATGCTGGCCGAGCCGATCTCCATGTCGTAAAAATCGCGGGTGGTCAGCTCCGGCTGATAGGAACCGAAAATCTGATACAGCTCCTTCGCGGTTTCCCGGAAGATAAATTCAGACGCTTCCTTCTGCGTGTAGGCCTCAATGTAGATTTCCCGCAGGTTTTCGTTCAGCTCCGTCAGCGTCATCTGGATCGCCGTTTCGACCGCGTAGACATAGACCGGCGGCAGCTTCTCGCCCGCCGCGCTTCGCGCCATGGCGAACTGGTTTTCAAACATGAACTCCACCAGCTCTGTCAATACGCCGTCCTTGGCGCGGAAGATGTTCTGAAATTGGCTGAAAGATACACCGGCCCTTTCGTTGATTTCCGCCAGCGTGGTCTGCTTGTAGCCCTTTTCTAAAAACAGCTTCACGCAAACGGTCAGTATCCGCTTCTTCGTGGGCAAACTTGCGCTTGTGATGGCTATGAGGATCACTTTCTTTCTATTGTGGTGTAAACACCAATAGTATAGCATATCGCAAAACTAAACACAACAGGAACAAGTGATATTGTCAATATCAATATTCTCGTAATGGGGCCGTCTGGCACAGGCAAAACAAGTGCTTTGCTGATTCCAACATTACGCAGTTGGCAGAGTAGGGGGCATCCGCATCACCTCCTTGCCCGCAGCCCAGTTTGCAAATTTACTTTTGAAAATAGAAAAACGCCCGACATCTCCCGAACTGTTCGCTTTCGGGGCAATTTTGGACGTTTTTATTTGATATGGCTTTACGGTGGTGGGGAAGCCCTCTATTTGCTGCTTTGTGGCAATAGAAAAGCGCCACATCGCTGCGGCGCTTTTGCTTTGCCCGGAAGATGGAGCGAGGGGGCTGTTCACTTCGATTCGGACGATCTTGATTCTGACGACTTTGGTTCGGATGATTTCGGCGGTGATGATTTCTGACGGAAAACGTCACTGGTAAAATATCGTATATGACAGAAAGGACTTTACCATGAAAAAGACTATTTGGAAAAGCATTCTTTGCGCAATGCTCGTTACGCTGACTGCCTGCATTTTGTGTATCGGCGCATTCGCTGCCAAGTATACCTGTATCAAGAGTGGCTGCACCAGAGAAGCGGCTAAGGGCTCTGCCTATTGCTGGATACATAAACCCACTAAGAGCAATTCCAGCGTCTCCGGTAGCGGCTCCAGACCGTCCAGCAGCCGTAGAAAGGATAAGCCTATGAGAACAGGACTTACCAAGCAGGAAAAGACCACCGAAATCTATTTTGACGAGAAAGACCCCACCATCTTCATCCGCACCCACAACACCGACCTCAAAAACAGGCTGACCGCATACAGCCGCAAACACCCTGCCGTCTGCAAGCTGACGGACGTAGACCCGGACACGGGCTGCAAGGAATTTGAGATTGAAAAGGGACGCTTCTCTTTCCGGCTGACCGCCCCATACAGAGAGGAACGCCGCAGGGCGGCAAGCGAAGCGGCGAAAAACGAATAAAAGGGTTTTAGGGCTTCGTTGATTGTTGCGTTGGCAGCTCCACCGCGATGGTCGTGCCCTTGTCCGAACTTTCCTCCACCCAAACGGAGCCACCGTGGAGATCGGCAATCTCCCACACCAGAGAAAGCCCCAGCCCCGCACCGCCGTACTCGCGGCTGCGGGACTTATCCACACGGAAAAAGGGCTGGAAGATGCTTTGCTGATACTTCTCCGGAATGCCGCAGCCGGTATCGGAAACGCGAATCAGGAGTTTTTCCGTTTCCTGTGTGACACAGACCCGCACCGAGCCGCCGGGGCGGTTGTACTTAACGGCGTTCTCTGTCAGGTTGAAGATCAAGCGGTAGATCAGCGCATCGCTGCCGGTCATAACGCCGTCGCCATCCGCCTCCAGCGTGATGCCGCGCTTTTCCACCAGTGGCGCAAGATCCGTAAAGATCTCCTCAATCATGGGAGCGAGCTGGATCTGCTCGTTCCGTGCCACTTGCCGCAGATTGCTCATCTCCAGCAGCGTCTTGGTCAGCCGGGTCAGACGTTCCGTCTGCTCCCGCAGGAGGGCGAGAAACTCCGCAATCTCCGGCGGCACGTCGGGGTGCTCTGAGGAAAACAGATCCAGCTGCGCCTGCATCAGCGTCAGCGGCGTGCGCAGTTCGTGGGCGGCATTGCCGGTGAACTGCCGCTGGGCGGCAAAGGCATTGTTCAGCCGCTCCAGCATCTGGTTGAACGAGCGGCTCAGCTGCCGGAATTCCGGAATAACGTCTTCATCGATCCTCATATCGGCAAGATTGTTCAGCTGCACCTGCTCCACCTGCGAGGCAAAACTGCGCAGGGGCTTGAGCGCGCGTCCGCTGACAAAGTAGGTCAGCACACCGCTGAGCAGCATTACCGCAGCCGTGATGTACCAGTTGGTAGTGCGGAAGCGCCCCTGCGCCCCATCGACGACGATGGTCAGCTCCTCGTCGGGCGCTATGTGCTGCGGGTCAAAGCTCACCGCGCCGCCCTCATTCAGGATTACCGTGCCGCCGCCCTGTAGGCTGTCCGCAATGGTGTCCATATAGTACACACCGGAGGAGCAGAGCAGCAGATTCATGATCACGCAGGTGACGCCGATGAGCAGGACGGTCATCAGGGTGATGCGCCACTGCAAGGAAAGACGCTTCATGCTTCCTCGCCTCCCATCAGATAGCCCTCGCCGATGCGGTTGCGGATGGGGTCATAGCCCAGCGCGGCGCGGAGCTTTTTGCGCAGGGCGGAGATGTGGACGCGAATGGAATTGCTGAAGCTGTCCACGCTGTTGTCCCAAACGTGATCCATCAGTTCCTCCTGACTCACGGGTCGCCCCTGATGCACCATCAGGTATTCGAGTATCCCTGTTTCCTTGCGGGTGAGCGTCAGCGTCTGCCCGTTGACGGCGGCGGTACGGGAGCGTGTGTCAAAGGTCAGGCCGCCGCAGGTCAGCAGCACATCCTGCTGGGTGAACTGCCGCAGGGTCAGGCTGCGAATGCGAGCCTCCAGCTCGGCAAGATGAAAGGGCTTTGCCAGATAGTCATTGGCTCCGGCATCTAACCCCTCCACCTTGTCCTCCACCTCACCCCGGGCAGAGAGGATCAGTACCTTTGTCTCCCGGTCGGTCTGCCGCAGGGTGCGCAGCACTGTCATGCCGTCCTTCCCCGGCAGGTTCAGATCCAGCAGCACCAGATCGTAGCGCTCCACGCCCAGAAGCTCCAACGCCTTTTCCCCGTCGTAGCAGCAGTCCACGCTGTACGCTTGGCGCCGCAGGCTGCGGACAATGGTTTCACACAGGGCGCGTTCGTCTTCAATTACTAAAAGGTGCATGAGAGCCCTCCTTTTTTATTCATTTTCATGTTATTATAATTATAGCAAAATCAGATAAGGTTTGCGTTAAATTTTCGTTCTTAACAGTGACTTTAACTCTCTTGTGCTATGATAGTGGCAGAAAAAGTGAAAGGGTGATGGAATTGAGCCATGTAAAAAAGGCGGCGGTGCAGGCCGTGCTGCTGGTTGTGGGCATCGCCATGCTGTGTTTCGGCGTATGGCGCGGCGAGACGGCGACGGTGCTGAGCAAAGCGATTAAATTATGTCTGGAGTGTGTGGGCATTGGGTAAGAAATTTTCGGGCGCGTCACAACTTCTGTCCCGCTTCCGGGGCTGGATACAGGCGGGGGCAGCCTTATTGACCAACCTGCACCTGCCGAACTTCCTCAAAGGCGGGCTGTATCAGGGCGCGGGGAAAAACGTCTGCGTGCCGGGGCTGAACTGCTACTCCTGCCCAGCGGCCTCCGGTGCCTGTCCCATCGGTGCGTTTCAGGCGGTGGTGGGGTCTTCCAAGTTCAGCTTTTCCTATTATATCACAGGTTTCCTTATTTTGCTGGGAGTCCTGCTGGGACGCTTTATCTGCGGTTTTCTGTGTCCCTTCGGCTGGTTTCAGGAACTGCTGCACAAAATCCCTACTAAGAAGCTTTCCACAAAGAGGCTGAAGCCGCTGACATACCTAAAATACGCTGTGCTGCTGGTGATGGTCTTCCTGCTGCCGGCGTTCCTTGTGAATGATGTAGGCATGGGTGACCCGTTCTTCTGTAAATACCTCTGCCCACAGGGCGTGCTGGAGGGGGCCATCCCGCTGTCCCTTGCCAATTCCGGCATCCGGGCGGCGCTGGGGAGCCTGTTTACATGGAAATTCTGCATCCTTCTGGCGGTGATCGTGCTGAGCGTGGTATTCTACCGCCCCTTCTGCAAGTGGTTGTGCCCGCTGGGTGCGTTTTACGCGCTGTTCAACAGGGTATCCCTGTTCCAGATGAAGGTAGACAGGAGCAAATGCGTCTCCTGCGGGAAATGCGCCAAGGCCTGCAAAATGGATGTGGACGTGACAAAGACGCCCAACCATGCCGAGTGCATCCGTTGCGGGATGTGCGTCCGCGCCTGTCCTACCAGCGCCGTCAGCTTCCGCTACGGCTTTGGAGACGGTAAAGATAAAACCAAGGCGGCTGCAATGCCGCAGAAAAACAATGATAACAAGGAGAAATAAAAAGATGAAGATGAATCGAACGAAACCTGCCGGCCGATTGCTGGCGCTGCTGCTTATCGCCCTGATTGCGCTGTCTTTGGCTGCCTGCGGAGCAAAAGGCGCAGACAAAACGGACGGAACGAGCAGCGAACCGAAGAATGCCGAGGAAGCGGCTGCCATGTACAACGATCTGATGGCGCAGGAAAATGACATTCTCTCGGAGAACACCGAACTTTGGGACAAGGTATTCATGGCAGCCGACAAGGGCATGACCATGCAGGAGGACGGCAAAAACTACGGTGATTTCCTGCTCAGTACAATTGAATCCGCCAAGGATCAGTTTACGGCAGATGAGCTGAAACTGCTTCAGGAAAAAGCGGAGACGATTCGCGACATCGAAGACAAGCTGACCATGATTGAGGAAAAGTACCCCGATGCGGTACAGCAATCTATAGATGACGCCATGAGCGTGCCTGCGGGCAGCGACATGACCGCGCCGCCTGATGACGGCAGTGTGCAGAAATTCCCTGCCTTTGAGGGCAAGGATCTGGATGGGAACCCGGTGAAGAGTGACGAGCTGTTCTCCGGCAACGCCGTCACCGTAGTGAATTTCTGGTTCACCACCTGCAATCCCTGCGTGGGCGAGCTTGCCGATCTGGACGCGCTGAACAAGAAGCTTGCGGAGAAGGGCGGCGCCCTCATCGGCGTCAACACCTTCACGCTGGACGGCGACGAGGCAGCGATCTCCGAGGCGAAGGACGTACTGGCCAAGAAGGGCGCCACCTATCAGAACGTGTATTTCGATTCCGACGGAGAAGCGGGAAAGTTCACTGGCAACATCTTTGCCTATCCCACCACCTATGTGGTTGACCGCAGCGGCAATATCGTGGGCGAGCCCATCGTAGGCGCTATCACGGAAAAGAAGCAGGCGGAGACGCTGCAAAAGCTCATCGACCAGGCTCTTGCCGCCGATATGGGCTGACATCGGCTAACGCTTCTTTTCTTGGACTTCTACGTCCGTTTGCGTTATGGTAAAGAAAAAGTGATTCAATTACTAGTGGGATCTCGTAGAGCAAAATAATATAACAGCCTTCCTGTTGCTTGACATATAGCAAAGGGAAGGCTGTTGCTGTATGTGCGCCCGGCAATGGGGAATAGGTGGTGCCCATGCCGGTAGCACATCTAATCGCCCCTGCTAACTATGTTCACGGGCAGGGGCGACCTATATAAACTATTGTTTATCTGCATTGGGAAAGAGAATGGCGGAAAAAGACAAGAAAATCGCTTGCCAAGCTTCAATTGTGAACTTTTTGTAAATTTAACGAATTCGAGGTGTGCTTTTGTCCGAAATTTTCATCTCTTATAGTATAGAAGGCCAAAAACCTTCTAACAAGAGAATAGCGTCCTCTGCAGTACCGCTTTGGGGAAGCAGCGCCAGGATCGGATAGGGAGCGTGCAAATGGTCTTACGCATTTTCATACAAAATAGGGGCTGTTAGTGCAACAGCCCCTAAAAGGTTAATAATGAAAAGGTCGTTTACGTATCCATATCCTCAAACGCATCCAGCCCCTTCTTTGCCTCGGCTTTGGTGTCGCCGTGCCTGACGAAGCACATGGTCACAAAGCTCAGGGCTACAAACAGGGCGGCGTAGGGGAACAGTACGCGGTAGTCGATGGCTCGCATCAGGGAGCCGGCCACGATGGGCGTGACGACCTGCGCGGCCATCGAGAAGGTGTAGTAATATCCGGTGAACTTGCCGATGTCGCTGCCGCGGCACATTTCCACCACCATGGGCAGCGAGTTCACGTTGATGGCGGCCCACGCCAGGCCCACCAGCGCAAACACCACGTACATGATGGGCTGGATCGAGGTGTACATCGTGGTCAGCAGGTAACCCAGAATAAAGCAGGTGGCCAGCAGCACGATACCGCACTGGATCGTGCGCTTGCGGCCAATTTTGGCGGCCAGCGTACCGATGGGAATGTACGAGACGATTGCGCCCGCCGTGGCGACCAGCAGGCAGGTGGACGCACCGCCCAGGCCCTCGCCCATGACAGCCTCTACATACTTGGTAAACCACGTTGTAACGCCGTTATAGCCGATAAACCACAGCGAGATTGAGACCAGCAAAAACGCCAGGCTGCGCTTGACCGGGGTCGGCAAAACCTCGTGACCTGCGCCGTCGTCGGTGGCAAGGTTCCACTCGGGGTGGGCGGCCTCCAGCTTCTGGTTTGCTTCCTCAAGCTTCGGCTCCTTGATGGTCAGGTACAAAACGACAACAGCCACGACCATGATCATCGAGACGATGAAGAACAACGGACGGTAGCTGACGTGTTCCACGCCCTTCGTTTTGGACGCCGGGTACAGCACGGCGGCCAGCCCCAGGTACAGGATGCCGCCGACCGCGCCCATCAGGTTGATGATGGCGTTTGCGCGGCTGCGCAGCGGCTTGGGGGTGACGTCGGGCATCAGGGCCACAGCAGGGGAGCGGTAGGTGCCCATGGCCACCAGCAACAGGCCCAGCACCACGATAAACAGCACTAACGTTCCGGTGCTGGGGTTGGCGGCATAGCGGTCGTCCAGCAGCGGGATGAGGTTCATCAAAATGGCCGCCGCCGCCGTGCCGCCCACGATAAAGGGCATGCGCCGCCCGATGCGGGTGTGTGTTCTATCGGACAGCGCCCCAAAGAACGGCAGCAAAAACAGCGCCAACACGTTATCTGCGGCCATGATGGCCCCGGCGAACGTCTCGTTCAATTTAAAGGTATCGGTCAAAATCAGGGTCATTACGCTGTCGTACATCTGCCAGAATGTGCAGATCGACAAAAATGCAAGACCCACCAGAATAGTGCGGCGGTTGTTCAGCTTCACGGCGATTCTCCTTACTTTTGGGGGACAATAAAACTCAGAATAGCTATATTGTAGCATTGCTTGTGCGCTTTGTCCACAATTATCTAATAAAGGCAATAAAATTTGCTAAAAATTGACGAATTTTAAACGCGGCTTTTGCTCTGCGGCATCATACTTTGGAACGATTTACATTTTTTGTGAAGTACGGGATAATACCTGCAACACGAAGGGCTTGCGGTGCGATGACAGGTGGCTTGACCTGAATCCGCATCTTCTATATAGAAAAATAACGACGCATCACCTGATCAGGGTGGTGCGCCGTTGGTGTATTCGGGCGATTTTAGTGCTATTTCAAAATTTGCACACTTTTCTCTAAATTATACAATTGCATCCTCTACCACATCCGCCAGCTGGCGGGGATCCAGCTGGCAGGTGGTGCAGGCGGCGGCCAGCGTCTCCACAAGCTGCTGGTTGAGCGATACATCTGCGATAAAGCGCACTTTTTGCCACTGCCCGGCCAAAAGCTGCAGCGCGGCAATGCCAAAGGTCGTATAGCAGCCTGTTCCCGGTATGGAAAGTTGTTGACGAACGACACGATAGATATACACGATTCTCACCCAATTTTATTATGTTACATCACAAAACGCATTGACAATAAATGGAAATTGCTGTAAAATACATATATGGTTTATGTGGCTTTTCTCGTGGTGCTGCTACCAATATATCACAGCCCCATGTGCAAAGTACACAACCAATGCCAGAAATTTTGGCGGCGTAAAATGTACGGCTGCTTTTACTTCTTCCGGCAAAAGTGGGGAATGATGGGAGAGATAGAAACTTATGTCCGAATATCGATTACGCGTGGCCGAAGCGATCGTTGCAGCACGAGAGAGCGTAGATGTCTCTCAGCGTGAATTGGCAGACCGCCTTGGCCGTGACAAGCGAACGATCCAAAAGTGGGAAAAGGGCGAAATGAAGATCGCCTTAGAGGATTTCCTCGAAATTTTCGAGGCACTAAAAGTCCAGGTGGAGCCGTACTCAAAATGGATACGCCACCCGGAGCTTTTCCCCAACGGATTGGCGGACATCCGTGGATTTGCCACGGACAAAAAGCGCGGCGCCCTGGCCGACTTTTACAAATGCCAGGCCTCGCCCCTGGAAGTCGAGCAGGAATATTACTTCCTGTTTGCGGATCACGGCAGTGATTACCACGGTATGTACCAGCAGTGGATGGCCAATCTGATGACCCCGCTGCGGGACCGCAGGCGCATCTGTGCCCAAGTCATTGACAACTATACCGAAGCGCAGGCTACCGGCACGATCGCCGACCCCGATGCACCTCAGCCAAACATGGAAGTGTTGAAAGCCTGCTACGAGGCCGTCTCCCAGAGCGTTCAGCAGGGCGAGAACGCCTACACAATGCTGAGCCTGGACCTGCATAAATAAGGAATAAACCCACCGTCCCCTGCGTACACTCTGCGCAGGGGGCGTTTTGTATGGCTGTGTTGGTGCAAAAATTCAAGGCCCGGGCGGCGGCGCTGCCCACGTTCGATGTGCCGTTCCTGATTATATTGCTGGCACTGCTCAGTTATGGGCTGATCATGCTGTTTTCGGCCGGATATGCGGTGGCGCTGTACCGCCGCGGCGACGCCTACACCTACATCCGGCCGCAGCTGTTGTTTGCGGCGCTGGGCGTGGCGGCCATGTACGCGGCCAGCCTGGTGGACTACCACATTTGGCACAAGCTGGCCTGGCCGATGCTGGGGCTGTCGCTGGTTTTGCTCACGGTAGTGCTGTTTATGCCGGAGTACAACGGCTGCAAGCGGTGGATCGTGCTGCCGGGGCTGGGTACCTTGCAGCCCAGCGAGATCGCAAAATTCTCGGTGGTGCTGGTGTTTTCCCACATCATATCGCTGAATCATGACAGGATGAGAACCTTCTCCACCGGCGTGCTGCCCTTCGCGCTGATTCTGGGCACGGTCACGGTGCTGATGCTGTTGGAGCCGCACCTGTCCGGCACGCTGCTGATTTTGTCCATCGGCGCGGTGCTTATGTTTGTGGGTGGGACCGGGCTGCAGTGGTTCGGCCTGGCAGGGGGCCTGGGCGTGGCGGCCATCGCGGCGGCGGTGGCGGCCCTGCCGGAGCTGGTCCCCTACGCCACCGACCGCCTGGCCAGCTGGCGGGATCCCTTCGCCGACCCACTGGGGGAGGGACACCAGACGATCCAGAGCCTGTACGCCATCGCGTCCGGTGGGCTGGCCGGGCTGGGGCTGGGCAACAGCCGCCAGAAATATTTGTACGTACCCGAGCCGCAGAACGATTTCATCTTCTCGATCCTGTGCGAGGAGCTGGGCTTTTTTGGCGCGGCACTGGCGGTAGCGCTGTTTTTGCTGCTGCTGCTGCGCGGTATGTCCATTGCGGTGCGGGCGCGGGATAAGTTTGGTGCGCTGCTGACGGTGGGCTTTGTGGTGCAGGTCATTTTGCAGGCCATTTTGAACATTGCGGTCGTAACGAACACGATACCGAATACGGGTATCAGCCTGCCGTTTTTTTCCTCCGGCGGTACCAGCTTGCTGATGCTGCTGGGAGAAATGGGCATTGTGCTGTCCGTATCCCGGCAGACGGATATGGTGTCATAGTTTTTTCACAGTCCCACGGTTGAAACCGGGGGACTTTTGTTTTATAATAAAATAGATTTTTTATCGGAAAGAGGTGCCCCATGGCGGACACGAAACAACAAAAACCACCCTTTCCCCTGCGGGCACTGGCGGCGTTTGCCGTTACGCTGGCGGCGCTGTTTGTGCTGTTGCTGGCGGCCTACGCCCTGCCTGGGGATCGGGTGCGGGACCACGTCTACGAATCCGCGCAGACCATCGCAGGTGAGGGGCTGTACCCTGAATATTTCGGCTTTAAGCTGTTCCAGATGGACAATTATACCGACACCATCATGCTGACCGAGGCCGCTGCCGCCGACGAGGCCCCGCCGCTGAGAGCTATGATGACGAACACGGCCTACAACGTCGATAACTTTGAGACGCTGGCCGACGACCTGCAATGGTACATAGAAAAGGATTGGGCCGCCGGGGCGCAGCGCACCGACGCACCAGAGCTGGAGCCCTTCTCCTACGCGCGGTACTGGCACGGGTATCTCATTTGGCTGCGACCGCTGCTGCTGGTCACGACTATTACCGGCGTGCGGGTCGTGCAGTATGTGGTGCTGGCGGCGCTGTTTGCGGCGGTGGTGTGGCTGCTGCGCCGCCGCTGCGGGCTGCGGGCGGCCTTCTGGTTCGTCGTCAGCCAGCTGCTGGTCACGGTGTTTTGGGTGCCGCATCAGGTGCAGTATTTCACCTGCTTTGCCGCCGCCTATGCTGGCTGCGTCTGGGTGCTGGCCAAGCCCCGCCGCAGTGACAGCGTCTGCCTGGCCTTGCTGGTTTTGGGCGTTGTGACGGCCTTCTGCGACCTGCTCGTCACGCCGATCCTAACGCTCGGCCTGCCGCTGGTCTGCTGGCTGCTGCAGCCCCAGCAGCGGCTGCGGGCAGGTGTGCCCCAGTGCGGCATTGTGGTGGGCGGAAGCCTTTCATGGGGCGTTGGGTATCTGCTGTGCTGGGCGTCCAAATGGGTGCTGGCCGGGCTTGTGACCGGGCAGAACGTCATTGCCGACGCGCTGCACCAGGTGTGCGTGCGCACCGCCGCCGACAGCTGGCACGGCATGGAATTGACATGGGGTAATATAATACGTTTTGTATACGAAACATTGGCGGAAAAGCACCTGTTCTGGCCGCTGGTCCTTGTGGCTGTGCTGCTGGCGGCGCTGTTTGTGGCAAGCATCCGGGATAAGCAGCAGCTTGTCCGGGCGCTGCCGCTGCTGCTCTGCACACTGATGACCCCGGCGTGGTTCATCGTGCTGCGCACCCACAGCATCCAGCACGGTTGGTTCACCTGGCGTGCGCTGGGGCTGACCATATTTGCCGGGACGGCATTTTTGTATTATTGTTGTGATATTCGTGCCGCAGGGCGGCGTATTTTGCATAGGGGAAAGTAAACAACCATGAACGAAGTAGAAACCAAAAAAGAAGAACAAACCACCGAACAGTCAAAGCCCAACTTCTGGCGCCGCTTGCCGAGGGCCGGGCGTATCGCCATAATTGCGGCAGCGGTCGTGGCGGTGCTGGCGGCCGTGGCCGGGCTGTACATCAACGGCAAGCTCGACCTGCTGCGCTACAACGACGGCAGCGTGGAAGAAATGGGCGATATTGACGCGGGCGAGGACCAGGACCTGGACGGCACCGGCCTGGCCCACACCGAAAAAGAGATGACGATGCCCGAGGGAAGCCCTTTCTCTGACGACAACGTGCTGAACATCCTGCTCATTGGTACCGACGAACGCACCGAGGCCGTCAACGATGCCGATGCCTTCACCCACCTGAACCAGCTGGACGGCACCGAGGATACGACCGAGTTCAGCGATGATGCCCGCGCCGACAGCATGATTTTGGTTTCGCTGGACATCAAGGATCATATCATCCGCCTTGTCTCCATCGAACGCGGCACCGGCGTACCGATTTTGCTGGATGGCTACGAGGACCAATACGACTGGATCACCCACACCTTCCGCTACGGTGGCCCCAAGCTGACGATGAAAACCGTCGAGGACTGCTTCAACGTCCAGGTCGACCACTATGTTCGCGTCAATTTCAACTCCTTTGTCCAGATCGTGAATGCCGTCGGCGGCGTCGATATCGACATCACCGAACAGGAGGCCAAGGCGCTGAACTGGGAGGTCCCCTCCAACTCGATGCTTATTGTCAACCACGTTGACCCGGGCCTCAACCACTTTGACGGCTACACGGCGCTGCAATACGCACGTCTGCGCAAGATCGACAACGACTGGAAGCGCGTCGAGCGTCAGCGCACCGTCATCCAGGCCGTGCTGGACCAGGTGAAAAACGCCAGCGTCGTGGAACTGGACAGCCTGCTGAACACCGTGCTGCCGCTGATCCAGACGAACTTTACCAAGTCCGAGATCGCCGCCCTGCTTGTGCAGCTGCCGGGCTTTTTGGGCTGCGATGTGCAGCAGATGTCGATGCCTTTGCAAGGTACCTACGGCATCCGCACCGGCATGGACAACCGCCTGATGTACGACCCTGACTGGGTCGTGAATATCAAGGCCTTGCAGGACTTTTTGTACAACGATAAGACCGCCGAGGAAGTCGCTGCCGCCACGCCGGAGACCGCTGCCGCCGAGGCTGCGGGCGAGCTGGTCATTGCCACCCGGGAGACTGCCAACGTGACCGACCCGGTAGAGGAGTACAATGCCAAAAACTTGCATCGCTTCGACATGACCTACCCGTTGGATGCGTCGGACTTCGGGAAGGACGACTACCGCGTCTACGTGGCCGACACCGACAACCTGCGCGGGAGCGAGCTGCGCGGCGCACTGATCGAGCGGCTGTACACTTCCGGTGTGCGGGTCGTGGCCGTGCCCGATGGCGCGGCTGCCGGCGTGCTGTTGGACAACTACCTGCAGACCGGCAATACAGAGAGCCTGGACAGCTACCTGGCTGTGCTGCCCGCCGACGACCGTGACAGTGCCCGCACCCTGTGGGAGGGCATCTACCGCAGCTACCCCGGCGTGTTCCACGCGGCGGGCCTGGGGGCTGACGCCCGCAGCGCCACCGTGGGCAAAGCGCTGTCTGTGCTGGCGAACGCAAGCTACAACTACCCCGAAACCGAGATCGCCGAGGCAGTAAAAGCTCTGCGCAGCGGCACGACCGCCGACGCCGTGTATTGGTTCAAGTCCGCCATGGCCAGCTACCCGCGCCAGATGGAACGGTTCTTCGGCGACCGTTACGCCGCCGCGGCCCGCCTGTACTACGCCATGCAGGGCACACTGAACGTGGCCGACGACAGCGAACTGCCGCTCTACGACGCCAAACAGCTGCTGAAAACCTATAAGAATGATGCGATTTTAATCTTCACCGACGAAGCCAGCGCTGTGCAGACCGAGGGCAGTCTGGCCGCTGAACTGCAGGCCCAGCTGGATAAGCAGAAGTATGACGAGGGCGAGGATCACGACAAGGTCTGCGCCATCGCCACAATCTACGGAACATGGAGCAACGCTGGGAATTTTACCCCTGACGACGCCGAGACTGCCTGGGACGCCGACAGCCTGACCGAATACCTGGGCAGCGATGCGCTGCGCGGCAAGGATATGGTGCTGGCGCTGGACGGCGAGGACAGCCCCTACCTGAACCGCCAATGCCTGTTAAAGGACGCCGGTGCCCCGGTGGGGGAGTTGGTACAGAAACTGTTTGTACTCGATAAAAACAACATGGCTTCGCCGGAAACAGCACAGGCAGAATAAGCACCGCAAGAAAATTTGCAAAAGGGTGTTGACAAACGCACCGGCTTGTGGTATAAATGCTTTAAACCAATGAAGCGAAAGTAAAGCTCACAGCGCAGTCACAGAGAGTCCCCGACGCTGGGAAGGGGATACAGAGCGGGTAAGCATAATGGTTCGCGGAGGGCATGGGGAAAGGGGCCTCGCTCCCAGTATCCAGCGCCGGGTGCTCCCGTTATAGAGCAGGGGAATGTTGGTTCCCTACGGAGTGGCCGTGTTTTTATACTATGCACGGCAAGCAAGGTGGCACCACAGATTTGTTTTATCTGCCCTTGCACAGGAGAAATTCTGTGCAAGGGCAGTTTTGTTTTTCAACTTTGAGGAGAGAGGGAAACATGAAGATAGACCTGATGAAAGAGCGATGGCAAGCCTGAATTTGTAAAATAAGTCCGCAGACCTATTCGCCCGCAGGCGGTCAATGACCGCCCCTGCAACTACAACATTACCTGTTTTACAAATAAAGGAGAGTTTACCATGAAAAAGTTCGTTGCTGTTCTGTCCGCTGCCGCTATGATGACCAGCCTGGCCGCCTGTGGTTCCACCGCTGATACCACCTCCACCGCCGCTTCCTCCTCCGCCGCCGTCTCCACCGAGAGCACCGCCGCTGAAGCCACTACCGACGCCAAGAGCTACAAGATCGCCGTGGTGCAGCAGCTCGACCACGCCAGCCTGGACGAGATCCGCACCGCCGTCGAGGCCGAGCTGGACGCCAAGGCCGCCGAGAAGGGCATCACCATTGAGTACAAGGACTTCAACGGCCAGAACGACGCCACGACGCTGAACCAGATCGGCACCCAGGTCGTCTCTGACGGCTACGACGCCATCATCCCCATTGCAACGCTGGCTGCCCAGTGCATGGCCACCGCTGCTGAGAGTACCAAGACCCCGGTCATCTACGCCGCCATCTCTGACCCCGCCGCCGCGGATCTGACCGATATCGACTACGTCACCGGCACTTCCGACGCGCTGAACACCCAGTCCATCATGGATATGATGTTTGCCGTCCAGCCTGACATCCAGACCGTCGGCCTGCTCTACTCCAACTCTGAAGCCAACTCCACGACCCCCATTGCCGAAGCCAAGGCTTACCTCGATGCCAAGGGCATTGCCTACGTCGAAAAGACAGGCAACACCAATGATGAGATCATGACCGCCGCGTCCAGCATGGTGGGCCAGGTCGACGCCGTCTTTACCCCGACCGATAACGTCGTCATGGCCGCTGCCGCCGCAGTCTCCGAGACACTGACCAAGGGCGGCATCCCATTCTATACCGGTGCGGACAGCTTCGTCACGGCCGGCGCGTTCGCCACCTGCGGCGTCAACTACACCGAGCTTGGCACCTACACCGCCGACATGGCCCTCGATATCCTCGAGACCGGCACCGTGCCTGAATACCACGTCATGGACGGCGGCATCATCACCGTCAACACCGAGACCGCCGACGCCCTGGGCATCGATTACAGCGCCTTCAACGATCTGGCCGGTCAGGTCGTTGAGGTCACCACGGCGGAATAAACCCTCCGGGAAGAGACCGTAGGGGCGCATTCTATATGCGCCCGGGATGCCTGCGCAGCCGCAGCGTCCCGCGGGCGGATATGGAATCCGCCCCTACATTGTTGTATAATAGACTGTACCATTACTTTTAGAGAGGAAGTTCCCTACCATGTTCACCCTTGCCACTGTGCTTAGCGCGTTGGAGCTGGGCTTTATCTACGCGCTGGTTGCCCTGGCGCTGTTCCTCAGCTTCCGCGTGCTGAACATCGCCGATATGACCACCGACGGCGCATTCACCCTGGGCTGCGCTGTTTCGGCTACCGCCGCGGTGGCGGGCCATCCGTTCCTGGGTCTGCCGCTGGCGCTGCTGGCCGGTGCGGCGGCCGGGTTCGTCACGGCGTTTCTGCAAACGCGGCTGGCGGTGCCGTCCATTCTGGCGGGCATCATCACCAACACAGGGCTGTACACCGTCAACCTGGCGGTCATGGGATTTTCTTCCAACGTACCTATGTTGAAAACAACCACGATCTTCACCGTGGCGCAGAGCATCCTCGGCGAGAATGCACCCTATAAGTTGCTGGTGGCGGCCCTTGTCACAGTTGTGGTCTGCGTGCTGCTCATCCTGTTCCTCGGCACTCGGATGGGCCTGTCCATCCGTGCCACCGGCGACAACCCGGACATGGTCCGCGCGTCCTCCATCAACACGGCGTTCACCATCACGGTAGGCCTCTGCATCTCCAACGCCATGACCGCCCTGTCTGGCGCGGTGCTGGCCCAGTACCAGCGCTCGGCGGATATCAACCTCGGTACCGGCATGGTCGTCATCGGCCTGGCGTCCCTCATCATCGGCGAGACGCTGTTTGGCCGCAGCGGTATGTGGGTCAAGGCTGTGGCCGCCGTTATCGGCAGCGTTATCTACCGTTTTATCATTGCGCTGGCCCTGCGTGCCAACGTCCCGTCAGAGTGTCTGAAACTGATTTCCGCCGTCATCGTGGCGCTGGCCATCGCTGCGCCCGCCATCCGGTCCAAGGCGGCTTTCCGCCGCCGCCGTGCCAACGCCGAGAAAGAAGGTGCCCGCCATGCTTGAACTGAAAAACATCGGCAAAACGTTCAACCCCGGCACCGTCAACGAGAAGATCGCGCTGGAAGGCGTGAACCTTCACCTCGACGACGGTGACTTTGCCACCATCGTCGGCTCCAACGGCGCGGGCAAATCCACGCTGTTCAACGCCATTGCGGGCGAGTTCATCGCCGACACCGGCACCATCACGCTGGCGGGCAAAGATATCACCTTTTTGCCAGACTACAAGCGCTCCAAGGCCATCGGTCGGATGTTCCAGGACCCGCTGCGCGGCACGGCCCCGCATATGACCATTGAGGAAAATCTTGCGCTGGCCTTCCTGCGGGCATCGGGGCACACGTCGCCCTTCTCCCGCATCACGAAGAAGGACCGCGACCTCTTTGCGGAAAAACTCTCCGAGCTGGGCCTTGGCCTGGAGGACCGGATGAAGCAGCCGGTGGGCCTGCTGTCCGGCGGCCAGCGCCAGGCATTGACCCTGCTGATGGCCACGCTGGTCACGCCGAAACTGCTGTTGCTGGACGAGCACACCGCCGCCCTGGATCCCGCCACGGCGGACAAGGTGCTGAAACTGACGAAAAAGATCGTGGCCGAAAACCACCTGACCTGCCTGATGATCACCCACAATATGCACGACGCGCTGACCCTGGGCAACCGTACATTGATGATGGACCATGGCCACATCGTGCTGGACATCGGCGGCGAGGAGCGCGCCCACACCACCGTGGACGGTCTGCTGGACCGCTTTGCCGAGAACGTCGGCCATGCGCTGGATAATGACAGAATTTTGTTGAGTAAAGAGGCATAAAAATACCGCCCTGCACGAAATTTTCGCGCAGGGCGGTATTTCTACGCAAAAGGCTTTCCCCGAGGGAAAAGCCTTTTGTGTTCTTACATCGGCGCAATATCAAACCGATAAATCGTCGTGGAGCTGTACGGCTGGTCCGGCAGCAGCGTCGTGTCCGGGAAGTTCGGGTGGTTCGGTGCGTCGGGAAAGTCCTCCGTCTCAAAGCAGACGGCGTCCCGGGCGGCGTAGTGTGCGCCGTCCTTGCCATCCGTGACCGGTGCTAGGAAGTTGGCCGAATACAAGTGCATACCGGGCAGGGTGGTCAATACCTCCATGCGGATGCCGGTCTCGGGGCCGACGGCCCAGGCCGCGTGGCGCAGGCCGCTGTCCCGGATGATGTAGCACTGGTCGTAGCCGCTGCATTCCTTCAGCGGGGCAAAGTCAGCGCCAATGTCCAGACCCAGGGTCTTTTCCTCGGTAAAATCCATCGGCGTGCCCTCCACCGGCAGCTTGCGCCCGGTGGGGATGCTGTACGGGTCGGCCTCAAGATAATAGTCGGCGTCAATGGTCAGGCGGTGGCCCAGGGCGCTGCCGCTGGCGTGGCCGTTCAGGTTAAAATAACTGTGATTCGTCATATTGCAGACGGTGGGCGCATCAGTGGTGGCCCCATAGCGGATGACCAGCCCGCTCTTTGCCAGGCTGTACTGGATGGTCAACGTTATGTTGCCGGGAAAGCCGTCGGTGCCCGCGGGGCTGACGGCGGTCATCGTCACGCTGTCGGTCTCGCCAGGGGTCAGCTCCACATCAAACATCGAGTGGCTGAACCCGTGCAGGCCGCTGTGCAGGCAGTTCCCGTGCTGATTTGCCGTCACATGGACGATCTCCTCATACAGGGGGAACTGCGCCCCCGCAATGCGGTTGGCAAAGCGGCCCACGGCGGCCCCCATGCTGTCGGTATTCAGCTCGTAGTCGGCGGCAGTGCCGTAGCCCAGCACCACATCCACCGGATTGCCCTTGCGGTCCGGCACGATGATACGATGAATAATGGCGGCATAACTCAGCAGCTGCACCTCGATAAAGTCATTTTTCAGCACGGCCAGCTTGACGGTCTCGCCGGTGGTGGACTTGCCGAAATCACGGATCGAAACAGACATACGGGAACCTCCTTACTTTTCGGTGGCAATACCCTGGGCGGCCAGGTCCTCGCGCACGCTCTCGGCCACGCTGCCGGTGCCGTAGTTCAGCATGCGGTTCACGCGGCTGACGGTGGCGCTGGATGCGCCGGTCTCGCGGCGGATTTCGCTGTACACCTTGCCCTGCAACAGGCAGCCGGCCACAGCGTAGCGCTGCTCCATCGTGCGCAGCTCGGTCACGGCGCACAGGTCGTCAAAAAAGCGGATGCACTCATCCAGCGTGTTCAGCCGCAGGATCGCCTCATACAGGGCAGTATTACGTTCATTTTGTTGCATAGCGTAGTGGCGCAGGGGATGCGCCGACCTCTTTCTTTGTAAAATTTGCATTCGTTTCGGGGTCTATCTCCCTACATTCTAGCAAATTTGACCAATCAAGTCAATACGCTAAAGCGTGAAAGCGTCATAAAATATAAAAAGAATAGCTTGCATTTAACACCAAAATGTTGTATCATAGAAATACCAAAACAGAGGGAGAAAACTATGCCGACAACATTGCTTATCATCTACCGCATCCTTGGTGCTGCGCTTTTTGCACTGGCGGCCGCCGCGATTGTGGAAAAATACCGCACCGTGCGCGGGGCGGCGCTGCTGCCTGCCCGCGTGCTGGAATGCCGCAAGGCAGCCTCCACCAGCCCCAACCGCAGCGCGGGCGGCTACCGCTACTTAGTGGAACTGCACGCCAACGGCCAGCGGTTGGAGCTGGAAACGAACGACTCCTTCTGGTTCAAGCATGACAAGACCGTGGGCAAGGCAATCCAGGTCTGGTACAACCCCAACGCCCGCTGTGTCGAGCGCAAAAGCTGGGAGACGGAGATCTTCTCGGCGGTGCTGGCCGTCATCGGTGCGGCGCTGCTGCTGATACGGTGAGGGCGGAGCATGGAATGGATACTGTATGTTCTGTTGGCGCTGGCTGTGGCGGGGGATATCCTGCTGGCGGTCATTCTGGCGGTACTGCAAAAAAACAACGAAACACAGCAGAAAATTGACACGGCGGACGACTTTGTCCGCGCCATGACCCCGGTGCTGCAAAGCGAGACGGACCTACTGGCCGAGCAGCTGCGCGCCATGCAGGGAGAGAGCGCCCGCACCACCAGCGCCACACTGCGGGATTTCTCCGCCGTGCTGGCCGAGAACCAGCGCCAGAGTGCGGCCACCAATACCGCACGGCTGGAGGCTATCGACCGCGCCGGGGCTGCCCGCCAGAAGGCTGCCAACGACGCCCTGCTGGCCCAGCTGACAATGATGGAAACGCGGTTGAAAAACCTGGAAGATTCCAACGCCGTGCGGATGGACAGCGTGCGCGGCGCGGTGGTGCAGGGCTTGAACACCATCCGCGCCGACAACAACAAAAAGCTGGACGAAATTCGCGGTACCGTCGAAGAAAAGCTGCAGGACACCTTGCAGCAGCGCATCAACGATTCGTTCAAGACGGTCAGCGCCCAGCTGGAACAGGTCTACAAGGGCCTGGGCGAGATGCAGAATTTGGCCGCCGATGTGGGCAGCCTGAAGCAGGTGCTCTCCGGCGTCAAGACCCGCGGCATCCTGGGCGAAGTGCAGCTCGGCGCGATTTTGGAGCAGATTCTGGCCCCCGGCCAGTATGCCTGCAATGTGGCGACCGTGCCGGGCAGTGCCAACCGCGTGGAGTATGCCGTCAAGCTGCCGGGCCAAAGCGGCACGGTCTGGCTGCCCATCGACGCGAAATTCCCCGGCGATACCTACGCCCATTTGCAGGCAGCGCAGGAGCGGGGCGATGCGGCCGCCGTGGCCGCTATGCGCAAGGCACTGAATAACGTCCTGCGTACCGAGGCAAAGGATATCCATGACAAGTACATCGAGGTACCCTACACCACCAGCTTCGGCATCCTGTTCCTGCCGTTTGAGGGGCTGTATGCCGAGGTCGTCTCCAGCGGTGTGACTGAACTGCTGCAGCGCGAGTATCAGATCACGGTTGCAGGCCCCTCCACCATGGCGGCGCTGCTTAACGCCCTGCAGATGGGCTTCCGCACGCTGGCGATCCAGAAGCGCTCCGGCGAGGTCTGGACGATTCTGGGTGCGGTCAAGTCCGAGTTTGAAAAGTTTGGCACCGGCTTGCAGCAGATGCAGCGCCACCTGAACCAGACTGGCTCCGATCTGGAGGAGCTGATCGGCCCCCGCAGCCGCGCCATCACCCGCAAGCTCGAATCGGTCCAGCAGCTTGACCCGGACGCCGCCGCAGAACTATTGGGCATCGAGGAGTAGGGGAGGAGTATCCCTATGGGACTGAGTGCCGTTATTGCTCGGTTCAAACAAACGGCGTCCGGTAGGGGCCGCATATATGCGGCCCGCAACTTTCCCGCAAACGACCGTCTGCCTTCAAGATGAGGGCCGGACATGTCCGGCCCCTACAAATCCATTCCACGCTGTCATTTTCGCCAGAATCCGCCCCCGCAAGGGGGCTTTTTCTATGCCGCTGCCCACTTTACACGGCGGGTGCGCTGTGGTATACTGAATAAGTTATTGAACAGTCAACAACATGCGGCGCTGCCGCACGCCCATAAAGGAGTTACTGCTATGATCCGTATTGTTACTGATTCCGCCGCCGATTTGACCGCGGCGGAGCTGTCCCTCCCCGGCATCTTTGTCGTGCCGCTGTCTGTCACCTTTGCAGACGGCACCACCCAGCTTGATGACGGCACGATGACGAAGGATGAATTTTTTGCCCGTCTGGCAGAGGACAGCAAGCTGCCCCGCACAAGCCAGCCCAGTCCGGCCAGCTTTATGCAGGTGTATGAGGACGCCGCCGCGGCGGGGGATGAGGTTCTTGTGATCACCATCGGCCAGAAGCTGTCCGGCACCTACCAGTGCGCGCATCTGGCCGCCGCCGATGTCGGCCTGCAGGCGCATATCGTAGACTCCGAAGCGGCTTCGCAGGCTGAGGCGCTGCTTGTCCGTGAGGCGGTGCGCCTGCGCGATGAGGAGGGCCTGACGGCGGAGGAGATCGCCGCTGTGCTGGAACAGTTCAAGAAGCGGGTGCGCATCGTTGCCGTGGTGGACAGCCTCAAGCATCTGCAGAAGGGCGGCCGGCTGCCGGCAGCGGTGGCGCTGGTGGGCGGTGCGCTGGGCATCAAGCCGGTGCTGGCCCTGCAGGACGGTGCCATCAAGTTGGTGGACAAGGGCCGCGGCCGCCCCGGTGCGCTGGTCGCCATGTTCAAGCAGCTGGACGCGCTCGGCGGTGTTGACCCACGCTACGGCTATACGCTGCTCTACAGCGATAACAAGCAGCTTATTGCACCGGTACACCACTACATGCACCAGAATCTCCAACTGACCGGCGGCCGTGTGGCCCAGCTTGGCCCCACCATCGGCACCCATGTCGGCCCCGGCGTGGTTGGCGTGGTGTTTGTGGCGAAGGAGTAATAAAATAAAATGCAGGGGCGAGCAATGCCCGCCCCTGTAAGTTGAGCTTCTCCATTCGGAGAAGCTTTTTTATTTTCCGCTGAAAAACTTATTCAGTGCATACACCCCCAGCACGAGGACACCGAGGACGAGGAAAATCCCCGCCATCCCGGCAAGCAGCATGGAAAGGGTAGTGGGCAGTAACGCGGTAGACATGGCAAAACCCTCCTTATACATAGCCGTTCATCAGGGTCAAAATCAGCCCGCCGGCAATGACCGACGCGATCTGGCCCGAGACGTTGACACTGATCGAGTACATCAGCAGGAAATTCTGGTTGTCCTCGGCGAGGCCCATCTGGTTGACGACACGGCCGCTCATCGGGAACGCAGAAATGCCCGCCGCGCCGATCATCGGGTTGATTTTTTTGCCCTCGGGCAGGAACAAATTCAACAGCTTGGCAAAGAAAACGCCGCCCGCTGTGTCAAAAATAAACGCCACAAGGCCCAATGCCAGAATCAGCAGCGTGTCGGGCTGCACAAACTTGTCTGCGGTCATCTGGCCCGCCACGGTCAGGCCCAGCACGATCGTGATAAGATTTGCCAGCACGTTTTGTGCCGTCTCAGACAGGGCGTTCAGCACGCCGCACTCGCGCAGCAGGTTGCCGAACATGAGGAAGCCGACCAGCGCTACGCTGGCGGGGGCTACCAACCCGGCTAGCATAGTGACCACAATCGGGAACAAAATTTTGGTGGTTTTGCTGACATTGCCCTTCTGGTACGGCATCCGAATCAGCCGCTCTTTTTTGGTCGTGCACAGGCGGATGACCGGCGGCTGCACGATGGGCACAAGCGCCATGTAGCTGTACGCCGCGACCATGATGGCACCCAGGTATTTGCTGCCCAGCGTGTTAGCAACGAAGATAGCCGTCGGACCGTCTGCCGCACCGATGACCGCGATGGACGCCGCGTCTGGCAGGTCAAAGAACAGCCCCGCCAGCACAAGTGTGACAAAAATGCCGAACTGCGCCGCCGCACCGAACAGCATGAGCCACGGCTTTTCCAGCAGCGGGCCGAAGTCGATCATTGCGCCGATGCCGATGAAAAGCAGCAGCGGGAACAGCTCGTTGGACATACCGGCGTCAAAAAGCGCGTTGATAGGGCCAACGGTTTCGCCCTGTGTGATGGCACCGGACAGCGGCAGGTTGACGAGGATGGCACCGAAGCCCATGGGCAGCAGCAGGCTCGGCTCCATCTTTTTGGCGATGGCAAGGTAGATCAGCAGGCCGCCGATGACCCACATGACCACCATCTGCCAGGTGAGGTTGCCGAGGTTTGCGAACAGCCCGGCAAAGGTTTGGAGAAATTGCATACAGGACCCTCCCGAATCTTGGGCGGCAGGGAGCAAAAAAAGAGACCCCTGCCGCAGAAAAAGTCTGCGGCAAAAGTCTCAGTGTTTCAGTATGCCCCGGGGCCAAAGCCCGTGGTGACGAAGCGATACAACGCGCGGCGGCGCGCCCCTTACTCCCTTTTACCTTGAGTGGATTATAGCATAGGGGCGCGAAAAATGCAAGGGGAATTTGCTCAATATACCGAAAAATACCCCACATGCTCGGGCTCGTTGTCCTCGACCAGCACCGTGAAGCCGCCGGGGTTGACCTCGGTGTTCTTGCCGAAGGCCTCCTCGGCGAGGAGGTGCGGCCCGCGGTTCAGGATGATCTCCGCCGTCTGGGTCTTGCCGACGCGGCGGTAGTGCAGCACATCCCCCTCGGCGCGGACAATTTCCAGCCGCCCGCCGTCGAAGGCGTCACAGCTGCGGCGCAGAGCGGCCAGCGTCTTGATGGGGCCGCGCAGCCGCTGCTCAGTGGAGTTCCAGTCAAAGAATGCACGGTTGAAGGGGTCGCGGTAGCCCTGCATGGCGATCTCGTCGCCGTAGTAGACGCAGGGTACGCCGGGCAGCGTGAAGATCATCGCATACCCTAACAGCAGTTTGCGCACAGCATCGTCCATTTTGTCGGCGGGGATGCAGCGCTTGCTCTGCCAGCAGCGGTTGCGGCCGTTGCAGGGCTCGCCCGCAATGGCGGTGATGGCGCGCTCGGTGTCGTGGGTGGACAGGAAATTCATGGCACAGTCCAGCGCCGGGGCAGGATAGTTCTCGCAAATTTGCATCAGGGCATCGGCCACAGCGGCCACGTCGCCGCCGTGCAGGTAGTCCAGCGCCGCATTGCGGAAGGGATAGTTCATCACGGCGTCCAGCCCGCGCCCGCGCAGGTAGGTACGGCGCTGCCCGAAGGCTTCCTTCGTGGTCGCGTCCTCCCACACTTCACCCAGAAGCAGCTTGTCGTCGCCGTGGGATTTGACGGCAGTGCGGATTTTTTCAATGAAATCATCGGGCAGCTCGTCGGCCACATCCAGCCGGAAGCCCGACGCGCCCAGGTTCAGCCAAGTGTCGATGACGCCGCCCTTGCCGCAGATAAAATCTACATAGGAGGGCGAATCCTCCTGCACCTCGGGCAGTGTCTCAAAGCCCCACCAGCTGCGGTAGCCGCAGGGATAGCCCGAGTCAAAGTCGTACCAGCTGCGGTAAGGCGAGTTGCGGTCGCGGTACGCGCCGCCCGGGCCGTAGCGGCCCTCGCGGTTGAAGTAGCGGGAGTCTGACCCCGTGTGGCTGAACACGCCGTCCAAAATAATGCGGATGCCCTCCCGGGCAGCAGCCAGGCAGAGGGCGCTGAACTCCTCGTTCGTGCCCAGCAGCGGGTCGGCTTTCAGGTAGTCGGCCGTGTTGTAGCGGTGGTTGGCGTGGGCCTCAAAAATCGGGTTCAAGTAGATGCAGGTGACGCCTAAATCACGCAGATACGGCAGCTTTTGCTGGATGCCCGCAAAGTCACCGCCGTAGTAGTCCATATTCAGGTAGCCCTCGTCCTGCTCGGTGGGCCAGAAATACGGCTCGCCGGTCTTGTCGGCGCGGTAGATGCGGTCGGCAAAGGGCATCTCCTTGTTGGGCTTTCCCTCACAGAAACGGTCTGGAAAAATTTGATACATCGTGCCGTTTTTCAGCCAGTCCGGTGTTTTGAAGTCCGGCTCATACACGGTCAGCTGCCATTCCTGCCCCTCGGTCCAGCTGAGCACCCCTTCGCCGCCCGGCGTGCGGTAGATACGGCGGAAATCAGTGTACAGGTCAAAATGGTAGAAGTACAGCCCCGATGTGGTGGGTGTGACGGTCAGCGTGAAGTGGTTGACCCGGGGCGTCTGACCGGTGAACTCCATGCGGTAGTGTACCGGGTTTTCACGATCCTTCGTCAGAACCAGATGCGGGTCCACATAGCCAAGATCCTCGGGCACTGTCAGGTTGAAAGTCACAGCCTGCCCGGCGGGAATTGCCCCGAACGGGGATTTGCAGGAGGAGTCGAGGCTGTTGTAGAATGTGTGGGACATAAAAGTCTCCCCTTTATGTTAGCGTAAAGCCTTTCCCAGAGGGGGAAGGTGGCCCGGAGGGCCGGATGAGGGGCGCGTTTGGCGTGGGAACCCGGTAGTGGGCAGCAGCGGCAAGGCCGCCCCTCATCAGTCTGCTTCGCAGACAGCTTCCCCCCAATGGGGGAAGCCTATGCAAAAGGCCGTGCCCCTTCACAGGGCACGGCCAAAAATCAAGTAACGAAATTATTTGACAGGAGTGGCGCCCCAGATGTCACGCGCATAGTCCATGATGGAACGGTCAGCGCTGAAGATGCCCGCGTTGGAAATATTCATCAGGCTCATGTGGTTCCACTTCTGCTTGTCGCGGTACAGTTCCTGCAGGTCGTGCTGGGCACGGCGGTAATCCTTGAAGTCCGCCATGACCATGTACGGGTCGGAGTTGCGCAGGTTGCTCGTGACCTCGCTGAAGTTCTCGCCGTTCCAGCCCTTCTCCAGGAAGTCCAGCACAGCCATCGCGGTGTTGTCGCCGTTGATAAAGGCGTTCGGGTGGTAGCCCATGCCCTTCAGCGCGTTGACTTCGGGGGTCAGCATACCGAAGATGATCTCGTTCTCGTGGCCGGCGGCATCGGCGATCTCGACGTTCGCGCCGTCCAGCGTGCCCAGCGTGATCGCGCCGTTCAGCATGAACTTCATGTTGCCGGTGCCGGAAGCCTCGGTGCCGGCCAGGGAAATCTGCTCGGACACTTCGGAGGCGGGCATCAGGCGCTCGGACAGGCTGACGCAGTAATCCTCGAGGTAGACGATGCGCAGCTTGCCGCGGACAGCGGGATCTTCGTCGATCATCTTGCCCAGCTTGCAGATCATGCGGATCATCTGCTTGGCCATGTAGTAACCGGGGGCAGCCTTCGCGCCGAAGATGTAGGTCTTGGGGGTGAACTCGGCGTTGGGATTATTCTTCAGGTACAGGTACTCAGCGGCGATGTTCAGCGCGTTCAGGTGCTGGCGCTTGTACTCGTGCATACGCTTGACCTGGCAGTCGAAGATGGAATCGGGGTCGATGACCTGGCCGGTAGCCTTCTGCAGGTAGTTCGCGAAGATGACCTTGTTCTCGCGCTTGACCTTGGCGGCGGCAGCCTGCACGGTCTTGTCGTCCACAAATTTCTCCAGCTTCTTCAGCTCGGAGGCATCGGTCTTGAAGCCGTCGCCGATGGTCTCCTCCAGCAGTTTGGTCAGGCCGGGGTTGGAGCAGAGCAGCCAGCGGCGGTAAGCAATGCCGTTGGTGACGTTCTTGAACGCCTGCGGCTTGTACAGGAAGTAATCATGGAACACGCTGTCCTTGATGATCTCGCTGTGCAGCTTGGAAACGCCGTTGATGGCGTGGCAGGTGTAGGCGCAGATGTTGGCGGTGCGGACCTGGTTGTCGCCGATGATCGCCATGTAGTCGATCTTGCCCTGATCGCCGGGGAAGGCCTTGGCCAGATCGGCGCGGCAGCGGCGGTCCATCTCGCAGACAATCTGCCAGATACGGGGCAGGGTGTTGCGGAAGATGTCGGCGTTCCACTTCTCGAGAGCCTCGCTCATGACGGTGTGGTTCGTGTAGGCAAACACCTTGCGGCAGATGTCAAAGGCGGCGTCCCACTCATAGCTGCACTCGTCCAGCAGAATGCGCATCATCTCGGGGATGGCAACGGTGGGGTGGGTATCGTTCAGCTGGATGCTGACCTTGTCGGCCAGGTTGTCCAGCGTGCCGTACTGGTTCAGGTGGTTCTGCAGGATATCCGCGATGGACGCAGCAGAGAAGAAATACTGCTGGCGCAGACGCAGGATCTTGCCCTCGGTGTGGTTGTCGTTGGGGTAGAGGATCTTGGAGATCAGCTCGGCAGAGGCAGACCGGCTGATGGCCGTGTTGTAGTTGCCGGCGTTGAAGCTGCTCATATCAAAGCTGGGGGCCTTTGCCTGCCACAGACGCAGCTTGGAAACGCCGTTGGAACCGTAACCGGCTACGTACATATCGTTGGGCACGGCGATGACGGAATTGTAGTTCTCGTACTTGACGTGATGGAAGCCGCCCTCCCAGGTCTCAATGGCCTGGCCGTCAAAGCGGATCTCCTGCGCCTGGTCGGGGTGGCTCTTGATCCAGACCTGGCCGCCGGGCAGCCAGTTGTCAGCGGTCTCCTGCTGCCAGCCATCGACGATCTTCTGCTTGAAGATGCCGTACTCGTACAGGATGGAGTAGCCGGTGCCGGGGATGCAGTCGGTAGCCATGCCGTCCAGATAGCAGGCGGCCAAGCGGCCCAGACCGCCGTTGCCCAGGCCTGCGTCCGGCTCCTGGTCGTAGATGGTGTCGATCTTGATGTCGGCGTCAGCCAGCACGCTCTCGGCAACCTCGTTCAGACCAAGGTTGAACAGGCTGGTGCGCAGGCTGCGGCCCATCAGGAACTCCATGCAGAGGTAGTAGACCTGCTTTTTGCCCTCGCCCAGGACCTTGGACTGGAACTGCTTCTGGCGGTCGGACATGATCTGGCGGGTGATCATAGCCAGGCAGCGATAAATCTGGTCAGCGGAGGCAGTGTCCAAAGTGACGTTGCACTCGCTCATCAGCTTATCTTTGAGCAGCTTCTCAAATTCACGCTTTGTGTATTTCAAAATCGTTCTCTCCTTCTTCTCTGTGATAAAATCACTGGGATAACAGATTCTTGCGACTGTTTTTGGGTGGAGTCAATAAACCACACTATTGATTATAACGATATTTGGCTCATTGCGCAAGGGAAAATTGCCCGTTTGCATCTTTTTTATACATTTTCCTCAAAAAGGGCTTTTGTAAACCGCCGATTTGTATTATAATAATTGTGGATTTATGCGCCCGGGCCGCCAAAGCCGGGCACAGGCAGGATCGGAAGGAGTATGATTATGGGTATGGCTACCTCAAAAGTGCGGCTGAACATCTGCGGGTCCAGCTATGTAGTCAACACGAGCGAGAGCGAGGACTATATGCAGAACCTCGCCGACAGGCTGAACCTGGACATGAACGAGCTGATGGCGTCCTCGAACTCTGTGTCTATCACTACGGCGGCGGTCATGACGGCGCTGAACTACCGCGACGAGCTGGAAAAGGCCAGCGGCAGCGCGGACAATATGCGCCGCCAGATCAAGGATTATCTCGAGGACGCGGCCAGCGCCAAGATGGCTGCCGAGGAAGCCCGCCGTGAGAATGCCTCGCTGAAGCGCCGCATTGATGAGCTGGAACGCCGCCTGCGCCGCAGCCAGTTCCCGGTGGAGGACGAATGAGCCGCCCGGAGATCCTGGCCCCGGCAGGCAACCGCGAAATGCTTGGCGCCGCTGTTTTCAGCGGCGCTGATGCTGTTTATCTGGGGCTGACGGGCTTTAACGCACGCCGCACGGCGGGCAACTTTACCCCCGATGAACTGCGGGAGGCTGTGGCCTTCTGCCATGCGCGCGGCGTCAAGGTCCATGTCACGCTGAACACGCTGGTCTATGACCGCGAACTGGCGGGCCTGGCCGACGCGGTGCGGGCTGTGGCCGAAGCGGGCGCAGATGCCGTGATTGCCGACGATCTTGCCACGGCGCAGCTGGTCAAGAGCATTGCACCGACGCTGCACCTGCACGGCTCGACCCAGATGAGCGTCCACACGCCGGAAGGGGCCAAAGAACTGGCCGCCCTGGGGTATGACCGCGTCATTCTCGCGCGTGAGCTGTCCCTCGATGAAATCCGCGCCGTCTGCGAAGCCAGCCCCATTGAGGTGGAGGTGTTCGTCCACGGCGCACTCTGCATGAGTGTGTCCGGCCAGTGCATGATGAGCGCCTTTTTGGGCGGCCGCAGCGGCAACCGGGGCGCCTGCGCCGGGCCCTGCCGCCTGCCCTTTGACGCCAGTGCAGGCCTGAAACCCGGCCAGCCCGGCAAGGCCTGCCATTTGAGCCTGAAAGATATGGACTACATCCCGCACTTGCGGGAGCTGATGGACGCGGGTGTCGCCAGTGTGAAAATTGAGGGCCGCCTGCGCACGCCCGAGTATGCGGCGGCGGTCGTCACGGCCTGCCGTGCGGTCTGCGCGGGCCAGCCTTACGATGAAAAGCTCGTGCGGGATATCTTCTCCCGCTCGGGTTTCACGGACGGCTACCTGACGAACCGCAACGATGGCAAAATGTTCGGCGTGCGCACCGAGGCGGACGCCGCGGCGACCCGCGCAGCGACGCCCAAGGCCCGCGAACTGTTCCGCCGTGAATTGCAGCGCGTCCCGGTACATTACGAGGTCAGCGGCGGCGTCGAGGACGGCGGCATCAAGCTGACGGCCTGGGACGACGACGGCCATAAGGCGGTCGTGTACAGCGCCGATGAGCCGCAGCCTGCCCAGAAGGACCCGCTGCCCGGCATTGAGCGTGCGCTGGGCAAGACCGGCGGCACGCCCTTTGTCATGGCAGACCTGCGCACCGAAGCAGGGGAGGGGGGCTTAGGCTTTCTGCCCGGTTCTGCCTGGAACGAGCTGCGCCGCGAAGCATTGGATAAGCTGCTGGAAAAGCGCAGCGAAGTCCGGCCCCACGCCACGCAGGATATCACGCTGCCCGCCTACCCGGCGCACACGGTCGGGCAGGCACCGGCACTGGCCGCGCGGTTTGCCAATGCGGCCCAGTGCCCGGCGGATGCTGTGGAAAAGCTGAAATACCTGATTTTCCCGATTGCCGAGGCCGAGAGCATCCCCGAGGCATGGCGGGAGAAAACGCTGCTGGAACTGCCCCGCGTCATGTTCGGCAAGCTGGAACAAAAAACCGCCGCCCGGCTGGACGCCTTGCAGGATGCAGGCTTTGCGGGCGCGGTGGTCAATAACCCCGCACAGCTGCGCTACACCGACGGCTGGACGCTGTACGGCGGCCTGGGTCTGAACGTGACGAACCCGATGAGCGCCGCGCGGTATAAGAGCCTGGGCATCGAGGGGATGCTTTTGCAGCCCGAGACCGCACTGACGGCCATGCAGGCTGTGGCTCCGGGCGTGCCCACGGCGGCGTTGTGCTACGGCCACCTGCCGCTGATGCTGACCCGGGCGTGTCCGCTGCGCAACGTGCGGGACTGCGGCAAATGCCAGGGCGGTGGCACGTTGCGCGACCGCAAGGGCCGCGACTTCACCGTGACCTGCTCGGCCCCCGGCGGGGCGGGTGTGCGCACGGTGTACAACCCCGTGCCGCTTTATATGGGCGAGCGCCTGTCCGAAATGCCGGTGGATGTGGCGGTTGCCGCCTTTACCATCGAGACCCCGGCCCGCGTTTCCCAGATTTTGGCGCTGCTTTTGGACGCCCGCCCGTTTGACAATGAGTTTACGAGAGGGCTATACTATACGAATAATTAAATAGATAAAAGATACTAGATACTAGATACTAAATGATGTGGAGTTTTTGCCTGCGGGGCAAAAATAAAATTTTGAGCGGCGCACAGTGCCGCGATCCACCTGCTTTTTTATCTCTTATCTTTTATCTATTATCTTTTTTGGAGGTTCCCATGACCCCTATTGTAAAATATAAAAAACTCGATCCCCGCGCGGTCGTGCCAACCTACGCCACCCCTGGTGCGGCGGCGGCCGATCTGTGCGCGGTGCTGGATGAACCGCTGACGCTGGCGCCCATGCAGCGTACCCTCGTGCCCACCGGCCTTGCCATCGAGCTGCCCGGCCCCGAGTGCGTCGCCCTCGTCTATGCCCGCAGCGGCCTGTCCATCAAGCACGGTCTGTGCATGGCAAACGGCGTCGGCGTCATTGACAGCGACTACCGCGGCGAACTCCGTGTGCCGATGGTGAATCTGTCCAATGAACCCTACACCATTCAGCCCGGCGAGCGCGTGGCCCAGCTCTGCATTGCCCCGGTCTGGCAGGCGGCCTTCACCTCTGCCGACGAGCTGACCGACACCCAGCGCGGTGCCGGCGGCTTTGGGTCGACCGGAAAATAATAATTTTCCACCCCCACTTTGCCACACTTCGACATCCAACTCCTACTATAATAAACCAGAAAGGAAGCACCCCATGGCTTTGATCCTTGCATCCGGCAGCCCGCGTCGGCGGGAACTGATGAGCCTTATCACGCCGGACTATACTGTTATCACCAGCGACGTCGACGAGACGAAAATTGCCGCAGACTCCCCGGCACACCTGGCCAAGGCCCTGGCTACCGCCAAGGCCCGCGCTGTGGCCGAGGAACACCCCGACGATATCGTCTGCGGTTTTGACACGGTGGTCGAGTGCGAGGGCGAAGTGTTCGGCAAACCGAAAGACGAGGCCGACGCCGTGCGGATGCTGCGCGCCCTGTCGGGTCGTGCGCACCGCGTACATACCGGCGTCTGCATCTGCCGGGGCCGCCGCGCTGCCGCTACGGTGGAGACAACATCCGTCCATTTTTCGTCCATCGAGGAGGACGACCTGCGGATTTATGTCCGCACGCCGGAACCCTACGATAAGGCCGGGGCCTATGCCATCCAGGGGCACGCGGCGCTGTGGTGCGCGGGCATCGAAGGGTGCTACTACAACATCATGGGGCTGCCGGTCCACCGCACGGCACAACTGCTGCGCGAATTTCAGTAAACCCGCACAGCCCCGGAATGGGGGAGACTGTATGGGTAAGTTCTGCAACATTTTTACACGCTTTTTCGGGAGAATACACGCTATGTTTACCAAGGATATCGGCATTGATCTGGGCACCGCCAACACGCTGGTCTACATGAAGGGCCGGGGCATCATCATGCGGGAGCCAAGCGTCGTCGCCGTCGACCCGCGCAGCGACGAACTGCGGGTGCGCAGCGTCGGGCATGAGGCAAAGGCCGTCATCGGCCGCGCACCCGGGTCCATCGTGGCCGTGCGTCCGCTGAAGGATGGCGTCATTGCCGATTTCGACATCACCGCAGCCATGCTGCAAAGCTTCATCCGCCAGGCCTGCGGCAACAGCATTTTTGCCCATCCCCGGGTGGTCATCTGCGTGCCGTCCGGCGTCACCGAGGTCGAGCGCCGCGCCGTGCGCCAGGCAGCTGCCAAGGCGGGCGCACGCCAGGTCACGGTCATTGAAGAACCCATGGCCGCCGCCATCGGCAGCGGGCTACCCACCACTGACGCTGTTGGCAGCATGATCGTGGATATCGGCGGCGGCACGGCGGAAGTGGCGGTCATCAGCCTGTCGGGCATCGTGGCAAGCCGCAGCGTGCGCTGCGCGGGCGATGCGCTGGATCAGAGCATCATTGCCTTCATCAAGCGCAAGTATAACCTCCTGGTGGGCGAGCGCACGGCCGAGCAGATCAAAATCGAGATCGGCTCTGCCTGCCCGCAGGATCCGGAAACCAGTATGGAGATCAAAGGCCGCAACCTCGTGGACGGCCTGCCGAAGGATATCCTGATCCGGTCCGAGGAAGTCCGCGACGCCATGAGTGAATGTCTGCTGCGCATCGTCGAGGCCATCAAGGACACGCTGGAATGCACGCCGCCGGAACTGTCCAGTGATATCATCGACCGGGGCATCATGCTCTCGGGCGGCGGTGCGCTGCTGCGCGGGCTGGATACGCTGATCCAGAACGAGACCGGCATCGATGTCCACATTGCCGAAAGCCCACTGGACTGTGTGGCCCTGGGCGCCGGTGCCGTGCTGGATAACCCCGACCTGGCCGGGCGACGGAAAGAAGAAATGAGCTATCTGTAAAATCTCCAGCCTTCTCCCCAGGGGAGAAGCCTTTCCTTTTTCCTGCCGAACCGACGAAAAAAACATTGACAAATGCGCAGTTTCCCGCTATTATTAAATTGTTCGCATCTTCCCGGAGGAAAAGTCCATGCCGCTGCCCAAGACCACGATCGAGCAAGACCTGCCTGTGCGCGCACAGCAGGGGGACGAAAATGCGCTTGCTGCGCTGATTGCCCGCATGATGCCGGCCATCCGCAGCGGCGCGGCGGCCTGCACCGCCCCGGGGCTTGACTTTGAGGATGCCGTACAGGAAGGGCTGATCGGCCTGTTCCACGCAGTGCGCGGGTTCGATGCTGCCAGCGGCGAGACTTTCACCGCCTATGCGGCAGCCAGCATCCGCCACGCCCAGCAGGACGCCCGCAAAGCCGCGCTGCGCAAAAAGCACGCGCCGCTGAATTACAGCGTGCCCCTGCCCGACGCCGAGGAAAGCACCGACACCCGCCCGGGTCCTGAAGAAATCGCGATTTCCGGCGAACAATATGCCGACACGATGCGCCGGATGCAGACGGAACTTTCCGTGCTGGAACGCCGCGTTATCATGGCCGGGCTGGAGGGCAAGACCCCCGCGCAGACCGCGCAGGAATTGGGCCTGCCCGCCAAAAATGTGGCCAATGCCCTGGCCCGCGCCCGCCGCAAGCTGCGCGGCGGCCCCTAACTTTGGATTCAGGTGATTTGCCTGCATCATATATCAATCTGCCCCCAGTAGCGCCTAAAATCAGTTCAGTTGGTCCATTCCATATGCGTTGTTTTAGATTCTTCCGCGGGCAAAATAAACACAGAGGAGATACCCACTATGTTCGAAGACAAGACTTTGGTATGCAAGGATTGCGGCAAGGAGTTCGTTTGGACCGCCGGCGAGCAGGAGTTCTACGCCAGCCGTGGTTTTGAGAACCAGCCCCAGCGCTGCAAGCCCTGCCGCGATGCCCGCAAGAACGCAACCCGCGGTGAGCGCCAGATGTTCGACGCAACCTGCGCCAGCTGTGGCAAGGCCTGCAAGGTTCCCTTCCAGCCTCGTGAGGACCGCCCGGTCTACTGCAGCGAGTGCTTCGCTAAGATGAAGGAGAACGGCTGATTTACGCGCTTGTGTAAATAGTTGAATTGTTCCATTCCGCGCCCCGGCCTTACCGCCGGGGCGTGGTTTGTTGTTAAGGGTCTGCCTATGCTTACAAAACAAAACGCACGGCGCACGGCGTGGCTGGTGGGTATCGCAGCCATTGCCCTGGTGCTGTGCAGCAAATCCTCGCCGCTCTACGTCCTCAACGACTGGATGGACGCGAACATCTTCTTCACGATGGGCAAGTCGATGTTCCGCGGCAAGGTGCTTTATCGGGATGTGTTCGACCACAAAGGCCCGGTGCTGTACTTCTTGTACGGTCTTGCATCGCTGATAGACTATACCGGCTTCACCGGGGTGCTGGTGGTGGAAATCATCGCTTTTGCGTTTTTTTTGCACTGCGGTCTGCGCACAGCGGAACTGCTGGCCGGGCGGGCACTGCACCCGGCTTGGGCCGTGCTGCCCGCAGCGGGCATTGCCGCCAGCCGGGCCTTTGCCCACGGCGGCAGCGCCGAGGAACTGCTGCTGCCGTTTCTGGCGTTTGCGCTGTACGGTGCGGTGAAAACGCTGCAGGACACCCACCCGATGCCGCTACGCACCGTGGCGCTGCACGGTTTTCTGGCCGGATGTGCCCTCTGGCTCAAGTATACGGTGCTGGGGTTCTACCTCGCCTGGGTGGTGGTGCTGGCCGTCGTCTACCTGTGGCGCGGGCGGGCGGCACAGCTGGGCAAAAGCGTGGCCGCCTACCTCGGCGGCATGGCGCTGGCGACCCTGCCGTGGGTCATCTACTTCGGCGTAAACAGTGCGCTGGGGGACTGGTTCACCTGCTACTTTTATGATAACCTCTTCCTTTATAAAGGAGAGGGCGGTGGGGCACTGGCTTTGGCCCAGCACCTTTGGTGGACTGTGCGGGACGCCCTGCCTGCGGCGGTGCTGCTGACAATGTTTTTGATCTGGGCCGCAGCGGCGCGCAAGCTCAGCGCGGCGGCGGCCGTGGCCGCACTGGCTGCGGGGCTGGCGCTTACAAGCCTGATGGGCGGCTACCTCGTCTACTACGGCCTTGTGCTGGCCGTGTTCGCGCCGTTGGGCATCGTGCCGCTGGCGGCGCTTTGGGGCGCGCGCAGAAATTGCGGCCTTCTGTGGCTGGCAGCGGGGGCGGCCTGGTGCTTTGCCTTCAGCCCCAACCGCGCCTTGCGGTTCCGTGATGCCGATACGATGCCCCAGACTCGCTTTGCTGCGAAAATCAACGGTGCATCGCTGCTCAACTACGGCACGCTGGACGGCGGCTTTTACACGACGGCGGGGGTGCTTCCGCCCTGCAAGTATTTCTGCGTGACGAATATGCCGCTGGACGACCAGTGGGTTGACCAGCAGGCCGTGCTGGTGAACAGCGCAGTTGGCTATGCCGCCGCGCTGACCGGTGATTTGGGCGGCGATTTCCCGCAGTACAAGGTCATCGACCAGTGCAGCTACAACGGCGGCGAGGGTGAAGTGACCTGGTATCTCTATCAGCTGCAGCGGTGATTTGCGTTTTTGGCCTATATGCTGTATAATAACACTGATTCCTGTACATCCTGCCAGAAAGGCATTGTGCTTATGAAAAAACAACTCTCCCTGCGCCGCGTCGTCGGCAGTATCGCGGCTGCAGTGCTGGCGGCGGCTGCGGTCTGGCTGCTCTGCCGCTGGGTCGGGTACGACCTGCAGCTGCGGGTCGGCAACCAGCCGGTCTATGAGATCGTCAACGATGACTACACCCAGGTCATCGACCTGCCCGAGGAAGGATTTGACCAGGCCATTCCCCTGCAAGCCGGGGAGCCGCTCTACGGCGTGCGGCTGCGGTTCAGCACCCACGGGCAGCTCTACCGCGCGGGCATGGTCATGGTCGATCTGTGCGATGCCGCCGGGAATGAGCTGCGCCAGGCTGCGGGCAATTATGCCAACGTGTTTGACGATAACTTTACCGGGTTTTCCTTCGGTGCCCCCTACACGGCGGAGCAGGCCGAGACGGTCTACCTGCACATTTATAACGCCGTGGAGTGGGAAGGCCCGCTGGGCCTCTGGGCCAGCGAGACGGCGGTGAAGGACCTGCCGCTGACCGCCGACGGCAAAAGCCAGAACGCCACGCTGGCGCTGCAATATATGACCGATTACTCCGGCAGCTGGCCGACGCGGTTGGCCAACGAGCTGGCCCCGCTGCTGGCGGGGGGCGCCTTTGCCGCCGTGCTGTTGGCGGGTTTGCAGCTGCCGCTGGCTGTCACGGTCGCGGTGGCGGGCCTGCTTTGCGGGCTGGCGTTTGTGCGGGTCACGCCCGCGCTGGTCGCCCCCGATGAATACACCCACCTGGCCGCCGCCTATGAGCTTGCCAGCCGCCTGGGTGGTGAACAGCCCGCCGATGCCGACGGCAATCTGCTGGTCCGCGAGTGTGACGCGCCCTACTTTGGCACCCGCACCGGCGAGATCGGCATTCTCGCCTACAAGGCCGAGGCGCTGGCCATCGAACAGGAGCCGGGCGGCCCCGATGAACTGACCGCCGCCAGCACGGCCAAGGCCGGGCAAGGGAGTGGTAACTACCTGCCCCAGGCGCTGGGCCTGCGGCTGGCCCGCAGCAGCGGGGCGAGCTTCTACGTCATGCTGCGCCAGGCCCGTATCTTCAACCTTGTTTTCTATCTGACGCTGGCTGTACTGGCCGTGGCGCTGGCCCCGGCGGGGGTGCGCGGGCTGCTGGCCTGCGTGACGCTGCTGCCGATGCCGCTGCAATTAGCGGCCAGCCTTTCGCCCGATGCGTCGGTGCTGGGCATGGTGTTCTGCTACATGGCGCTCTGCCTGCGGCTGCGCCGGAAGCGGGCTGTGTGGTGGGAAAAAATCCTGCTCATTGCGCTCGGCGGGGCGGTCGGCCCGGCCAAGGCAATTTATCTGCCGGTCGTGCTGCTCTGCTTCCTTATCCCGGTGGAAAATCTCGTGGGTTCGACGGAATTTGTCAAAGGGCCGTTCGGGGCGAGGGTGCGCTCCGGGCGGCTGATCCAGGAGGCCGCCCTCATACTGGCGGGTTGCCTGTGGATCTCCGCCAACTTGGGCGAACTGGTCTACGCTGCCCGCGATATAAGCCTTGCGATGCTCGTCGTCGGCGTCGCGGCGCTGGCCGCTGCGGTCGGGCTGGTGCTTTGGCTGTATGACAAAGTACACACCGACCCGAAAAAGCTGTGCCTCTTCCGCTGCGGCCTGGGCTGCGCGGTGGTGCTGGCTGTCGTCGGTGGGGTGCTTGCCCTTTCCCGCATGGGCGGCGGGCTGGAACCTGACCAGCTGCTGATGACCAACCCCAACGGCGATTCCATCTGGACCTTCTCGCTGGGCTATATCTGCCGCAACCTGCCCGCCACGACGAAGCTCTTGCTGCGCACGATCCCTGAGCAGGGGGCACTCTGGCTGCAGGGTATCCTGGGCACGACGCTGGGTGAGCCGATCGTCTACCGCATCGATGTCAGCTGGCTGCTGGGCGTCGGCCTGGTGCTGGCGCTGCTGGCAGCGGCGCTGCCGGTGCAGGGGACGGACGCCCCCTTGGGCCGCCGCACCAAGATCGGCGTGGTGGGCATCATCCTCTGCGTCGTGGCGTCGTCGCTCGTCGTGGCGCTGAACTGGACGCCCATCAACTACCAAACGCTTTTTGGCTTGCAGGGCCGCTACTGGCTGCCCATCCTGCCGTTGGTGCTGGTGCTCTGCAAATGCGGCCGCAACATTACGCTGCGGCACGATACTTCCCGCGGGGCGGCGCTGGCCGTTACCGCCTGCACTCTGTTGACCCTGCTGCAAGGCTTTGGCCTGTACGCCAGCTGGCAGCCGGTTTCATAAATCAAACCATTCTAAAAGGAGAACACTCTCATGACCATTACCAAGAATACCATCATCGCCGAGATCCTGAACAACGACCCCACCCAGGGCTGCGTGCCCATCTTCCTGGCCACCGGTATGCACTGCCTGGGCTGCATGGCCTCCCACGGTGAGACCGTTGAGGAAGCCTGCGCTGTCCACGGTGTTGATCCCGACGAGCTCGTCGCCGAGCTGAACGACTACTTTGCACACCTGTAAGGTACCCCAGCTGGATGCCCGCTTGGCCGCCGCCTATGCCTTTGTACGGGCGGGGCGCGTGGCAGCGGATATCGGCTGTGACCACGGCAAATTAAGCGCCGCACTGGCGGGCAGCGGTCGCTGCCCGCTTGTTTTGGCTTGTGACCTGCGCCCCGGCCCGCTGGAAAAAGCCCGCGTGACCTGTGCCCCCTATGGGGACAAGGTGCAGTTCCGCCTGGGCAGCGGGCTGGCAGTGCTGGCCCCCGGCGAGGCCGAGGACATCATCATCGCAGGCATGGGCGCGGAGACGATCATAGAAATATTGGAGGCCGCTCCCTGGGTGTTTGATGCACGGTACAATCTGGTGCTGGTGCCAGCCACCAAGCACAGCATCTTGCGGCGGTGGCTGGCCCGGCGCGGTTTTGCCCTGCGGGGCGAAACGCTCTGTCAGGCGGCGGGGCGGTGGTACGCCGTGATGAACGCGCAGTACACGGGCGATGCCCGCGAACCGGATGGGCTGTACTGCCTGACCGGTCTGACACAGGGGCAGCCCGGCTGCGCGGACTATTACGCCGTGCAGAACGCGAAGCTGAAAAAGTACCGCCTCGGCCTGCCGGACGGCGCAGAAAAGGACGCGGTGGGGGCGCTTATCGCGGAATTGGACAGGCTGGCGGCAGGGTGAACATTCACGGGCGGATATGGAATCCGCCCCTACGGGCTCCACTTGTAGGGGCGCATTCCATATGCGCCCGCAGGGTGTTGCCCCGCATACAAACTTTTTGGAGGAATTATCATGTCAGTAACGGTACAGCAGATTTTGGGCCTGCTGCAGGCGGTCGCGCCGCCCGCACTGGCGCTGGATTGGGATAACGTCGGACTGCTCGTCGATGCAGGCACGCCGGTGGACGGGGTGCTGACCACGCTGGACATTACCCCCGCCGTCGTGCGGGAGGCTGTGGAAAACGACTGCCAGCTCATCGTCAGCCATCACCCGGTCATCTTCCACCCCATCAAAAGTCTGCACGCCGACGATGTACCCGCGCTGCTGATGAAAAATGGCATCTCTGCCATCTGTATGCACACGAATCTGGATGCCGCACCGGGCGGCGTCAACGATACCCTTTGTGATATCCTCGGCATTGCCGCCGAAGGGCGTGAAAGCTTTGCCGAGGGCTGCGGCCGCATCGGGACCACGATGCCAACCACTGTGGAAGCGCTGGCAAAGTTCTGCGCCGACACGCTGCACAGCGGCGTCAAGTATGTGAACGGCCAGAAGCCCGTTACCTGCCTGGCTGAGGTCAGCGGCGGGGGCGGCAGCTACTTGCAGGAGGCCATCGACCTGGGTGCGGACTGCCTTGTCACCGGCGAGGCTGCGCACCATATCGCCCTGCTGGCAAAGGAAAAGGGCGTCGGCCTGGTCGTGGCGGGCCACTGGGGCACCGAGCACGCCGTCGCCGACGTGCTGGCCGCCCACATTGCCAAGCAGTTCCCCCAGCTGGCCGTCGCCCACGCCGAGGCCGACAAAGACCCGTATTCTTACTTATTATAGTAGAAAAAAGAGAAGAAAGAAGAGGGAGGAAGACGGGACGAGGCAAAAGCCCGGCATACAGCTTTTCCATCGCGTCAGGATCTCTTCTCTTTTCACTCTTCTCGCTTACCTTATAGTATCTCGGAGGATTCTCCCTATGTCACTAGATGCCGCAACGCTGGCGCTGGTCGCCGGTGAACTGAAAACGACCCTGCTCGACGCGAAGATCGACAAAATTTTTGAGCCGACCCGCGACGAGGTGCTGATGACGCTGCGCACCCGCACCGAGACTCACCGCCTGCTGCTGTCGGCCCGCAGCGGTTCGGCCCGCGTTTGCCTGACGAAGGAAAGCTTCGAAAATCCACTCACGCCGCCGGGTTTCTGTATGCTGCTGCGCAAGCACCTGACCGGCGGGCGGCTCATCGAGCTGCGCCGCGAGCCGGGCGACCGCATCGTGTATTTTGACTTCCGCTGCACCAACGAGATGGGCGACCTAGTCACCAACACGCTGGCCGTGGAGCTGATGGGCCGTTACTCCAACCTCGTGCTCGTACAGGATGGCCGTATCATCGATGCGCTGAAGCGTGTGGACTTTGACGACAGCGAGGTCCGCCAGCTGCTGCCCGGCCTGGCCTACACGCTGCCGCCCAAGCCCGCGCGGCCGGACTTCCTCGAGGCAAGTGCTGCGTCTATTGTGGCGGCCGCCTGCGAGAAGGATCTGCCGGTGGCCCAGGCGTTGGGCAAAACGGTGGCGGGCGTTGGCCCGGTCGTCGTGCGGGAGGCTGTCTGCCGCGCACTGGGCGAAACACCGGCGCTGGCCTGTGATTTGACCGCCGAGGAAAAAGCAAAGCTGGCGGCGGCCATCGATGCACTGAAGGACGAGCACGCCCACGGCGGCACGCCGACGGCGGTGCGGCTGCCCCAGGCGGACGGTGCGCCCAAACCGGTGGAGTTCAGCTTCTTTGTCCCGCAGCAGTACGGCAGCGAGGCGATTCTGACCCAGTACCCGAGTTACAGCGAAATGCTCGAGGATTACTACGCCACCAAGGACCGCGCCGAGCGCCTGCGCCAGAAGAGCCGCGAGCTGTACAAGGCCGTCCATAATATGTACGATCGTTCCGTCCGCAAACAGGCGGCCCGCAAAGAGGAACTGAGCCAATCCGCTAAGGCCGACACGCTGCGGCTGTATGGTGAGCTTTTGCAGGCCAACCTCTGGGCCATCCACAAGGGCGACCGCCAGGTCACGGTGCAGAACTACTACACCGGCGAGGATGTGACCATCAAACTCGATCCGCGTCTGGGCGGCAACGAGAACGCGCAGAAGTATTTCCGCGATTACAAAAAGAAGCAGACCGCCCACGCCATGCTGCAAAAGCTGCTGGTGGAGGGCGAGGCCGAGATCGAGTACCTGCGCACGGTCCTGTACGAGGTGGAGAGCGCCCCGGGTGAGATGGCACTGAATGAGATCCGGGCCGAGCTCAAGAGCCAGGGCTACCTGAAATACTACAAGCAGCGCGACCGCAAGCAGAAGCCCGCGGATTTCCTGCGGTATACTTCCAGCGACGGGTTTGAAATTCTGGTGGGCCGGAACAACTTGCAGAACGACAAGCTGACCCTGCACACCGCCCGCGGTAAAGATTTGTGGTTCCATGTGCAGAAAGCCCCCGGCAGCCACTGCGTTGTCATGAGCAGGGGAGAAGATATCCCCGACACGACCAGGCAGGAGGCCGCCGAGTTGGCGGTACTCCATTCCAGCCAGAATGGCGGCGCGAAGGTGGCAGTGGATACCACCGAGGTCAAGAACATCTGGAAAGCCAACGGCGCCAAGCCCGGCATGGTCCTGTACGAGGTCTACACCACCGTCTACATCACCCCGCGTGCCGGGCTGGAGGAGCAGCTGAAACGGAAGTGAATATTCCATCAGCGCACGGTAGGGGCCGGGCAGGCCCGGCCTTCGGCTTTCCCGTAAGCAGTCGTCTGCCATACAGCTGCGGGCCGCACATGTGCGGCCCCTACAGGGCATCTTTCGATGAGGTACGTTATGAAAAAATGCGCTGCAATTCTTGCATCTCTTATTTTTCTTACTGCGTGCGCTTCTGCCCCGGCGGGCAGCATCACCCCAACGCCTGACCCGACCGCAACACCTGTCATAACCCCGGCGCCTACCGAGGCGCCGACAGCCACTCCGTCCCCGACGATGGCGGTGTACGAGGAAGTCTCCTTCGATGACTGGCGGGGCGATGCGGGCTGCCGGATGCCGGACTACACATTCAGCGCACCGCATAAACCACTGCTGCAGCAGGGCGAAAAAGTTGTCTGGCCCACCGAGGGCGTGACGCTCCGTTACTCGGCGGATTCGCTGGAAGAAGTGGCGGAGATTTTCCACACGACGGTGGAAAACATAAAAGAGCTGAACCCGGACTGGCAGGATAACTATAGCCGCAACGGCGGACGCTACTGGGACCTGAAAGTGCAAGCTGAGCCCTACACAGTGCCTGAGAACAATGTCGTCACCGTCACAGTCAATGCGCCATGGGTAGAAGGCTACTACGACCGCACAGAAGTCAGCGATGTTCCTGCTTCGCTGGACAAGCAGGCCCGGGCTGCGCTGGCCTCGGCGTATTACTTCCAGTACCATTGGTTTGGGATGCATGCGGGCTTTATGCCCTTCGAGTCTGTGGAGGGTTTGCCGGGATGGCTTCAGGGCTATGCGACGGACGGTGCGTTCTACACAAAGTTCTCGGAGTTCAGCAGCTTTCTGCACACAGTCTATTCCGATGCTTGGATCGATGATATGCTGAACATGGATCCCGCGCCTTTTGCGGAAGGGGAGAGTGACACAATCCTGACGATCGATGGTGACCGCGGCAGTAATATTGCTTACTGCGGGCATGTCTTTACCGAGCCGGAATTACAGCCTGACGGAAGCCTTACGTTTTATCAAGTCGTGCTGACTTGTGAGAACGAGGACTTCGCGGGCTGGGCGGGGGAGGAGACGATTGTGCCCGATACCGCCACTGTAACGACGGTGCGCCTGGTGCCGACGGAGAATGGCTGGCGGGTGGACGCGCTGGAGCTGCCCAACTGAGTTGTAGGGGCCGGGCATTGCGGGGTTGTGAGCGTAGGACCACGGTTGAGTGGAACGAAACCGGGGCGCGAACAATGTTTGCCCCTGCGGGGCAAACAACCGCGCGAGCGTGTTTGCTTGCAAACTGTCGGCGCTCGTTGTGCGCCGACAAGCGCCCGGCCCGCGGCCTTCCCGCAAATGACCGTTTACCTTACAGCTGCGGGCCGCACATGTGCGGCCCCTACAGAGCAATAACTTTTCACGCTGCAATTTGCCTGAAAAACAGGACTTCTTTCCCCAAAAACCATGCACTCTGTTGAAAACCCTCTCAACAAACGCCACTTTCGGCATAACGTAAAAATTTCTCAAAAAAATTTTATAAAAATGCCAAAAAACACTTGCAACGCCGGGAAACGTGTGCTATAATCTTTCTTGGCTGCGGAAGGCTTGTGCAGATAAAACAAGCTGCGCAAGCCGCGATATGCGTTGATGCGGGAGGTTGCCGCCATATAGCCGAGAGGCTGGCGGGTTTTTCCGCGGAGTATGTCCGATCTTAGAACCGGGCGAAAGAATTACGGAAACAAAGGGATATGTACGCCACTGCATTCTGCGGTGCGGACCAATGTTCACCTTACTTTGTAATGATTCTTTCCGGGAGAACTGTGTAAAACGGTTCACCGGATTTTGTCATGCGAAAAGGTTGAACACCCGGAAACGTGTGTAATTTATCGGCTCGCCTAAGGCGCAAAATTTTATAGGAGGCGAATGCAATGGCAGTCAAAGAAAAAATCAGAATCCGTCTGAAGAGCTACGATGCATCCCTGATCGATGCTGCGGCACAGAAGATCGTGGAGACCGCTAAGCGCACTGGCGCTCGCGTTTCCGGCCCGATCCCTCTGCCCACCGACAAGGAGGTCGTCACGATCCTGCGCGCTGTCCACAAGTACAAGGACAGCCGTGAGCAGTTCGAGACCCGCACGCACAAGCGTCTGATCGACATTCTGAAGCCGTCCAACAAGACGGTCGAGGCTCTCATGAGCCTGCAGCTCCCCGCCGGCGTTGACATCGAGATCAAGCTGTAATCGAGTTTCTACATTATAATGGCCGATACGCGCGGCCGTGATCCGTGAACGGTCGGCGTGTAATGGAAAGACACGGTAAAGCACCATCTCGCTGCAATGCAAACAGCGGAGAGGTCATGTTGATGGGAAACCACCAACCAATAACCTTTACAGGAGGACAAACACAATGCAAAAAGGTATCATCGGCAAGAAGCTGGGCATGACCCAGCTGTTCGACGCCAACGGCAAGGTCGTTCCGGTCACCATCATCGAGGCCGGCCCCTGCACCGTCGTGCAGAAGAAGACTGTTGAGTCTGACGGCTACCAGGCTGTTCAGATGGGCTACGGCGAAGTGAGCGCCAAGAAGGTCAACAAGGCCGCCAAGGGTCACTTCGACAAGGCTGACGTCGCTCCCAAGCGCACCCTGCGTGAGTTCCGTTTTGATGACATCGCTGCCGTCAACGTCGGCGACATCCTCAAGGCTGATGTCTTCGCAGAGGGCGACAAGGTTGACGTTGTCGGCACCAGCAAGGGCAAGGGCTATCAGGGCGTTATCAAGCGCTTTGGCCAGCACCGCCTGCGTGAGAGCCACGGCACCGGCCCTGTTGCACGTCATGCCGGTTCTAACGGTTCCACTTCCAGCCCGTCCCGCGTGTTCAAGGGCAAGCGTCTGCCCGGCCACATGGGTGCGGTCCGCGTGACCGTCCAGAACCTGAGCGTCGTCAAGGTCGACGCTGAGAACAATCTGATCGCGATCAAGGGTGCGATCCCCGGCCCGAAGGGCTCGGTCGTGACCATCCACGACAGCGTGAAAGCGTAAAGGAGGAAAACACAATGGCACAGTTTGATGTCGTCGATATGAACGGCAAGAAGGTTTCCACCGTTGAGCTTTCCGACGCCGTGTTCGGGATCACCCCGAACGAGAAGGCTGTCCACGAGGCAGTCGTCAACTTCCTGGCCAACCAGCGCCAGGGCACCCAGAACACCAAGATCCGCAAGGAAGTCCGCGGCGGCGGCAAGAAGCCTTGGCGCCAGAAGGGCACCGGCCACGCTCGTCAGGGCTCTATCCGTGCTCCGCAGTGGACCCACGGCGGTGTTGCTCTGGGCCCCAAGCCCCGCAGCTACTACTACACCATCAACAAGAAGGTCAAGCGTCTGGCTCTGCTCAGCGCCCTGTCTGACAAGGCTGCCAACGGCAACATGATCCTGGTCGACAAGATCGCCGCTGACGAGTACAAGACCAAGACCGTCGTTGCTTTCCTGGCCGCTGTCGGCGCAGGCAAGAAGAACCTGATCGTCAATGACACTCTGGACGCCAAGTTCGTCAAGAGCGCCGCCAACATCCCCGGTGTCCAGACCGCCGCTACCGGCATCAACACCTACGATGTTGTCAACGCCGACAAGCTCATCCTGAGCGTTGACGCTGCCAAGAAACTTGAGGAGGTATATGCGTGATGAAATTCGCACAGGACATCGTTCTCGCCCCCGTCATCACCGAGAACTCCATGGCTGGCATCGCTGACAAGAAGTACACCTTCAAGGTCGCTACCGACGCCACCAAGATCGACATCGCCAACGCTGTTGAAGAGCTGTTCGGCGTGAAGGTCGCCAAGGTCAACACCATCTCCGTCCGTGGTCGCTATCGCCGCCAGGGCATGCACGCCGGCTACACTGCCAAGAGCAAGAAGGCCATCGTCACCCTGACTGCCGACTCCAAGGAGATCGAGTTCTTCAACTCCATGGTTTGATGACCGGATGGCCGCAAGGCCGTCTTGAGGGCCCCGCCGAGGGGCCCGGTTATGGGGATATGACCCCGATAAAAATTCATAAGATAACAACAAGGAGATCAACATGGCTATCAAGAAGTACAAGCCGACTACCCCCGGTCGCCGTGGCATGACTGTTACTGACTACAGCGTGCTGTCCAAGGTCGATCCGGAGCGCAGCCTGCTCGAGTCCAAGAAGAAGCATGCCGGCCGCAACAACACCGGCAAGATCACCGTCCGCCATCACGGCGGCGGCAACCGCGTCAAGTACCGTGTCATCGACTTCAAGCGCAACAAGTTTGATGTCCCCGCCACCGTCAAGACGCTGGAGTATGACCCGAACCGTTCCGCCTTCATCGCACTCGTTGAGTACGAGGACGGCGCCAAGAGCTACATCCTGGCTCCCGATGGTCTGAAGGTTGGCGACACCATCATGGCTGGCCCCAACGCTGACATCAAGCCCGGCAACGCTCTGCCCTTCGAGAACATCCCCGTTGGTACCATGATCCACAACATCGAGCTGTATCCCGGCAAGGGCGGCCAGCTGGTCCGTTCCGCTGGCGTTATGGCTCAGCTGATGGCTAAGGAGAATGGCTACGCTCTGGTCCGTCTGCCCTCCGGTGAGATGCGCAACGTTCGTCTGAACTGCATCGCCACCATCGGCGTTGTTTCCAACCTCGACCACGAGAACGTCAACCTCGGCAAGGCCGGCCGCAAGCGCCACATGGGCGTCCGCCCCGGCAGCCGTGGTTCCGTCATGAACCCCTGCGACCATCCTCATGGTGGTGGCGAGGGCCGCGCTCCGGTTGGTCATTCCAGCCCGCGTACTCCGTGGGGCAAGCCCGCTCTGGGCCTGAAGACCCGCAAACACAAGGCTCGCAGCGACAAGTTCATTGTCAAGCGCGCCAACGGCTAAGGGAGGTTTTTGAACAATGTCTAGAAGCACTAAGAAGGGCCCTTACGTTCTGCCTTCCCTGTACAAGAAGGTTGAGGCTCTGAACGAGGCTGGCAAGAAGAGCGTCGTGAAGACCTGGAGCCGCTCCTCCACCATCTTCCCCGAGTTCGTCGGTCACACCTTCGCCGTCCATGACGGCCGCAAGCATGTGCCCGTGTACGTTACCGAGGACATGGTTGGCCACAAGCTGGGCGAGTTTGCACCTACCCGCAAGTTCACCGGCCACGTCGGCGCTAAGACCGCTGGCAAATAAGAGAGGAGGAACATCGAATGGAAGCACGGGCTATTCTCCGTTACGCCCGCATTAGTCCCCGCAAGGTTTCGATCGTGATGGACCTCATCCGTAACAAACCCCTGGACGAAGCGCTGGCTATCCTGCAGTACACCCCGAAGGCCGCCTGCGAGCCCCTTCTCAAGCTGGTGAATTCTGCTGCCGCTAATGCGGAAAACAACTTCAACATGGATCGCAACAATCTCTACGTCGCAGAATGCTACGTCTGCCCCGGCCCCACGCTCAAGCGCATCATGCCTCGCGCACAGGGCCGTGCATACCGCATCCTGAAGCGCACCAGCCACATGACTGTTGTGCTGAAAGAGAAACAGTAAGGAGGTAAACAAATGGGCCAGAAAGTCAATCCCCACGGCATGCGCGTGGGTGTTATCAAAGATTGGGACAGCCGCTGGTTTACCTCTAAGCAGGCATTCGGCGACACCCTGGTCGAGGATTACAAGATCCGTAAGACCCTGAAGAAGCAGCTGTACGCTGCCGGCGTTCCCAAGATCGAGATCGAGCGTACCGTCGACTCCCAGACCGGTGCCCCCCGCGTGAAGGTCAATGTCTTCTGCGCAAAGCCGGGCATCGTTATCGGCAAGGGCGGTGCTGAGAGCGCCAAGATCGAGAAGCAGCTGGCAAAGCTGACCGGCAAGGCCGTCAACCTCAACATCATTGAGGTCAAGGGCACCACCACCAATGCACAGCTCGTTGCTGAGGACGTTGCTTCCCAGCTGGAGCGCCGCATCGCTTTCCGCCGCGCTATGAAGCAGGCCATCCGCAATGCCATGCAGCCCCGTGACCGCAGCGCCACGCCTGCCAAGGGTATCAAGGTCACCTGCTCCGGCCGTCTGGCCGGCGCGGACATCGCCCGCGTTGAGAGCTACCATGAGGGCACCATCCCCCTGCAGACTCTGCGCGCTGACATCGACTACGGCTTCGCTGAGGCCAACACCACCTACGGTAAGGTCGGCGTCAAGGTTTGGATCTACAAAGGCGAGATCCTGAAGGGCGCCAAAGCCCCCGCCAAGAAGGAAGGAGGCAAACAGTAATGTTACTGCCGAAGCGTGTTAAGTATCGCCGCGTCCAGCGCGGCCGCATGACCGGTAAGGCCATGCGCGGCAACAAGGTCAACCAGGGCGATTACGGCCTGGTCGCTCTCGAGCCGGCTTGGATCACCTCCAACCAGATCGAGGCAGCCCGTGTTGCCATGACCCGTTATATCAAGCGTGGCGGCAAGGTCTGGATCAAGATCTTCCCCGACAAGCCCGTTACCGAGAAGCCGGCCGGCACCCGAATGGGTTCCGGTAAGGGCAGCCCCGAGTACTGGGTCGCCGTCGTCAAGCCGGGCCGCGTGCTCTTCGAGCTGGCTGATGTCAACGAGGAGACCGCTCGCGAGGCCCTGCGTCTGGCCAGCCACAAGCTGCCGATTCGCTGCAAATTCGTCAAGCGCGAGGAGCTTGACACTGTAAAGGAGGGTGACGCTGAATGAAAGCCACTGAACTGCGCGAAATGACCGATGTCGAGCTGAACAAGCAGCTCAAGGACCTGAAGGCCGAACTCTTCAACCTGCGCTTTCAGCACGCCATCAACCAGTTGGACAACCCCATTCGCATCGAGGCCGTTAAGAAGGACATCGCCCGCGTGATGACCGTCCTGGCTGAGAAGAATGCCAAGAACGCTTAAGAGGGAGGGTAAAGCATGGAACGTAATCTGAGAAAGACCCGTGTGGGCGTCGTTGTCTCCGACAAGATGGACAAGACCATCGTTGTCGCTGTTAAGGACAGCGTCCAGCACCCTCTGTACAAGAAGATCTTGAAGCGCACCAAGAAGTTCAAGGCCCATGACGAGAACAACGAAGCCGGCATCGGCGACCGCGTCGAGATCATGGAGACCCGCAAGATCTCCAAGGACGTCAACTGGCGTCTCGTGAAGATCATCGAGAAGGCAAAATAATCAGCCTGGTACTTTGAAAGGAGGACCTGAAAGATGGTTCAGATGCAAACTTATCTCAAAGTGGCCGACAATACCGGTGCTAAGGAGTTAATGTGCTTCCGTGTACTGGGCGGTACCCGCAAGAGATACGCAAACATCGGTGACATCGTGGTTTGCAGCGTCAAGAAGGCTGCTCCCGGTGGTACCGTGAAGAAGGGCGACGTGGTCAAGGCCGTCATCGTCCGTAGCAAGCACGGCCTGCGCCGTGACGACGGCTCCTACATCCGCTTTGATGAGAACGCCGCCGTTATCGTCATGGCCGACAAGAGCCCCAAGGGCACTCGTATCTTTGGACCCGTCGCTCGCGAGCTGCGCGACGCCGGCTTCACCAAGATCCTGAGCCTGGCTCCGGAATCGCTGTAAGGAGGTTTTAATTAAATGAACAATCTTCATGTTAAAACCGGCGACAACGTCATGGTCATCTCCGGCAAGTACAAGGGCAAGACCGGCAAGGTCCTGCAGACCTCCCCGAAAGAGGGCAAGGTCATTGTCGAGGGCCTGAACATGGTCACGAAGCACGTCAAGCCTCGCCGTCAGGGTGAGCAGGGCGGCATCGTCAAGGCCGAGGGCGCTATCTACGCCTGCAAGGTCATGCCCGTCTGCCCCAAGTGTGGCAAGGCCACCCGCGTGGGCCATTCTGTCAAGGACGGCAAGACCGTCCGCGTTTGCCGCAAGTGCGGCGCTGAACTGTAAGGGAGGAGTACACAATGGCACGTTTGAAAGAACAGTATGTCAACGAGATCGCTCCGGCCCTGAACAAAAAGTTCGGCTACAAGAGCGTTATGCAGATCCCCAAGCTGGATAAGGTCATCATCAACGTTGCAGCTGGTGAGGCTAAGGAGAACGCCAAGGTCATCGACGCCATCGTCGCCGACCTGGGCCAGATCACCGGCCAGAAGGCTATCGTCTGCAAGGCCCGCAAGAGCGTTGCAAACTTTAAGCTGCGCGAGGGTATGCCCATCGGCGCTAAGGTCACCCTGCGTGGTGAGCGTATGTACGAGTTCGTCGACCGCCTCTTCAATGTGGCGCTGCCCCGTGTCCGCGACTTCCGCGGCATCAACGGCAACAGCTTCGACGGCCGCGGCAACTACGCTTTCGGCCTGAAAGAGCAGATCATCTTCCCTGAGATCGACTTCGACAAGGTCGACGCGATCCGCGGCATGGACATCTGCTTTGTCACCACCGCAAAGACCGACGAGGAAGCCAAGGAGCTGCTGAAGGCTCTGGGCGCTCCGTTCGCAAACTAAGGGAGGGAACTGTAAATGGCTAAACTTTCTATGAAGCTCAAGCAGCAGCAGCCCGCCAAGTTCTCGACCCGCGCTTACAACCGCTGCAAGATCTGCGGTCGTCCCCACGCTTACCTGCGCAAGTACGGTGTCTGCCGTATCTGCTTCCGTGAGCTGGCTTACAAGGGCGAGATCCCCGGCGTCAAGAAGGCTTCCTGGTAAGCCCTTGATTGCTTCTGTCTGAACGAATAACAACACTCTTAAACACAACCTAAGGAGGTTAGTGGCATGCAAATCACCGATCCTATCGCGGACCTGCTGACCCGCATCCGCAATGCTAGCACTGCCAAACACCCTTCCGTGGACATCCCCGCATCTAACCTGAAGAAGGCGATCTGCCAGATCCTGGTTGACGAGGGCTACATCAAGGGTATGAAAGTGACCGAGGACAACAAGCAGGGGACCATCACCCTGAACCTGAAGTACCAGGAGAATGGTACTCCGGTCATCGCCGGCCTGAAGCGCGTTTCTAAGCCTGGCCTGCGTATTTACACCAACTGCGAGGATATGCCCAAGGTCATGAAGGGCCTGGGCACCGCAATCATCTCCACCTCTAAAGGCGTCATGACCGACAAGGCAGCCCGCGCTGCTCATGTCGGCGGTGAAGTTCTCGCCTTTGTGTGGTAAGAAAGGGGTATAGACAATGTCGAGAATTGGAAGAAAACCCATCGTCATTCCCGCCGGTGTGGAAGTGAAGGTCGATGCGGCCGAGCATACCATCACCGTTAAGGGCCCCAAGGGTACCCTGCATTCCAAATTTCATCCTCTGATGAATGTTGCTGTCGAGGGCAATGAGATTTTGGTTACCCGCCCCAATGACGAGAAGGAGGCACGCAGCCTCCATGGCCTGACCCGCACCCTGATCCATAACATGGTCGTCGGTGTTACCGAAGGCTTCCGCAAGGATCTGGAAATTCAGGGCGTCGGTTATCGTGCCGCCAAGCAGGGCAGCAAGCTGACCCTGACCCTGGGCTTCTCTCATCCCGTTGAGTTCGAGGACACCGATACCATCAAGATCGAGCTGAAAGATGCGCTGCACTTCAGCATCACCGGTATCGACAAGCAGGAAGTCGGCCAGTTCGCTGCCGAGGTCCGCGGTGTCCGCCCGCCCGAGCCGTACAAAGGCAAGGGTATCCGCTATGTTGGCGAGTATGTCATCCGTAAGGAAGGCAAAGCCGGCAAGGGTAAATAATAGGAGAGGAGAAACATTATGGTCAACAAGGCTGATAAGAACGTTGCTCGTCTGCGCCGCCACCGTCGTGTCCGCGGCAAGATCAGCGGCACTGCTGCTCGTCCCCGTCTGGATGTTTTCCGCTCTGCCAAGCACATCTACGCTCAGGTCATCGATGATGAGCAGGGCGTGACCCTGGCCAGCGCGTCCAGCATGGACAAAGATTTCAATGCTTACGGCGGCAATATTGACGCTGCTAAGAAGGTTGGCGAGGCCATCGCCAAGAAGTGCCTGGAGAAGGGCATTACTGAGGTCGTCTACGATCGTGGCGGCTTCGTTTACCACGGCCGTGTGCAGGCTCTCGCTGAGGGTGCCCGCGAGGCCGGTCTGAAGCTGTAAGGAGGGAGAAGATACAATGGCCATGCAGAGAAGACAAGAAGATGACGGCATGATCACTAAGGTCGTCTCCATCAACCGCGTTTCCAAGACTGTCAAGGGCGGCCGCGTTATGAAGTTCGCTGCTCTGATCGTCGTGGGCGACGGCAAGGGCAACATCGGCTACGGTGTCGGCAAGTCCGGCGAAGTTCCCGAGGCTATCCGCAAGGGTGAGGGCGCTGCCAAGAAGAATATGCGCAAGGTCTGCCTGAAGGGCACCACCATTCCTCACGAGATCGTCGGCGAGTTCGGCGCAGGCCGCGTCCTGATGCGTCCCGCTGCCCCCGGTACCGGCGTTCTGGCCGGCGGTCCTGTCCGTGCCGTGCTCGAGTGCGCCGGCATCAAGGACATCCGCGCCAAGAGCCTGCGTTCCAACAACCCCATCAACGTCACTGCTGCTACCTTCGCAGGCCTGTGCGGCCTGACCGACGCCGAGAGCGTCGCTGCTAAGCGCGGCAAGACCGTTGCCGAGATCCTGGGCTAAGGAGGGTACTACAATGGAGAAAGTTACCATTCGTCTCGCCAAGAGCCTGATCGGCCGCGGCAAAGAGCAGATCGCCGTTGCGCACTCCCTGGGCCTGAACCGCCCCGGTGAGGTTACCGAGCAGCCCGACAACGCGGCTACCCAGGGCAAGATCGCCAAGATCGCCCACCTGGTCGTCGTGACCAAGGGCTAATGCAAGGAGGTGCAAGCATGAAACTTCACGAACTGAAAGCTTCCGCTGGTGCCCGCAAGGCCGTGACCCGCAAGGGCCGCGGTGCTGGTTCCGGCAACGGCAAAACCGCTGGCTTCGGCCACAAGGGCCAGAAGGCCCGCAGCGGCGTCAAGAAGGCTGGCTTCGAAGGTGGCCAGATGCCTCTGCAGCGTCGTCTGCCGAAGCGCGGTTTCAACAACATTTTCGCAACCAAGTATGTTACCATCAAGGTGTCTGACCTCGAGAAGTTCGAGGCCGGTTCTACCGTTGATACCGAGGCCCTGCTGAAGGCCGGCATCATCTCCAAGACGCTGGACGGCGTCAAGGTGCTGGGCAACGGCGAGCTGACCAAGGCTGTCAATGTCAAGGTCGCTGCTTATACAGCCTCCGCCAAGGAAAAAATCGAGAAAGCGGGCGGGAAGGCTGAGGTGATGTAAGGTGCTGGAAACCTTCCGTAACGCATGGAAGATTGAAGATCTGCGCAAGCGTCTTCTGTTCACCCTTCTGATCCTCGTCCTGTTCCGTCTTGGCTGTGCGATTCCTGTGCCGTACATCAGTGCAGGCGCACTGACCTCGATGTTTGCCGGCGGCACCGGCGATATGCTGGAGTATCTGAATATGATGAGCGGCGGCGCTCTGAGCGAATGCACGTTGTTCGCCCTGGGTGTGCAGCCCGCCATCAACGCCTCCATCATTATGCAGCTGCTGGCGGTAGCCATTCCGTATCTGGAAAACCTCACCAAGGAAGGCGAGGAAGGTCAGCGCAAGATGCGCCGCATCACCAACTATGTTGGCGCGGGCATTGGTCTGATGCTGTCCATCGGCTACTACTTCATCATCCGCAATATGGGCGCTCTGTCTTACACCGAGGGCTTTGCGGGCATCTTCAGCGCGGTCGTCATCGTGTTGGCCTTCACGGCAGGCTCTCAGCTCTGCGCCTGGATGGGCAACCAGATCGACAGCAAGGGTATCGGCAACGGTATCTCGCTGATGATTTTCGCAGGCATCGTGGCCCGCTGGTCCAGCATTTACACTGCTACGACCAACATTCTGGCCCGCGCCCAGAACGGTGAGCCGTTCTTCTACATCATGCTGCCTCTGCTGGTTGTCCTGGCTCTGGTCGCTGTGGTCTTCGTCGTCATCCTGACGAACGCAGAGCGCCGCATCCCGGTCCAGTACGCCAAGCGCGTTATGGGCCGCAAGATGTATGGTGGTCAGTCCAGCTACATCCCCATCAAAGTGAACATGACCGGCGTTATGCCCATCATCTTTGCTTCGACGCTGTGCAGCCTGCCCGGTCTGATCTTCCGGTTCATCAATCTGGATGCAGCTTCGCATCCGGCGCTGTACGCTTTCTTCAGCGTGTTTAACTACAACAGCGTTCTTTACCTCATCGTTTACGTGCTGCTGATCGTCGCGTTCAACTACTTCTACGTTGCGATCCAGTACAACCCCGTGGACATTGCCAACCAGCTTCGCAAAAACAACGGTACCATTCCCGGCATCCGTCCGGGCAAGCCCACCAGCGATTTCATCACGAAGACCCTGTCCAAGATCACTCTGATCGGCGCGATCTTCCTGGCCATCGTTGCTGGCTTCCCCATCATCCTCGGCAACATCACCGGCACTTCCATCCAGCTGGGTGGTACTACGCTGCTGATCGTCGTGGGTGTGGCGCTTGAGACCGGCCGTTCTCTGGAAGGCTATATGACCGCCCGTTACCACAAAGGGTTCTTGGAATAAGAGAAAGGGAATGTGCGATGAAACTGATCCTTTTGGGCGCTCCCGGCGCTGGCAAGGGTACCCAGGCAGAGATCCTCTGCGATAAGCTGGGCATCCCGACCATTTCCACCGGCAACATTCTGCGCGCCGCCGTCAAGGAAGGCACGCCGATGGGCAAAAAGGCAAAAAGTTTTATGGATGCCGGTGCTCTGGTGCCTGACGATGTTATCGTCGGCATCGTGAAAGAGCGCCTGGCAGAGCCTGACTGCGAGAAGGGCTTTATCCTCGACGGTATGCCGCGCACCATCGCTCAGGGCGAGGCCCTGGAGCAGATGGGCGTGGACATCGATAAGGTCGTGAACCTGATCGTGCCCGACGAGGCCATCACCCGCCGTATGTCCGGCCGCCGCGTCTGCGCAAAGTGCGGCGCCAGCTACCACATCGTAAACAAACCCAGCGCCAAAGAGGGCGTTTGTGACCGCTGCGGCGGTGAGCTGGCCATCCGCAAGGATGACGAGCCCGCCACCGTACTGGATCGCTTGAAGGCTTACCATGAGCAGACTGAACCGCTGGTCGAGTTCTATCGCCAGCGCGGCAAGCTCGTGGAGGTGCCCGACCAGGGCTCCATTGAGGCCACTACGGCGTTCCTTCTCAAGCTTTTGGAGGCTTAATCATCCATGATCCAAATCAAAAATGCTGCCGAGCTGCAAAAAATGCGCAAGGCTTGCGCTATCAGCGCAGCTGCCTTGAAAGCAGGTGGCGAAGCGATCGAACCCGGTATCACTACCGCTGAGATCGACAAAATCATCTACGACTTTATCGTGCGCCACGGTGCAAGACCCAACTTCCTGCACCTGTATGGCTTTCCGGCCACGGCGTGCATCAGCGTGAATGACACCGTCATTCACGGTATCCCCTCAAAACAGCAGCAGATCCGCCCCGGTGACATCGTTTCGATCGATACCGGCTGCAAGATCGACGGCTTCAACGGCGATAATGCCTGCACCTACGGGTGCGGCAAGCTCGACCTGGAAGCCCAGCGGCTGTTGGATGTTACCAAAGAGAGCCTGCATCGCGGCATTGAGATGGCGCGCGGCGGCAACCGGGTAGGGGATATCGGCCACGCAGTACAGACCTATGTTGAGGAGAACGGCTTCTCGGTCGTCCGCACCTTTGTCGGCCATGGCGTCGGCAAGGAGCTGCACGAGGATCCTGAAGTCCCGAACTTCGGCAACGCCGGGCGCGGTCCGCGCTTGGTGCCGGGTATGTGCATTGCCATTGAGCCGATGGTCTGCCAGTACAAGTACGCGGTAAAGACGCTGAAGGACGGCTGGACGGTCAAGACGTGTGACGGCGGCCTGGCGGCTCATTTTGAGCACACCATGGCTATCACCACGGCCGGTGCCGAGGTCCTGACCCACGGCTGGGAGGAACCCGGATGGACTTTGTAAAAGGCCAATTGGTCCGCTCAAAGGCCGGGCGGGATAAGACCCGCACGCTGGCTGTTCTGGCTGTGGATGGATCGATGCTTCTGGTTGCGGATGGGGACCTGCGCAAGCTGGACAACCCCAAACGCAAAAAGATACAGCACGTTGCACCTACGACCACCGTTCTTGAGAACGAGCTTCTGAAAAGCGATCAACAACTCAGGGATGCCATCCGCGCCTATGACGCGGCGCAGAACTGACGGAACCCTTCAAGGAGGCAATCAGCTTGTCTAAAGAAGATGTCATCGAAGTAGAAGGTATCGTTCGGGAGGCCATGCCCAACACTGTGTTCAAGGTTGAACTCCTCAACAAAGAGGGTAAGCCCAACGGCCATGTGGTTATGGCTCACATTTCCGGCAAGCTGCGGACCAACTTCATCCGCATCCTGCCCGGCGACAAGGTCACGATGGAAATGTCTCCCTACGACCTGACCAAAGCCCGGATCACCTGGCGTTCCAAGTAAGAAGCGCCTTGTGTTATAAAGGAGGTTAACATCATGAAGGTAAAACCTTCCGTGAAACCCATTTGCGAGAAGTGCAAGGTCATCAAGCGCAAAGGCCGCGTGATGATCATCTGCGCCAATCCGAAGCATAAGCAGCGTCAGGGCTAAAGGTCCGCGGAGCATTCCGCGGAAACCGTACCCAAAACGCTTGGGGGCCAAGTGCGTAGATTCCCGGCGCAGGCCCCGACCAGGACATGGGATGTTACTAATGGAGGTGCTTTATGGCACGTATTGCTGGTGTTGATCTGCCTCGCGAGAAGCGGATCGAGGTTGGTCTGACTTATGTTTACGGCATTGGCCAGTCCACTGCCGACGAGATTCTCGCCGGTACCGGAATTAACCCTGATACCCGCGTCAAGGACCTGACCGCTGATGAAGAGGCCAAGATCCGTGACTACATCGACAAAAACAACATCATGGTGGAAGGCGACCTGCGCCGTAACGTCGCGCTTGACATCAAGCGTCTGACCGAGATCCAGTGCTACCGTGGTGTGCGCCATCGCAAGGGTCTTCCCTGCCGCGGCCAGCGCACTAAGACCAATGCGCGTACCTGCAAAGGTCCCAAGCGCACTGTCGCTAACAAAAAGAAGTAAGGAGGAACTGAGACATGGCTGCTAACAAAGCTACTGCGGCAAAAACCCGCACTAAGAAAAAAGAGCGCAAGAATATCAGCGCCGGTGCTGCTCACATCCAGAGCACCTTTAACAATACCATCGTGACCATCACCGACACCCAGGGCAACACCGTTTCCTGGTGCAGCACTGGTGCGCTGAACTTCCGTGGCTCCCGTAAGAGCACTCCTTACGCTGCGCAGAGCGCTGCTGAGGTCGCTGCCAAGGCCGCCATCGAGCATGGCATGAAGACCGTTGAGGTCTACGTTAAGGGCCCCGGTTCCGGCCGTGAGAGCGCTATCCGCGCCCTGCAGGCAACCGGCCTGGAGGTCACCATGATCCGTGACGTGACCCCCATCCCCCACAATGGCTGCCGCCCGCCCAAACGCCGCCGCGTTTGATTGAAAGGAGAACATGAGATATGGCTAAGAATACCCAACCTATCGCTAAGCGCTGCCGTGCTCTCGGCATTTCTCCTGCTGTTATGGGTTATGGCAAAAAGACCACCAATCGTAACCCCGGCGGCCAGATGAGAAAGAAGAAGAGCGAGTACGCCACCCAGCTGAACGAGAAGCAGAAGGTCAAGTTCGTCTATGGTATCCTGGAGAACCAGTTCCATACCTACTACGAGAAGGCCTCCCGCATGCCCGGTCAGACCGGTGTCAACCTGCTGGTTCTGGTCGAGCGCCGTCTCGACAACGTCGTCTACCGTCTGGGCTTTGCCAAGACCCGCCGCGACGCCCGCCAGCTGGTTTCCCACAACCACTTCACTGTCAATGGCAAGCGTGTCAACATCCCCTCTTACCAGGTCAAGGCGGGCGATGTGATCGAAGTCATCGAGTCCAGCCGTTCCTCCGTCAAGTTCAGCAAGCTGCTGGGCGAGGAGGCTCCTGTCGTGCTGCTGCCCTCCTGGCTGGAGCGTGACAAGAACGCCCTGAAGGGCACTGTCACCAAGCTGCCCGTTCGTGAGGACATCGATGTGCCCATCGCAGAGCACCTCATCGTCGAGTTGTACTCCAAGTAATCCTCTTAACTGTTTTCTACGATTTTTCCAACCGAACTGGTGCCTTCGGGCACCGGCTTAACAAGGAGGGTTTTTATGATGGAGATCGAACGCCCCAAGATCGAAACGGCTGCCCTTTCCCCGGATGGCCGCTACGGTAAGTTCGTCGTCGAGCCCCTCGAGCGCGGCTTCGGCACGACCTTGGGCAACAGCTTGCGTCGTGTGCTTCTGTCCTCTCTGCCCGGTGTGGCTGTCACCAGCGTCAAGATCGACGGTGTGGTGCATGAGTTCACCACCATCGAGGGCGTGCGTGAGGATGTCACCGAAATCGTCCTGAACCTCAAAGGCATCGCTGCCAAGATCTACGGCGAAGCCCCCAAGACCGTCCGCGTGGAGGCCGTCGGCCCCTGCGAGGTCACTGCCGGCACCATCAAGGGCGGCGACGACCTCGAGATCCTGAACCCTGAGTGGCACATCGCCACCCTGGGCGAGGGCGCTAAGCTGGTCATGGAGCTGACCTTTGACAAGGGCCGCGGTTATGTTCCTGCTGAGAAGAACAAGCAGGCGCTGATTGAGAAGAACGACATCAGCACCCTGCCTGTGGACAGCATCTACACCCCCGTCCTCAAGGTCAACTACACGGTGGATCGTACCCGTGTGGGCCAGATCACCGACTTCGATAAGCTGATTATGGAAGTCTGGACCGACGGCACCTGCAATGCGCAGGAGGCCCTGAGCCTGGCGGCCCGTGTGCTGACCGAGCACCTGAACCTGTTCGTGAACCTCTGCGATGAGACCGGCGAGACCGAGATCATGGTGGACAACGACGACCAGGGCCGTGAGAAGGCACTGGAGATGACGATTGAGGAGCTGGACCTGAGCGTCCGTTCCTTCAACTGCCTCAAGCGTGCCGGCATCAACACGGTTGGTGACCTCATCGGCAAGAGCGAGGACGAGATGATGAAGGTCCGCAACCTGGGCCGCAAGTCTCTCGAAGAGGTCATGGCAAAGCTGGACAGCCTTGGTTTCTCTCTGACCAAGGAAGACGAAAACTAACCCCCCGCGACACGCGGATTCTATTGATAAGGAGTGAATCGAAATGCCCGGTACCCGTAAACTCGGTCGTGCCACCGACAGCCGCAACGCTATGCTGCGCGCTATGGTGACCTACCTGTTTGAGAACGGCAAGATCGAGACCACCGTTACCCGCGCCAAGGAAGTTCGTTCCATGGCCGAGAAGATGGTCACCCTCGGTAAGCAGGACGATCTGCACGCAAAGCGTCAGGTCTTCTCCTACATCACCAAGGAGGACGTTGCCAAGAAGGTCATTGATGAGATCGGCCCCAAGTACGCTGACCGCAATGGCGGCTACACCCGCATCTACAAGACCGGCCCTCGTCGCGGCGACGCCGCCGAGATGGCTATCATCGAGCTGGTCTGATTAGTCAGATAACTTGATAAAAAGACACCGCTTGCCGTAAGGTAAGCGGTGTTTTTTGTTGCGAGTTGTAATGTGACAATTTACTGCTTTATCAAATATCCAAGCGGGCCGGAACCGTTCATACGCGGCATCGGATACTCATCATTCTCGGGATAAATGACAAAGAATCCCAATAATTCACCGGAGTCATTATGACATTCAAAATAAGGGGTAAATTCTCTTCCGTTGCGGGTATTATATAAGAAGTTGAAGAGAGGATTCGTTGTAAACTTGAATTCGGAAATCTCATCGATATTTATTTCATAACTATTACTTTTTATATACGGATCATGGTGACCTGCATACAAAGTTGCATAAAATGAATCTCCGGAAGTATGGTCAATATTTAAATATGTAAAGTTACTTTTTGATGTTTCATCAAGCGCCCAGTTTCCAACCAGTCCGGATTCATTCAGTTGAATCGTATAATCGCCCGAGGAAATATCAGAAAGGTTCCACCCATCAAGAGTATAATTAAATATTGCTAAACAATCACGATATACGTTGAAACACTGAGTATTTGCAACGAGAGTTATATTCGCATTTGCAGTATCTGAGGAAGGCTCACTGCTAATATTGCACTCATCAATATGCATAGTACAAGTGTCTGTGAATTTACCAGCCTGCTTGGTACCCTGCACAGACTCGACAATTTTATCAGATAGAAGTGAAATATCTTCATAAGATAATACGGCCTTGGGCTTGATTTCCTCAGAAGTTGGCGTGACACTGGTTATATTCCATGTTTTATCAATTAATTCACCCCATATATCATAGGTGGCGGTATAAGTGCTATCTGCATTCTCTGCATTCACTGTGACGGTTACGCTTTCAGTCTTTTCTTTTTTATCGTAATTTCGGGATGGAAAGGAAAGTTCCTGAATCGCAAGATTATAGTCAGAGTAGATATTTGTAGAATCTTGTATAGCAGTTTTGATAGTGGCATCAGGAATTTTATTTGATGCACCACACCCGCTTAATAAAGCAGAAACAGTAATGCTACATAGTATTACAATAGAAGTTCGATTTCTCATTTCCGACCTCTTTTCATTGAATCAGTCCTTGGTGTACGTTACACTTTCGCCATCCTTTGACAATGTGATTTTATTTCCGTTTTTAGAAAAGTCATAGGCTTCCGAGATAGCACCCAAATAGAAACGGAGCTTTCCGTCCTCAATTTTATATGTGATGCCAAGGGTATCGTTATAATCGCAATCTCCGTCGCTTTCAAAGTTCAGCGTTTTGGGAAAATTGTATGTCGATACATCGGCTGTATAGTGTCCGTTCAACGTTTTGGTTCCACTGCAACCCACAAGACCGACAAGCAAAAGAGCCGCAAGTGACGAGGAAATTGCCGCTTTTACATTTTTGCAAATCATGATAACCTCCACAAATAAATACTAAAAGTGCGAATAACGCGCTTATAACAACTAAAGTATATATTTACGCGACGATAAAGTCAATAGTCTGTTCAAAGGCGGAAAGAATATTTATAGACTATATCTATAAATAGGGGTGATACTTTGAACAATATGACGAAAGAACTGGGAAAACGGATTCGCACAGAACGCATAGACAAAAAAATGACACAGGAAGAATTGGCAGAGCGTGCGGGCTTGCACCCAACTTACATCGGGCAGGTAGAACGCGGAGAGAAGAGCCTGACGATTACCAGCCTTGAAAAAATTGTGGAGGGGCTGGGAATCTCTTTTTCTGATTTGTTTGAGAATATTCAGCCACCGACAAAGCCGACCAGCTTTGCGATGCGATGCTATGATAAAATCAACAGTTACCCGCAGGAAAAGCAAAAGCAGTTTTACGAATTACTTTGCGCAGTTGAAAAATTGATGCAGTAATGACCGGCAGCGGTGGGGCACAGAGGGAGCAGCCGCATTTTATAGGGGACATCCTGCGGAAAAATGCGCCGTTTAGCCAATGCTTTGTTCCTTCTTTGCAAAGAAGGAACCGAAGAAATTCCAAAATTAGATAAAAACACGTTTTTACACAAATTTGACGGCGTACCCTTTGCGTTGCGTGCATATCTATGCTATAATAAGTAAAATGTGTCGTTCTACACATAAATAACATACAGAAAGAGTTGATAGTTCCCCAATGGACGATGGCAGTATATTTATGATCGTCGCACTGATAATCCTGATCGGTTTGTCTGCATTTTTCTCGGCGGCAGAAACAGCGTATAACTCGCTGAATGAGATCCGCCTGCGGAGCAAGGCGGAGGACGGTGACGCCAAAGCAGCGCACACGCTGGCGCTGGTTGAGCGCTACGACAGCCTGCTCAGCACCATTCTGATCGGCAATAACATTGTCAATATCGGTGCGTCCTCTCTTGCCACCGTGCTGTTTACCCGCCTTGTCGGCGGCGTTTACGGCCCTACCGTCTCGACGGTTGTCATGACCCTGCTGGTCTTGGCCTTTGGCGAAATCACCCCCAAGAGCATGGCCAAGGAAATGCCCGAAACAATGGCCATGGCCTTTGCCCCCGTGCTCAGTGCGCTGGTCACGATTTTTACACCGCTGAACGCCCTGTTCGGTGCGTGGAAAAAGTTCCTAGCCAAACGGTTTGATACCGGAGAAAAGGACACCATCACCGAGGGTGAGCTGGTGACCATGGTCAGTGAGGCCGAGAAGGACGGCGAATTGACGAACCGCGAGAGTGAGCTGATCCGCAGCGCCATCGAGTTTGACGACGTCGAGGCCCAGGATGTGCTGACCCCCCGCGTGGATGTTGTGGCCGTGGCCGACGACACCCCGATGGACGAGGTCACCGAGCGCTTTGCCGAGAGCGGCTATTCCCGTCTGCCGGTTTACCACGATACGATTGACAATATCATCGGTGTCGTACATGAGAAGGACTGTTTTGCGGCCCTGCAGAAGCATGACAAAAATGTCAAGCTGGAGGACCTGATCGGCCCGACACTCTACACGACGAGCGTGACCCAGATTTCCGCGCTGCTGCGCACCCTGCGCGAGAGCAAGCACCACATGGCTGTTGTCGTCGACGAGTACGGCGGCACGGCGGGCATCATCACGCTGGAGGATATTCTCGAGGAGCTGGTCGGTGAGATTTGGGACGAACACGACGACGTGGTCGAGGACGTCCGCCAGCAGTCCGACGGCAGCTGGCTGATTTCCGGCAGCGCCAGTGTTGACGACACCGCCGACGAGCTGGGCATCAAGGAGGACGACGACATTGACGCCGTCGCCATCGGCGGTCTGGTCCAGGAGAAGCTGAGCCGTCTGCCCAAGGTAGGCGACAAATTCATCTGGGGCGACTTTGACGGCACCGTCACCCGCGCCACCAACCGCCGCGTCCAGGAAGTCCGCCTGACCCCCCGCAAAGTCCAGGACGAGAACGAGAAGTAAATAGAATGAAATCTCCTGCTGGATTCCAGCAGGAGCCTTTTTGTAGAAGCAGAGCCCCGCTCCTACGGCGCCAGCTGACCGATAAAATGTTACTGTAAATGTTTGTGAAAATTCCCTTTGCAAATTTTTTGTAAAATCCGACAGAATTTTTTGTTGGCCGCGGCCAACACAATGTCTAAAGTGCGGAAAATGTAGAAATTGCTGAAATTCTTGCCTTGCAGGGCTGATTTTATCCCGCCGCTGTGCTACAATACTAGTAAATGGGGCATTGCGGCACGCCGCGCCGCCCCGCCGCAAATGAATACAAGATGGAAGTAAGGAGTACCTGTAATGGCTGAACAGAATCTTGGCCCGCGTGATTTCTTTGCCAAGGAGGATGCGATCGCTGATCTCGGTCTGATCGCCTGCCCCGGTGCAGAGGAACTTTGCAAACTCGTTGATAGTCACCTTGTCCGCTGGGCGCGTGAAGTCGGCAACACCGATGTTGACACCTTCATCATCCCGTCCGACTGCCCGCGTTTCCAGTCCGGCGACGCCAAGGGCCTGGTCAAGGCCTCGACCCGCGGCGACGACCTGTATATCTTCGTCGATCCGGGCAATTACAGCGTTACCTACCAGCTGTTCGGCTATGAGAACCACCTCTCCCCGGACGACCACTTCCAGAACCTGATGCGCCTGATCCAGGCTGTTGCAGGCCGCGCCCACCGCATCAGCGTTATCATGCCCAGCCTGTACGGCGGCCGCCAGCATCGCCGCGTCAGCCGCGAAAGCCTGGACTGCGCTTTTGCGCTGCAGCAGCTGCGCGACGTCGGCGTCAAGAACATCATCACCTTTGACGCCCATGACCCCCGCGTCATGAACGCCGTGCCCACCATGAGCTTCGACAACGTCATGCCCACCTACCAGGTGCTCAAGTGCCTGCTGCATCACGTGCCGGACGTCTCCTTCCACAAGGACAACTTCATGATCGTCTCCCCGGACGAGGGCGCGATGAACCGCAATATGTATTATTCCAGCGTGCTGGGCTGCAACCTGGGCATGTTCTACAAGCGCCGCGATTATAGCCGCATCGTCAATGGCCGCAACCCCATTGTTGCCCATGAGTACCTGGGCGAGAGCGTGCAGGGTAAGGACGTGTTCATCGCCGATGACATCATCGCCTCCGGTGAGTCCATGCTGGATATCGCTTATGAGCTGAAGATGCGCGGTGCCCGCAACATCTTCACCTGCTGCACCTTCCCGCTGTTCACCGCCGGTCTTGAGAAGTTCGACAAGGCCTACAACGACGGCATCATCAAGGCTGTGCTGGGCACGAACCTGACCTACCGCAAGCCGGAGCTGCTGGAGCGCGAGTGGTACTATGACGTGGACGTCTCCAAGTACACCGCTTACTTCATCGCCGCCATCAACCATGACAAGAGCGTTTCTTCCATCATCGACCCGATGACGAAGATCCGCGCCCTGCTGGACAAGCACGGCATCCCCATGGGCGGCGAGCAGTAAGCGCAAAATAAATCCCACCTCGGCTCGCTTCGGCGGGCCGAATTTTGTTGCAGGAATACGGCATTTCGTATATAATGTGGTTAGGGCAACACCGCATAATTCCCGCCTTACGGCTTAAGCACCGCTCCGGCGGCTGCGGCACGGCATCTGCGTTGCCAAAATGCTCGATAATACACAAAGTATTATCTGCGCTTTTGGCTTAGCAGCTGCCGCACCTCGCTCGCCGTATCGGCACTTAGAATTATGCGGTATTGCCTTAGATTATAAGCAGGGGAGAGATTATTATGCTGCCGATCGAACAGCTGCAAGAACTTATCAAGGGCAAAAAAGTTGCCTTTATCGGTGCGGGCGTCAGCCACAAGCGCTGCATTGCGCAGTTTGTGGAACTGGGCGCGCAGGTCACGCTCTGCGACCAGAAAAAGAGCCTGGACGACTTCGGCGACTACGCCGACACGCTGCGCCGCCTGAATGTGAATTTGAGCCTGGGCGAGCATTACACCGACGGTTTTGCCGGACAGGATATCATCATGCGCACGCCGGGCTACGAGTACTACAAGCCCGAGCTGCAGGCCGCCAAGGCTGCCGGTGCACTGGTCACCAGCGAGGTGGAGCTTTTCTTTGCGTTTTGCCCCTGCGAGATCGTGGCTGTGACCGGCTCTGACGGCAAGACCACCACCACGACGCTGATCTCCAAGATGTTTGAAGCCGCAGGCCGCAAAGTGTTCCTGGGCGGCAACATCGGTGCGGCACTGCTGCCCCAGCTGGCCGACGTCACCCCCGACGCGGTGGCGGTCGTCGAGCTGTCCAGCTTCCAGCTCATCAGTATGCGCCGCAGCCCGAAGGTGGCGGTCGTGACCAACGTTACCCCCAACCACCTGGACCACCACAAGGATATGCAGGAGTATATCGACGCCAAGCGGAACATTCTGCTGTGGCAGACCCCGCCCTGCCGCGCCGTGCTGGGCTATGAGAACGACGTTTCCCGCAGTATGCAGAGCGACTGCAAGGGCGAGCAGGTCTGGTTCACCCGCCTGCACGAGACGGACAACGGTGCGTTCCTGCGGGAAAGCGACGACACGCTCTGCTATGCCGAGAACGGCGTGGTAACGCCGATTCTGCCCCGCAAGGATATTAAACTGCGCGGCCTGCACAATGTGGAAAACCTGCTGGCCGCCTGTGCCGCCGTCTGGGGCCGTGTGCCCATCGAGGCCATGCGTCAGGTCGGCTCGACCTTCACCGGCGTCGAACACCGCATTGAGCCGGTGCGCACGCTGGACGGCGTGACCTACTACAATGACTCCATCGCGTCCAGCCCGACGCGCACGATCGCGGGTCTGCGCAGCTTTGACCAGAAAATTATTCTGATCGCGGGCGGCTATGACAAGAAGATCCCCTATGAGCCGCTGGCCCCGGAGATTCTGGCCCACGTCAAGACGCTGGTGCTGATGGGCGCGACCGGCCCCCGCATCGAGAAGGCTGTCCGCGAGTGCCCGGGCTTTGCCGAGAGCAGCCTGACGATCCTGCACGCCGACAATATGCAACACGCTGTTGAGCTGGCGCGTTCCGCGGCGAAGTCCGGCGACGTGGTCAGCCTGTCGCCCGCCTCCGCGTCCTTTGATTTGTACCCTAACTTTGAGGTGCGCGGGAAGGATTACAAGAATATCGTGAATGCACTGAAATGATTCAATCCGCCTCTACCTCCGCCCTCCGCGCAGAATACCTCCGCCGTCTTGCCGATAAGCCCTACTTTGCGGCCAACCTCGGCACGCATCTGAATTTATTTGGCCGGCACCCGGCCAGCGGGTGGGCGTTCTACCTGCTGCCCGGCTCGGCTGTGCTGGAACTGCGGGGCGGCTCGGCTGTGCTCTGCGGCGAATTGCCCGGCGGAGACGCGGGTGGTGACGCCCGGGAGGAACTGCGGGGTTTCTTGCAATTCCTCCACGCCGATACGCTGCGCAGCGAGCATCCGTTGGCCCTTGACGGCTGGCGACCCGCCGCGCCGCTGGCCCTGTGGGAACTGCCCCGGGGGCGCACGCTGCCCCTGCCGCCAGCGCCCCCGGCAGAACTGATGCTGGACAAAGCGCCGTCGATGCTGCCCATCAGCCGCCTGGTGTTTCCTGACAGTGATGCCGAGGCCGACGAGTTCTACTCCACCGTCTGCACGGCGCTGGCCCATGGTGTGGGTAACTGCCGTGCCCTGCTGCACGGCCGCAAGCCTGTCTGCACCGTGGGCTGCTATGAGGCATCCCCTGCCGAATGCTACATGGCCGCGGGTGTTACCGACCCCGCCTGGCGGGGCAGGGGACTGGCCCGATGGCTCATCGTGAGCCTTGCCAACGAGCTGGCCGCCGACCGCACTGTGCGGTTCGCCTGTTTCCCAGAACTGTGCGATTTTTATGCCCAGTTAGGATTTTTACAAATCGGCAAAATTCAACATTATAGTACAGATTGGAATACTCAATGATCGAACAATTTTATGACCTGCGCCCCGAAGTGCTGGCGCTGGACCGCAAAGCCCTTGACCTCTGCCGTGCGCAGTTTGCCCATGTGGAGGAGATTCGCGACTACAACCAGCTGAAAATGCTGCGCGCCTTCACTGACTGCGGCGTCGAGGCGCGGCATTTCTGGGGGTCCAGCGGCTACGGCGTGTGGGACGACAGCCGCAACAAGCTGGAAGAGGTCTTTGCCCGCTGCATGGGGGCCGAGGCCGCCCTCGTGCGCCCGCAGTTTATGAGCGGCACCCACACGCTGACCGTGGCGCTGTTTGGCCTGCTGCGCACCGGCGACACCCTGCTGGCCGCCACAGGCCGCCCCTATGACACGCTGGAAGGCGTCATCGGCATCGGTAATGCGGGCAAGGGCTGCGGTACGCTGCGGGAGTTCGGTGTAAACTACGACGAGTGCCCGCTGCTGCCGGACTTTACGCCCGACTATGACCTGATTGCCGAGAAGGCCAAGACCGCGACAGTGGTGCACATTCAGCGCAGCCGCGGCTACACCCAGCGCAACGCCTTTGACCTGGCGACGATTCAAAAAGTGGCCGACACCGCCCGCAGGGCCAACCCCAACGCTGTGATCTTTGTGGACAACTGCTACGGCGAGTTCACCCAGACTGCCGAGCCGGTATCCTTCGGCGCGGACATCATGGCAGGCAGCTTCATCAAGAACCCCGGCGGCGGCATCACCCCCACCGGCGGCTACATTGCGGGCCGCCGCGACCTGGTGGAAAAGTGCAGCCACCGCTTCACGGCTCCCGGCATCGGCGGCGACCTGGGCTGCACCCAGGACAGCCTGCGGGATACCTTCCTGGGCTTCTACTACGCGCCCGGTGTTGTCTGCGAGGCGCTGAAAACCGCGATTTATGCCCAGTGCCTGCTGGAACTGGCGGGTGTCAACCCGGTACCGCGCTATACGGCTGACCACAACGATATTGTGACCTGCTTTGACTCGGGCAGTGCCGCCGCGTTGACTGGCTTCTGCGCGGGCATCCAGCACAACAGCCCGGTGGACAGCTTCGCCAGCCCCGAACCCGCCGACGAGCCGGGCTACACGGACAAGGTCGTCATGGCCAGCGGCAGCTTTACCGAGGGCAGTACGATCGAAATCAGCTGCGACGGCCCGCTGCGCGCCCCCTACACCTGCTACCTGCAGGGCGGCGTCAACTTTACCGCCGGCCGTGCCGCCGTCCTGAACGCCGTGCAGAACGCGTTTTTTGCGGAATAAGAAAAAAGGCTTCCCACTTGGGGGAAGCTGTCCGCGAAGCGGACTGATGAGGGGCAGCCTGCCCGTGATTCCCCCTCATCCGGCCCTGCGGGCCACCTTCTCCCGAGGGAGAAGGCTTTAGCTACAAAAATTCCCGCATATCCAAATCGGATATGCGGGAATTTTTTGCCAAACCTTTAATGCTTCACAAAATCGCGAACCAGCGCCTGCAGCAGGTCGTCGCGGTCAATGCGGCGGATGATGGCGCGGGCGTTCTTGTAGGTCGTGATGTAGGTCGGATCCTCCGACAGGATGTAGCCGACGAGCTGATTGATGGGGTTGTAGCCCTTCTCCTCCAGCGCGCGGTACACTTGCAGCACCGCCTGCTTGATCTCCATATCACGGTCATCACGGATGGAAAATACGGCGGTTGGTTCAGAGATCGGCATTTCAATTCTCCCCTTTACAAGATATCATTAGCCTTATTATACTCAACACGCGCCAAATTTGCAAGACGAAAACCATAAAATTTTATACAGAAATGCAAATTTCGTCCTTGCTGTTGTATAATGCAAAAAACCGCTTGAAACCTTGCGGCTTCAAGCGGTTTTTGGTGCGCCCGCAGGAACTCGAATCCTGGACCCTCTGATTAAAAGTCAGATGCTCTACCAACTGAGCTACGGGCACATCTATTGCACTGTGGGTCTCACAGCCCTACTATTATAGCAAGTCCGGTCCCGCTTGTCAATACACTTTTGAAAACATTTTACGCGGATTTTCTCCGCCTTTCGCCCCGCGCCCCTTGCCAAACGCAGGACGGCGCGGTATAATAGGTTTTTAGAGTAGAAAAAACCGTAAAGGGGATTTGGAAATATGGAAACTTTGGGCAGCCTGCGCCGTACCAATTACTGCGGGGAAGTCAGCCTTGCCATGGCGGGTCAGGAAATGACCGTCTGCGGCTCCATCGCCCGCGCCCGCGATAAGGGCGGCATCATCTTTGCCGACCTGCGCGATACCACCGGCATTTTGCAGCTGGTGTTCGATGAGGATACCCCCAAGGACGTTTTCGCCAAGGCCGAGAGCCTGAAAAGCGAGTACGTCATCATCTGCCGCGGCAAGCTGCGCGAGCGCGCCGCCAAGACCGACAAGATTTCAACCGGTGACGTGGAGCTCTACGTTACCGAGCTGCGCATCCTGAGCGAGGCCCAGACCACGCCGTTTGAGCTGCGCGACGAGATCAACGTCAACGACGACCTGCGCCTGCGCTACCGTTACCTTGACCTGCGCCGCCCATCCATGCACGAGCCGATCGTGCTGCGCAGCAAGATCATGCAGATCATCCGCAACTATTTCTGCGAGAACCACTTCACCGAGATCGAAACGCCTACCCTCATCAAGTCCACGCCCGAGGGTGCGCGTGACTATCTGGTGCCCAGCCGTGTGCAGCCGGGCCACTTCTACGCCCTGCCCCAGAGCCCGCAGCTCTATAAGCAGATTCTGATGCTGTCCGGCTTTGACCGCTATTTCCAGCTGGCTCACTGCTACCGCGACGAGGATCTGCGCGCCGACCGCCAGCCTGAGTTCACCCAGGTGGACGAGGAGATGAGCTTTGTCTCCGAGGACGATATCATGACCCTGAACGAGGGCCTGATCAAGCGCCTGTGGAAGGAAATGCTCAATGTCGATGTGCAGACGCCGTTCTACCGTATGCCCTGGGATGAGGCTATGGGCCGCTTCGGCTCCGATAAGCCCGACACCCGCTTTGGTCTGGAAATCCAGGACGTGACTGAGGTGTTCAAGGGCACCGAGTTCAAGCCCTTCGCCGCCGTGCTGGAAGCAGGCGGCACCATCCGCGCCATCAACGCCAAAGGTCTGGCCGATAAGCTGTCCCGCAAGAACATCGATAAGCTGGGCGAGGTCGCCAAGACCTACGGCGCCAAGGGCCTGGCGTACAGCCGCCTGACTGCCGACGGTACTTCCTCCAGCTTTGAAAAATTCCTGACCGACGCCGAGAAAGCTGCGCTGTATGCCGCACTGAACGCCGAGACCGGCGACGTGCTGCTGCTGGTCAGCGATACCGATTGGGTCAAGGCATGCACCGCGCTGGGCCAGGTCCGCCTGGACATTGCCCGCAAGCACGGCCTGATCGACCCCGACAAATTCAACTTCCTGTGGGTCGTTGACTTCCCGCTGTTCGAGTACTCCGAGCAGGAGGGCCGCTGGATGGCCATGCACCATCCGTTCACCCTGCCCAAGGCCGAAGACCTGGACAAGGTCGAGAGCGACCCCGGTGCCTGCCACGCTGTGGCCTACGATATCGTGCTGAACGGTGTCGAGATGGGCGGCGGCTCCATGCGTATCAACGACCCCGCTTTGCAGGATCGTATGTTCCATGCCCTGGGCTTCACCGAGGAGAAGGCCCGCGAGAGCTTTGGCTTCCTGATGGACGCCTACAAGTTCGGCGCACCCCCGCACGGCGGTATGGCCTACGGCCTGGACCGTATGGTCATGTTGATGCTGAAGAAGGATTCCATCCGCGACGTCATCGCCTTCCCGAAGGTGCAGAATGCCGGCGAACCGATGAGCGGTGCACCGGACGTGGTGGACGAGCAGCAGCTCAAGGATTTGAGCATCGCGCTGACGCTGAAGGACTAAGTCAGAAGTAATTGCGCTGTAGGGGCCGGGCATGCCCGGCCCGCGGCCTGCCCGCAGGATTCCCTTTTGCGGGTAGGTGCAGGGCGAGGCATGCCTCGCCCCTACAGGACAGAAAAAATATACGCCCGACCGTATTTTATGCGGTCGGGCGTTTTTTGTGTTATCTCAATATTTCGGCTTCGGTTCCTCGTCCTGCTTTACCGGGTACTCCGCAGCTGACGGCGGGGTCTGGATGGGCTTGGGCGCTTTGGGGGCTTTCGGATGGCGCTTGCGCCAGAATCGCAGAGCCGCAATGACTGCAATGACGATCAACACCGCCGGCCACAGGTAGACCAGCGCAATGACCAGCCCCTGCACAAACCCAACGAAGGCGTCCCAGCCGCCACCGAACGCATCGGCAATGCGCTCGGTGAAGGTCACGCCGGTCGGGGTCAGGGTTGCGACCTCTTCCAGATAGATGTCTACGGTCGAGTAGCTGACCTGCTGGTCCATATTGCGCAGCTGGCGGGTGTAGTTCTCCAACTGGTACTGCACATCGGAAAGCTGGCTCTCGATTTCCAGCAGGTCGGCGGTCGTCTCGGCCTGGTCTGCCAGCTCATTCAGGCGGGTGCGCTGGGCTTCCAGTGCCGCCAGCCGGGATTCCACATCAATGTAGCTGCTGGTGATGTTCTGGGCATTCTCGCTGATATTGCGCACGCTGCCTGCCTCGCCCACGGCAGCCAAAAACGCGCGGTAATTGTCCACCGGCACCCGCACGGTGTAGTCGGCGCTGCGGTCGTGATCCTTTTCAGTGCCGTAAACGCTGGTGGACTCCATCCATGCATTGCTGGCCTCGACCGCAGCCAGCAGGGTTTCGCGGGCGGCGTCAAAGTCGGTGGATTCCATCGACAGGCTGGCGTTGTAGATGATTTTCTGCGCGGTCTCATCGGCAGCGGCTTCGGCGGCGTTGGCGGGCATCAGGCTGCTGTCTACCGCGCCTGCGGCGCTGTCATAATTGCAGCTTTCCTGCGCGGCGGCCTCGGTGGCGTAGTAGCCGCCGTCGTTGCTGCTGATGCTGCCGCAGCCCGCCAGCAGTGCAGCAGCGGCCAGCGCAGCGGTGATACGGGTGATGCGCTTTTTCATGGTGGAACTCCTTTCTACGTAAAGGCTTCCCCTGATGGGGGGCAAGTTTGTCTTGCCGCCTTTTTACGGCTCGGTGTCGGGAACGCCGCCCCTCATACGGCCTTCGGCCACCTTCCCCCTTGGGGAGAAGGCATTTCCCTTTTCACCAATATAACACGGAAAATGCCAGCTGTGTGTTACAAACCAAATACAAAAAAGTGGGATGTGCCGCAATTTTGGCACATCCCACAAATTTTTGGTTGCTTATTCGGCTTTCTGCCCAAGCAGCTTGACGTCGTCGTTGTCGGCAAAGGCAACGGCGTTGTACCCGGCGGCTTCCAGCGTGCCGAACTGCTTGCCCAGCTTTTTGGCCTGGGGCAGCACGGTCACATCATAGTCGGCGCGCAGCTGCTCAGCCTTGGCCAGCACGGCGGCAAAGTCGGCGTCCTTCAAATACAGCAGCGCCATCTTCGGCTTTGCGCCGGGGATCTGATAGCCCTGCTCCAGCAAAATGCCGCAGACGCGCTCAAACCCGATGGAGAAGCCCACAGCCGGGACCTGCTGGCCGATGAACTTGCCGACCATGTTGTCATAGCGGCCGCCGCCGGCCACGGCACCGCTGAACTGCGGGCAGGTGACCTCAAACACCATACCGGTGTAGTAGCCCTGGCCGCGCACCAGGCTGGGGGCGTAGGCAATGCCGTAGCGGCCGTTTGCGACTTTCTCGCTGGCGGCAATGACATAGCGCAGGTCGGCGGTCAGTGCCTCGTCGTCCACCTTGGCGGCGACGGTGTCCAGGCTGAAATCCCCTGCACGCAGGAAGTCGTCCAGCGCCTGCACGGCCTCGGGGGCAAAGCCCTTCTCGGTCAGCTCGGCCTTGACGCCGTCCGCGCCAATTTTGTCCATCTTGTCAAAACTGATGCAGACGGAATCCAGCTGGTCCTCGGCAAAGCCCATCTTTTCCAGCATGGCGCGCAGGATGCGGCGATCGTTGATGTTGACGGTGAACCCGGTAAAGCCGATCTTCAGCAGGGCGCGGGCCGTCACGTCGATCAGCTCGACCTCGGCGTTGGGGGAAGAATCGCCCAGAATGTCAATGTCGCACTGGACGAATTCGCGCAGGCGGCCCTTCTGCGGGCGCTCGGCGCGGTAGACGCGGTCAGTCTGGATGACCTTGAAGGGGTTGGGCAGCTCGTTGCGGTTGGCCGCGTAGTAGCGGGACAGCGGAAGCGTCAGGTCATAGCGCAGGCCCATGTCGGACAGCTGCTTCTCGTTGCCGCTTGCCAGCGCGTGCTCCAGCTTGTCGCCGCGCTTGAGAACCTTGAAAATCAGGTTCAGATTATCGCCGCCGTCGCTCTTGTCCAGGTTCTCCATATCCTCCAAAATCGGGGTGGAGATGCGCTGGAAGCCTGCGGCGCGGTAGGTGGCCAGGATCTGGCCCTGGATATAATCACGCAGCGCCTGTTCCCGCGGGAGCAGATCGCGCATACCTTTTAAAGGTTGTGTCTTCATGGTGGTTCTCCTTATTGCAAATTGACTTCCCCCCTTGGGGGGAAAGCTGTCACCGAAGGTGACTGATGAGGGACGTGTTTGCCATAGTAACCTACAAATGGGCAATAGAGGCAAGCCTGCCCCCATCCGGCCTTCGGCCACCTTCCCCCACAGGGGAAGGCTTTTTATATATAATCATATCGCCCAAACCGCATTTTGTCAATCCAAACCGGGCATACTATCCCGAAAAGGGGAGGGGATGCGTGTGCCAAAACAAAATCGCGGGCCGTATATTTTAGCGGCGGGGGCGGCGGCACAGCTGCTCACCGGCATCCCTGCGGCGTGGGGCGTGTTCCAGCAGCCGGTCATGCAGGGGTACGGCTTTTCCCGCGGGCAGGCTATGCTGGGGTTTGCGGTACTGGTCGCGGCCTATGGTGTGGGCTGCGCGGTGGGCGGTTTGCTGCAGGATGCCCGCGGTCCGCGTTTCGCCGGGTTGTGGGGCACGGCCCTATTGGCGGGCGGGTTCTTCGCGGCGGCGTTCGTGCCGCCCGCCAACGCCGCATTGTTTCTTGTCGTGTACAGTCTGCCCGCCGGGCTGGGCAGTGCGTTTCTGGCCCCGGCGGTGCTGGCCTGCGCCCAAAAATGGTATCAGGACAAAAAAGGCTGGGCCACCGGCGTGGCGGGGGTAGCCATGGGGCTGTCCGGTGCGTTTTTTACGGTGTTTGTCAAGGGCGTCGGCGGGGCGTGGGGCATCCGCGTTTGCTTTGCGGCGCTGGGGGTGGTCATGCTCGTCGTCTGCGGTGTGGGGGCGCTGATTTTGCAAGACCCGCCGCCTAAACCCCAGCGTGGAAAGCCCCAGCCGGGGCCGGATTTTGACTACAAGCAGATGCTCCGCACGCCGCAGTACAAGCTGTGTGTGGCGGCGGTAGCGCTGTCCGCCCCGGCGGTGCTGCTGTTCAGCCCGGAAATTTTTAAAATTGCCACCGAGCGCGGCCTGCCCGAGAGTGCCGCGCCGTACAGTATCGTGCTGGGGTCGGCGGCCAGTGCGGCGGGACGGATGCTGCTGCCCGCCCTCAGTGACAAGCTGGGCCGCAAGCCGGTTTTGTACGCCGTGTACCTGGGTCTTGCGGCGGGCAGCGTATGGTTTGCCTTTGCGGGGCAGTGGTGGGTGTTGGCGGCCTATGCGGTGCTTACGTTTTTCTACTCCGGCGGCGCGGCCGTGCAGCCGTCCTTCAACACGGATCTGTTTGGTTTGCCCCACGCCGGGGTAAACTATGGATTCATCGCCTTGGGTATGAGCGGCGGCAGTATTTTGAGCTATATCGGGGCGCAGGCCCTGCCCCTGGCCGCCCGTCATTGGCTGGCCGGGGGATGTGCTGCGGCGGGGCTGGTTTGTGTCAGTCTTGTAAAACCTGTGGAGAATGGTTGAATTTTTATGCGCGGCAGGGTACAATATGGATTTGCCGGGAACTTGTAGGGGCCGGGCATGCCCGGCCCGCGGCCTTCCCGCAGACGGTCGATTTCCGTTGCGTTGCGGGCCGCATATGTGCGGCCCCTACATAGCAGCTCCGGCAATAAATTACGTGCTTTAAGAGGTTTTCACTATGACCCAAACCCAACAGCTTCGCCGCCTGGCTGCACAGTCGGCCACGGCATTTTTGGTGGCGGCGCTCTGTGCGTTCCCACTGTATATCGATAAATTCTCCAACCTCGGCGTTGTCAAATTCACCGGCATCTGCACGGTCTGCTGGGCGTTTGCGCTTTGGCTCGGTGCGCTGGCCGTCGTCGGGGCCAAGCCGATGCCGGGTCGTCTGCCCTGGAAAACCGACCCCGGCCTCTGGGCACTGGGAGCGGTCACGGCATCGGGCGTGCTGTCCACGGTGCTGTCGCTGTCGCCTGCGGCGTCCTTCTGGGGGTTGGGCGGCTACTACGGCGGCTGTATGATGGTGCTGTTCACGGCGGCGGGCTATCTGGCCGTCCGCGCCTTTGCGCCGCAGAAAATTTTAAACGGCCTAACCTTCTGCGTCGGCGTTGCCACCGCCATCGTCACGGTGCTGTACGTCCTCAACATATTTAATATCGACCTCATCGGTACCTATGCGGACACGGCGGTCGTGGAGCGCGCGCAGTTTTTCTCGACATTGGGGCAGAAAAACTTCTGCTCCGGGTTCATGGCGTTCGCGCTGCCGCTGGTGTTCTATGCGTTCTTAGTTGCGCGGGGCGTGCGGCACACACTGTTTTACGGCGTGCCTGCGTTCTTTGGCGGGTTAGCGCTGGCTGTGGTGGATGCCGAGGGCCTGACTTTGGGCATCGGCGCGGCGGTGCTGGTGCTCATCTGCCAGAAAAACTTCACCACCCGCACGCTGCGGCGGCTGGCGGTCATCGGGGCGTTTTTCTTCTTCCACGCCGGGTGGATGCAGTATATGCGCACCCATGTCTACACCCAGGGCGGTAAGCCAATGCTGGCGGCGCTGGGTCATGTGGCGCAGCTCGGGTTTGCGGTCTGTCTGGCAGTCTGGGCCGTGCTGCGGTTTGCCCTGCGCGGGCGGGAACTGCCGCTGTACAGGCTGGGCCGGGCACTGGCGGCGGTCATTGTGCTCGGTGCGACAGTGCTGACGCTGCTTGCCAATTTTATGCCGGGCTTCCCCAGCCTGGGCCGCCTGGATGACCTGCTGGTTTTTAACGATGACTGGGGCACCTACCGCGGCACGGCCTGGCGCATCACCGCCGAAAGCTGGCTGGCGCAGCCTGTGTGGCGCAAGCTGTTCGGCGTCGGCCCCGGCATGATGCACACGGCTGTGGCCCAGTGGGCGGGCGCGGACATCACCGAGCGGATGCGCACCTTTTACGCCGCCCACAACGAGTACCTGGAACTGCTGCTGACCACCGGCGTGGCGGGGCTGGCCGCGTGGCTGTGGTTTGTGATCGCCCATCTGCGCAAGGCCGCCCATAACTGGCTGCGCCCCGGCGTGGCCCCGGTCACACTGGCGCTGGTCAGCTACCTGGCCCATGCGGTCATCTCGATACGCGTGTCGATGATTTTCCCCGAGATCATGCTGCTGTTTGCGCTTTTGCAGGTGTTTTGTCTGCCGCCGGAGCAGGAGGAAAACTCCGCCACGGCGGAGAAACCTGTACGTTACGGCAAAGGCAAAAAGACGAAATCTGCCGAGCCGGTGCAGCAGCCAGGCCTGCTGCGGCAATGGCTGCCGCCGATTGTGGCAGGCATTGCGATGATGGCGGCCTGCGGTGCGGTATCGCGGGTGATCTTTGGGTTTTTGTTTTAAGGAAAAGCCTCCCTTGTCAAAGGGAGGTGCCGAGCATAGCGAGGCGGAGGGATTCCGACGCGCCTTGCCTTGTACGCTGTTACATCCGCACGCGGGCAGGAATCCCTCCGGCCGCCTGCGGCGTCCACCTCCCTTTGACAAGGGAGGCTTTTTTATTTGCTCCACCATGCCTATCCGCCGCCTGCTGTGCCGCCCGGCCATAGAAAATGCCAAAAAACCAAAGGTTAGCTTAAACTAACATCTTGAAAAACAGGATTCGACCCTTTATAATAAAGATAGCTGTGAAAAGCCTAACAATATGCAAAGGAGAGAAAATTATGATCGAATACTCCGCACAGGTCAACGCAATGTGCCCGATCACAAAAGGACCCAAGCACGGTCCCGCGCCCATCCCCGAAGAGGGCCAGTGGGTCAAGGCGTATAAAATTGAGGATATCAGCGGCTACACCCATGGTGTGGGCTGGTGTGCTCCCCAGCAGGGCACCTGCAAGCTGAGCCTGAACATCAAGAACGGCATCATCGAGGAAGCCCTCGTTGAGACCATCGGCTGCTCCGGCATGACCCACTCCGCCGCTATGGCCGGTGAGATCCTGCCCGGCAAGACCATCCTGGAGGCTCTGAACACCGACCTCGTCTGCGACGCTATCAACGTTGCTATGCGTGAGCTGTTCCTGCAGATCGTCTACGGCCGCAGCCAGACCGCTTTCTCTGAGAACGGCCTGCCTGTCGGCGCTGGCCTGGACGACCTGGGCAAGGGCCTGCGTTCCATGACCGGTACCATTTTCTCCACCAAGGCCAAGGGTGTCCGTTATCTGGAGCTGACCGAGGGCTACATCCTCAAGACCGCTCTGGACAAGGACAACCAGGTCATCGGCTATCAGTTCGTCCGTCTGGGCAAGATGATGGAGGACATCCGTCACGGCAAGGACCCGAAGGAAGCCTACGAGAAGAACATCGGCACCTACGGCCGCTTCTCTGCCGAGCAGGGCGCTGTCAAGTACATCGACCCGCGTGAAGAATAAGAGAGGGAGGAACATAGATTATGGCAACTTTTGAATCCCAGAATCGCCGTATGCCCAAGATCGAGGCTTGCCTCAAGGCCAACGGCCTGGAGAGCCTTGACGCCTGCAACGAAATGCTGCTGGCCAAGGGCATCGACTGCGATAAGATCATCCGCGGCATCCAGCCCATCTGCTTCGACAACGCCGTCTGGGCTTACACCCTGGGCACCGCTATCGCCGTCAAGCGCGGCCTGAAGAGCGCTGCTGACTGCGCCGCCGCCATCGGCGAGGGCCTCGAGGCTTTCACCATCCCCGGCTCTGTCGCTGAGCAGCGCAAGGTCGGTCTGGGCCACGGCAACCTGGGTGCCATGCTGCTGCATGAGGACACCCACTGCTTCGCCTTCCTGGCTGGCCACGAGTCCTTCGCCGCCGCTGAGGGCGCTATCGGCATTGCCCGTACCGCCAACAAGGTCCGCAAAGAGCCCCTGCGCGTCATCCTGAACGGCCTGGGCAAGGACGCTGCCCAGATCATCAGCCGTATCAACGGCTTCACCTACGTCAAGACTGACTACGACTTCGCCACCGGCGAACTGAAGGTCGTCGAGACCATCCCTTACTCTGACGGCGAGCGCGCTGCTGTCAAGTGCTACGGCGCCAACGACGTTCTGGAAGGCGTTGCCATCATGAAGGCTGAGGGCGTTGAGGTTTCCATCACCGGTAACTCCACCAACCCCACCCGCTTCCAGCATCTGGTCGCCGGCACCTACAAGAAGTGGGCCATCGAGAACGGCAAGAAGTACTTCTCCGTCGCTTCCGGCGGCGGCACGGGCCGTACCCTGCACCCGGATAACGTCGCTGCAGGCCCCGCTTCCTACGGTCTGACCGACTCCATGGGCCGTATGCACGGTGATGCCCAGTTCGCTGGTTCTTCCTCCGTCCCGGCTCACGTCGAGATGATGGGTCTGATCGGCGCCGGCAACAACCCGATGGTCGGCATGACCGTCGCCTGCGCTGTTGCTGCTTCTCAGGCCAACGCTTGATTTGAACTGAACCATTAGGCTTTTCGCCGCCCTTTCCGCAAGGAAAGGGCGGCTTTTTTGTGGGTTTTACTTGCTTTACAGCATATCATGTTCTATAATAAAATCGAGTATGTGTAAATTTACCTTGGGAGAAACTACCAATGCCCAAAATTGACATCGACAACTACATAGAACAGAGCGGTATGCGCAAGGCGCGGTTCGGCGGCTATGAGCCGGAGGATGTGCGCCAGGCCATGCTGGACCTCTGCGCCGACTATGAGCAGCACCTGGCGGCAGCTGCCGCCGAGGCCCGCGCCGCCCGGCAGGAGAACGACGCCCTGCGCCGCCACGCCCAAAACCTGATGATGCAGAACCAGACGCTTTCTGGCCAGAACGCAACGCTGGCCGGGCAGGTAGACAAGCTGCAAAGTTACCGCGCCAACCTGGAAACCCAGTTTTCCACTGTCAAAGAGCGCAACCACTCGCTGACAAATCAGGTGGATATGCTGCGGCTGAAAAACAGCGACCTTGTGCGGGAAAATAAGGAACTGACCGAGCAGTGCGAGGAAGCAAACTCCGCCCTGCGGGTCAAGGGCCGCGCCCATGACCAGGCCCGCCAGCAGGTGTTGGCCGACCGCGACAAGGTCATCTCCGATGCCGAGACCGAGGCTGCCCGCATCCGTCAGCAGGCCAAGGATGACGCTGACAAGATCATCAAGGATACGAACCTGAAAGCCGAGGCCATCGACCAGCTGGCCCGGGAACAGGCCATTGCCCAGGCGCGCCAGATGGTGCAGTCTGCCACCGATGAAACGCGGGAGATACAGAACGCCCACCGCCTGCGGCTGCAAGACCTGAAGAGCCGCATCACCGAGATGGAGAAAGCCCGCGGTGAGATGATGGACTACCTGGCCAAAGTCATTGGGGATCTGCAGAAGGCCCAGGACTACGCCAGCCGCACCGCGCCGCTGATCGTCCACAAAGAGGATTTGGAGGAGGCCGACGCCGAGCCGCAGCTCGATTTGTCGGCCCTCAAGGTGGATGCGGCGGCCTCGGCCCTGCGGGACAGCGAGCCGGAACCCGATGCCCCGGCCCAGCCCGCCGCTGGCGAGACGACGAACCGCGTGGTGGCCCCCGGCATGGACGACGATGAGCCGCGCACGAACACCGTTGTGACGCCGTCGCCCGACTATTTTGACACCGAGCCGAAAGCCCAGCCCGGCGACCCCAACGAGGAAGTTGAGATACCCGGCGCAATTTTCTCCTATCCGATTTTGCGCCAGCAGGGCGAGCCGATTCTGGACGAGGGTGCGCCCCCCGCACCAGTGCCCCACAAGCCGGTCATGCCCAGCTTTACGCTGGCAGACGACGATGAGGACGGGGGGGACGCCGTGCCCGCCTCGGCCCCGGCCCCCATGCCCGCCCCCGCCAGCCCCCAGACCAAACGCCGCCGCAAGGCTATCATGGCGCTGCGTGCCTTACATAAAAAACTTGGCGTGTAGGCGCTGTCGATCAGAAAAGAGGGATGCCCGTGAGACTGCATAAACTCTGGTGCTGCCTGCTGGCTGTGCTGGCCCTGGCGGCCCTGTGCGCCTTTGGCGCGGCGGCGGATACCACCGTTGGCGTGACCGGCGCGGGCACCTTTAAAATGGAACAGGCCTACGTCAACGTGCCGGAGCTGGATGTGTATTTCTACGCACTGAACGGCGACGGCGACCCCTATTCCTCCATCCAGGTGCAGGCCGCCGGGCCGGAACTGACGCTGGGCGACCGCAAGCTCGAGGTACGGTCAGTAGGCATTGCCAATGACCCAATTTGCTATATCGTCGCGCTGGATAACAGCAGCGGCATCAGCGCAGCAGACTTTTACACAATGCTGGGCGGCGTGCGCAAGCTCATCGCGGTGATGGGCGAGAATGACCAGCTGATGCTGTACACGACGGCGGGGGCGACCGAATGCGTGCTGCCCGCCACATCGGACAAAGACCTGATGTACAAGGCACTGGCACATATCCAGCAGGCTGAGGGCAGTATGGATACAGCGCAGCTTGTCTCGGCCGTATACAGTGAGATACAGAGCGACTACCAGGCGCTGGCCCCCCGTAAAGCGGCCATGATCGTGACCGATGCCGGGCAGGTGCTGTCCAATATGGCGCTGTTCGGCACGCTGGCCAGCGATGTCGGCGACCAGATCGGCATGGCGGCCTACGTCTACCTGATGACCGAAGAACCGAAGTTTTTTGAAACATTGGCACAGGCGGCAGACGGTAAGCTGGTGCTGTGTGAAGCATCGACGCTGGGGGATGAACTGAAGAAAAAGCAGGCCTATTTTGCCACAGCACTGGAAATCCGCACCGAGGTCCCCGAGAGTATGTACGGCGAGCGATTGGAAACGCTGACGCTGGCCATGCCCCAGTTGGGCAGTGCCATCAAGAACAGCCAGACCGTTTACATGGGCTACAAACTCACAAAACCCCAGGTCACGAACGTGGAGACGCTGCGGCGCGACAAGCTGCGCCTGACCTTCAACCAGCCCATCCACGAGAATGCCGACAAGATACAACTCTACGAGATACGCTCCAAGGATATCTGGAACTGGCGCGTACAGGTCAAATCGGTAGAAATTGCCGAGGACGGCCGCACCGCAACACTGGAGATCGAGCCGCTGTACAAGGGCGAATACACCGTGGCGCTGAACCGGGTCTCCAGCAAAATGAGCGCAGCCAACGTCAGCAGCAACCGGCAGACGGCGACGTTTAAAGTGGTCGTCTGGCCGCGGGATAAGGAATTTTATTTTGCGCGGTTCCGGGTGCCGCTATTGCTGGCCACCGTGCTGCTGCTGACGCTGTTCGGCAGTTGGTACGGCGTGCGCCGCCGTGACCGCGCTGCCGAAAAAGAGGCCGAGGCCGAACACCTGCTGGCCGGGGCGGGGGAGCCGGACGCCCTGCCGCGCCGCTGGGTCACGCTGTTCTGGAGCCAGCGGCCCTCCATCGCCGAGAGCCGCTGGGCCGGCATGGTGGAGAGCAGCCTTATCATCGGCAGCGATGCAGCTCAGTGCGATTTGTGCATCCCGGATCGCAAGCTCTCGCCGCAGCATTGCGCACTGGCGGCCCAGGGGGACTCGCTGCTGGTGCAGACGCTGACCGACCGGGCCAAGGTGTATGTGAACGGCGAACGCATTGAGGGCGAACACCGCCTGCAAAATAACGATACCCTGCGCATCGGCAAGACGACGATACGGTTAGTTTTGTAGGGAGGCTTGCTCCCTCCGCGGGGCGTCGAGCGCGCCCCCCTGCATCGAAAAACCACACAAAGGAGCCTTCTTATGAAGCTATCCAAATGCGAAAGCGGCCATTTTTACGACAGCGACAAATACCCCGAATGCCCCTATTGCAACACCGAATTACTGAAAGACCATTCCATCGTCCATGAGGGCGAGGCCGAGCAGCCCGCCGCCGTGGACAAGGCGGCCCCGGCGGGGCCGGTGGCCGGCTGGCTGGTGGTGCTGGACGGCGTGGCCAAGGGCCGTGACCTGCGGCTGGGCATCGGCCGCAGCTTTCTGGGGTTGGACACCGACGGCACGCCGGTTACCTTAAGCGCCGACGCGCCCTTGAGCGCCCGCCAGGCCGCCGTGGTCTACGACGCCGAGAAGAACGCCTTCACGCTGCTGCCCGGTTCCTCCCAGGAACTCTGCTACCTGGGCGAGGATGCCCTGCTGGAACCCCAGCCGCTGACCGGCGGAGAAGTGCTGCGCCTGGGCGGTGCCGCGCTGCAATTTGTGCCGTTTTGCGGTGCAGACTTCCATTGGTAAGGGGGCTGCGCCATGACAAGTGAGATCGTCATTTTAATTACGGAACTGCGCAACAAACAGCGTATCACACTGCCTGCGGGCAGCTACCGCTTTGGCCGCAGCGCCCAGTGCGAGTACGTGCTGCGCCGCAACAGTGTGGGCGATAACCAGTTCACCGTCTCCTTCGAGAACGGCCGGTGGGTCGTCACCGACGACGGCAGCGACTACCGCACCTGGTTCAACAATCGCTATTTGGACTCCGGCGAGACGAGCGTCCTGCAGAGCGGCGATGTCATCGGTTTGAACACCGACGGCGACGCCGACACGCAGGAAATCACCTTCCGCGTGGAAGAAATCACCAACGTGCAGGGCGACGGCGCGGCCCCGATAAAAGAACAGACCTCCGACGCCGTCCTGCGGGAGGTGGACGTCCGCCGCAAGAAGCGGGTGCTCATCGGCCGCGGTGATGACTGCGACATCAAGCTCGTCAGCGACCGCGTCTCCCGCCACCACTGCGAGATTTTGTACAAAGACGGCCACTACGAACTGCACGACCTCGGCTCGACCAACGGCACCTATGTGGACGGCATGCGTGTGACCCGCACGGTGCTGCGCAACGGCGCGGTCATCAACGTTCCTGCGCAGGTTTTCGCCTTTACCGGCGGGATGCTGCACTACCACGCGCACCAGAGCGGCATTAGTATCCAACTTGTAAATGTGTACAAAACGGTAAAAAATGCCAACACAGGCCGCCCGCTGAACATCGTGGACGGAACGAGCTTTCAGGTGGAGCCGAACAGCTTTGTGGTGCTGGTGGGCGGGTCCGGCACGGGCAAATCCAGCCTGCTGACCTGCATCACCGGCACAGCCCCCTGCACGGCGGGCAGCGTGCGGTTTGATGGGCTGGACACCCGCTCCAACCGCAACGCCTTTGAGGCCGCGCTGGGCTATGTGCCGCAAAAGGACATCATGCATGACAACCTGACCGTGGAGCAAAGCCTGACCTACACGGCCAAGCTGCGCATTGCCCACGACGCGACCCGCGCCGAAATCGCCGCCGCTGTGGCCCACGCCATCGAGGCGGTCGATTTGCAGGGCCGCGAGAAAACGTTTATCTCCCGCCTGTCCGGCGGCCAGAAAAAGCGTGTCTCGATTGCGATGGAGCTGCTGGCCAACCCGCGGCTGCTGATTCTGGACGAGCCGACGAGCGGCCTTTCCCCTGATTTGGACCGCAGCATGATGGAGCTGTGCCGCCGTTTGAGCCACCAGAACTGCACAGTGCTGATGGTCACACACAATATGTCTAACATCAACCTATGTGACAAAATCGCATTTCTGGGCGTGGGCGGCGTGCTGTGCTACTACGGTGCACCCGAGAAGCTGAACGACTATTTTGATGTGGAAATGACCAGCGATATCTTTGAAAAGCTGCGCGATCCGGAGCAAATTGAACTGTACCGCGAAAAATATTACACGACCCCCGAGTTCAACCGCCTGCTGGCGGCCTGCCCGGAGGCAGCGCAGGAGGCGGATAAACGATGCAGCCAGTAAAATTTTTGAAGTTCCTGCGCCAGCTTGGGGTGCTGATCCAGCGCAATCTGCAGCTGATTTGGAACGACAAGCTGCTGCTGGCAAGCCTGGCGCTGCAATCGCCGTTTATGGTGCTGGTCGTCAAGCTGACGGCGGACCCCAACTGCTTTACCTCGAACCTTGTCAACATCGGCAGCCGCACGGCGCTGTTCATTCTGGCCGCCATGGCGACGTTTATGGGCACGCTGAACTCCTACCGCGAAATTTGTAAGGAGCGGGAGATCATCCTGCGCGAAGCCTCGGTCGGCGTCAGCCTGCAGGCCGTTGTTTTGAGCAAGGCGGCGGTGCTGCTACTGGTGGAAATTGCCCAGGCGGCCATTCTGGCGCTGGGGTTTGTGTCCATCGTCCATGTGCCGCAGAACCACCTGCTGCTGGAAACCGACATGGAGATTTTTGTCACGCTGCTGCTGACGATGTTCTCGTCCAGCTGCGTTGGCCTGCTGATTTCGGCGCTGTTCACCAACGGTGAAAGCGCGATCCTGGCTGTGCTGGTGCTGATGATTGGGCAGGTCGTGTTCAGCAATGTTATGTTCACTGTGACCGGTGCGGCGGCGACGATTTCCAACATCATCGTCTGCCGCTGGGGCATGGGTGCGTTGGGCGCATCCACCGACCTGAACAGCCGCATGGCCTGGCTGCAAGCCGGGCTGGACGGCCCGATGTACGACGCGACTGTTGAAAACCTGACCCACTCCTGGCAGATGCTGGGGTTGATTTCGGTAGTCTGCCTTGTAGCGGCCTGGCTGGTATTGCAGATCGCGTTCGACAGGAAGAAGGCATAAGAGGCGGTGCGGGCGGAATCTCTCCGACCTCGCTTTAACAAGGGAGGCTTTAATGCCCCCCTGTCAAAGGGGCTGTCCGCGAAGCGGACTGGGGGATTCCGGCCGCTTGCTTTAGTACAACATAAACCAACGCCCCGAGCTTTTAACAGCTCGGGGCGTATTTGTTGAAAATTATGCCTTTTTGATTTTTTCCGCAGCATTCGCGGCGGTCTCTTTGGCGGCGGCCTTTGCAGCGGCGGCCAGCTCACGCAGGCGCTGGGTGGCGGCGCGGGTCGCGGCCAGCGTGTCGGCGTAGTTCAGGCTCTTCATATCCGGGAAAGCCCGCAGCAGACGGTGCGCACCGATAAAGTCGTGGTCGGCGGCGGTCAGCTTCTCCCGCAGTTCGCCCACGCGGGCGGTGACTTCGGCCCGCAGCTCGGCAGCGTTCTCGCGGCCCTCCAGCTTGGCAAGGGCCAGCTGCAATTTCTGCTCGTCCAGAATCGTGTCTGCGGTCATGGCACTGGTGCCCAGCACGGTGGTCAGTTTGTCGCTGGTCACACGCAGGCGGGCACGCAGCTCATCGATTTCCCGCAGGTACTTGTTCAGGCCGATGGCGGCGGCGGTGGAAACAATGACGTCCACCACAAAGAAAATGAACAGCACAATGTCTAAAATCAGCATGACCTTGAACGGCATCGGGTTGGAGCCGCGGGCCAGCAGCGGGTGTACGACTTTGATCATCAGCACGCTGCCCAGCCCCCACAAAAGCGAGAATTGCGGGCAGATGTAGCCGCCCAGGTTGAACTTCATGTTAGAGTAGTCCCACCAGCGGATGCGGTAGACTTTGAACAGTGCCCAGCCGCCCACCAGCTCAATGGCGGTGGTCAGAATCATGCCGATAAAGAAGATGGCAACGGCGCTCATGCTGCCGCTGCTTGGCATCGGGATCAGGCTGACGCTGTACACCAGCCCTACCATGCCGAAGCCGTAAATCGGGCAGATCGGCCCGCAGAGGAACCCGCGGTTGACGAGCTTGTGCTCCTTGATGGCGGCGTAAACGACCTCGACGCCCCAGCCGATGCAGCCGTACAGGAAAAACCAGTAGACGGTCTTAACGACAAATTCACTCGGCGGCATCTTCGCCCTCCTGCTGTTTGGCAAGAGCTTTCGGCTCCACCCAGGTCACGGCGCTGTCGGGGCCTTTACGGGCAATCAGTGCCTTGATGGGGATGCCCTGCTCGCTGAACATGCCCTCGTGCTCGGTGCGCAGATTCCAGTCCGGCTCGTTTTTGTGCAGGTCAAAGGTCTGCCAGGTAATTTCAAACCCGGCGGCGGGGAAGTAAGAGAGACTGTCCCGGAACAGGTCGTCGTCGTCGGTCTTGAACCAAATCTCCGCGCCCTCATCCATCAGGTTGCGGTACTGCAAAAGCTGGCGCGGGTGGGTCAGGCGGTGCTTATTGCTGCCGGCGTTCTTGCTCCACGGGTTGCAGAAATTGATGTAGATGCGCGAAACACGGTCGTCTGGCGTGAAGGCATTGCCCAGGCGCTCAATGTCCAGGCTGGCGATTTTCACGTTGTCGGCGGGAATACCGCGCTCTGCATAGGCGGCCTCGACCTTGCGCTTGGCGAGGATCAGCACCTTGTCGGTAATGTCGATGCCGAGGTAATTGATATCCGGGTGGGCCGGGGCGATCTGGGCCAAAAATCCGCCCTTGCCGCAGCCCAGCTCCAGGTGCCAGGGCTGGTCGGGCCGGGCGTACAGCTCGTGCCAGTGGCCGCCGTGGGTCAGCGGCTCGTGAACGTGGAAATCGCAGGCCAGCAGCTCCGGCCGGGCATAGGGTTTAAAACGCATTCGCATGGTGGGGTGTCTCCTTACAATGTATTCAACAAAAAATCTTTCACTTGTTCAAAACTGCCGCTCGCCAGGCTGCCTTGGCAAAAGCCAGGTTTGCCGCCGCCGCGGCCCTGGTAGGCCGCGTTCAGCGCTTTGCAGGTCTCGCGCAGATCGCCGCCCGGGGCAGAGGCTAGCGCATAGGCAAGGCCCTGCCCGCCGGGGGCTAAAGTGCAACAGGCCGCGCCGGTCTTGGCTGTGATGGACATTGCCACACGGCGCAGGCCGTCGCCGTCGGCACCGTCCACCCACAGCACGGAGGGCTGGCCCGGTTCCGCTGCGGCGGCGTAAGCATCTGCCAGCGTGTTTTGCAGCGCGGCCAGGCGGGCTTTCAGTGCCGTCTCGCCGTTTTGCAGCCGTTCAAGTGCCGGAGCCAGGGAGCCAACAGGCGAACTTAGCAGCCGCCCGGCGGCCTCGGTGTCGGCCCAGATGCCTGCAACGGCGTCATAGGCGCGCTGCCCACAGGCCACGGCCAGCCGCATACCGGATTTGTAGTGGGCATACGAGATAATCTTGATCAGCCCGACCTCGCCGGTGTGGGCCAGGTGCGTGCCGCAGCAGGCGCAGCAGTCGCCGCCGGCCTCCACCAGCCGCACGTCGCCGTCCAGTGCTTTTTTGCTGCGGTACTCGGTGTGGGCCAGCGTTTCCGGGTCGGGTACCCAGCAGCGCACCGGGGTGTCGGCACGCACAGCGGCGTTGGCTTCAGCCTCGGCCTGGGCCAGCTGCGCGGCGGAGAGCGGAATGCTCGTGTCCATCCGCACATAGGGCGTGCCGATGTGGAACCCGACGTTCTCGGCCCCGAACAATCGGTGCAGCGTACCGCTTAAAATATGCTCACCGGTGTGCTGCTGCATCGCGTCCAGCCGTGCGGGCCAGTCGATGCAGCCCTCCACGGTGCCGCCCACAGTCAGCGGGGCATCGGTGGTGTGGGTGATGGTGGCACCGTCAGTATGCACGGCCAGCACACACGCTGCGCCCAATGTACCGGTGTCGCAGGGCTGGCCGCCGCCCTCGGGGAAGAAGGCCGTGCGGTCCAGCACGACCGCAAAGCCGCCCTGTACCGGGGTACAGGCCAGCACCTGCGCGGTGAACGTTTGCACATAGGAATCTGTTTCGTATAATTTTTGCGTCACGATAGGCAGAACCTTTCAAAATTTTGCGATTTTTTTTATTATAACATAAAACAGGTGTGGAAAAAAGTTATCTTATCCTATATAATAAAGGATAGCCTGAAATTTTACAACCATTTATGAGGGAAAACTGCGTAATGCAAACTAGGAAAACTGCTGCGGCGCTGGCATTGCCCGCGCTGCTGCTGGCGGGGTGCTCGCTGGCCGACGTACAGGCCGCCGTGCTGCCCGCCGAAAATACCGCGACCATTGAGACGGCTCCCACCGCCGCGCCGCAATCGCTGACTGTCTATGCGTCGGCGTCGCTGGCCCCGGCGGCCAGGGCCTACGCCGATGCCCAGGGGGTAGCGCTGACCGAGACGGACGACGCCGGCGCGGCCGACCTGCTGCTGGTAGATCACGCCTCCGGCGACAGCCTGCTGGATGTGACCAGCGACACGCTGTTGGCCGCAGCTGCCGCCCGGGCTGACATCACCGACAACGCCAACACCCTGCCGCTGGGCCGCAGCCTGTACGGCTACTGGGCCAGCAAAGACGCGCTGACCGCCCTGCTGGGCGATGGCGCCGTGACGGCGCTGCAGGGGGCGACCTGGGACGAGTGGAGCGACTTCGTCGAGACACTCTCCGCCTGGCTGGCTGCGCCGAAAGCTGCTGTGGTAACGCTCTCCGGCCAGGACTACACCCTGCCCGAGACAAAGCCCGACGCCGTGAAAGCCACCGGCGTGTTTGCCCAGCCTGCCGACCGCGCCGCCGGGTACAGCGCCGCCATCCTGGCTGCCGACGGCACCTACACTGCCGACGCCCTGACAGGCCCGCTGAACGGTGTGTACAGCGCCGTGGCGCTGGAATGGGACAACATGGCCGACAGCGAGACCAATGCGGTGTTCCGCCGCGCCAAACTGACCGACCTGCTGGCCGAGTACGGCAGCGACGCCTGCCAGGGCATGGTGCTGGTGCCGTTCAAGTGCAATTTTGACGAAAGCGATCTGACCACCGAGGAGTACAACCTGGACGGTCTGCTGGATTACCCGGTGCTGGCCGACGTGGGCTGCATTGCCATCAACGCAGGTACCAGCGCCGACGGCCTGAAAGCCGCCAAGGGCGCCGCGCTGTGGCTCTACTCCAACGGCGAGGGCGAGGACGCCCTGACCGAGACGCTGGGGGTCATCACCCCCTGGAACACGGCGTCGGATGCAACGGCGCTGGGGGCCATGCAGGTGGAGCAGGCGGGCAGCGGCATTTTGCCCGGCACCGCGCTGGACGCCGCAACTGCCGACGCCCTGACCGCCAATGAACTGGCCCTGCAAGGCAGCGAGAGCCGCACCAAAGCCGAGCGCACAGCGTTTGTAAAGGCGGCGCTGGCAGCGCTGGGGGCAGGGGAGACGGCGGAGTAATAAACCCCATGCCTTCCCCCCAAGGGGGAAGGTGGCCCCGCAGGGCCGGATGGGGGGCAAGCGTATGCCCGCAACCCATTGGTGGGCAATAGCAACAAGGCTGCCCCTCATCAGTCCGCTTCGCGGACAGCTTCCCCCAAGGGGGAAGCCTTTATCGAAGGAAAAGAGGAACATCATGGAATTTAAACGTTGCAGTGGTATTTTGATGCCGATTTCCAGCCTGCCCGGCGGGTATGGCATTGGCAGCATGGGCAAACCGGCCCGTGATTTTGTGGACTTTCTCACTAAGGCGGGGCAAACGATCTGGCAGATTCTGCCGGTCGGCCCCACGGGCTACGCCGACAGCCCCTACCAGAGCTGCTCGGCCTTTGCGGGCAACCCCTATTTTATCGATCTGGATCTGCTGGCCGCCGACGGCCTGCTGACCAAAAAAGACTACGCGAACATCAACTGGGGCGGCGATGCCGCCAAGGTCGATTACGGCACCCTGTATGAAAAGCGCTTTACCGTGCTGCGCAAGGCCTACCACAACTTTATGCGGCAGCGCCCAGTCCCCGGCTATGACACCCCTTACTCGGACGATTGGTACCGTTTCCAGTTTTTGAGCAGCGATTGGCTGCCCGATTACTGCCTGTACATGGCGATCAAAGAGGACAACGGCATGGTGGACTGGCAACAGTGGCCCCGCGCCCTGCGCGTCCGTGAGCCGGAAGCCCTGGCCCGGTTCAGGGCCGAGCACGCCGAGGAGATCGAGTTCTGGGCATTTTTGCAGTACGAGTTCGACCGCCAGTGGCGCAGCCTGCACGCCTATGCAAAATCCAAGGGCATTGCCATCATGGGCGATATCCCCATCTACGTCGCAGCGGATTCCGCCGATGCCTGGGCAGGCCGCGAGCTGTTCGAGACTGACGCCGAGGGCAAGCCCCGCCGCGTGGCAGGCTGCCCGCCGGACTACTTTGCCGCCGACGGCCAGCTGTGGGGCAACCCGCTCTACGACTGGAACTACCACCGCAGCACCGGCTATGCCTGGTGGATCCGCCGCATCCGCCATGCGCTGTCCATCTATGACATCCTGCGCATCGACCACTTCCGCGGGTTCGACACCTACTGGGCCATCCCGGCAGGGGAGACGACCGCCCGCAACGGCCGCTGGGAGCAGGGTCCTCGCATGGATCTGTTCCGCGCGCTGCACAACGCCCTGGGCAGCCTGCCCATCGTGGCCGAGGACCTGGGCGAGATGTTCGACTCGGTCCGCCAGCTGTTGGCGGAGAGTGGCTTCCCCGGCATGAAAGTATTGCAGTTCGCCTTTACCGGCGAGGACAGCGTGGATCTGCCCCACAACTACCCGCGCAACTGCGTGGCCTACCCCGGCACCCACGACAACAACACCCTCTCCGGCTGGTTCGGCGAGGAACTGACCCCTGCCCAGCGCAAGCAGGTGGAGGAATACTTCGTCCTGACCAAGCAGGAGGGCATTGTGCGCGGTATGCTGCGCGGCGTGCAGGCCAGCACGGCGGCGTTGGCGATTATCCCGATGGCCGACTGGCTGGAGGAACCCGCTGCCAGCCGCATGAACACCCCGGGCATGGCCCAGGGCAACTGGCAGTGGCGCGCCGACGCCAAAAAGCTGACCCCCGCGCTGGCAAAGGAAATGCGCACCATGGCGGTGCGGTACTTCCGTCATACCGATAAATAATTTGTGTAGTTCGCATGGTATTTTTCGCCTGGCCGAAAAATCTTTGTGCAATGCAAGGCTAGGAAAATTGCCGGCATTGTGGTAAACTATATGAGTTACGAGAGAGAAGCTGTATAGGCCACAATGCCGGAACACACGGCAGAAGGAAACAAAATGAAACAGGACTACACCATTGCCGAATTGCAGGCAGAAATGACCGCCCTGCAGCAGGTTTTTGACAATGTTACGCTGGCAGACCCGCGCATGGGCCTGTTGGACCCCGCCACCCTGCAGCCGCTGAACAAGGTGGCCGCCATGCCTGCGCTGGACAGCACCGGCCGCGGTATGCAGGTCGTGAAGGGTAATGACGGCCTGGAAACCGTGCTGGCCCAGGGCATCAACGTGGAGGGCACCCCCTGTATGCTGCTGATGCAGATGCCGCTGCCCCGCAGCCTGCAGGCCGAAGGGGCGGAGGATTCCTTCATCCGCACCTTGAGCCAGATGCAGGACGACCTGCGCCGCGACTACGTGACCGGCGCGTACAACGCAGTCTACCTGAACGAACAGTACCGCCCCATTGCCGAGCGCGCTGCCATGAGCGGCACGCCGGTCGGCGTCGTGATGGTCCGCGTCAACGAGTATTGGCAACTGCGCGAGCATGAAAACGACTCCGCCGCCAACTGCTGCCTGAACATGGCGGCGGGTATCTTACAGCTGGCTGTCGGCCCTGACCACGACAAGGCCGTGCTGGCGCGCCTGAACGACGGTTTCTTCGCTATCGTCACCATTGGCACGCCCGCCGCCAGGATGGCCCAGACCGTGCGCGAGGCGATGAACGATTCCCGCCGGGAGTTCAACATTTCGCTGTCCCGCCGCGGCAGCTTCACGGTGGAGATCGCCTCCGCCGAGTGGGGCGAGACGGCGTCCTGGGACATGACCCTTTCGCTGGCACAGCAGCGCCTGTAACTGAATAAACGACCCCCCTTGTGTACATACTGGCATTGACCGCCAAACGTACACAAGGGGGATTTTGTTATGCAGACCGATAATGAAAAAATGCTGCAGGAAATTGTCCAGAACACCGAGATGGGCAAGAACACGCTGGATGAGCTGATGGGCCTGACCCACGACCAGAAATTGAAGGATGAGATGATGCGCCAGAAGCGGGAGTACCGGCGTTTCAACCAGGCGGCGCACACGGCGCTGGATGCCATCGGGGCCGAGGCCCACGGCCAGAGCGCTGCTGCCAGGATGAGCGTGAGCATGGGCATCCGCACCCGGACGATGATGGACAAATCGACCCGCAACCTGGCCACAATGCTGGCCGAGGGCAGCGGCCAGGGCGTGCTGGACTGCAAGCGCGCCGAGAAAGACTACCCTACGGCCAGCCCCGGGGCCATGCAGCTCTGCCATGAACTGGGCTGCTTCCAAAGCGAGGCCGAGCAGACCTGGCGCGGTTTCGTGTAAAAAGCCTTCCCCCTCTTGGGGGAAGGTGGCCGTAGGCCGGATGAGGGGCGGGCCTGCCGTTACAACCCGTTTATGGGCAATAATGGAAAACCCGCCCCTCATCAGTCTGCTTCGCAGACAGCTTCCCCTTCGGGGGAAGCCTCTTTACTTACAATTTCAGATCGCCCTCTTTGATCCAGCCCTTCTTCCGCAGCACCTCGCAGAAGATGACGCTGAGCACAGCGGGCAGAATGAAGCAGACCAGCACCATGCCGGCCCAGTCAAAGGCGGTGATGACCTTGCCGCTCTCGACCCAGCCGGTGTACACGCCGATCTGACCGACCAGGCCGCAGGTGCCCATGCCGCTGGACACGGCCGGGCCGTTCATTTCCAGATGGAACAGGCAGGTAGCAATGGGGCCGGTGATGGCCGCTGCCAGCGTCGGCGGGATCCAGGTGCGGGGGTTGCGCAGGATGTTGGGCATCTGCAGCATGCTGGTGCCCAGGCCCTGGCTGACCAGGCCGCCGATGCCGTTTTCTTTATAGCTCATCACGGCAAAGCCCACCATCTGGGCGCAGCAGCCGGCTACGGCCGCACCGCCCGCAAGGCCGGTCAGGCCCAGCGCCGCGCAGATGGCCGCGCTGGAAATCGGCAGCGTCAGCGCCATGCCGACGAGGACCGAGACGAGAATGCCCATCAGCAGCGGCTGCAATTCGGTCGCCCACATGATGACGCTGCCCACGGCGGACGCCGCCGCGCCGATGGCCGGGGCACACAGTGCGCTCAGACCTACGCCGACCAAAATCGTCACAGCCGGGGTGACGAGGATATCGACCTTCGTCTCCTTGCTGACCAGCTTGCCGATCTCCGCCGCCGCAATGGCGATCAGGTAGACGGCCAGCGGGCCGCCTGCGCCGCCCAGCTCATTGGCGGCGCCGCCGACGGCAATCAGGCTGAACAAAACCAGCTGCGGCGCGTGCAGCGCGTAGCCGATGGATGCGGCCATGGCTGGGCCTGCGACCGCCGCCGCATAGCCGCCCGCCGTGACCAAGAATGCAATGCCGGTCTGCTGGCCCAGCGTCTTGATGATGGTGCCGATCAGCAGACTGGCGAACAGTCCCTGCGCCATCGCGCCCATGGCGTCGATGCCATAGCGGTGCGCCGAGATAATAACGTCCTTGCGCTTTAAAAATGCGCGGATATTTTCCATTTTACACACTCCTCTTCTTTTGTTAAAAGTAGAGTAACATTTTGCCGCGCAGAATACAACCCACCCCGCACAATTTTTGTTGAAAAAGCCGGGCAAATGCGCTACAATAATAGAAAATTTGTGTAAAAGGGGGAGATACCCTATGGTCGAAACCTTCACCGCCCATATCACACCCTTCGGGCTGGATCGCAACACCTTCGTCTACCTGCCCGACGGCTGGCAGACCTCCGGCAAGCGCTACCCGGTCGTCTATATGTTTGATGGGCATAACCTGTTTTTTGATTCCACGGCCACCTACGGCACCTGTTGGGGGCTGAAAGAATACATGGACGCCCACGGCGAGGCCATCATCGTCGCGCCCGAGTGCAACCACGAGGGCAACGCCCGGCTGGAAGAGTACAGCCCCTACGACTTCACCTGGCAGGAAAACGCCATCCACGGTCGGGGCAAGGCGTATCTGGACTGGATGGTCAACGAGCTGAAACCCCTCATCGACGCGAAATACCCCACGCTGCCCGACCGCGGCAACACGGCTATCGGCGGGTCGAGTATGGGCGGGCTGATGAGCCTGTACGGCGTCACGGCCCACAACGCGACGTTCAGCCGCGCGGCCTGCCTGTCACCGTCGGTGCGGTTCAGCTTTACCGAAGTCAAGGCCGACATCAAAAAGGCAAAGCTGGCCCCCGGCACGCGGGTCTACATCAGCTGGGGCGAGCGCGAGGGCAAGGGCCGCCACGCGCTGGCCCAGTACACGTCCAAAGCGCTGGAAGTCACCAACCTGCTGACTGCGCAGGGCGCGGCGGTCTACCCCTACTGCCAGCTGGACGGCAAACACTGCGAGGCCGACTGGCGGCGGCAGCTGGGCCGCTGCTTCAAATTCCTGTTTGGATGGAGGTAACCCGTGGCAAAATCACACAAAAAGAAAAAGCGCCCTGCGCCCCCTGCGCCCGCCGCCCCGGCGGCCAGGCCCGCCCCCGCGCCGGACACCCCGCCGCGCAAGACCCGGCTGCTGGCGGCGCTGTGCTATTTAAATGTATTGATCCTGATACCTGCCTGTTGCAAACAGCGGCACGATGCCTTTGTAAAGTTCCACCTGAACCAGGGCCTTGTGGTGCTGGCGCTGGCCACAGTCTGCGCCTGCGTTGGCTTTCTGCCCCATTGCAGCGAGCTGGGTCTGACGCTGACGCTGCTGGTAGATGCCCTGTCCCTCGTCGGGCTGGTGCAGACCCTGCGCGGCCTGCAAACCCCGCTGCCGCTGATCTGGCGCATCACAAAGTCGTTTCACCCGTTTACTTAAACAAGGAGTGTGTATTATGTCTAAAGCTGTCATCTTTTTTGCCCCGGGGCTGGAGGAGTGCGAGGGGCTGCTCTGCGTTGATATCCTGCGCCGCGCGGGGGTCGAAGTGACCATCGCGGCGGTGGGCGGGGAGCGCATCGTCAAGAGTGCCCGGCAGGTCAACGTTGTGGCGGACGCCCTGGCCGAGGAACTGGACTACGCGGCGTTTGACGCCTGCATCCTGCCCGGCGGCATCCCCGGCGTGCCGAACCTGAAAGCCGACGCCACGGTGCGCAAGGTCTGCACCGACTTTGCCGCGCAGGGCAAAATCGTGGCGGCCATCTGCGCCGCGCCTACGGCGCTGGCGGCGTTTGGCGTGCTGGGAGGCAAAAAGGCCACGGTCTACCCGGGCATGGACGCCGACCTGACCGCCGCCGGGGCCAGCTACACCGGCCTGCCCATCACCATCGACGGCAACATCATCACCGGTGAAGCCCTGGGCGCGGCGATCCCCTTTGCCCTGGCCCTGGCCCGGACGCTGGCCGGGGCCGATGCGGCGAATAAGGTAAAGACCGCGATCGTGTACCAATAAGAAAATGGCTTCTCCCTCGGGAGAAGCTGTCCGCGAAGCGGACTGATGAGGGGCGGCTTTGCCATGATTGCCCATGACTGGGTTGATGTGGCAAGTCCGCCCCTCATCCGGCCTTCGGCCACCTTCCCCCCCAGGGGGAAGGCTTATAAAAAACGCATTACTTCTCCCAATCTTCGATCAAGAACGCGTCCGGGTTTTCCTGGGCGTCCAGAATGGGGCAGTGGTAGACGTCGTGGTCGTCGTCGCCGCAGAACACGCACAGGCCGGTCCATGCTGGCATATTGGGGTCGGGGTCGCCTTCCTCGTAGCCAAAGATCACGTTGCGGGGGCCTTTCACATAGAACGAGCCGTCGGGGCGCTGCACCACGCCACCCTCGGGAATGTCGGGACTGCCCTCGGGATAGATGCGGTCGCCCTTGGCGGTCACGGCGTAGTCCTGGGCGGGGACTGCTGCAGCGGGCTGTTCGGCGGCCTGGGCGGCGGCTTGCTGTTGCTGCTGCACAATGGCGGCCTGCCTGGCGGCGGTGCAGTTGTCGGCGGTGTGGCCGGTCAGGCCGCAGTAGCTGCACTTGACGACCTCCTGCACGACGAGGTTGTAGGTGGTGGACGCCTCGCCCGCCGTGCTGGCGGCGGTGATGGTCGTCTGGCCCGGGGCCAGCGCCGTGATAATGCCGTTGTCGTCGATGGTGGCAACGCCCTCATCGCTGGACGTCCAGTGCAGGGTCTTGTCGGCGGCGTCCTCGGGCAGGACGGTGGCGTGCAGCGTCCAGGTCATGCCTTTGTTCAAAATGCCGCCCTCCTGTTCCAGCGTTACGCTGGTGGGCACGATGGGCGCTTCCGTCGGGGCCGGGGTGGCCGCCGCAGTGGGGGCAGGCGTGGCAGTGGGGGCGTTTTCTGGCGTGGCGGCTTCACTGGCGGTAACGCGCTGCGGGGCCGCCCGCTTGGTGGTGGTGCTGCAGCCGGTCAGCCCGGCACCCAGCATACAGGCAAGGATGACCGCCGCAGCGGCCAGCTTGTGGGGATGAACCGATTTCGTGTTTTTCATAGCTGCATTCTCCTTTGTGGTTCGGTGGGGTGTAGCCCCCTGTGTTGGTTTCAGTGTACCGCAAAGGGGGAGATTTTGCAGGCAAAGCAGGATGAAACGACGGTGAATCGGGATGAAATGCAGGTCCGCCGTGTTTATCTCCCTCTGCGGGGGAGAGAGCCTGGTAATTACCCGAAACGGCGGTGGGTGGCAAACGCGCGGGGCGTCGAGGACGCCGCCCCCTACAACTATGGGGCGTGGGGGCTATTGCCCGATTATACCCCCATTTCCACCCATTCCAACAATTTCGTGCGTAAAATTCAACGTTTCGTGCGGAGTCGCTTGCAGGGTGCGGCGGGATATTGTACTATAATAAGGGTTAATGTGCAAAATGTACCCGGCAAAATGACAAAAAAGAGGCCGTTATGAATCTATTAGTCGTGGAAGATAACCCGCGCGATATGCAGGAACTGTTAAACCTGCTGCACGGGTGGGAAGAACAAAACCAACCCCTGGGCATCCGCGCGGAAAGCTGCATCACTGCCGATACCATGCAGGCGTTCCAGGGGTACGACGCCGTGCTGCTGGATATCGAGACCCCCGGCATCGACGGCATGGCCTTTGCCCGCCGCCTGCGCGCCTGCAACAGCCGCATCGATATCATCTTTGTCACCTGCCACACGGATCTGGTCATGGACGGCTTCTCGGTCCACGCGGCGGGCTTTCTGCCCAAGCCGGTGGAGCAAAAGCAGCTGTGGGAGACACTGGACTTCCTGGCAAAGCGCTCCATCAGCCGCCGGGCGGACGCCTGCGTGACCTTCAAGCGCGGCACAGCCTGCGACCGCTATTACTACGACGATATCCTTTATATCGAGGCCCGGCTCCACAACATTGTGGTGGTCACGCCCCAGACCCGGCAAAAATACAATCTCTCGCTGACACAGGCGCTGGAAAACCTGCCCCAGCCGCCGTTTGTGCGCTGCCACCGCAGCTATATCGTAAACACCACCAAGGTCACGGCCGTGGAAAAAGACGCATTATTGCTGGCGGGGGGTGGTAAAACGCCCACGACCCCCACATACAGCACCGCCATACAACGCGCCCTGCTGGCGCTGAAAGCATAAGGGGGGTTGCAAAATGGAGATTTTAGAGACTCTGTTGGATATTGGCATCGATATGTTGGACGGTTTTGCACTGCTCTATCTCTGCCGCAGCATGCTAAAAGAATGCCGCATCAAGCGCGCTGCAGTGTACTACCTGTTTGTGCTGCCTATTGCGGCGGTCATTTTTGCGTTTAACCACTATTTCCCTACGGTGGGGGGCATGGTGGTCACACTACTTTTTATGCTGGCCACCGTGCTGGCACTCTTCCGGGATAAAATGCGGTATCGCATATTGTGGTTCTGCGTGGCGCAGGTGCTGCCGTTTGCCATCGACATTACGGTGAGTAAGGCAATTTTGGAAGCCTGCCTTCACCGTTCTACGTATGAGCTGATGACACAGGGAGGGTCGCTGGTTTTTTACCTGTATGCGCTCATGACACGCTTTATCATTCTGGCGGTCGATGTGTTCATCGCCCACCGCAGGCTGTCCGCCACGCTGACGGAAAAAGATTGGCTTAATTTTGCAATCATCCCGGCCCTCAGCATTGTGGCAAATATGCTTGTGCTGGTGGAGAGCGTGTGGGGCGGTCTGGGGCCGGTGCCCGCCGTGGTCATCGGCGTGCTGATTTTGGTCATCAACGTTTTTGCCTACCGCCAGCTGCTGCACGTCTCGGAAAATGCCTACGCCCTGGCGCAGGAGAAAGCCCAGGCCCGCATCGAAGCCTATAAGGTCGAGCAGTACCACCGGCTGATCCAGCAGCACGACGCCACCCGCGGCTGGAAACACGATATGAAAAACCACCTGCTGACCGCAAGCTCCATGCTGGAAAGCGGGCACATCGACGATGCGAAAGCCTACCTGGAGGGTGCCGCCGACCGCCTGGAGCGCGACACCTTCGTGATACAAAGCGGCAACACCGCGCTGGACGGCATCCTGAACGCCAAAATCGAGGAAGCCACCGCCGCCGGCTGCAAGGTCAGCCTGCGGCTGGAGCTGCCCGCCCGCCTGATGGACGAGATCGACTGCTGCACGGTCGTGGGCAATTTGTGGGATAACGCCATCCGCGCCAACAGCGTTTTGCCCCAGAATGTGCGCGGCATTAAGTTTACGATCGGCCCGGCGGCGAACTTCTGCCGCATCCGCTGCGAAAACCCGCTGCCCCCGGCGGGTGCTCTGCCGCCCAAAAACGACGGCCAGGAACACGGCATTGGCCTGCGCCAGGTGGAAGCCGTGGCCCACCGCTACAACGGCGTGTATGAGGCCACCCAGGACAACAACATCTGGCAGGCCGACGTCCTCATCCCCCAGACCGCCGTGGAAGGCTGGAGCCGGATGTATGCGTATGACCTATAATAAGTAGGGGAGAAATTTATCCCTCCCGTGCCCGGCCCCTACCGTTTTGCCTTAATTACCCCAAAAACACCCCACCCCCGCACACATTGTCCGAAGCCTAGTACAATGCGGTGCGGGGGTGGGGTGTTTTATATGGGAAGGGTCAAATTACTTGCCCAGCGCGGCCAGGTAGGCGGCATTCTGCGCGTCGATCTGCTTCTGGAACGCGGCCACAGCGGCAGCGTAAGCGGCCTCGCGCTTGTCAGCGGCGGCCTGTGCCTCGGCGGCGGTGGCGTAGCGGGTCTCGGGGGCGGAAGCCTTGGGCGCAACAGCGGCGATCGCACCGCTGCCGACATAGCCCTTCACACCCTTGGGGCCGACGACCGTGGTCGTCGTGTTGCCGCAGGTGTCGCAGACATAAACGTTGCCCTGGCGGGTCCAGTTGTGATAACCGCACTTCTGGCAGGTGGTGTACTCGATGCCCCAGGTGCCATTGGCGATGGCCTCGTCGATTTCCTTCTGCTGGGCCGTGCGGGTGTCAACGACCGGGGTGTTGTCCTCGGGGGCAGCGGCAGGGGCAGCGGGCTGGGTGGGGTCAGTGTAAGTGGCGTCATCCTCGAAGATGGCGTACAGGTTCAGGTTGTAGTCGCTCTCGTCAACATTGCAGTGCCAGAACATATCATCGTAAGAGACGGTGTTGGGTACGGCAATGCGGATGGTCTTATCTGCGTTGGCCCACTCTACGACTTTTTTGCCGTCGGCGGTGGCGGGAACTTCGGTCGAGCCGCCCACACTGACAGCGTCGATCTTGACGGCGGTGGTGTCGGTGTAGTAGTGGACAAAAACGGTCTCGCCGGTCATGGGCATAAAGTAGGAGCTGATGTAGCGGCCATGGCCGAGGTCATCGTCCAGGTCAACGCCCGGGCACATCCAATCGTCCAGGGAGTCATAGGTCAGCTGCTGGCCGGGGGTGAAGTGCCGGCCGTTGCACATCCAGTAGGCATAGCCATCAGGCAGGGCGGGCACGGTCAGGTAGCCGGTGTCATCCGGGGAGATGGACATCGTATCATAGCCATCGAAATTCAGGCGGTAGGTGTACAGGTAGCTCAGCGGCTTGCTGGATTTTGCAAACGCAGAAACAGGCACGCAGACTGCCAGTGCGGCGACCGTCAGTAGCGTAGCCAAGAGTTTGGATGCGGACTTTCTCATTTTTCAGTTCTCCTTTTTTACAATCTAAGCGGCTTCGCAGTTCAGAAAAGTGAACCATACCCCTATTGTAAAAAATCCCCGCCCCATTGCAACCCATTCCGCACGAAACGCCATTTATGACGCACGAAAACCGTAAATGGCGGCCCACGGCGTTCCCCATTTACGCCTATCCCTAAATTCGTGCTTTAAAAACGGCGTTTCGTGCGGAATCGGTTGAGATTTGCCGGGGTATGGCATACAGTTAGCGCCCCTTTCTGGGGCTGGATTTTGTACGACCAAAAAGGAAAATATCTTTGCCCCATAGGGCACAGAAAATTTCCTGTTTTTTGAAAAATCGAACGAAAATGCAGATTTCCCGTGAAAAATGGAAAATGAGTGTGCCTTTTGGCAAAATAGGAAAACGGCCTTGCCCCCACAACACAGTGATGCAACGTGCAAATCTGTGTTGTGGGGCAAAGCCGTTTTCTCATTTCTTCCAAAATCGATAAAATATA
>NZ_WQOH01000101.1 GCF_018784445.1 Gemmiger formicilis | reverse complement strand
GAGACTAACTATTAAAAGTCAAGCCCCAAAATGAAAAAATCCGCCAACCGACCGCGGCCCCTGACAAACAGCATTCAAATGCTGGAATCAGCACAGCGAGGGCGACGGAGAGAACAGCAAAGCAAAGCCCAGCCAGCCCTCGCACAAACAGGATAGCATTTGAATGCTTCGGTTCGTCAAGGGTTCGCTGCGCCAGCTAAGTTGTTCTTGGGTTTAGCTCAGGCTCAGGAGAAAATCATGCAGCTGCAAGATATGTTTTCCCAGATTTCTGCAAGGCATAAATCAGCCGAACAAGTTTCTTCATGGAATGGGACAGAGCAACATTGTAGTGTTTTCCTTCGGCACGTTTCTTGGCAAGGTATTCAGCAAAGACAGGATTCCAATGGCAAACGTATTTGGTTGCATTGTAAAGCGCATATCGCAGATAGCGTGAACCTCGTTTTTCCATGTGAGCATAGCAGTTTGTGAGTTTTCCTGACTGGTATGTAGATGGAGAGCAGCCAGCGTAAGCAAGAATTTTGTCAGGAGAACTGAAATTGGAGAAATCCCCGATTTCTGCAAGGATCACAGCAGCGGAGTTTACTCCCATGCCGGGAATCGAGAGAATTGGTGGATTGAGCTCATCTATGATTTTCTGAATAGAATCTTCGATTTCGTTAATCTCAGAGGTGAGTTCCTGAATGAGTTTAATGGTATGCTTCAATTCCAGAGATTTGGCAGGCATGACAGAGCCAATAGAAGCTCTGGCTGTCTCTCGAATCAGGGTGGCTTTTTCTTTTCCGTAATGCCCCTTAGATGCTGTCACAAGAAGGTTTGTCAGCTTGGTGAGATGGACTTCTGAAATTTGCTTTGCACCGGGATATTCACTGAGAAGAGCATAGACAGAAGCACCGTGGAGAGAGGGAACGAGCTTTTCCAGCTCTGGAAACAGGATCGTAACCAGTCTGGACACCGACTGTTTCAACTTGGCTCTTTCACGAACTTTCTCAAATCGGTATCTTGTTAGTGACTTTAGCTCTTCGTTGTGGTATGCTATATCTGTGTAGGACTTGAGGTCTACATCGGACAATAGCATAGTTGCAATCGTTCTTGCATCCACACGATCGGTTTTAGTTTTGCGAAGGCTGAGACTCTTTCGGTACAGGTTGGTGTGCAAAGGGTTAATGACATAAGTTGGCAGACCGTTGTCAAGAAGAAATCCAAGAATGTTGTAACTGTAATGCCCGGTGGCCTCAAGTCCTACTTTTATTTTGCCTGACTTTTTGGTACAGTTTCGAATCGTTTGAAGCAGCTGCTTGAATCCATCCATGTTGTTGGGAATGGTAAAGCAGTCAGCACGAACCGTTCCATCTGAATCAAGAATACAACAGTCATGCTTATCCTTGGCAATGTCAATTCCAACACAAATCATTTTGATACCTCCGACGTATTTACTTCGATGCTGTTCAGGACCACAGACTTCTTTGCTCTTGTAACCTCGTTCTAAATAAACCGTCTGGCGGTATCTAACTGATTAACATTTCAACAAAGAAGCTGTGGTTGGAGCCTCTCGAAAACCGTCTTTGCGGTAGGTGATACATACCAATCCACAGCATCCTGAACTTATTGTAGCATTCCGCTGGAGAGCGGTCTATAAATACTACTTTTATATAATACGAGG
>NZ_WQOH01000100.1:174583-175303 GCF_018784445.1 Gemmiger formicilis | reverse complement strand
GAGGAAGTGGAGGAACTGTTCTACTCCGCAAAATACGGTGCTTATGTCGAAGCACAGAACGCCAGAAACGATAAGAACAGACACTCGGAACGCAACCGCACCACAACGGATTTGCTCAAAGACAAAAGGACTTGTCCAGAGGAAACTATCTATCAGATCGGAAAGATGGGCGACCATGTTCCGCCTGATGTTCTGCTGAAAGTTGTGACGGATTTCTTTGTGGAGATGGAACGGCGTTTCGGCTCTCATGTCCACATTCTGGATTGGGCATTACATCTGGATGAAGCGACACCGCACATTCAAGAACGCCATGTGTTTGACTGCGAAAATCGCTACGGCGAAATTTGCCCACAACAGGAAAAGGCACTTGAAGAATTAGGCTTTGAACTGCCAGACCCCACCAAGAAGCAAGGCAGACACAACAACCGAAAAATGACTTTCGATTCTGCCTGTCGTGCCATGCTTTTTGATATTGCAAAAAAGCATGGTCTGCATTTGGAGCAAGAGCCGGAATACGGAGGGCGAGCCTATCTTGAAAAACAGGACTTCATTCTTGCCAAACAGAAAGAGCAGTTGGAGGTACAGGAGCAGAAGTTAGAGGAGCTGACTTTGAAAATCGAGGATGTAGAAACGCTGATTGATGATGTTGCCGATATTGCCTATGACAAGGCGGTGGAGGTTGTGACAGATACGGTCAGAGTGGAAACCCACAAGGAGGAT
>NZ_WQOH01000100.1:173721-174573 GCF_018784445.1 Gemmiger formicilis | reverse complement strand
ACATGGCTTCAATCGCCGGAACGCAAAGCACCGAAGAAAGAGCGTGACTATGCAATCAGCCGTTTGGATGGCGTGATTGGAAAAATCAAAAATGCCATGCAGTCGGCATTGGATAAAATCAAGTCCGCTTTGCTTTCGCCGGAGGTCAAGAAATCCGGCAAGGAGCAGATTAAGGAAAAGGTCAAGCCCTCTATCCTTGCCAGACTTGAAAGAAACAAGGAACTGGCAAAACAGGAAAATGAAGCGAGACGGAGCGAACACCGTCCGCACAAAAAACAGAATATGGAACTTTAAGGCACTTGCCATTTTCGATTTGAGAATGACAGGTGCTTTTTCCATTTTGGGAGGTTGATAATGAATGTATTTGAAGCAGTAAAGCAGTCGGTTACGACAAGACAGGCGGCAGAGTTTTACGGCTTTCGGGTAAACCGAGCCGGAATGATAGCCTGTCCGTTTCACAATGACCGCACACCGAGCATGAAAGTGGATAAGCGTTTTCATTGCTTCGGCTGCGGTGCGGATGGGGATGCCGTTGACTTTGTTTCCCGACTGTTTGAATTGCCGAGCAAAGAAGCCGCTATGAAGCTGGCTGACGATTTCGGTATCGCTTATGACCGAAACGGAAAGCCGTCCATCGTGGCAAAAATCCGAGAGCCTACCGCCAAACAGAAGTTTGAAGCGGAGGAAAAACGGTGCTTTCGTGTGCTGTCCGATTACTTCCATAAGCTCCGAGCGTGGGAAAAGGACTACGCACCGAAGCAGCCGGAGGACGAATGGCATCCGCTATTTACAGAAGCCTTGCAGAGACGGGACTACATCGAATATCTGCTTGACACCATGCTCTACGGAACG
>NZ_WQOH01000100.1:172892-173711 GCF_018784445.1 Gemmiger formicilis | reverse complement strand
GAAAGGCACTTGTAGCCGAGCAAAGAAACGAGGTGATGAAACTTGAACGAAGATTTGCAGACAGCCGCCAGAGAGGAAATCCGAGACCGATTAGAACTGACACAGCAAGGTAAGCCTGCGAATACCGCTATGAACTACAAGATGGTATTTCAGAATGACCCTCTGCTGAAAGGTGCTATCCGCAAAAATCTGTTGACGGAACGCACCGACATTGTAAAGCCGCTTGGTTGGTATCGTGAAAGCTCCACTCTGACCGATGTGGATATTAAATATCTGCTTCTCTATTTTGAAGAACACTACGGCTTGACGGTTGAGAAGAAAATCGAGGATGCCGCATTGGTTATCGCAAATGAAAACCGCTATCATCCTGTCTGCGATTTTTTGAACGGCTTGGAGTGGGACGGACAGGAACGCATACGCTTTTGTCTGCACCGCTTTCTTGGGTCTGATGCCGATGATTATACCTATGAAGCCTTGAAGCTGTTTCTGCTTGGGGCAATCAGCCGAGCCTTTAAGCCGGGGTGCAAGTTTGAAGTCATGCTATGCCTTGTCGGAGGGCAAGGAGCCGGAAAGTCCTCTTTCTTCCGTCTGCTTGCGGTCAAGGACGATTGGTTTACCGATGACCTTAAAAAGCTGGACGATGAAAATGTGTACCGCAAAATGCAGGGGCATTGGATAATCGAGATGTCAGAGATGATAGCCACCGCCAATGCAAAGAGCATTGAGGAAATCAAGTCCTTTTTGAGCAGACAGAAAGAGACATACAAAGTCCCCTATGAGACACATCCGGCAGACCGCAAGCGACAATGCGTGTTCGGG
>NZ_WQOH01000100.1:0-172725 GCF_018784445.1 Gemmiger formicilis | reverse complement strand
TGCATATCCTCGACAATGAGGAAGAATCCAGAGCCTACATTCATCAGATGTGGGCAGAAGCAATGGCGATCTACCGAAGCGGAGACTTCAAGCTGCGGTTTAGCCCGACAATGAATGAGTATCTGAAAGCCCATCAAAGGGAGTTTATGCCGGAGGACACCAAAGCCGGACAGATACTTGATTATCTGGACAGCTACAAAGGAAATGCGGTCTGCTCCAAACAGCTTTACCGAGAAGCATTGGGGCATGAGTATGACGAGCCGAAGCAATGGGAACTGCGAGAGATAAACGACATTATGAACAATGTTGTCAAAGGTTGGAAGTCTTTCAGCAATCCGAGACACTTTCCGAAGCCGTATCTTCGTCAGAAAGGTTGGGAGCGTGAGTTGCCCGACAACGGAGAAGCTGACAACGGGGACGGAAAATTTATTCCTCTCTCCGATGCGGAGCTTAAACAGATGGAGCTGCCGGAGGGATGGCGATAGAAAATTGCTATCCTGTTGTCGGCTTGTTGCCGAGCCGGTTGTCAATCCCGTTGTCGGGCAAAATCCGAAAAAGCCTTGTCCAGACTGGACTTTTCTCTCTCTGACAACCATGACAACCAAGATTTCAAAGAAAAAGTAAATAGTAAGTAATAAGAGCCGCCCGATAAGATAAAAGGTTTTTCAATGTCCGTTGTCAGGACTTCGTTGTCAGCCTTTCCTTGTCGGGCATTTTTCATTCATAGGAGGTATTGAATGACAGAAAACAGAAACACAGCAGCACAGACCACCGCACAGCACACCGCACCCACCGTCAGAAAGCAGATAAACGGCACGACCTATATTGTCCGTGTCCACTTCAACGAGAACGCCAGAGAGACGATGGAGGACAAAATCAAGCGACTGCTTCGCAACGAGATTCAGCAAAATGTAACTTGTTTGTGAATTTGATGAAAAAGTCCTTGACTTTTCGTCTCTGGCAAGACCTTAAAGTCGATTCTGGTGAGCTGCGGTGCACGTCTGGCTCCCTTCGATATTGAGGAAGTCCGCGATATCACCATGTACGATGAGCTGTCGCTGGATACGGTGGGAGATAAGAAAACGGCTCTGTTCCTCATTATGAGCGATACAGACCCGACTTTTAATTTCCTGATTTCGATGATCTATACACAGCTGTTTAACCTGCTGTGCGAGAAAGCGGATGATATTTACGGGGGCAGATTGCCGGTGCATGTGCGCTGCCTGATTGATGAGTGTGCGAACATTGGTCAGATTCCAAATCTGGAAAAGCTGGTAGCCACCATCCGATCAAGAGAAATCTCGGCATGTCTGGTACTTCAGGCACAGAGCCAGTTGAAGGCAATCTACAAGGACAATGCCGATACCATCATCGGCAATATGGATTCTCGTATTTTCCTTGGCGGTTCGGAGCCGACTACGCTGAAAGAGCTGAATCAGGCATTGGGAAAAGAAACGATTGATCTGTACAACACTTCCGATACCAGAGGCAACAGCCCATCTTACGGCACCAATTACCAAAAGGTTGGGCATGACCTGGCTTCGGTGGATGAACTGGCTGTGCTGGATGGCGGAAAGTGCATTTTGCAGCTGCGCGGTGTCAGACCGTTCAAGTCAGATAAATACGATCTGACCCAGCATCCGAACTACAAGCTCACTGCCGGTGCTGATAAGAAAAACACGTTCAGCATCGAGACGTTTCTCGATCATCGGCTGAAGCTCAAGCCCGGTGATAAGTACGAAGTAGTTGATGCAGATCATGCCAAATAAGTTTGTTCCGGTGACGAAGATGTCATGGGTACGCTGCTGGTAACAGAATAAGATAAGGGGCGGCGAGCTGCCGCCTCTTTACATAGCCAGGTTTCTGATTGGGATTGGAGACCTGGCTATATGTTTGCCCATTTGCAGGTGCACATGCAGATGGAAAATCACTATTCATTAGCCCGCAAGGGCGCATCGTACAAGGAGGTACACATTTATGGCATTTTTCAACAGCGCAGTAACCGTTCTTCAGACTCTTGTCATCGCACTGGGTGCCGGTCTCGGCATCTGGGGAGCCATCAACCTGCTGGAGGGCTACGGCAACGACAACCCCGGTGCCAAATCCCAGGGTATGAAACAGCTGATGGCTGGCGGCGGCGTGGCACTGATCGGTACGACTCTGGTGCCGCTGCTTTCCGGTCTGTTCGGTTAAGCAAAAGCTGTCGGAGCGAAGATTCCGGCCGGGCGGCGAAAGCTGCCTGTTACATAGTCAGGTGCAGGCAATCTCCGCAGCTGGCTATTTTCTGCGCTCTCTGGCAGGTGCACATGTTGGAAGTATGGCGCAGAACCGCAGTTTAGAATCGCACCGGCGGATAGGCCGGACAAGTTACAGGAGGACAAATCTATGGCGTTTCTTACTACAACTGCATCGGCACTGTCTCTTTTCTCTCAGCTGTTCATGCTTCTGTCCCGGATGGCGAAGCTGTTCGGCGTGTTTGCGTAAGGAAGGAGGCGGCTCATGCAGAGTATCCTTGAACAGATCACAGATTGGCTCAAGAGCATGATCATCAGCGGTATCATGGGAAATCTTTCAGGGATGTTCGATTCGGTCAACCAGCAGGTTGGACAGATCGCAGGCGATGTGGGAACCACACCGGCGAACTTTTCACCTGCTGTTTTTTCTATGATCCGCAACATCTCGGAATCCGTGATCCTGCCCATTGCCGGAATGGTGCTGACTTTCATCGCCTGTTATGAGCTGATCCAGATGCTCATTGAGCATAACAATCTGGCAAATTTCGAGACATGGACATTTTTCAAATGGGTCTTTAAGACCTTTCTGGCAGTGACCCTGATCTCGAACACATTCAATATCACGATGGCTGTCTTTGATGTGGCGCAGCAAGTGATCTCCCGAAGCGGCGGGCTGATTTCCGGCAGTACGTCCGTCAGCGATGCGACCCTGACAGCAATGCAGGCCACGCTGGAAGGCATGGACTTAGGACCGCTGCTGGGACTGTATTTGCAGACCTTTGTGGTTCAGGTCACGATGCTGGCGTTGTCGGCTATCATCTTTGTCATCGTGTATGGCCGAATGGTGGAAATATATCTCATGGTGAGCCTTGCGCCGATTCCGTTCGCAACCTTTGGAAACCATGAGCAGAGCCATACCGGTCAAAACTATCTGCGCTCCCTGTTTGCACTGGGATTCCAGGGCTTTCTTATCATGATCTGTGTAGGCATCTATGCAGTTCTGATTCAGAACCTGTCCTTTTCGGATAACATCATCAGCAGCATTTGGGGCGTTTTGGGCTATACGGTTTTGCTGGCATTTACGCTGTTTAAGACGGGAAGCCTCGCGAAATCCGTGTTTGCAGCGCACTAAGAGAGGAGGAATGATTCATGGCATCTTATATTTCTGTGCCGCGAGACCTTTCAAAGGTCAAGACCAAGGTCTTTATGAACCTGACCAAACGGCAGATTCTCTGCTTCGGAGCCGGTGCGCTGATTGGCGTTCCGGTTTTCTTTTTGCTCAAATCCAGCGGAAATCTGAGCCTTGCTGCACTTGGCATGATGGCAGTGATGCTGCCGCTCTTCTTTCTTGCCATGTACGAGAAAGACGGTCAGCCGCTGGAAGTGGTGGCAAAGCATTTCTATGAGGCGAAGTTCAAGAGGCCGAAAACGCGGCCTTACAAAACGAAAAATTACTATGCACTGCTGGTTCAGCAGGCAGACGTGGAAATGGAGGTAAATCGCATTGTTCAAAATTCTCGAAAAGCTGACAGCGAAGAATAAAAAGCAGGATGACATCCGAATGCCGTCTCATCTGTCAGCCGCAGAGCAAAAACAGGTGCAGACGGTGATTGATCGTGCAAGGGGTGACCGCACGGTTCCGCACTCGGCACAGGAGAGCATTCCTTTTCAGCGGATGTTCCCGGACGGTATTTGCCGTGTGACGGACAATTACTACACCAAAACCATTCAGTTTCAGGACATCAATTACCAGCTGGCGCAGCAGGAAGATCAGACGGCTATCTTTGAGGAATGGTGCAGCTTCCTGAACTTCTTTGATTCCAGCATCCGCTTTGAGCTTTCTTTTATGAATATGGCTACGGATGCCTCGAATTTTGAGAAGATGGTGCGCATCCCGTACCAGAAGGATCATTTCAATCCGGTGCGCACGGAGTACAGCACCATGCTGCGTCGCCAGCTTGCCCAAGGTAACAACGGCCTGACCAAGACGAAGTATCTGACGTTTGGCATTGAGGCGGAATCCATGAAACAGGCAAAGCCGAGGCTTATCCACATCGAGATCGACCTGATGAACAACTTCAAACGCTTGGGTGTCCGGGCAAAATTGCTGAACGGCAAGGAACGGCTTCATCTGATGCACGATATGTTCCACATGGGTGACCATGACCGATTTAATTTCGATTGGAAGTGGTTGCCGGAGAGCGGACTGTCGGTAAAGGACTTTATTGCACCGACCGGGTTTGCCTTTCCGAAGAACCGCATTTTTCAGATGGGCGGGATGTATGGCTCCATGTCCTATCTCCAGATCACGGCTTCCGACCTGTCGGACCAGCTGCTGAAAGATTTTCTGGATATGGAATCCAGCCAGATTGTGACCATGCACATTCAGTCGGTAGACCAGAACAAAGCAATCAAGTCCATTAAGCACACCATTACGGAGCTGGATCGTTCCAAGATTGAGGAACAGAAGAAAGCTGTCCGTTCCGGTTACGATATGGACATCATTCCGTCAGATTTGGCAACTTACGGTAAGGACGCAAAGGCACTGCTGAAGGAGTTGCAGAGCCAGAATGAGCGTATGTTCCTGCTGACCTTTCTGGTGATGAACACCGGCGAGACGGAGCAGGAGCTGGAAACCAATGTGTTTCAGGCTTCCAGCATCGCACAGAAGTACAACTGCAACCTGCGCCGTCTGGACTTTCAGCAGGAGCAGGGGCTGATGAGCTGCCTGCCGCTGGCACAGAACCTGATTGAGATTCAGCGCAGCATGACTACCAGCAGCACGGCAATTTTCGTGCCGTTTACTACCCAGGAACTGTTTCAGACCGGGAAAGAAGCTCTGTACTATGGGCTGAATGCTTTGTCCAACAACCTGATTATGGTTGACCGGAAAAAGCTCAAGAATCCCAACGGGCTGATTCTGGGTACCCCCGGTTCCGGTAAATCCTTTTCTGCCAAGAGAGAAATCGCCAATGCGTTCCTGGTGACGGATGACGATGTAATCGTGTGCGATCCGGAAGCCGAGTATACGGCACTGGTGCAGAAATTTGAGGGGCAGGTCATTAAAATCAGCCCTTCCAGCACGCAGTATATCAATCCGATGGACATCAATGCGAATTATTCAGAAGAGGATAATCCGATTGCCCTGAAAGCAGATTTCATCCTGTCTCTGTGCGAGCTGATCGTGGGCGGCAAGGAAGGCTTGCAGCCGGTAGAAAAGACGGTCATCGACCGCTGCGTTCATCAGATTTACCAGACCTATTTTGAGAATCCGGTGCCGGAGAACATGCCGGTGTTGCAGGACTTGTACGAGGCACTGCTCCGGCAGGATGAAAAGGAAGCACACCATGTGGCAACGGCACTGGAAATCTATGTGACCGGTTCGCTGAACCTGTTTAACCACCGCACCAATGTAGATATCAATAACCGGCTGGTCTGCTATGACATCAAGGAGCTGGGCAAGCAGCTGAAAAAGATCGGGATGCTGGTGGTGCAGGATCAGGTCTGGGGGCGAGTGACCGCCAACCGTAATGCCGGTAAAGCCACCCGCTACTATATGGACGAGTTCCATCTACTTTTGAAAGAAGAGCAGACAGCGGCCTACAGCGTGGAAATCTGGAAGCGATTTCGTAAATGGGGCGGTATTCCCACCGGCATCACCCAGAATGTGAAAGACCTGCTTTCTTCCCGCGAAGTGACGAACATTTTTGAAAACAGCGACTTCATTTATATGCTGAATCAGGCAGCCGGTGACCGTCAGATTCTGGCGGATCAGCTGAATATCAGCCCGCACCAGCTGTCCTATGTGACCCACTCCGGCGAAGGTGAAGGACTGCTGTTCTACGGAAATGTGATTTTGCCGTTCGTTGATCGTTTCCCGACCGATCTGGAACTGTACCGGATTATGACGACAAAATTAACCGAAGTGCAGGAAGCGAAGGAGGCGTAAGCGATGGCTGGCAAGAAAAATCCGAATCTCGGAGACAAGCTGAGGCAGGAGCGCGAGGGTGCGGAGAACACCCTTCGCGATTCCAGAAACAAAACTGCCGATAGCAGTACGGGAGACAGCAGCAAGAAAAAAGCGGAACACCGCAGGCAGATTCGTCACGAGGCCGATCTTGTCAAGATGCGCAGTAAGAAGCTGAAATCGGAGCAGGATGTAAAGGCAAAGAGGAATGCAGCGGCTCCCAGGAAAAAAGGCGAAAAGCCAAAGAAGCCGGGGAATCTTGCGGCAGATGCACTTTCAGCCAAAGCGCATCAGAGTGTGCGCAATGCCGACCAGGATAATAATTCCGGCGTGGAGGCAGCGCATTTTACCGAAGGTTCAGCGGAAGGAGCAGCCCGCGCTGGTTCCCGGTTCCAATATGGTCGAAAGCTGCGGAAGTACAAAAAGCTGGAGCGGTTGGAGAAAAAGGCAGATAAAGATGCCGTAGATTCCATCTTTACGGAACGTATGAAGTCTGATCCGCAGGCTGCCTCCAATTTCTTTTCCAGATGGCGGCAGAAGCAGGCCATCAAAAAAGAGTATGCCGCTGCGAAGGCAGGTGCGGCCGCTGCGGAGAACACAGCAGCTGGCACAGCCAAAGCTGCGCAGGGTACTGCCAGCATGACGGAAAAGGCGTTTCAGTTTGTGCAGAGCCACTCGTATATCATCATCGGTATCGCGGCCGTGGGACTGCTTGTTTTGGTGATTGCCGGGTCGGTATCGTCCTGCTCTGTCTTGATCAATGGCGGCGGCAATGTGGTGCTGGGGACTTCCTACACAGCGGAAGATGAAGATTTGAAAGGCGTGGAGACGGATTATACCAAGCTGGAAGATAAACTTCGCAAACAAATCGACCGCATTGAAACCGACCATCCGGGCTATGACGAGTATCGCTACAATCTGGCAGAGATTGGTCACAATCCCTATGAGCTTGCTTCTCTGCTAACCGTAGAATTTGAAAACTACACGAGAAGCCAGGTGCAGGCGCGGCTCCAGAGTATTTTTGAAGCGCAGTATGAGCTGAAGCTGGAGGAAAAGGTGGAAATCCGGACGAGGAAAGAAACCCGTGTGGGCTATCGCTACAATCCGCTCACCGGAACCGGACACACCTACACCTATCAGGTAACGGTACAGTATGAGTATAAAATCCTCAATGTAACGCTGCTCAATCGGGGTGTGGACTATGTTGCCAGAAATTCCGGCCTTACAGATGACCAGCTGCAACGCTACGAAGTCACATTGGAGTGCCGAGGCAATCGGGATGACCTGTTTGCAGGCATTGCCTTTGCAACGCCGGATGGCGCAGGTTTCAGCGGAGAATATCAGGATTACGACATTCCGGGCGAAGCTCTGACGGATGAAAAATTCCGGAAGATGATTACCGAAGCAGAGAAATATCTCGGTTATCCCTATGTCTGGGGCGGCAGCTCGCCGAGTACCAGTTTTGACTGTTCCGGCTTTGTCAGCTGGGTCATCAACCACTGCGGAAATGGCTGGAATGTAGGCAGGCAGACGGCCAACGGTCTGATTGGGAAATGTGACATTATCCCGAAGAGTGAAGCAAAGCCCGGAGACCTGATCTTCTTCCAGAAAACCTACAACACCAGCGGAGCGTCCCATGTGGGCATTTATGTCGGCAACGGGATGATGATCCACTGCGGCAACCCAATTTCCTATGCTTCCATTGAGACGAGCTACTGGCGGCAGCACTATTACTGCATGGGAAGAATTCGATAAAAACAGGGCGTTTATTCGCCCGGAAAGGAAACGATATGAGCTTGAAACTGGAAAAGATTGCTGCGGAGCGGGAGAAAGCCCGCAGAAAACGCGATGAGTGGGAGGAGCGCAGAAAGGAATGGGACAGAAAGTACCACGAACAGGAAAACAGCGAAATCTGTGAAATGGTACATGCCCAGAGCCTGACCCCGGAACAGCTGGCAGTCATCATTCAGATGGCGCAGGCTGCGGTTCCCAACCCGGAGAACCTGAAACTGGATGAGAAAGAAACGGAGGATATGGAATGAAAAAGATGATGGCAATGCTGCTTGCCAGCGTGATGGCGGCAGGAACCTTTACGACTACTGCGTTTGCCTATACGGGCGATGATGTGCAGAAGAACACATCTGTCAGTACCGCTGCGCAGGAAGCGGATGCAGCAGAAAGCGCAAATGCAGGGAAAACGGACAATACCGACAGCATCGAAATCGACCCGGACATGCAGGTGCTGCCGGATGGCTATGAGGTCTCTACGGATGCGAATGGGAACCTGATCGTTACGGTGGGCGGCAAGGAATACAACATCGGCAGCGAAAAGTCCCAAAAGCAGATGGGTACGGTGGTGCCGGGTATCACCAGCCTGCATTTCCGTTCCGGTCCCGGCATGGATCAGGAGATTATCGGATATCTGCATTCCGGCGATACGGTGGAGATTGTCGAAAAATGCGGTGACTGGTATAAGGTGAACTTCAACGGCAAAACCGGGTATGCACATGGAAAGTACCTGAATGTCACGGATTCCGCAAAAGACAGCAGCATGTTCAGTGAAGATGCTCTGAAGCTGTTTCTGGATCTGATGCAGGGCGGAATGTCATCCGAGGATGAGAAGGAATCCAGTGCAGCTTTGACTCCGGAAGGTAATATGACGCTGGTGGATGATATCGGTGAGGAAGAAGATAAATCCAGCCAGCAGTTCATCACGCTGGTGACAAAGGCGGGCAACACCTTCTATCTGATTATCGACCGCGATAAAGACGGCAACCAGAATGTGCATTTCCTGAATATGGTGGATGAGGCCGATCTGCTTGCTCTGATGGATGAAGAGGAAGCCGCCAAGTATCAGGAGAAGGAACCGGAAGTCACGGAACCTGCGGAAACCGAAAAGCCGCAGGAGACGGAACCTGCACCGGAAGAGCAAAAAACAGAGGGCGAGCAGAAGAAAGCTTCCCCGCTCCCGATGATTATGCTGCTTCTGTTTGTGATCGGTGCAGCCGGTGTCGGCGGTTATCTTTATGTTAAGATGAAGGGCGTAAAGCCTGCGTCCAAGAAAAATCAGTCGGACCCGGATGCGGATTATCACGATGAGGATGAAGACGTACTCCAGCTGCCGGAGGATGATGGTGACGAGGGCGAAGAAGTGGATGTCAACGAGGATTACGAAGCAGAATCGGACGATGAACCTGTCTGATTAACGCAGCGTTGACCGGTGGGGCGGCTGAGAAGCCGTCCCTTTTACATAGCCAAATGGTTTGTGGATGAACTATTTTGAGCCATGAAGCTATGGAATCTGTAGGCGATATCTGATAAAATAGAAAGTAAAAACAGCTCAACAACTCGGAATTTATGGAGGTATATATTATGAGAGTAAACATCTCAATCATTCTAATGGTAATTGCAGCGTTGGTCGGTTTTTTCTTTGGTGCTGGAATGAACGAAGCAATGCGTGGAGCAATACTACTTTCAATGATTACAGGTTTTGCTTGCACTATTAATGCTATTGAAAAGAACAAGAAGGACTGACAACTCCCTGTTTTGAGAATTTATAAAATCGAGATTTGATAAAGGAGATGGCAAATATGTGGTGGTCTATTGGTGGTGGAATCATAATCTTTGCGTTAGGTATGTTTATCTTCTTAAAGCCGGGCTTAATATGGAAATTAACAGAAGAATGGAAATCTTATCGTGCAGATGAACCATCTGAGTTCTATTTGAAAGCCACAAAAATCAGTGGTGCTTTATTTGCCCTATTTGGAATTATTATGATTATGCTTCCATTTATTTTGGAGTGACAATTTCAAGTTTGTAGACCTAAAACAGAATACCGTTCCTTACATAGCAGTCATGTGCTTCGGTGCCTGGCTGCTAATTTTTTGCGAAAGGAGCAGTATCGAATGAAGCTTGTATTAGCGGAAAAGCCCTCAGTTGCCATGAGCCTCTCGAAGGTGATCGGATCAAATCAGCGCGGGAACGGTTATATGGAGGGCAATGGTTACCTTGTCAGCTGGTGTGTGGGGCATCTGGTGGAACTTTCCCAGCCGGAAGCCTATGATGAAAAATATGCTAAGTGGAGATATGATGATCTTCCAATTTTGCCGGAACATTGGCAGTATCAGGTGTCCGCCAGCACGAAAAAGCAGTTTGGAATCCTGAAAAAGCTCATGCAGAGGAAAGATGTGGAGAGCCTGATCTGTGCAACTGACGCAGGGCGTGAGGGAGAACTGATTTTCCGATTGGTTTACCATCAGTGCGGCTGCAAAAAGCCGGTAGAACGCCTGTGGATTTCCTCAATGGAGGACAGTGCTATCCGGGAAGGCTTTCAGAAGCTCAGACCGGGAACAGAATATGATGCCTTATATGAGGCGGCTTTATGCCGGGAGCGTGCCGACTGGATTGTCGGAATCAACGCAACCCGGCTTTTTTCATGCCTGTATGGGCAGACCCTGAATGTGGGGCGCGTGATGACACCAACGCTTGCGATGGTGGTTATGCGGGATGCAGCTATTCGGGCGTTCAAGCCGGAACCATTCTACTCGGCAGAATTGAAATTCCGGGATTTTCAAGCGGGTGGTGAGCGGATGAAAGCAAAAGCAGATGCAGAAAAACTGGTGGCAGAGTGCTGTCAGGCGGGTAGTGCCATCATTACCAAGGTGGAGCAGAAAGAAAAATCAGAGAAGCCCCCGGCCTTGTTTGATCTGACATCGCTTCAGAGAGAAGCAAACCGGCAGCTGGGATTCACTGCCCAGCAGACCTTGGATTACACGCAGGCTCTGTACGAGAAGAAACTCGTGACCTATCCCCGTACCGACAGCCGGTATCTGACGGATGATATGGCACCGCTTGTGCCGGAACTTGTTTCCGTGATTCAGCAGAGCTTTCAGATTCAGCCGGATGCACCGGCACCGGTGAATACAGCACAGGTCATCAATACCAAGAAAGTTACCGATCACCATGCTATTATCCCTACAAAAACAGCGGCGGGTTATGACATTTCCTCTCTTCCCAGTGGAGAACAGGCGATTCTTACCATGCTGACGGTGCGGCTGATTTGCGCGGTAGGCACTCCCTGCCGCTATGCAGAGACCATAGTAGAAGCCGAGTGCGCCGGTCAGAAGTTCCGCACGAAAGGCAAAACAGTCACGGATATGGGCTGGAGGCAATATGCAGGAAAGGCAGTTGAAGATGCTGAGAAGAATGCAGAGGCAGGTGAACTTCCGATACTTTCGGAAGGCATGACACTGGAACTTGCCGGTGTCGATCTGAAAGAGGGCAAGACCAGCCCGCCTAAGAGATTTACCGAAGATCTTCTGCTTTCAGCGATGGAGAGTGCCAGCTCGGATGAATTTCCGGCTGGTGTAGAGCGAAAAGGCATCGGCACACCAGCTACACGCGCTGCCATCATCGAAAAACTGGTGCAGAAAGGCTTTATCGAGCGTAGGGGTGATAAGAAAATGAAATACCTTTGCTCTACGGACAAGGGAAATGCGCTGGTGACGGTGGTGCCGGAACAGATTCAGTCTCCATCCATGACGGCAGACTGGGAGGAAAAACTGCTGAAAATAGAACACGGCGAGTATGACAGCGATGCCTTTATGGGCGAAATCAGCAGCATGGTTAGCGGACTTGTTAAAACCTACGAGGATGTAAAAGGAGCCGATGTGCTGATGCAGCCGGAACGCAAGGTCATTGGTTCCTGTCCCGCCTGCGGCAGTGATGTCTGCGAAACGGCAAAAGGATGGTTTTGCAGGGATAAGAGCTGTAAATTTGCGCTCTGGAAGGAAAACAGGTTTTTTCAGACACTGGGAAAGCAGATGACAGAGGAACTGGCAAAGCAACTGGTAAATCGTGGAAAAGCACGGCTTACCCATTGCTATTCCAGGAAGTCCAATCGTTACTATGACACAACCGTTCATGTAGAGACCGGCGAGGACGGTGCAGCAGCATTTAAGCTGGAGTTTGGAGGTAAAAAATGAGCATGAAAATGATGAATGCAGCTTATCTGGTGGATAATGTCGCTCTGCTTTCCTTGCAGGAAAAGCAGGACGGCGTGGAATTCCATTGTTTTGATATGGACAGCAAGGTGCAGATTGCCGAGGGACACATTGGCTGGGATGTGTTGGATAAACAGCCGTTTTCTACGCTGGAAGAAAGCGCGAGGGTGGCAGCACTCAAGGAGATTCCCCAGCTGGACGGTCTTACCGTTGCGCCGGTAGCCCCGGAGATGCTGGAGCAGATGCGCGGCGGCAGAAAGGTTCTTTGGCAGATGAAAAAGGCTGATCCTGAACTGGAGAATGCTAAAAATATCCGGTTTATCACCAGCAGCTACGAGGATCGTTTCAAAATTCCGGATGGCAGTGCGGTAGAGATTGAGTATCCGAATCGGAAATTCTCAGCCCGCTGCGAATATATGGACGAATATCATCTGCGCCTGGGGTATGATGTTCTGCACATTTGCCAGCTGGCAGAAATGCTGGAACGCGGCGGTGGCACATGCCGCCCGGAGCTGTTGATTACGGAGGAACACAGCGCATGGGATTTGGGAAGCAAGGGCTTTCTTGCCATTCAGACCTGTGAGGACGGTTACGACTATACCTTATATCATAAGGACTTTACGGAAATTGACGGTGGACAGATCGACAACCCGGAAATCAGCATGAATGCAGCCAGAGACCAGATTCTTTCGGATTATGGGTTCGGTGGCCGCACCATGACGCGGATTGACTATGATGAACTTTGTGATCGTGCAGAGGAAGCGGAAATCAGCAGACGGGAATCTGTGCTGGGTAAACTCTCAGATTTGTCTTCCAGAACGGATACGCCGGTGAAAGCTGCCAAGGCGAAGGAGGCAGAGCGATGAAATACAAGCTTACGAAGGCAGAGCAGGAAACCGTCATCAATTTTGATAATGAACTGGATACCGCCAGCATTTATACCCATGACAGCCGCCTGATTAAGAAGCTTCGGGAACTGCGAAAACAGTATCCGGAGCAGTTTATTTTGGAGCACCGGGAGCATGGGTCGGTCACTTATACGATTCCGAAACGCTGCGTCGGTATCCGACCGCCTTATAGTGAAAAGCGGCGGGAACAGCAGCGGCAGGAAGCAAAGGAAAACGGCCTGCCGTTTATGGAGAAGGGAGAAATGAACGATGGCAAGAATTGAAAAATGGGATGAAGTGCATGGAACGCAGGCACCGGACGAAAGAATGATGGCATTTCTCGACAGTACTACCGACCAGTATGCGATTTTGCAGCTTCGCCGCAGCGAGGATACGGTATATGAACGCTTTTCGTCTATGCGCGAACTGGAACGGATGGGGCTGGAACCGGATATTGACCATTATGAGGTGGTTTATACGGCTCCGCTTCTTCCCTACAAGGATCAGAATACGATGTTGGAGGAACTGTATGCGAAATTCAATGTTTCCCGCCCTGATGATTTTACTGGTCATAGTCTTTCTGTGTCTGACATCGTGGCTTTACGGCAGAATGGTGTTGTAAGCTGTCACTATGTGGATTCCATCGGCTTCCAGGAACTGCCCGGATTTTTGAAACCGGAGAACTACCTGAAAGCCGCAGAAATGGCGATGGAGGACGATTACGGCATGATTGACGGCGTAATCAATAACGGAAAGAAGGAAGAACCGGTGGAGAAAGCATCGGTTCTGGACCAGCTGAAGGAAAAGCAGGAGGCTGTGCCGCCTGCGCCGCCTCGCAGGTGCTGCGAAGAAAAGGAGTTATAAATGCGTTTTACGGATGACGAATGGATGCTCATGATGCTTTACAGCCCTGGCACACGGACAGGGCTGATCGAAGAGCTTCAAAAGATGCAAAAAAGTCTGACGGGCAGAGACAGAAACCTGCGCAGGTGGACGGCCTCGCTGCTTGCAAAACTGGCAGAGATGACGGATGCAGAATATGAGGCGCTGGATTTGTATCCAGACGAATAAAGGAGAGGAGGAAAAAGACAGATGATGACGAAAACGGCTTATTATATGCAGATGGCGCAGGAAGCTGCGGCACAGATCACTGGTAGCAAAGAGCAGTGGACAGCGTTTCTGACCACATCCGCACGGCTTTATAAGTATCCTTTTGCGGAGCAGCTGATGATCTATAAGCAGAGACCAGAAGCGACGGCCTGTGCAGAGTACGATCTCTGGAATGATCGGATGAACCGCTATGTGAAGCGTGGCTCCAAGGGCATTGCTCTTTTGGACATGCGCGGCGAGCAGCCGAAACTGCGGTATGTATTTGATGTGGCAGATACCGGAGAACGGAAGAATTCCCGACCGGTACAGCTCTGGAAAATGAATGCGGAGCATGAGCAGCCAATCATTCGCGCACTGGATGCAGCATTTGATGTTCCTGCCGGTGCTGGGTCTCTGGAAAATCATATCATGGAAGCGGCAGAACGCCTTGCAAGGGATTACTGGGAGGAAAACCGCAGGCAGATCAGTGACATCGTTGCAGATTCCTATCTGGAAGGATATGATGAACTCAACATCGGAGCTTCCTTTAAGAGAGCTGCCGCTGTCAGCATCGCATATTCCGTCTTTACCCGGACGGTGGGCAATGCAGATGACTATTTTGAGCACGAGGATTTTCTGGATATCTTTGATTTTAATACGCAGGCTGCCGCCAATGTGCTTGGAACTGCGGTCAGCGAAATGTCCAGCCAGATCTTCCGGGAAATTGAACGCACGATCCGAACCTATGAAAGAGATAAGCAGGCAGAAAGGAGCCAAAACTATGATGGAGCTGAATTACACGAAGAACGGCGATTACCTGATTCCGGACATCCAGTTGTCGGTGCAGGAACAGAAGCCCCTGGGCAAGTACGGGAGGATGCGCAGAGCGTTTCTGCAGGAGAACAACACGCTGCTGTACAATCACCTGATCCTGACCGAGAAGCTGTACCCGCACCTGTGGGAGATTCAGGAGACCGCGACCGCACGGATGGAGCAGATGATGGCGGATCTTCTGAAAGCGAATCCGGCACCGGACAAGAAATCGAACCAGATGGCCTGGGTGCAGCACATGAACATGCTGAGAGCGCAGGCAGAGGAAGTTATTCTGACGGAATTTATCAACAGCTGAGCTTTATGAGTCTGTTTCAGTCCGAAGCAGAGCAGATTCAGAAAATTGATGCGGCGGCAGAAAATGCAGTCATAGAAGCGGAGAGCGAAAAGCCCTCCGCTTTTGTCATTTCTGAGGGTGAAATCGACCGGATGCTGCGGACAGGCTCTAACTTTGAAGGCGGAAAAATCCGTATTTATGCACTGTATCAGCAGCAAGGGGATGCGAAAGAACGAGCGGCATTTCTGAAAGCGGAATATGGTCTCGGTGGTCACAGCTATACCTTTATGGATGGCAGTCGTGGTTTTGCCGATTATAACGGGAAAGGCATTCTGCTTCGCAATTATGGCCATGACCGGGAAGTGCGCCTCACGTGGGCAGCGGTGGATAAGCGGTTAGACCGGCTTGTGGAAAATGATCAGTACCTGACCGCGCTGGAAATGGAAGAGTATCGGAAGCTGGAGCAGGAATACGGCGCGCCGCTTCCTATGCCGACTGCCGCCCATGTTTTTCCTCCAACACCACCGGAACGTTACGATACCGGAAATGAACGTGTGGACAATATGCTGAATACGGCTGCGGATATCTATGCCCGGAGTGAACTGGCAGCACCACAGCGGTTTACCGTGATGGAAACAGACGATGGCTATGCGGTCTGGGATGATATTCAGGATGGCATTCATGTAGAGCCGGATGGCGTCAGCGAAGAGTTTACCAGCGAATGGGAGGCGGAGACATACCGTCAGCAGCTGATTGAAAAAGTCCAGGAACGGGAAGCCAAAGACTGGCTCTATGTTGAGCAGAGTAAACAGAATTTGCAGCAGGACATTCCGTTCCCGGATACGGAATCCGAAGAAGCACCGGAACCGGCTCACGCAGAGACAGATCCTCTGGTGCTGGAAATGCAGGAACACGCCAGAGAACTTGCCAGAGAGTCAGGCTATGCACCGAATGAACGATTTGTGGTCACGATGACCGGCGAGAATTTCCCGGATTCTAAGGATGCGTTTGCCATCTGGGATTATGTTAAAGAAGAGTATTACGGATATTCGGACGGAAAAGTGCAGACATTTGCCGATTATGTGAGTGCATCAGAGGCGTTGCAGGAGATTCGCGGCAGGAACATGGAGGCTGAAAAAGAGCCTGCAACTGTGCAGCCAGAACCCGCAGCTCCGGTGCAGCCGGATTATCGCGTTGGCGATACGCTGTATCTGGACGGAAAGGCATTTACGATTGAAAAAGTCGGGCTTTTCGATGTGGAACTTCGAGACCCGGATTCCGTGTATCCGATCTTCCGCTCGGAAAGCAAGGAAAATCTGGCAAGAATTTTGGGGCATGAGGAAAATGTTCACCTGCACAATCTGGTGGTTGATCTGAATTCTGGAAAAAAAGAAGCGTTCCGGGCAGGGCATGAAGCAAAACATGCGGAGAACTACCGCATCAACAGCTTTCACCTCGGCGAAGGCAGTCCTAAGCAGAAATTCCGTGCCAACATGGATGCCATCTACACGCTGAAAGCCTTAGAAAATCAGCATAGGGATGCGACACCGGAGGAACAGGAAACGCTGGCCAATTATGTCGGCTGGGGTGGGCTGGCAGATGCCTTTGACGCAGAGAAAACTGCCTGGACAGGCGAATATAAGGAGCTGAAAGCAGCTCTTACGGAAGAAGAATATGCCGCAGCCAGGGCTTCGACTCTGAATGCGCATTACACCAGCCCTACCGTGATCCGTGCAATCTATGAGGCATTGGACGGTATGGGATTTGAGAAAGGCAATATTCTGGAACCGTCGATGGGTGTCGGCAACTTCTTCGGTATGCTGCCGGATTCCATGCTGGGAAGCAGACTGTATGGTGTGGAACTGGATTCCATCACCGGGCGCATTGCGCAGAAATTGTATCCGCAGGCAGAAATCAAGGTGGCAGGCTTTGAAACCACCGACCGGCGCGACTTCTATGATCTGGCCGTGGGCAATGTGCCATTTGGCAACTACCGTGTCAGCGATAAACCCTATGATAAGCTCGGTTTTTCTATCCACAACTATTTCTTTGCCAAGGCATTGGATCAGGTTCGTCCCGGTGGCATCGTGGCCTTTGTTACCAGCCGCTATACGATGGATTCCAAGAATCCGGACGCACGAAAGTATCTGGCGCAGCGGGCAGAACTGCTGGGAGCCATCCGACTTCCCAATAACGCATTCCGTGCCAATGCCGGTACAGATGTAGTGTCGGATATCATTTTCCTGCAAAAGAGAGACCATCCCATTGATATCGAACCGGATTGGGTGCATCTGGGGCTGACATCGGAGGGCATAACCCTCAACAACTACTTCGTGGATCATCCGGAAATGGTGCTGGGCGAGATTACAACGGAAAGTACCCAGTACGGCAAGGAAGAATGTACGGTCATTCCGATTCCGGATGCGGATCTGGGAGACCAGCTGCATGAGGCTGTGCAGCACATCGGCGGTCATTATGAAGCACAGGAGCTGGTACCGGAGGAAGAACTGTCCTTGCAGGGCGAAACCATTCCGGCAGACCCCAATGTAAAGAACTTCTCCTATGCAGTGGTGGATGGGGATGTCTACTTCCGTGAGAACAGTATCATGCGGAAGGCTGACCTTTCTGCGACAGCCACCGGCAGGATCAAAGGCATGGTGGAGCTTCGCACCATTGTGCAGGAACTGATAGACTATCAGCTGAACGATTATCCGGAGGACGCGATTGCCCAGAAACAGCGGGAACTGAATGTAGCCTATGACCGATTCGCCGATCAGTATGGGCTTATCAACTCCCGTGCAAATGCGCAGGCTTTTTCAGAAGATTCGTCTTATTATCTGCTCTGCTCTCTGGAAAATGTAGATGAAAACGGCAGGCTGGAATCCAAGGCGGATATGTTCACCAAACGGACGATTCGACCGGAACGGGCTGTTACCAGCGTAGATACTCCGGCAGAGGCTCTGGCAATCTCCATCGGAGAGCGCGGCAAAGTGGATTTGCCCTATATGTCGGAGCTTTTAGGTACACCGGGAGAATTTGAAAAAATCCAGCAGGAACTGCATGGTGTCATTTTCAAAGACTCGATGACGCAGGGCGGCGAGGAAACCGGCTGGGTGACGGCTGATGAATATCTGTCCGGCAATGTCCGGGAAAAACTCCGCGTGGCAGAACTGGCTGCGGCTTCTGACCCTGCCTTTGCGGTAAACACGGAATATTTGAAGAAAGCACAGCCGAAAGACCTGGATGCGTCGGAGATTGATGTGCGCCTTGGTGCCACATGGGTCAATCGGGATTATATCCAGCAGTTTATGGAAGAAACCTTTGAACCGCCGTTCTATCTGCGCAGAAATATTGAAGTGAAATTCTCTCCCATGACGGCAGAATGGCAGATCACCGGTAAGAGTACACCGAGCCGGAATGATGTTCATGCCTATATGACCTACGGCACCAGCCGTGCCAATGCCTATCGAATTCTGGAGGATACGCTGAATCTGCGGGATATTCGTATTTACGATACCGTGGAGGATGCAGACGGCAAGCAGAAGCGGGTTCTGAATAAAAAGGAGACCACCCTCGCCCAGCAGAAACAGCAGGCCATTAAGGATGCGTTCCAGAACTGGGTGTGGAAAGACCCTTATCGCCGTGCGGACCTGGTGGAAAAGTATAACGAGCTGTTCAACAGTACCCGTCCTCGTGAGTACGATGGCTCCCACATCCGCTTTGGCGGCATGAATCCGGAAATCCGGCTGCGGGAACACCAGCAGAATGCCATTGCTCATGTGCTGTACGGTGGCAATACACTGCTGGCCCACGAAGTGGGTGCCGGTAAGACTTTCGAGATGGCCGCTTCTGCTATGGAGGCAAAACGGCTGGGACTGTGCCAGAAATCCATGTTTGTCGTTCCGAATCATTTGACCCTTCAGTGGGCAAACGAGTTCCTGCGCCTGTATCCGAGTGCAAAACTGCTGGTGGCAAGCAAAAAGGACTTTGAGACTGCCCGCAGAAAGAAGTTCTGCGCACGAATTGCTACTGGTGATTACGATGCAGTCATCATCGGGCATTCCCAGTTTGAGAAAATTCCGGTGTCCGCAGAACGGCAGGAGCGGATTTTGACTGCCCAGATTGATGAAATCGAAAACGCCATTGCTGAGATGAAATCCCAGAATGGCGAACGTTTCTCCATCAAACAGATGGAAAAGACCCGGAAAGGATTGGAGGCGAGATTGGAGAAACTCCGGGCAACCGACCGAAAAGACGATGTGATTACCTTTGAGCAGCTGGGCGTAGACCGACTGTTTGTAGACGAAGCACATGCCTTTAAGAATCGTGCGAAACGTTGTGCATAAGCCCTTGTTGACAGCAAGGACGAAAAGCACCATGTGATTGCACTTAGCAATAAGAAAATATCACAGAGAACTTTAATCTCAAAATCAGGGGTGAAATTCCTCTGCCGTACAGAACCAATGTCGAGGAACAAAGTTCCAGAGAATAGGTCAAAATTCAAGACAGTACGAGAGCTAATACTCCACTGTGCGTTGCCACCTGTAAGTGTGCATTGTACAGAGCGTGGTGAAGGCGTAACCTGAAAACCTAAACCTCTGCAAAGAGGCATGGACAATAATGGTGCGGGCTTCCAAAACCCATGGCTATCCGTTAGGGAAAGCTATGCAGCATCGTAAGAGTTGACTCCATCCGAAAGGGTGAACCTTGGAAAAAGTGTGTGTGGCTGGTTTTTCCGTACACGCCCTGTGGGATGAAATCCCCATCAGGAACCGTGCAGCAACTGTGGTTCAAAGCACGGTTAGATTTTCCCGGTGTAAGGTAGCGGCCTAAGGGTTTCAGAATAAGGATAGAGATTAGGGAACGTTTGAGAGCCTATTGTTGGAGCGTTACAGCGCATTGAAAACAACAGGAAGTCAGCCGTATCATAGTAGTCTGGGCTGGGTAATGCCAGTCATACGGAATTGAAATATTCCATGGCGAAGGATACGAGTCAAATCGATTTGTAAATTTCACAAAACGAAAATCCTATAACTCCCTGAAAGATGGGTGACGAACTGCGAGGTGAAAACCTTGTGCATTTGAACGTCAGATTTTCAACGGAAACGGAACTTAAAAAGATTCAGGATTTTCTCTATGAGAAGTCCGGTCAAGGAGTATCGTTCACCGGTCTGGTGGAAGCGATGGCTAATGAAGTGACCATTGTAACTGCCGTCCACAATATCAAGTCCAACAAAGGCAGCAGAACTGCTGGCGTGGATAAGATAAAAATGGACAAATACCTTCAAATGCCCAAAGATGAGCTTATTTTATTGATTCAATCGAGTTTTCGCAACTACCGCCCCAAACCAGCCCGCCGTGAATATATCGAAAAGAGTAACGGCAAGAAAAGACCGCTGGGTATCCCCACTGTATTGGACAGGATCATACAGGAGTGCGTGCGTATCATTATCGAGCCGATCTGTGAAGCGAGATTTTATCCGCAAAGCTACGGCTTTCGCCCCTATCGGGCACAGAAACACGCAATCCGGGGTATCATCAATGTCATAAATGCTGGATGTAAATCGCCCGACCAACCCGTGTGGGCTATTGAGGGTGACATCAAGGGATGCTTCGACAATATCAATCACCGCCTGCTGCTCCAAAAACTCTGGAGAATCGGTATCCATGACAAGCGTGTGCTGAAAATTATCAGTCAGATGCTAAAAGCTGGATATATGGAAAATGACCTGTTTCATGCAACAGAGCTTGGTACACCGCAGGGAGGAATCCTCTCACCGCTTTTATCTAATGTTTATCTCAACGATTTCGATTGGTATGTTGGTCGTATGTATATGGAGCCGCACAGACAGTGCAAGCATAAAGGCAACGACACAAGGCGTTTGAAATGGGCTGGTGTAACGCCAAAGTACAATTATCGCTACGCCGATGATTGGGTGATTCTGACGTCAACGGAGAAGGAAGCACTCCGCTTGAAACGTGTCTTGACAAAATATTTTCGGAACAGAATGAAACTCGAATTGTCGCAGGAAAAGACCTATGTAACAGACCTGCGGACAAACGGTATACACTTTCTTGGCTTTGTGGTAAAGGCCGAACGAAAACGGAAAACTCCTGACCCGGCAACATGGACGAAACATCTGGTTGGAAAGCCGCTGCCGGATATGGAACGGTTAGGAAAGAAGATTAAGAAACTGCTCGAAGAAGTGCACCGCATAGAACTTTGTCAAAAAGTCAATGTGCAGGCTGCGCAAATTCAGTACGTCAACTCTGTCATTATGGGTATGGCACAGTACTTGCAGACATCCATCTGCTCTCATGCCTACCATGCGATAGACCGCAGAGTAAACAACGCTGCACTGACTGTATGGAAAAAGCTGTACCCCAAACGGTACAACTCCATGCAGGTGCCGCTGAAGGTGCTTTGCAATCTTCCTGACCGACACAAGGGCTACGACAGTAAGACATTTGCTGTATGGGTCGAAGGAAAATGGTTTGGTATAACTTATGCGTTCATCACGCATAGTCACTATGAACCCAAGCCATTTGACCAGAAAATGACGCCGTATACAGTGGAAGGGCGCAGACGGTATGTGAGCTATCGTGCTAAGCACAAGCCACTGCCATGTGACCGTCCATCCGTTAACTCCCCGAACGATATTGCAATGTCAGCATACGCAAAGGGAAGGATGAATTTTGAGTATTATATGAACCGGGAGTATGCTTACAGCAGGGACAAAGGAAAATGTAAATGCTGTGGAAATGCCTTCTCACCCGTGCTTCAAAAGCATTGTCACCACGTTAAAAACAAGCTTCCACTTGATAGAATCAATAAAGTGCCAAATCTGGTTTGGCTGTGTGAACCATGCCACCGCATGGTTCACAACAGTCCAATACCGCCTGAACTTGATGCAAAGACGGTAGGCAAAATCATGAAATACCGCGAAAAACTTAAACTGTGAAATTTACAACCACTCTGTGTCCGTGAGAACACAGCAGTGTTGAAATCTGAAGGAAGAAAGTAAATCGATTTGATGGTACGCCGGGTGCGCTGAAAGGTGCACGCCCGGCGTGAGGTGGGGGAAAACTTGGAGATTACTTCAAAAAGTTACCTATCACAACAAAGCAGACTACTCTGCGGACTGCTTCGTAGCCGCAGAGGTGCTGCACATTGTTCCTCTACACAAAAATGCGCAATGTTGCAGGCTTGTCCACATCGGAAGCGCAGAAATCTTCGGATATGTTTATGAAGTGCCAATATATGGACGAGTTGACAGGCGGGCGCGGCATCATTTTTGCGACCGGCACCCCGGTCAGTAACAGCATGACGGAGCTTTACACCATGATGCGGTATCTCCAGTACGGCACATTGCAGCAGAAAGGGCTGACCCATTTCGACAGCTGGGCTTCTACCTTTGGTGAGACCACCACGGCCATTGAGCTGGCACCGGAAGGAACCGGATACCGGGCAAGAACGAGATTTGCAAAATTCTTCAACCTGCCGGAGCTGATGAACATGTTCAAGGAAGTGGCGGATATCAAGACTTCCGATCAGCTGCATCTGCCGGTGCCGGAGGCAAAATTTGAAACCGTGGTAGTGCAGCCTTCGGAGCATCAGCAGGCGATGGTGGCGGAGCTTTCGGAACGGGCGGCGGCTGTGCATTCCGGTGTGGTAGACCCATCGGTCGATAACATGCTGAAAATCACATCGGATGGCAGAAAGCTGGGACTGGATCAGCGATTGATGAATCCGCTCCTGCCGGATGACCCAAATAGCAAGCTCAACGCCTGTGTGCGGAATGTGCTTCGGATTTATGAGGAAGGACAGTCGGATAAGCTGACCCAGTTGCTGTTCTGCGACCTCAGCACGCCGAAGAACGATGGAACCTTCAATGTCTATGAGGATATCCGCGCCAAACTAATTCAGTCCGGTGTGCCGGAAGAAGAAATCGCATTTATTCATGATGCCGATACTGAGGCAAAAAAGAAAGATTTGTTTGCCAAAGTGCGTACCGGACAGGTACGGGTATTGTTAGGTTCGACACAGAAGATGGGTGCAGGCACGAACGTGCAGGACAGGCTGGTGGCCGTGCATCATCTGGATGTGGGCTGGCGGCCTGCGGATATGACCCAGCGAAATGGTCGTATCATCCGTCAGGGAAACCGAAACAAAGAAGTGCAGGTTTATCAGTATGTGACGGAAGGAACTTTTGATGCCTACCTCTATCAGACACTGGAGAATAAGCAGAAATTTATCAGCCAGATCATGACCAGCAAATCTCCGGTACGTTCCTGTGATGATGTGGATGAGCAGGCTCTTTCCTATGCAGAGATCAAGGCACTTTGTGCCGGAGACCCGCAAATCAAGGAGAAAATGGACTTGGATGTAGATGTTGCAAGGCTGAAAGTATTGAAGGCGGATCATCAGAGCCAGCAGTACCGATTGGAAGATAAATTGATGAAATATTTCCCTGCGGAGATTGAGAAAACGCAAGGGTTCATCAAGGGCTTTCAGTCGGATATTCGGACGGTGGCGGCACATCCGCTGCCGGAAGAGGAGTTCTGCGGTATGGAGGTGAATGGCACACAATTTACTGAAAAAGCCGAGGCCGGTGAAGCAATTCTTGTGGTCTGTAAAGCCAATCAGAGTTTGGAGCCGGTGCCGCTTGGCAGCTATCGCGGTTTCAAGATGGAGTTGTCATATGACAGCTTCCAGAAAGAGTATCAGGTGCTGCTGAAAGGCGAGATGACCCACCGGGTGCCCATCGGCACCAGTGCTGCGGGCAATATCCAGCGTTTGGATAATGCTCTTGCCGGGATTCCTGCAAGGCTGGAGAAGGCGGAACAGCAGCTGGACAATCTTAGGAGCCAGCAGGAAGCTGCGCAGGCCGAGCTTGGAAAGCCGTTCCCCCAGGAGGCAGAACTGGCGGAAAAGAGTGCAAGACTGGCAGAACTGGACGCACTGCTGAATATGGATGACCGTGAAAATGATGATCCAGACCGTGAGAGAACAACGGAAAAGCCGTCTGTCCTGGCAGAGCTGCGTGACCGTGCAGGGTGCATTCCGCCGATGACACATCGAAATGATGAGGAGGTGGCACTATGAGTGTTCGGGAACACTGGATCAATGTCCGGGTAAACCCGGAAGAGCTGGCGAGGATTCGTGAAAAGCAGAAAGAATTGGGGATTCGGAATACCGGTGCCTATATGAGAAAAATGGCGATGGACGGGTACTGCGTAAATCTTGATTTGTCGGATGTGGCGCAGGTATCCACACTTCTTCGCCGATGCAGCAACAACCTGAACCAGTATGCAAAACGCGCCAATGAATCTGGAAGCATCTATGCGGAGGATATCCGGGATTTGCAGAAGCGACTGGATGAACTCTGGGAGATGCAAAAGCTGATCTTAAAGAGGCTTTCTGGTATTCGATGACGGCGCAAACGTGCGGAATTTCTATTGCACATGGCACAGATGAAACAGTCTGTGTCATTACATATTTTTTGCAGGTCTTCCTGTTGACATCGTGGTGTTTGACAAGCGGGTACGATAAAATGAAGATGAAAAGAAAAGCGAAGGGGTGAAATCCATGAAGATCGTATGTTTTTTGTTGAAGCTGGTGCTGAAAATCCTGTTGCTGCCGGTTGCATTTCTGCTGCGATTTCTGTGCTTTATCTGGAATCTGCTGATGCAGCTATCCCTGTGGGTACTTTCGCCGGTTATGCTTTTCGTTCTTGGCTGCGGCATTTATTCTGTGGTTCGGGCGAGCTGGACGGATGTGTTCCTGCTGACCCTGATTGAGATGGGACTGTTCGCAGCTGCGGTTGGAGCGGGCGGCATCATGGAACTGATGGAACGGCTGTGCGAGTGTGTAGAGGATGTTTTGACAATTTGAGTTCAGGAGGGATTCGATGGATATTCAGTTTATGAAAGATTATTATGATTTACGGTACGAGGAAACAGATGGAGAGAATCATTTTGTGGAAGAGACTGCTTATCAGGAAAAACAGTCTGAGCAATCGAAGATGGAAGACCAGCTGATGGAAATGGTGGGCGGCAGCGAATCTAATGTGTGGAAGCTGTACGAAAGCATCATGTGTGTCTATTTCGATATGGAAGAGATCATCAAGCAGGCCGTTTATTTGCAGGGAGCTTATGACCGAGAACGGATGCTAAAATGAGAATATTGGATTGGTAAGAGCTGCCTTTGGGTGGCTCTTTTTAGATGGAGGAATAAGGAATGGCGGCTACAAGACTAATCGCGCTGCATATCAATAAAGGAAAGACGGTAGCGCAGTGTCTGGCTGACCGTACTGATTATTCTGAGAATGCAGCAAAGACGGAAGATGGAAAATATATCAGCGCGTATGCCTGTGATGCAAAGACCTGTGATGAAGAATTTCTGCTTTCCAAACGGCAGTATGAGCATATCACCGGTAGAACCCAGGCGCATGATGTGATTGCATATCAGATTCGGCAATCTTTTAAGCCCGGAGAAATCACGCCGGAGGAGGCGAACAAGGTTGGATATGAGACGGCCATGCGCTTTACTAAGGGAAAACATGCCTTTATCGTGGCTACCCATGTTGATCGTGCACACATTCATAACCACATTATTTTTAATTCGACTACATTAGACAGCACCAGAAAATTCCGAGATTTTCGCTTATCAGGTCTTGCACTGGCAAGGCTCAGTGATATCGTCTGCCTGGAACACCGGTTGTCGGTCATTATTCGGAAGCCCTATGGAGAGCGGCAGAAGAGAACGGAATACCCAGAGAAAAAATCGCAACGAGATGAAATCTGCGAGGCCATTGATGCAGCATTGGCAAGACATCCAAAAGACTTCCGGGAACTGATTGGAATTTTGCAGGAAGCAGGGTACGAGTATAAAGACGGAAAACAGCCTGCCCTGCGGGGAAAAGGCCACGCCAGATTTGCTCGTTTCCGCTCTCTTGGCAAAGGATATTCGGTTGAGGAACTCTGCGAAGTGATTGCCGGGAATGCGGTTCACAGAAGCAAATTTGCAGAGAAAACCCGCACAAGCGCACGGTCTGCTCAGGTGCATCAGAAGGCAGAGCTGTCGTTCCTTATTGATGTCCGTGCCAAAATGCAAGCAGGCAAAGGCGCGGGATATGCGCGTTGGGCGAAAGTATTCAATCTGAAGCAGATGGCAAAAGCCATGATGTTCATGGAAGAGCATGGAATCAAGAGCTATGCAGAGCTGAAGGAAAAGGCGGATGGAATTTCTGAAAAATGCGATGCGCTGCTGGAATCTGTAAAGGCGGATGAGGCACGGATGTCAGAAGTGTCGGTGCTGCGGAAGCATCTAATCAATTATGCCAAGACAAAAGATGTCTTTGCTGCATATAAGGCATCCGGCTACAATCGGGAGTTCTATGAAGCTCATCGGGATTCGCTGGCCTTACGCAGCGCAGCGAAAAAGGCGTTTGATGCCTATAAGAAAGAGAACGGTTCTGACAAAAAGCTCCCGCGCATCAGCGAGCTGAACGCAGAGTATGCAATGCTTCTGGAACGAAAGAAAAGCTCCTATGCAGAGTACCGCAAGACCAAATCGGAAATGCAGGATTGGCTTGTGGCACAGAAAATCGTGCAGGAAATCCTAAAAGAGGACGAGCAGAAAAAAGAGCAGACGCATGAGCAGGAAGTGCGGCAGGAAGAAGAAAATAGACAAAGCAGTCGATGATGGAAAGTCCGGTGCAGTGTGGGTGTAATGCTCATGCTGCACCGGGCTTTTTTTCTTTGGCAGGAACTGCCGTTAAAGCATCCGAAACGGATGCGCAGCCCGATGCCGCAGGCAGCGTTCTAAGGGGATTGGGGAGTCTCCCCAACAAGCAGAAAATCGCTTTCGTGTCACGAAAGCCCTGCTTGCAGAAGAGTGAAAAGTGTTTTGAACGCACGATTTTCTGTTTACTTAGAAGATGATAAGTGCTATACTTGAAAATAGAGAAATTATACCCATGGGCAGGTTGTTTTTAAGCAGGAGGCAAAGACGATGGCGGTATCATATAACAAGTTGTTTAAGCTGTTGATTGACAAGAAAATGAAGAAGAAAGAGCTGTGCGAGCTTGCCGGAGTCAGCGCAAGTACTATTGGAAAAATGGGGCGCGGAGAACCTGTTTCTATTGAAATGGTAGAAAAAATCTGTCTTGCATTAGGATGTACGGCTGACGATGTGTTAGATTTCATCCAAGAGAGTCCAGATAATGGGACAGCTGATAATGTAGAATAAGGATGGTGGCCGAATGGGAAGGATAATACAGTATCGGCTGCTCCAATCCGAAAATCAAACAGGAATGATGCGACCAGTTGTCTACTGTGATGAAAAATACTGCGAAAGTTTGCAGCAGGTTTCATTAAATGAGAAAATTGCGGCTCTGCTCATAAAAATTAAACCGGAACGAAGAACCATGAGGATTGAAAGATGCTTTCAGGAAGTTCTTGCAAATATTCCGGAAAACAGTTGTATTCGAGACTTTGATGTGCTGTTCAATCCAGCATACAAGATAGATGTTTTGCAGCTTCTTACAATTGCGAATCGAAGCAAGCCTTTTTCTGTTTTGTGGCCGGGAACCATGATAGACGGAAAATTGGTTTATGCGGAAGATAGATATGCGGACTATAAAGAATACGATGTAGAACGATACGACATAACCTGTGTCGTTTAAGGGAGGATAAAAAGTGAAGTACTCAGACTTGATCAGCTTCAACCCGATTGAGGATGTCATTCAGCTTACTACGGCGGATGATGCGAACCGGGCGAAAGAGTATGTGAAATCTTATGTTATGTCTGATACCATGGCGGCAAATCTGAAAAGCCCGGTATTGGATCAGCTTCAGATGGACGAAGTGGTTGATAACAAGGGTGTTCTTGTTGTTGGTAACTATGGTACTGGTAAATCACACTTGATGAGCGTGATTTCTTCTATTGCCAAGGATGCGGATAACCTTCAGTATCTCCAGAATAAAAACTTTGCAAAAGAGATGGAGTGCATCGCAGGCAAGTTTGAAGTACTTCGCATTGAAATCGGCGGCGTAACGATGTCGCTACGTGAAATTCTGTTTGGCTTCATCGAAGACGATTTTGCGGCACGAGGAATTGATTTTGAAGTGCCGGATTTTGATACAGTCCGCGATAATAAAAAGCTGATTCGAGATATGATGATGGCCTTCTCCGCAAAGTATCCGGATAAGGGATATCTGATTGTTGTGGATGAGTTCCTGAGCTATCTGACTTCCCGTGACGAGCGGCAAATTGTCCTCGACCTTGAGTTTTTCCGCGCACTTGGCGAGATGTGCTCCAAGAGCAAACTGCGCGTAATTTTTGGTGTGCAGGAGAAGATTTTTGATAATCCGCGATTCAGCTTTGTGTCGGATACACTGAAACATGTGTCGGATCGTTTTACGCAGATTGTCATCACCAAAGAGGCAACATCTTATGTTGTGTCTGAGCGTATCTTGAAGAAAACGCCTGAGCAGAAGGCTTTGATTCGCAAGCATTTGGAGAAATTCTCAATGCTTTATACTGGTATGTCTTCCCGGATGGACGAGTTTGTAGATCTGTTCCCAATTCATCCGTCCTATATTGATGTGTTCAATAAGATTTACCTGATTGAGAATCGACATATCCTGAAAAACATCTCGATGACGATTCGCGATATTTTTAACCGCGATGTGCCAGAAAATGAGCCTGGCATCATCTCTTTTGATAATTATTGGCCTGCAATCAAATCCAATGGATTGCTCAAGAGTGATGTGACCATCAACCGCGTTGTTACTGCCAGCGGACAGCTGGAGGATATCATTAACCGTGCGTTCCCTAAGGCAGCATACAAGCCGCTGGCAATTAAAATTATCTATGCACTGAGTGTCCATCGCCTGACTACGAATGGCTTGGATGTGCATTTCGGACTGACGGCAGAGAATCTGAAAGATGATCTTTGCCTGTTCCTGCCGATGCCGGAGCAGGATGCAGACTTCCTGTTGGCTCTGATTAAGACTACGCTGAAGGATATCATGACCACGGTATCCGGTCAGTTCATTATCTACAACGATGCCAATAACCAGTATTACATTGATGTGGATAAGGTCGTTGACTATGATGAGAAGATCAAACAAAAGGCTTCCATCATGGCAGATGGCGAACTGAATCGCTATTTTTATCAGCTGATTTACAGCTGCCTCGATTGGGATGCAAAGCAGTATGTTCCTGGATTTGAGATTTATCAGCGTGACCTGAACTGGGATAGTCATAACATTTTCCGTGAAGGCTATCTGTTCCTCGGTCTGCCGGGAGAGCGCAGCACTGCGCAGCCGGAACGGGATTTCTATATCCATATTATGCCGCCATACAGCAGCGGCAGTATTGCTGTGAAAAATTTGGAGGATGAAGTTTATTTCTTCTTCAAATCCACTGCGGAGTTCAAGGAGATTCTGGGCTTCTTCTCTGCTGCCAATGCACAGGCACAGATCAGTGAAGGCAAAGATAAGGATGCCTATCTGAGCAAAGCGGCGATGATCCGCAAAAAGCTGATTAAGTATCTGAGTGAAAATAAGAACACCTGCTTTGATATCCAGTATAAGGGGCAGAAGCGGCAGATGATCGAAGTGCTCCGTGGACGCTATAACCGAGATATGGACTTTAAGGACACCGTTGATTTGGCGGCTTCCCTGTGTCTGGATGAATATTTCTGCGGCAAATATCCGGATTGTCCTATGATGAAAACAAAGGTAACTCGGAAAAACATGGCAGAAAATGTACGGCAGGCATTTGATTATTTTGCTGGTCGTAAAACGCAGACGGCAACCTTGATGCTCCAGAGCTTTGGCGTTCTGGATGGCGATAAGATTCGACCGGAAGGTTCCAAGTATGCAGCTTACTACATTGACCAGCTGAAACAGCTGCCGCCGCAGGGCGTTATCAATTATTCGGATATCTTTAATGTCAAATACGATGATCAGTATGAAGATAAACATTTCAAGATCAACTATCTTTTTACACCGATCATCTTCCTGTCCATGGTGTATGCGGGCTATGCAACGATGACTCTGCGCAATGGCACTGTTTTGAGTGCATCGAATCTGGATACTGTACCTCGCATTGGTGTTCTGGACTTGTATGAGTTCAAATATCTGGCACGGCCTGCGCAGATGGCAATGGCAGAGCTGAAAAAGCTTTTTGATGTGCTGGAAATCAATCCGGTTCTGCTGGACAACCCGAATGACCGTGATGAGGGAGTAAAACAACTGCTGAAAAAAGCGCAGGAAACGAGCAACTCTGCTGTTCTTGCGAACCAGAAGCTGAACAATGGATTTGAGCTTTGGAATGAACCGCTTGTGGATGCGCAGCATTTGATCGCTATGCAGAAAGCCTGTGCAGCAGTTAAGGATGAATTCAGCAATTATTCTGCTCGGTTCAATACTCCGGCGAAGCTGAACAACTTCAAGCTGACCTTTGAGGAAATTGATAAGCTGGCGGAGCAGATTACACTGATCAAAGCGATTGCGGAATATGTGACTTTCAAAACGGATTGCGCAAACAATGTTTCCTATCTGAGTAACATTGAGTTCATCGACCTTGGCGCAAACTTCAAACAAAAACTGGAAGCTGCAAAAGACGAATTCCGTTCTGCACGCGATAGCATTCTGACCGGTACATCCGGAGATGCAGCTGCACAGAAGGTAAATGCTGCTCTTGAAAAGGTTAAAGAAGAGTATATCGGCATTTATTTTGAAGAACACAAGAAAAAACGCCTGGACATTGACGATGCAAAACGACGCGGTAAATTACAGGAGAGTTCCGTACTGGCAAATCTGCGTAAGTTGCGTGGCGTTGAAATCCTTTCGGCAGCCAAACTGACAAAGATCGAGCAGGACATGGCTAACTTGAAAGTCTGCTATGAGCTGACACCGACTGAGCTGAAAACAACTCATATCTGCCCGCATTGCCATTATAACCTTGGTGATCAAGTGCCGAATGTAGCGGGCCAGCTGGATAATCTGGATATTCGGATTGATGATCTGGTGACGGAGTGGACGCAGACTCTGTTGAATACGATTTCTGACCCGATTGTGGCAAGCCAGAAAGAGTACCTGAGTGCAGAACAGCAGAAAGCGATTGATGATTTTATTACATCCGGTACTTTGCCGAAGCGTGTTGACGATTTCTTCATCAAGGCGATTCAGGCATTGCTGAAGGGCTTTGAACCTGTGGTAGTGGATGCAAAAGATTTGATGGATAAGCTGACGAAGCTGCCGCCAATGGATGAAGCTACTTTCAAACAGAAGCTGAATGAGCTGATTGCTGGCTATACCAAGGGCAAAGACGAAGGTAAACTCCGCATTATTGTCAAATAAGATTGTGCAAGTGCCGCTTGCACAATTTAGAAAACGAAAGTGAGAAAACAGCTATGGAACGCAGAAAGCTGACCAAAGAAGATATAGATAAAGTGCGCAATATTGAGGGATTCCCCATCGGTACGGATGAGGATATTATTGCTCTCTCGGATGCGCCGTTTTATACCGCCTGCCCGAATCCGTTTATCGAGGAGTTTATCAAGGAGTATGGTGCTCCGTATGATGAGGCAACGGACGATTATCACAGGGAGCCGTTTGCAGCAGATGTGAGTGAAGGTAAGAATGACCCGTTGTATACGGTACATACATATCACACAAAGGTGCCGTACAAAGCCATTATGAATTATATTCTTCATTATTCAAATCCTGGTGATATTGTGTTCGATGGCTTTTCTGGAACAGGCATGACAGGAGTGGCCGCAAAAGCATGTGGGCATCTTTCAATGCAGGATAGAATGAAATTTGCACAAAATGTTAAGGAAGCAAAATTTGGATGCAGAAAAGCTGTTCTTATTGATTTGGCACCAGCAGCAACACACATTTCCAACCGTTATAATACAGGATTTAGACAAGAAGCTTTAGAGAAAGAAGGCGAGAATCTTCTCGACAGACTCAATAAAGAATGCGGCTGGATGTATAAAACAAAGCATGTCGCTCCTTCAGATGGACAGCTATCAATGACATTTGATGGGCAGGAAGCGACTATTGATTATACAGTTTGGTCCGATGTAATGATCTGTCCGCATTGCGGTAGAGAATTCATTTTCTGGGATGTAGCGGTGTTTAGAAATGAGAAAAGAATGCTTGAGAAGTTCCGTTGCCCAGGATGCGGAGCTGAGTTGACGAAAAAAAGCAGTATAGTAGCGAAAGAAACTGTATTTGATAGTATTCAAAATAAGACTGTTAGCATACCAAAGCAAATTCCGGTTTTAATACGATATACGACACAGGATGGAAAACACTGGGAGAAGAAACCGGATGAGGATGACTTGAAGGTAATTGAAAAAATCAATTCTCTCACGATTCCGTATTGGTATCCTACTGATGCCGTAAAGAAAGGAGATAAGACACAAGAGGCAATCAATAAGGGAATTACATCTGTAGATTTTTTCTTTCAAAAAAGAAATCTATATGCATTATCTTTGATTTGGGCTAATGCAAGTAATGAAATGAAGTTTATTATTACAGCATTCATTCTCAGAGCCACAAAAATGAACAAAGTACATATGCATAATTTCTTGTTTGGCGGCGGTGGTTGGAATGCTGGATATTTAACGGGAGTGATCTATTTCCCGTCTCTTTCAGTGGAGACATCTATAATAGAGTTGCTAAAAGAAAGGCTCAAAAATGTCTCGAAGGCATTTGCAGAAGTGCCAACTGGATCAGAAGCTATTATTTCAACACAATCAGCGTCTATGTTGGAGAATATACCCAATGACAGCATTGATTATATATTTACCGACCCTCCTTTCGGCGATAACTTAATGTACTCGGAATTAAATTCAATTTGGGAATCATGGTTGCGTGTTTATACGAATAATGAGCCGGAAGCGGTCATGAATCGAACGCAGGGAAAGCAACTTGCTTTCTATCAGGAAGCTATGACAAAGTGCTTTTCGGAGTTTGAAAGAATTCTAAAGCCAAATCGCTGGATGACTGTAGAATTCCATAATTCGAAGAATGCGGTTTGGAATTCTATTCAAACATCATTGAATAGGGCTGGATTTATCATTGCTGATGTCCGTACACTTAATAAAAATCAAGGCAGCTTTAATCAGGTCAAAGGGGCATCCCAAGCAATAAAGCAGGATCTTGTTATTTCGGCTTATAAACCGAAAGAAAGCTTTAGAAAGGATTTTCAACTTCATGCTGGTTCGGTAGACACTGCATGGGATTTTGTGCGCCAACACCTTGCAAATATTCCGGTGGTTGTTGTGAAGAATGATCATATTGAAGTGGTTGCTGAGCGTCAGGCATACCTGCTCTTTGACCGCATGGTTGCATACCATATCATGCAGGGTATCCCTGTGCCGCTGGATGCTACCGACTTTTACCGTGGCTTGGATGAGAAATTCCTGAAACGCGATAATATGTACTTCCTGCCGGATCAAGTCAACGAGTACGATACTGCACGTATTACGACCGAAGTAGAGAATATCCAGTTCGAGATGTTTGTGACGAATGAGAAGTCTGCCATTTCGTGGCTGTATCAGCAGCTGGATGAGCAGTTCTGCGGTCCGCAGACCTACGCAGAGCTTCAGCCGAAGTTCATGCAGGAAGTTAAGGCGGTTGATAAGTATGAGCAGATGCCGGAGCTTGCTACCATTCTGGAAGAGAACTTCCTGCAAGACGAGAAAGGCCGTTGGTACATCCCTGATGTGACCAAGGAAGGCGATTTGGTCAAGCTGCGTGAGAAGAATCTGTGGAAGGAATTTGAAGGTTACATGAACAGCAAGGGTAAGCTGAAGCTGTTCCGCTCGGAGGCCATCCGTGTGGGATTCTCGCGCCTTTGGAAAGAAAAGAACTATAAAGCCATCGTTGATATCGCAGAACGTCTGCCGGAGCAGACCATTCAGGAGGATTCCAACCTGCTGATGTACTATGATATCAGCCTTGGGCGTGTTTGATAGGAGGGATTTAGTTTGAAATTTACGGAATCTATGCTGACGAATTATTCTCAGCCTCTCAGTGCAACTGAGGATGGACAGTGCAAGAACGCAATCCGTATGGTAGCCGATGCGTTGAAAACACTTGGATTTACCGATGATAATGCGGCCATTACACCGCTGTATACTGATACGTTTGCGTATTCTTTGCAGATGCGCCGTTCATCGGATTCGCGTAATATCAAGCTGTTCGTACAAGGTTCCTATGCAAACAATACAAATGTCCGCACTGAGAGCGATGTAGATGTTGCGGTGATTCAGGAAGAAACATTTTTGCCGGAGTATCGGAAGGATTCTGTATATCCACAAAGTGGAGCAGATTACGGATTTACTCCTGCGCCAGCGGCGGCAAAGACTTTTAAGGACGAAGTACAAGAGGCATTGAAGTGTAAATTCGGCACTGATGTTGAGAGAAAGAACAAATCCATAAAGGTTCATGGTAATACATATCGCAAGGATGCTGATACTGTTCCCTGTCGTCGATATCGTGACTATCGCCAAGATTATAGGCGTGATGCAAGTAACTTTGTGGGTGGTGTTGTTATTTATCCTGATAATGGTGGCATGATCATCAATTACCCGGAGCAGCATATTGCAAACGGTCGGAAGAAAAATAACGATACGAACCATCATTATAAGAAAATGGTGCGCATTATGAAGAAAATGCGCTATCTAATGGAAGATAGCTATATTACAGCATATAGCAGTGTGGCAAAAAATGTCAGTTCGTTTATGCTTGAATCGCTACTTTGGAATATTGAGGATTCCTGGTATCGTACCTACTGCGGGACCTACCGTAAGGTGTATGCATTCAGTCAGCTGATTGCAACATTACAAAATCGAAAGAATGATTTTGGGGGATACAAAGAAGCAAATGGAATAAAGGAGTTATGTCCGAAACCGAGTGACTATACGAATCTGTGTAACTTTATAGATCAGTTGGCTTCTTTTTACGAGTATGAGTAAGGAGATGGCAGCGAATGAACGAACGGATACAAAAACTTATAAAACCAGGAATAATCATAGCTGCTCTTACATTTGCGATTTGTTGCTTAATTAAGAAGCCGCAGGAATTTGGAGACTATACATCTAACGTTAGTTATGCTGTGACTGTGGTGACGCTCATCTTTTATATTTATGAAAAATGGGCGTGGCAAATTATTCCTTGGAATCGGCCTCCAGTTTTGAAAAAACAGTATAGCGGAACTATTCGTTATACATTTAAGGGAACAGCAGGCGAAAAACCAATCGGTATTCAGATTAAACAGACATGGTTGGGGATTGATATAAAGACTAACACGGATATAAATTCAAGTGTCACGATTACAGCAGCGATTGTGAGTGAATTCGGACAAGATATTTTGTACTACACCTATATGACAAATCCGTCTGCTGCAACGCAGAAGAGTAATCCGATTCAACATGGTACATGCAGAATGGTACTTGAAGGTGATAACAAAACTATCCGTGGAAAGTACTGGACTTCGAGCAACACAACAGGCGATATTGAATGGAAAGCAGTAGAAAAGAGGAAATGATGTAATGCACGCAACAGGTGATTTCGTTTTTGACACAATAGAAAAAGCAAATGTGCAGGTTTTGGAGAAGATCGAAGCATGGGGCTATATTTCTTATAAGGTCTTTAACCCAGCAACCGGTCGGGTGTATAAGGCAAATGAGGAACAGCTTAGCTCATCGGGCAGTACGATGCAGTATGATGAAAATTATCTGCGCTATGTTACGCTGCTCTCTAAAATCAAAAACGAAACTGCCGGTGGCTTTCTTTCTTCTCTTGCCAGCGGAATTATTCCCTTGCCGCACCAGCTCCATGTGTTGAACCGTGCAATGGAGACCAACAACATTCGCTATATTCTGGCGGATGAAGTTGGTCTTGGTAAGACGATTGAAGCTGGTATGATCATCCGTGAATTGAAGAGCCGTGGTCTTGTTAGTAGGATTCTCGTTGTTTGCCCGACTGGTCTGGTGACCCAGTGGGCAAGCGAGATGCAGGAAAAGTTCCATGAGAAATTTCAAGTAATTTTGCCATCCGATTATGATACGATTCGCCGCCTGACGGATAATGATGATGTGTATGGTCAGTTCGATCAGGTGATTTCCCCGATGGATTCTATTAAGCCGATTGAAAAACACGCCGGTTGGAGTGAGGAAAAGGTTGAAAAGTACAACGAGGAACGAATCTATTCCATCATCAACAGTGGATGGGATTTGATCATCATAGATGAGGCGCATCGTGTGGCTGGCTCCTCCGGCGAAGTGGCTCGCTACAAGCTGGGCAATCTGTTGGCACAGGCAAGCCCATATCTGCTGCTGTTGTCAGCAACACCGCATAATGGCAAAACTGAGCCGTTTTTGCGGCTGATTCGTTTGCTGGATGCGGATGCTTTCCCGAATGCCAAATCTATTGTCCGAGAACAGGTTGCTCCATTCCTGATCCGCACGGAAAAGCGCGAGGCCATTGACAATAATGGTAATCTGCTGTTCAAGAACCGTATCACGCATCTTGTGACGATTTCATGGGACGAACGCAATAATTTACAGCGGGAACTGTATGAGATGGTCAGCTCCTATGTCGCAAAGACCTATAACAAAGCACTGCGCAATCGCAAGAAAAATATGTGCCTGATCTTCCTGTTGATTATCATGCAGCGCATGGTGACGAGCAGTACTGCGGCCATTCGACAGAGCTTGGAGCGCAGATTAAATGTTCTTCTGGAGCAGCGCACCTGCGTTGGTAATTTAAGGGAAGAAGATTTGGATGAACTGAACATCGAGGATGGTGTTGAGGATGCTCTCGAAGCGATTTCTCTGGACATGGAGTTGGAAATCGAAGAGCTGAAGCAGATTATCTCCCTTGCAAAACAAGCACAGTTCCAGAATCAGGATGCAAAAGTGGAGCCGCTGTTGAATGAGATTGATGCTATTTTGAGTGAGGATCGCACACAAAAGGTTATTATTTTTACAGAATTTGTTGCTACGCAGACTTATTTGCAGGAGCTGCTTGTGAATAGAGGCTATACGGTAACGATTCTAAACGGCGGCATGAGCATTGACGAACGAAATGCTGCCATGCAGGAGTTTAAGACCAGTACCAGTATTTTCATTTCGACAGATGCCGGTGGCGAAGGTCTGAACTTGCAGTTTGCCAATATTATCATCAACTATGACCTTCCGTGGAACCCAATGAAAATCGAGCAGCGATGTGGTCGTGTTGATCGTATTGGTCAGCAGAGAGATGTGCATATTTATAACTTTATTGTGGGCGAAACAGTAGAAAACCGTGTTCGTGAAGTGCTGGAAGAAAAACTGTCCGTTATTCTGAAAGAAATGGGCGTTGATAAGTATTCCGATGTTCTGGACAGCGAAGTAGCAGAATGCGACTTTACGGATGTATATATGCGCTCCATTGGTCATGCTTCACAGGTAGAGAAGAATCTGTACCCAGTTGAGGCAGAGATGAAGCAGCAGCTTACGAATGCGCAGAAATATAAAGATGTGATCCGAGAAGAGAAAGACTTGACAAAACTTGTCGGAACAGAGTCGAATTTCGATGTAGACAGTGCGCTCCGCACAATGCTGACCTATTATGAGTGCTGGCAGGGGCATGACCAGCGTTTGATTGACCGCATCAGCATTGCAGATGAAGAAATCACACAGCATTTGAAGACGGAGTTGGTGCAGGATCGGACGGCACCGCTTATGTCCATCCAGATTGACAACTTCCCCAATGAGGAAGGCTATTTTATGCTTTGGGAGCTGTCTATCTCTGAAAAAGAGAGCGGAAAGCGGATTTTGCCGATATTTGTCAACAGCGCAATGGTATTGCGACCGATGGCAGGAAAGCGTATTATGGATGTTTTCCTCGATGGAAACAGCAAGCTCCGGGTTTCGTCTGCGTCGAATGTGGATGCGGAAATTTATTCTAAGCTTGAAAAAAGTTGCATGGATTTTGCCTATGACACATTTGTTGAATTAAAAGAGAAGCAGATGCAGCAGAATGAGGAGAGTTTCAAGAAATATATGTATGCTTTGGAGCTGAGGCAAGAGGCTGCGGAACATATTGGGATTGAGAATATCCGGAGAAGCCGCCTGCAAAAGCTGCAAAAAGAAAAGGCAAACATTGAAGCACAGCACAGGAAAGGCTCACAGGTATATCCGGATTTTAGGTTAATTATGATGGCAAGATTGGAGGCGTAACAGATGTTTGGAGACTATGTGTTTGAAAAAACAGCTGCACAGTATACGAAAAAAATGATGCTCGTTGATGCAGATCATCTGGAAGAAAAAGCGCATTATAGCGCGGTGTTTCAGGCACATGGCTTCAGGACTGTTGTGTATACTGATGATTTGAACTTCCGGGTTAATAATACAAGCCTTCTAAATGGAGAGGAAAAGCTTGCGATTCTGGTGCAGCCGGGTGTTTATGTGCCATATGATATTCGGAAAAAATGCCGGGAGGAAGAAATTTCGTTCGAGTCATTATTTCCAAAGTTGAATAGCGCAGTTTTGCGAGAAAGCAAAAATCTGGATTTGGAACTGCTTACGCTGGCATATCAGACTGATTTTGAGGAATACCATGAACGGAAACAGACGGAAATGTTTCTTCGCCTCAAAATGTATGCTCAGAAAAATGTTGAGCTATATTTGAGAGATTTATACGAATGTGCATTAAACCAAGCGAAAAGTGTTGAAGATTATAGGGCTTGGTTTGAACTTGCGGAGAAAAAAGCAACGATTGATGTAACCGCAGCAGAACACAATGTTGACATTGATACTTCGGAATTGAATCGGGCGTTCTGCGCCTATGCGATGAAAAATTTTGGAAAGCTGTCTTCGGAAATCAACCTGGAATCACCGGTCATGGTAAGCAGTGTCATGGATTATATCCATGACCATAGTGAAAAGGCTGCCATTATCGTAATGGATGGTATGTCAGAATTTGACTGGACGATATTGAAAAGATCGTTTGCGGGAATTTGTTATCGCCAAAGTGCTGCCTTTGCCATGATTCCATCTACGACATCTATTTCTCGCCAATGCCTACTGAGTGGAAAATATCCCAGTCAGCTGATTGAACCGTGGAAGCAAAGTAAAGAGAAGAATGAATTTTACGAATGCGCAAGAAAATATGGGTATAAGGACAATCAGATAGGCTACGAACGAGGGTATGATGCAAGCTTTTCGGCGTTTGTAAAGTGTGGGGCTGTCATCATTCTTGATATTGATGAATTGGTTCATGCCCAATATCAGGGACGCATTGGAATGTTGAATGATGATACGGTGCTGATGAAACAAAATAAGCTTGCTGAGTTGACCAAAAGATTGTTGCAGGATGGCTTTGATGTCTATATTACAGCAGATCATGGAAACACGCCTTGTACAGGATTGGGACGATTGACCGGCTCTGGCGTTGAAGTCGAAACAAGAAGCCACAAAATGGTGGTCTTGAAGGATTTTGCTAATAAAGACAGTTTGATAGAACGATACGGCCTTTTGGAATATCCGAAATACTACTTGCCCAAAGATTATGACTATCTAATCTGCAATGTAGGGGATTCTTTGGATATCAAAGGTGAAAATGTAATGACGCATGGCGGGATTTCGCTTGACGAAGTGGTGGTTCCGTTCATAATCGCGAGGACGGAGGATTATCATGGCTAAAATGGTTGGTTTGTCAAGGAAACTGAAATTACCTTGGCTGAAATATACGGTTGATTTAGTGGCGGACGGCACAGCGGAATCGGAGATTAAAGATAAGCTCAATGAGTATTTGAGCTATGAGATTGATAGCCCAACGGTTCTTCGTAAGACCAGAGAGATTTTGATGAACATCTGGGTTTATGACAATCCATACAGCTCCTGCTTAAAAAGCGAGGCAGTACAGCTGATAGAAAAGTATCCGGAATATGCGGTGAGTATCAACTGGTGCATGATGTTGGCGGCATATCCGGTGTTTCTTGATATGTGCAAACTTATTGGAAAAATGTCGGAATTTCAGGATGAAATAACACTTGCCCAGTTAAAGCAAAAGCTATTTGATGAGTGGGGAGAAAGAACAACCTTATATCATTCGATTGATAAATTGATTTCAACATTGAAGGAATTCGATGTGCTACGCTGTGAAAAACCGGGAAAGTATCACATCAACAGGATGACAGTAAATAATGAACAAGTCAGTGCATTTATGGCATATGCAGTGATGAATATTGATGACAGTGGATACTACTCTTTTCAGGAATTGAATGATTCAGTATATCTGTTTCCCTTTGAATATCATGTTGAAAAGGAAACTATTGTTTCAGATGACAGATTTTCAATCAGTACATTTGGTGGTGAGATTTCGATATCTTTAACTTGAAATGAAATATCCGGAAAAGGAGATTTTTATGGCTGATAATCGAAAGAAAGCCTCGATGTCACAGGTTCTGACAGATATAAAGCCTTACATAACGAAAAAGTTTATGGCGGCTCCCTGTGTTAAGGAGCAAGACATTCAGGCTATTTGTCAAATTCTCCTGCCCAGATACAAGAATGTACAGCTTATGCAGGGGCTGACCAACAACAAGCCGGATTTCAGAATTCAGGTAAAAGGTTTGTTCGGGACAGAAGAGAAACGGTTTGAAGTGGTTGGCGGTGATAAGAAAAGACCAGCAACCAAGAAGAAATCCGACCTGGGCTGGATTGATCGGCTGGAAGAAATAGATGCTGCATTAGATGATTTTTGATGGCGATGCAGTGTGGAGGAGGTGCGGCTAAGTGACCTGGGCTGAATATTATGAGCGATATGACGGATGGCAGGAAAGTACTCAGTATAGCCGTCTGGCCTCTATCAAGGACTTCGGACCGGATGGAAGTCCATCTGAGGAAATATGTGACTGCATTCAGTATGTGGATACGCGCACAGCGACCAGCATTCTTCGCAGAGCATTAGCAGCGGGAGTCCGGTTTCGAGCCGCGGAAGTTGCGGAGATTGCAGATAGCGGGCAAATCGAAGATGAAGAAGCACTGGAAAAGTTGATTCAGACAGCTGTGGATGCTTATACGGGGGAACAGCTGGATACGCTGCTGAGCTGTCTTCCTGATCCGGAACCGGTGTTTGAGTTGATTGATAAGATTACTTCCAAACCAACGCACTTTACAGAGGAGGATGTTCTGACACTGCTTCCTAATCTGCCAGATGAGGAATCCATCTATCAGTTGGTCAACTCGACAGATGCGATTTTCACAGAAAATGGGCTGAATGAGTTATGTGATTATGGTGTGGACGAGTCTCTGATTAGGAAGATTTCAAAGCGCAGTGGCATTCCGTATGCTGATCCGGATGAGCCTGACGAGGAAATTTCGCTTAAAGAGGCACAACCGAAGAAGCCGGGAATGTTCAGCAGTATACTAATGGGAATGGCTCTGGCTGGCAGTCCTAAGCCTAAAAATACAGGCAAATGCACGGGAGATTGTGCTCATTGTCCTCCCCACTATGGTTATCGCTATGGGCGATGGTATTATGGACATGGGCATACACATGGCTGCGAATTCTGTGGAAATGGAGGATGCAGTGGGAAGTGCAACATAGATTGACTTCGCTTGCAATGTGGAATGACACGCCAAGAATTATTTACATGGATACGCCAGCAGTACGGCACAGAGCCGGAATACCCCTGGCATGACTGGAATGCGGTGCTGCGGCACAACGACAATAACAAATGGTATGGTGTAGTTCTGGAAGTATCTGCTGATAAGTTGGGACTGCCGGAAGCAGGCATCATTGATGTTCTTAATGTGAAAAGTGATCCGCTGCTGATCGGCTCTCTTCGTGGGCAAGACGGCTATTTTCCAGCCTATCACATGAATAAGGAAAAATGGCTTAGTATTCAGCTTGGCAAACCAGAACTGGATGATGCCATCAAAGACCTGCTTTCTTTGAGCTATGAGCTGACGGCACCGAAGAAGCGCAAACCAAAGTCATCAGCAAAAAATCCGGGAGATTTCGCAAATGGCAAAGAAAAAGAAACTGACGAAGGCTGAGCGAAAGGAAGCCCGCCTCCGAAAAGGCAAGCAGTGGCTGCTCACCTATACCGGCTCACCGAAAAAGATGAACAAGCATTACCGGGAACGCTTTCATGTGGATGCTGTGACTGCCGCTAAAGATTTGCAGGAGCTTGGAGTCAATTATACACAAGAGCAGCTTGACCAGATTAAACAGGCTGAAGAACAGCGGCTTCGGCAGCGGAGAATGGAGCGGGAAGCGAAAGAACGGGAACGGCTGGGAGAACTGTATGAGGACTGCGATGGTCGTTTTGCCTTTATCGCCGGATATACAGATGGCGGCGCACCGTATGGTGTGATGTGGGAAGAAGTCGGCATTGATCCGGGACTGCCGTTCGAGGAAAAAGTGAAGCTCTATCACATGCAGATGTTAGGCTGATAATTGTGCAGACGGCATCTGCACAATTTGCAACAAAAAAGAGGAGCCGGTCAAGGCTCCTCGAAGATACGTTATTTCAAAAAGTTGCTTTTATGTTCCAGTGCGTGCAGATTATAGCCAAGTGTGGCCAGGTGTGCTACCTTCAGCGCAACCAGATTGATGTCAGTGGACATCGCGCTGGCGATCTGCTCGGCTGTGTATCCATACTCATAGATGTAACGAAGGACTTCGTTGCTGTCCATCAAGATCTCCGCTGCTACGATGTTCGCTTCATATTCCGGTTTGGATTTCATGTCGTAGAGCATGAACTCATGAATCGGGGTGGTTTTCGCCATATTCCGGTGAAGCTGATCATGCCCTAATTCATGTGCGCACACGATGCGCAGCATGTTTTCATCCAGACTGTTATTCAGGAAAATAAAGCGATTTCGCTTAATCACCCGGTACATTCCCTTCAGGGAACCAAAATTTTCGCAAAGCATAACATTGATACCAAGCTGCCTTGCAATTTCAAAAGGGTCTCTGGAACCACAGCGTTTTACCAGTTTCTCACCGACCCGTGAAAGCTGTTCCGCATTCATCATACCACCTCCAGTTTACAGTATAGCGAAAAGTGTGTACGATAAATATCACTGATCGGATTTTTTACGCCTCGTTTTCGGGGCGTATTTTTTATTGTTCTCTTTGGCAATCCAGTAGGCATCAGTCAGAGCTTTATAAGCTCCCTCGATGGCATCTTCACTTAATTCGCCGCCAGCAAACATACCGGTCACTTCGCTGACCAGTTCTTCAATATCTTTCGCTGCTTTTGCGCCGCCTTTTTCATGGGCTTCTACAACATAGGTGCCGCTGCTTCCCAGCAGATACTCAGTAGTAGTATTCAGCGCATCCGCGATTTTCTGGATCGTAACCATATTGGATGGTTTACGGCTGCCAAGCTCATAATTCTGAATTGTGCGGGCGGTTACACCGGCCTTCTCTGCAAGTTCTACCTGAGTTAAATTGGCTTCTGTTCTTTTTTCTTTCAACCTTTCTTTGAAGACCATAGGAATACCTCTTTCTTTTTTGATTACGAACACGAACACTTTTTCATAAAAATCTATTGACACGAAAAACTGTGCTTGCTATAATGACGGTGAAAACACGAAATATAATTCGTGTAATTATAGTATCACAAGAAATGCTGTGTGTCAATGCGTTCGTGAAAAGTTGTTCGTGCTTTCGCGAACGGAGAGGAGGAATACGAGATGCAAAGAGTGATCCTTCACTGTGATATGAATAATTTCTATGCCTCTGTCGAGTGTATGCTGAATCCGGAACTGAAGAACAAGCCGGTGGCAGTGTGTGGTTCTGTGGAGGAACGGCATGGTATTGTACTTGCGAAGAACTATGCAGCAAAGGCGTTTGGCGTTTCCACGGGAGAGGCAATCTGGCAAGCAAAGCAGAAGTGCCAGGATCTTGTGATCGTGGAGCCGCACTATGAGCAATATATAAAGTTTTCAAAGCTGGCTCGTGAAATATACGGTCGCTATACCGATCAGATCGAGCCGTATGGGATGGACGAATGCTGGCTGGATGTGACCGGAAGCGGCTGCATGGGAACCGGATTTGAAATTGCAGATGAGATTCGCAGAACCGTTAAGTTTGAACTGGGTCTTACGATTTCCGCAGGAGTGAGCTTCAATAAGATTTTTGCCAAGCTTGGGTCGGATATGAAAAAGCCGGATGCGATTACCTGTATTGAAGCAGATTCGTTCCGGGAGAAGATTTGGTGTCTTCCTGCCGCTGACTTGCTTGGAGTCGGCAGAGTGACCGAGAAAGTTCTATCTGGTTATGGAATTCATACGATTGGAGAGCTTGCTGCAACATCGGATGATTTCTTGAAGTGCCGCCTTGGAAAGAATGGACTGGCGATTAAGAAATATGCCAATGGGCTGGATGATTCACCGGTTATGCGTTCCGATTATGTCTCTCCGGTAAAAAGCATTGGGCACGGGATAACGACCATGCAGGATTTGGAGAATAACGCCGAAGTCTGGTGTGTCATGCTGGAGCTGGTGCAGGAGATCGGAACCAAGCTGCGAACGCATAAAAAGAAAGCAGGCGGAATTGCAATTTCCATCCGCAACAATGAGCTTTTCACGAAGGAGTGGCAGTGCCGGATTAGCATTCCGACACAAAGCCCTACCTATCTGGCGAAAACCGCATTTTCTTTGTTTGCAAAGAATTATCAGTGGGAACACCCGATTCGTTCGGTGACGGTTCGGGCAATCAACTTGTTTGAAGAGGATTGTCCGATACAATACGACCTATTCACAGATGTGAAATCACTGGATCGCCAGGAACGGCTGGACGCAGCGATTGAGCAGATTCGATTCCGATTCGGGAAAGATGCGATTAAAAATGGGGTACTTTTTCAGAAAAGCAAGATGCCGACAGAGCGAAAAGTGGATTTGGTCATGCCGACAGGAATGATTGGTTAATACAGCACCGGTAGAATCTGGTGAGTTCTTTGCTAAAAGAAGTCAACACATTCGCCGGTTTACAGAGGAGGAGCGTAGAATATGTCGGAACAGAAATGTAGAAAAGTATATGTACCTGTGAATTTGGATGTGGATGCAGAGGGAAATATCCGTCCGCGTCTGATTCGGTGGATTGACGGACGGGTGTATGAAATCGACCGATTGAAGCATAAGTGCCGGGCTGCTTCCACGAAGGTGGGTGGCTGCGGAATCCGCTATACGGTCATGATCGGTGGGCATGAGAGTTTCCTGTACAACGAAGATGAAAAATGGTTCGTTGAAGCAAAGGAGCCGTGCCTATGATCCTTTCGCAGAAAAACATAGAAGAAATCGCTGTTGCAGTGATAAGAGATTTTCAAAAGTCCTTTTTCGGCAGCGAAGCAGATGATCCGGCAAGATTCGCACTTCCGACACCCATTGACCAGTTTGCATCCGATTATCTGAACCTGAAGGTGTCATTCCAAAAGTTGTCCTCGGACGGAAGCATCTATGGTCTGACCGCGTATGTGGATACAGAATATCAGATAGAGGTTGATGGAAGTCAGAGGAGCATCTTCCTGAAAACTAATGATGTGGTTCTGGACAAGAGTTTCATTGAACCAGAGAATATTCGGAAACTCTGCGGAAAACGCAGATTTACGCTGGCGCATGAGTGCGCTCACCAGATACTGTTTCAGCTGGATTCCGATGACCGAAAGATAGCCTGTCATAAGAGACCGGAAGTGCGAGGAAATGGCTCTCGCGTTCTGAGAACGCAGGAGGACTGGAACGAGTGGCAGGCCAATTCGCTGGGAGCCGCCATTCTGATGCCCCAGTCAGAAGTAGATCGAGCGATGTGGTTCATTAACAGCAGAAAGCCTCTGACCTGTTATGGATGGCGTTTTTACGACAGTGACCAGGTGAAGATAGATACTTTCTGTGGTGTCTTTGGTGTTTCGAGATCAGCAGCAGCTATCCGCTTGGAACAACTGGGCTATCTGAACCGGAAAAAGGATTATGAATATCGTGATCCATTGGAGGTGTGGCCATGAGCAGGAATATCAGAGTATCGGAACCATCTGCGGAAATGCAGATTAAAATCATCCGGGCAAAGGATGCGATTGCTTCGCAAAAGCCCAGGACGGTCAGGTGTCCTTATTGCCGACACAATTCAATCATCGTCTTTGAGGATACCAGAGGACATGTGCAGACCAAATGCAAGGCCTGCGGACGCGAGACCGTCTTCAATGTTTTGGAGATGAGAAGATTACGGAGATTGCAGCTCTACTATTCGTCTTTGAATGGCTGAGATGACAATAAATAATCCTATTAACACAATTTTATAAGTCATAGCTGTGCTGTGGAGCCGCTGACAGGCGAAGTCTTCCGAATGCCGCATGAGACAGAATTATGGGATACCCATGTTCTGTTTTATCGGCACAGGATTTTTCTTCACCGTCATGCGGCTCCTTTTTTGACCTTCCGTCGGTCCGGTTCTGTACCGGCTGTGCGGAAGGAGAAACGTATGTATTTTGACGCAAAAGAGTTTGGTAAGAGACTTCACGATGTTCGCACTTCCCGTGGCATTACGCAGGAGGAACTGGCGGTTCGCCTGGGACTGGCAAGCAAGCAGCATGTCAGCCGCATGGAGAACGGTGAACGCAGCTGCTCCATTGACTTGCTGATTGAACTGTCCTGCATCCTCCATGTCAGCACGGATTATCTTCTGATGGGCAGCGAGCCAAGCAAAGAGGAAGTCAAAAATGATCTTCTTAGTATTATTTCGGAGCTGTCTACGATTGCGAAGAAAATCTAAAAAGTATTAGGCGCAATATAACTGCTGACGGCGTAGAATCATGGTGGCTAACTTGGTGGATACCTTGATGGGTGTCATCCTCTAAGTTATCATGGGTTGTATCATGGGTTGCGTCATAGGACTTATCATTGGCTGTACCCATGATAGAGTGAGCATGAGTGATTTGAGCACCCTCACTGCCGTGGGCAATAAGGTGGATACAAAGATTCAAAACTGTGTGTGGGATGTCCGGCGATTTATCTTGCTCACTAACTTGGTCATTGACTAAGTTTTTCTGACTAAGTTTTTCTGACTAAGTTGGTAATTTGCATTTTTCAAGATGACCCTGAAATCTGTTGCTGTTGAGAAAATTTCAGGATTATATGCCGCTGTATATCCAGGCGGCTTTTCGGTTTCCCTGACGATTTTGCGTAGGCCGCTTCCATGACGCTCCATGTATTTCATGCGGTGGAACGGGTCAGCAATCACAGGGCTTGCCACATTGAACGGATACTTTTTAGTGTCAAAAACAATTTAGAAAATAAAAACGGAAAATCCGTTGATATTTTCTGATTTGCGGCGTATAATAAGATTACAAGAAAATAAAAACGAAAAAACTGTTTTTAGAGGAGGACTACCTATGAAAATACTCCGCATCACCGCACAAGGACTCCCATTATTCAAAAAAGACTTGGATATTTGCTTTTATACGCAGCAACGTGTTTGCGAAGAGGACAAAGATAGTCTTTACCGTTTGACGGATAACTACTATCTCCACTCTGCCTGTGCTTTCATTGGAATTAACGCATCTGGCAAGACCTCGGTATTAAAGGTCATTAGCTTGGCCTTAAATATTGTGAAAAATGAGCCCATCAATCATGTGGAGGCAAAAAGCATTCTTGGCGGAACGAAGAAGGCTACAATCCGCACATATTTTTATGATAAGCGCAGCTACGTCTGCTGCTTGGAAACTGTAATTGCAGCAAAGAAGTCGAAAACAGGGGAATATGTGTATTCGATTTTGTCTGAAAGCCTTTGGGAAAAACCGATTGCAACCGTCAAGTCGAAAAAGTATCTGACAGATTTTACAGGAATGAAGCCTGTAGAGCAGCGCAATAGCGATGAAGCATACCTTTCTGATGATGTCAGCTTTGTCATTGCACATAATAAAAAAGCGAATGATACAGTGGAAATATTCAGCCTGCTTTCCTATACGAATGTGAATGTGCTTCCATTTACCGAAGATATTCCATTGGAGGTAATTGCATTTCTCGATCCGACCATTGAGAAATTGTGTTTTGAACAGACAGAGGGAAAAACATTTATCCACTTGAAGTTTAAGGATGAAGAAGAGATTATCCTGAATAATGCGGCAGACCTTGAGCAGTATCTGTCCTCTGGTACGATTAAGGGTATTATTACATTCTCGATGGTAAAGGAAGTTCTTCATTCAGGTGGTTATCTTCTGGTAGATGAAATAGAGAATCATTTCAACAAGGAAATTGTAACGACCTTAGTGCGCTTCTTTATGGACAGCCGACTGAACAAAAATGGCGGAACGCTTATTTTCACTACGCATTATCCGGAACTGCTGGACGAATATGACCGAAATGACGGAATTTGTATCGTTAGAAACCGTAATGGCATTACAGCAGAAAATCTGAGCTATATATTGAAACGTAATGATATTAAAAAGAGTGATGCTTACCAGAGCGGCTTCCTTGAGGGAACAACGCCAGCATATGAAGCGTATATGCGCTTGAAGAAAAGCCTGGCTGCTTCAATCAATTAAGGAGGCGGCAGAATGGAATTAGCAAAATACAAGGCGTGTATATGTGAAGGCTCTGCCGAAGAAGCTATTATCGACATACTGGTTGATAATGATCTTCTGATTTTCAACAGAGAAGAAATGTTGGAAGAACGTGTCATCCGTTGCAGAAGTGCTAAACGATTCGAGGAGCGATACTTACGGAAAGGATTCGATGAGCAGATTTCTGTGATACGGATTTTGGATTCTCGCAGAGAGGAATTTCGATTGAGTAAAGCATATGAGCAGAAAATTGACGTGGTAAATGTCATTACTGCTCCAGAAATTGAAATGCTGATTATTCATGCGGAAGGAGCATATGATCAGTTTAAGCGTTCTGGAAAAAAACCAAGCGAATTTTGTAAAATAAATCTTCGGATGCATGATGTGAAGTCGTATGATTTTGTGAAGCAGTATTTCAGTAATCCTCAGCTCTTGGTGAAAGCCATAAAAGAGTATCGCAGAACAGCAAATATCCCCAAAGGAGAATACAGCTTGTCTGATTTGCTGAGATGAGCGTTACTTTTTTGATACATTGGCCGTGACTCAAATGGTCACCAGGAGATAAACGGGTACCAGTTTATAGAAAACAGAATAGAATCGTCTTTGATGCCTCGTTGGGAAACCAACGGGGTATTTTTTTGCCTCAATCCGGCTGTATAGAACACTGAAAAAGTCAAAACGAACCGTATGTAGTCCTGCAAGGACAACCAAAGTGCGCCTACGAGGCCAACGCGAAACCGGAGGATTCTTGTTAAACTTACTTTGTAAGGACGAAAGTCCGGATGTCCCTTGAAAACTGAATACTCATTCTTCAGGTACATTCCTGTTTGGTCGAGCCTTCGACTGCACGCCATGAAGCCCATCGGGGCGATAGCGGTTTCGCAGAAGCAAATGCCGGATTGCAACCGGCGGCGGTGTTAAAGCCGGACAGGGACAATGATACTTCCGTAATTCGCGGTCCGGCCATAAGGAAGGCGGGATGGTTAAATTCCAATGGAGCAGTGAAGCACACTGCCGCCTGTGAGAAATCCTACATCTCTGGGGTGATAAGAAAAAGTACAGAGAAACCATATTTTCAGAAAGCGCTGCCGGGTGCTGTATCAGCATGATACCTGGCAGGCTTTATCCATATCAGTGTATGGAGATTGGAGACAACAGCATATGAAAGAAAACTGGGTTTATCGGCGAGGTGATTTATATCTCGCCAATCTCGGTGTTCCGGTCGGATCAAAGCAGGGCGGTGTTCGTCCTGTTGTGGTTCTTCAGAATGATGTCGGCAATTATTATGCGCCGACGATCACGATTGCTCCGCTGACATCGAAAATTGAGAAGAAGCGAAAACAGCCAACGCATTTCTTTCTCCGTAAAGCAAAGGGACTGGCAAAACCGTCTATGGTATTGGCAGAACAGCTCGACACCTGCGACAAGATATGCGTGATTCGCTATCTTGGGCGGGTAAGTAAGGGGCAGATGCGTGGGATTGATGAAGCTGTAAGGATTCAACTTGGATATTACATTCCGGAACAAGCAGAGAAAAAAAGACAGGGCAAATGCCGAAAGGATGGCGAAGAAGGCGATGGATAAACTGATTACAAGGAAAGAAGCAGCCAGTATACTGGGAATCAGCGTAAAAACACTGGATGCTGCAAGAACAGACGGTTTGATCTCCTATGTTCAGTATGTGGAAAACGGCTGCGTTTATTTCACGGAAGTGGGGATTCAGGAGTACATTGCAAAATGTACGCACCGTGCAAAACCGATGGAACGTGCTGCGACATATCGCAAACCTCGAAGCTTTCGGCGGTGAAAATCGACATCGTTGAGTATGGACGATGAATCCGCAATAATGAAAGCATCAACAGGATTGGAGGTAATGATATGGCGGCAAGAAGAATGATGCTTCCCGATTATGGTACGGTGAGTATGAAGGGAACGCAATATTATCGAACCCGTGTAACAGATCAGCAGGGACGGCGGGTTTCCTTATATGCAAGAACGAGAGAGGAACTGTACCAGAAGGAACAGGAAGCGATCCAGCAGATTGAGAACAAGACGTATCGCCGCAGTACACCTACAGTGGAGGAGTATTGCGAGAAATGGCTGCTGATGCAGTCGGCACAGATCAGGATGACAACGCTGATTGACTATACATCGAAAGTGAAGAACTACATCATCAAGCCATTGGGCGATATGCATATGGGAGATGTAACAGCAGATGACATTCGCCTGGCACTGTTGGCGGCATCGAAAAAGTCGGCATCCGTGTACAAATCAGTGAATGTTCTATATAAGTGTATTTTCACGGCAGCAATGGAGAGTAAGATCATTGATGAGAATCCGACCATCTATCTGAAGAAGAATGTGGGCGGGATTCCCCAGAAGGATCGCCTCCCGCTTACGGATGAGCAGGTGGATAAGCTGCTGGATGCCATTTACGGCTTACCGCCGTATGTGTTCGTGATGCTGGGGCTGTACGCAGGATTGCGGAGAGAAGAAATCCTCGGACTTCAATGGGATTCGGTGTATCTGGATTGCGAGGCTCCGTACCTTACCGTTCGGAGAGCCTGGCATACGGAGCATAATCGTCCGGTGATTCTGACAGAGCTGAAAACAAAGGCAGCGCATCGGAATGTCCCTCTGCCGGACAATCTTCTGGAATGTCTGAAAGAGGCGAAGAAGACATCGACATCGGATTTTGTGGTTGCAAACCGGGATGGAGACCCGTTGTCCTATACGCAGTTTAAGAGATTATGGCAGTATATCGTAACCCGTACCACCAAGGAACGCTGCTATTACCGCTATGAAGATGGCAAGAGGGTGAAGCATACGGTGAAGCCGGTTCTGGGACAAAAGGCAGCACACAATGGAAATGTGGTTTACAGTCTGGACTTTGAGGTGACTCCGCATCAGCTGCGGCACACCTACATTACGAATCTGATTCATGCTTCGGTTGATCCGAAGACGGTTCAGTATCTTGCTGGTCATGAAAGCAGCAAGATCACCATGGATATTTACGCCAAGGTGAAATATAATCGCCCAGAGCAGCTCGCAGGAGTGCTGGAAGATGCTTTTGCATCGTGGGATTAAGAGTAAATCAGAAAGAAATTAGGGCAGGGATGGTCAAAAATCCCTGCCCTTTTTACATACATTCGACATCCTTGAAGGAAGTGCTGTACGCCATGATAATAAAAGTGACAACACGCAATGTATGAAGATAGATAGGAGGAGAACACATGGCTAAAGGGAAAAAGCGTCCTGCTGAACTTCCGGAATACGGAACAGTGATGATGAAAGGGGTACAGTATTACCGCACCCGGATTACAGATGCAGACGGAAAGAGAGTGGCGATTTATGGGCTGACACGCGAAGAATTGTATGACCGGGTGGAAGATGCCCAGAAGAAAATCGCGGAAGTGGTTTTCCATAGAGAGAATCCGACCGTGGAAGAGTACTGTGAAAAATGGTTGCTGATGCGGTCTGGAACGGTAAGAACTAATACGTTGGAAGGATACGCACGGATGGTGAATCGGTACATCGTGGGTCCGATTGGACAGATGTATATGGACGAGGTGACCACAGATGACCTGCGGCTGCTGATGGTTCCGTTATCAAAAGGTTCTTCCGGAATGTATGGTCAGCTCAATATGCTGATTAAGAACATTTTTAATTCAGCAGAAGAGAGCAAGGTGATTAAAGAGAATCCATCCAAAACGATTTGCGCAAGAGGCGGAAAGCCAGCGAAACGGCGCGAGGCTTTGACGGATGAACAGACTGCCATTTTGCTGGATAGCATTCGTGAGCTTCCACCGTATGTCTTCGTGATGATCGGTTTGTACGCGGGATTGCGTAGAGAAGAGATCCTTGGATTAAAATGGGACTGCATATTCCTGGATGAAAAAACGCCGTACATTTCGGTAAGGCGTGCATGGCATGTGGAAGGCGGTGAGCCGGTAGTCAACACGCTATTGAAGACACCGGCAGCAAAACGAGATGTTCCGATTCCAAAATGCCTGGTAGCCTGTCTCAAGGAAGAAAGGGAAAAATCAGTATCGGAATATGTGATCTCGAATTCGAAGGGAACTGTTTTGACGGAAACACAGTTTGTGAGAGTCTGGAAGTACATAACAGTCCGTTCTACTGCAGAACGCTGTTATTACACTTATGTAAATGGACAGTCCATCAAGCATAGAATAAAGCCAAGGCTTGGTGAGCATCAGCCGAATAATCCCAAACTGGTGTATACGATGGACTTCAAGGTGACTCCGCACATGCTGCGGCACACCTACATCACCAATCTGATTTACAAAGGTGTTGATCCTAAGACGGTGCAGTATCTGGCAGGCCATGAGAACAGCAAAACGACTATGGACATCTATGCGAAAGTCAAGTATAATAAACCTGAGGAATTAAGCAGCGTTGTGAATGCTGCATTCGGGCTGCGTTAAACTGCACCAAAAATTTCGCGATTTCGTGGGTTTACCTATGGGTTTACTGAGAGAGGAAAGCCCGAAAAACCGCATGAATACTGGTCTTTTTGGATCAAGGTCAGGTGAACACGGCCTCAAAGCCGCTCGTCGCGCACCGCAGTTCAGCAAGCGCTGATTATCAGCAGTATTTGCGAACCTTTCAGAACGCTTCACAGCTTTTTTGCACGACTGTGTGCAGAAAATCGGAAGTGTCTGAAGCCGTGGAATGCAGCAAATCGCTTTGGAGCTTGCTGAAAAAGCAGCACACAATAAGCGAATATGCAGCAGACTTCCACAGCGCCATAAGTCTTATCGCAGGAGATGTTTTCCGCAAGGAGAATGTCTCCTGCTTTTTATTTGTAAAAAAGAAAGCCTTACACTGGACAAATCATGTTGATGCCATCAATGAGTGTCTGAATGTCCAAGTGGGTGTACACGCGCTCTGTCAGGCTCATAGCGCCGGAATGACCGGCAATCTTCTTTTGAATGGTAGGAGCAACCCCCGCATCGGCCATCATGGAAATGCAGGTATGGCGTGTGTCGTGGGGCGTGTGCTTCATGTCGTATTCTTCCATCAGCGGATCCCAATAGGTGTCGCAGTAGTTGAAGTAGTCAAGGTGCTGCCCCTCGGTAGTGCAGAGCAGATATTCGCAAGGAGAGCGCTCGAACCACGCTTCGTAGAATGGCAGCAGTTTGTCGGCAATCGGCACTTTGCGGACGCCGTTTTCGGTTTTGGCAGCAACTACATCAAAGTACTGTTCTTTCAGGTGGACATTCTCTTTCTTCAAATCGAGAAATTCCGAGATGCGGCAGGCATTGTAATTCAGCATCAAAATGATTTGGCAGTAAGGATTAGCCTCGTGCGCCCAAAGTCTTGCCAACTCGTCTTTGCTGAAGATGTTACGGTCGCGCTTGTTGGGGTTCTTGTTACGGTAGCCTGTCAGATCAACATACTGCGAATAATCTTTGTTGCAGATGTCGTTCTTCATGGCGTATTCGTACACTTGATTGAATAAGCCCTTTAACTTTTTGAGTGTGGGATAATTTTTGCCACAGGTGTCAACTACAAGCTGCAAATCACAGAGTTTGATCTCGCGGAAAGGCTTGTCATACAAGATACCACAGACCTTGTAGGAAGCCGTGTAGCCCTTTGCATTGGAGTCGGATATGGTGGGATACTTATACTTTGACCAGCGCTCGTAGACCTCGGAAAAGGTGACTTTAGCAACATTAACATCATAGGGATTCTGATTGTATTCAGCCAGCATTCTCAGACCCTCGGCGCGGGTTTCGGCATAGCCGATAATCTGAAAATCCTGAATCTGCCTGCCTTTGGTCTCGTCTAAACGCCAGCCGATGGTTTTGCGTACCATGTAAGGTTTTCTGCGTTTTCCGGACATTTTGACTACGCTGCCGTAGCCATTGGGTAGTCTCATGTTATTATCAAACTTCCTTTCGCTCAGGCAAATCTATGATAAAGAGGAATGACCTCTTATCAACATTATTTCAGACTGTCCAACTGTTCCTTGGTCATATTCTTTAATTCTGCCATGCCGTATTTGCTTAAATCGGCAGTGTACAAGGGCTTGTCGGTCAATGGGGTGTTGGCATATTGCGCAATTTTTTCGTTTGTGAAGCTGGTAAGGCGGCTGGGGTCATGCCAATAGTCCTCGCCCCAAGAACGCTCCGAGGAAAACTGTTCCAGCAAAAAGCAGAGCGTTTCGTTCAGAGTGGCATCCGGGTCTGTGGCGCGGAATTTCAGTGAAGCGGTAAAATTGCCGTCATCACAGCGCTCGTGGGTAATGTCAATGTCGAAGTGAAGTTCTTGCTTCTTGTTTAACTCATAAAGTACAGTAACCACATCGGCAAGGGTATTCAGCTTGATTTGCGGCTCGCTTACGCCCAGCAGATATGCGGGCGTTACGCCTAAAGCGTGTGCGATAGTGGTTACAGTATCCAGTAAAATCCGGCTTTCGCCGCTTTCGTAGCTTTGCACGGTGCGCAGACTTTTCCCTAAAAGCTGTGCAAGCTGGGTTTGTGTCAGATTCTTTTCTGAGCGGACAGCCTTGATTCGCTGCCCGATTTGTTCATTTGTAAGATTCATGGCTTCTCACCTCGCCTTAATACTACCATATACATGCGAAGAAATCAAGCATGTTTGAAAATTTATACGAAAATAATTTGCGTATACAATATTGACATATGCAATAATGCTGCGTATAATGAAATTGCTGAAAGGCAATCACAAGCAGAGGGAGGTGTAAGAAATGGTTGAGAGGCAGACCTATACGGCAATGCCGGCCTTTACCGGCAGAAATGTGCCTGTAACGGAAATTGCAAAAGCTATGCACAAGGACGCGCAGTATGTAAGAGTTGGCTTACAGCAGGGCGCATTCAAGTTTGGCTATGCAATCAAGCTGGACGGATCAAATGAGTATAACTATTACTGCCCTGACCGCAAGGTTTGGGAAGAAATCGGCTATTTCAATGCCGAGGGAAAAAGTTGAACAACAAAAAGAGCGTTTACCCGTGCAAGGGTAAACGCTCCCGATGAAAGACAGTACCAACAGCGGCTGCTGTGTGTAACTATCAGGCACCACTGATATTCTACCACAGCAGCCGCCATTTTTGAAGAAGAAAGTGGGGCTTATGCAAAGAAATCATGTAAAGCTGATCTCTATGGATACAATTCCGATAGAGGCAGTAAAATGGCTGCTGTATCCGTTTATCCCGCTGGGGAAAATCACAATTTTACAGGGCGACCCCGGCGAGGGAAAAACCACACTGGCGCTGCAAATTATTGCGGCGTTGACAACCGGCAAACCCGTGTGGGAGGGAGCGTCGCCGATGGAGCCTGTCAATATCATTTATCAGACGGCAGAGGACGGCTTATCCGATACCATCAAGCCGCGCCTTGTGGCAGCGGGCGCAGATTGTGCAAGGGTGATGGTAATTGACGATTTCGACAGGGTGCTGACACTGGACGATGACCGGCTGGAACAGGCAATAGAACAAACCGGCGCACGGTTGGTGGTGCTGGATCCGATTCAAGGATACATCGGTGCAAGCGTGGATATGCACCGCGCAAATGAAATCAGACCACTGATGTACAGAATTGCAAAGCTGGCTGAAAAGTATGGATGTGCCATTCTTCTGATTGGGCACATGAACAAGAACAGCGGCGAGAAATCCAGCTATCGCGGGTTAGGGTCTATTGATTTTCAGGCGGCTGCAAGGAGTGTGCTGGTAGTAGGGCGTATCAAAGATGACCCCACATTGCGTGTTGTCTGCCCGGCAAAAAGCTCACTGGCCCCGGAGGGCGGGGCTGTTGCCTTTCGTCTTGACCCAGAGCAGGGCTTTCAATGGGCAGGACCGTATGACATCAGTGTGGACGAACTGCTTTCCGGCAGCAGCCGAGGGCATAAGCTGCGCGAGGCGCAGAGCTTTTTGAAAGAAGTATTGGCGGACGGCCCGCTGCCGCAAACAGAGATTGAAGCAGCCGCACAACAGGCAGGAATACGCCCCAAGACCTTGCGCAATGCGCGATATGAATTAGGTGTGACCTCAACCAAAATCAGCAAACAGTGGGTATGGGCGCTGCCCGAAGCATAAAGGAAGAAGGCAAGATGCCCTTATCTTTAGGAACAGGGCATCTTGCCTTCTTGATGGAAAAATGCTTTTTCAGATGGCTTCGTACTGTGCTGTAGTGAGGCGGTACAGTACGAGCAAGCACGGCATTGTGATATCACAATATCAAAACGCCCTTGTTAGGGTGAACCCTAAGACCCTTTTACTGCAAATTGTTTGGCTGCTGATAAGCAATTTGAAAGGAAAAGAAGGGTGGGTTTTAGGGACATCCCTAACAAGTGGGCGTTTGGTGCAGCAAATGCCGTGCTTGCTCGTAGCATACCCACATACTGTGGCAATTTTATATTTGATTGACTGTCTAAATGAATGCGTTTTGAGAAGATGAAAACTAAAATAGAAATCGGATGTCATATTGTAGAAACAGATATAGTGTGATATACTATATACTGAAAATCAGCGATCGCTGAAATAAATTCACAGATGAGAGATTTTGTATAAATCATAAGGGTGTAAAATGGCTGTAAGTTATAAAAAGCTATGGAAACTGCTAATTGACCATGATATGAAAAAGAAAGATTTGTGTATGGCTGCCGGAATTAGCCATGCATCAATGGCAAAACTTGGGAAAAATGAAAATGTCACTACCGATGTTCTGGTGAAAATATGCACAGCATTACACTGTGACATTGGAGATATTATGGAATTGGTTCCTGAGACGCAGCAGTAAAGGAGGTGTGAGTATATGGCAGAATTAGCACTTAAAGAAGAAATCCTTCCAAAAGCAAAACCTATTTTGAAATGGGCCGGTGGAAAAACGCAAATGTTAGGCGATCTGCTTCCTAAAGTTCCGCGTTCATATGGCCGTTATATAGAACCATTCTTCGGTGGTGGGGCAATGTTTTTTGCTCTTGAGCCTGAGAACGCTATCATTGCAGATAGCAATCCGGAACTGATCAACATGTATCGACAAATTGCAAACAATGTTGAAGAAGTAATTGAATATTTGCAACAGTATAAAAATACAAGTGAAATGTTCTATGAGGTGCGTGGTTTGGAATGGACCACTTTGCCAAAAGCGGAGGCAGCGGCGCGGACGATTTTTTTGAACAGAACATGCTTTAATGGTCTTTACCGTGTTAATAAGCAAGGCAAATTTAATGTGCCTTATGGAAAATATAAGAATCCAAAGATTTGTGATGAAGAAAATCTTAGAGCAGCATCAAAAGTGTTGAAAAATGCTGAAATCTTATGTGGAGATTATTTGCTGATCTTGGAACATTATGCACAACCGGGAGACTTTGTTTTTTTAGATCCACCGTATTTGCCTATATCCGAATATTCCGATTTTAAGCGGTATACAAAAGAACAGTTTTACGAAGAAGATCATGTGGAACTGGCAAAAATGGTTATGACATTGCATGAACGGGGATGTTATGTCATTTTGACAAATTCTAACCATCCGTTGGTGCATGAACTGTATGCACCATTTACCATTGATGTGGTGCAGACAAAAAGGCACATTTCATGCAATGGAAAGACCAGAAAAGGTGAGGATGTTATTGTTACGGTTCCGCCTAAGCAACAAACTTTGATTAGATTGGCACCGAAGCCATTACCGGAGCAAGTGTCACTATACCCGCCAACGAGATTTATGGGGTCAAAGAGTAAACTACTCTCTGAAATATGGTCCGTTGCCTCACAGTTTGAGGTTGATACGGTAGTAGACTTGTTTTCTGGATCTGGCATTGTGGGTTATATGTTTAAGACACAAGGCAAAGCTGTTATTAGTAACGACTATATGACAATGTCGGCAACATTTACCAAAGCGATGGTTGAAAACAATAATGTCACATTGCCTATGAGCGAGGCAAAGAAGCTACTAGAAAAGAAAAAGGAGTCGGATCATTTTGTTGAAACTACTTTTGAGGGACTTTATTATTCTGACGAAGAAAATGTTCTAATTGATACATTGCGTACTAATATTGCCTCAATTCGTGATCCGTACAAACATGCTATTGCAATGAGTGCGTTAATCAGAGCGTGTACAAAGAAACGACCGCGAGGAATTTTTACGTACACCGGGCATCGATACGATGACGGAAGAAAAGATTTACAAAAATCTCTTTCGCAGCAGTTTTTAGAGGCGGTTGAAGCAGTAAATCGTGCAGTTTTTGATAACGGCAAAAGAAATAGCTCAAAAAATGGGGATGCAATGGATTTGCGGGTGGATCATGCAGACATGGTGTATATCGATCCGCCGTATTACTCGCCGCTTTCTGATAATGAGTATGTGCGGCGCTATCACTTTGTAGAAGGCTTGGCACGAGATTGGAAAGGCGTAGAGATCCAAGAGCATACGCAAACAAAAAAATTCAAATCGTATCCGACACCATTTTCTACAAGAAAAGGCGCTGCGGATGCGTTTGATAAACTCTTTAAGAAATTTGCCAATAGCATCCTGATTGTATCTTATTCGTCAAACAGTTTGCCTACACAGGATGAAATGGTGGCAATCATGGCTAAGTATAAAGAACATGTTGAAGTGATTCCAATAGATTATAGATACTCATTCGGAAATCAAAATGAGGCGAAAACACACAGAAATTCTGTTCAAGAATATCTGTTTGTTGGATACTGATTGAAGGTGTGATATGAAAGAGCAGATCGATATCTGGTTGGTAGGCAATACAGGTTTGCGCAATCCCAATCGTATTCAAGATGGTTTCAAAGTTTTTGCAGGTTCTCCATTTGTAGGCAATCTCCATGGAAAAGATAATGAGATCGGCTTTATGAATCTTTTGAATGAAAAAGGTATTATTCAAAATGAAGAAGGCAAAGATGAATCAGGAAGCCATGCAAGAAAATGGAGATTGATGTTTGCCAAAAACGGATTTATTTATCCACAGATAAAGAAGAAAGATGGAATGCAAGAGGATCTTGGCCCGGTGGATAACATTACGCCATTTGGGAGAATGTTCCTAAAAGCAGATACCTATGCAGCAGTACAAGAATGCTATTTGCGAGCAATGAGCGTAGAACAGTTTCCAATGCCGGATGGAAAGCGCTATTTCTCACCGTTAAGATGGCTGCTTGCGATTATGCTTGAGCTTGAAAAGCGTACAGGTTCATCTGAACTTAGCAGAATAGAATTTGCACTATGGGGGCATACAACAAATCCGAGCTATAATCTTTCGGAAGTTGTCGATCATATTCTTGATCTTAGAAGACGCAGATCTGTTGCTACTGCGAAACGCACTTTTGATCGAAAAGAAATTGTTGAACGCGGAAAATATTATGACAAAAAGTCTGACAATTTCTTGGATTACAGTGACATGAATATGCGTTATCTTCGCATTTCAGGCGTTCTCCAGCGTAAAGGGCGTGGGCTGATTATTGTACCTGCAAAACACGTATTGGCGGAAAAATTAGCAAAGAGTACGGCCAGTGCAGAAGTGCTTATTGAACAGTATAAGATACTTTGCAAAGGTGCGCCGCTTCCAACAGACGATATTACAATAGCACGAACAATTTTGGATGACCTTATCAAACAGATGAAAGATCGGCATATTGTGTTTGATATTTCGGATTTGCCATTAACCACACCCACAGAGGTTAATATAGCAAGGCAACGACTGGAAAGTATCCTTGCACAAACCGATGAAATTCAATATGCAGCTGATCAATGCAACCAGTGGAAAGAAATTTCTGATTATATGGAATTGCTCATTAAGGGCGGTGGTAAAACCGTTTATGATGAGGATAGTGCTATTGAAGTACCAAAAGATGAAACGCCAGTCTATCTTGAATGGACACTATGGCGCGCTGCACTTGCAATTGATCATATGTTGAACAAACCTTATGAGGTTAGAGGATTTAAGCTGGATTCTGACTTTATGCCGGTTTCTGCTGCGGGAGGCGGTCGAGGTGATCTTTATTGTGAATTTAATGATTTTACAATTTTGACAGAGGTTACGATGTCTACTTCGTCACGCCAAGAGGCTATGGAAGGTGAGCCGGTCAGACGCCATGTATCAGATGCTGTTTTGAAGTACAATAAGCCGGTATATGGTATGTTTATTGCCATTAAGATTGACACTAATACGGCGGAGACGTTCCGCCATGGCATTTGGTATGCAAAAGGGGATGTAAAGCAGCGGCTTGATATCGTTCCGCTGACATTGGAACAGTTTAAGAGCTACTTTGTGGCAATGTTTGAAAAACAACAGGCTAAACCGGAGCATCTGCGTGATCTAATTTTGGAATGCGAAACGAAGAGAGATGTTTTGAATGCACCAGATTGGAAACAGTATATCAATGCAGTTGTGATGCAAAGGGAACAAGAAATTCGAGCAAAGAAAATGAATATAAAATCCCACATGGCACCAGTTGTTTCAGCAGGGGCAATTGTTAAGCATATTGCTTTTGGCAATGGCCAAGTCGTTGGAATAGAGGCATCATTTCCGGAAAAATATAAGGGAACCATAAAGATACCATATCTGGTTGGATTGCCGGATGAAATCTCTATGGATCCTAATGGGAAGACATTACATCATATGCGTTTTGGCAAAGGTGAAATTTATGCCTATATAGTTGTCTTTGAAAAGATGATTATGGAAATATCCTATCCAAAATTCTTTTTGGACGGAACAATCAATGTCGAATGAGCGTGATATGAAAGTGAAAATAGCGATCAAGGGAGGAAACTGTTAGTGAATTATATAGCGGATTTTCAAGCAAGAACAGATTTGACTGAACGGTATGGAAATAACGCATTACTGCTCTATGCTCTACAGCTTAGATTTGAAATTACAGATATTATATCTGTGGCAAGCGATGCATTAACTGATGGTGGCGATGATAAAAAGTGTGATTTAATCTATATCGATCCAGATACAGGCGTGGCAGTAATTGCACAAGGTTATATGAAGCAAAGTCCAGCAGAAACGGATTTGGCTCCATCTAATAAGGCAAGTGATCTAAATACAGCTGCGGCGTGGGTGTTTACGCAAAATCCGGAAGATGTTCCAGAACGGATTCGAGAGCAAGTGCAATCAATACAATCAGCCATTGAGAATAACTCCGTGAGTGCTATTTATTTCTGGTATGTACATAACCTAAATGAACGGAATGGCTCTCAAGTCAAAGAGGAGTTAGGGGCGGTGCAAGCGACAGCAAGGACACTTCTAAAAACTCTTTATCCTCAAAATGATGTTGAATTGTTTGCGATTGAGGTTGGAAATGAAACGATTGAAAAGTGGTATAATGCGTCCAGTAAACGAATCTCGATAACAGATAGACTTGAAGTGGACACACCTCTTGTTGGCTACGAACTTGTTGAAGAAAAGTGGAAAGCATATGTCACAGCTGTCTCGGCAAAATGGCTACAGCAAAAGTATATTACATATAAGGATGACATTTTTTCTGGAAATCCGCGAACATATCTTGGATCAGGCAAGAAAAAGAATAAAATCAACTTAGGCATTAAAGAAACCATCGATCAACAACCGAAAAATTTTTGGACATATAACAATGGAATAACAGCACTAGTAAATAATTATGAAATTACGAAGAAAGAAGGAAAAGAAAACTTATCAATCGATGGAATTACGATTATTAATGGGGCTCAAACAACAGGAGCAATTAGCAGTGTGGAAACGCTAAAAGATGCGTGGGTACCAATTCGCTTTATTGTTTGCAATGATGCACAAATTATTGACGATATAATCAATAATAACAACAAACAGAATGAGATATTGCCATCTGATTTGCGGAGCAATGATAAAACACAAAATAGGCTAAGAGAAGAATTTAAGCCGTATACGGGGCTCTACTACAGTGGCGGCCGAAGGGGCGATGTTAGACCTTCGCGCAGCAAAGAAATTTTGGATCCTTACGTTGTAGCACAAGCGCTTTTGGCATTTCATGGAGACTGCGTTACGGCATACAACTCAAAAAACGAGTTGTGGAGTAATGACCATTTATATAGTGTGATATTCCCAGAAAACTTGACTGCCGAACATATAATTTTCACATATGCACTTTCCAGAGCAATTGATAATTATAAATTAGAACTTCAAAAAAAGGGCGATAATCGAACGGACAATGAAGAAAGGCAGCATAAGTATTTATCCAAGCGTGGTTCTAAAATGCTCCTACTTTATGCGATTTCCAAATGTATGGAAGTTATTGTCGGAAGAAAGGTGCATGATAGCTGGGCATTTTCGTTCAAGAATAATACAGATTTTGATGAATTAGCAAACCTATGGAATAGCGTTATTAAAGCGATCCTTCCGGTTGCGTGTGCACCGCTAGAAGAAGCGCTAAAAGATGGATTGAAAAATAAGGAATTGGCTGAAAAGGCATCAAATACGGTAAGTGGTCTTTTGACTTCAGTACAGGATATGCTGCAAGGACAACTTCGCCCGTTTGTTGGAGCGGCAAATGTGTAGGAAAATGTAGAAGTCCTCCCGAAGTAAAAATGAGCCTTGCCGTCTTTGCTTGTTGCCCACAGCCCTGAGCTGCCATGGGTAAGAAGCACAAAAGAAGCAAGGCACATAGTCGATTTTTGTTACAAGTGCGGCTATTTTGTCAAAAGACTTGCAAAACTTACGATTTTGTGTTATTATTTCAATCCGAAAACGCAAAGACTGAAATATCAATAACACATCATCTGCGCCGCATAAGTTCAGCAAGCGCTGATTACCCGCTGCGCAGCGAAAGCCTTATCCCACAGCAAAACTGGCGCTGGTCCTTGTGGGCCGGCGCCTTTTCTATAGCAAAAAGGAGAACCCATGGCCTTATCCGTAAAAACGAAAGAGCATATCCGCCGCTGGGCGGCGCGGGTGCTGCCCAAGTGGGGCGCACTGGCGTGCGGGGGCGCCGCATTGGCGGCGGCCATCGCGTTTACCGGCACGGCGCTGCACTTTACCACCGTCAACGACACCCACGGCGGCAGCGTGCGCATCCTGACGGCATCCACCGACTTGGACACCGTGCTGGAGCAGGCCGACACCCCGCAGCTGCGGGAGCATGACCGCGCCGTCTGGACGCACACCGACGACGGTGAACAGCTCGACGTTCTGCGCGCTTACACCGTGCCCATCACGGCGGATGGCACCACGCAGGAGATCATCACCACCGGGGCAACGACGGCGGAATTGCTGGCCCAGGCCGGGCTGGCCTGGACCGAGGACGATATCCTGAGCAGCGGCCCCGACGAGATCACCCCCGAGGGCGGCAGTATCACACTGCAGCGGGTCAGCTATGTGGAGTACACCCAGGACGAGGTCATCCCCGCTGCGGTGGAGGATATCCCCACCAGCCTGTTCTACCGCAAGCAGGACAAGACGATGACCCTGCAGGAGGGCGTGGACGGCCTGGACACCGTGACCTACCGCGAGACCTGGATCGACGGCCAGTGGACAGCCACCGATGAAATCGACCGTGTGACCCAGGCTGGCATGGTGCCCACCATGGAGAAGGTCTACGGCGAGGGCGCGCCTGTGTCGCAGTTCGTTGGGCCGGAGATCGTGGACGGCGTCCCCGCTGAAGGTGTGGCTGAGGCCTACACGAACCAGCGTTCCACCGGCTACTCGGCATCGGAAACGGCCAAAGGTGCCAGCGGCCGCCGCCTGACCTACGGTACGGTGGCCATCAATCCCAACATCATTCCTTACGGCTCGCTGATGTACATTACCAGCGCCGACGGCAAGTTCGTCTACGGCTATGCCTACGCCGCCGACACCGGCACGGCCATGATGGCAGGCTCGGCCTTCATCGATCTGTACTACGAGACCTATGACGAGTCCGTGATGAGTGCGGTCATCCCGGTGAACGTCTACGTGCTGGACGACGAGACCGCCGCCAAGTACAAAGAGCAGAACGATGCGATCCTCGCGGCTGACACGGTGGTCGGCAGATAAAGCAGCAGACAAAAAATAACAGGGTCGTGAACCGCTGCGGTTCACGACCCTGTTATTGTACAATTTTACTTCGTGCCGAAAATACGGTCGCCGGCGTCGCCCAGGCCGGGGACGATGTAGCCGTTGTCGTTCAGCTTCTCGTCCAGGGCACCGACATAGATGTCTACATCGGGGTGGGCCTCATGCAGGGCCTTCAGGCCCTGGGGCGCGGCCACCAGGCCGATGAACTTAATGTGCTTGGCACCGCGCTTTTTGATCTGGCCGATGGCGTCACAGGCACTGCCGCCGGTGGCCAGCATCGGGTCCAGAACAAAGACCTCGCGCTCGTTGATGTCGTTGGGCAGCTTGCAGTAGTACTCGACCGGCTCCAGCGTCTCCTCGTTGCGGTACATACCGATGTGGCCGACCTTGGCGGCGGGGATCAGGTTCAGCATACCGTCCACCATGCCCAGGCCTGCGCGCAGGATGGGCACCAGGGCCAGCTTACGGCCGGCCAGGACCTTGGTGCGGGCCAGGGCAACGGGGGTCTCGACCTCGACTTCCTCGGTGGGCAGGTCGCGGGTGGCCTCATAGCAGAGCAGCATCGCGATCTCGCTTACCAGGTCACGGAACTCCTTGGTGCCGGTGTTGCGGTCGCGCAGCAGGCTGATTTTGTGCTGGATCAGGGGATGGTCAACAATTTCAACAACGCTCATGGTATGATCTCCTTGCAATTCAAAAATATTCAGCCTGCCGTGCAGGCAACGAAACTTAGTGATTTTCCAGTGCCATCATCTTGTCGATGCGCTGCTGGTGGCGGCCGCCCTCGAACGCAGCGTTCAGGAAAGCGTCCACGATCTGGCAGGCCAGTCCCGCACCCACCACGCGGCCGCCCAGGCACAGGGCGTTGGCGTTGTTGTGGCGGCGGGTGAACTCCGCGCTGAAGGTGTCGCTGCAGCAGCAGGCACGGATGCCCTGCATCTTGTTGGCGCACATCGACATACCCACGCCGGTGCCGCAGCACAGGATGACCAGCGCACAGCTGCCGTCCTGTACGGCCTTGCAGCCCTTGGCGGCATAGTCGGGGTAGTCCACGCTGGCGGTGGAGTCGGTGCCAAAGTCGGTGTAGGCAATGCCCAGCTCGTTCAGGTGTGCCTTGATGGCCTCTTTCAGCTCATAGCCGCCGTGGTCGGCAGCCAGTGCGATCGGTTTGTCAAACTTCATTTTGTTTCCCCTCTGTTTTTTCACGTTCCGCGCGCTCCCGCTCGGCCTGGCTCAGCCGGTGGTAATCCGGCAGCAGGGCGGCGGGGGGCACACATTCGCCCTTTTCCCACATGGCCTTAGAGGCCAGCGCTACGCCCGCACCGCGCAGAACCTGCAGCGGCTGCGGCACAGCGGCCACGCCCGGAACGCTCTTATATGTATTGTAACACAAAGTTGCGCCGTCGCCAACAAAAAACAAAGGTTTTTTACAGCTTTGTACAAAATTTTCCAGCGCAGTGACCGGCTCGGCGGCGTCTGGGGTCAGGCGGTCATGACTGGCAAGGTCAAACGCGCCCCAATACACCTGCCCGCGGCGGGCGTCCTGTGCGCCGATGACGGTGCCTTCGCCCGAAAGGCCGTAGGCCAGTGCGGCCATCGTGGAGACGCCCGCGCAGGGGATCTGTTTGGGCAGGGCCAGCCCCTTGACGACGGCCAGCCCGATGCGCAGCCCGGTAAAGCTGCCGGGGCCGTTGGTCACACCCAGCACGTCCAAATCGTCCACGGTCAGGCCGCAGGCTTTCAGCGCGGTATCGATCATGGGCAGCAGTGTCTCACTGTGGGTCAGGCCGTTGTTGCACTGGGCCTCGTACAGCAGGGTATCGTCCCGCAGCACCGCCACAGCCGCCGTTTTGCCGGCGGTGTCCAAAGCCAATAAATTCATTGAAATCACCTATTTATCATTCAATCGTAATCTTCCGCGTCGTCTCATCCACACGCTCAATGTGGATTTTGATGGGATTTTCCAGCGCCAGCAACTCCGTGCAGTTCTCGCTCCACTCGCAGGCAACGACGGCTCCCATGTCGAGGTAGTCATAGAACCCGGCGGCGGCCAGGTCGTTTTCGGTGTGGATGCGGTACAAGTCAAAATGTGCGAACGGCCGCGGGCCGCGGTAGTAGTTGACAATGGCAAATGTCGGGCTGGATACCGGGTCGGTGCAGCCCAAGCCCTCGGCCAGGCCCTGGCAGAAGGCGGTCTTGCCCGCGCCCAGGCCCCCGGTGAACGCGATCAGCGCCCCCGACGGCAGCGTCTTGGCAAAATCCCGCCCGGCGGCGACGGTTTCTTCCCGCGAATGGGTCGTAAATTCCTGCATAGGCAAACTCCCTGCCTGCGGCCGAATAGAACAGTGGCCGCACTCGTATATATTATAGTACACAAAAACCGATTTGTAAAATTTAATCTGTAACTTGGCAAAAACCGTCGAAATGCGGTATAATACAAATACTATCAGGGGAAGGAGTCCGCCCATGTATCCGCTTATCCGCCGGTATCTGCGCCGGGTCGATGTGTTCTATCTGCTGCTCTGCGCGGCGTGCTCGGCGCTCAGCGTCGTGGTGCTGGTGTCCATCGGCCAGACGCAGCTGGGATCCAACAACAAGGCGTCGGTGCAGCTTATCGCCAGCCTGCTGGGGCTGATGCTGGCGGTGGTGTTCTCCACTGCGGATTACCACGCGCTGGCCCGGGCCTGGCCGCTGCATGCCGTGGTGGCCTGGGGGCTGGTGCTGCCCACCCTGTTTTTGCACAACGTCAATACGGGACTTGTCACGATCGGGTACGACGCGGGCGGCACCTCCAATTACAGCTGGTACCGCGTCGGCGGCATGACGTTCCAACCCGCCGAGCTGGCAAAAATCAGCTTTATTTTGACATTGGCGCTGCATTTGAGCAACGTGCGCGGCCAGGTCAATAAGCCGAAAAATTTGTTGCTGCTCCTGCTGCACATCGGGCTGCCTGCGGCGGCCATCCATGTACAGGGCGACGACGGCACGGCACTGGTGTTTTTAGGGATAGGCCTCGTCATGCTCTTTGCGGGCGGGCTGTCCCACTGGCTGGTGGCGGGCGGCCTGGCGGCGGGGGCTGTGGGCGGTGCGGCGCTGCTGGTGCTGCGGCCCGGCATTTTAAAAGGCTACCAGTTCAAGCGCATTCTGGCCGTGCTTACGCCCGACGACCCCGCGCTGGCGGACATCACCTACCAGCAGAACAAGGGTGCCATGGCCATCGGAACCGGCGGGCTGACTGGGCAGGGGCTGTTTTCCGGTGAACACATCTTTGTGCCCAACGCCTGGAACGATTTTATCTTTGCGTACCTCGCCAACGTGCTGGGCTTTATCGGTGCGGCGGTGGTGCTGTTGCTGTTGCTGGCGCTCTGCCTGCGCACGCTGCAAACCGGTCTGCGCTGCCCTGACGCGCTGGGGTGCAATATCTGCGTGGGCATTTTTGCGGCGCTGTTTTTGCAGTGTGTCATCAACCTGGGCATGAATTTGCAGGTGCTGCCGGTCATCGGCGTGACGCTGCCGTTCTTCTCGGCGGGCGGGTCCAGCGTCGTGATGATGTATCTCTGCGTCGGCATTGTGCTGAGCGTCGGCATGAACACCCGCCGCAGCAAGCTGGATATGCAGCGGATCATATAAGTAAAACGGGAGCGGCGGAAAGCTGCTCCCGTTTTTATCATTCTGCGGTTTTGGGGTCGGGCATGAACAGCCCGGGGATCAGGCAGACCGCCGACGCACCGACGATGATGAACACGGTGCGGGACAGCCAGCTCATGCTGCCGCCCAACAGCCACCCCACAGCGTTAAAGCCCCAGATGCCGTAGATGCCCCAGTTGATGCCGCCGATAATGGCCAGCAAAAGTAAAAGTTTTTTGAAACAAGACATGGATGATACCCTCCTTTGTGGGAGAGTATGTGCGGGGATGTGGGAGTTTATGCGCGGCTGAAGCGGGACCCGCGACTTACCGCCGCATCCCTTTCACGGTTCATCCGCAGGGAAAAAGCCTGCCCCTCTCGCGGGGCGTCGAGGACGCCGCCCTCTACATTCCTTGTCGTAAACCTTCCGCCTATTTGTAGGGGCCGCATACAGGCGGCCCGCCAACCTTAACGCCATATCCGGCTTACGCATCGCCACTCTGTAGGGGCCGGGCATGCCCGGCCCGCAGTTTTGCCATAAGTACCCGCTTATCCTTACAAACTGGAATTTCACTTACTTAGATAATGGCAATGTCAATTTTCCTGATAATAAAAAATACAGCAGAAGTAAACCAACTATAATTAGAATACCGCCAACCACTTTAATGCCAATTCGATTAACCTTGTTATTTTTTATAATTTTATTTGCAAAAACCAATAGTAGCGCACCAACTACTATAATAAAAACAGATATTAACGGATACATGAGTTTTCTCCTTTCAAATTCCGATTTTGCGATTACATAATCTGGGAGTTGTCTGTTATTAAATACCTGCGGCAAATTCTTCTATTAAACTGTTTATCAATTCCGGTTTATCTGTATTAGAATTATGTCCAGCTCCTTCAATCCACTTCAAAGGAATTTTGCTCTTTTGGTGCCATGCTTTGTTATACCTTATACATGAACCAGCATGGTCTTGAGTTCCACATATTAACAGAGATGGGCACTTCAGTTCATATGGCAGATTCTTTTCCATTGCCTCTGCCAAAATACGAAAACCATGCCCAGCAATTTGCGCATAACGCTTTTGGTCACCATCATAGACCAGCATCATTTCACGCATTAGATTTCTGCCATAATCAGACGTGGCAACTCCTTCCGTCCCCGATTTCAAAAGCAATTTCCACGGATAATGAGCATATACTGGTTCCATTCGCTTCAGAAGCCAGAGTTCAACCGCAGTCACATAGTTTCGTTGCAACGGTGCAGAGTCAATGGAGACAAAACCTGTTAATCGGTTTGGATAGAGCTGTGCATAAGCCTGCCCAACATATCCGCCCATAGACTGCCCAACAATGACCGGTTTGGCAATTTTATCTTGATTTAAAATATCGTTCAGCCATTTTGCCTTATCGAACAAATCGAAATCAAACCGAAACGGCCATGAAGCGGCGTGTGCCGGTGCATCCCATACCACAACATTATACTTCTCCTTGAAATGTTGAATCTGCTTATCAAACAATCTATGATCGGCAGTCAATCCGGGCAGAAAAACAAGGGTAATTTCATCCGGGTGTGAAACGTTTGTCCAATAGTGGATTGTTCCGCAAGGAGTCTGATATGTTTTTTCTTCCATTAATTTTCTCTCCAAAACTTCCGATTTGTCCTCCTAATCATATCACAAAAAGCGCCCATGCCAAAACCCGGCATGGGCGCTGCCTTTACTGCTTTAGTTTTTCAGTGCCTGCATCGGGGCGGGGATGCGGCCGCCGCGGTGGATCATGACCGCAGGGCTGAACTTGCTGATGGGCATGATGGGCGCGTGGCCCAGCAGGCCGCCAAAGTCCAGCACATCGCCGGCCTTGTGGCCGATGGCGGGGATGACGCGCACCGCCGTCGTCTTGCTGTTCACCATGCCGATGGCAGCTTCATCCGCAATCAGGGCACTGATGACCTCGGCGGTGGTATCGCCGGGGATGACCACCATGTCGATACCGACCGAGCAGACCGCCGTCATGGCTTCGAGCTTTTCCAGCGTCAGGCTGCCGCAGTTGGCGGCGTTGATCATGCCGTCGTCCTCCGACACCGGGATGAACGCGCCGGACAGGCCGCCGACATGGTTGGACGCCATGACGCCGCCCTTCTTGACCGCGTCGTTCAGCAGGGCCAGGCAGGCCGTGGTGCCGCAGCAGCCGCAGCTTTCCAGGCCCATCTCTTCCAGAATGTTCGCAACGCTGTCGCCGATGGCGGGCGTCGGGGCCAGCGACAGGTCGATGATGCCCGCAGGCACGCCGAGACGCTCGCTGGCGAGGTTTGCCACCAGCTGGCCCAAGCGGGTAATTTTGAACGCCGTGCGCTTGACCAGCTCGGCCACCTCGTCCATCGGGGCGTCCTTCGGCAGCTTGGCCAGCGCGGCACGCACCGCACCGGGGCCGGAAACGCCGACGTGGATCTCGCAGTCCGGCTCGCCCGCGCCGTGGAACGCGCCCGCCATGAAGGGGTTGTCCTCAGGCGCATTGCAGAACACGACGAGTTTTGCGTCGCCCATGCACATATTGTCCTTGGTCAGCTCGGCGGTCTCGCGCACGACCTGGCCCATCAGTTTGACGGCGTCCATATTGATGCCGGACTTGGTGGAGCCGATATTGACGCTGGAACATACAATATCGGTCTCGGCCAGCGCACGGGGGATAGCCTCGATCAGGCGCTTGTCGCCCGCCGAAAAGCCCTTGTGTACCAGCGCGCCGAAGCCGCCGATGAAGTTGACCCCCACGGCCTTGGCCGCGCGGTCCAGCGCCTTGGCGTACTGCACCGGGTCGGCATCAGGCGCAGCGCCCAGCAACATGGCAATCGGCGTGACGCTGATGCGCTTGTTGACGATAGGGATGCCGTACTCGGCGCTGATGCCGTCCACGACCGGGACGAGATTGCCCGCCAGACGGACGATCTTGTTGTAGATCTTTTCGCAGGCTTTGTCGCCGTCCGGGTCGATGCAGTCCAACAGACTGATGCCCATGGTGACGGTGCGCACATCGAGATTTTCTGCGGTGAGCATCTCGATGGTTTCCATAATGTCGCGGCTGTTGATGATTCTCATACTGCCGCCCCCTTAAATGGTGTGCATGGCGTCAAAGACTTCCTGGCGGGTCACAGTGACCTGCATCTTCATCTCTTTGCCCAGCTCGGCGAAGCGGTCGCGCACAGCGGCGGCCTCGGCGGTCGATTTGCTCAGATCCACCAGCATGATCATGCAGAACATCTCCTGCATGATGGACTGGGAGACGTCCTCAATGTTGATATTCAGCTCGGCACACACCGCGCTGACCTTGGCAACGACACCCACGGTGTCCCGCCCAATGACCGTGATAACTGCTTTCATAGTATGACCCCCTCAAAATGTCCGGTGATAAACGGAATACTGCCATTATAACAAAATTCTGCAAAAGAGTAAAGAATTTAACGAAAAGTGATACTTTTTCAAATGGGCGAACAGCCAACAAGCTGCCGCTTTGCAGGGGCCGCACAGGTGTGGCCCGCAACTGTACGGCGGACATCCGCTTGCCTTTCACGCGCGGGCCGGCCATGCCCGGCGGCCCCCACAGGGCGTCGGAAATGTCAAAACTCCGCCGAATGTTCCGCGCCGCGCACATCATCCCGCTGCAATTCGGCCAGCAGTTCATCCTCGCCGCCGTGGAGCAGCAGCTTCTCGCTGTACTGCTCAAACCGCTCACACTCGTTCTCGGCCAAGAACGGCGCGGAGTCGGGGCCGAGGGCCAACTCGTTGACAAACACGACCATCTCCTGGCCGTCTTCAAACGCCTGCTCCATAAAGTCAAAGGCGCATTCCAGCGCGTCGCCCGCAGTGGAAACCGCTTCCTCCCGGCGGCGCACCTGTGCATTGAACGCCCCGCGCACCGTGTCAAAGGCGTCGTCAGCATTCAGGGCGCTGTCCAGGTGCCTGCTCCATTCTTCCAGCAGGGCCAGCGTGCGGGTGCGGGCGGCGGCTTCATCGGGCAGCAGTGCCCCGGCAGCCTTGTCGGTGTCCAGCCGGGAGCGGTAATTCTCGCACTGGGCGGCAAACAGCGCAGCGGGGTCGGCGTCATCCTGCTGGGTCAGTGTGCGCTTAAAGCTGCGCAGCTGCTGGTAGCAGGCATCCGTCACCGCACCGGTGGCCGTGGCGGCGGCAAAGCGGGTGTTCAGCCCCGCCAGCAACAGGCTGACCAGGCTGATGCGCTCGTCAAAGCTCGCGTTCATGGCGCGGGCCACCACCGTGTCAAAGGGCTTGCCCTGCAGGATATCCTCGACGCCGTAGTCCTGGTGGTACTTGCGATAGAGCACCCAGTAGGCCGCAAAATCCCGCGCGACCTCCGGGTGGCGCAGGTATTGCCCGATGACGCCCTCGTCGATGGGCAGATTCAGCTTGTCCGCCGCCTGCAAGAAGGCGGACAGATCCTCCCACCCGCGGGCGGTCACAAACTGTACGCCGTCCACATCGTTCTCGATTTTGTAAAAGTGCTGGGGGCGCAGTTCCAGATAGGCCGTCACGGCGGGGTGCAGCCGGTGGGCGCGGGCGTAGTCCTGCCAGACGCTCAGCTTCGGCTCAACGTCGATGCGCCGCACGCGGTCCAGCGTGACGAGGTCAAATTCCCGCACACTCTTGTTGTACTCCGGCGGGTTGCCCGCCGCCACAATGACCCAGCCTTCCGGCACGGCCTGGTTGCCGAAGGTCTTGCACTGCAAAAATTGCAGCATCGTCGGGGCCAGCGTCTCGCTGACGCAGTTGATCTCGTCGATGAACAGGATACCGTTTTTCTTGCCGGTGCGCTCCATGGCCGCGTAGACGCTGGCGATGATCTCACTCATCGTGTACTCGGTCACGCTGCGGGTCTTGCCGCCAAAATCCCGCTCCCGGATGAAGGGCAGGCCCACGGCACTCTGCCGCGTGTGGTGGGTGATGGTATAGGCCACCAGCGCAATGTCGCATTCCTGCGCAATCTGCTCCATAATTTGGGTTTTGCCTACGCCCGGCGGGCCCATCAGCAAAATGGGGCGCTGGCGGATGGGCGGTATCAGCGGGCGGCCAATATCGTCTGTGGCAAGGTAGGCTTGCACAGAACGCTTGATTTCCTCTTTGGCACGTTGAATATCCATGGTTCATCGTCCTTTCGGGTCAAATTCTTCCGGCTGCAAAACAAGGCGCATGGCCCAGGGCGGCACATCGGGCGGGGCGGTGCCGTCCTCCAGAAACAAAAACGCAACATCGAACGCCGGGCGGCGTGTGGGATAGACACCCTTGCCGTCGGTGAAGTATAAAACACCCTGCAAGTCTCGCAGTGCGCCGTCCTGGCGCAGTTCTTCAATGCGGGCGAATGCGGGGCGGAAGTCCGTTCCGCCGCCGCCCACCAGTGTAAACTGGGCCGTGTAGCGGTCGAGGGCGTCCAAATCGTTCAGCCAGGTTTCGTCCCGCACGGCGTTGTCCGCCTGCATGACCAAAATGCGGCACTGGCGGAAAAAGCTGTCCTGGCTTTTTAACAAGGTGAAGGTCTCTTTCAAAAACGCCTTGACCAGCTCGCCCGCGGTGGACTCGCTGGTGTCCACCACAATGACGAAGTCGCGGATCTTTTTCACCTCGCGGCTTTCCAGCGGCTCAATTAAGGGCATATTGCCGTAGGTGCGCAGGCCGTAGCTGTAAAAGCCCAGGTCAAATTCCTCGGGGTCAAGGTGCGGCTCCTCATGCCAGACGGCGAAGCGGCGCAGAAAGTCGCGGTAGGTGCGGCGGCTGCGCCCGGCCTGCACCTGGGCCTGTAAAGCCTGGGCGGCGGTGTCCTGCCCAGCGCGCTGGCCGTTTTCCTCCATGCTCAATTCGGTCTGGCGGCCCAGGTTTTCCCACTGCTTGCCGCGCATCTGGGCCTCGGGGCTGGTAGGGTCGGCAGGCCACAGGCGGTGGCTGTCGGTGTAAAACTCCCGCTGCCACTTGTTCAACGTTTCGGCGTCGGTCTTAGTCAGCACACGGTAGATTGGCCCGGCGGCCAGAAATTTGCATGACTGCCGCAGTTGTGTATAACATTGCTGCCGCACCCAGCCCACCGGGCGCTTCGTGGCGGCGGTGTTCAGGGTGTCCAGCGTGCTTTCCACGGCAATGTCACAGGCCAGGCCCCACAGGTCGGGGTCGCGCTTGTCCCGCAGCCACAGGTGGCGGAAGATGCAGTGGAACAAACTGTGCAGATAGGCCCGGGGCAGGTAGCGGCGGTTTTTGCGGTAGGTGTCCAGCACCCAGGGCGCAGGGTAGTAGAGCGCCCCGCCGTCGGTGGCAAAGCTGCCGCCGCTCTCCGTCTGTGCGGCGGGCAGTGCCCCCAGCGCCGCCGTCAGGTAGCGCTGGTCCAGATACAACTCCCCGCGCAGCTGTTCCATGACCCGGCGGGCCATCGTCTGTTCCCATTCGGTTTGGGTTTGGATGTGTTTGGGCATTTTTACAAATCCTCAAAATCATAGGTCTTTTTCACCCGCCTGGGGCGGCCCAACAAAATGGCTGCCCCGGCGCTCCAACCGGCGCGGGAACAATAGACGGCGGCGTCGGCGGTGGGCAGGCCTAGGCCCACCAGCAGCCGCAGCGCGGCTTCGTCCCGGGTGTCGATGGCCAACTTGAACGCATCCGCCGGGTGGGCGGTCAGATACAATTCATAGTCTGCGCGGGCGTTGTCGCTAAGGCCGAACGGCTGCACCAGCCGCCCCAGCGCCAGGCGGCAGAGCGTATCTGCGCTCTCGCCGACGCAGGCCTGCGTGAACGATGCGTCAAACGCCGCGTAATCTACTGCGCCGCCGGGCGTAAAGCACTGCCGCATCCGGTAGCCCTCGCCCTCAATGCTGTGATTGAAAATATGCGCGGGGGTGTTCTCGTCCAAAAACTCCGAATACTCGGGGTAAAACAGCCGCGCACCATCCAATTCTGCCGTGATATCGGCGCTGACGGCCCCCAGCAGCTTTTTCAGCCCGGTGGGGGCGTCCGCTGCGGCCCGCAGCGTAAACACCCGTAACTGGTGGCAGTTCGTGAACAAATCGCTGCCCAAGGATTCCACCCCGGCCCCCAGCGTGACCCGGCGCAGCTTGCGGCAGTTGTAAAATGCCGCGCTGTGCAAGACCCGCACCGTGTCCGGCAGAGTGACTTCCTCCACAAAATTGCCGGTGATCTCGTGGGTGTCGGTGCCGGTGCATTGCGCCCCGGGCCTGACAGGCCTTTCCGCAAAGCAGTAGGGGCCGATCTCCACAACGGGCAGACCGCCAATAACGCCGGGCACGGCGGGGCAGGGGGTATCCCCCAGCAGGCGCAGCACCCGTACGCCGCCCGCGCATGGCTCCCAGAAAACCGTCACAAAAAAGCCCCCTTTACATTACCGCCATTATAGCATAAAATAGGGACGCGAGAAACAGAAAAGTGAGAGAAATCTATGAGAAGTGTCAAGCAAACGGATATTTTGACCGGCAGCATCCCCAAACAGCTGCTGCTGTTCTTTCTGCCCATCTGGTTCGGTACGCTGTTCCAGCAGCTGTACAACACGGCAGATACTCTGATCGTCGGCAACTTTGTGGGCACCAACGCGCTGGCAGCGGTGGGCGCAACCAGCTCTTTTGTCAATCTGTTGGTGGGCCTGTTCGTCGGCCTGTGCAGCGGCGCGGGCGTTGTCATTGCCCAAAGCTGGGGCGCCCACGATGCCGACGCCGTTGACCGCCAGGTACACACGGCGCTGGTGCTCAGCGTGGCCATCGGTGCGCTGCTGACGGTGCTGGGCCTGCTGACCGCTGAGCCGATGATGCGCCTGATGGGTACGCCTGCGGAAATACTGGACGATGCAGCGCTGTATCTGCGCATCTACTTTTTGGGCATGATCCCCCAGATGCTCTACAACATGGGCACAAATATTCTGCGTGCCATCGGCGATTCCAAGCGGCCGCTGTACTTTTTGATGGCGGCGTCGCTCGTCAATATCGCGCTGGACGTTGTGTTTATCGCGGTGTTCGGCTGGGGCGTGGCGGGCGCGGCGTGGGCCACGGTACTCAGCCAGGTAGCCAGCGCGGCGCTGACGCTGCGGTGCATCGTCGGCTCCCAGGGGATGCCCTGGCACGTCCGGCCCGAAAAACTGCGGCTGCACGGCGATGTGTTCGCGGCCATCTGCACCATCGGCGTGCCCGCTGCAGCCCAAAGCGCCATGTACAACATCAGCAACATTTTCATCCAGAGCAGCATGAACAGCTTCGGCACCAGCACGATTGCGGCGTGGGGTGTCTACGGCAAGATCGATTTTGTGTTCTGGATGACGATCAACTCGCTGGGCATCGCCATCACGACCTTTGCGGGGCAGAACTTTGGCGCACGGCAGTACGACCGCGTGCGGCGCGGCGTGCGGGTCTGCCTTGCTATGGCGGCGGGCATCACGCTGTTCATCAGCGTTACGTTCTACAACCTGGCGGAGCCGCTGTTCCGGCTGTTCAGTCAGGACGATGCGGTCGTTGCGGTGGGCGTGGGCATGATGCATGTGCTGACGCCGGTCTACATTACCTATATCAGCATTGAGGTGCTTTCCGGTGCGCTGCGCGGCTGCGGCGATGTGCGGGTGCCGACGCTGATCACGGTGTTCTTTGTCTGCGGCTTGCGTGTGTTATGGCTGACCCTGATGGTGCCGCGGTATCATACCATTGCCACGGTGGAGCTTAGCTACCCGCTGACATGGACGCTGGCCTCGCTGCTTTTTATCCTTTACTACAAGCGCGGCGGCTGGCTAAACCGCTGCAAGGCAGCGAAGGGACTGGAGTAAGTAAAACAGCCGACCTCTTTGTGGGGTCGGCTGTTGTTATGCGCCGCGCTCGGTCTGCAGCGTTTGGATAAACTGCACCGGGTCAATGATGCGGCTGCCGTCGGTGCCGGTGGCGGCGGTGGAGAGCAGATACTGCATCATTTCCTCGCCCGTCAGGGTGGGGTCCACCTGCCAGCCCAGCGCCATGACCCCGGCGCAATAGGGGATGCCCCAGCTCAGGCCGCCGTGCCCATCGTGGGTGTAGCCGTACTGCCCGGCGGTGTATTCCTCGGCCACCGTGCGGTAGGAGCAGGGCAGCGCAAGGGTGTTGCTGCCGGTTTCTGTGCGCTCGTCACTGTCCGCAAGGCCGGTCCGGCAGGCGGCGGGGTTGTCCCGGTCATTCCGGGCAAGGACGGCAGGGTAAGGTATAAAGCAGGTCTTTTCCACGCCTGCGCCCTCCACGGTCAGGACCAGAAGCCCGGCCTGCTCGGCTCGCGCCACGGCGGCGTCCCAGAGGTCGGCGTTTTGGAACATCTCTGCGTTGCCCGGCGCGGCGGAAACCGAAACGACCCGGATCTTCTCGCCGTCGGGCAGCGCTTCGTTCTGCGCAACCACCCAGTCCAGCGCCTCGGCGGCATAGCGGCTGTCCATCAGCCAGGAGGGCCAGGCTGCATAGTAAAGGGTCGTGTCCGGCGCAATGCCGATGGATTCGCCTGCGAACAGGCTGGCCACGGCCGGGCCGTGCATCGAGGCGGTCTGCCCCTCGCAGCCGGTATCATAGTAGGCGGCGATGCGCCCGGCCAATTCGGGGTGGTCGGTCAGCAGCGGCTGGTCGATAATGGCAGCACGCACGCCCTTGCCGGTGATGCCCTGCGCCTGCAGGCCGCGCACCCCCAGCCCGGGGTCCTTATCTTCCTCCAGAAGTGCGGCGGCCTCGTCCTCGGCCCCCGCAAAGACGGTGCCGGTGTTGTAGGTGTAGGTATACAGGTCCTCGGCCGTGTATTCGCCCGGCTGGTAGGTTTGTTGGGCGTACTCGTCCAGCCAGGGCAGATAGCGCAGGTCGCTGTACGGCGCAGCCGGTTCGGCGGGCGGGGCGGGGGTTTCGGCGGGTGTCGGCTCCGGCGCAGCGGTGGGCGCGGCGGCAGGGGCTGCTGACTCGGCAGTGCCGCAGGCCGTCAGCCACAGTGCCAGCAGGCAGAGCGGCAGCATTGCGGTGCGGTTCATGGTGTGACCTCCTTCTATACGCAGGCTGCAAAAAACTTTCCCGGAAAATGCGCTGCTGCGCAAGGGTGGCGGGCGGCCAATGGCCGCCCCTACAAGTTCTGTTTGTTGCAAAAAGCCCGGTCTGCTCCCGGAAAGCGGGGGCAGACCGGGCTTTATTACAGGGCTTACAGCTTGAAGCTGTCCTTCAGCGTGACAATGCGGTTGTACACGCCCTCGTGCTTGCTGTCCGGCGTAAAGTAGCCGTTGCGCACGAACTGGAAGCGGTCGCCGGGCTTGGCGTCCTTCAAACTCTCCTCGAGCTTCGCACCCTGCAGTACCTTGACGCTGTCCGGGTTCAGGTAATCCTTGAAGTCGGCATCGTCGGGGATGCTGTTCATGTTGGACTCGGTGAACAGTTTGTCGTACAGCTCAACCTCGGCATCCAGGCAATGGGCGCAGCTGACCCAGTGGATGGTGCCGCGCACTTTGCGGCCGTCGGCGGGGTTGCCGTTGCGGGTCTCCAGGTCAGCCTCGGCGTGGATCGCCACGACCTTGCCGTTCTCATCCTTGTCCACGCCGGTGCAGCGGACCAGGTACGCACCCATCAGGCGGACTTCGCTGCCCAGGGTCAGGCGCTTGAACTTCGGCGGCGGCACCTCAAAGAAGTCGCTGTTCTCGATCCACAGCTCCTTGGTGAAGGCGACCTTGCGGGTCGTCGAGTCGTTGGCATCGCGGTTCGGGTTGTTGGGCAGGTCAAAATACTCGCACTGGTCGGCGGGGTAGTTGTCGATGATGAGCTTGACGGGGTCCAGCACGGCCACGCGGCGCTGGGCGTTCAGCTCCAGCTCGGCACGCAGCACGGCCTCCAGCTGGCGCATATCGACGAGGTTGTCCGCCTTGGAGATACCAGCCTCTTTGACAAACGTGAAGATGCTCGTCGGCGTGTAGCCGCGGCGGCGCAGGCCAGACAGGGTGGGCATACGGGGATCGTCCCAGCCGTCCACGATGTTTTTCTCCACCAGCTCACGCAGGTAGCGTTTGCTCATGACGGTGTTCGTCACGTTCAGGCGGGCAAATTCGCGCTGCTTCGGGAACTCTTTGCCGAACAGGTTGGTGATGACCCACTCATACAGGGGACGGTGGTTCTCAAATTCCAGGCTGCACAGGCTGAAGGTGATACCCTCGATGGCGTCCTGGATCGGGTGTGCGAAGTCGTACATCGGATAGATGCACCACTTGTCGCCCTGGCGGTGATGCTCGACGTGCTTGATGCGGTAGATGGTCGGGTCGCGCATATTCATGTTCGGGCTTGCCAGGTCGATCTTGGCGCGCAGCGTCTTTTCGCCGTCGGCAAACTCGCCCGCGCGCATACGGCGGAAGAGGTCGAGGTTTTCTTCCGGCGTGCGGTCGCGGTAGGGACTGGGGCGGCTGGGCTTGCCGGCGTCGTTGCCGCGGTACTCCTGCATCTGCTCGCGGGTCAGGTCGTCCACATAGGCCTTGCCCTCCTTGATGAGCTGCTCGGCGTACTCGTAGCAGCGCTCAAAATAATCACTGCCGTAGAAAATGCCGCCGTTCGGCTCAGCACCCAGCCATTTCAGGTCCTGCAGGATACTCTGCACGTACTCGTCACCCTCGCGGGCGGGGTTCGTGTCGTCAAAGCGCAGGTTGAACAGGCCGCCGTAGTGCTTGGCGATGGTATAGTTGATGAAGATCGCCTTGGCGGAACCGATGTGCAGGTAGCCGTTCGGCTCCGGCGGGAAGCGGGTATGCACAACATCGACCTTGCCCTCAGCGAGGTCGGCGTCGATGATATCCGTCAAAAAGTTGGAAAATTTTTCGTCTGCCATGATTACACCCCAAATTATATGCCGCAGCGCCACACCGCAGGGGCGGATGCTCGCATCGACCCCCACAAGCGCCTGGCAATGCTATTTTTAACTATTTTACTATTATACCGTGTACAACTGCATTTAGCAAGGGGCAAAAACTTCTGCGCGCCTACTGTTATTTATAAAAGGTTTGTGCTATAATCAATACTGATTTACTATGTTGCCATGAAAGGGGGCATCCGCTATGCCGACCCCGCAAAACAGGGAGCCGGGCCGCCGCCCGCGCAACCCCGATACAGAACGCTACACGATGCAGGGCGATTGGGCTGTGCCCAACCAGCACCTCACGGCCCCGCCCCAGCGGCGCGCCCCCACGCAGGAACAGCGCCGCGCCGCCGCCCGCCGACGGCGGGAAATTCGCCGCCGACGCCGCAGGCTGGCCGTGCTGGGCACGGTGGGCGGCGTGCTGGTGCTGTCCGGCATCATCACGGTGCTGCTGCCCAAAAGCATGAAGGGCGAGACCGAAGCCGCGCCCCTGCCTACCGCAGACCCCGCAGGCACCCGCCTGGTGGCCCCGCTGCCCTACGCCGGGGCGGGGGACAGCGGCAGCCAGAACGCTCAGACGCTGAACTGGGGCACCGTTGGCCCGCAGCGCCAGACCGCTGATACCGGCTACACCTACACGGCGCTGCCCGCAAAGCCCGCCGCCCTGCCGGAGTTTGGCCGGGTGGATACCAGCTGGTTCGCCGACGCAGCCTTCCTGGGTGACTCGCTCACCGCTGGCTTCTGCGCCAATGAGTACAACATTGATGTGGGTGGTGCGCTGATCTGTGGGTATGAGGGCATCAGCCCCAACACCGTTGTCAACCGCACCACCGTTACCAGCCCCGACCGGGGCGAGGAAGTCCCGCTGGATGTGCTGGCCGCCGCCCAACCCGCCAAGCTGTATATTTTGATCGGTACAAACGCCCTCGTCCAGCCCGGCAACGATGACAGCTTTTTGGCCTACTACGGAAAAATGCTGGACGACCTGCGCACGGCGCTGCCTGACACGACGTTCTATGTGCAGTCGGTGCTGACTGCCACACAGGAAAAGGTCAGCGACAGCCTCCCGGGCCTGGCACCGGATCGGCTGGCGGTCATCAACGCGGCCATCCAGCAGCTTTGCGCCGAGCGCGGCTGTTATTACCTCGACCTGAACGCAGAGTTCGCCGACGATGCCGGGTATTTGCAGACCGATTTTTCTCAGCCTGACGGCGTACACCTGACGGTGTCCGGGTACAGCAAGTGGGTCAGCTACCTGTGTACCCACGTCCCATACAGCAAGAACAACCCCTACCAGGCCGGAAGCACCTACTATTTAAGTGATGATATGAAGAATTTGCTGAACGATATTCCGTAAAGGAGCCACCCATGCCCAACGAAAACGAACATCCGCGCTACACGGACCCGGATCATCCCTACTCCGGCAGCGGCCTGCGCTACCAGAACAACTACAACCGCAATGAATACCACGCCGGGGACGGCCCGTTCCAGTTCCCCTGGTGGGCCATCGTCATTGGCTTTGTGGTGTGGTGGCCGCTGGGCTTTATCTTCATCGGCCTGAATGCCGCTATGAAAAACGGTAAGCTGGGCAGCTTTGAGCAGAAAGCCCGAACCCGGACCCAGAGCTACCGCAGCGGCCCATCGGTGCAGGAGGGACAGTTCCGTCCTATCTACGCCCAGCAGGATCAGGAGAGCGCGGGCAAAACTGCCGCCGCACCTCGGGATGCCGAGAAAAAGCGCAAGGGCATGGCCCTTGCCAACGGCTTGACCGCGGCGGGCGTTTTGCTGCTGCTGACCGCACTGGTGGCGCTGCCCGGAGGTACCTACTGGCTGCCCGACGCCCTGACGGGGGATCTCGAGTACATCCGCTGGTTCTTGGCGGATATGATGCCTGTGTTTGTCTCGGCCACGGCGGGCGTGGGCTGCCTGTTTGGCGCGCACCACATCCGCACCGGCCGCCGCTTGCGCAAAAAGATCGACAATATTGTCGGTGATGCGCAGTATATGTACATTCGGGATATCGCCGACGCCATCCCGTGCAGCTATGAAAAATGCTGCAAGCACCTGGAAAACTGCATCGACGACGGCGTGTTCGGCCCCGAAGCCTACCTGGATATGCGCCGCAAATGTCTCGTCGTGACCGGCAAGCCCCCCGAGCCGACCCCGAAAAAGGCGAAGAAACCCAAGGTCGAAAAAGCAGATCCGATGCCCGAGAAGGATCAGTACCAGAAAATCCTCGACGAGCTGCGCCGGGTCAACGACGCCATCCCCGACGAGGAGATGACCGACAAGATCAGCCGTCTGGAAGCGGTCTCGGCCAAAATTTTTGAGCAGGCCAAGTCCGACCCCGACAAGCTGCCCCAGATGCGCAAGTTCATGGATTATTACCTTCCTACGTCGTTAAAGCTGCTGAACACCTACGCTGAGCTGGACCACCAGGGCGTGGAAGGTGAGAACATTTCGGAGTCGAAGCGCCGCATTGAGCTGACGATGGATACGCTGGTCAAAGCGTTTGAAAACCAGCTCGACCGCCTGTTCGCCAGCGACGCCCTCGACGTCAGCGCCGACATCGATGTGATGCAGAATATGCTGCGGGCCGACGGCCTGACCGATGATGCACCGTTTAAGATGTAACCACCAAAAGCCTCCCTTGTCAAAGGGAGACATTATCCCCATACTACTAAGGAGCCAATATCCCTATGCAAAAATCCACCGGCCAGTTCCATAACAGCTGGCGCAACTTTTCCAAATATCGGCCACTCATCCGGGAGCTGGTCACACGCGACCTCAAGGTCAAATACCGCCGCAGCGTGCTCGGCTATGTGTGGAGCATCTTAAACCCGCTGCTCATGATGCTGCTGCAGACCCTCGTTTTCTCCTATATGTTCCGGTTCGATATCCCGAACTTCCCGCTTTACCTCATCTGCGGCAACACTCTGTTCAACTTTTTTAACGAGAGCACGAACATGGGCATGGGCAGCGTGCTGGGAAATTCGTCCCTTATCAAAAAGGTGTACGTGCCCAAGTTTATTTTCCCCATCAGCCGCGTGGTGTCCAGCTTTGTCAACCTGCTGTTCAGCCTGGCGGCCATTATCCTGGTCATGCTCATCACCCGGTCGCCGTTTTACTGGACGATTCTGCTCGTCTGGGCGCCGCTTTTGCTGCTGCTGGCGTTCTGCTGCGGCATGGCCGTACTGCTCTCGGCGCTGGCTGTCTACTTCCGCGATTTGCAGTATCTCTACGGCATCGTGACGATGGCCTGGATGTACGCGACGCCGCTGTTTTACCCGATCTCGGCGCTGCCGCCGTTTTTGATCCCCATCATTAAGCTGAACCCGCTGTACCACTACATCAACTGTATGCGGTGCCTGGTCATGTACGGCACCGTGCCCGGCCCCAACACCTGGATTGCCTGCATCGGCAGCGCTGCCGTCATGCTGGCTGTAGGCCTGGCGGCGTTCCGCAAATTGCAGCGCAACTTTATTCTGTATCTGTAAGGAGTTTCCCCCATGCCCATCATTCAGGTGGAGGATGTCTCGATGCGCTTTAACCTAGCGCAGGAGAAAACCGAGACCCTCAAGGAATATACCGTCAAGCTGCTGAAACATCAGCTTTTTTTCAATGAATTTTATGCGCTGCAAGACGTCTCGTTCAGCATCGAACCTGGCGAATCCGTAGCGCTGATTGGCCGCAACGGCAGCGGCAAAAGCACGATGCTCAAACTTATTGCGGGCGTCATGTACCCAACCAGGGGTACCGTCGCCGTCAACGGCGAAATTGCGCCGCTGATCGAGCTGGGCGCGGGCTTTGACCTCGATTTGACCGCGCGGGAAAACGTGTTTTTGAACGGTGCGGTGCTGGGCCACGACCGCACTTATATGGAAGAGCACTTCAAAAATATCATCGACTTTGCTGAACTGTGGGATTTTGTCGATGTGCCGGTGAAAAACTATTCCAGCGGCATGATCGCGCGGCTGGGATTCTCCATTGCGACCGAGGTCAAGGCGGATATCTTGGCCTGCGATGAGATTCTGTCGGTGGGTGACTTTATGTTCCAGCAAAAGTGCCACCAGCGGATGGAACAGATGTTATCCGGCGGTACAACGCTGCTTTTTGTCAGCCATGATATCAACCAGGTCAAGCAGCTCTGCAAACGCGCCATCTGGATAGACCATGGCCACATCCGCGGCGACGGCCCGGCGGAGGAAGTCTGCAACGCCTATGTGGAGGCTATGCAGAGAGGGGAATGACCCCAAAGGTTTCCCCCAAGGGGGAAGGCAGAACTTTTAAAGGAGACCCCATGCCAAAATCAAAACAAAACCTGGCCAGGGAAACTCTGACCGTCGCGCTGCTGCTGGCGGCGGTGGCGGCCAGCGAATACTGGTTTTTCCAGCTGTGGCGGCTCGATTGGTCGGTGCCCATGCTCTACGGCGGCGACGGCATCTACTGGGTGGGCCAGGTGCAGCGCAGCTACGGCGAGTTGTCCGGCTCCCTGGGCTGGCCGTTCTATGAGGTCGCGGGCAAATATGACCCGAACTACGACCTGATTTATGATATCTTCGTCTGGTTCGTTGGCCTGTTTACGAAAGACACCGGCATCGTGTTCAACCTGTATGTGCTGGTCATCCCCTTTGCCAACGCGCTGGCGGCCTACGCTGTGTTCCGCATGGTGGGCATGCGCCGCTGGCTCAGCTTTGCCTTTGGCATCACCTTTGGTATGACGCCCTACGTGCAGCAGCGGATGGCCGGGCATATGATGCTGGCCGCCTGCGAGTTCGTACCCTTCTCGGTGCTGCTCTGCCTCTGGTGTGCCGAGGATGAAGGCTTCAACCGCCCGGGCAAGGGCTTTTTCAAGAATAAGCGCAACTGGCTGGCCCTGGCTATGGCCTGGGGCATCGCCAACAACGGCGCGGCCTATTATCCCTATTTCACCTGCTTTTTCCTCTGCGTCACGGCGCTCTGCCTGATTTTGCGCGGCCACAAGTGGAGCGTGGGTGTGCCCTGCCTGGTCACGATCGCGGAGATCGTCGCCTGGATGATACCCGATTTCTTCCCCATGGTGCTGGGCATCCTCAGCGGCCAGGGCAGCACCCTGACCAACGGCGTCTACCGCAGCCCGGTCGGCGCGGACATTTACAGCCTGCGCATCAGCAGCCTGCTGTTGTCGCCCAACGGTTTCGGCCTGCAAAAGCTCGCCAACTGGATGGGCCGCTACTTCCACATCCTGGCTACCGATGAAGGCCCGATGTACAACGAGAACGGCTACGGCTATCTCGGCGTCGTGGGCATTTTCGGATTTTTGGCGCTGCTGCTCATGCTGCTGCGCAACTGGGACTGGAAGGCCGGCCGCACCGAGAAGCCGCAGCTGGGCGACCGCCTCTGGCTGCTGAGCCGTCTGAACGTCATGGCGCTGCTGTTAGCCAGCATGGCCGGCTTTGGCAGCATCATCGGTATCTTTGTGCGGTTCATCCGCGGGTACAACCGCATCAGCCCTTACATTGCGTTCTTCGCACTGCTGGCCGTCGGCCTGACGGCGGAAATGCGGCTGACCCGGCGCGCCGGAAAAGACCGCAAAAAGCTCATCCTCGTTATGGTGGTGCTGCTGGCCTACGGCTACTGGGAGCAGCAGGGCCTTTTCAGCCCGAAATATGAGGAAGTGCAAAAGACCTGGCACCAGGACGCGGCCTTTATGGCCGAGGTCGAGGACGCGGCAGGGGAGGGGGCTATGCTCTTCCAGCTGCCGTACATGAAAAACTTTGAGAACGGCCCGCTGAACAATATGTGGGACTATACGCTGCTGCGCGGCCCACTGCACAGCAAGACGCTGAAATTCAGCTACGGCGCGGGCTACGGCACCGAGAATGACGCCTGGTATCAGGCCACAAGCGAGTTGGAGCCGGACGCCATGGTGGCCGAGCTGCGCACCCAGGGCATGGCGGGCATCTACCTGGATCTGGACGGCTACACCGAGGACGAGCAGCAGCCCACCCTGGCAGCGCTGATTCAGGCGGCGGGCTGTGCCGAGGACGACGTCATCATCAGCGAGAGCGGCAAGCTCTGCTATATCCCGCTGGGGCAGGAGTGAGCAATGAAACTGCAAAAACTGACGGAAAAACGATGGTTCTGGCCGCTGGTCTGCGCTGTGTCGGTCGTGTTCGGCTGGTGGTATCTCAGCATCGTGACCTGTGCGCCCCTGGGCGGCGACGATGAACTCATCAACCTGCAAAACTACTATTATATTACCCACACATCCTTTGGGCAAAGCGTGCTGGATTATATCGGCGACCTGTGGACCCAGTTCAGCTTGCAGCAGGGGCGGTTCCGGCCCTTCTCCTCGCCGCCGGTGCGCGGGCTGACGAGCTGGTTTTTGGGTGATCTGGTGGGCTATCGGCTCTACATCCTGGCCTGGACCTACACGGATATCCTGCTGACCGGCTGGCTCGTGGGCAAGGCCAGCCACAACAAAAAGCTGGGCATCGCCTGTATCTGCCTGCTGCCCATGATGTTCAGTGTCTGGCAGGACTCCACCGGCAACAGCCTGTATTCCTACGGCGCGCTGGTGCAAAGTACGCTGCTGCCCGCACTGGTGGCAGGGCTGGCTGTGCTGCGTTTGCAGGATACCGGGCACAAGCGGTGGGCCGTGTTGGCGGGGTACTGCGCGTTCCAGTGCTGCGCCACGTTTGAAATTGGTTTTACCTATATTGTGCCGATTTTCGGCCTGGCCTGGCTCTACACCGACAAGGCCCGCGACGCCCTGCGGCTGAGCATTCCGGTGTTTGTGGGCGAGTGCGTGACGCTGGCCTTCAACCTGGGGGCGCGGCTCGTCAACACCTTGCAGGAGATGGGCATTCTGGCCGGGGATGCCCAGCCAATCGGCGGTGTATCGCCGAACTTTGACATCCCGGCGGTGCTCAAGACCTGGGCCATGCAGATGTCGGCGGGCTTCCCGCTCAATGCACTGTTCGCGGGCAAGGTCCGCCCCGGCACGATCTACCCGGTGGATATCCTCTGCGGCGTCATGGTGGCCGGGGCTGCGGTGGCGGCGCTGACTGCCCTGCACGAGCTGCCAAACCGCAAGCAAAACCTGCTGCTGTTCTTGACCGGCCTTGCCATGCTGTCCGCACCGTCGCTGCTCATCGGGCTTTCGCCTAAATATCAGCAGGCGGGGCAGATCGATTGGCGGCACGGCTACATCCCGCAGACGGTGGAAAGCTACGGCGTTGGCCTGATGGCCCTGGCGCTGCTGGTGCTGCTGCTGCGCTGGGCACGGAGCAAAACCTGGTGGCCCAAGAACCGCGCGGTGCTCTACTGCCTGCTGGCTGTCGGCATGGCGGGCACGGTGGTCTGGCAGCGCGCCGCGACCCGCTCAGCCTACGCCGAGGGTGGCCGCGCCTACACGGTCTTTGGCGAGACGGTAGCCGCCGGTGCGGCTGACGCCGCAGGGACCGAGATGCCCGTTGTGACGGATTACATGATTTGGGGCGGCAACGAGGTCGCCGAGAACGCGTTCTTCCTGCGCTATGGAGAGCAGGACGCCGACGCCCACGCCTTGCAGGTCTGGCGCACCGGGGACCACGCCGATGAGACTGCCTACCGCCTGGGCTTTACCCTGGGCCAGACCAGCCGCTATGACATCGGCTGGTGCGGCCTTGGCAGCGGCAATGCGCTGGATGAGCTGACGGATGTGGTCGTATGCCTGCCCGCAGGTACGGCGCAGCAGGCCACGCTTTACTACACCACAGCGGACGGCGAAGAAGTACGAACCGAGGTATACGCCGAAAAAACCGCCACCCTGGTGCAGTTGGAAGGCACAGTGCTGGCGGAGAGTATTCGGCTGGAGTAATTTCTTTGCCTTCCCCTTTTGGGGGAAGGTGGCGCCGCAGCGCCGGATGAGGGGCGCGTGTGCCACAGCAACCCGTGAACGGTCTGCATCGGCAAGGCCGCCCCTCATCAGTCAGCGGTCAAGCCGCTGACAGCTTCCCCCATGGGGGAAGCCATTACACACCAAGGAGGTGCCGCTTTGGCACAAAACAAGAAACAGCGGCTGCTGTGGGGCCTGGGGCTGTTGGGCACAGCGGTCTTTACCCTGCTGATGGGCTGGCTGCACTACCAACAGCTGCTCTCCACCGGGTACTATTACTCTGATATCCCGGCCCACATGGCGGGCCATGCCATGGGCAATACCGGCTTTTCGCTGGTCACGGTCCTGCTGCAGGGCGTGTTCGCCATCGGCGGCAACCTGGGCACGGCGGTGTTTTTGGCTGTCGTCAACCTGCTGACGCTGCTGATATTTGCCTGGGCCATCCGTAAGGCTGTGCCGCAGGTCTGCCCTGGCGCAGCGCTGCTCTGGTCGCTGGCTGCAAACCTCTGTCAGGCGGTCTGGATGCCAAACGGCGGCTACTGGTACTTTGGTGCCATCACCGGCACGATCTACCACAACACTACCTACATTATGCTGCAACCGTTGGCGCTTATCGCGTTTTTCCTCTTCCTCTCGCTGGCAGAGCACCATGGTCAGCTGCAATGGCGCAGTTGGGCCGCGTTGGCGGTGCTGCTTACGGTGGCAACGGCTATCAAGCCCAGCTACCTTTTCGCCTTTGCCCCAGCCCTGCTTGTGGCGCTGGTCGTTGACCTGATCCGCACCCACGGCAAGGCCCTCCAATGGGAAGTCTGGCTCGGCTGTACGGTGCTGCCGGGCATTCTGCTCTGCATCATTCAAGCTAAGGTGCTGTTCACCGGCGGGGATGATTCCGGCATGGCACTGATCTTCACCACCGACTTCGACCCCGAAAAAGTGCTGTGGGGTGTCTTTAATTACAGCGCCAAGCACGGCCTGGTGCGCTCACTGGTGTTCGTGGGTGCGGTGGTTTTGCTGCTGTTCCGGCAGTGGCGCGGCGCTTACGCCTATAAGTTCAGCCTGCTTCTGTTTGCCATCTCGCTGGCCGAGGGCATCTGCCTGACCGAGACCGGCAGCCGTATGTACGACGGCAACCTGTGGTGGGGCGCGTTCATCTGCTATGACATCCTGCTGCTGGAATCGCTGATTCAGCTGCTGCGCCGCCTGCATAAAAAGCCGCGCACCCCGGTGGAGACCGGCACGTCGGTTTTGTGCTGCGGGGCGCTGGCCTGGCATATTGCCAGCGGCATTGTGTTCCTGGGGCTGATGCTGGCCGGTATCTCCTATGCGGTCATGATCGGCACCGAAAGCTACCTGCTGCAAGAAATGTGGGGCATTGTACTGTGACGAAGAACAAGCAACAGAAAAACGCCCTGCTGACGATTTTATGCGTGCTGGCGCTGGCGGCGTTCGGCGCAGCCATGGTGTGGCTGCACTACCAGCAGCTTTGCTCGCCCGGCGGCGGGGATGACCCCTACACATCGGATTTAGGGCAGCATCTGGCGTTTGCCCAGCGGGGCATGGTCTACTCGACCGTGTCGCTGCTCATCGGCCCGGCGTACAATCTGGCTGGGCGCATGGGGATCGCCGTGCTGTTGGCGGTGTTCCACTTGGCGGCGGTGGCGGTGTTTGCCTGCGGCCTGGGGGCCGCGCTGTCGGACGCCCCGCGCCCGATGCGGCTGCTGGTCAGCCTGGTGGTCAACCTGGCAACGGCAGTCTGGATGCCCAGGGGCGGCTACTGGTACCAGGGCACCATCGGCGGCACGATCTACCACAACACCACCTACATTATGCTAGCCCCCTTTGCGCTGCTGGCAATGCTGGCGTTCTACCGTGTCTGGCCCACAATGCGGGGCAAGCTGGACCTGCGTGCCTACGCGGTCTATACGGTGCTGCTGACGGTGGCGACGAGCTTTAAGGCCAGCCTGATTTTCGCCTTTGCCCCGGCGCTGCTGGTGCTGCTGATTGTGGATTTTGTGGGCACCCGCGCGAAAAATCTAAAAAATGAGATCATTATGGGGTGCAGTGTATTCCCCGGCGTGGCGCTCTGCGTCATCCAGGCCAGCGTTTTGTTTGCCGAGGACGACTCCGGCGTCAAACTGATTTTCACCGTGCCCTTTGACCACCACCGTATGCTGTGGGGCCCCTTCAACGAGGCCGGTGCGCTGGGGCTGGCGCGGTCATTCGTCTTTGTGGCGGCGGTGGGGCTGTTGCTGGGGCGCGCCGCGTGGCAGAGCTTTCGCTATCGGTTCAGCCTGTTTACCTTTGCCGTCTCGCTGGCCGAGGCGCTGTTGCTGGTGGAAAGCGGTGAGCGGCTGTACCATGCCAATCTCTGGTGGGGGCCGTTCATCTGCTTCTGGGTGCTCTGGCTGGAATCCGTCAGCGTGTTTTTGCAGCAGCTGCGGGCGAAAGCCGCCCCGTGCTGGCGGCTGGTTTTGTGTGCCGCCGCGCTGGCGTGGCATGTTATCAGCGGCGTGTGTTTCCTGGTCATGCTGATGCGGGGCGTAAGCTACAACGTGCCGATTTTGACGTATAATTTGTGGTAAAAACTAAAAAAGGCTTCCCCCACGGGGGAAGCTGTCTGCGAAGCGGACTGATGAGGGGCGGGCTGGCCGTTACTGCGCTTTAACGTGCAATAACGGCTGACCCGCCCCTCATCCGGCCATCGCTTCGCTCGGCCACCTTCTCCCTCAGGGAGAAGGCCTTTTTATTTTCTCATGCCCGCCCGGCAGCGGCAAGCTGCATATCAGCGCAATGCCCAGGGCCAGCGCCAGGGCAACCTTGAACGTCTCGCCGCCTTTGCTGGCAAACAATTCCTGCTCGCCCTGCAAAAAATAGTAGGCCGTGTAGTAGATGCCCGCGCCGGGCACAAGCGGGAAGATACCCGGCAGCAGAAAAATCGTCACCGGGGCTTTGTGCGTGATGGAAAAGAACCGCGCACACCCGGTCAGCGGCAGGGTAGCCACCAGCGTGGCGATGGCCGGGCTCATGCCCAGAAGCTCCACGCCGAAGATGTAGACCATCCAGCCCACCGCGCCGGTGATGCCGGCGGCCAGGTAATGCCGCCGCGGTACCTGAAACGTGATGCCAAAGGCGATCGTGGCGATGACCGTCACCACAAAATGTGCGAAATAATGTGTCCAGACCGGCATCAGGCCACCCCCAATCCGCGGGCGACGATCCAGCCCAGCACTACGCCGCCCGCAATGCTGCCCGCAATCAGCAGCGCGTCCAGCAGGCGGATGGAGCCGGACAGGTAGTCGCCGTTTAAAATGTCACGCACGCCCATCGTCAGGGCGACGCCGGGGGTCAGCACCATCAGCGCACCGATGATGGCCGCGTTGGCGCTGACGGCAGGCACCACGGCCTGCACCGCAATGGCCCAGACCGTGCAGCAGAACGCCGCCACGATATCCGTAAACATCCGGTTGATGCTGTGGCGGCCAAAATGCAGGCAGACGAGCGCTTCCAACAGGCCCGCCACGGCGGCTACCGGCACGTCGGCCAGTGTGCCGCCGAACAGATAGGCGAACCCCGCCGCCCCGGCGATGCAGGCCAGCACCTCCCGCCGGGGCGTGACCCGGGGCAGTGCACGGGCTGCCGCCAGCTTTTGTTCGGCTTCGACGACGCCGAGCTTGCCGGCAGCCAATTCGCGGGAAAGCTCGTTCACAGCCTCGACCCGGCCCAGATGGATGGATACGGTGGGCACGTGCCGCACCAGCGTGACAGACTCCCCGCCGGGCAGGTGGGCCGATGCAAAAATGCCGTTGGTCAGCACATAGACGTGAAAATCCTGCACACCAAGGCTGGCGGCCATAATTTCCATCGTCTGCTGCACGCGGAACACCTCGCCGCCGTTGGCAAGCAGGGTCTGCCCGCCGTCCATCACCAGCTCCAGCGCACGGTCAAACAGGTCCTCAGTCACGAATATTCTCCCGCACAGCGTTAAATTCCGGGTAATGGGCGTAGAGGTGCTGCGCGATGGCCTCCATCAGCAGATAGTCATGCTCGGAGTCGATATCGATGATGCCGGTGTCCATCATGACGCTGACACCGAACTTGGAATGCCACAGGATGGGATCCGGGTTGTCCACCAAAAATGCGCGGCGGATAACATAAATCGACGCATTGACGTCGTAAACCTCGGGCGCTTGCTGGCGGCCGGTGAATTGGCTCTCCATGACCATTTCGGCGTGGTCGCCCACGATTTTAAACATATTGAACCACGGGTTGCGGCGGGCCTCGCAGACGCTGAAGATGATTTGCAGGTCCTCGCGCTCCTGCGCCTTGGCAAAGGCGTTCTCAATGTCCTGCTCGGTGCGCAGCGGGCTGGTGATATCCAGGTCGATCATGGCGTCGTAGGGCTTGCCGGTGCGCGCTTCCATGCGGGCGAAGCTGTCCTTGTAGACCTCGACCTTCGGTACACGGTCGCCGCCCAGCTCGGCCCCGCGGGGCAGGTAGATGACCTCTGGGTATTCTGCGGCCACGAGCTTGGCCAGATCCTCGCTGTCGGTGTTCAGCGCAATGTCCACTTCCAGCTCGGGGTGGTTCCTGATGAAGAGCTCGGCGGCGCTCAAAGAGTAGTAAACCAACGGTTTGCCGCAGAAATTTTTCAAATTCTTGTTTTTGAAGCCCTTGCTGCCTGCGCGGCCGCAGATGGTGATGAGCAGACGTTTCATGTTACACATTCTCCCCCAGTGTTAATTTCAGCACCTTCAGTGCCAGTGCGGGCGGGTTGCAGCTCTCGCCGCTGCCCGTCAGCGCGTAGTCCACAAAATATTCCATCTCCCGCTCATAGCGGCGGTTGACGTCCTCCTCGTAATGCTGCACGGTGCCGTCGGGCAGGGTCAGCGTGCCCGCGCCAAAGTCGGCCAGATAGCTGCCGTCATGGCAGAAAAGCTCGATAGAACGGCGATATCCGCGCCCAAAGTAGTCGAGGTGCACCTCGGCCAGCAGCGTAGGATACTTGGCGATGTAGACCGAGAGATCGTCGGAATCGATTTCCAAATCCGAGTAGGTCCCTTTGAAATTGTACAGCTTTTCCGGCACGCCGAACAGCTCCACCAGATAGTCCCACTCGTGAATCAGGTCGATGGTGACGCCGCCGCCCAGTGCCTTGTGGGCGCTGTACACGGTACGGTAGTCCACGCCGGGCCGCCAGTCAGGCAGATAGCTCGAGCAGATGACCCGGGCGCAGTAGGGGTGCAGGGCGGGCAGGCGGTCTTTCAGCGCCAGCATCACACCGCACCACCGCATGGGCGCGGCCACGTAGGCCTTTTGCCCGGCGGGCAGATAGTTGGCTAAAGCAAGACCGGTTTGCTCGGCGGAAAAAATCGGCTTTTCGATGAAAAGCGCCTTGCCGCGGCCCTTGACCTGGGTCAATGCGTCGGCGTGCAGGCTCGTTGGGTTCGTGATAAAGACCAGATCGTAGTGCGCGGGCGCGTCGGCCATGTCGGTGTACTGGGCGTGCAGCAGCTCGGCCACACCATCCCGCAGCGGGCGGGAAAGGTCGCTGCGCAGTGCGTCGGCCTGCAAGGCCCAACCGCGGTCAGCGCATAGGTTAGCAAGATTTTTCAAATGGCGCGTGCCGATGGAGCCCAGCCCCACAAACAGCGCGGTGATGGTACGCATAGGCGTTCCCCTTTGTCTTGATTTAGATGCAATGTAGGGGTCGGGTATGCCCGGCCCTACCGGGTTACGAATTTTCAATCTGGTCCATCAATGCAATGGCCTTCAAATCCTTCTCAAAGCTCCACTTAGGGCTTTCCTCGCCCTTCAGAACGCCGAAAAAGTTCGTCAGTTCGTCCACATAGGCGTTCTCGACGATGTTGTCACTGTATCGGCTGTCATGCTCAAAGCTGGCGTAGGTGTCCACCGGCTGCTTGTCGCCATCGCGGAACTCATACAGTGCCTTGGGGTTGCCCTCCCAGAAAAGGTGGATGCCGTCACCGAAGCACTCAAAGCTGCGGACGGCCTTGCGGCTGACCACGTCGGCGGCCAGCACGCCCTGCACGCCGCCCTTATGGCGCAGCAGCAGCGTCACGCTGTCGGGGTAGGGGAGCCTTAAGTCACTCAAGGTGTCCTTCTGCACGGTGACGGATTCCACATCGCCGAAGGCATCCAGCAGCCAGGGCAGGTCGATGCCGAAAATCTCCCGCACGCCGCCGGTGCGGGCGTTGCCAACGAAGAAATTCTTATAGTTCTCCCACGGGTGCCAGTCGGGCAGGTACTGCCCGATGTGGTAGATATAGTGGACAGGCTTGCCAAATTCAGTGACCTGACGTTTAATATACTGCGTCTCGCGGCGGTACAGCATCGTCGAGGAGAGAAACAGCGGCAGGTTTTTGGCGGCGGCCTTTGCCATGTTCTCGGCGTAGCCGTCGCTGACCAGGTTCAGTTCGGTAAAGACCGGCAGATCATTGTCCAGCAGCTCGCCGATGACGGCGGCGTGGGACAGCGGTGCGGTGCAGACCAGCGCGGCGTCGGGGTGCTCGGAGGCAACGGCCTCGGCGATCGTCGCATAGGCGGCGTCCGCCAGGCCCAGGTTCTTGGCCTCGTCGCGGCGGCCCTCGGCGGTGTCCACGCCGACGATCTGGATGGCGTCGTCGATGCCCTTGGTCAGCCGGGCGCGGCGTTTGCCCATGCTGCCTAAACCGACGATGAGAAGTTTCATACCAAAACGCTCCTTTGGGGGTCAAATTCCGGCACAGGGCCGTCATAAAAAACCTTGGATTTTGTAAAGTCAAAATGCTGCAATACAGCGCAGATTTTTCCGCTGGTGTCGCCGCCGCCGTAAGGGCTGACGGCGCTTGCCGCCACCGGGGCGAAGGCGGGGGAGAGGGCTTTGCGCATCGTGGCCTCGATGGCCGCCGCGTCGGGGGCGCAGCAGAGGACGTTCGCGCAGACCATGCGCCCGGCCTGCCGCTTGCCGATGTTGACGGTGGGCACCTTAAAGGTCGGTGTCTCGACGACGCCCGATGACGAGTTGCCCGCCACCAGGGCGGCGCAGTCCATGGCGGAAAGATACCGCCGCAGGCCCAGGCTTTGCACAAAGCCCGCGCGGCCCGGGTGCGAGGCGGCGAACGCCTGCATCATTTCGGTGCAGACCTGCCCGCCTGCGTCGGCGTTCGACCCGGTGATTAGCCAGAACACGCTGTCCACCTTGTCCATGGCGCTGCACAGCGCTTGCACCTGCACGGCGGGCGACCCGGCGTCGGGGGCAGTCTCGGGGTGGTAGGTCACAAGCGCGAAGGGCTGCATCAAATCAAACCCGGTGGATTTGCACAATTCTTCGCGGCTCATTTTGGGCAAGGTGCGGATGTTTTCATCCCCCAGCCCGCCGACGCAGAACACGGTGTCGGGCGCTTCGCCCATGCGCACGAGCCGCGCGGCGCTGTCGGCGCAGGACGGAAAATGCACCGCCGCCATTTTGGAAATGCAGTGGCGGTAGTATTCGTCGGCTGCGCCCAAGGTCACGTCGCCGCCCGAAATGTGGGCAATGGGAATATGCCGCGCGGCGGCTGTCGTGGCCACAGCGAAAATTTCAAAGCGGTCGCCCAGCAGCAGCACCGCGTCGGGGCGGTGGACGGCAAAATAGCTGTCAAAAACGTTGATGGTGCGTGCAATCGTGCAGGCAACCGGCTCGTCGGCGTCGTCGGTAAAAATTGGCAGGCGTGCGGCGATGGGAAAACCGTCGTTTTCGATTTCGTGTACGGTTTCGCCCAGCCGCGGGCAGAGGTGCGCGCCCGTCACGACAAGCTGCAAGTCGAGTTCGTCGGACGCCGCGACCTTCTGCACGACAGGCCGCAGCAGCCCATATTCCGCCCGCGTGGCGGTAACGATGCAGATGGTGCGCATATCACACCTCAATTTTTTCATCCTCCGCAAAATCGCGCTTGGCGGTCTGGCCCAGCACTTCATGCCAGCGCATGGGGGAAATGCCATCTCCCGGGCGCTTGGTGGTCAGGTTGTCCTCGGTGAAGACCTCGCCCGCCTTGATTTCCCGCGCGGCGACGATGCTCTTGCGGGCAATGGCCTTGTTGGGGGCCTCGCTGGCGGTCAGGTGCTTGTGGCCGTCACCCAGGGCGGCCTCCACATGGCGCACGGCGTTCACCATGGCCTTGAACTCTGCCGGGTCCAGGCTGGCCTTCTGGTCGGGGCCGGGCAGGGATTTGTCCAGCGTGAAGTGTTTTTCAATGACCTGCGCACCCAGCACGGCGGCGGCCACGTCGCACTCCCAGCCCGGCGTATGGTCGGACAGGCCCACCGGCAGACCAAACTGCTCGTACAGTTCTAGCATGGCGGTCAGGTTGGCATCCTCGTAGGGGGTGGGGTACTGGGTGTTGCAGTGCAGCACCGTTACCTCGGGGCAGCCGCCGTCGTCCAACACGCCCAGTGCATCGGTGATTTCATCCAGCGTGCTCATGCCGGTGGAAAGCAGCACAGGTGTGTGTAATTTCGCCATTTCTTCCAGGTACGGCAGGTTCGTGATCTCGCCCGACGGCATCTTGATGAGCGGCAGGCCCAGCGTGCCCAAAAACCGCACGCTGGGAATATCGAACGGTGCGGACAGATACTGGATGCCGATGGAATCACAGTATTCTTTCAGCTCCTTGTGCTCCTCAAACGAGAAATGCAGCTTGCGGATCATTTCCAGCTGGCTCTCGGCGGCGTCGGTGGTCTGCTTCTGATACTCGGCCTTCTCTGCAAATTTGCTCACGACCAGCTCGGGCACGGCGGTCTGGTACTTGACGATATCCGCGCCGCACTCCTTGGCAGCGCGGGCCATTTCCTTGGCCATTTCCAGGCTGCCGTTGTGGTTGACCCCGGCCTCGGCAATGATGGTTACAGGCATTTTAAAACTCCTTCCGCAGTGGCTTCTCCCCTTGGGGAGAAGCTGTCCGCAAAGCAGACTGATGAGGGGGCCTTCCGGCAGGCTGCCCCTCATCCGGCGCTGCGCGCCACCTTCCCCCAAAGGGGAAGGCTTTTATTTACTGCTGATTTTCCAACTTTCGTCTCATTTTCTCCAGTTCCTCCAGCTGGCCCATGTCCATCCAGCTGCTCTCGCTGATGGGATAGACGCCGACCTTCTCCCCGGCCCGGCGGTAGCGCTCGATCACGTCGGGGAAGCCGATGAACTCACCGTCGTGCATTTCCTCCACCACGCGCGGCTCCACCACGTAAACGCCGGTGTTCGTCAAAAAGTCCAACTCGGGCTTCTCGCGCATGGCGGCAATGCTGCCGTCCTCGCCCAGCTCCACCACGCCGTAGGGCACGGTGTAATGCTTGAACGCGCAGATCATCGTGACAAGATTTCTGTGAGACTTATGGTACTCGTAAATATCGCCGAAGTCCACATCCAGCAGCGTGTCACAGTTGGTGAAAAAGAACGGCGTGTCGATTTTTCCTTTCAGCAGGCACAGCCCGCCGCCGGTACCCATGAACACATTCTCATCGGCAAAATCCACGCGGTAATCCTTTTCCAGCTCGCCGAAATAGGACTTGATCATGCCCTTTTTGTAGTTCACGATCATTGTGAACTCGTGGCAGCCGAAGTCCCGGAACCGATCCATGATAAGCTCCGCAATGGGCTGCTCGCCCACCGGAATCAGCGGCTTGGGCAGGATTTTGGTGTAGGGGTACAGCCGCGTGCCCAGGCCGCCCGCCATCATCACGACCGGGATATCGACCTGCTTGCGGTTGTCCACATTCAGCCCGTGGGCAAAGATGATATCGGTGATGACGCCGCGCTTATTTAAAACCGGCAGTGCGTCGATGCAGTTTTTTTGCAGAATCTCCCGCGCCCGGCCGCGCTCAGCTATCGGCACGCTCAGCGGGTGGTAGTTGGCAGCGTGGTCAACGGTCTGGTCGGGCGTGCCGCCGCGCAGAAAAAACTTGCGGATATCGCCGTCGGTGATGACGGCTTTCAGCTTGCCCTCCGGCGCAATGAACAAAATGCGCTGGCCGGTCACGTCCAGCTTGCGCAGCGTTTCCAGCACCGTGGCGGTCGGCTCAATAAAGAGTTCTTCTACTTGTATCAAGGGTGGATCCCCCTTTTACGTTTATTTAAAGCCTTCCCCCTCGGGGGAAGGTGGCCCAAAGGGCCGGATGAGGGGCGGATGTGCCGCAGCAGACCGTGGATGGGAAATAGCGGCAAGGCTGCCCCTCATCAGTTACCTTCGGTGACAGCTTCTCCCAAAGGGAGAAGCCTTGGCGGGGCGTTGAGGATGCGCCCCTACAAAACGTCTTACAGCCCCAGCACCGCTTCGATCACGCGGTCGCAGTCCTCAAAGCTCAAGTTGGTGGAGCAGGGCAGATTGACAATATACTTGCGGTAGGCCAGGGCCTTGTCCAGACCGTAAGCCTCGTTGCGGGGGTAGTCGGCCTGCTCGTGGATCAGCGCCCACACCGGGCGGGTCTGAATCTGCTGGGCCTGCAATTTCTCAATGACGGTGTCGCGGTCCAGGCCGGAATCTTCCAGATACAGGCTGAAGAACCAATGGTTGGAGCGGCATTCCTCCTCACGGAAAGGCAGAATGCGCAGCCCCTTCACGCCGTCCAGTGCGGCTGCATAGCGGTCATACAGCGCCTTTTTGTGGGCGATAAAATCTTCCAAACGCTCCAGCTGGGCCAGGCCCAGGCAGGCCTGCACGTTGGTCATGCGGTAGTTGTAGCCCACCTCATCGTGCAAAAATTGCAGTACGTCGGCCTTGGCCTGGGTGGACAGATGCTTGGCGTGCTCGGCCCAGTCCGGGTGGTTGGAGACGACCGCACCGCCCGCACCGGTGGTGATGATCTTGTTGCCGTTGAAGCTGTAACAGCCGATATCGCCGATGGTGCCCGCAAACTTGCCGACAAACGGCCCGGTGGTGCAGCGGGTACCCAGGGCCTCGGTGGCATCCTCGATCAGAATCAGGTGATAACGCTTGGCAATGGCCGCCAGGCGGGGCATATCGGCCATGTTGCCGAAAACATGGACGACTTCCAGCGCCTTGACGTGGGCACCGGTCTTTTTGTTGTACAGCTTATCGCCGCGCAGCTCGCAGTGGTTCGCACAGAAATCCTCCACCGCGTCGGGGTCAATGCACAGGCTGTCGTCGCAGCCGATGAAGACCGGCTCCGCGCCGACATAGCGGGTCAGCGGGTTGACGGCGGCGATGAAGGTCAGCGTCGGGACGATTACCTCATCCCCGCGGGTGATGCCGACGGCCATAGCGGCCAGATGCAGCGCGCTGGTACCGGCGTTGCAGGCCACGGCGCGGGGCATGCCCACGTAAGCGGCCAGCGCTTCCTCAAACTCCGTGACTTTGCCGCCGCTGGTGGAGACCCACCCCGACGTGATGGCCTGTCCGGCCAGCTCGGCCTCGCGCACGCCGAAATTCGGAACAGAAAGAGGAATAAATCCAGACATAACAATGCCTCCATAATACAGCAGTCGCACCGGAATTGCCCGGCGGACAGAATTCTACAAATATTCTATTTTATTATACCGCTTTTACGGGGAGAGAGCAAGAAGAAAATGGGCTGGAAAAGCCTCCCTTGCCAAAGGGAGGCTTTAAAACGCAGCCGCCCCATGCGTGGGTGTGCATGGGGCGGCAGTCTTGGCGGAAGAAGCGGTCGGGGTGTAGGTGCCTTCCAGCTTTTGGCCGTTCGCCGCCTTGTCGTACAGTTCCTTGGTCAGGGTCGTGTAAACGCCCTCAATGCCCTTGAAGGAAACGCCCTTCCAATCGCAGTAATCCTTCTTGGCAATCTCAAAGCCCTTGCCGATATCTGCGGCGCTGAGCGCGTATTCCTTGCCATCGATGGTGACAGTAACGGTCTTGTTTGCCATAACGGTAAACTCACTGAAACCGTCGGGGTTGACGAAGGTGATGGTCTTGACGATGCCGTTCTCGGTTTTCGTCTCGGCCTCATAATAGTAGACAGTGCCGTCCTCTTGAACACAAAAAGACGCCTTGCACCCGGCAATGCTTTCCTTTATAATGGGTACAAAAACCAGGGGGCGTTCTGCATGAAAAAAATCTGCCGCTGGGCCTGCCGCCACCGCGCGGGCCTGCTGGCCCTTGCCGTGGGCTTCGCGACGTGGGGGCTGTTCTATATCGCCCACCGCAGCACCGCCGCTATGGACTGGTGGCTCGCGTATGTTTCGATGCCCGTCAAGCGCGGCTTTTCCTTTATAGTAGACCCGCTCCCGTTCAGCACGTGCGAGCTGGGCGCAACGGTGCTCATCGTCGGGGCGCTGGTGCTGCTGGCCCGCGCCGTGCGCCGCCGCAGGCTGGCGGCCTGGGCGCTGCATATGGCCGTGCTGCTGGTCTGGGGGTACGCGGGGGTCTGCGCACTGTGGGGCACGCAGTATTATGGCACGAATTTTGCCGCCCGCGCGGGCATGGCCGCCCCGCCCGTCAGCACCGGGGAACTGGCCGCTGTGACCGACTACTTTGCCGACAAGGTCAACGCGGCGGCCCCGCTGGTGCAGCGGGATGAAAGCGGCGTGTTTGCCACCGACAAAACCGAAATTTTTGCCGGGTGCGCCCATCTGTACGACCCGCTGACCGAGCGCTGGCCGTTTTTGGCCGGGCCGGAGCGCCGCCCCAAGCCCGCCATCTACTCCAAACTCATGAGCGCCTGGGGCTTCACCGGATATCTCTGCCCGCTGGTGGGGGAGAGCACCCTCAACGTGGACAGCCCGGCGGTGTTCCTGCCGGTGACGATTGCCCACGAGCTGGCCCACCAGCGCGGCGTAGCGGCCGAGCAGGAGGCAAACTTCGTCGGCGTCATGGCGGCCACGGCCAGCGCCAACGCCGACTACGCCTACTCCGGCTGGCTGTTCGGCTACCTGCACCTGTCCAACGCGCTGTACGAGGCTGACCCCGCGCTGGCAGCGGCCAGCTACCAGACCCTTTGCGCAGAGGCACGCGCCGACCTGGCCGCCAACAACGCCTACTGGAAGCAGTGGGAAGGCCCGGTCAAGCAGACGGGCGAAAAAGTCTACACGACCTTTTTGCAGGGGTACGGCCAGGACCTGGGTATGCGCAGCTATGGCGCATGCGTGGATCTGCTTGTGGAAGAATTTTTGACCAATACAACTTCTTGCGATTGACAGTGCCCCGCACCGCTAGATGCCCGGAAAGTTGTTTCCACAATATCACAATTCTTAACAAACAGCCCACCCGGATGTTGAAAATTTCGGCGTTTTTCAGCGCCTTTTTCGTCCCTCGCCCTCTTGCGGCGGGGGCTTTTTCATGGTACGATTTATGGTGTAGGAATTTAGAATTTTCAACTGTGAGGAACAGGAATGTTTAATAAAAAGAATCCCATGCGGTATTTCTCCGGCAGCACGTTTGCGCGGCTGCCACTGTATAAGCTGGCGGCGGGCGGCACGGCTGTCGCGCTGACGGCCAGCATCGGCCTGGGCGCGTTCGCGGCGGGCGTTACGCCGTTCAACCTGCCCACGGCCACCCCGGCCCCGGTCGTGACCGCCACACCGGAAACGGCAGCCACGCCCACGCCGTCGCCGTCCCCCACGCCCAGCCCTACGCCGGTGCCGGACCGCACCCTGACCATGGAGGCCACCGTCGTGCAGCAGGACGTCGGCGTGACGCTCTACGTGGACCCGCTGCCCGAAGCCACAGCAACGCCGGAACCCACGGCTCTGCCGTCTGCGTCGCCCAAGGCTGGCGCGTCGGCGGCGTCCGGGGCTAAACCCACGGCCACGCCAAAGGCGACCGCCACCCCGACCCCGACGCCTACCGCTGCTCCGACCAAGGACGACGAGCAGGAAAAGACACCTCTGCTGGGCGTTGAGGGCACCATCACCCTGACCGACGCCAAGGGCAACGCCACCGACTACGCGCTTGACCCCGAGACCGGCACCGCCCTGGCCGAGGACGTGGAACCCGGCGACTACACGCTGGCCCTGCAGCCCATCGAAGGCTACACCACCCCCGAAGCCCAGACCGTAACTGTGAAGGAAAAGGTCGTCTACAAGGCGGATGTACAGGCTGTCAAGGAAAAGATCGTTCAGGCAAGCCAGGTCAACGAGAGTGCCGAGGACTCCGGCGTCAGCAACGCAGGTTCCGCGCCCATCGTCGAGGAAGTGACTGACACGGTTACCTATGCCGAGAGCGACAAGACCGAGACCGGCACCAAAACTACTTACACGGCCAAGTTGAGCAGCAGCGGCCACCTGCTGCTGGCCGACGGCACCGAGACCCCCTATCTGCCCGTCTACCAGGACGGCACGCGGGATCTGATCGGCGCGACCCGCGACCCGAACTACGCGGCCAACACGAACACTTCTGCCTGGCTGCCCGGCGCAGCGGATTCCATTCAGCTGCTGGGCGCGGCCAACACCCGCATGGCGTGGGCACACCGCGCCGATGAACCCGCCGTGCAGGAGGGGGATGAGGCGGCCTCCATCGCCGAGGAGACGCCCGCTCCCACCGAGGCTCCCACTCCGGAACCGACGGCAGAGCCTACTGCCGAGCCCACCGCAGAGCCGACGGCAGAACCAACCGCCGAGCCTACACCGGAAGTGACGGCGACGCCCGAACCGACGGTCGCCCCCACGAACACCCCGGCCCCGACCGAGGCCCCCACCGCCACGCCGGATCCCACGGCGGGCTGGCCTGACAATATCGAGGCCAAGGATCTGGCGAGCTACGGTTTTGACGTGACCAGTTCCGACGACACCGTGTACCAGTACACCGGATGGCAGGAAATTGACGGCGTGACGTACTATTATGACCCGACGACCCACCAGCCCGTCACCGGACAGCAGGTCATCCAGGGCGACGTTTACACCTTTGGGGCGGACGGTGCGCTGAACCGCACGGCCCGCGGCATCGACGTTTCCAAGTTCCAGGGCAGCATTGATTGGAACGCCGTCAAGGCCGACGGCATCACGTTTGCCATCATCCGCTGCGGCTACCGCGGCTACGGCAGCGGCGCACTGGTCGAGGATTCGACCTACCGCGCCAACATCCAGGGCGCTATCAACGCGGGCCTGAAAGTCGGCGTCTACTTTTACAGCCAGGCCATCAACGAGCAGGAAGCCGTTGAGGAGGCCAGCATGGTGTTGAGCCTGGTGGGCGGGTACAGCCTGCCGTTGGGCGTCTACTACGACACCGAGAGCGTTGCGGGCGGCCGCGCCAACGCCATCAGCGCCGCCGAGCGCACGGCCTGCGCCGTCGCTTTCTGCGAGACGATCCGCAACTCCGGGTACAGCGCGGGCGTTTACTCCTACGCAAGCTGGTTCTACAACGCGCTGAACTTTGCGAACATCAGCAAGTACAACATTTGGATCGCCCAGTACCGTGACACGCTGAGCTTCAGCTACAAGTACAACATCTGGCAGTACACCGGCTCCGGCAGTGTCAAGGGTATCTCCCGGCCAGTGGATATGAACATTGGATAAAACCAAATAGAATAGAACTTCCCCCTGCTTGCGCAGCACTGCGCAAGCAGGGGGAAGTTCTTTGATAAACGGATCGCCCTTGCGTTTGTGATGAACGCAAGGGTATTTTTACTTTGTGTAGCAGCTCATCTTTGCGCTGCTGCCGCCTCTTGTCTGGCCGCTGCCGTGGATGATGTACTTGTAGGTACACAGCTCCGCCAACCCCATGGGGCCGCGGGCGTGCAGCTTTTGGGTGCTGATGCCCATTTCGCAGCCCAGACCAAACTCGCCGCCGTCGGTAAAGCGGGTGCTGGCGTTCACGTAGACCGCTGCGCTGTCCACACAGGCCGTGAACCGCGCCGCTGCCTCGGCGTCCGCTGTGATGATGGCCTCGCTGTGGTGGGTGGAATGCCTGGCAATGTGCAAAATCGCTGCGTCCACGTCGTCCACCACGGCTACGCTCAGCTTGTAGTCCAGATATTCCGTGTCAAAATCCTGCGGCGCGGCGGGCACACCGTCGATGATGGCGGCGGCCTGGGCGTCCAGGTGCAGCTCCACCGGCGTTAAGCCGGCGGCGGCGCGGCCGTCCACCAGGCGGGTCTTTAACATCGGCAAGAACTGCGCTGCAACGTCCTTGTGAACCAGCAGCGTTTCCTCGGCGTTGCAGACGCTGGGGCGGCTGGTCTTGGCGTTTTCCACGATGTCCACCGCCATTTCCAGGTCAGCGGCTTTGTCCACGTAGACGTGGCAGATGCCGGTGCCGGTCTGGATACAGGGCACCGTCGCGTTCTCAACACAGGCGCGGATCAGCCCCGCGCCGCCGCGGGGAATCAGCAAATCGACCAGGCCGTCGGCAGTCATCAGCTCGTTGGCGCTGGCGTGGGAGGTGTCCGACAGCAGGCTTACCGCACACTCCGGCAGGCGGGCTTTGCGCAGGCCCGCGCGCAGGGCCTCCACGATGGCGTGGCAGCTGGCCCAGGCGTCGCGGCCGCAGCGCAAAATGCAGGCGCTGCCCGCCTTGATAGCCAGGGCGGCGGCGTCGCTGGTGACGTTGGGGCGGCTCTCGTAAATAATGGCGATAACGCCCATCGGCACAGCAGTCTTTTCAATAATAAGACCGTTGGGACGCACAATTTTGCGCAGCACCGCGCCCACCGGATCCGGCAGGGCGGCGACCTCGCGCATGCCCTTTGCCATGTCGGTCAGACGGCTGGGGGTCAGGGCCAGGCGGTCCAGCATTACGTCGCTCACGCGGCCCCGGGCAGCGTCCAGGTCGCGCTGGTTTGCCTCCAAAATCTTGTCACTGGCGGCGATCAGCGCCACGGCCATGGCCTCCAGCGCGGCGTTTTTCGTGTCGGCATCGGCCAGCGCCAGCGGCATTTTTGCGCCCTGGGCGGCCTGCAAAATTTCCTGTGTGGTCATGGGGAACCTCCCTTACTTGTGGCCTGCAAAGCGAGTGCCCACCGGCTTGCCCTCAACGATATCGTACAGCACCTCGGCGTGGGCGCCGTTGGTGATGATCATGTCCACGCCCGCGGCGGTGGCACGCTTGGCAGCGGTGACTTTTGTCAGCATGCCGCCGGTGCCCAGGGACGAACCTGCGCCGCCCGCCAGCATTTCAATTTCGGGGGTGATTTCTTCCACCACCGGGATGAGCTTCGCGTCGGGGTGGGTGTGGGGGTCGGCGGTGTACAGGCCGTCGATGTCGGACATCAGCACGACCAGGTCGGCGTGGATGCACGTTGCTACCAGTGCGGCCAGTGTGTCATTGTCGCCCAGGGAATATTCCTCGCAGGCGATGGGGTCGTTCTCGTTGATGATGGGGATTGTGTGCAGCTGCAAAAGACGTTCCAGCGTGTTTTGCAGGTTGCGCAGGCGGTTTTCGTGGTCGAAATCCTCCCAGGTCAGCAGCATCTGCGCCACGGTGTGGTTGTACTGGCCGAACAGCCGGTCGTAGGTGTACATCAGCTCGCACTGGCCCACGGCTGCGGCGGCCTGCTTGGTAATGATGTCGCTGGGCTTTTCGATTTGCAGTTTGCCGACGCCCAGGCCGGTAGCCGCCGACGACACGACAATAAGCTGATGCCCGGCGTTCTGGATATCGCTCCACACCTTGACCAAATCCTCGGTGTGGCGGATGTTGAGCAGCCCGCTGGGGTGTGCCAGCGTGCTGGTGCCTACTTTAACGACGATACGCATAATTTACTTCTTCCCCAAATCCTTCGTTTTCTCATACGCTGCCAAAACGGCGTCGGTCACGGCGCCGCGGAAGGCGCGTTCCTCCAACAGGCGCACGCCCTGGATGGTCGACCCGCCGGGGCTGCACACGGCGTCTTTCAGCTCGCCGGGGTGCTTGCCGGTTTCCAGCACCATGCGGGCGCTGCCCAAAAGCATCTGGGCGGCGTACTCCTGCGCCTTGGCGCGGGGCAGACCAGCCGCCACGCCGCCGTCAGCCAGGGCTTCAATGAACTGGTACGCCCAGGCCGGGCCGCAGCCGGACACCGCGCTGGCGGCGTCGATCAGGCTTTCCGGGACGGCGTCCAAACGGCCCGCGGGGGCCATGGCGGTGAGCCATTCGTTCAGCTTGTCCGGCTCCACATCGTCAGAGCAATACTGGATCATGCCGTCGCCCAGCGCCACGGGGGTGTTGGGCATCATGCGGATGATGGGGTAGCCGCTGCCGGCCATCATGCGGATCTGCTGCATCGACAGCCCCGCCGCCATCGTGACCAGCACAAAGGGACGGCTCTCGGCGCGGGCTTCCAGTGCGGGGGCCAGCTCGTCCAGCATGTCGGCCATCATCTGGGGCTTCACCCCCAGAAAGATGAAATCGCAGATGCTGGCGACTTCCTCATTTGTGCCGCAGGCACAGCCGAGTTCCTCGGCCAATGCCTGTGCCTTGGCGGGCGTGCGGTTGGCCAGCAGCACATCCCCGGCACCGGCACCCTTGCAGACCGCGCGTGCCACGGCCCCGCCCATGTTGCCGCAGCCGATAAAACCGTATTTCATAAAGAACCCCCCATACCTTATTTTATATACAGTATAATGGTAGTACAGCGGGGGCATTTTGTCAACGGAAAAAAGGCTTCTCTCCCTTTGAGGAAGGCTTTAGGTCTGGATTTTTGCGGCAGATTTGCTATAATGTGGGTAACGGAGAATTTGTAGGGGGCGGCGTCCTCAACGCCCCGCAACAGAGCAAAAGGAGCACACTATGCAATACGTCAACTTTGGTCAAACCGGCCTGAAAATTTCTCGCCTGGGGTTTGGCGGCATCCCTATCCAGCGCATCGACCAGCCCGGCACGCGGGAACTGCTCATCGCTGCCCATAAGGTGGGCGTCAACTACATCGACACTGCCCGCGCCTACACGGTCAGCGAGGAATGGATCGGCCAATCGCTGGAAGAAGCGGGCCTGCGGGATGACTTCATCCTGGCCACCAAATGCCGCGCCCTGACCAAGGCCGACATGGAGGCCGAGATCGCCACCAGCCTGAAAAACCTGCGCACCGACCACATCGAACTGTTCCAGTTCCACAACCCCAGCATGGAGGGCCTGCAAACCATCCTGGCCCCCGGCGGCGCAATGGAAGCCCTGCTGGAAGCCAAGACCAAGGGCGTAGTGGGGCACATCGGCATCACGGCGCACCTGGCCGCCGTGTTTGAGGCCGCGCTGGACATCCCGGAAATCGAGACGATCATGTTCCCCTATAACATCGTCGAGCAGCAGGGCAAGGAGCTGATCGACCGCTGTGCGGCGGCGGGCAAGGGCTTTATCGATATGAAACCCCTCGCGGGCGGGGCCATCGAGGATGGCCGCCTGGCGCTGCGGTACGTGCTGTCCAACCCGGCGGTGACGGTGGCGATCCCCGGTATGGCGACGGTGGACGAGCTGAACGCCAACGTGGCGGGCGCGGCGAACATCGACCCGCTGACCCCCGAGGAAGAAGCAGCCTGCCAGGCCGTGCGCGACGCGCTGGGCACGCAGTTCTGTCGCCGCTGCAACTACTGCGCCCCCTGCACGGTGGGTATTTCCATCCCCAGCGTGTTTTTGTTCCAGGGGTATCTGAACCGCTATGGCTTGCAGCAGTGGGGCCGCGAGCGCTACGCCACCCTGCAAACCAAGGCCGGGGCCTGCATCCGGTGCGGCGCGTGCGAACCCCGCTGCCCCTATAACCTGCCCATCCGCCAGATGATGAAAAAAGCCGCCGAGGACTTTGGAGAGTAAAAGCCCTGGCCTTCCCACGAAGCGGAAGGATTCCTGCCCAGGCTGCGGGTGTAGCGGCGTGCAAGGCAAAGCCCATCGGAATCCCTCCGGCTGTCTTCGGCGTCCACCTCCCCTCAAGAGGGGAGGCTTTTTTGTTATCTCACTTTTTTCCCCGAAAATATTGTTTTTTCGGGGGCGAACGTGTATAATTTAACCTGTATAACTTTGTGTAAAATGTGAGGAATGAGTGTTATGCTTTCCGACCCCCAGCTGCATTATCTGGACAACGCTGCTACCTCCCGGGTGGATCCGGCGGTGGCGCAGGCCATCACCACGGCCATGGTGGAACACTGGGCCAACCCCAGCAGCCTGTATGACCCCGCCGTGGCCGCGCAGGACGCCATTATGACCGCCCGCGCCCGGGTGGCCAAGACCCTGCACTGCCGCAGCGACGAAATCTACTTTACCGCCTGCGGCAGCGAGGGCAACAACATGGCCGTCTACGGCGCGGCCCGCCCGCGCAAGCACTGGGGCAACAAAATCGTCGTGACCGGGTTCGAGCACCCCAGCGTGCAGCGCCCCATCCGCGCCCTGAAGGACGAGGGCTTCACCGTTGTTGAGGTTCTGCCCGGCCCGGATGGCCGCATCGACACGCAAAAATTTTTGGCCGAGATCGACAAAAGCACCGTCCTTGCCGCCTGCATGGCCGTCAACAATGAGACCGGCGCGGTGCAGGATATCGCCGCTTTGGGCAAGGGCATCAAGACCCGCAACAGCCGCACCCACTTCCATGTGGACGCCGTGCAGGCGTGGCTGCGTATGCCTATTGACCTGCAAAAATGGCGTGAGGTCGATAGTTTGTCTGTCTCCGGCCACAAGGTACACGCGCCCAAGGGCGTGGGGGCGCTGTTTGTGCGGGACAGCCAGCGCCAGAACCTCAAGCCGCCCTACATCGGCGGCCACCAGGAGCGCGGCCTGCGCCCCGGCACCGAGAACACGCCCTACATCGTGGGCTTGGGCGTGGCGGCGGCCCAGGGTCAGCAAAAGCTGCGCACCCGCGCCGCCCACATTGCTGCGCTGAACCAACAGCTGCGCGCGGGCCTGGCCGCGCTGGACGGCATCACGCTGAACTCGCCCGAGGACGCGGTGGGGGAGATCGTGAACTTCTCCACCAACTGCATCAACAGTCAAACTTTTATCAACTATCTGAACACCCGCGCGGTGTATGTCTCGGGCGGATCCGCCTGCGATAAGGGCGAGCCGAGCCACACCCTGCAGGCCATGGGCTGCGCCGATTTGACCGTGCGTACTGCCCTGCGCGTGAGCTTCTGCGCCGACAACACCGCCGAGGACGTGGACGCACTGCTGGATGGGGTAAGAGATGGGTTGAAGGAATTGCAGCATATTTGAACGGCTGCTGGCGGCGGCCTGAGAGCAGGCCGCCCTACGAACCCCTTTTCGGGCAAATCGTAGGGCGGGGTGCCCTCACCCTGCCGCAGACAGTAGGGGCGAGGCATGCCTCGCCCTCCGCCTTCCCGTTACAGTGCGTCTGCCGTAGAGCCGAGGGTCGGGCATACCCGACCCCTACCGTGCAGTCGCATATTTTGAAAGGAACTACAGAATGAAAGAAATCATCCTCGCCTATCAGGGCGAAATGACGCTGAAGGGCCTGAACCGCGGCAAGTTTGAAGCGCGGCTGGCAAAAATCATCCGCTGGCGTCTGGAGCCACTGGGCAAGTTCAAGGTCTACCAGGCCCAGAGCACCGTTTTTATCGAGCCAAAAGAGGACGGCCTTGATATGGACGAGGCATTCCGCCGCGTGTCCCATGTGTTCGGCATCGTCAAACTCAGCCGCGCTGTCGAGTGCCCCAAGGATTTTGATGCCATCTGCGAAACCGCCGAGGCCTACCTGGGCGAGACGCTGCGCGGTCTGCGCACCTTCAAGGTCGAGGCCAAGCGCGCCGACAAGGCCTACCCGATGAAAAGCCCCGAAATCTGCCGCGAGTTGGGTGCCTACCTGCTGGACAAGCACCACCACCTGCGCGTGGATGTGCACAACCCCCAGCTGGAAATCATGGTCGAGATTCGTGACCACGCCGCCTACGTCCACGGCCCCAAGGTCGAGGCTGCGGGCGGTCTGCCGGTGGGCACCAGCGGCCGCGCACTGAACCTGCTGTCCGGCGGCATTGACAGCCCCGTCGCTGCCTGGTGTATGGCCCGCCGCGGCCTGGCGCTGCACCACATCCACTTTGCCAGCCCGCCGTACACCAGCCTGCGCGCCAAGCTGAAAGTGCGCGATCTGGCGCGGGAAATCGTCGAGTACACCGGCAACTGCACGCTGTTTGTCGTGCCCTACACCAAGCCTCAGGAGTACATCCGCGACCACGCGCCCGACGTGCTGTTCACGGTTTTGATGCGCCGCAGTATGCTGCGCATTGCCAACCAGGTGGCGAAAAAGCTGGAATTGCAGGCCCTCATCACCGGCGAGAGCCTGGCCCAGGTCGCCAGCCAGACCATGGCCGCGCTGGCCTGCACCGACCAGGCCCAGGATCTGCCTGTGCTGCGCCCCTGCATCGGCATGGATAAAATCGAGATCATCAATATTTCGCGTAAGATCGGCACGTTTGAGACGTCCATTGAGCCGTATGAGGACTGCTGCACGATCTTTACCCCGCCGCACCCCAAGACGAACCCGACACTGGACGAAATTCTGGCTGCCGAGGCCGCTATGCCCGCTCTGGCCGCGCTGGAAGCCGAGGCCGCCGAGAATGTTGAAAAGATCTACATCCGCATGGGAGATGACGAACTGCTGTGACAGCTGAAATTATATGCGTAGGTACGGAACTTTTGCTGGGAGATATCCTGAACACCAATGCCCAGTTTTTAAGCCGCGAACTGGCCGAGCTGGGCATCAGCGTACTGCACCAGCACGTCATCGGCGACAATCCCGCCCGGCTGAAAGAGCTGGTTTTGCAGGCAAAAAGCCGCAGCGACCTGTTGATTTTTTCCGGCGGGCTTGGCCCCACCGAGGACGACCTGACCAAGGAGACGGTGGCCGAGGCCTTCGGCGATACGTTGGCATTTGACGAGACAGAGTGGCAAAAGATACTTGACTTTTTCGCCCGCACGAATCGCCGTCCGACGGAGAACAACCGCAAGCAGGCCATGTGCCCGACCAAGGGCCACAAGCTCATCAACGACCACGGCACCGCCCCCGGTGCTTGGTTCGAGGATGAGAACGGCCACTGCGCCGCGCTGATGCCCGGCGTGCCCCGTGAGATGAAGGCCATGTGGGCTGAGCAGGTGCGCCCGATTTTGCTGCACCGCCAGAACTGCACGATCCACAGCCGCACGCTGCGGGTGCTGGGCGGCGAGAGCGCCATCGCCAGCAAGGTCGCACCGCTGTTTGAGGCAGCCAACCCCACCGCCGCCATCTACTGCAAGACTGGCGAGTGTGAGATTCGCGTGACCGCCCGCGAGGCTACCGAGCAGGCCGCCGAGGCCGCCTGCAATGCCCGCATTGCGGAGTTTAAAGAGATTCTGGGCGCAGCGGCCTATGACGTTGACGTGCCTGCACTGGAATACACGGTGGTACGCGCTTTGCGCGAGCATCACCTCCACGCTGCCACGGCGGAGAGCTGCACCGGCGGCATGATCGCCGAGCGGCTGACCAACGTGCCCGGCAGCAGCGAGGTGTTCGGCTTCGGCTTTGTCACCTACGCCGAGGCCGCCAAGCAAAAGCTGCTGGGTGTGGACGCCGCCGTGATTGAAAAGTACAACGTTGTCTCCGGGCCTGTGGCCGCTGCCATGGCCTTTGGTGCTGCGCGGAAATCCGGCGCGGAGCTGGCTGTGGGCATCACCGGCCTGGCCGGGCCGGGCGGTGCGCTGCCCGGCAAGCCGGTGGGCACGGTCTACCTGGCTGGTGCCGACACCCGCACGAACACCGGGTATTTGATGCGCCTGACGCTGGGCGGCTACCAGGACCGCGCCATCATCCGCACCCGCGCCGCGCTCTACGCCCTGGATATGCTGCGCCGCATGGCGCTGGGCCTGGATGTGCCGGAGAGCATACTGTTTACTCCGCAGACCCCCAACAGCGATTTGGATATATAAAGCAATAGAAAGGTTCCACCATGGTCAACACTCAACTGAAAATTCTGCGTGTTTTCGGGCCTACGGGCGCGGAGGTGTCCAGCGTACTGCGGCAGATCCGCGACGATGGCTGCCCCGGCCTGCGCCTGTTGGAGCGCGACGGCGAATTTGCCATCTGCGTGCAGGTCAGCGCCCCCAACCGCGCCATGGCGGAGCAATACTGTGACAAATGGGCCGCGCGGCTGCGGGCCAAGTTCGGCGACGATGTCTTTGCCGAGGGCGAAACGAGCTTGGCCCAGGCCACGCTGGATGCCTTGCTGGACAAGCGCAAGCTGCTGGTGGCCGTGGACGAGACGACAGGCCGCCTGCTGGGTGCGCTTTTGCAGCCGTTGGCCCACAGCGAGGCCGTGTTCGACTTTGGCACCGAGAGCTACGCCGACCCGCAGAAAGCCCGCCGTATCGCCGTGCCGGAACAGCTGTTGAAGCGGTTCCCCGGCGATGTAGTGCAGGCCGCTGCAGGCCGCGCCCTGGCCGCCATGCAGGTGACCGGCGCGGACTACGCGGCTGCCTATATGCCCGCCAGCGTGGGCCAGTGCCCCTTTGTGCTGGTGTGCGACCGCCGCGGCGCGGTGGCCTGCGCCCTGCCGCCCGATATGAACGACACGTTCATCGCCAACCAGATTTTGGATCTGCTGCGCCGCCGCCTGTTCGGCTTGCAGCTGACCGACTCCTGTATCACCTTCCGCCCCGGGCACGACCGGCCGCTGCTTGTCGTGTCGGAGGCCGCCAAGAGCCGCGGCAATACGGTCCGGTTCTCGCTGCGCCGCCGCACGCCGCCCACCCGCGACGCCGACCATACGGCGGATTTTGAGCCGATGCTGGACTTTGACCGCCCGGTGGCCCCGCCGAAATTTGCCGCCCCTGCGCAGGAAGTGGAAGCAGCCGCGCCGGAGACGGACTCCGCCCCGCAGCACCGCACGCTGCGCCGCCACGAAGCCGTGCCCACCCCGCCGCCTGCGGCCCCGGCTGTGCCTGACCACGAGCCGACCGGTGTCATCCAATTCGAGAGCGACGACGCCCCGGCCCCGGCGATGCCTGACCCGCTGGCAGTCCAGACGGCTGGCCCCGAAAATGCCCGCCATGCCCGCATCCGCCGCGCCCGGCCTGTGACCGCTGACCCGGCCCCCAGCGTGCCGCTGATGCCGGTAGACCTGCCGGACTTTTCGGAAAATTCGCCGGAGACCGAGCCGCAGGCTGCGCCGCGCTCGGTGCTGGACGATGATATCCCTGATTTCTCCGCTGACCTTGACCCCGCCGCCATTGCCGCCGCCCAGGCTGCCGATGACGCCGCCGAGGCCGCAGGCAAGAGCGCCAGCGTTGAGGACTTTACCCGCGCGGCGACCCAGCTGTTTGACGCCAGCGCCATTGAGGAGGCTGCCCGGGAAAAAGCAAAGCCCCGCAAAAAGCGCAAAAAGAACGCAGATTCGGACGCCGACCTGCCTCCGAAGCAGCCCGCACCGCCCAGCATCAAAAACCGCAGTTTGGAAATTATTGAAAAGAGCGAGCGCCGCCGCAGACGCACGGTCACGCTGATCCTGGTCGTGCTGTTGCTGGCTGTGCTGGCCGGTGCCGGGGCGCTGTGGGTGTTCTTCCGCAATGATCTGGGTGCCAGCCCTGCCGCCAAAAGCTACGGCACGGCGCTGTACGATTCCACCGCTGAGAGCTATCTTGACAAGGCGCTGGACCGCCGCGTAGGCGTGGTGGCCTACCTGGGCTGGCCCGGCTTTGATGGCGCGTTGGTCTACTCTGCCGACACGCCCACGCCCGAAACGCCGGAATCCGGCGCAGAGCCGGGGTCCATCGTCCGTTTTGCCACCCCCAGCGCCCTGGACGCCGCCACCCCCGGCAACACCGTGTTGGAATGCACCGGTGACGACTACAAGGCGCTGGCCGACCAGGACACACTGAAACAGAACGGCGGCTTCACGCTGTATACGGCAGACCGCACCTACCGCTTCAAAGCGCTGGCGGTCTACTACTACGATCCCGCCGAGCAGGGCGAAGGCGCGTTTGACCTGTATGGCAGCACCGACCTGTCCAACTATTACGACTACCTGACCTTTGTGGCGGGCATCCAAGCCCGCAGCCTGTTTGACACCGGGGTGGAGGTGGGTGACGAGTCCCACTTCCTGACCGTGACGACCCAGAGCGGCGAGAACGGTGCGCTGCTCTGCATCACGGGCCGCCTGGTCGAGGACGGCGAGGCCGAGGTGCTGAACACCGCTGCCTTTACCGCCGCAGAGGGGCCGCTGCTGACGGCGGCCCAGTACCAGAGCAAGGGCCAGCCGATGCCCACGGTCAGCGCCCTGATGCGGACCAGCGTGGAGCGCTATGCCCAGCAGAGCGCCGCCACCCAGGCCGCCCGCAAGAGCAGCGGCACGGCCCGGGACGACACCACCGACGCCGCCGATCTGGCCCAGCGCGCCGACGAATTGCAGAACATCACCGACAGCCTGCTGGCCAGCACCGACAAGATGCTCAAGGGCCTGACCGATGTGGCAGGCTCGACGAACGCTGTGGAGACGGACCTGAACAAGGGTGCCGAGGGCACGCTGCCCGAGCAGACGGTCACAGTGGATCAAATCAAGGTGACGGCCACGCCGGCCCCTACCGACGCCCCGACGCCCGAACCTACCGAGGCCCCGGCGTCGGACGCCAACAGCGAACCGACCCCGACTGAAGCGCCGACCCAGGCCCCGCAGCCCGACAACAGCACCGGCACCGAGGGCGAGACCATCAACGTGACGATGAACGGCACGGCCCAGACGATGGACCTGGTGCGCTGCCTGGCGATGGTGGCCCAGAACGAACTTGGCCCCAACGCCCCCGCCGAAGCCTACAAAGCCCAGTGTGTGGCGACCCACTGCTGGATTTTAAGCCAGTCGGGCTATCCGTCGGTGCGGGGTGCAGAGCCGGGCGCAGCTGCGCTGGCCGCTGCCCAGGAGGTTGCCCATGTGCTGGTGACTTACAATGGGCAGGTCTGCTTCACGCCGTATTTCGCCTCTGCCAGCACGGGTACAGCCTCGTCTGCCGAGGTCTGGGGCGGTGAACGCGCCTGGCTGCAGGCCGTGGACAGCCCCTACGATCAGCAGGTTTCCAGCAACTGGAACACCAACGGCAATTCCAGCGGCACGGCCCGCTTCTCCCGCGAGACGCTGGAGAACCGCATCCGCGACGAGCTGGGCATCGACCTGGCAGGCGTGGACCCCAACAGCTGGTTCACCATCAAGAACGCCAACCAGTACGGCTGGGTCGCCAAGATTCAGGTCGGCCCCGATGGCAACAGCGAGACGGTCAGCGGCCGCTGGTTCCGGGAAAACCTGCTGGCCCGCCAGAGTGTGGATGGCCGCAGCCTGCGCAGCCAGTGCTTCACGGTCAGCTATGACGCCAATCTGGATTGCTTTATCTTTGATGTGTACGGTTACGGCCACGGCTGTGGCATGAGCCAATGGGGTGCCATCGGTTACGCCCGCAACGGCTGGAACTATCAGGATATTTTGACGCATTATTTCGTTGGGACGACGATTACGACGTATTGATAGTACAGAAAAAGAGCGTGTGCAAGAAATGGCACACGCTCTTTTTTGGCAGTAACATCCACCGCACGGCGGGAATCCCTCCGAACTCGCTTCGCTCGGCCGCCTTCCTTTGACAAGGGAGGCTTTAAAGGCCCCCTTGTTAAAGGGGGCTGTCACCGAAGGTGACTGGGGGATTCCGCCGCGCGGTGGTTATAGCAACTCCTCCCCATCCAGCACCGCTTTCACCAGCACGTCCCCCTCATACGTCAATTCCAGATGGAAAAACGGCGCATCCTCAGCCAGCAGCTTAAAGAAAATTTTATCCCCCTGCCAAATCGGCAAATCCTGCACAGCATTCTTGTCCACCCACTCTAAACACCCCTCGTCGCAGTCTGTCATCACGCCGGAAAAATCCGTGCAGGTGTACAGGTGCATCCGCTCGGCAGGCCAGGGGTCACAGTAAAAATCCACGATGCCGCGATAGACAGGCGTGTGCATCGTCAGGCCGGTCTCTTCGCGCACCTCGCGCAGGGCGCAAGTCAGCGCATCCTCGCCCGGCTCAAACTTGCCGCCGACGCCGACCCACTTGTCGTGGTTGACGTCGTTTTTCTTTTTGACGCGGTGCAGCATCAGGTACGCGCCGTCTTTTTCGAGATAGCAAAGGGTGGTTTGCAGTAAATCCATAGGGAACTCCTTACATATTTTGTATGAATCCGCAGATACTACCATAAAAAACCAGGGAGGATTCTGTATGAGAGCGACAGGAATTGTGCGGCGCATCGATGAATTGGGCCGGGTGGTCATCCCGAAGGAGATACGCCGTACCCAGCGCATCCACTCGGGCGACGCACTGGAAATTTTTACCGATGGTAAAGGGGAAGTTGTCTTTAAAAAGTATTCGCCGCTGGCAGAGCTGGGCGAGCCGGCCGCCGCCTACGCCGATGTGCTGGCCCGGCGGCTGGGCTGTGGTGTGGCTGTCTGTGACCGGGAAAAGATCGTGGCCGCCGCCGGGGCGGGCAGAAGTGAGCTGCTGGGCGAGCCGCTGCCGCCTGAGTTGGACGCCCTGCTGGCCCGCCGCAAGCTGTACACCGCACCGGAAGAGCCGCTGCACCGGGTCGCGTTGGGCAGGCGCTGGCTGCTGTGCGCCGCGCCGGTTTTGGTGCATGGCGATATCGAGGGCGGCGTGCTGCTGCCGGGGATGCGCCGGGATGCCGTACCCGACCCCGAGACCATCCGCGCCGCCGCCACCGCCGCCGAGTTTTTAGCGCGATGGATGGGGGAGTGACGGGGTGTCTGAATGTACACCGCCATGTAGGGGCCGGGCATGCCCGGCCCTCAGCTTTCCCGCAAGCGACCGTTTTCCGTACAAGTGCAGGCCGGGCATAACCGGCCCCTACATATATAATAGGTAAGAACCCTGCCGTGATTGTGACGAAACTGTTAAACTTACAAAAAAATCGGAAAAACCCCTTGACAGTTTGCAAAACGGGAATATAATTAACTTAGCACTCAGAGATAAAGAGTGCTAAACAAAACCGAAAGCAAACCAAAGGAGATGAGCAGCATGGCCATGGACGCGCGCAAGCAGCGTATACTGGAAGCCATTGTTGCCCTGTATGCCAACGGCGGCGAACCGGTCGGTTCGGGCCTGCTGGCAAACTACTTTGACATGGCACTGTCCAGTGCAACGCTGCGCAACGAGATGGCGGCGCTGACTAAGCTGGGCCTGCTGGAACAGCCCCACACCAGTGCAGGCCGTGTGCCCAGTGCCCAAGGCTATCGCTACTACCTCGACCACCTGATCGATGCGCCGAAGGCCAGCGCCCTGCCGGATGCCGACCGCCGCCACATCGATGACCTGTTCGCCGCCATGGATGCCGAGCCGGAAAAGCTCGTGCCCGCTGCAGCCCGCAGTTTGGCTGATTTGACTGGCTGCGCCGCTGCCGCCACCACGCCCCAGGCCCCGGATCTCTGCATCGCCCACTTTGAGGTTGTGCAGGTCGGGCGGTACAGCGCGGCGGTGCTGGCAGTCACCAGCGCAGGCGGGGTGCGTACCCGCGTGGCCCGCGTCGATACCGGCCTGTCCCGGGACGACGCCGCCAACATCGCGCAGCTGCTCAACCGGGGGCTTACGTTTGTAGCCCCGCAGGACCTCAGCCCCATGCTGATGGCCAGCCTGGTGCTGGCCGCAGGTGAGCGGCTCAGCCCCGTGATCATGGCCGCGCAGGCACTTGTCACCACCGGCCCGCAGGCCTGCCTGGAAGGCGCACAATACCTGGCAAAGATGCCAGATGTCCGCCAGAACCTAGGCACGCTGCTGGAGATTTTCTCCGACAACGAGGCCGCTACCGAGTTGATCCGCCCCGAGGGAAGCCGCGTTACGGCCACCCTGGGCTGCGATCTGGATCCGGCCATGCCGGGCTGCTGCATCGTCAGCAAGCGGTATCTGGCGGGTGGCGGGCTGACAGGCTCGGTGGCGCTCATCGGTTCCACCCGCATGGAATATGAGCGGCTGCTGCCGATCCTCGACTACTTTGCCGCAAAGCTAGGGCAGAGTATGGCCGGGCAGGGCCAATAATTGGAAAGAAGGAGACCCGCAATGAGCCACGAAAAAGAAACCAAGCAGACGCCCGCCGCAGAGACCAAGGCGCCTGAGACCGAGGCCAAGGCCCCTGAGCAGGAGGCCCCCAAGGCCGAGAAGCCCGAGGCAAAGCACGAGGGTAAGCACCACCACGAGACAGCGGCCTTGCAGGCTAAGCTGGACGAGGCGGAGAAAAAGAACGAGGAGCTGAAAAACCAGCTGCTGCGCACCGCCGCCGAGTATGATAACTACCGCAAGCGCAGCCAGCGCGAGGCCGACCAGAAGTTCAACGACGGTGTGTCCCACGCTGTGACCCAGATTTTGGGCATCCTGGATACGCTGGATATGGCTGCCAACGCCGCCTGCACCGACGAGAACTACAAGAAGGGCGTCATGATGACGCTGGACAAGGCCGCCAAGGCCCTGGAAACGCTGAACATTACCGAAATCGAAGCGCTGAATCAGCCGTTTGACCCCAACTTCATGAACGCCGTTTCGCAGGCCCCCGCCGCCGAGGGCCAGGAGAGCGGCAGCGTCACGCAGGTTTTCCAGAAGGGCTACAAGATCGGTGACAAGATCATCCGCCACGCGATGGTCGTCGTCGCAGAATAAGGCGAACCGAATCAAAAGATTCGTTTCCATATAAATTGACATTCACTACTGTTCAAAGCAAATTTGAAGGGAGTTTTTATTATGAGCAAAATCATCGGTATTGACCTTGGTACTACCAATAGCTGCGTCGCTGTTATGGAAGGCGGCGAGCCTGTCGTCATCGCGAACGCCGAGGGCGCCCGCACCACCCCGTCTGTCGTCGGCTTCACCAAGACCGGCGAGCGTCTGGTTGGCCAGGTCGCAAAGCGACAGGCCATCACCAACCCCGAGAATACCATCTCCTCCATCAAGCGTAAGATGGGCACCGCCGAGAAGGTCCACGCCGGCGGCAAGGACTACACCCCCGAAGAGATCAGCGCTATGATCCTGAGCAAGCTGAAGGCTGACGCCGAGGCTTACCTGGGCGAGCCTGTCACCGAGGCCGTCATCACCGTCCCCGCCTACTTCAACGACAGCCAGCGTCAGGCCACCAAGAACGCAGGTACCATTGCCGGCCTGAACGTCAAGCGTATCATCAACGAGCCGACCGCTGCTTCTCTGGCCTACGGCATCGATAAGGAAGCCGACCAGAAGATCATGGTCTACGACTTGGGCGGCGGTACCTTCGATGTCTCCATCATCGAGATGGGCGACGGCGTTACCGAGGTTCTGGCCACCAACGGTGATACCCATCTGGGCGGCGATGACTTCGATGAGCGCATCATCAACTGGATGGCCGAGGACTTCCAGCGCGAGAACAACATCGACCTGCGCAAGGATAAGATGGCTGCCCAGCGTTTGAAGGAAGCCGCTGAGAAGGCTAAGATCGAGCTGTCCAGCGCCACCACCACCAACATCAACCTGCCCTTCATCACCGCCGATGCCAACGGCCCCAAGCACCTGGATATGACGCTGACCCGCGCCAAGTTCAACGAGCTGACCGCTGACCTGGTCGAGCGCACCATGACCCCCGTCCGCAAGGCTCTGGCCGACGCCGGCCTGAAGGCTTCTGACTTGGCCAAGGTCCTGATGGTCGGCGGCTCCACCCGTATCCCCGCCGTCTACGACGCTGTCAAGAAGGAACTGGGCTGCGAGCCGTTCAAGGGCATCAACCCCGATGAGTGCGTTGCTGTCGGCGCTTCCATTCAGGGCGGCGTTCTGCAGGGCGATGTCAAGGGCCTGCTGCTGCTGGATGTCACCCCGCTGAGCCTGGGCATTGAGACCCTGGGCGGCGTCTGCACCAAGATCATCGACCGCAACACCACCATCCCCACCAAGAAGAGCCAGATCTTCTCCACCGCTGCGGACAACCAGCCCAGCGTTGAGGTCAACGTCCTGCAGGGCGAGCGTGAGTTTGCCCGCGACAACAAGAGCCTGGGAACCTTCCATCTGGATGGCATCGCTCCGGCTCCCCGTGGTGTGCCGCAGATCGAAGTTACCTTTGATATCGACGCGAACGGCATCGTCCACGTCAGCGCGAAGGACCTGGGTACCGGCAAGGAGCAGAGCATCACGATCACTGCTTCCACCAACATGAGCAAGGACGACATCGACAAGGCTGTCAAGGACGCCGAGCAGTATGCCGCTGAGGATAAGAAGCGCCGCGAGGAAGTCGATGTGCGCAACAACGCCGACCAGATGGTGTTCCAGACCGAGAAGGCCCTGGGCGAGTTTGGCGACAAGGTCTCCGCTGAGGAGAAGAGCGAAGTCGAGACGAAGCTCTCCGCCCTGAAAGAGGCCCTGAAGTCCGGCAGCATCGATGACATCAAGGCAAAGCAGGATGACCTGCAGAAGGCTTTCTACGCCATCAGCGAGAAGGTCTACCAGCAGGCCGCCCAGGCACAGGGCCAGCAGCCCGGTGCCCAGCCCGGCCCCGACGCCGGTAGCCAGCCCAAGGATGACGGTGCCGTTGACGCCGACTTCCACGAGGTTTGATGCGTAACTAACCCATAATAAGGCCGCCGCTGGGCTACCCCGGCGGCGGCCCTTGGGGGTTATAGAGAAAGTTAAAATAAAGCCTTCCCCCCTCGGGGGAAGGTGGCCGCAGGCCGGATGAGGGGCGGCGCTGCCGTGGCAGCCTGTTTATGGGCAATCGCCGGCAGTTCCCACCTCATCAGTCCGCTGCGCGGACAGCTTCCCCTCAGCGGGAAGCCTTTTCACAACCCATAAATAGAGGGGATAGATTCTATGGCAGAAAAACGTGATTACTACGAGGTGCTGGGGATCGGCAAAAACGCCACCGATGCCGAGATCAAAAGCGCCTACCGCAAGCTGGCCAAAAAGTACCACCCCGACTTGAACCCCGGCGATAAGGACGCCGAGGAAAAGTTCAAGGAGGTCAACGAGGCCAACGATGTTCTTTCCGACCCGGACAAGCGCAAGCGCTATGACCAGTTCGGTTTCGCTGGGGTCGATCCCAACTATGGGGCCGGCCAGCCCGGCGGCGGCTTCGGTGGCGGCTTTGGCGGCGGTTTCGGCGCAGGCGGTGTTGACCTGGGCGATATCTTCGGCGATTTGTTCGGCGGCGGTGGCTTTGGCGGTTTCGGCGGTTCCAGCCGCGCCAACCCCAACGCCCCGCGCAAGGGCCACGATATCCAGGCCAACGTCATCCTGACCTTTGAGGAAGCGGCCCACGGCTGCGCCAAAAAGGTGACGCTGAACCGCCAGCAGACCTGCCCGGACTGCAACGGCAACGGCTGTGCCCCCGGCACCAGCCCCGAGACCTGCACCGAATGCGGCGGCCGCGGCTATGTCGTGACCCAGCAGCGCACGCCCTTTGGCGTGATGCAGAGCCAGCAGCCCTGCCCGCACTGCGGCGGCCGCGGCACCATCATCAAGAACCCCTGCAAGACCTGCCGCGGCACCGGTAAGACCAGCGCCCGCAAGACGCTGGAAGTCAAGATTCCCGCCGGTATCGACGACGACCAGAACATCGCGCTGCGCGGTCAGGGCGACGCAGGCACCAACGGCGGCCCCGCCGGTGACGTGATCGTCCATGTGACGGTCAAGCCCGACGCCGTGTTTGAGCGCGACGGCTACGACGTTTACGTCCGCGTGCCGATTACCTACTCCCAGGCCGTCCTGGGCGCTGAAATTGAAGTGCCCACTGTGGACGGCAAGGTCGCCCAGAAGATTCCCGAGGGCACCCAGAGCGGCACGAAGTTCCGCCTGCGCGGCCAGGGCATCCAATATCTGAACGGCCGCGGCCACGGTGACCAGTATGTCATCGTGGATGTGGAGATTCCCAAAAAGCTGAACCGCACCCAGCGCGAAGCCCTGAAGGCATTTGAGGACAGCTTGAAGGACGAGAACTATGAGAAGCGCAAGAACTTCTTCAAGAACCTGAAAGACCGGTTCATGTCCTGAATTTTATACAGCCCCGCCCCGGCAATGTGGAAAACATTTCCGGGGCGGGGCTTTATTTTATGAATGGCATGTTGTAGGGCGGCCAGTCCTCTGGCCGCCGCAGCTGCGCCCACCGTTGCAGGGGTCGGCGTCCCCGACGACCCGGGAACTTTGCGGCAGCGGAAACGTGCCCGGCGGCATGAGGGCATGCCGCCCTACGGCCCACCGTACCGTAACTTGTAGGGCGGGGTGCCCTCACCCCGCCGCAGGGGGGTGCCCTTTACCCCACAAACTTCATCTCGGTATACTCGGTGCTGCCGTTCAAAAAGGCGTCGGCGTCGATGGTGGCGTACCGGGTCATGTAGTCGTGGTCGAGATCATAGCCAATGAGCAACAGAATACGCCCGTCATCCAGCATGGAAAGGGGATAGTACGACTCCACCCCGGCGGGCGGGTTCACCTGCGCAATTTGCGTACCTTGCAGGTCGTATACCGTGATGGTGCCCGGATTGCTGCTCATTGCGAAAAGCCACTGGAGCTCTCCATTTTGGCGCAATTCGCGAAGCGACACGTTGACCATAAGTCCTAAATCCTCCTGCGTGCCGTCGCTGCCCACACGCAGAACAGACATTTTAATGCCCTCCTCCTCCGAGCGGGAGTGCTCGCCGGTGAAGTAGAAATCGTCTCCGGATTTCCCAAGGTAGGTGTAATAGACATAGCCGCTGCCGTCGTCAGCCCCCTTATACGGAAATTTCGCAATTTTCGCAGTGGGCTTTCCGGTTGCAGCATCCATCAGATCGTACTCGAGCAGAGAGTTTTGCAAAAGGGCGTCGGAAATTTCCGGGTCACTCGTGAAGGGAACAGGGTGGTCTGAAATGAGCCGTGCGGTTACGGCAAAATCACCGGCGGCGTCCGGTGTGGCGGCTGTCTCGGCGGGTAAGTCCCAGGGCGTTGTCTCGCCGGTCTGCAAGTCAAGGCGGAAGCCGCTTGCCGTGTTATAGGGGGCAAGACCGCCCACGCAATAGAAATAGCGGTCACTATATAAAGCGATAGATGCGGCGTATGGGTCAAAGGGAATCTCATGCGTTTTGGTGCCGTCATGGGACAGGGCAATGATTTTGTTGTCGCGGTCTCTGTTGTAGGTGAGCAGGTACACCGCGTCGCTCGTCACATAGGGTTCAGCGTTGCACAAGTCGTCACAACTGTAAAACAGCGAAACCTGCCCGGCGTTCAGGTCGTTTTTGTAAACGTTCGTTCCGATGTGGTCCGACTGGTCATTAAAGGCAGGCATGACATCATAGACAACGCTTTGCGAGTAGCGGGAAGTCATGCCGTAGAGCGGGCCTGTTTCGGCAGCGGGTTCCGCTGTTGGTTCAGCGGTGATTTCCGGCGTAGCGGTGGGTTCCGCAGTGGGCGTAGTGTCCGCCACCGGGGCGCAGGCGGTCAAGGCGAACACGGCGGCGGTGACAAGCAGGGGCAGGCGGGTGTGGTTTTTCATGGGTGATAACTCCTTTCATTTGTGGTTTGTCGTCATTCTACACCCCAGTTGTGTCCTACTTGTCACACGGAGGGCGGTTTTTGAAAATTTTTGTAAAAAATTTTGGGGAAGGGGGCGGCCGCAGGGGAGGCCCCGCTTGAGGAAACACCGCCCGGGGCGTCGGCCGCTTGGCGGCGCACAACGAGCGCCGCCAGTTTGCTGCGCAAACCCGCTCGTGCGGTTGTTCGTCCCATGGGACGAACATTGCTCGCTCCCCGGTTTCGCACGCTCAACCGTGGGCCCACGCTCGCAACCCCGCAACGCCGCCCCCCTGCAACAGCGGCTGCATAAAAACAGGGGAGAGCACCCACGTCGGGCGCTCTCCCCTTATCGTATCCGTTAAAATCCGTGCTTCTCCATCAGCTTGCGGCCCATCAGGACGCCCATGACGGAGGCCATCATCAGGCCGCGCGTCCAGCCGGAGGAATCACCCAGGCAGTGCAGACCCGCGATGTTCGTCTCCAAGTCGGTGTCCATCTTGACCTTGTTGGAGTAGAACTTCAGCTCGGGGCTGTACAGCAGCGTTTCGGGGCTGGCAAAACCGGGAACGACCTCGTCCATCATCTTGATGAACTCAATGATGTTGACCATGGCGCGGTAGGGCATGGCGGCGGTGATATCACCGGCCACAGCGTCCTTCAACGTCGGGCGGACGTTGGTGCGGGCCAGCTCTTTGGCCCAGGTGCGCTTGCCGTCCAGGATATCACCGTAGCGCTGCACCAGAATGTGGCCCGCGCCCAGCATATTCGTCAGCTCGCCGACCTTCTGCGCGTAGGCAATGGGCTGGTTGAACGGCTCGGTAAAATTATGGCTGACGAGAATCGCCAGGTTGGTGTTGTTGCTCTTTTTCTCTTTGAAGCTGTGGCCGTTGACGACCGCCAGATCATTGTCGTAGTTCTCCTGCGCGACAAAGCCGCCGGGGTTCTGGCAGAAGGTGCGCACCTTGTTGTGCCACGGGGCCGGGTAGCCGATCAGCTTGCCCTCGTACAGGACCTGATTAATCTTCTCCATGACCTCGTTGCGGCACTCGACGCGGACGCCGATGTCAACGGTGCCGGGCTTGTGGGCGATGTTGTGCTCGGCGCAGAGTTTCTCCAGCCAGTCCGCGCCGCGGCGGCCCGTGGCAATGACGACCTGCTTCGCCAGCACGTCGCGGGTGCCGTCCTTCTCGCGCAGGCGGACGCCCTTGCAGACAGAATCCTCCAGGATGATGTTCTCGCACTCGGTGTTGAACAGCATCTCGACGCCCGCGTCGGCCAGATAGTTCTGGATGTTTAAATAGAGCTGCTGGGCCTTCTCGGTGCCCAGATGGCGGATGGGGCAGTCAACCAGCTGCAGGCCCGCCTGGATGGCGCGCTTGCGGATGTCCTTGATATCGGGGCCTTCGTAAACGCCCTCAACCTTGGGGTCAGCGCCGAACTCAAGGTAGATTTTGTCGGTGTAGTCGATGAGTTCCTGGGCAAAATCCTCACCGATCAGGTCGGGCAGTTCGCCGCCGACCTGGTAGGACAGGGACAGCTTGCCGTCCGAGAATGCGCCCGCGCCGGAAAAGCCGGTGGTAATGGCACAGGTCGGCTTGCAGTTTACGCAGACGCCGGTTTTATCCTTGGGGCAGTGGCGCTTTTCCACAGGTTTGCCCTTTTCGACGAGCAGGATCTTGTGGGGGTTGCAGCTTTTGCGCAGCAGCTCCAGCGCGGTGAAAATACCGGCAGGGCCGGCACCTACGATGATAAGGTCATACATGGATGGGGGTTCTCTCCTTTAAAAATAACTCGCGAACGTTCGCGCGGGAAACAAAATAAGGGCAAACGGAGCTTGTAGGGGCGGATTCTATATCCGCCCGTGCCCGTTTGCTGATGGCACGGCGCTGCGGGCGCATATAGAATGCGCCCCTACGGTGTCACGGAACGGTTATTCACCGTCCTCCGACACATCCTTGCTCTCGGCGTCGTAAACGACCGGGGTGTCGGCGGGGGACTCGGCGGCTTCGGCTTCGTCCAGGGCGTCACCGATGGCGGACATGGCAGCGTTGGCGGCAGCAGTCGCCATGCGGTCCAGTGTGCGCAGCTCCATGGCAGCATACAGAATGCAACCTAAGTTCATCGCACCTTCGACGATCAGCAGAATACCGCACACCATCACGACGCTGACAGCCGCACCAAACGGATGCAGCACCAGCAGTATGCCCAGCGCAACAGAGACGATGCTGAGCAGCAGCAGCACCCACCATTTCTGTCCCTTGCGCTTGGCAAGGTCGATGGCGCTGCCGATGCGGCTCAAACCGTCCACAACGATGAAGATGCCGAACACGATGGGGAGAAAGCTCGCCACCACCTGCGGTTTCGCCAGCGTAAAGATGCCCAGCCCCGCCGTGATGACGCCGCCCACCAGCATGAACGGCGCAGTAAAGCCTGTGCCGCGGATGCGGGCGTACTGGATCAGGCAGACGATGCCGGTGATGAGCACGACGGCCCCGAAAGCGTAGCAGATCCAGAGCAGGCTGGTCTGGGGCATGATGAGCAGCATCATACCGATGACGATATAGGCGATGCTCAACAGCATCATTCCGCTTTTGACATAGCGCAGCATGGCGGGTGGCTCCTTCCGGTTTTTACTTGTTGGCCGCTTGCATGGCCTTGGCCGCCGCGACGATCAGGTCAGCGCAGGCTTCGCGGCCCAGGGTGGCATTCAAGCACAGGTCGTAGTTTTTGGCCTCGCCCCAGCGGTTCTCGGTGTAGTAGTTGTAGTAGCTCGCGCGGGCGCGGTCATGCTTGGCCAGCTGGGTCTCCCACAGGCGGTCGGGCATATCCTTGGCGTCGGGGCGGCTCTTGGCGAACCCGATGCGGGCATCCAGCGGTGCATAGACAAAGGTGCGCAGCACATTCGGGCGCTCCCGCAGGACATAGTCGCCGCAGCGGCCCAGAATGACGCAGGGACCCTGGGCGGCCAGCTCTTTAATGACGTTGCTCTGCAAAATATAGACCTGGTCGGCCAGGGGCATGGTGTTGCCCATCATGTACAGGCTGTAAATCAGGCTGCCGCTGCGCTGGTTCTCGCTGGCGGCGATGGCCTCCTCGGTCAGGCCGCTTTTTTTGGCGGCAAGGGTGATCAGCTCCTTATTGTACAGGGGGATACCCAGCTTATCTGCGACGGCCTGTGCGATTTCGCTGCCGCCGGATGCGTACTCACGCGCCATAGTAATGACCATAGGTTCCTTCATACTGATACACCTCACAATTATTTTTGTATAGTTTGCGCAAAATGGCATACTAATCTGCTTATATTATAACCTGATTTTGTGGAAAACGCAAGAAGATTTGGTGGGATTTTTACTGTGCAGGGCGGATGCGTGCATCGACCACCACAACAAAAGCTGCCCGCGGCAAAACACCGCGGGCAGGGAAAACAGAATGCTGAATTTTATTCGGTCACTTCGCCGGAAATCTCCTTGATGGCGGAGACGGTGGCGGCCAGGTTCTGCATATCGCTGGGCACGATCAGCTTCGTGGCCTTGCCGTCGGCAACCTTCTCCATGGCTTCCATGCTGCGCAGGGCCAGGTAGTTGTGGTTAGGGTTCGCCTCGTTGATCATGCGGATGGCGTCGGCCTGAGCTTTCTGCACGGTCAGCAGGGCCTCGGCTTCACCTTCGGCCTCGCGGATGCGCTGCTGCTTGACAGCCTCGGCGCGCAGGATGGCGGACTCCTTTTCGCCCTCGGCACGGGTGATGGCGGCCTGCTTTTCGCCCTCGGCCAGCAGGATCGAGGCGCGCTTCTCGCGGTCGGCCTTCATCTGCTTTTCCATAGCCTGGCGGATTTCCACCGGAGGCTCGATGTTTTTCAGCTCAACGCGGTTGACCTTGATGCCCCAGCGGTCGGTGGCTTCGTCCAGGCTGGCGGTGATCTTTGTGTTGATGAGGTCGCGGCTGGTCAGTGTCTCGTCCAGCGTCATCGAGCCGATGATGTCACGCAGAGTCGTGGCGGACAGGTTCTCGATGGCCTGGATCGGGCGGTTGACGCCGTAGGCGTACATCTTGGCGTCAAACACCTGGAAGAAAACGACGGTGTCGATCATCATGGTGACGTTGTCGCGGGTGATGACGGGCTGCGGGGGGAAGTCGGCGGCTTCCTCCTTCAGGGAAACTTTGCGGGAGATGCGCTCAACAAACGGCGTGCGGATGTGCAGGCCTGCGCCCCAGGTGTCCTTATAGACGCCGAGCCACTCGGTGACGTAGGCGTTGGACTGGGGAACAATGACGATGCAGCGCACCAAAACTACCAGAATAATAATCAGCAGAATGGCAAAAATCAACAGCATGGGGATTCCTCCTTTTTCTTTTGAAACTTACTCTGCGGCCGCGTTGACGGTCACAGGGACTACGATGAGAATGGCACCGTCCACGGCCACGACCTTGCAGCGCTCGCCTTTTGGCAGCGGCGTTTCGGCGCGGGCCTGCCAATCCAGGCCGTCCACCCGCACGCGGCCGAGGGTGCCCGGCTCAATATCCACCAGCACAACGCCCTGTTTGCCGATGGTCAGCGGGGAACCGTTGGTGACAGGGGCTTTGTGCTCACCTCGGCGGCTGGCAAGGGTGGGAATCATCAGCGCCAGCGTAATGGCCGATACGACGGCAAAAACAAGCGCCTGCCAGCCGAAGCCAATGTTGAAAAAGCTCGCTGCCATGGCCGCTGCCGCGCCCACCGCGAACCACACCGACACAAGGGCGGTGGTGGCGGCTTCCACGGCGATAAAAGCAACAATGGCGACAAGCCAGAGGATCGTATCAAACCACATGGCGGTACTCCTTTCGGCAGGAAAAATGTATTTATCACTACTTTAACATTCTGCCGCTGCGCTGTCAAGAATTAGTTGCGGGGTAAAAATGTAAATGGTTGCGCAAGACTATACATAACGCAATAATTCGCTGAAATTATCCTCGTTGTAAACGCAAAGCCCGTGCGCTTGCAGCAATTCCGCCGTCACCCCATCCCCGGCAATTTTGCGGTGCCGGAATGTGCCGTCGTAGATCGTGCCGCAGCCGCAGCTGGGGCTGTTGGCTTTTAAGATGGCCGCCTCGCACCCGGTCAGCCGGGCCAGCTGCAAGGCGGCCTCGGCACCGCGCTGATATTGCGCAGTCACGTCAGTGCCGGTTTCGGTCAGCACGCAGTCCCCGGTGCGCTCGGCCGGCGGGCGCGGCGTGGGCAGGCCGCCATAGACCTCGGGGCAGATGGGGATAAAGGTATGGCCGCTGTGCTGCACGGCATTCAGCAGGGCGGGGCAGACGTTGTCGCCGCCGGAATATTTACAGGCGACGCCAAGCAGACAGGCGCTGACGAGGATTTTCATGAAAACCACCGACTTTCCGTAAATTGTGCGGTAAAACCAGTGTAGCATAAAAGGAAAGAAACCACAATGAAAAAATATTTTGACCGCCCACCCATGGACACATATAATTAACAGGTTAGCGCTTGCAATGTACGCCCGCAGCACTTACAATACTACTAACTTTCCGCAAATTGTGCGGTAAACCCAGTGCAGCATAAAAGAGGAGGAACCACAATGAAAAAATATTTTGACCGCCCGCCGAGCACGATGGGGGATTGGCTGGTGCTGGCGGCGGGGACGGCGCTGCTGTTTGCCGCTGTGGCACGGCTGCCCGCGGCCCTGATGGCGCTGGGCGGTCTGCTGGCGCTGCTGGCACCCTTCGGCTGGGGGCTGGTGCTGGCCTACGTGCTCGACATTCCTACGCGCTTTTTTGCACAAAAACTGTTTGGCGGGCGGCGCGGCTGGGCGATGGGGGCCAGCTACGCGCTGTTCTTCGGCGTGCTGGCACTGCTGGCGGCGTTGGTCGTGCCCCAGCTGGTGCAAAGCATCACCGCCTTTGCCGGACGGTTGGCCGCCTATGAGGAAACCATCCGTCAACTCTTGCTCTGGGTGCAGGCGACCTTCGGCATCGACATGGCTACGGCGGAACAGCTGGTGCAGGCCGTGGGGAGTGAGCTGCAAGGCTGGTTCGCGTCGCTCTCCCGCCAGGCGGCCCAGGCGGCGGCCCGCGCGGCGGGGGATGCTGCAGGCGCCGCCGCCAATGCCTTTGTGGCGCTGGCGGTCAGTATCTACCTGCTCTCCGGCAAAGAAAATCTGCTGCACGCCGCGCACACCTGCCTGCGGGCAGCGCTGCCGCCCCGGGCGGCGGGCAGTGTGCTGGCTGTATGCACACTGGCAAACCGGATCTTCAGCGGCTATCTGGGCGGGCAGCTTGTGGATGCCCTGCTGGTGGGCGGGGAAACCTTCGCCCTCATGTCGATTTTTGGGCTGGAGTACGCCCCGTTGCTGGCAGTGCTGGTGGGCGTGACGAACATTGTGCCGGTGCTGGGGCCGTTCCTCGGCGCGGTGCCGGGTATTGTCATCCTGCTGCTGGAATCGCCCTGGAAAGCGGCAGAATTTGCCATTATCATTTTGGTAGTGCAGCAGGTGGACGGCAACTTCATTGCGCCGCGCATCCTGGGCGGGGCCACCGGTCTGCCGGGGCTGGGTGTGCTGCTGGCCATTGTGGTGGGCGGTGCTTGGTTTGGCATCCCGGGCATGGCGCTGGGCGTGCCCACGCTGGCCGTGGTGGCGGCACTGCTCAAGCAGGCAGTGGGGGCCGGGCTGGCAGCCCGCGGCCTGGACGCAGATGCCCTCGACCGGGATTTCCCGCCCATGGACACACAAAATTAACAGGTTATCTCTTGCAATGTACGCCCGCAGCGCTTACAATACTACTAATATGGTATAAAAAGGGGCGGAGCGCTTGAAAGACGAACATATCTGGTCCAAAAAGCCAGAGACGATATTGGATTGGTTCTGCGTGGTCGGGGCCTGTATCGCATTTTATCTGATTTTAAACAACCTCGGGTATTTCCTGGGCAAAATCGGCTTCTTTATCGGGATTCTGTCGCCGTTTGCGGGCGGCGTGGTCATTGCCTACATCCTGGATCCGATGGTGAAATTCTTTTACCACAAGCTGTTCAAGGAAAAAAACAAGACACGCGGCATTGCTATTCTGATGGCCTATGCCGTGGCGATCCTGTTGATCGTGCTGCTGGCATGGCTGGTCATCCCGCAGATCGTGAACAGTATCGTCATGCTGTTTACGAACTTCCCCAGCTACATACAGGGCGTGCAGGATCTACTGGTCATGATGCAGGATCGCTACGGCATCGACTTGCAGCAGGCTATCAAAATGCTGGACGATTCTGAGACCATGGTCAAGGAAGTGTACAGCCTGGCGACCGCCGCCATGCCGCAGATCGTGGACAGCATCGGCAGCGTGGCGTCCAACTTTGTGGGCATCTTTACTTCGGTGGCGGCCAGTATCTATATGTTGGCGGATAAAGAGCATCTGCTCCACCAGCTGCGCACGCTGACCCACGCCTTTTTGCCGGAGAAAGCGGCTGACAACACGCTGCGCATCTGCCATTACGCCAACGTGAACTTTACCGGGTTCTTCGTCGGCAAGATCATCGACTCGGCCATCATCGGCGTCATCACCTTTGTGGCAATGACGATCCTGCGGCTGGACTTTGCACTGCTCATCAGTGTGTTTATCGGCATCACGAACATCATCCCGGTGTTCGGCCCCTTCATCGGCGCAATTCCCAGCATCTTTATCCTGCTGCTGGTCGACCCCATCCAGGCGGTTATTTTCGGTGTGCTCATCCTTGTCATCCAGCAGCTGGACGGCAACTTCATCGGCCCGAAGATCTTAGGCTCGTCCATCGGTATTTCTGCCCTGTGGATTTTGTTCTCCATCGTGGTGGGCGGCGATTTGTTCGGCATCGTCGGTATGGTCGTCGGTGTGCCGGTGTTCGCCACGCTCTACGGCCTGGCCCAGGAGTTCGTGCATTACACGCTGGATAAGCGAGGCATCGACGCTGAGGGCAACCCAAGGGAACAAACGGCCGAGGATAAGGAAAACGTGTTTGAGTAAAGGGGCTTTGCCCGCTTGCCGCAAAAAATAAGCCACGGTTTACAGAACGAGCCTGTAAACCGTGGCTATTTCTATTTTGTTTAAAATTCTTTTCGGTTCTTTTTCTTTTAAGAAAAGGAATAAAACCCCCGCAAACTCATGCCCCCGGCAGCAGCGTGACCACATCCCGCAGCAGTACCAGCGGGTTCTCGCCCTTCTGGACACGCAGGCTGAAATAGGGGCGGCCCAGGGCGTTGTACAGGACCCGGTGCGGGTACTGCGCCATGACCTGCTCCAACTGGCGCGGACCGACGATATCACTATACAAGATCAGCTGGTCGCCGCGCTGTACGATCTCCGCAATGCCAACGCGGGCCGCCGTCACGCGGATGAGAGATACATCCACCAACCCCTGCACGCTCTTGGGCGGGCTGCCGTAACGGTCGATGAGTTCGTCCAGCACATCCTCTGCGTCGGTGGTCGTCTCGATGGCCGCAATGCGCTTGTAGGCCTCGATGCGCCCGGCGGCGTCCGGAATGTAGTCCTCCGGCAGGAAGGCGTCCACCGTGATATCCACAAGGCAGTCGCTCTTGTCCGGGGCCGGGGCCTCGCCGCGGGCCGTGGCAATGGCCTGGCCCAGCATCTTTACGTACAGATCGTAGCCCACGGCCTCCATATGGCCGTGCTGGCTGTGGCCCAAAAGGCTGCCCGCACCGCGTATCTGCAAATCGCGCATAGCGATGCGGAAGCCCGAGCCGAAGGAGGTGAACTCCCGGATGGCCGAAAGCCGCTTGGCGGCAATTTCTGTCAGCACTTTATCGCGCGTAAACGTGAAATACGCATACGCCTTGCGGGAGGAACGTCCCACGCGGCCGCGTATCTGGTACAGCTGCGACAGGCCCATCCGGTCTGCATTCTCAATGATCAGCGTGTTGCAGTTGCGCACATCGACGCCGGTCTCGATCAGCGTTGTGCAGACAAGAACATCGATCTCATTGTCCAGTAATTGCTGCCACACCGACGAAATCTGTTCTTCCGTCATCTTGCCGTGGGCAATGCCGATGCGCGCGCCCGGTATCAGCTTGCCGATGCGGGCCGCGCACTCGTCGATGGTATCCACACGGTTGTGCAGGTAGTAGACCTGCCCGCCGCGGGCCAGCTCTTTGCGAATGGCCTCCGAGACGATGCCCTCGTCGTATTCCAGCACATAAGTCTCGATGGGCTGACGCTCGAACGGCGGCTGTTCAATCGTGGACATATCGCGGATGCCGGACAGCGCCATGTTCAGCGTGCGGGGGATCGGCGTGGCCGACAGGGTCAGCATATCGACACCGATGAAGTTTTCTTTGAGTTTCTCTTTATGCTTGACGCCGAAGCGCTGCTCCTCGTCGATGATGACAAGGCCAAGATCGTGGAACTTTACATCGTTGGACAGCAGCCGGTGCGTGCCCACAACGATATCCACCGTGCCGTCTTTTAAACCGCGCAGCGTCTCTTTTTGCTCCTTCGGCGTGCGGTAGCGGGACAACAGCCCGATACGGATGGGGAAGGACTCCATCCGGGTCAGCGCCGTGTTAAAGTGCTGCCACGCCAAAATTGTGGTGGGGGCAAGGATGGCGCACTGCTTGCCGCCCATCACGCACTTGAACGCCGCCCGCAGCGCAACCTCGGTTTTGCCGACGCCGACATCGCCGCAGAGCAGGCGGTCCATCGGCCACGGCTCCTCCATATCGTGCTTGATGTCCGCCGCGCAGGTCAGCTGGTCGGGCGTTTCCTCGTAGGCAAAGCGCTGTTCAAAATCGCCCTGCCAGGTGTCGTCGGAAGGGAAGGCGTAGCCGTGGGCCTGCTTGCGGCGGGCGTACAGCTCAATCAGCTCTTTCGCCATCAGCTCCGTGGCGGCCTTGACCTTTTTGCGGGTCTTGGCCCAGTCATTGCCGCCCAGGCGGCTCAACTTCACATTGTCGCTGTCGCCCGGTGCGGTGTAGCGGGACAGCAGATCCAGCTGGGTAACAGGCACATAGAGCACGTCCTTTTTGTCGTACTCAATGCGCAGGTAATCTTTGGTGACGCCCTGCACGGCCATCCGCTGGATGCCCGCATACCGGCCAATGCCGTGGTTCTGGTGTACGACCAGGTCGCCCACCGAGATTTCGCTCAGACTGTTCAGCGCATCTTTGCTGCGCTTTTTCTTTTTCTGTGCGCCGCTCACGCCGAAGGCCCGCGCCGTGAAGAGTGCGAACTTGGCAAAGGGCAGGCTGCACCCGGCGGAGAGCTGCCCCGGCAGGATCTGCACCATCCCGGCGGATGGATCGGCCTCCGCGTCGGTGGTGACGTTCAGCCCCTTGGTGCGCAGGTCCGCTGCCAGGCCCGCCGCCGCGCGGGGCGTGCCAGCCATGATCGTGACTGCCGCGCCGCCGCTGCAAAGCGGCTGGATGTCCTCCAGCAGTGCTGCAACCTCGCCGCCCCAGGTGGGCAGCGTGTGGGCGGGCGCGTTGACGATGGCTTTCAAGGGCACATCGGGCATACTGCGGGCAAAATTCTCGGCACAGAGCGTACGGTGGGTACTCGTCTGCGTCCAGAGCCAGCTGCTCTCGGCGTAGAGCTTATCCAGCCCGGGGGCCAGCACGCCGTCCTCCAGCAGGGCGGAAAACTCCTCGCTGCGGCGGTAGACGGTGGCACGTTCGGCCTCCCGCAGGGACGCGGGTTCTTCCAGAATCAGAAGCGGGTCGTCGAAATAGTCAAAAATCGTTGCAGGCTCGGGGTAGCGCAGCGACAGATATTTGTCCATGTTCACCGGCATCGCGCCGCCGTCCAGCTGGGCCAGGTCGCTGGCCGTGCAGCTTTCCAGTGCAGTGCGCCGCTTGCCGCGGGCTTTTTTGATGGTCGCGCGGATCAGCTCGGCGGCCTCGCCGGGCAAACCGAACAGTACCTCCCGGGCGGGGGAGACGTAGATTTTTTCGATTGGTTCATCCCGGCGCTGGGTGGCCAGGTCAAAGCTGTGCATCGTGTCGATCTCGTCGCCCCAGAACTCGAGACGCGCGGGTTGTTTCATATCGGGCGCGTAGATATCCACAATGTCGCCGCGGATGGAAAACTGGCCCGGCCCGTCCACCTGGTCGCGCCGGGTGTAGCCTGCGCCGTAGAGCAGCGCCGTCAGGTCGGCGCGGGGCAGGGTATCGCCGGGGTGCAGCGTGCGGGTGTTGGCGCAGAACTCGGCCCGGGGCGTCGTGTACTGGGTCAGCCCCTCGTCCGGCACACAGACGGCCTGCAGACGGCCACCGACCAGATCGCCCAGCACGGCCAGGCGGCGGTACTCGTACTCGCGGGCTGTACCCTCAATGGGGCGCAGCACATAGTCGCGGGCGGGGAACACCGCCGCCGCCACGCCCAGCGCGTTCAGGTCGCCCGCAAAGCGGGTGGCCTCGGCCTCGCCGGGGGTCACGATGCAGAGCGGCCTGTCCAGTGCCTGGGAAAGCGCGGCGTAGACCAGCGCCCGCCCTGCCCCGGGAATGCCAAATAAGGCGCAAGCCCCCGGTCCCCCGAGCGCCTGCGCCAGTTTTGCGTATTCTTCGGTTTTGGTAAAAAGTGCGTTGAACATAGCTTATCAGCTCAAAAATTCGGTCTTGAGCCAGCCGTATTTGCCGTCGTAGTTGACCACGACCCAGCTGCCGTCCTCGTTGGTGCCCAGGGCGGTCACGCCGGTCCCGGCGGGCACGCTGGTCACTTTGTCGTAGTCGGTGCCGGGGCCTGCACGCAGGTTCATGCCGGAATCACCGGGGGTGGTGTAGCTGGGCTGCTCGCCCTCATTGTAATAGGTGGTGGGCTGCACGCTCAGGCCGTCAAAGGTGGGCACGGGGGTCGGCTCCGGGGTAGGCTCAGGCTCAGCGGGCTGCTCCTCGGCAGGGGGTTCGGCGGTGTCGCCGGTGGCCTCTGCGGTGAAGCTGTCGGCAGTCGGGTCATTCACGCCTGCTGCGGCAGAGGTGGTGTCGCTCGTCGCAGGGGCCGCGTCACCGCTGTCGGTCTTGCCGTCAAAAGTGCCGGTGAGCAGCAGCACACTGAAAATGATGCTGGCAACCAGGGCCACCGCACAGATGGCCAGGCGGGTCATGGCTTTTTTGCGTAATTCACTCATGGTTAAACGTCCCCTTAGTGGTTGAACTTGTTTTGGGCGTACTGCAAATTGCCGTCCATCAGCAGCTTGCAGGCGTCCTCAATGTCCGGGTAGCGGTCGGTCATGGCTTTGCGGTCCGCGGGGGGCAGCTTGCCCAGCACCCAGGCGGCCAGATCGTACTGCGGGTTTGGCTTGGCCCCGATGCCGATGCGGATGCGGTTGAAGTTCTCGGTGTCCAGGCTGGCAATGATGCTTTTCAGCCCATTGTGCCCGCCCGCCGAGCCGTGGGGCCGGATGCGCAGATGCCCCGGCTCCTGGGTGATATCGTCGCACAGGACGATGACGTGGTCAGCGGGGATTTTGTAAAAGTTTGCAGCGGGGGCAATGCTCTGGCCGCTGAGGTTCATATAGGTCAGCGGTTTGAGCAGCACGACCTTGTGCTGCCCCACCTGGGCGGTGCCGTACAGGCCCTGCCACTTGGCTTTTGTGATGCTGCACCCCCACTGAGCGGCCAGATAATCCAGCGCTTCAAACCCGGCGTTGTGGCGTGTGCCGTCGTATTTCGGTTCGGGGTTGCCCAGCCCGGCAATCAGCCAGTCTGCCCCAGAGGTCATTCCTAACATAGTGTGTCCTTTGTCGTGTTGGTACGCTTTGCCGCGGGGCGTCGAGGACGCTGCCCCCCTGCAATATTATTTCGCTTTCTTTTCCGCTTCCAGCTTCTGCTTTTTGGCGATGTACTTTTCCAGCTTCTTCTCGCCCCAGCCCTCGATCTCGGCCTGCTTGGCGCGCTCAATGCTCAACGCACCGGCGGGCACGTCGTGGCCGATGGTGGAACCGGCGGCGGTGAAGGCGTGGTCGCCTACCGTGACCGGCGCAACAAGGTTCGTGTTGCAGCCGATGAAGGCATAGTCGCCGATGGTGGTGTGGAACTTGCCCTCGCCATCATAGTTGCAGGTGACGGTGCCGCAGCCGAAGTTGCAGTACTTGCCCACGGTGGCGTCGCCGATGTAGGTCAGGTGGCTGACGGTGTTGCCCTCGGCAAAGTCGGCGTTCTTCGTCTCGACATAAGCGCCCAGGTGGCAGCCCTCGGCAGTCTTGGTGCCGGTGCGTACATGGGTGAAGGGCCCGATCTTGTTGTTGGGGCCGATGTGGCTGTCATAGCACTGGCTGGCGTTGATGGTGGAGCCTGCGTCCACGACGGTATTCTCCAGCAGGGTGTTGGGGCCGATGACGCAGTCCGCGTCAATGACGGTCTTGCCGCGCAGGATGCAGCCGGGCAGGATGGTGGCACCGGGGGCAATGACGACCTCCGGCTCAATATAGACATCGCGGCTGATGAAATTCACGCCGTTATCCAGGTGGCGCTCAAAGGTGGCAGCGTAGCGCTGCTGCGTCAGTTCAAATTTCTCTTTTGCGGTAGACATGAGCATCTTCCTTTATATACGGTATATACGGTTTGCAGGCAGGGGCGGGCCGCTGTGCCCGCGAAACTCTGATACCCATATATTGTATAACACCCGGCGGATTTTAGCAAGCCGAAAAACGCCTTTCGACGCAATTTCCCAGAAAAAGTTCTGTGAAAGGGAAAGAATCATGAAAAAGTACATCTTTTTCATAAGAAAATTTATTATGCTTTGCAGCGGGAAATGTTATACTGTGGCCGTAAGATGCAATAGAAGAAGGAGAAAACCCCCATGAAAACCCGAAACACCCTGATGCAGAGAATCGCAGCGCTGGCCCTGGCCGCCCTGGCGGTGAGCGGCGGCGCTGTCTACGCCGATGAGGCCGCCCAGCCCGGCTTTGCTATGCTGACGATGCCGCAGAGCGCCCCGGAGGTGTCGATGCGGGATGCGGATGATACGGCTGCGGCGTATGACGTGTGGTTCGATGGGACGATTGGGTTAAAACAGGTTTTAGAGAATATGGGGCGCTCGCAAGTCAGTACCTATTTCACCTGGGCAAGCGACACCCATATGGCGGTAACATACTACAAAAAGAAAACCAGATGAAAAAAGGGAACGGACACCGCATCCGTTCCCTTTTGTATTTGCCGCAAAAACAAGGAATTGAAAAATATTTCAAACTTCCCACCCATTATAGCTTACACGATTTTTGTGCAAATTGCAATAGGCAAACCGAAAAAGTTTGTCTACTTTTCGGCGAAACTATTGAGCATTTTTTTAACAATCTACTGGAAATCTGTCTTTCGGTCTGTTATAATGGACTATGCAAACATGATTTATGTGATGCAAACACGTCACCAATTTGGGAGGTAACTATGAGCAAGAAATTCTTGTACCTGTTCAAAGAGGGCCATGACGCCTTCGGCGGCGACCAGACCACCATGAAGAACACTCTGGGTGGTAAGGGCGCCGGCCTGGCCGAGATGACCCACGCCGGTATGCCGGTTCCGCAGGGCTTCACCATCACCACCGAGGCCTGCACCCAGTACTACGCCGACAACCGCGAAATCAACGATGAGATCAAGGCGGATATCTTCAAATACATGGGCATCCTTGAGGAGCAGACCGGTAAGACCTTCGGCTCCATCGAGAACCCCCTGCTGGTTTCCGTCCGTTCCGGCGCACGTCAGTCCATGCCCGGCATGATGGACACCATCCTGAACCTGGGCCTGAACGACCAGGCTGTTGAAGGCCTGGCCAAGAAGACCAACAACCCCCGCTTTGCATATGACTGCTACCGCCGCTTCATCCAGATGTACTCTGACGTCGTCATGGAGCTGGGCAAGAGCTTCTTTGAGGAGCGCATCGACGCCATGAAGGAGCGCAAGGGCGTGAAGCAGGACGTTGAGCTGGACGCCAACGACCTGAAGGAACTGGTCAAGGAATTCAAGCAGATTTACCTGGAGAAGCAGGGCGAAGAGTTCCCCCAGGACCCCAAAGAGCAGCTGATCGGCGCTGTCAAGGCCGTCTTCCGTTCTTGGGACAACCCCCGCGCCAACGTTTATCGTAAGATGAACGAGATCCCCTACGAGTGGGGCACCGCTGTCAACGTGCAGCAGATGGCCTTCGGTAACTCCGGTATGCGTTCCGGCACCGGCGTTGCCTTCACCCGTAACCCCGCCACCGGCGAGAAGAAGCTGATGGGCGAGTACCTGATCAATGCCCAGGGCGAGGATGTCGTCGCTGGTATCCGTACTCCCTCTCCCATCAGCAAGCTGCATGAGGAGATGCCCGAGGTCTACGATCAGTTCGTTGAGATCGCAACCCGCCTCGAGAACTACTACAAGGATATGCAGGACATGGAGTTCACCATCGAGGATGGCAAGCTCTTCATGCTGCAGACCCGTAACGGCAAACGTACCGCCCAGGCTGCTCTGCAGATTGCCTGCGACCTGGTCGACGAAGGCGTTATCGACGAAAAGACCGCTGTTCTGCGCGTCGAGCCCAAGCAGCTGGACACCCTGCTGCACCCGCAGTTTGACGCTGCCGCTCTGAAGGCTGCCGAGGCTATCGGCAAGGGCCTGGCTGCTTCTCCGGGATCTGCCTGCGGCCGCGTTGTCTTCTCTGCTGAGGATGCAGAGGAGAAGGTCAAGGACGACGCTTGGAAGAAGGTCGTTCTGGTCCGTCTCGAGACCTCTCCCGAGGATATCGTCGGTATGCAGGTTTCTCAGGGCATCCTGACCGTCCGCGGCGGTATGACCAGCCACGCTGCTGTTGTCGCCCGCGGCATGGGCACCTGCTGCGTCTCCGGCTGCGGCAATGACAACGACGTCGCCATCGACTACGACGCCAAGGTCATCACCATCAACGGCCACACCTTCCATGAGGGTGACTGGATGAGCATTGACGGCTCCACCGGCAACATCTACGAGGGCCAGATTGCTACTGTCGCTTCCACCGAGAACGCTAACTTCAAGCGCTTCATGGGCTGGGCTGACGCCAACCGCCAGATGAAGGTCATGACCAACGCCGACAACCCGCGCGACGCCCAGAACGCCGTTGACATGGGTGCTGAGGGCATCGGTCTGTGCCGTACCGAGCATATGTTCTTCGCCGAGGACCGCATCGCCGCTGTCCGTGAGATGATTTGCGCCCGTACCGTTGAGGAGCGCAAGACCGCTCTGGCCAAGGTTGAGCCGTTCCAGGAGGCCGACTTCACCGCTATGTACCGCATCATGGGCGACCGTCCGATGACCATTCGTTATCTGGATCCGCCGCTGCATGAGTTCCTGCCCACCAAGCCCGAGGACATCGCTGCTCTGGCCAAGGATATGGGCATGACCACCGATGAACTGAACAATGTCGTTGTCAGCCTGCACGAGTTCAACCCCATGATGGGCCACCGTGGCTGCCGTTTGGCCGTCACCTACCCGGAGATTGCCGAGATGCAGACCAATGCTGTCATCAAGGCTGCCCTGAAGGTTTCTGCCGAGACTGGCAAGATGATCACCCCGCACATCATGGTTCCTCTGGTTGGCGAGGTCAAGGAGCTGAAGTACGTCAAGGACGTCATCGTCAAGACTGCTGATGCCCTGATCGCTGCCGCTGGCGTCGACATGAAGTACGAGGTCGGCACCATGATCGAGATTCCTCGCGCTGCCCTGACCGCAGGCGAGATCGCCAAGGAAGCTGACTTCTTCAGCTTCGGCACCAACGACCTGACCCAGATGACCTTCGGCTTCAGCCGTGACGACGCTGCCAAGTTCCTGACTGCTTACTACGACAACAAGATCTACGAGAGCGATCCGTTCCAGCACCTGGATCAGATCGGCGTCGGCAAGCTGGTCAAGATGGCTGCTGCTGATGGCCGCGCCACCAACCCGAACCTGGGTCTGGGCATCTGCGGCGAGCACGGCGGCGACCCCAGCAGTGTTGAGTTCTGCCACAATGTTGGTCTGGACTACGTCAGCTGCTCTCCCTACCGTGTTCCCATCGCCCGCCTGGCCGCTGCGCAGGCAGCAATTAAAAATCCACGCGCTTAAGTCACGTAGATTTTTACAATTAAATGTGGATTACGATAAGGCTCGTTCTTATCGAAATTCGCGTGGCTGCGTGCTTTGGCCGAAGCAATGGAAAGACCTGACAGTTAAGGTCGCTCTATAAATCATAGCAAGCCCCTAATCGCTGTACTACAGTGGTTAGGGGCTTTTTTTATGCAAAAATCCCCTTTGGGTACATTTTCAGCAAAAAGTATACGATTTTTGGGTACATTTTTGGGGTCAAATCGGGGTACTTAAGAGCTATCAAAAAACCGCAGGAGTACGCAGCATGACGAGGAAAACATCGCCTGCTTACAGAGCAAGCAAAGAGGAAACTATTCCAATAAATAAGTTGCATCCATTCTCCAATCATCCGTTCCGTATCCGCCATGATCTGGAATTCAGTGAATTGGTAGACAGCATTTCAGAGAGCGGCATCATTACGCCCATCATCGTCAGACCAAAGGTTGGTGTCGGCTATGAAGTGATAAGCGGACATCGCAGGTGGGAGGCTTGTAAAGAACTCGGCATCGAAAGCATCCCTGCCAGAGTGGAATACATAGACGATGACGAAGCCACGATTCTGATGGTCAACAGCAATATCCAGCGTGAGCATGTGCTGCCAAGTGAGAAGGCGTTTGCTTATAAAATGCGCATGGAAGCGTTGAAACATCAAGGACGAGCAACTTTGGGACAAGTTGTCCCAAAGTTAAAGTACAATAGGTCGGAAGCGGTAATTGGCGAAGAAGTAGGGGAAAGCTACAAGCAAGTACAACGCTATATTCGATTGACCTACCTGATTCCATCTATTTTGCAAATGGTCGATGACGGTCGCATTGCATTCAACCCAGCGGTCGAAATCTCCTATATGACAGGGGAACATCAGACATGGCTCAAAGAAGAAATGGAGATGTGTGATGCTACACCGTCTTTGGTTCAGTCTCGAACACTAAAAGACATGAGCCGAAATGGAACGCTGACGGAGAATTACCTGCATACCCTACTGACAGAAGAAAAGCCGAACCAACGGCAAAAGTTCTTTCTGAATCAGTCTGATGTGCAGCAGTACTTCCCATCCAACTATACACCGCAGCAGATGCAGAATGTCATCATTTCGCTGCTGCGGAATTGGGAGCACAAGCGCTCCAGCCGCCAGCGCCCACAGCGTGAGGACGAACTGGAAAGATAAATAAAGAGTACAATATGTAATAGCTTACGAAATGTAGTTTTGTGGGCTTTCTTAGCTGCACCCATTTTTAGGCAGGAGAAGTGAGATGCAATACGAATATTTTTACGGCGCTCAAGCCGAGCAGTTCTCTTTTTACCGCATACCCAAAGCGCTATTTACAGAGCCGAACTTCAGGGAGCTGTCCACCGATGCCAAGGTACTGTATGGGATTCTGCTGGATCGAATGAGTTTGTCGCTGAAAAATCAATGGTTAGATGCACAGAACAAGGTTTACATTATCTTCACTGTGGAGGAAATCATGGATGCACTGAACTGTGCCAACCAGAAAGCCACGCGCCTGATGGTGGAACTGGAAAAGCAGGCAGGGCTTATCGAGCGTAAGCGACAGGGGCTTGGTAGACCGAATTTGATTTATGTAAAAAACTTCGCAGCAACGATAAATGATAAGAGCTGTGAAAAAGGTGATTCTTGATATGTGATTTTCACACTTCTGGATTCTTGAAAATCACACGGAACTAATACTGATAATAATTAGACTGATTATAGTGATACTGAGAATATAAATTACAGTTAGGAAAACAGAATAGGTGGTAGAGTATGCCCGGTGTAACAGAGCAGGAAATCGCCCTAGCGAAGCAGATGAATCTGTACCAGTATATGCAGCTGTGTGAGCCGGACAACTTCAAACCGGAAGGACCCGGACAATTCCGCCACAAAGGGCACAGTTCGTTGACCTTCGCAGAGGATGGTTCGTGGACGTACTTTAAAACGAAAGCTACCGGCCGCACAGCGCTGAACTATCTCATAGCGGTTGAAGGTGTTCCGTTTGTAGAAGCGGTGCGGGAAATCAATCGGATACAGGGCGGTGTCCGTCCTTCTTTCCAACCTGTAAAAGCACCCCCACCCCCTGCCGAGAAGAAACCGGCAAAGGAATTCAGGCTGCCGAAGCCAGATAAGAACAACTACGCTGCTACTGCCTATCTTCGCAAGCGCTGCATCCACCCCAACGTGCTGACGCTCTGCAAGCAGAAAAGAATCCTGTATCAGACGAGCTTCAAGGATCATCCGAACTGTGTATTTGTCGGGCGCGATGGAAACGGTGAACCTAAAGGTGGCAGCTTGCGCGGTTGTTCGCAAATTCAGTTTCGCCGCGATATTCCCGGCAGTAAAAAGATATATCCGTTTTACATCGAAGCTGCTGCCGCTGCCGACACGGTGGAAGTGTACGAAGCGCCCATAGATGCCATGTCAGGTGCCTCGCTGAAAATTATGCAGCACACTGGAAATTGGCGCGGTATTCACTATCTGGCGCTGGGCGGTACGGATTACGCTGCACTGGATGCGTTTCTTACATACTACCCGAACATAACCCACATTGTCCTGTGCCTTGATAATGACGAAGCCGGTAGAACCAGAACGCAGGACATTATCAAGCACTTGGAGGGCAGCGGCAAAACCGTGGAAAATCGTCCGCCGCCTATCGGCAAGGACTATAACGACAGGCTGGTGCAGGTCACACAGGAATATCAGAAGCACTGTATCAGCTTGGATGATATTTTGGAGGAAACCAGATGAAAACTATTGCTATCGCAAATCAGAAAGGCGGCACCGGCAAAACGACTACCGCGTACAACCTGGGCATTGCCCTTACCCAGCAGGGCTACCGTGTACTCATGGTAGATTTTGACCCGCAAGGCAATCTGTCCTGCTACTGCGGTATCCCGCCTGAACAGGACCTTGAGCAGACAATCACAGAGCTGCTGATGAAAGTTGCCTATGAAAAGCCCCTCTCCCACAGAGAGTGCGTTTATCAGAGCAAGCGCACGGATGACTCTGCACCACAGGTGGATTTCATTCCATCCAATCTCCGGCTGGCCAGCTTTGAGCTGGCAATGGGCACCATGATGTGTCGTGAGGTGCTGCTGAAAACCTGTCTGGAGCAGTACAGCAACCAGTATGATTACTGCATCATTGATTGTTCCCCCTCCGTGGGGCTTCTGCTGACAAACGCGCTGTCCGCTGCCAACGAGGTCATCATCCCGATGCAGGCGCAGCCGTTCTCGGTAGTTGGTATGTCGCAGCTGACAAATTCGATTTCCAACGTGCAGCGCAAAATCAACCCAGGACTGCATATCAGGGGCATTTTGCTGACGATGACCCAGCATACGAAAGTCTCAGAGCATTATGCCCATGATGTCCGCGCCAAGTATGGGAGAACGCTCCGTGTATTTACTACGGAGATCCCCTATAACGTCAAAGTGCAGGAAAGTCAGGCGTTTGCAGCACCCACTATCCTGTACGAACCCAAAAGCAGCAGCGCAAGAGCATACGTTGAATTTACGCAGGAGGTATTAGGTCATGGCCGCGAAGAACAAGTTTATGAACGCGATGAAGATGCCCGCGATCGCTGATATGTTTTCCTCAGAGGCTGACCGCCAACGAGAAAGCGGCGACCTAGTAACGGAAGTACCGCTTTCTGAACTGCATCCTTTCGTCAATCACCCTTTCGAGGTGCGAGACGATGAAGATATGCAGAAGCTGGTGGACAGCATCAAGGAAAACGGCGTACTTACAAACCTGACCGTGCGCCCCCGCGCCGAGGGTGGCTATGAAATCATCTCCGGGCATCGGCGCTTCCATGCAGCGCAGCTTGCAGGGCTGGATAAAATCAAGGTGCAGGTGCGGAATGTTGATGACGACCAAGCCATCATCGACATGGTCGATGCTAATATCCAGCGGGAACATATCAGTCCGATGGAAAAGGCGCGAGCGCTGAAAATGAAAAATGAAGCGATGAAACGATCTGCCGGGCGGCGAAAAGAAAATGGGTGTCAACTTGACACCCATTTCCCTGAAGCAAAAACCGCGACACAAATCGGTGCAGATGTTGGAGAAAGTCCTAAGCAAATTTTCCGCTACATCCGTCTCAACGAGCTAATCCCTGAACTCCAGAAAAAGGTCGATTCCAACACCCTGAAATTCAACCCTGCAGTTGAGCTATCCTACCTGACCCCGGACGAGCAGCAGAGTTTCCTCGACTATGCCGAGGCGCAGGACTGCACCCCATCCCTCTCACAAGCACAGAAATTGAAAGTAGCCAGCAAAGAAGGAACCCTAACACTGGACAAGTTGGAAGAAATCATGTCGGCACAGAAACCGAGCGTTGCGCCGCGTGAACCGGTGCTGAACATCAACGTCAGCAAGGTGGCGCAGTATTTTCCGACCGGCTGCACCAAGCAGCAGATGGAAAACCGCATCTTGAAAATTCTGGAAAGCTATTTTCGACAGATGGCGCATGAGCAAGCACATGAGGAGGAGCGCTGATATGGCAGAGTATCGGTATTACTTGATTCCGGATGCTATGACCCGTGCGTTTCCGGAAAAATTTGAAAAGCAAACACCCACGGAATTTTTTGATAATATCGCAGATTTGGAAAAACGTTATCACCAACTGCGTGAAATGCCCTATAACAACGAGCGCACTTGGAATGAACGGGCAAGATTCCCTTATGCACGATTGGTGGTAGGTGTTGATCGTCAGAATCCGGACGGAGCGGTTGCAATCATACAGGTGCGAAATGGTGTCAATTACCTGTGCGATGATTATCGCGGCCCCTACGCAGACGGTAATGATGCACAAATCCCCAAAATGGCTAAGAAACTTGTAGAAGTAATCGGCGTGGACAGGGTCCGCCCGCATACCTATACCCAGCGGGATGGTTATACATGGGTACAGGTGGAAAAGGATATGCACATTACAGAATGGCTTTACGCACATGAGCTATGCAGCGGGTTGCAATTCACGCGGTTCTTTAACCGAGATGGGCGGGAACTATTTCAGGTGCGTGACGGGCAGCGCGTGATTGAGACAAATGCGGACGGAACCAAATGGCTCAGAGAGGTAAAGAACATTGACGTAACCCATGCCTATGTCGGGCACTATGGCTGCCATATCCAGCAGTATGCAGACGCAAATTTTAAATTCGGTTGTTACGTTACTCCTGAGCACCCCCAACCGGGCGACAATCTGGATAAGCTCCAAATCTATCAAATTACAAAGGGCGGCTGCGAATATCGCTTTATGAATTATGCCTATTCCGAAAGCCGCATCCATGCAGCCGATTACAGCAGCGTCTACATAGCAAACCTTCCTGCGGATTACGATTTGGACAGATGCTTTCAGGAGTTCAATGCCCCGAATCGTCCGCTGCGCTATCATATGTGTTCTCTTTCAACCAGTGATATTGTGGTCACAACGAAAAACGGAAAAGAGACTGCCTACTATGTGGACAGTATTGGCTTCAAGGATGTGAGCCACCTACTGCCGGAACTGCATGAAGTCGAAGCCCAGCGCCAAAAAGAACAGGTTCAGGACGAACCGGAAAGGTGAAGCAATGCCAAATCCACAAGATATTTTCCAACTGGCACAGCAGACCGCTACACAGGTCACAGCCTCACCGGAAAACTGGCGGCGGTTCTTGTATACGGCAGCGCATAACTACCACACCACCTACCTCAACCAGCTGCTGATCCACGCCCAGCGCCCCGATGCCACCGCCTGCGCTACCATGCAGTACTGGAATGAACAGGCACACCGCAAGGTCATGTACGGCAGTAAAAGCATCATCATCCTGCAACGCCATCAGGGTGTGCCCACTGCCAAACGAGTGTTCTCCATGACAGATACTGTTCTTACCGGCGACAAAGCTGCTGCCCCATGGGAAGTGACAGATGCCATCCGGCCACTTCTTATGCAGGTCAACTCCGTGGGCAGCCTGATGGATCGGGCAACCGAGCAAGTCATTTCCCTGTCGGAACGCGCCAATCGTGTCATGGCAGGCTCCATTGAGGACAGCACACTGAATTGGAGCCACCCGGAAGATCAGCGGTTCATCTTGCAGGAACTCGCTGCACAAAGCACCCTGTACATGATCTGCATCCGTTTGGGTATCCCGGTGCGGGAAGAAGATTTTCCGGCTTTCCAGAATGTCACCCAGTTTGATACCAGCCGAATCTCCCTCTGCTTGGGCGGCTATGTGCAGGCAGCAGCAGAACCTTTGCTGGATGAACTTGGGCACGAAGTTATGCAGCTTGCCCGCGACAGTGTTGCAATTCAGGCTGAACCAGTGCATAATACAGATACTCAATCACCCACACAAACGACCAGTCGAGAGGAGGCTGTCACAGATGATGTACACGAACGTGATCGGATACCAGATTCCGAACCTGAGCTTGCCGAAAGCCAAGAAAACCAACCTGAACCGGTACGGCAGAATGCGGCTGGACTACTTGGAGCAGAACGAGCCGAACCTGTGCGACCAGATGATGCTGGAGGGAACGCTGCTGCCGAGCTGCCGCAAGATGGGGCTGGACGCACAGCAGATGGTGGACAAGACGCTGCACGACCTGATGCAGAAAGCGCAGATGCCCGACCGCAAGACAAACCCGCTGGGCTGGGCGCAGATGTGCAACAGCCTGAAGCAGCAGGCGGAGGAAATGATCCTTCCGATGCTGTACGAAGAATAACGGAAGAACCCGCAGCTGCGGAGAGCGAACCATCGCCCTCCGCTTTTTCTTTGCCCGAATTTCCGGCAGGACTGCTGCCGTCCCTGCTGAAAGCAGACACGACCTCGCGCGCTTCCAATACGGACATCCTTTCATTTTTCAGTAAAACACCGCTGCTGATCGACCGGCTGCGGTATATCCGCGATAGTTACAAGGTCGTGTTTACGGAGCTTCTGCTGGAAGATGATACCCGCGTTGGATTCTATAAAGAAAGCAATGGTCTGCTTGTCTGGCAGGGGTCCTACCTGACCCGCAGCGCGGAATCGCATCTGTCGTGGCATAGCGTTACTGCTGCTATCTCTGCACTGGTCGATAACCACGAACTTATCGCAGCCATTGGCCCGAAAAAAGCTATCAGTCAGGACGAGCAGCTGTCCTTTGACCTGCCGGAAAATGCTTCTCGCGGCGATGAAGTGGGCACGTTGGAAGTGGACGACATCTATTCCGAGGAAGAACAGGATGCGAAAATCAAAGCGACCCTGCCCACTTACCACTACAAAGAACCCCAGCCGGACGCTGGCAGTTACATAACGGAAGATGATATGAATGTCATCATTACAAGAGGCAGCGTCTTTGAGGGCGGCAAATACCGCATCTATAACCATTTCCAGCAGAAGAAAACGGAAAAGGAAACCGTAGCTTTCCTCAAAAAAGAGTACGGCATTGGTGGTTTCTCTTGGACGTTTGCTGACGGTGGAAGCGGCTTCGTGAACTTTGACAGTAAAGGATTCAGCATCCTTTACGATTGCAAGGATGACCTCCGGTATGAGAAAAAGCTTAAGTGGAAGGATGTCGGCAAGCGGCTGGAATATCTTGTCAGAATGGACCGCTACCTGACGGATGCAGAGCGCGAGAAGATGCCTGCATGGATAAGCAGGCAGACAGAGTCGAAGCCCCTGCCGCCACCCATCCCTGACAAGAAACCTGTCTGCGAAGTGGGTAGCACCGTTTACCTTGAAAATGACCAGCGGTTCACCGTAGAAAGTATCGGACGATTCGATGTTCACCTGCGCAATGAAGATTTCCCGCTGGTAGGCCGCGCCGTCAGCCGAGAACAGTTCCAACAGCTGTTGGACGCCAATCCCCGCAACGGCGGCATGGTGCTATCCGAACAGCAGCGTGAATCTCTGGTGCAGGAGCAGCGTGAGCAGGCCCTCTCCTATATCGAGGACTACCTCAAGGATGAGTTTGAAATCACAGAGCCGGACTTCTCCAATCTTACCCAAATCGGTCTGGGCTATACCACCACCGAGGACGAGCAGCATACGATTCAGGTCAATGCGGATCTGGAGCATTGCACCATCAGCAAGTTTGTGGACGATACCCTGTATGCACAAGAGAAGTTTTCTTCTTTGGAAGAAATGAACAGAAAATTTCTCTCAATACTCGATTTTGATTCCCTGATGGAAGTGGACATCAACGAAATCGAGGAACAGGAACCCGAAATCAGCGCAGACGAACCGGAGGAATCCACCTTTGTATCGCAGGTCATGCAGGATGTGGACCGTCTTGCCGCGCATGAGGAACCTGCCGAGTATGACCGCACGAATTACCTTGCACCGTATGAACCTGCCATCCCGGAAGGCGCAAAAGCAAAGTTCGCTGCCAATGTGCAGGCCATCCGCACGCTGAAAGAAATCGAGCAGCGCATGGCATCCGGTGGTGCCCCCGCAACCGAGCAGGAACAGGACATTCTGGCTGGCTATCTTGGCTGGGGCGGTCTGGCAGATGCCTTTGACCCCGGCAAGGATAACTGGCATACCGAATATGAGCAGCTGAAAACCCTACTGACCGAGGACGAATACGGCGCTGCACGGGAATCTACCCTGACTGCCTTTTACACGCCGCCTACGGTCATTCACGCTATGTACCGCGCCTTGGAGCATATCGGCTGCGTGGGCGGTAATGTGCTGGAGCCCAGCATGGGTGTCGGCGCGTTCTTCGGCCATCGGCACAGCAAATTCGATACCCACAATGCCAAGCTGTACGGCGTGGAGCTGGATAGCCTGTCCGGTCGTATCGCGCAGCAGCTTTACCAGAAAGCGAAAATTCAAATTACAGGGTATGAAAAAGCCGACCTGCCGGATAACTTCTTTGACCTTGCCATCGGCAATGTGCCGTTTGGACAATATCAGGTCAGCGACCGCCGGTATGATAAGCTGCATTTTCAAATTCACGATTACTTCCTTGCCAAGACGGTAGATAAACTGCGTGTTGGCGGCATTATGGCGTTCATCACCACTTCCGGTACGCTGGATAAGAAATCCGAGGATGTTCGAAAGTATCTTGCCGCGCGGTGTGACCTGATTGGCGCGGTACGCCTGCCCAATACCACGTTCAAGAGCAATGCCGGTACGGAAGTGACCTCCGACATTCTGTTTCTGCAAAAACGCGGCAGAGTCTTGGAGCAGGACGCACCGTGGATACATGTTGGAGAAACAGAAAACGGAATCCCGCTGAACCAGTATTTCATTGACCACCCGGAAATGATCTGCGGTGAGATGCAGATGGTCAGCGGTCCCTACGGAATGCGCTCCACCTGTATGCCGAATGAGCAAAGCCCGCTGGCGGAGCAGCTGGATGCAGCGCTTTCTACCCTACACGCCGAGTACACATTGGTGGACGAACGGGAATATGCCGAAGAAGAAAGTGGCACCATTGATGCCGACCCTAATGTGCGCAATTTCAGCTATACCGTAAAGGATGACGTCATTTACTACCGCGAGAACTCCAAGATGCGAGTGGTAAAGGGCGGAGATACTACGCTGGCCCGCATCCGCGCACTGGTGCCCCTGCGGGATACCTGCCGTGAGCTGATTGACGCCCAGCTGGAAAACTTTCCGGATGAGTATATTGAAAAGCTGCAAGCCCGTCTGAACGACCAATACGATGCCTACCGCAAGAAATACGGTCTTATCAACAGCCGTGGCACAGCATCCGCGTTCCGTGAGGATTCCGGCTACTTCCTGCTTTGCTCCTTGGAAGATCTGGACGATGAGGGAAACTTCAAAGGCAAGACGGATATGTTCACCAAGCGGACGATCCGCCCCGCACAAGCAGTCGATCATGTAGATACCGCCGAGGAATCGCTGGCGCTCAGTCTCTCCGAGCAGGGACACGTTGACTTGGGTTATATGTCCAAGCTGACCGGAAAAACCACAGAAGCCATCATCAACGATCTGACCGGCATTATCTTCCGTGACCCCGTAAAGGTCGATACCGATGGCAACCCTATCTACCTCCCTGCAGATGAATACCTGTCCGGGAACGTCCGTGAAAAATTGCAGGCAGCAAAAGCGGTGGCGACGAATGATCCTCAGTTTCAAGTCAATGTGGCAGCACTTGAAAAAGTACAGCCCAAGGACTTGGAAGCCAGTGAAATCAGCGTCCGTCTGGGCGCTACTTGGATTCCCGCTGAGTATGTGCAGCAGTTTTTGGAGGAACTTCTGGATGCCCCCTACTACACGCGGCGGATGGTCAAAGTGGAATTCGCTGCGTATACCGGCAGCTGGACCATTACCAACAAGAAATTTGGTGACGGCAATATCAAAGCAACGGTGACCTACGGTACGAACCGCGCCAACGCCTACCTGATTGCGGAGAACGCCCTGAACCTGCGTTCTACCCAAATTCGGGATAAAGTTACGGCGGCTGACGGAAGCGTTTCTTGGGTGCTGAATAAGGAGGCAACGCAGGCTGCACAGGAAAAGCAGCGCCAGATTTGTGAGCAGTTCCAAGACTGGATTTTCAAGGAGCCGGAACGCCGCCAGCGATTGGTCGCCATCTACAATGAAAAGTTCAATGCACTGCGTCCCCGCGAGTACGATGGCAGTCACCTGAAATTTCCTGGCATGAACCCGGAAATCACCCTTCGCCCGCACCAGCTGAACGCCATTGCTCATGTGCTGTACGGCAACAATGTTCTGCTGGCGCACGAAGTGGGGGCCGGCAAGACGTATGAAATGGTGGCCAGCGCCATGGAGAAAAAGCGACTGGGGCTTTGCAATAAAACGCTGATCGTTGTTCCCAACCATTTGACCGAACAGATGGCATCCGAAGCGCTCCTGCTCTATCCGAACGCGGAAATTCTGGTAGCAAAGAAAACCGATTTCAAAAAGGAAAACCGCAAGAAATTCTGCGCCCGCATTGCGACCGGCAACTATGACATCATCGTGATCGGGCACAGCCAGTTCGAGAAGATCCCACTTTCGGCGGAACGCCAACAGATGTACCTGCAAAGGCAGATCGACGATGTTATTGACCAAATCGCACTTTTGAAAAGCTCTCGTGCTGAGAATTTCACCATCAAACAGATGGAGAGGACACGGAAGCAGCTCAAGAAAAAGCTGGACAAGCTCAACGACCAGCAGCGCAAGGATGACGTCGTCACCTTTGAGGATCTGGGCGTGGACAGCCTGATGGTGGATGAGGCACATTATTTCAAAAACGCCATGATTGCCACCAAAATGCGCAATGTTGCGGGCATTTCCCAGACAGAAAGCCAGAAAAGCAGTGATATGCTGATGAAGTGTATGTATCTTGATGAGGTGACCGGTGGGCATGGTATCGTGTTTGCGACCGGTACACCCATATCTAACTCCATGACGGAAATGTACGTCATGATGCGCTATCTGCAAAGGGGCTTGTTGGAAAAAGAGGGCTTGCTCAACTTCGATTCGTGGGCATCGACCTTTGGGGAAAGCATTACAGCGATTGAGCTTAACCCAACTGGTACAGGATACCGCACAAAAACCAGATTCGCGCGATTTTATAATCTGCCGGAACTCATGAGCCTTTTTAAGATGTCTGCGGACATTCAGACCGCCGATATGCTGCATCTGCCGGTGCCGGAACTGGTGGGCGGCAAGCCCACCAATGTGGTGTTACAGCCAAGTGAAGTCCAGAAAAGAATGGTCAAAGGCTTGGCAGACCGCGCTGAAAAGGTCCGAAGCGGAAAAGTGCAGCCCACGGAAGATAATATGCTGCGCATCACCAATGACGGCAGAAAACTTGCACTGGACCAGCGGCTCATGAACCCTTTATTGCCGGATGACCCCGGCAGCAAGGCCAACGCCTGTGTGGATAAGGTATATGAGATATGGGAAAAAACCAAGGAGCAGCGCTCCACTCAGATGATTTTCTGCGACCTCAGCACCCCCAAGGAGGACGGCTTTGACGTATACAACGATGTGCGCGATAAGCTGGTTGCCAAGGGCATCCCCAAAGAGGAAGTGCAGTTCATCCATGATGCGGATACCGAAACAAAAAAAGCTGAACTATTTGGAAAAGTCAGAAATGGCACTGTGCGCGTCCTGATGGGCAGCACCCAGAAGATGGGCGCTGGTACCAACGTACAGACACGGCTTATTGCGTTGCACCATCTGGACTGCCCATGGCGACCTGCTGATATTGCCCAGCGCAACGGACGCATGGTCCGCCAAGGCAACCTGAACAAGGAAGTTTCTATATTTATTTACGTTACAGAGTCAACTTTTGATTCGTACAGTTGGCAGCTTGTCGAGAATAAACAGAAGTTTATTTCGCAAATTATGACGTCAAAATCCCCAGCCCGCAGCTGCGAGGATCTGGACGAAGCTGCGCTCACCTATGCCGAAGTCAAGGCTTTGGCAGCGGGTAACCCCATGATCAAGGAAAAGATGGACTTGGACATTCAAGTGGCGCGGCTGCGGACCCTGAAAGCTGCCTACACCAGCCAGCATTACCGATTGGAAGATGCGATAGCCGTGGCTTTCCCGCGCCAAATCAAAGGAACCGAGCATCGAATCCGTGCATTTGAGCAGGATATTCAGACAGCAAAAGAACACCAGTCTTATGATGCCGATAAAAAGCTCGTCTTTTCTATCGAGTTGGACGGGAAAACCTACGATAAGCGCGAGGATGCAGGTAAGGCGCTGCTGGGGCTTGTCGGTGCAGCAGTGCGGGCAACGAAACCTGTGCCGGTAGGTCACTATGCAGGCTTTGAAATCACAGTCGAATATAAACCGCTGGAAAAGGTATTCCATGCCCACCTTGTTGGCGAGGCAACGCACACGACAGAACTGGGTAATGATGCTGCCGGCAACATGATTCGCTTCCAAAATGTAGTTTCTGCTCTGCCACAGGACCTGAACCGACTGCATGGCAGTCTGGAACAGCTTACAAAACAGCTTACCAATGCAGAGGAAGAACTGAAGCAGCCGTTCTTGCAGGAGCAGGAACTGAGCGATAAAAGTGCCCGCCTTGCCGAGCTGGATGCCCTGCTGAATGTGGGTAATGATGCACCCATCATTGAGGGCGAAGCGGAAGAATTGGAAGAAGAACCGGAGGATGCACTGATTCAATCGGATGATGAATTGGAACGGTAAACCGACAGCCTTGCAAAATAAAATCATTCCTGTATGATGAGGGTGGAGGTGGAAATCATGCTGATTCAACTTAGAAAAAATGTCGCTTTACTTTGGATTCTCAGGATCCTTGCGGTGCCGGTCGTTCTGGTGCTCTTTGCAGCGGGCTTTCTCCTCAATCTCCTGTACGGAGTTGTGGGAGCCTTTGGCGGGTTGTTGTCTCTCCTCGGCGGTGTTGCTGCTATGCTGGCGCTGCTGGATGGCTGCTATGGGGAAGCAGCAGCTTCTGCCGCCGTTGCATTCCTGATCAGCCCGATTGCGCTGCCGCAGTTGGTTATGTGGGCGGGCAATCTCCTGATTTGCGCCGCGTCCGCGCTGTACACTTACCTTTATAGATTGTGAGGAATCCCATGAAAAAATCTATGCTGATTTTGACCCTTATGGTTGCTGCTCTATGCGGATGCGCCGCGCAGCAGCCGACAAACCTTGAAACACCCGAAAGCAGCGTGCTGGTGGAGGTCACGCCGGAAACCAGCAGCGAAGCAACGCCGACTGCCACTCCTGCGCCAACGCCTGATCCGACGCCGGTACCAACGGCAGAGCCTACCGCAACACCGACCCCCACCGCAGCCCCGACTGCGAAACCTACCCCAGCTCCTACTGAGGCTCCTGCGACAACTGTTGCTCCTGTGCAGCAGACGGAAGCATCTCAGCAGGTCAATATGAGCTATGGTGCCGTTCCCTTTGACCTTGCAGCAGGGAGCGACCAGTGGTGGAGCATTGACAGTTCAGATTCGGCGTATTGGGCAGTGGCGGAAAACATCAACGCAATGCGCGCTGCAGTTGGTTTGCCTGCGCTTACCGTAGATGGTGGCTTAAGTTCTATTGCAAACTCCCGTTGTGACAGCTTTGCATCTGGCGGCTCGTTTGACCATTCCGGTGCCGTCTGCGGTGAAATCATTGCTGCCGGTCCGTTCGCATCCGCAAGCAGCGTTTGTGCTGCATGGCAAAGCAGCCCCGACCACTACGCCAGCATCGTGTCGCCCAACTATTCCAGCATGGGAATCGGATGCTGGTTTTGCAGCACGGAAGCAGGACAGTATACCTATTGGGCAGTAACTTTTCAGTGAGGTCATAAACATGGAACGAAAAAAGACAAGGCTGAACGAGTCCGAAATGAAAGTTATGCAGATTATCTGGAACGCCGGGCAACCCATTACAGGGCAGCAGGTTCTAGGCCAGATCACCGAGCAATACAAAGGTTCGTGGCATCCGCGAACGATTTACCCTCTGATGAGGAAACTAAGCGAAAAAGGGATGATCCGTGATGTCGGCAGTGCCCGCGTAGGCAAAGTCTATGCGCGGCAGTTCCTGCCTGCAATCAGTCGCCCGGAGTACATGGCGCTGAGAATCATGGAAACACTGCCGGAAGCAGAACTTCCGCAGTTTCTCAGCTACTTTTCCTACTAAGTGACAATTCGTATAATAGCTTTTCCCGGCAGCAATGCCGGGACTTTTTATTGGCTTTCCAGCGTCTGTACCAACAGACGCTGTTTTTATATAGATGAATTTTGACAAAGAAAGGACTTGTGTGCAATGAATCACAAATTCAAAATGAGGCAGCGCGTTACAGCCCTTTGCATGGCGGCGATGATGTGCTGCGGTATGCTCCCCTATGGGGCACTGGCGGAGGACAGCGCAAGACCGGTTGTGGTCGCAACGCCGGAACAGGCGGCAACGCAGGAAGCAAAATCCGAAAGCGATGCCAACAGTACCGCAACCCCGGAAACAGCCGATGAATCCCCGGATGAGGATGCTCCACAACAGGAACCTGAAACCGAGGGCGACACTGGCGGCAGTGACGAACTGTACGAAATCTGGCATAAGATGTACCCAAGCTTGACGCAGGAGCCGACCGGATATTATCTGGACTCCTATGGCCTGCCGGTACTGGTTGGTGAAACCAAAATCAGCATTGAGGGCTGGGGCAATGAAGATTACAGCAGCGTCAGTGATGATTCTTTCCAGCAGGTGGCGCTTGATGCTGCACTTCTGGATGCGGACAGCACGACTGCTGCGTTCCCGCACATGGATGGCGAGGACTACGCCATCGTGCCTATCAGTATGCAGGTTATGTACCCCGCCAACGGCAGCAGCGCGGACATTGCGCTGCCCGATAACGTCGAGCTACTGGGATATAGCTTTACCAGCGGCGATTTGACCCCGGCAACCGAGGAAGAACGCCAGAGCCAGCTGCATTATGAATTCTCTGAAATTTCCGCAAGCGTGGCGGGTATCTATGTGAAAGCCAGTGAGGATTTCAGCGTCACCATGACTTACACGGATGCAACGCAGACACTGACGAAAACCGTCCATGTTACGCTGGACGATTCCGCACCGGTGCCGGGTATTTTGCAGGATCGCTTTGCACAGGAAATGCAGGTTGCAATGTGTTCAGCGGATGAAGGTATTGCAACTTACGCCGGATTGCAGGTTACCCAGTGCGTGAATACCTCGGTTGGTTGGATGAACTATTTGGGCGGTCAGCCTGCCCTCTGCGGTGATCGCGGCAAGTGGGCATGGGGACCCGGTGCCACCTATAAGAACAAATATCCACCGGTAGCCAATTATACCCCCGCTGGTCAGGTGTGGGTCGAAGCTGAATACTTCAACAAAGGCTGGGTGCCGGATCAGGCCACTTTGTGGTCGAAAGGCTTCAATAACGGTGCGCCTGCGGTTGCGAGTCTTGCCTTAGATGCAGCAGATAACGCAACAGACAATTACCTCGCACTGCTGTCTTGGCAGGCAGAACAGTATCCTGACAGCATCGCTGCCGAGATCGTCAATGCACCGGAAGCCTATGCGGCACCGACCGGCAAGACCGTGTATGTGGGCACGCTGTATACGCCCAGCAATGCTGCATGGCAGCGCTTTGTGGTTCTGAACTATACCCCGGTTGTGCTTAGCGGCGACAGCGAGATTCCCGGCTTTGAAACCGGTGGCGAATCGGTGGATAAGCCGTGGAGCGCCAGCTATGAGCGCAGCGAGTCCTTGGATTTTTCCTATACGGTCAATACCGACAAAATCCAACTGGACACATTGGAAAAAGTGGATGGCGCAGGCATTGAAATTGCACCGATCCTTGATGGCATCCCTGCCGACATTGACGGCGGCAGCTGGACAATTACACCGGATGGGATGCAGTCCGTCACGACCAGCGGACATACGGCAGATGACAATTACCACCTGAACGGCGGCGATGGTTCTGTAACATGGACGGTGCATTTCAGCGTCAGCAAGTCGGCCTCCCAGAGCGGCAGCATTACCGCCAACAGTGAGCAGGACGCCGATGCACAGGCATCCGCCGCACAGTCTGCTGCACAGAGCGCCTGCGAAGGTCAGGTCAACGGGGAAATTGAAGCTGCACTTTCTGCTGCGCATAACTACTTTGACAACCTGAAATTCTCCTACAACGAGGTGACGGTGCCCCACGGCTTTGATGCTTTCGGCGGCGACCTTGGCAGCAGCCAGACCATTACCGTGCCTGCCAACAGCAGCAACGATTACCTCATGAAAAACGATGAGTGGTCCGTCAAAGTTGCCATCGACAAAATTGACAGCGAAACCAAACAGCGTATCAAGGGTGATGCAGCGTTCAAGATTTATGAATGGGATACCGTGCTCCAGCGCTATATCCCCGCAGGTGGCTATAACCAGTATGCGGTGGAACGCCAGCCGGACGGCACCTACAAAGTCATCAACCATAGCAGCTATGCCAACGGTTCGGATAACATCTACTATACTCAGCGCAACGAGGGCCGTTTTGTGGTTGTGGAGAGCCGTGCCCCCAGTGGCTACTATGGCGACTGGACGGATGTAACGAACCCCGGTGCGGCAGGTTCCGTTTTGGGCAAGCGGGCCTATGCCTTTGAAATCACCAAGGCGCTGGATGGGCAAACTCTTTGGCTCGGCAATGCAGACTATAATGCCGATATTACCACCACCAACAACGGCGGCACTCTGATCGACACCGGTGAGGCCATCGTCACGATTGCGTTTGGCGACCGCGCAACCGACAAAACCTACGACACAGACCCTACTGGCATTGCCAACAATGAAAAATCCTACACCATGCACGCTGATGGCGACAAAATGCAGAACGACCGCGTTCTCGGCAGTATTTTGCTGACCAAAGTCGATTTGGATGCAGCGCGGTATCTGGCTGCGGGCAGCAACGGTGATACCACCTTGGAGGGAGCCGTCTACGACCTGTATGCAGCGGATACAATCACACACCCGGATGGCGTCACCGGCACAGTGGATTATTCCAAAATTTTGGATGCCAACGGTAACCCCATCTGGCACACCACTGTGCTTACCAACGGCGGCTGGGATACCGATTACCTGCCCATTTTGCAGAAAGACAGACTGGTTGCCTCTGCTGCCATCAAGGACGGGAAACTTGCTTTTTCCAACCTATATATGGGGCGCTACTACCTTGTCGAGCGTGCCACAGGTTTGGTGCTGCCCATTGACAGCAACGGCAAACTGTATACGACCGGCAAATACCCGCAGCTGAATAAAAAGCTGGAGCTCACTGGAAAGTATGCTACCCTTGCCACCAAGGACGGCGAGTACACTGACTACCTCTATAAGAATCAGTACTCTGCCGTAGCCGAAAGCCGCAAGCTGGACGGCAGCAAGGCATGGGATGGCTATTATCTCTCCTATGCTACCGGTTATCTCTGCGATGAGGTCAACAACTACAAAACACTGACCTATGCAGATGAATCCAGCTACCATATCAGCGCTGAGCAGGAAAGCCAAGATGAAGTCCTCAAATCCGGCTTCTCGCTGAATAAGCTGGTTTCTACCACCGGTCAGCCCTCCCCGGCGCTGAAGCTGGAGGGTGCGGGCTTTACCGTCTATCGCATTTCCAAGCTGAGCAAGGAAGCGCAGTTCACCACAAACCCGGATGGCAGCTACAATGCACAAAGTATTTTGGACGTTTACCGCAAAGACAACTACGATAATTTGACGCTCAAGTACGATTTCACTGCCGAGGGGCAGGCTGTTGCCAATATGTATGAGAGCAACACCGCCATGGTAGAAGCCTACAATGCCACCCTGACCGCAGATGGTGACTACGCCAACGGCAAAGGTAATGGCTGGGTTCCCACTGATCAGGATGCAGAGTACCGGTTGACAGAACTATATACGAACGAGGAAGGTGTCATCCGCTTTGAGGGACTTCCGTATGGGCAGTACCTTGTTGTCGAGACTACGATCCCCAAGGACGTTTTCCAATGTGATCCCTTTATCGTAACAGTCAGCAAGGACAGCCCGCAGAGCCGTTTTACGGTTCCTGCCGGCAGCGTCACCACCGCCACCAACAACTACATGGCCTATAACGTGTTGGATGAAGAACTGGAAGGTTACTTGCAGCTCGTCAAGACCGATACCGAAACCGGCAAGGCGGTCAAGATTGCGAACACTGCTTTTGCACTGTACAAGTTGGATGATAAAGGCAACAAGACCCGTATCTCGATGATTGATCCTGCCAGCGGCAACGCCACCAAGAAAACCGATGTGTTCTACACCGATGCGGATGGCCTGATGAAAACGCCGGAAAAACTCCCGCTTGGTCGCTATCTCATTGAGGAATTGCAGGGACCCGAAGGCTACTACAATGATCCTGCCTACTCTGTAGAATTTGAAATCACCTCCGAGCGTGTCTGGCAGGTCGTGGGCAACGCCACCAATGACATGGACGAGTACATTGTAGAAGAAAAGTATTTCAACCATGAAACCCTCGGACAGTTGACCATCCGCAAGCTGGGCAATGTCCTGACCGATTACAAAGACGGGCAGTTCATCTACACGCAGGATAATTTGGCAGGGGCAACCTACGAAATCCACGCGGACGGCGATATTGCCACGCTCGACCGCCAGGGCACTTATTGGTATAAGGATGGTGACCTTGTTGCCACTGTTACCACAGGTGCGGCAGGTCAGGTCGATGAGGTGAAATTTGCCCCCAATCGTACACAGGCCACCTATGATTTCCTCACCATCTCCCATGACGGCACCAAAGGTGAAGTGACCGTGACCCTGCCCTTGGGCAAGTACACCATCACCGAGGTCAAAGCACCCTATGGCTTTGTGCTGACGCAGCAAAGCTACAGTGTGGGATTCGGCTGGGACAACCAGCGCAATGATATTGTGCTGGCGAAAACTATCGTCAGCCACGAGCAGGATGGCGACAAAGAGTCTTCATACGGCATTGTCAATGTTAAAGATGCTTTGGATGCCCATAAGACCGCACAAATCCTTGTCTTTGAAAATGCGCGTGTGCTGCCGGTTCCCGAAAAGCCCGATGACAAGGTCAGCAAAATCGGCGTTGGCATCTATAAGCAGGACCGCGAAACACTGACCTATCTGCCCGGTGCTGTGTATGAACTGTACACGGTGGACGATATTTTCGCAGCAGATGGCACGAAGCTGGTGGACGCCGGTGCAAAGCTGGCAACCAGTGACCCAACCAACGACAGCGGTTTTACTTGGTTTGATGTGGATGTGCCCATTCGCGCCGAAACCTATCCGGACTCCGGCAATAGCGGTAAATACCGCATTGTCGAAATCACCGCCCCTGCTGGGTATCTTCTTGATAACAGCCCCATCGAGGTCGAGTTCACCTATGCCGGTCAAGAAGTGGCATGGCAGGTAGTGGATGGCACAAACACCAATTTGCGCACTACGGTGAACATCTCCAAACAGGATGTCACCAACGGCAAAGAGCTGCCCGGTGCCAAGCTGGAGATCCACGAGGCAGATGGCAAGCTGATAGAAAGCTGGACCTCTGCCAAGACACCCCATACCGTTCGCGGTCTGGAGCTGGACAAGGAGTACACCATCATTGAAAAGCGCGCTCCTGAAACCTATGCAGAAGCCGAAAACATTGTGTTTAAGCTGGTACAGGTTGGAAACGAGCAGGAAAACGAAGTCTATGTAAAGACCGGCGACACTTGGGAAAAGCTGGACGACACCACCGTAGTCATGCAGGACGCACCTGTATTGGATATTGACAAGGTGGACGCAGGCGGCACCTTGCTGCCCGGCGCAACGCTGACCATCCGTGATGAAGATAAAAACGTCATCGACACATGGGTAACCGACTCCAATACGCATCATGTTCCGATTTCGGAAGATGGTATCCACCTTTCTGACGGGAAAACCGAGCATATCTACACCCTGACGGAAGATGCCGCGCCTGCCGGTTATGAGGTGGCAAGTTCTGTTCAGTTCAAAGTCGAGCTGGTAGACGAGACGGTCTGTTTGTATCTGCGCACAGATGAAAAGGCAGACTGGGAACGAGCCGATAAGCGTCTTATCACGATGGTCGATAAGGCTACCCCGCACCATGAAGATACGCCAGAACCTACCCCTGCACCTACTCCGGCTCCCACACCTGCCCCAACACCGGTGCAGACCCCCGCACCGACTTCCACCCCCGCGCCGCAGCTGACGATCCCCCAGACCGGCGACACATTCCCGATGACCTTGTTGGTCATTGTTGTGTTCGGCTCCATTGTTGCCATCGGTGTGTTGACCTATAAGCGCCGCAAGGCTGAAGTTGATACCGAGGAGGACGACCAGTGATATGATTTATACCTGCATCGCAGACGGAATTCGCAGTCCGCCTGCGTTTTTTCTTAAAAACAAGTAAAGGAAACGATGAAAAATGCAAAATGAAAACACAAAACGCGCATGGCTGTATGCGCGAATTCCCGGTAATGATGGCGAAACACTTCGCTGCATCCGTGAGTGTGCAGCGAAAGCACAGCAGGACAACTGCAATATTGTCGGCACCAGCACGGACGAAAGACCCGGCTGGTTGCTACGCCTCGGCTACCATGAAATGATGCGGCAGGTCAAGGCCGGGGAAATTGACTGCATTTATGTTTACCGTATGCGCCAGATCAGCGGCAAGGAACAGCATCTATTTCGCTTTTTCCAACAGGTCATGCAGCATGGCATCAAGGTTGTAACGCTGGAATACAGTCTGCGCGACAGACTGCATGAGTACAGGTTGGGAATGAAAATTGAAAACTATGCAGCGCGGCACAAACTGCCCTTTCCATGGTAAATTGCGAAAAATGTCGCAGACTAAGCCTGAAAAGTGCGGAAAAATGTCGCAAGAAGGGATGAACTATGATTGAAGAAACCGCAGTTCGCGTGGAAATCAGCGCTGCGCGGTTCGCTAGTCAGAGTATTTTTGATATACTCCGGCTGACGGTGCAGGCAATGAGCAGCCAGAATTATGGGCAGCAAAGCCTGAGCGCGCTCAACCGGCAGGAACGTCCGCTGGCATCGGTGGACGTGAATAAAAAGACGCTGCCCTACATCCGCAGGCAGCTGAAGCAATATTCCGTAGATTTCTCTGTCACAAAAGACCGAGACACCGGTCAGATGTATTTGTGGTTTAAGGGGCAGGATGTGGATCGTATTCAGACTGCGTTGGAAAACTGCATTGCAGAGCGCGGCAAAGAACGCCCAATTCCGGAACTGAGAGACCTATGCGACAGCGCCGCGCAGCGGGTCAAAGAGATGAACCAGTCCCGCCCTGTACCTCCGCCGGAACATGGAGAACGCCTATGAACCAGCCGAAAAGAAACTTGAAAATTTGGGTGCCGATTGCAGCGGTTTTATGCTTTTGGCTGGGTGACTGGATGGGTTACACATACGAACTCACCGAGGGAACTACTACGCACCGGCTGGCGGATGCACTGAACCTGAACAGCCTACTGCTGCACCCGTTCAGGCTCTCGGCTGACGCCTTTTCGCTTGGCTGCGGTATTGCCGCAGCGCTCATGGCAGGGCTTATTTGCCTTTGTGTGAAGTACAGCAAGCACCGCCTGATGCCTCAGAAAGAGTACGGCAGCGCCCGCTGGGGAGGCCCGGAAGATATTGCCCCTTTTCTGGATGAAAACGCGCAGAACAATCTGCCGCTTACGGCATCGGAAAGCCTGAGTCTTTCTCCAAAAATGAAGGTGACGGCAAACGACAACTATAACCGCAATAAGAATGTGATCGTGTTTGGCCCGTCCGGTTCCGGCAAGAGCTACAGCGTTGCTGGCCCGCAGCTATTGCAGTTTAACAGTAACTATGTGCTCAGTGATCCGAAGGGAGAGTTGCTTCAGGAATATGGCAATGTCCTACTCTCTCAAGGATACAAAGTGAAAGTGTTCAACCTGAAAGACCGGGATAAATCCGACCATTATAACCTTTTCACCTACATAAAAAATGAGGATGATATTCTGGTCGTCACCAAGAACCTTGTCAAAAACCTGAAGGAAGATCCCACCGCCAAGAGCACCGCCGACCCGATATGGGAGGAAGGCATGACGGCACTGCTGGAGGCACTGATTGGCTATGTGTTCTACGAATTGGAGCCGGAAGAGCGGAACATGAACAGCGTCATGACGCTGCTCCTTATGCTGGAATCGCAGGGGGATGGTCCTAACAGCGTAAGCCAGCTGGACCTGCTGTTTGATGACCTGAGCATCAACAAGCCGAACTCCTTTGCTGCAAAGCAGTATAAGCTCTATAAGATGGCTCCCGGCAAGACCGCACAGAGCATCAATGTGTCGCTGGGGCTGCGCATGAGCGCATTCAACATTCCGTCCATTGCCAATATCTGCGCGGACGATACGATTGACCTGCGGGAACTGGGAAGTGAGAAAAAAGTGGCGCTCTTTGTTGTTACGCCCGACACAACAACTGCTTACAATTTCTTGGCGGCAGTTATGTTCCAGCAGTGCTTTCAAATTCTGGTGGATATTGCAGACCATCGCCCGGATAAGCGCCTGCCACGGCATCTGCGGTTCCTCTTGGATGAATTTCCGAACATCGGCATGATACCGGATTTTCAAATCCTTATCAGTACGATTCGCAGTCGTGACATTGCCTGCACCCTGATTTACCAGTCGTTGAACCAGCTGAAAAGCCAGTACAAAGACGACTGGGCAACCATCTACGAAAACTGCGATTCTATGATCGTTCTTGGTGCAGGCGGCAACCCGGAAAATTTGGAGTTCTTCTCCAAGGCGTTAGGCAAGGCGACCATCGAAGTGATGAACACATCGGAAAACAAAGGCAGCCAAGGCTCGTATACGAAGTCCTATCAGGCGCTAGGGCGCGAGCTGATGACCCCAGAGGAAATCCGAACGATGCCCCGCAACTGGTGCCTGCTGATGATTTCCGGTGTGGCACCCTTTTATTCACGCAAATACAATCTGAAAGACCACCCCAATTACCATTTGGTAGAAGCGGAAGGCGGCAAGCCTTTCGATTATGACAGGCGCGCAGAGCAGTCTTTTGCGGACTTTATCAGTGATGTAAAGGACGTAAAGACTGTAAAGCTCTGTGCCGAAAATAACAACTGAACGGAGAAATGAACAATGGAAATGGTATCTACGATTACGACCCTCATCTCGAATGTCGTCACCTTTGCCGGTGGCCTCCTGCTGCTGTTCGGCGCGGTAACGCTGGGCACCAACCTGAAGGACCACAACGGTCCCGGTATCAGCAGTGGTGCATGGGCAATGGCAGGCGGTGTGCTGATTATTGCGGTTGCCACCTACTTTGGCACGCTGACAGTCGGGTAAAGGAGGGCTGCGCTATTTTTGAAGATACAATACGCAGCCAGTTGGAGGGCATTTCTGCCACGGTCAACTCTATGGGGCAAAATTCCGGTTTACTCAGCAGCCTGACAGACTGGAACAGCACCTTGGCGGGCTATGCCGACAGCATAAGCACCGGCGTGGTCATGCCGGTGGCGCTGACCCTGCTGGCGCTTTTTATGATTCTGGAGTTGTACAATGCCACCCAGCGCATTGCCATGAACGGCAGCAACAACGCTTTTACGATCCAGCAGATTGCGCTGGTCATGCTGAAAATTGTTGTTTGCCGGTGGGCGGTAGTACATACAACGGAAATCCTGAACGCACTCTTTGAAATCGCATCCACCGTGACTACGGGCATATCCGGTTATGTCGGCAGTGGCGAGGTCAATACGACCGTTGACATTGAAAATGCCATCGCCGCGCTGCCGGGCGGCATTGGCAACATGCCGGTGGCGTTGGAGCTGATGGTCGTGGGCTGGATGCTGCGCATTGTGAACATCGTGGTCAACACCATTGTGGCTGCGCGGTTTATAGAGTTGTATGTCTACAATGCGATGGCATCGCTGTCCATAGCCACACTCTGCTATCAGGAGCTGCACGGTATTGCAGTGAACTTCCTCAAATCCTACCTCGCGGTTGCCTTGCAGGGCGCGGTGCTGTATCTGGTTATTGGCTTTTATCCAGCACTGGCCGGTTCGCTGGGCACCGGTGGCAGCATCACGGAGCAAGCGTGGGCAATGCTGGGGCAGTCGGTGATCCTGCTGGTGGCAGTGTTTATGAGCGGAAAGTTCACGAAAGCCATTACCAATGCAATGACCTAATACCATTTGGAGATTGAAAAGCTATGATTGCCACAAAAACAAACCTCGAAATCACAGAGTACAGAGAAAAGTTCTTCTTGGGGCTATCTCTCCGCCAGCTGGCCTGCTTTGCTGCGGCTGCGGTGCTGGCGATTGCGACCTGCTTTGTCTGTCTGCACTGGCTGCGGATGGATATGCAGGTCGTTTCTTATATCGTCATGGTGGAGGTGCTGCCTTTTTTGGGGTTGGGCTTTATCCACCGTGACGGTTATCCGTTTGAAAAGCTCGTGAAAATTTACTGGGCATGGCACAGCGAAAATGCAGCGGTGCCGATCCGCCCCTATAAGGAGAGTCGAAATGTTCAAAAGAAAAGAACTCGCAGAAGTGTCGAATGTGAAACCTATTGCCGCCGAGACGAAAAAGCAGCGCGCAAAGGAAGGAAAGCAGCGGTCAAAGCAGCTGCGCAGATCCGCAAAACAATCCGAAATGAATGCCGCGCAGAGCGCCCGCAGCATTAAGAAGCGCCGTGCGCCTGAGAAGGCTGCGGACTGTCTGCAATATGAGCGTATGTACGAAAGCGGCATCTGTGAGGTGGAACCGGGGCTTTTCTCCATGACAATGGCATTCACGGATGTCAATTTTCAGCTGGCGCGGCAGGAGGAGCAGAAAAGTCTTTTTACCCAATACAGTGAATTCCTGAACTATTTTGACCCAGACACGCATCTGCAAATCAGTCTTGTGACCCGGCGCGTGGATGAAGCGGAGTTCCGCCGCGACACGTTTCTGCCGCTGCGTGGTGACAGCCGCGACCGGTACAGCGAGGAAATGAACCGCGTCATATCGGAAAAAGCGCTGCAAGGGCAAAACGGACTGATCCGGGAAAAGTACATTACCATTAGTTTGCATGAGGATGATTACCGAAAAGCGCAGGTTCGACTCCTCAAACGCGCCGAGGACATCCAAAACCTGTTCAAGCGCATGGGCAGCACTGTACGCAGGCTCTCCGGTATCGAGCGCCTGAACCTGCTGCATGGTATTACCCGCCCGGAAGAGGTTATGGGATTTTCTTATGATTGGCTGCTGGCAGAAGATTCCCTTACGACAAAGGATTTTATTGCGCCCAGTGGTTACAACTGGAAGCCGGAGCATGATGATTCCCGTGCTGTGTACAATGACCGCTACCAGTTTGGCGAGTATTATGGCAAGGTGCTGTATCTGCGGGATATTGCCCCGCAGATGAAAGACAACCTGCTTTCGCTGCTCAGTGACTTAGACTTTGATAATGCAATTTCCATTCATGTAGATGCCGTCGAGCAGCGCGAAGCCGTCGAACAGGTTCAAAAGCAGTTGGCTTATATGCAGAAAGAAAAGGGCGATGGCATGGTCAATGCTGTGCGCATGAACCTGCCCGCCTACATGGGCGTGCGATATGAACTGACCAACCAAATCGAGGATGCCGAGGAGCTGCTGGATAACCTACACAATTATAACCAAAAGATTTTCAAGGTCTGCATCCTGATCCACACCTATGGCCGCAACAATGCCGAACTGGACGAGCGTGTGCAGCAAATCTGCAATACTGTGCAGCAGCAGACGTGCCGGTTCAGCCCGATTCCCTTTGAGCAGTGCGCTGCCATGAACAGCGTTTTACCACTTGGAAAGAAATGGCTGGCGCTGGAGCGCACTCTCCTGACAGTGAATACCGCTATCTATGTGCCGTTTACTACGCAGGAACTGTTCCAACCCGGTGGACTGTATGAGGGCACCAACGCCCGCAGTAAAAATCTGATTATGGTCAACCGAAAACTGCTGCCTGCTCCGGCTGGTATGGTGCTGGGCATGACCGGCTTCGGCAAATCCTTTGCTGTTATGCAGATGATGGCAGGTATCATGCTGCGCTGGCCGGAGGACGATCTGGTTATCATCGACCCGGAAAATGAATATGCGCGGCTGGTCGAGGCTTTTGGCGGTGAAGTGATTGAAATCTCGGCATCGAGCAAATCTCATATCAATCCGATGGATATTTCGGAAGATTACGGCGATGAAGGTAATCCTATCCAGCTGAAAAGCCAGTTCCTGCGGGATTTCTGCCAACTGGTTTTGAACAGCAAAGAGCTGAGCGCCCAAGAGTGCAGTCTTGTGGACCGCGCAGCGCTGATTACCTACCAGAAATATTTGCTGCATCCGGAGCGTGAGCAGATGCCCTCGCTGCATGATTTTTACAATAATTTGTCTTTGCAGGGCCCGCAGGCAAAAGCGCTTACGATGGCGTTGAGTATGTATGTGGATGGCACAATGGACCTGTTTGCCCACCAGACAAACGTGGATTTGCAGAACCACTGCATCTGTTTTAATAACGTGAAACTGGGCAAAAGTATGCAGTCCATCGGCATGATGACGGTACTGGACCAGATTTGGAACCGCATCACCCGAAACCGCGTGCTGGGACGCCGCACTTGGATTTTCACCGATGAGTTCCAGCTCCTGCTGGGCAACAGCGCCTGCACGAACTACTACTTCGAGCTTTCCAGCCGTGCCCGTAAGTGGGGTGCCATCCTGACTTCCATTACCCAACACGTTCGCTCTGTGCTGAACAACGAGGATGCTCGGCGTATGCTGTCCGACTGCGGCTATATCAAGCTGCTGAATCAGGCCCCGGACGATGCGAACGACATTGCACGGCTGCTTCATATCTCCGATGAAGAAAAGCGGTATATTGAAAATGCCGAGGTTGGCAGCGGTCTGCTGATTGCAGATAAAGTAGTGGTGCCTTTCAACAATACTTTCCCGCAGGACACTGAGCTGTTCCGTCTGATGGATACGAATCCTAACCGCAAGAAATAAGCCGGGATTGTAGGGGTTATGAAATGTCAGAACTATTCACGCAAACGAATAAGCAGAAGGAACTCTTTCGAACAGAAGAGGATATTGTAGCGAACATTCAGACTCAATTCGGTATGCCGCATACGGGAAAAGACCTTCTGCTTGATGCAAAAATGGGGCCAAATAAAGACCAGTCCAGTCGTCTGGACTCTGAACCAGACGCGCTATCTGATACAGGAATGTCCGATGATGTCGGTGCCGGTGACACATCCGGAATCCTGCATGATTCTGCTGGAGGTAATAAGAATACTATCACCGGCACAAACACACCGCGCTCCAGTCGTACAAGCGCCTATTATGATTTGCTGCGCAGCCAGCACAAGAACGGTCACTATAAAGCTCCTGCATACCGGGTTGTGGATAAAATAGAAAGTCCGCTGCAAGCCGGAGCCAGCGCTTTGAATTATCACGATGACTTCGATACGGATGCCGTTCAAAATGCAGGGCTGCACATGGCAGTAGAGCAGACTGTTGTGGAAGGTAATATCATGGCCGCAGCAGCGGACAGCGCTTTTGTAATCGGCAAACAAGCTGGCAATATCCTGAAAGACCTGAAAGATGAAACGATCAATGCGAAGGAAGCATTGAAAGCCGGTGGGCAGGTACTGCGCCTGCAAGGAGGAAAATCTGTTGTAAAAATTGGTGGTGCTACCCTACGCAGTACAGAGCAGTACCTATCTTCATTTCAGGTTTCAACGGATGATTTCACCAGCAGTGTTCCGGGAAAGGTCAAAGAGGCTGCTACCAATACCGGGAATGTTCTGAAAAAGATAACCAAAGTGGTTCTGCACCCACTGCGAAATCTGATTGCTATGGGAAAAGTAATCCTGATTAGTGCGGTTATTTTACTGTTCCTGATTATTGTGAGCCTGTTGGGTCAGATGAGCGGCACAACGTCTACCTCTGTGTTTGGCGCGAATCGTATTGAGGACGTTCAGACGCTTGTGCAGAAAATCAACGATTACCGAAATGCAGCGGTTACCGAGGGCGTCTATCAGGCATTCCAGAATGATGTTGACCCCAATGGCAATCCCTATGGGTACGATTCCCTCACCGGGCAGCGCAGCAATAATTTGCAGCATGGTGTTACTTGGAACTATGCAAACGGTATCTACAATGACACGGCGGAGATTATTTCCTTGGCGACAGTATATTACCAGCAGGATTGGCCGCGTTCGGAGCTTGTGTCTGCTTTCAGCGACAATGTGCCCTTTACAAAATTCTGCCGTGCTTTGACAGAATATGGTCTGGATGTGACTGCACGAGAGTCGGCTCCTTATTCCTGCATGAGCTATGGCGGCTGCGTGAACGGTTACCGCAGCGAAGGCGAGGTAGTTTCCATCAAGGATTATCGCCTTGAAACCCATACTTGCAGTGAGGGTGACGATGCCTGCGGGCAGTACGATGCCGCCGCAGAGTGGCACTGGAATGAGGGTCATGCAGAAAATAAGAGCTATTCTATATGGAAAGAGGACGGCACACATGATGTGACCGTCTTTTTTCCGCTCATTTTCCCGGATGGTGCAACAGGTTCTGAACTTTCCGATTTACCGGAAGAATACCATGCTGTTGTTGATGGGATAATCAATGCGGCAGACTGCACCGGCAATATTGTGCTGGATGATAGCGCTAATTTGTACAAGGGCGAACTGAACGACTGGTTTTATACTCCGGACGAGCTGACGGTTACTTTTACTGTTGTGACCGGTGAGGGAGAGGATGCCGTGTCCGATGATTACGAGGTTACTTTCTCCAATGCAACCGCTATACCTTGGTGTCCCGGAGAGTTGAACGATGGGCAGTACGGCCACTACGATCTCGACTGCACGATTTATCTGACAGGATATGACCGCTACACAGACCCGGAAACTCAGGCCCCGAACGGTGCTGATGGCGGAACAGGAAATCTCGAAGCGCTGGCTGAAAGCTGCGATGCAGGAACTTTGACCCGGACAATCATTAAGCAGGATCAGTACGGTAATGAGTATGCCGGTAATGCGGTATCCGCCCGATATACAAAAACGATCACGCTACCCAACGGCGCGAGCGGATTTCAGGGGTGGTATAAGGATGGTGAAGATGCTTATGGAAATGTGGAATGGGCATCGCTTCTGTATCGCATGGACTGGGAAGAACTGTATGGGATTGTGGACGGCATAAAATGCCGCGCCACCGGCAGTGGCATGACCGAGGAAGAACTGCGGCAGCTATTTGCCAGCCTGAATATCGACGCCACGACCGCACGCGGTCAGGTGGTCGCCTTTGCGTTAAGCTGCCAAGGAAAGTTTGTCTATGCCCAGCCATCTTCGCTGCGCGGCGGGCCGGGCAATCCAAGCGTGGGCATCAATCTGGATTGTTCGAGCTTTGTCCAATATTGCTATTGGGCGCAGAACCTGCCTTTTTCCGCAGGCAGCACAGCCGCCTATCGGAACGCAGCAGACCTAGTAAGTATTTCCCCGTCTGAAGTCCAGCCGGGAGATCTGCGCGTGGTATATGCCTCTGGCGGCGAACAGGGGCACGTTCAGATGGCACTTGGCAGCGGTGTGTGGATCGAGTGCTGCTATGGCTATGGCGTTGCAGTGAATATGTCCAACGCATGGATGGAGAGCAGACCATGCTATTATTTCCGCTATGCGGGATTCTGAAAGGTGTTTTTTATGAGAAAATTTCTCGCATTACTTTTTGCGCTTTTACTTTGTACAGCAACAAAAGTCTATGCAGAAGATGCTGCTACTGTAACGGTGGAGGTCAAGGATTTGCCGCAACAATTGCAGAACCGCACTGTGATTGTCACACTTGGCAATGGCCCATCTGATACAGAATCAACAGTTATTGTTCTGGATGGGCTGAACAACTACACGGCAACGGTGACGGTTGCACCGTCAGAATATTACTGCGCGGCTGCTGTGCAGTATGATACCTTGGGGGATTATCCCTTGCAGGAAATCAACCAAACGACATTTTTGCAAGTGGAAGATGGAAACCACTACGATCTGATTTATACCCTGGCAGGCAGCAGCTGGTATGAGAGCGTGACCGGCCAGCAACGTCACTACACATTGCAACCGCTGGAAACGCCACCAGAGAACTATGAGCCAAAACCGGCGCAAGTAGGAGCATACCTGACCGCACCGGTTGGCTTTTCCCAACACGCGATAGTTTACTTGCAGAATTTGTACACTGATGATGTCTATGATTTGGAGCTTTATGAATCGAATGGGTTAGCCGCTGTTGAACCAAATGCACTGAGCGGAAAATATGCTTTTCTTTCGGCTTATGTTGTTGGTGATGCAGAAAACCGTTACCAATTCAGCTGTGAGCAGAATGAACTCTCTACTGAAAACGGTGTGGACTTTCATTTGACGGTGACGGACACTGCCAATCCAGACCGCGAGATGAACACGCCCAGCCGAGATCAAAACAGCACGGTGCAGGCGGCGAACAGCTTCAACAACAGAAATACGGATGCACCGCAGCAGCCGACCACAGTGCCAGAGATTGTTTCCCAACCTGTAAAGCAGCAGGAAAAGCAGCTTGATCTGCTTTCCTTGCTGCTGGACTTTATGCCGGTGGTGCTTGTGGGGGCGGTGCTCTTTGCAGTGTGCCGCAAGCATCGCCGTTGAGACCCACAGGGGTAACCGGAGCGTGAGCGACGGTTAGCAAGCATTGCATCTGGGTCCCACAGATGCAGATCAGGGACACCCTGAAACCCGTTTTGGGCAAACCCAAGCCCAATAGAGGAAGGTGACTTTATGGCGAATCGCAGACGTCCTATACCGAAGCGCATCTGGTTTACGGAGGAGGAGTGGCACTTAGTTGAAGCAAAGATGGTTGAAGCTGAAATGACAAATTTCTCGGCGTTTGGTTTAGAGATGCTTTTGCATGGAGAGGTACGGCATTATGACTTTTCCAATCTGAAACAATTAAATGCTTCGATGGGTCGCATCGCTGGCAGCATAAACCAAATTGCAAAACGCTGCAATGAAAATAAGTCGGTTCACACCAATGATGTAGAGCAGCTGCGCCGAGAATTTCTTGAACTGAAAGCAGACTATCTGGAACGTGTGGTTAAGCTGTTGAGAAAAATTTATTGAATAGGAGAATGACGATATGAATCAAAATGAAGAAATCCGTGTGTTGTATGTGCAGCCGGGTAAGTACCCAGAGGAAATCAAGATACCTAATACGCTGGAAATTTTTCAAAAATATGTTTGTGGGAGTATAGAAAGCGTAAGATTGGACAGGGATGCCTATATCATCTGTAATGATGAAGGAAAGCTGCTTCCATTACCACCGAACCGCTTATATGGTCCAACGGATTTCTTCGCAGGTCCGTTTCTGATATGCGGAGACGGTGGCGAAGATCTGATAAGTTTAACGGATAGTCAAATTACAAAATATGAGAAAAAATATCACTCACCCCTGATTTTCCTTGAGCTATATCCGAAGCCGATTACTCTCAAATGCACGCCAGAATTGTATGCTAAATGCAGGGGAGAGGAACATCAGCATGATACACAAGAAAATGAACATGATGAGAGATAAGTCCATTTGTATGGAAAATCGTTAAAATGGGCTTTGCTCTTATTGAAAATCATGATATACTATTCTTACATTGTACTGATGTAAGGAGAGCAGCGATGGCAGGCACAGAACGGTATGTTCGTAACAGCAC
>NZ_WQOH01000099.1 GCF_018784445.1 Gemmiger formicilis | reverse complement strand
AGCGACCTGATGAGCCGGATGACCCTTGAAGAAAAGATCCTGCAGACAGATCAGTATTATTCCGGCGATTTTACAACGCAGGACGAAAACGGCAAGGTTACAGCCGTGGATATGCAGCGGTTTGATGCACTGATGCAGCACAATAGTGTCGGCAGTGTGCAACTGCGCGGTATGACTGCTGCCCAAGCCAATGTTGTGCAGCGGTA
>NZ_WQOH01000010.1 GCF_018784445.1 Gemmiger formicilis | reverse complement strand
GTGCTGTTACGAACATACCGTTCTGTGCCTGCCATCGCTGCTCTCCTTACATCAGTACAATGTAAGAATAGTATATCATGCTTTTCAATAAGAGCAAAGCCCATTTTCACGATTTCCCATACAAATGGACTTATCTCTCATCACGTTCATTTTCTTGTGTATCATGCTGATGTTCCTCTCCCATGCATTTAGCATACAATTCTGGCGTGCATTTGAGAGTAATCGGCTTCGGATATAGCTCAAGGAAAATCAGGGGTGAGTGATATTTTTTCTCATATTTTGTAATTTGACTATCCGTTAAACTTATCAGATCTTCGCCACCGTCTCCGCATATCAGAAACGGACCTGCGAAGAAATCCGTTGGACCATATAAGCGGTTCGGTGGTATCACCTCATTGCTTCCGCGCAGAAATGCACAACTACATAAACAAAAAAGCAGAGAGTCATCCGTAAGAGGATAACTCTCTGCTTTTTTGTAAAGCCTTTTCTGCACAAGTTTGGTGTCAATGTGGTGTCAAATCAGCCAAACGCGGTTGATAAAAGGCGTAGAATCAATGCTTTTTAGTCAATAGGCTTCATCGTGGGGATTACAACGATGAATAATTGTAAGTCTTTATTTCTTGATATTACTATACGCGGCAAGGATTATCTTTTGTCCTTTAATTTACATCTCTACATAAGCCTTTATCCGAATTGTATCGTTTGGCGTATGAAATGGCGTAAATGGCGTATGGCGTATTTGGCGTACACTTTGCTTTACTCTTCAGGTACTTTCCATTGTGCAAACTGACGGTCAAGGTTTTCAAATTCGGACTTTCGCAGTTCCTTGGTTACATCCGCGTAGATGTTCAAGGTTGTAGAAATATCCGAATGTCCCAGCGCATCTTGAATTACCTTGACGTTCACACCTGCTTCACACATCCGAGTTGTGAATGTATGCCGCAGAGTGTGACAACTGAAACGGGGAAGGAGAATGGTATTGTCAGGATTGTTTGTCAGCACTTCATCGTTACAGTCTCGGATAATGCGTCGGATTGCCTTGTTCAGCGTCCCCTGATGCTGGCATTCACCAAAACGGTTGACGAAGATGAAGTCCGTGTAACCGTCCACCGTTACCGTGCAATGAATCCCGGATTTTTCCTGATAGGCACGTTCCTTTTCAAAGGCTTCCTTCACGAAGTCCATCATCGGAACGGTACGAATGCCGGCTTTTGTTTTAGGCGAGTGGCAGTTGAAGTAGCAACCTTTCTTGCCTCCGTTGTTCTCACGGTGGTCGTAGTTGACGAGCGTGTGATTGACGGAAATCGTGCTTTCCTCAAAGTCAACATCACACCAACGCAGACCGGTGGCTTCTCCTACGCGCAAACCCGTTCCCAGCATAACCGCGAAAATCGGATACCAGTGCTGGTACTTCGGTGTTTTGGAAAGGTAGGACAACAGTAGATTCTGCTCCGGAACAGTAAGCGCTTTGCGGTGGGTGGTTTCAAATTGGTGCGCTTTTTTCAACTCCCGTAGAACATTGTCCGAAGGGTTGCTCCGCAGATAACAATCATCCACTGCCATGTCCAGCACTTGATGCAGAACCGTGTGTATACTGTCAATTGTAGAAATCTGCAAGCCGCGCTCATCTGCCAGTATATTATAAAATTGCTTCACGTCCGACTTTTTGAGCGCAGACACTTTCGACTTGCCGAAATCCGGCTCCACGAACTGCCGATAAAGATACAGATAGTTTTGAAAAGTGTTATCTTTCAGACCCCGTTTCACCTTTGCCCACAGAGTGAACACATCATTCAGGGTAACATACCGTGCTTCTGCCTTGATGCCTTCCAGCGAATCTCGCTGAATGTCGTTTTCCTTTTCCCGAAGTTCCTCCAAGGTTGCGGCATAAATAGAATGCCGCCTGCCATCCGGGGAAGTCCAACGGAAATCGTACTTGCCATCTTTACGCTGGGATTCACCTTTACGAAGAACGACACGCGCCTTGTCTTTACGTTTTGTATTTCGAGTTGTTGTCATAAGCGTTGTTCCTTTCCACATAGTAATGCAGAAAAGAGCGTTGTTCCGTATTTATAATACCACAAACCTATCATTTTCTGCAAGCTATTTTGACAACATTTTGGCTTTAAAGTGAAAACATTTTTTCTGTATATTCATCCAATTTGCGCCGCTTAATGAGTCGTTTCGACCCAACCCAAAGTACAAATTGACAATGCTCGTTATCGGTTAATGTCCTCAACTTGTTTATACCGATGCCGGAATAGGCTGCGGCTTCCTCAAGTGTAAGATTTGATTTCTCCCAAATGGGAACTTCTTTCATAGGCGTTACCTCCATTTTATTATACTTTTATAAGGAAATATATTCTTTGTGAATAAGTGTATATCAAAAAACGACGGTGGTATATACAAAAGCTGCGCGGATGTAATGCGGACACTATGCTTTTATCATGCAAAATCTCATCATCTTGACAGGGCAGATATTCTTGTGCTATACTCCACCTGTAAATGATTTTTGTGCCTTGCGCACACGTTGTTTAAGTTTGTAATTCGTGCCAGCAGCCATGTTCTGTCCGTTTTGGGCAGATGCTGCCGGCACTTTTCTTTTTATACGGGGTGGAAAACACTCAACCATAGCGAGAATGATCGTGGTTCACGGTTTGCCGTGAACATCAGGCATTGCCTGCGGTCGTTCTCGCTTTTTTATTTTGTTTCAAGGCCAATCGGCTTTGGAAAATACATTTTATATAGGAAAGGTGGAACACCAAATGAATGAACAGGCAAGACCCAAGGCAATCGCACGGCGCATCACGCGCCCGCGCAAGGCAAGACCCATCCCGCGCAATTTGCAGTATCGGCTGTACAATGTGCGCTCCCGGCCAAAGCGTCCCTATCGCCAGCGCGAGAGGAGGGGCTGAGGATGCCGGAGCACATACGGCGGGAACCCAAGGTGCTGGTCAGCACCGAAGCTCTTACCGAGCAGGAATGGCTGACGTACCGCAGGCAGGGGATAGGCGGCAGTGATGTCGCCGCAATCCTCGGCATTTCTCCGTTTCGTACCGCCCGCGACCTATATGACGACAAGCTGAACATTGCTTCGGCAGTCGATGATGCGGGCAACTGGGTAGCGCTGGAAATGGGGCATTTGCTGGAACCGCTGGTCGCGCAAATCTTCACCAAGAAAACCGGATTGGAAGTTTTCCAGATCAAGAAGATGTTCCAGCACCCGCAGTATCCCTTTATGCTAGCAGATGTGGACTACTTCGTCCGCCTGCCAAACGGAAAAATTGCGCTGCTGGAGATAAAAACGACCAACTACAACGCAAAAGACCACTGGTGGAAGGACGACGAGGAATATGTTCCCATCTATTACGAAACACAAGGGCGGCATTACATGGCCGTTATGGACATCGACGAAATCTTCTATTGCTGCCTCTACGGCAACAACGAGGACGAAGTCATCATTCGCCACCTGTACCGTGACCGGGAATACGAGCAGGAGATGATTTATCTGGAACGCGAGTTCTGGCACGACCACATCCTGACCCGCATCCCGCCGCCCTACACCGAGGACGGCAGCCTGATCCTAGAAAGTCTGCGCCGCCGTCTGGGTGCTGCCGACAAAACCATCCCGGCCATTCAGCTCGACAATGACCTGTCCGCCACCATGCTGCGATACCTCCGCCTACAGGAGCAAAAACAGCAGGTGGAAACGCGGGTCAAAACGCTGGACACAGAAATGCAGCGTCTGAAAGGCCAAATGGTTGCCAAACTGGGCGGCAGCTACATGGCGATGGGGGAGTACGGCGGTACACAGTACACCATCAGCTACAACCCCGTCAGCCGGACAGGCATCACGAAAGACAATCTCCAAAAGCTGAAGTTGCTGCACCCGGATATTTACGATGAATACGTCACAGTGTCGGAATCGCGGCGGTTCAGCATCAAGGCAAAGGCGGCAGACGAAGCCGCCTGACAAAGAAGGGAGCGTGCCTATGCACGACAGTGAACAGGAACACAGCGGCATCACCGGCTGCCGTGTCACCTACGAATCCACGATTTTTTACAATGAAGCAAACAAATTCTCCATCATCGTTGTCAAGACCAGTGACCCGCGCATCCCGCCGCAGGCTTGCAGCGGTCGCTACTACGGCGACCGTATGCTGCGCTTTACGGCGGTGGGGTACGAACTGCCCCGCACTAAGGCGGTAGAGCTGGAACTGGACGGCGAATGGGTGGAGAGCAAGTACGGCTATCAGCTGCAAGTCGAGCAGTGGCAAGAAATCGTTCCGCAGACAGCGGACGGACTGTTGGCGTATCTTGGTTCCGGGCTTATCAAGGGCATCGGCCCCAAGACGGCAGAGGATATTGTCGCCACGTTCGGCCCGGATACCTTGAATATCCTTGACAATGAGCCGGAGAAGCTGCTGCAAATCCGCGGCATCACCGAGGGCAAACTCAAGGACATTGAGGAATCCTACGCCGAGAGCCGCGTCCTGCGCAATCTTATGAGCCTTTTGGGACCGTTCAAAATCACGCCCGCCACGGCGCTGAAAATTTATCAGAACTTTGGTCCGGCGTGTGTGGACATCCTCAAAAAATGCCCGTATGATCTGTGCCAGATTTCCGGGTTCGGATTCAAGCGTGTGGACGGCATCGTCCGCAAGACGGATAACCGCCTGCACAGCGCCGAGCGCATCAAGGGCGCGGTGCTGTACACGTTGGAGGATGCCCGCAGTAAATCGGGGCATCTGTTTCTGCCATCGGAAGATTTAGTAAAAGAAACGCTGCTCTTGCTCAATGCACCAATTCCCATCCCGGAACAGCGCATCCGCGCCGAGGAAGTGCAGGAAACCCTGCGGCAGATGATTCTGCACGGCGCAGTGGTCGCCTACAAGCAGTACCTGTACAGCCCGCGCGTGTTTGGGCAGGAGGATGATACCGCCCGCATGATTGCCGCGCGGCTTGCCAACATCAGCGTGGCAGAGAACATTGAATCCGCGCTGGAATCGGTGCGCGAAAGCCTGGGTATCACGCTTTCCCAAAAGCAGGAGCAGGCGGTGCGCACGGCATTTCAGCATGGGCTGACGATTATCACCGGCTCACCCGGTACCGGCAAGACCACCGTGTTAAAGGCCATCATCGAGGTGTTCAAGAACCTGCACCCGAAAGGAAAGTTCGCCCTTATGGCTCCCACGGGTCGTGCCAGCCGCCGTATGGCGGAAAGCACCGGCGTAGACGAAGCCCGCACGCTGCACAGCGCACTGGGACTTGGCACCGGGGAAGAAGTGGGCGATGGCGAGCGCGTTCACTTTGTGGATGCCGCCCTCGTCATTGTGGACGAGTTTTCTATGGTGGATATGTGGCTGGCACAGCAGCTTTTCAAGCGTGTCGGTCAGCACACGCGGGTCGTTCTTGTAGGTGACCCGAACCAGCTGCCCAGTGTGGGCGCCGGTAACGTGTTCTACGAGCTGATCCACAGCGGAATGGTGCCTGTCACGGTGCTGGATTGGATTTTCCGCCAGTCGAAAGACGGATTGATTGCCCACAACGCAAAGTTTATCAACGAGGGCAACACCAAGCTGTACTACGGCAATGATTTTGTGTTTGTGGACAGCCCGACGCAAATCGAGACGGCGCGGCGCATCCAAGATATTTACTGCAAGGAAGCCGCCGAGCGCGGTATTGAGAATGTGCAGATCCTTTCGCCGTTCCGCGAGAAAGTCGAGGCAGCATCCGAGCAGCTTAACCGAGCCATCCGGGAACGGGTCAACCCGTTCCGTTCGACCGAGGAAGAAGTGAAGATTGGAAGCCGTATCTTCCGTGTCCATGACCGTGTTATGCAGACAAAGAACACCGAGAAAGTGTCCAACGGTGACCTCGGTTTTATTACCGGGATTACCACGAACAGCAAAGGCGAACGGCTCGTACAGATGGATTTTGGCGGCGACCGCAAGATGAACTACACGGCAGAACAACTGGCGCACGTTGACCTTGCTTACGCTACTACGATTCATAAGGCAATGGGCAGCGAGTTTGAAACGGTCATCATCCCCATCGTCAAAGCGCACTCAATTATGCTGTATCGTAATTTATTGTATACAGCCGTGACCCGCGCCAAGAAAAAAGTCATCCTTGTGGGGCATAAGCCGATTCTGTTTATGGCGGTTCACCGCGCCGACATCAGCAAGCGCAACACCATGCTTGGCGAGCGTATCCGCCTGTACTGCAAGGCCTACCACACCGAACGAAATGCACTGCCGGAACTGCAACAGGCCGGCTGAATACAAAATTGAAGGGAGAAATCACCCATGAAAGGGAATCAAGAACCTATGCTGTACACTACCAACGCCGCTGTGGCATCCTTAAACCATGTACCCGGCTTTGACCCGCTGAAATTCCTGCGCCGCACAACTTCCCGCAAAACCGGGGATGACGTGATGCGCCTTGACCTGCGGTACAAAAAGCTGTGGTTCCGGCTGGCTTGCCCCACGGGGCGGCTGAAGCTCAACGCCCTGCGCATCACCGAGAAGATGGCCATTTTTGAAGCCAAGGTCTACCGTGACCGCGAGGATGCCGAGCCGTTGAGCAGCTATGTTGCCAACTGCACGCTGGACGCAACGCCCGGTGGGCTGTATGTGGAGGCTGCGCAGGAAGAAGCGCTGGACACGGCGCTCTCCAATGCGGGCTTTGGCATCCAGTTTGCCGATGTGGGCAGTGAATCCGAGGAGTACGGCAGCGAAGTGCCGGTAGGTGCAAAAGCAGAGATTGCAAAGCCTGTTCAGGTAAAAACGGTAGCTGCCAAGCCGGTACAGACGAAAGCGGAAGTCACAGAATCTGTGCAGAAGCAGCCGGAGCCCGTGAAAGCTACCCCGCAGGAGTCTGCCAAGGCTGACCCGCTGGATGCCATCATGGCGGACGATATGCCCGTTCCCGAACAGACCACGGCAGAAGTTGTAAAAAAGCCTAAGACGGTTGTGCCAGAATCCGTGCAGTCTGCACAGACCCCGCCAGAACCGCCGCAGAATGTCATTGTGCTGGAACAGGAACCGCCCGCCACTGCATATACCCAAAGCAGCCCGGTGGAGGAGATCCGTCAGCAGATGACCTACGAGCAGGCGCAGAACGTCATCGTAGACTGCGGCACCTGCAAGGGCTGGACGCTGGCACAGGTCGCTGACCGCCGTGCCGCCAGCCTGCGCTGGTATGTGAAAGGCTATCAAGGAGAAAACAATATTCTCCGTGCAGCGGCTGCCATCATATGGGACAGCTTGCAGGAGAAGCAGGCGGGATAACAGGGAAGGAGGCCTTTTTGTATGACCTCATCTTCCGATACGTTTCCGTTTGGCATTGCCGATGTGGTAGAACTACTGGGCCTTACCGTCCGCCGCCGTCTGCCGTCGAGCCTGTACCTAAACTGCCCCTTTTGCGGGGATCAGCGGGGGCGGCTCAACGTCAACACAGACAAAAACGTCTGGCGCTGCAATCGCTGCGGCGCGGCGGGCGGTATGCTGGCACTGTATGCCCGCCATAACTGCACCGGCAATGCCGATGCCTACCGCGAGATATGCGAGGCACTGGGGCGGTACACACCCCGACCAAGAGTGAATGACTGCATCGGGGTAAAGCCGGGGCAAAATGCCCGTGCCGCCCCGCAGGAGATACACCAGACCTACTCGCTGCTGCTCTCCATGCTGCCGCTGACACCCACGCACAAAGCGCACTTGCTGTCACCGCGGCGTGGGCTGACCGAGGAACAGATTGCAAGGTTCGGGTTCAAATCGACCCCGCCTGCGTTTCTGTGCCGCAGTTATGCCGAGCGCTTGCGGCGGCATGGCTGCACCTTGCAGGGTGTGCCGGGCTTTTATCAAGACGATGCCGGGCGGTGGACGATCAACTTTGGCAGCCGCATGGCGGGCATTCTAGTACCGGCTGTCGGTATGGACGGTCTTATTTGCGGTATGCAGATACGGCTGGACACACCGCTGCGCCGCAGGGATGACCCGCCGGGCAAAAGCGGTGCCAAGTATATCTGGCTGTCGTCCGTAGGCAAGCCGCACGGCGTGACCTCCGGCAGCCCGCTGCATTTTGTGGGCGAGCCGTTTGCCAAGACCGTATATGTGACGGAAGGGCTGCTCAAAGCCGATATTGCCCACTGTCTGACAGGGCGTTCGTTCGTCGCGGTGGCAGGGGTGAACAGCTTGAACGGCTTGGAATCCGCACTGCGCTGCATGGCACAGAACGGCACCAAGCTGGTCGTGGAAGCCTATGACATGGACAAGTTAGAAAATGAATATGTGGCATCTGCCGCCGAAAAGGTTCAGCAGATTGCCCGCGTAGCCGGGCTGCAAAGCACAAGCCTTGTCTGGAATACTGCCTACAAGGGCATAGACGACTGGCAGCTTGCTTTGCGGCGGGAAGAAGCAAAAGAAAAAGTGGCCTGATGCCGCGCAAAGTTATGGCAGAGAGCTACCGTATGGAGGCTCTCTGCCTTTTTTAGAAAGGACAGAACAATGGGTATACTCTCTGAAATGGATATGATGAACCGCGATGCCGAGGATGATGCTTTCGAGGTGTCCTCGGACAGTGAAACCGTAGATTCTTTCAGCGAAGAATTTGAGCCGGTTGAACCCCCGAAGCCGGAACCGCAAGCGGAGGACGCGGAAGAAGCCCGCAAAAAGGCTAAATTTGATGCCGCCGAAGCCAAGCGCAAAGCCGAATGGGAGGCAAAACAGGCACAAAAGAAACTGCGGGAACAGCAGGAACTGGACCGCCTTGCAGCCATGTCGGATGACGACGTGATGCAGGCATCCATGAACCGCGTCTCGCAGGACACCGAGCGCCTGACCCGCCGCAACATGAAACTTTGCGTTATGGAGGATGTACAGACCGAGTGTCTGGCTGACCCTGCCTTTGCCCGGCTTGTGATGAACCCCAAGAAAAAGATGGTAAACTGCTTCCACTACATCAACCGCAAGGCGCGGGAGTATCTGGAACAGGAAATGAAAGACAACGATGAGAAGCCTATGGGCGGTGGTTTCGGCGGCGACGTGCCGGACGAACTCTGCTACCAGTGGGCGCGGGAATACTTCCGCGATGCCGATGCCAAGGAGGACGCTGAACTGGAAGAAAAGTTTATTTCCAAGACCTACACAGGGAAAGCGCCCAAGGCAGGCAAAAAGGAAAAGCCTAAAAAGGCAGCGCCCAAGCCTGCCCCGAAACCTGCGGACGAAGAACAGCTTACCTTTGGTGACTTCAGCACAGAGGAGGCAGCAGGATGAAACTGGACAAACGAGCCTGCCGCCATGCGGCCAATGTTCCGCTGCACATCAGCCTGAATGCCGGGGTGCTGTACACGGATCGGGTGAAATACCTTGTCACCGCCGCCGTCAAGCTGCTCGGCGGGCATAGGGTGCTGGCGGTTTACTTCTACGACTGTGAACGCCTGAAAGCAAATGACCGTATGCCGAAGTGGGTCGTGTTTCAGGGCAAGGATGACTTTGCCACGCTGGAACGCGATGCCGCAGGAAACGTCAAATGGCGGGATGCCATGCTGACAAATCTGACGGGTTATTATAGTGGGTCATTCCTGCCCGCTTGTGTGTTTTATAAAAAAACAGGATGTCATACGATTGCAAGGTACATCCATGTTGAAGCAAATCCGACATTAGTGCTGAAACAATTGGACAGGTATCAACAAGATATCCGTGACCGACAGGCGAAAATCCGCCGCTACAAGAGAGATGCTGTAGTTCGGGACAAAATGCGCCGTGTGCCGCAAACGCCCGCCAACCTGAAACGCTGGGCGGATAAGCACATTATGCCGCACTATTTGTTCTATAACTACAATAACGGTCGCTCAAAAACACAAGCCCGCTGCACCTATTGCGAGAAATTTTCCGTAATCGAAAGACCAAAAAACAACGATGTTTTGCGCTGTCCAAAGTGCGGACAGAAAGTCATAGCCAAGGCGCAGGGGAAAAGAGCCGCCTACCATGAGGATAGGGAAACCTGTCAGGTAATCCGGCAAATCAGCCCGCAGGAGCTTGTGGTGCGTATCTATAAACTGTACTGGTCTTATGCCAAAGGAAAGGATACCATCAGAAAATCCGCGTATGAAGTCATGCGCATATTTGTCCGCAGTGATAACGGCAAGGACGCAACCATGGAGCCGTACTATTATGACAGCGGGTATGACAGCGTGACCCACTGGCGGTACGGTTATCGTCCGGGAGCACTGTTCGGAATGGCGTGCTTCAGTTCGGAAGAAACCGGCACGGTATATCTTCCGGGGCTTGAAAAGGCCCTGCAAGGTACGCCTTGGGAATACTGCGCATTACGCCAATTTTACGAGCAGACGGGCATCCCGATGCAGGTCAGCTACTATCTGAAAATGTACTTGCAGCATCCGCTTCTGGTTGAACGACTGACGAAAGTGGGCTATAAGAACATTGTGTCAGACGTTGTATACCGCAATGGATTCAGTGATGCACTGGATGAAACGCAGACCAAGACACACCGCATCCTGCGCGTGCAAAAAGAAGATGTGTCTTTTCTGCGGGAGAAAAATGCAGACATGGCGATGCTGAAAAAGTATCAATCTTATGTGGCAATTAACCTGCGCGGCAGGAAGGAGCTATTTCAATGGAAAATCGACAACAAAGTGGCAGAAATTTCTACGGATGTGTTTCGGTATATGACGGCAGAAAAGTTCATGCACTACATGGAAGCTCAGCTTCCAATTTACTGCGATACGCGCCCGGCTAATAGGTATCGGGAACCGACAATGAAAACGCTGGTGACAATGTATGTGGATTATCTGCATATGTGCCGCAGGCAGGCTTATGACATGAAAGATAAGTCGGTATTATTTCCGAAAAACTGCGCAGCTGCGCATGACCGGGAGGCAGAACGTATTCAAAAAATCAACGACGCGCAGAAAAAGAAAGCGTTCTGTATGGCCTACGCGGGCTTTGCGCGAAAAGCAGCGCTTTCCAACAAAGAATTGCAAATTGTCTGCCCGAAACAAGCCAATGACCTCGTAGACGAAGGAAAGGCGCTGCACCACTGTGTCGGCGGCTATATTGACAGCGTGGCCGAAGGAAGAAGCCTGATCGTATTTGTCCGCCGCGTGGAAGAACCGAAGAAGCCGTATGTAACTGTGGAGGTACGCGACGGAAAAATCGCACAAATTCACGGTGACCATAACAGCGCACCGACAGAAGAAGTACAGAAATTTGTTGACCTGTGGAGCCGTAAGGTGCTGCCGATAGCTTTGCAGGTCGCGTAAGAAAGGAAGTGCTTACCTTATGAAGCAAATCGGAAATCTCGCCATCGTCTGCGCCCGGCGCAAGGATGTGACCCTGCGCATTGAGCAGGGGAGGGTGATGGTCTTGCTGGATGGCACCTATGCACCCACGGCATTTTTTACTGATTGGGATGACGATGATACCATCCTGTCGATAATTCACGAATTGAACTTCGGCCACTGTGCCCCCAAAAACCAATGAAAACCGAGGAATGGCAGGAAAAAGCCGCTTTCATCGATAAACTGCGGGAACTGACAGACCGCCTGAACCGCTGCCGCGCGGCGTATGAAGCCCATACGCCGTTGGTAAGCGATGAAGTTTATGATATCCTGTTCAGCGACTTGCAGACGCTGGAAAGTTGGTTGGGGTTAAGGATGAAGAACTCACCCACCAAGAAAGGCAATCATCTGGTATAAGACAGCCTTCAATCTATACGGTTTTGCCGCGCAGATTGGAGGCCTTTTTCGTGGCTGGAAATCAAGATGGATAAACTTGAACTTAATAACGTAATATGGTATAATTCTAACAAACAAATTGTAGGGGGCATCTTATGGCACCACAGAAAATAGCACAGCGTAAACGAGCAATGCGAGTGGCAGATGCTGTCAATAAAATTGAAGGAGTACCGGTTCGCAGCTATGCAATAGAGCTTTCAAACGCATGGAGTGAAGGCAAAATTACCGGGGCGCAGATGAAAGAGGCCCTTTTGAAAAGCCACATGGAGATGGCCCGTCGCGTGAAGTAATGCTATGAATGATATTTATCTTTATGAGGATGTGCCGGTACTAAAAAACAAGTTCGGCATCAAGGATGAAAAGACGCTGGATCTCGTGGAAGCTGAACAATCTCGCGCAAGCATGATGCTTCTGTATGAGCATGGCTTCCATGATTTTTCAAACCGCGGCGTAAAGAAGATTCACCGCACACTATTTGAAGATGTGTACGAATGGGCCGGAAACTATCGTGTCATCAATATTATAAAAAGAGAGCCTGTTCTTGCAGGACAAAGTGTATGGTATAGCAATGCGGAAGATATTCCGCATGACTTGAAATGTGCTTGGGATGAAATCCACCAAGTAGAATGGATCTCTTTGTCAAAAGAAGATTTCGCAAAAGAAATTGCGCATAAATTTCCGAAAATTTGGCGTGTGCATCCTTTTCGAGAGGGAAACACTCGAACCGTTGTAATGTTGATGACATTCTTTGTTGAGCATTACGGATATTATTTCGACCAAGAACTGTTGGCACAGAGCGCAGAATATGTCCGGGATGCACTGGTGATGGCGTGTTTGGATAATTACTCCGAGTATGAGTATCTGGAAAGAATCTTGCAAGATGCGATTTGCACTGAGCCAATTGCAGAAACAGTTGCAGAAGAACAACCAGCAAGCATATCCGAAAAATATCAAAAATACCAATCAAAGCACTACGAACCCACTCCCCATGAGTATGTGGAATATAAAACGAAAAACACCTATTCAAAAGACCCCATAGCAGGGAAAGCTTCAAAAAATGACGCCACTAGCGATCTGAATACAAAAAGTTAAAATTGCCTCCGACTCGCACCATATGTGTACAAGTCGGAGGCAATTATTTTTATACTTCTTTTATGGCTGTCGCTTTCACCAGCGGCATCATCGGAGACAAAGTTAGTTTTTCATGCTGGGAAGGATGATTTATCATATCAGTGGACGATTCGGCTTCTTCTACAAAAGTCAGCATAAATTTGTCAAGTAGCGAGACCATAAGGAATTTGTATTTTTTAAAAGAAAGAAAAATCTTTGTGCTGACTGCGGATGTCGAGAATCGTGGGTATCTGGATACTTTGAAAGAGATAGCCGAACAGAAAAAAGATTGTGGCGTGAAGGTGTTTATGGATAAAAAGGCATAAAATTCGAAATATCATCATTAGAGAATCCAATCAATTTTAGGCTCATGCACCGTATCAATTTGTCTAAAAGAATCATCAAATATTTGCTGCTCCTATCGTTTTTGAAGTCATAGTAATATGCATATCCATGTGCAATAGTACGTCTGATCTCCTTGATTTGATTACTAACTTTCTCTGCAGAAAGATTTGTTTGCGACAGCAATTGGGGATATTCATTAAACATGTATTCCAATTCCTTTTTAAGTGGAAATTGGAGATTTTGAGCTTTCTTGTGTTCCAGTTTATCAAATAAGTACTCAAATGCTACAATTTGTTCGACAAATCGCTGAGGCGTGAACATGGAGTCGAAATTCCCTAAATGACCAAGTGGAATACTCTGTGTTATTTTGTTGCCAGAATCTAATGCTATATTATTTAAGAGCTTGGGAATGTATTTCATAATATCAAATTCGTAGAATAAGCCGTTATACCTATCAACGGCATCTTCCGAAATGAAGGGACAGTAGAACCACCCGACACTTACTTCTTTGCGATAAAGCGTGATACGTTTGAACAAGATGTCTGTGTGTGATGTCATGAACATTGCAAGCCGACAAAGAACTGTTGCAATATCATAGCACTCTTGGATTTCATTTGTGTGTAACGGCAGAATCAATTCCCCTTTTCTGGAGAAATCTTCCAAAAGACCAAGGCGATGATTGTGACCGATTTGGAAAATCAATTCGTATTTTTGTTTGTTCATATCAAACGGAATTGTATACACTTTTTTAGGTTCTAAAGCCAAGTTGATTCCAGATCGCACCATTTCAATGTATTTATGTTCGTATCCAAAAACTGCATCAAGAGACGGCGACTGAATACCTATGCGGTCATAGGTTTCGTCTTTGTTAAATGTATAAACAATATAGCAACGCAAATAGCAAGTACTTCCCATAGAATTTTCGACGAGAAAGGTTGCTTTCCTACCATGAGGCCCAATATCAAAACATAGCCCCTGCAGAATATAGTTTTCTTTAAAATTATACTCCTTACAAAATATTTCCAATAATGAGTCATCTGTAAACAAATCCATACGGTAATTTTCAATTACAAAAGGAATCTTTCCAGTTCTGAAAAAAATAAAACCCTTGACCATCATTTTACCTCTTTATGTGATGCGTTCTCAATTTCTATTGGACATCATTTGTGTTCAAAAATTAAGAATACGCAAAGTTTCACAATTTTGACAGGAAATTATATTTTATTATGCACGAAATCCTTCGCATATTCAACCCATATCACAGAATTGTGTTGTTTTCGCTGTATCTGTAAAACATCTTTGAGTTGCCTCCTGATGAAATTGAAGAGACTGCTCATTAAGGTTATTATTGCTGGTGCAAAAAGACATATCTTCAATAATTTGACGTTTTCCGCAAATTATGGTATCATACTAATGTAAGTGATTTATGTGTCCTGTAACGCAATTTGCACTGACACACGTTGTTATTTTTGTACTTTGTGCCTGCAATGCCGCTGACCGTCTGGTCTGTGCATTGCGGGCATTTTTTATCCGCCGGGGGACACCCCGCATAAAGCGAGAATGACTTTTATGCTGCTATTGGCAGCGAAGAAAAGTTGTTCTCGCTTTTTATTTTGGTTTGGCGCCGCCCGGCGTTAAAAATAAAAATGCAAGAAAGGCGAGATCACAATGATGGACGAACTCAAACAGCAATTTTATGAGGTTATGCACAAGTATCAGAAGCCGTTTTCGGAGGAAGGTGTCACAGCAAACCTTACACAATGGAATGAACCGAAGCAGGGACTTTTGCAGCTTCTGCGCAGGCATCCGCTATGGAATGAGAAAGAACTGGCAATCGTGTTCCGCGTGGAGGAACGCCGAGAAATCGACCGTATCACAGTGGACGAAACGCGCGCCGCCATCCTTGAACTTGGTCGCAGGGCCTGCACGGATGATACGGTGTATGAGAACTTTGAAACCGCCCTGCGCGCGGCAACCGCCGACTATGCCCGGATACCAAACGAGTACCGCTTAGACACGATTCGGCAATACGGAGGCATCAAGTGCGCACCGGGACAAAAGGCGAGCCGTATTATCAATCGGCTCTGCATGAAATTTCATCTCGACCAAATTGAGGAAGAAGCAGAAGCAGGCGAGCCGGACAACCGTTATATGCGTACAGTAAAGCCATACAACGCGCTGTTTGCGCGGCTGGCAGATGCTTTGAACCCGGCGCATATCGAGAAAACCGCAGTGCTGTCAATCCACCCCTGCGATTTCCTCGAAATGTCCAACCGTGACAACACTTGGAGTTCCTGCCATTGCTTAGAAGGCGGCGGTTACCGCGGCGGCTGCCAATCCTATATGGGTGATGCTGTCAGCATGATTTTCTTCACGGTCAGTGACGAGTACACGCAGGACTTCCATACAGCACCGCGCATCACGCGAGAGATTTTCTGCTATAAAGATAACGTCCTGCTGCAATCTCGTCTGTACCCTACGGATTTGGAAGATCAAAAAAACCTGTATCGCAGCATCGTACAGCAGGCAATCGCAATATGCCTTGACAAACCGAACCTGTGGTCGATCAAGCGCGGAAAAGACACTGAACCTTACTGCGAATCTGCGGCGGACAGCAACCATTATCCTGACTATGAGTATGGGTATGCGGTAGTATCTCTGCTGAAAGGGGAGACTGACTATGGCAAAATGACGATTGGTTCCGTGGCTCGATGTGTCTGCTGCGGCGGGGAACAGAAAGACCACCGCTCGATACGCTGTGCAGAATGTGGGAGTATGTTTGTCTGCAAAGGCTGCGGTAAAACGGTGCATGGATATGGGCGATATATTGATAACCACTTCTACTGTAAGGAATGCAGCTATCGTTGCACTGCCTGCGGAGAGGAGTTTATCGGTATGCCGCGTATCGGAATTGCCCGTTCCGGCGAGCGGCGCGGAATTTGCCCTGCCTGCTATGCGCAGGTAGTTGATGTATGCAGAAACTGCACGATCCATAGTGACTGCCTTTCCATCGGTGCCAATCGCTTCTGCCCGAATCAGATGAACGACCTTACCGCGTAAAGGAGGAATCCATGCAAGAATTGACGTTTGAGACCATTCTGCGTCTGCCGCAGATGGAACTAAAAAAGACGCTGAAAGCCGAACTGAAAAGCAGGGGTTACCCTGTCACCGATAAGCCTGGCTACCTATATGCCGAGGGAACGATTCCTGTACTGCTGGTGGCCCACATGGACACGGTTCACCGCCAACCTGTCGAGCAGATATGCTATTCGGCAGACGGGGCGGTGGCAATGTCGCCGCAGGGTATCGGCGGTGATGACCGCTGCGGTGTCTGGATGATTTTGCAGATCCTGCGTACAGCAAACTGTCATGTGCTGTTCTGTGAGGACGAGGAAGTTGGCTGTGTGGGCGCAAAGAAATTCACAAGAGGTTCTGTACGACCGCAGGTAAACTACATCGTAGAACTTGACCGTCGTGGCAGCAATGATGCCGTGTTTTACCGCTGCGATAACCCGGAGTTTGAGGACTTCGTTACCTCGTTTGGGTTCGAGACAGCCAATGGCTCGTGCAGTGATATATCTTACATTGCACCGTATCTGGAAACGGCGGCAGTCAATATCAGCTGCGGTTACTACTGCGAGCATCAACGGCATGAGTACATCCACTTAGAGGAGATGGAACTGAATGCCGCCCGCGTGGCGCAGATGGTAACGCAGCAGACAGAACACTTTGAATATAGGGAACAGCAGGACAGTTTCTTCGGCGGCCGAGTTTACCAGTATTCTATGTGGGATACTGCTTCTGAGCGCGAAACCTACAAGTGGCTTTCACCGCTGCCGAAAGAAGCAAAAATCAAGCTGGGAACAGCGGAACTCATCATGTCTCATGCCAAAATTGACCGGCAGGGAAAGGTTCATCGCTATGTTCCAAAATTGAAAGCTGCTGTCCTGACAGAAAACGCCATAGCAGTAATGCCGGACGGTAAGAAAGTGAGATACGACTCCCAAAAGGCTAAGTGCCAGAAAGTGATGCCCCTATCAAGGGCGTTGGAAATACTGGGATGTAAGTAAACAAGGTCCTCTTTCGCTGTGAAAGAGGACCTTTTGCGAAGTGGTGCAAATATATGACTGGGTTAGCGTTCGGTGCAGTATCTTGCCAATCATGTAAAGCAGATGTAAAATTTATGGCGACCCGTTGTGCAAATGCAGAAAGCTATGGTATGCTAATTATATAAAGTGTACAGGAAATAATCAGAGCGCGAGGGGACATAATGATGGAGAACAAATCGGATAAAGGCGGCTTCTGGAAACGACAATCTTTTCTTTTGCCTCCATTGACTGCGGCGGTGGTTTTGCTGTGCCAGCAGATGGCTTCTTCCAATCCATCCGGCGTGGTCACCGTGAACATTTTGCTGTTGGTACTGAATTTCTTCAGCTATGTGGGGCTTTTGCGTGGGGAAAAAAGCACAGAAAAATCCGTGGCGATCGCCGCGGCAGGTTTTATTACACTGATGGCATTTGTGTTCAATACCTGCGTAGCGGGAATTCCCACCCCTTTGAGCGATACGGGAATCTTTATGAACAGTCTCTGCGGTATGTGGGTACTGGTAGCAGTTGTTCAAGGAATTTCGCTGTTGATACAGGCAGTGTTGCAGCCAACGGTTGAGCAAGAGACAGGAGCAAGCGAAACCAATGTTTGGAATCGCCTACAAAAAGTAGGGGGACAGCTAAAACCAAAAGCCACAAACTCGCAGGGAATGATTTTGACACTGCTGCGCCTTGCCACAGTATTGTTGGCAATCGTTTCCTGGTGGAGTACCGCACAGGGCATGCGGGACTATGTGTTTTCACAGGCGTGGCAGGCTAATCTTGCCTCGTTTGCCATACAAAGCATCCTGCTGGGACTGAACTTTTACCTGCCGACCTTCTGGCGCTGGATACATAGTCTGCGCGGCAAAATCTGCGTGCTGGCGCTCAGCGGCGTTGTCTTGTTCTGCTCCTCGTGGTTCAGCTATGTTTTTATCGTTGGCACGGTCTATGAAAAAAGCTGGCAGACCGAAAGCCGCCTGTTGGTTCAGTCCGTGTACCGAAACGAACTATACAAAGCGGATGAATTTGTACAAATCAGCAGTGATGCACTGCGGGAAACACTGGGCGACGAGGTGGCGGCTCTGTACACTGCCAGCAAGACCGCCGATACCGAAACAACACAGAATCCTTCCGGCTTAGATCTGACAGCGGACAAGGCAAGCTACGCCGATAATGCGGACTTTGCGGCAAAAAATGAAATTGCTTCGGCAATCCAAGTGATGCAGACCGCCACGCAGGAGGGAACATCCTCCGGCGTGCGCGAACAGGCTGCCGCAGCACTGACACAGCTTACCGAACAGGTGGAAACGCGCATCGAACAGCTGACGCAGCAGATAAGCCAGACGCAGGACGCCTTGACGGCAGCAGCAGATGCGCAAACCAGCGCAGCCAGTGCGTTGCGAAATGCGCCGTATGGAAGTAATACTAACGCTTTGCAGAGTGCCTATAACAGTGCGGCATCCCGATTGAGTAACTTGCAGGATACGCTAAATCAGCAACAACAGGACTTACAGGATTATCAGCAGGCGCAGGGAATCCTGCAACGATACGCAGGTGTGCTGGGAATTGCCGGAAATGCAGCCTCCGTGCAGACAGGTCAGGCGCTGCGTAGTATCCAAAGTGCGCTGCTCCAGACAGATGTGGATACGGAAGCTATTGAACAGCAGGCACGCACTGTGTTTGAACAGCTGCAAGCCGCACAGGACAGTGGATTGGATGCGGATTTTCAGACATTATTGAATGATATGGACAGTTTTATCCGCAAGGTACAGGATTACGCAGTCCTGAAATCATCAGGTGACGCGCTGCAAAACCAGATTGACAGCATGACGGCAGACACTGCACAGGATACGGAAAACTGGGAGCCCCTATGGACAGAGAAAAATGAGCGTCTGAAGGCAACAATCAGTGGTCTGCCTGTCAGTGACAGCGGGCAGGAGTATGACCGTGCAGATGCCCTTGATAAGCTGGACGATGCACAGCGCCTCTATATTTCAGAGCATAACCCTGTTGATCAGGCACTGATTTATCTGGGAAGCCCATATTGGCAGCTGGCAGCATTTTCTCTTGTATTGGCGTTCTTCTTGGATATTGCCGCCTTTATTACCGGGCTTGTCATTGATGTGGCAGATCGGCGTAAAATGTTGGAAAAATGAAGAAAACCACATAGGTTAAAAGGACAGCCCCTTCCGCTGATGTGATTTCAGCAGAAGGGGCTATTACTTTATGCTCACGTGTGACATGGCAAAGTAACTTGCAAAAATGGGTTTGTAAATTTTGGCTAAAAGTTCACCGAAATGTAACATTCTGTTGTACAATAGGGATTATAAAGGGGGATTGTTGAATGAATCCGATTTTGATTGTGGACGATGAAGCCGCCATTGCCATGCTGGTGCGGCGCATCCTGACGGAGGCGGGTTACCGCTGCCAGGCCGTGACCGACAGCCGTGCGGCGGCAAATTTGCTGGAAAAGAACCGCTATGATCTGGTGCTGCTCGATGTGATGATGCCCCATCTGGACGGGTACGATCTGCTGGCGTACCTGCGGCCCACGGGCACGCCCTGCATCTTCATCACGGCGAAGGACGCTGTGGCCGAGCGGGTGCGCGGGCTGAACAGTGGCGCGGATGATTATATTGTCAAGCCGTTTGCCCCCACTGAGCTGGTGGCCCGGGTGGAAAGCGTGCTGCGGCGCGCCGGGCGCAGCACCGCCGTCTATACGATGTGGGAGTACACAGTGGACGCTGCGGCCTGCCGTGTGCTGCGCGGTGAGGAGGAAATGCACCTGACCCGCAAGGAATATGACTTACTTCTGTTATTTTTGCGCAACCGGGGCCGGGCGCTGTACCGGGATTACCTGTACGAAACCGTCTGGGGCGATGACGGCACGGGCTGTGACACCCGTACGCTTGACACCCACATTGCCCGCCTGCGCCGCAAGCTGAACCTTGGCGACCGCCTGCGCAGCGTGCGGCAGATCGGGTATATGCTGGAAAAGGAATAAAATGTAACCCGCCCGTGACGAAGCTGTAACCAACCGGAAACAATCCTGCGGTATGCTGGGGGTACAACAAACAAAGGAGGATAACTACGATGAAACACACCACAAGGCTGACCGCCTGTCTGCTGGCGCTGGCGCTGACGGCCTGCACGGCCGCGCCGCAGGATATGCCTGCAAGCACGACCACCGAGACAGCCGCCGCACCCGCGCAGACTGCAGAGCCCACCACAGAAACACCCGCCGTGCAGGACACGCTTACGCCCATTTACACGACCTGGGGCGCGGCGGTGGGCCAAGATGCCGTCTATAGCGCGATGAACATTGACGATGCCGGGCAATACTTCGCCACAACGATTGATTTTTCCACGGGCGAGCAGCGTATTCTCTGCAAAAAGCTCGGCTGCAGCCATACGGATGAAAGCTGCCCGGCCTACATGACGGCCATCCGGAACGGCTGCGTGCCGAAAGCCATGCTGCTGCCCGTGGGTGACCGGCTTTACTGGCTTGTGGATGGCCGCTACAATGAGAGTGACGGCGCGTATCTGGATGTGAGCAATCCGGACGGCAGTGAACGCCGCCGCGTGGCCGAGGGCAACGCCCTGCCCGATTTGACCAATGCCTATGTCTGGTACACGGATGGCACAGCACTGTATACATTTGTGCGCAGCTATGACGAATATTCCGCTTTTCGTCTGGATGAGGGCGGTGCGGTGTGCTTCTTTACCCGCAGCATACCGGACGGCGAGGACTATTTCGCCTTAGGCTGCTGGCAGGACAAAATCGTTTTGCAGCACAGTGGAGGCTATCAGCAGCAGCCCTTGAACCCGGCCGGAGAGGCCGCCACGGATGAGGAACTGCGCGCATGGCTGGCCGCCGACGAGCAGGCGCGGAACGCGCAGACGAAAAACCTCTGTCTGCTGGATACGGCGGGCAGCATGACCGACACCGACATGACATGGAGTGGCGATGCGGGCAATGTCCAGCTCGTCCGCAACGGTGCGGCCTATGTGCTGAACGAATCGGGGCTGGTGACAAAATTTGACCTGACTGCGGGCACAGCCCAAACCCGACAGCTTGACCTGCAGGGAGTATCATACGGTGTCGTGGAAGGCGCAAGGCTGGACGGCTGGATCCCTGTGATGGTGCGCGATGACAGCGAGGGGCTGCTGAACCCTGAGACCGGCGTCTACACCCCGCTGCCGACCACATGGCTAAAAGACCAATCCATCGAGCGCAGTCCGTTTATTGTGGCAGCCAGCGACACGATGCTGCTTGTGAAATACGGCGAGATCTACTACACAACAAATGACATCGGCACGGACGGCGCACCTTACAGCTTTACCACCTGCCGCGGAGAGTACGGGATCATTTCGGTTAAGGACTATCTAGCGGGCAGTCAGGATTGGGTGCAGGTGACGCTGCAGGGCCGCGATCTGGTATGAGGAAACAGTGATGAAATTTGCAACCAAGCTATCTCTGGGCTGCATTGCGCTGCTGTCCTGCGCGCTGGGCGCGGCAGGGCTGCTGCTGACCGGGCAGAGCTTTTCCGGCAGTCTGGCCAGCACCCGCACGGCCCTGCAGGCCCAGCAGGAAAAAGAAAAATACGCGCTGGAACGGTTCATCTTTCAGGCCACGGACAGCGCGCAGTTTGAAAATTACATTTTGGCGTCCGCTGCCCAGCAGTATGCCGAGCAGACCGCCGATGCGGGCAGCAGCATGGCACTCTGGCTGGACGGTGCGTATTCGCTCTACTCCGGCCTGCCTGCGGCACTGCCGCGCACCGCACTGAAGCAGGCCCTGACTGACGGCGAAAACGCCTGGCAGCTGACCCGGGCGGCCGGGCGGTGGTATCTGCTGCTGACCCAGCCGCTGGACCTGCCCGGTGTGCGGGCCGATATGCTCTGCGCCTACGATGTGAGCGCGGTGTTCGCCACCCGTGACGCCCAGCTGCAGGCGTGGCTGGCGGCATCGGCGGCGCTGCTGGTATTGGGCGGCGGGGCAGCTGTGCTGTTCAGCCGCCGTGTGACCCGCCCGCTGACTGCGCTGCAGACGGCCAGCGAGAAAATTGCCGATGGTGAGTACACCCAGCGTACTCAGGTCAAGACCGATGATGAAATCGGCGCGCTGAGCCGCAGCTTTGATGCAATGGCCGCAGCGGTGGAAGGCAAGATCAACGAATTATCAAAAACAACGCAGAGCCAGCAGGACTTTATTGCGGCGTTTACACATGAGATCAAGACCCCGATGACCGCGATGCTCGGCTATGCCGACCTGATGCGCGCCCGGCCCGATGACACCGAGACTCAGCGGGAAGCAGCGGGCTATATCTACCACGAGACGCAGCGGCTGGAGAACCTGAGCCGCAGTCTGCTGGCCTTGATGGGGCTGGATCAGGCCGGGGCGCTGGAGCTGGTGCCCTGCCAAGATGCCGGGCTTTTGCTGCAGACCGTGCGCAGCCTGCCGCAGGGCAGCACGCCTGTGCCGCGGGTCATCAGCGCGGGGTGCGTGGTGCAGGTAGACCGCAGCCTGTGGGTGGATATGCTGCGCAACCTGACCCTCAATGCCCAGCGAGCCTGTCAGGGCATCGAGGGTGCAGCCATCACCCTGCGGTGTGAGCGCCGCGCCGGGCAGGTGGTTTTCACCGTGACGGATACGGGCTGCGGCATCCCCGCCGCCGATCTGCCCCGCGTGACCGAGGCATTTTACATGGTGGACAAGTCCCGCAGCCGGGCCGCAGGCGGCAGCGGCATCGGGCTGGCACTCTGCGCCCGCATTGCCGGGGCACACGGGGCAAAGCTGGAAATCACCAGCACCGAGCATGTCGGCACGACTGTGACCATCGCCGTGCCGGAGGTGCTGCCGAGCGAAAGGGAGGCTGACAATGACACACAAAGCTGATACGCTGCGCCCCTTCCTGCGCTGCGCTGCTGTGGTGCTGTGCAGTCTGGCGCTGCCGCTGGCGGTGTTCGCCCTGTGGGACCGCGCACTGCTGGCAGCGCCCCACATCCGCACGGACGGGGAGCGCTTTTCGGCAGCCGGGCGGGCCAATGCCACAGCCTGCACCCTCTACGCCGCCGAGCATGTGACGAAGGTGCCGCTCGGCAGCAACAGCGTCTGGGACGGCGGCTGGACGGCGGGCACGATGGACGGCAGTGCACTGGCCCGCGCCCGCCGGACGCTGCGCGCCCTGCACGAGGCCGGGCTGCTGTGCGATGACAGCTATGCCGCTGCACTCTCGGTCTGCCGTCTGGACTACGGCAGCTGGGAGCTGTACACTGCGCCCTGCGGCCTGACGCAGCTGGTGCGCAGCCCGGAAGAGATCTACACAGGCGCGGATACCGAGCATGTGTATATCCAGCTGATTCTTTCTGATGACGATGCACCGCTGTATTTTAACTATCAGAACGATTTAGGACAGGGTGATACGCTTGCTGATGACGCTGTGGCGCAGTATTGCGCCCTGCTGGGGCTGGACGAGTTTACCGACTGGCAGTACCCGGACTGGGGCACAGCCGTGCGGGATTTCGGCGCAGCAGGCTACAGTGAGACTGCGCAGGTCTACGCCGTGGCGAACGCCAGCGGGTACAGCGTGACGCTCTCCGCCGCCAGCATGACGCCGCAGACCTTTGCCGCACTGAACACGCAATACGGGGAGGAAATATCATGAAGAAATATCTTGCTATCACTGCCGCGCTGGCGCTGGCCCTGACAGCCTGCGGACAGACCGCAGCGGACAGCACGCCGACACCGACTGCGGCCACGGAAGCCGCAGCAGCCCCCGCCGAGCAGCTGCAAAGCATCGGCAGCGGCACCCTGCGGCTGCTGACCGCCGCTGCGGACGGCGTGTATTATCAGGCGTTCAACGACTGTGAAATCAACTATACCGACACGATGGGTCGTGCGCTGATCTATGCCATCGACGAGCAGACTGGCGATGCGCGCCCTGTCTGCAATCTGCCCGGCTGCGCCCATGACAGCGCAGCCTGCCCCGCGTGGAGCGACGGCAACGTGACGCTCTGCTACGGCGATGGGGATGAAGTGTATCTGTTGGCGTTTTATTATAACGATGAAACCAGCTATTATCGCTGGGAAAGAATCAATTCCGACCACACGGAGCGGATTTTGCTGGCGGAGGTGGAGCCAGGTTTGTCCGTTGTGGGGCGCGGCGTGGCTGTGGATGATGCGAACCTCTATTACAGTGTGCTGACCGATGATAACCGCCGCCAGACGCTGTGGGCTGTGGATAAGACCGGCGGTCAGGCACAGAAAATCTGCACATGGGACGATCTGCCTGACGGGACAGGGGAGTATGCCCCCGAAATGTACACGCTGTTGGAAGTAGGCGGTCAACAGATGACCTTTGCCAAGATGATACAGTCGAACGATGCGCTGACCAAGGCTATGCAGATTTGCACAGTGGATCTGGCCAATGGGAGCTGTACACCGCAGCAGCGCTATGAGCGCGATGCGGGCACGGTGTTTGTGACAGGGGACGGTATGGAAAAGCGCGACCTGATCAGCTACCGAAACGACTACCAAATCCTGACCGAGGGCAGCCGCAGCGGCCTTGCCAACTGCAACTACCAGAGCGGGGAGGTCGGTTATCTGAACGCGGCAGCAGATAGCTTTACCCCCGTAGCAGACGGCTTTCCCACAACCCGCGCAGGGTGGGAGTGCTACTACTCCCTGACCGGCTTTGCCGATGGCTGGCTGGTGTGGGTGGACGAGTGCGGCTGCGATGAAAACGGCAACGGCACGGGCGACAACACGACCCGCCAGTATTTCTGCCGCAACGGCGTCAAGACAGAGCTGACACAGCAGCGCTATGTGCCTGGCAAGGACGTGCGGAATATCCGCATCCTGGACGCTCAGCAGGGCCGCGTGCTGGCCGCCTACGACACCAAAACCGGCACGGTACACGACGTGGACAAGGACGGCACGACCTACACCCGGCCGATGAACTGGGACGTCTACGGCGTCATAGCGCTGGACGACCTGCTGGCAGGCAGTACAGACTTTACGCCGCTGAACTTTGCAGAATGACAAAAAAATATGATCAGGTACAATTTGTTGCTTACTAGGACGGGAACTCACTGCACCTGCCAAAATGCCATCGCTCTGGAAAGCCAATATTGGCAGTTTGCGATATCCTCTATTATACTGGCATTCTTCTTGAATATTGCTACGTTCATTACCGACATTGTCCTTGATGCGGCAGATTGGCGCAAAATGTCGACAAGATGAAGAAGATCATATAAGAGGTTAGAAATACCGATAAATCATAATAACAGCCCCTTCCGCTGATGCGATTTCAGCAGAAGGGGCTATTCCTTTAATTATATTGAATTTTCCCCGGCGGGTCACAAATTACCGATTCCAGATGTTGTTTTCAAGATCGACAAGCCGCTTTTTATACTCGGCCATCCGCTGGTCGACTTTGCCGTCGTCATCGGGAAAGCTGACGAGGTAGCCTGTGTCCGTGTCATGGAAGCCGATTTCTCCGGTAAGACCGCATATATCGGAAACTTTCAGCAAGGTATGAAAATCATACTGCATAGCACTGATTTCAAGCGTTTTGTTCATGGTGGACTCCTGTGTTTTTACTTACTTTGCCCATTATAGCGCACCCGCCGGGGAAATGCAAACAAATAAATAATGCGTATTATTGCGTATAAGAAAAAATAATGCGTAAATTTGTTGGGAAATGACGTATTCAAAACGTATAAGGTAAATATAAGCATCGAAGGGAGTTGATGTTATGCTTATTGCTATCGACCACGGCAACAAACAGGTCAAAACCGTTCACGGGAACGCCATCGTTTCCGGTGTACAGAAAAGTAAAACCAGACCTTACGGCAGGGATGTACTGAAATACGGCGGCAGTTACTATACGCTGTCCGCACAGCGCATCCCGTACCAAAAGGACAAAACCACAGACGAGCGTTTCTTTATCCTATCGCTGTTTGCCATTGCGGAGGAAATCGAAGCGCAGGGCGCGTATATCTCCGGGCTGATGCCCATTGACCTTGCCATCGGTCTGCCGCCCGCACACTTTGGCGCGCAGAACAAAGCGTTCATGCGCTACTTCAAGCGCAAGGAACCGATCTACTTCTCCTACCGTGACAAGCTGTACAGCATTCTGATCCGCAATGTGCAGTGCTATCCGCAGGCATTTGCAGCGGCGGCCATGATGTTGGGCGAACTGGCAACGGTGCCGCGCGCACTGATTCTGGACGTGGGCGGCTTCACAGCGGATTATCTGCTGCTGAAGAACGGCCGCGCTGACCTGTCCACTTGTGATTCACTGGAAAATGGCGTGATCCTGCTGTACAACCGTATCCGCTCCAAGGCAAGCTCGGACTTGGATGTTCTGTTGGAGGAAACCGATGTAGATGCCATTCTCTTGCAGGAGCAGGGAAACAGTTACGGGGAAGAAGTCGCCGCGCTGGTAGAATATCAGGCGCAGGAGTTCGTCAACGATATGCTGGGCGCGCTGCGCGAGCGGCAGCTTGATCTGCGCACGGGACGCGTGATCTTCGTGGGCGGCGGTGCCTGCCTGCTGCGGCGGCAGATCGAGGTCTCCGGCAGAGTGGCACATCCCATCTTTGTGGAAGATGTGAACGCGAACGCCAAAGGTTTTGAGTATCTTTACCGCTGCACAGTGACAGGGGCGTGATGAACCATGAAGCTAAAAAAGGACAGGGGGCGTTTTACGGTTCGCTTTGACATGGAAAATCCAGACCATGCGAGGGCTGTAGAATACTTGGAACGGCAGCGTGACAGGGGCAAAGCACAGTATCTTGCCGATGCGATTTTGTGTTATGAAAAAGCAGAGACGAAGTCTTTCCCGCAGGTAAACCGCGCCCTGATTGAGCAAATCGTACAGGAATACTTAGAAAAACAGAACGCTGGGCATACCCCGGATTTGCAGAAAGAGGAGCCGTCTATATCCTCGCCGCCAATAGATTTAATAGCCAGTGCTTTGGCTGATTTTAGAGGGTAAAGCACTATACAGAAAAAGGGCTTCCGCCAGCAGATGCGGAAGCCCTTTTTGAGAAGGAGAATAGTGAATATCAGTTTTTCATTTCGGCGCGAATCTTATCGTTGGCCTCCTCGACCTTCATGCGGGAGAGGATATGTTTTCTAAAAAGATTGTCTATAAAGCAAGGCGTTGACACAAAGTAGTCACAAACTTGCTTGAAAGTATGCGAAAAATTTGATTTAATTAACATTAGAGAAAAACACTTTCAGGAAAGGAGATGTGCAGTGTATGTTGTCGGGTAAACAAATCTCGGAAGCAAGAAAACGAAAAGGATTGACACAAGAAGCATTGGCGTCAGAACTTGGAGTATCGAGACAGACGATTGCAAAATGGGAACAGGAAATTTCAACACCAAGTGTTGCAAATGCATATAAACTGATGGATATTCTTGGACTACAGGATATAGAGAAGAAATCGTCCATAGATGATGTTGAGAGTGAAGACAAGAAAAACAGTATTTCTAAAAAGAAAATAACAAAAAAATTGATGATTGAACTTTGGGCAATATACGTTGGTATTGCATTTCTGTGTTTTTTCTTTATTGGAATTGCAGCATTACTTTTTTTGCCGATAATATCAATTGTCCTAATATTACTTGTTATTGTAGTACGCGAAATAAAAGGAATGCCAATCGAGTCGCCAAAGAAGTTCTTCTTTGGTGGAATATGCTTTATCGGACTTGCGCTACTGACATTAATTGCTATACTTGCGAGCTGGATTATTCTAAGAGAAAACTATCGGCACAGAGATTTTTATTCAATTCCTGCCACACAACTAAGTAAATATTCGGCAATTAATGAATGGATAGATGAATGCGAAACACTGGGAGCAGGAATTTACGGACAGTGTATTGAACTGCCTTCGGATAGGACAACATATCTCTATATTGTATATAGACACCAAGTGACAGACGCATCGGATGGTATCGTTATTTCGGATCCATTACATATGCGATTTGTCGTAAAATACCATAGCGGCGATAAATATGATGGCGTAGATTTGTATTTCCTGCAGGGGAGAAGCAACTATCAGATGTTTTTCTCTCTTGATGGAAGTGAACCTTATTATAATGGTATGGCAACTGTTAGTCCAAGGTTTGATAATGATGTGGAGGCACTATTTAGCGACATGCAAGGAGATGAAAGAAATGACTAAAATGGTAAAAAGATTGGCCGCTCTGATTATGTCAACACTAATACTTTCTGTGCTGTTTGCAACAAGCGCATTTGCACAGGAGAACCGTGCGATGGATGTTAATGAAGAAGAGATTCTTAAGGAAATTGTTTCGCATTTGGAAAACGGTGTGACGATAGATGTTGTACCCAACGAAGTAAAGCAGATTGAAATTCCGCTGTCAAATGGTAAAAGTGCATGCCTTGAGATTGGATGCGCACCGATTACATTGACACGGGGGTCAACAAGCGCTAGTTATAATTACAATTCGAATGGAGACTATGTCTTTTGGGGCAACATAAAGTATGACTATATTGGGAGTTATAGCCATAGGGTCAACTTCAAAATAACCGCATTGTCACCCACATGCGAATTCTACATCACATCAGCAAGTGTTGAATCACAGCAACCATCAATTGGACATATAAATTCTGGAGCAGGCGTAACTGAAAATAAAAACTATAGCGTAAAGACGAGTTCTTATTCCAAGGCATATGCCAGCTTCAGCATCAATGGATATGCCAATAATGTATATTCGAAAATTCTTATGAACTCTATGAATCCGAACAAGATTACCTTTACGGTATATTATTCGCTGACACCAATTGATTAGTGCCGTAAAACAAATAATTACACTTATGTCTCCAGCTATTATTATAATACCAGAAAATGAAATTAAGACAGTTGCCAATAATATTGATGCCACAACAGTAAAAAATAGAGATGGATCTTTGTGAAGAAAGGGTAGGTGATTCCGATGCAGAAGGAAACGATAGCCGAAATCAACCTATAAATTAGACAAGGAGTTCAAGATGAAAAAGGTTACCAGTTTGCTTATGGCAATTTTCTGTGCATTTACGTTCAGTATGGTGGCCTTTGCGGACTCAGCAGAAGTTCAACCTCGTGCGGCAGAATGTCCGTTTTGCGGAAGCAATGGCTGGAGCGTGACAAGAGTCGGCCGTAGAGCCAATGGCTCCACTGAAGTTTCCTGCACACATTATCAATATGGCACAGATGTGATTACGAAGTATATCGTTGACTATTCTGGCTCGTGCTATGCGTGCGGCCAAACTCAAGCAACGCAATCTACAGAAACTGAATTGGTATGTCATGGACGTTCGCATATATAAAAAATGGCAAATTTATTGACGAAGGCACGGCCATCAAACTGCGTATATTTGCTTCCTTATGTACATTTTTGATTCCATAAAAAAATCAAAGCCGACTTTACCGCAGGCATCCCAGAAAGGAGTCAATTATGAAACGAAAAACTTTATCCATGCTGTTAGCGTCGGCTGGTGTGGCGATACTGGTCTTTGCACCAACGGTCTTTGCCATAGATACGGAAAATCAGAAGCAAGAAGATCTCTCCAGCTATAGCGTACGGGTGAACGGGAAGCGAAAAAACCACTGCACTACCATCGGACTGAAGGAACCTGAAAGTGTGACATGTCCAAGTTGTGGCACGCAGACTACCGACATTACCCGTTCCTATATCTTGCCTGATGGGTTTGAGGAAGTAGCCTGTGATAGCTACCAATATGGCACGGATATTTTGTATCACTATGTGGACTGCTACCAGGCAGTGTGCCATGATTGTCCATCAATGGAAGATCCAGATGTATTGGAGGATCAGACTTTTTGCTTTGAGCAGGAGCGTACCCTGATTTTTTGTGAAGGACGCAGTCACATCTGATGGTTTTTCATACAAAAGATAGCGGGTATAACACCTACTAATACGAATACCTCCCCAAAGTGGAATGAAGCATCACTTTGGGGAGGTGTTGTTATTTGGTCTCTATTTTACCGATTCAGGAATATTCTTGCCGCGCAAGGGTCTGGAACATCCCAGTTGACATACAAATCATTCAACGGGCAGGCGTGAGGGTTACGGATATGCTCGTCGATCCAGCCTTTGTACAGCTCACAGAAGTTGGCTTTCGTGAGGATGGCGCGGCATTCGGACTTGTCCACAGTGGTGCTGAACAGGTATTCCACATCATGAACCGGAACAATCACCGGCGCGCCGGCTGTGTCAAAGGCACAGAGCAGATTTTTACAGCCGCGGCTCACAGCGCGCTGGCAGTCGCCGCACTCGATATAGATGGTGTTGCGCCAGTCGCGGCCTGTGGTGCGCAGGAACTTGCAGAGATGCGAATTGGTGGAAGTAAAACAGGAAACGGACAAAATATCACTCCAATCTCAAATTGTGCGCAGCGTAACAACTCGGCACAGTTTTTATAAAATATTGCCGGTCTGCGGGAAAGTTTTCATAAGGGGAACGGGTGTGTCGGTGCGCTCATCATACATGGCAAGATACCCTTCGGAAGATTTCTGCCAACCGCCGTCCTGCCATACGAACACAACAAGGGTATCGTTCATCTGCATGACTTTGAACGTAATGCTCTCGGCAACCAGATAACCGTTCGGGGCCAGTTCCTCCACCATCGTGTAGACGTGTTCGCTGGTGTCATCGGACAAAAGCAGCAGATTTTTGTGCGGGTCTTTGGCGGCGGAGCGCTCCGGCAGTACGCGAATGGCATGGTCGCCGTCCGTAGTTGTCCAGCGATCAATGGTCGTGCCGTAGGCATCGCGGATCGTTAAGCGGGCATCTGTCAGCTTTGCATTGGTGGCAATATCTCGTTTGGTGAGAATCAGCGCGTGCGCCGGGGCATCATACATCGTGACTTTCTGAATTTCCCCGGTCTCCTGCACGGTGAAGTGTACTTCTTCGCTGAGCAGATACCCGGCAGGGGCAGCAGTCTCGGTCAGCGTATAGTCACTGGGCTTCAGGCGCTCGATACGGTGGGGCTGGCCGTTGGTTTCCCACTCGGCAATGGTGTTGCCGCTGGCATCGGTAATTTTCAGCTTTGCACCGGGCAGCTCGCGGCCGTCTGTCATGTCAGCTTTGGAGATTTCGACTTTTGTAAAGTCATCTTTCATCTCCACGCGCTGAATATCCCCGGTAGGGCCTACCTCAAAGGTGATGCTCTCGGCGCGGACATAGCCCTGCTCGGTGGGAGCCATCGTCTCGGTTAGAGTGTAAGTACCCATCGGGATGCGCTCCATATAGTGGGGTGTGCCGTCCGTGACCCATTCGGCAATCGTCTTGTCGTCTGCGTCCGTGATTTTCAGCTTTGCACCGCTGATTTCCTTGCCAGTAGCAATATCGGTCTTGGAAATCTGCACTTTCGTGTAGTCATCCTGCATGAAAACATGCTGGACCTTGCCGTCATCCTCGACCGTGAACTGAACGGCATTGGCAGGCACGTACCCAGAATTATCCGGCACAAGGGTTTCCTCCAGCGTATAAGTCTCGCCCGCAACCAGCACGGCCTCCATGTAGTGCGGCGTATCTTCGGACACCCATTCGTCCACAACATTGCCGTCTTTATCCAGCACGCGCAGCGTTGCACCGGGAATTTCCTCGTGGGTCGTAATGTCGGCCTTGCTGATTTTTACGCGGGTAGGGGCATCCAGCATTGTAATGGTTTGGCTGAACCCATCGGAATCTTTCAGCAAAATCCAACTTGCAGAGTAGGTGATTTCGGCATTGGCGGGCTTGTCGGCAATCTGCTTATCGGCAAAGAATGCAGGAGCCGCCGCGCCGGTCAAGTAGACCTTATCAAACGTCAAATCGGAGAAATCGCTCTCCCGCAGGCATTTGGCAATGGCGCGGTCATTGGCGGCATCAGTGAAATTCACCACCAGTGTGCCGTTCACACAGTACCAGTTGGCAATGACAACGCCGTCTGCATCAGGATTCTTGCCCGTCAGCTTATCCCAGAAAGCGCGCAGCTTGGCGGAAATCGTAGCCACAGTGTCATCGGAGAATGCGGTGGGGGAGATAATGCTGCCGGACTGGTATGCGGCATCTTCGGATTCATGCAGCACCCAGACCGCCGTTTCCTGTAAGTAGCCGTTGTCATCCGTGGCCTGTTCCAAGTGGAACTGAATCGAACGGGCGGTGGTATAGCCGTCTGCCGGGCGGGTTTCGGTCAGGGTATAGATTTTGGTGCTATCGCGGTTCCCGGCAAAGTCGTGGGAAAGATGCAGCCCGCGAATCACATGGACCGTGTCACCGCTCTCCCAAGTATCCACCATATTGCCGTTCCAATCGGTCACGGTCAAGGTTGCACCGGGCAGGGCAAAGGTGCCATCGGAATCAGCCGTGAAGGCACGCTTGTCGATCTCCACGGTGGTCTGCTTGTCGGAGTGCAGGCAGTCAACGATCTGCCACGCGATGAACTGGTTCTCGTAGGTGAACTCCACAGGAATCACGCTTTGCTCGATCAGGTAGCCGTCCGGCACACTGACCTCGAGCAGATAGTAGCGGCCACTGTTGGTCGTCCAGTCGTGGGCATCGCTGCTGCCATAGTGTTCGCCGCGCAGGGAAACATCTACGTCAAAGTAGGCAAGGCCGTTTTCATCGGTGGTGGCGGTACCCAGCAGCGTATCAGCGGTTGCCAGCAGCTCGCCGGAGATACTGTAAATGTCGTCTGTGGTGTACAGCTCATAGACGGCGCCCGCGACCATCTTGGCATCAGCCGGGATGTCGGCGCGGTTGCTGCCGCCGTTCAAAAGGGAGGCGCGGGTCTTACAGCCGTCTGCATAAGGCGCTTCATCGGTCAAATCGCAGGTGTCGCGGTCTATCTTATACAGCCCGACACCGACTTTGCCCTCCTCAACGACCGGCAGCACACGGGCGTTCTCAAAGACAAGGACCTGCTTCTCAATCTGCTCGGCGCTGGCGTTGCCTACATTTATAATAGAGTAATCATACACAACATCACCGTCCTGCGTGTGGTCGATGATTGTCTTAGCAAGCACTAAATCGTTGTATTGGTTATCCCAGTCCAGCACCACCGTGTAGGTATGGTCGGTGTGAACAAAGCCGTAGGGGGCCTGCACCTCGGAAATCGTATAGGTACCCAGCGGCAGCGTGATGGTGACTTCGCCCTTGGTGCCATCGTGGGTCACTTTCAGAAAATCGTAGGTTGCAGTGGTTCGCGTGGGGCTGAACCGGACTTCGTCCACCTGTCCATCTTCGGCAGTGGTAACGGTGGCGACAAGGTCGCCGTCTGCGTACCAGAGCGTACCTTGATTGTCCGGCGTGGGAATGTCGCCCTGCGCGTGGATCTCATAGGTGGCATTGGCAAGGTTATCCGTCTCGTACACGAACTGCCCGTTCTCATACCCGGTCAGCACGTTGCCGATTTTGCGGATCTTGATTTGCCCCAGTGTCTCGTGGTTATAGTAGTTTTCAGTGACAACATAGTCATCCATGCCATCGGCGCTGCCGCCGCTGACCTGATACACACGGTCCGAGGTCAGCTCAAACACGACATTGTACTGGCGGTCGTTGAAATACCCGCGTGGACCTTCGATCTCGACGATGCGGTACCTGCCCAGCGGCAGTTTTTCCGGGGTCTTCATTTCGCCGTTGGAATCGGTATAGAAAGTGCTGGTCTTTGCCCAGGCATTGCCGGATTTCGGGTCGTTCATCTCCAAAAGTGTTTCACGACCGTCCTCGACAATGTAGTAAATGTTGAACGCAGTGTCGGCAATTTTGACAGGCTTGCCAGTTTCAATGTCGATTTTGACAAGCTGCAAGTAACCCTCCAACTCTTCGTCCAGAATGTTGTAGGTCATGTAGCTGCCGCTGGGCGTTGTGATACTGCCGGCAGGCATAGTAAAGCTGCTCTGCGGGCTGGACGCATTGACAGTGACAAGGAACGGTTCAGCCTGAAAAACATCTTTCGGTACGGTGGTTTCCACGACGATGTACTGGCCGTTGGGGAGCCCCTGCACACGCAGGATGCCTTCTTCGTTCGTAAAGATTTCGGACAGGCGGTATTCCTGCGAGTTGTTGGTCGGAACCCAGCCAAGGCCCTGCCCGTTGGCAAAATCGCTGTCTGCGGTCAAGGTGGCATTATAGCGGGTAACAGAGGTGGTGTCGCTCTCGTACATCGTGGCAACAGCCTGTTCTTCGTTAGAAAAATCAAATTTCAGCGTGTCCTGATCGTAGCTGGATTTACGGTAGGCTTCCAGAATGCTGGCGGCATCGTAGCTGCCATCGGCATTTTTGGTGAACTGGTCAGCCTTGCTCAGCAGCGATACACGGTACACCTTGAACCCGGCACCGCCCAGCTTGATGGCGGGCGAGGGCTGCCCGGTGGTGGACACCAGCTTTTGCAGGCTGAACCCGGATTTCAGCACTTCATCCTGCGTCTGGTCTTCGGTGCGGACAACGTAAGTGGATTCATCTGCATAAGTAAGGGATTGATAGTGGTTGACTTCATCACAGAGATAGCCTTTTGCAAAGGAGAGGTAGTAGCCGTCATAGGTCTTGCTGCCGTCCAGGGCGCGGCTCTCGGCAACAGCAGAATACTGATTGCGGTAGACATAGTCGGTATATTCCGTACCGCTGCCGGCGAGGGCGGCATAGCTGCCGGTAGGCTCCAGCTTTTTATTGAGAAGCGGATACTTGCCGGAGAGGTAATACTGCCCGTTGGAATCCACCGGGATCACGATGCCGGTGGTGCGCTCCACAAGGTAGTAACGACCTAAGTAGAGATTGGAAAACGCCAGCTTGCCGTCCTTAATGGCGGTGGAGGCAACAAGATGGTCTTTTTTCAACACCGGGAGATAATCGGACTTCCAAGCGCCGTTGGTAAGCACGGTGGTGTGCCAAATGGGTGTGCCGCTGGCATCTGTGATTTTGGAGTAATCGACGATGCCGGAAACGCCGTCCGGGTGATAAATATCCTCGGCGGCGTACAGGTCATACACGGCGCCTTCGAGTGTTGAGTCGCCATTACTGCCTGCGGCCAGATACCGCGCGGCGTCCAAGTCTACTTTGGAGAGCGTAATGCTGCCGAGAGCGTGGTCGTTCTGCATGGTGACGGAATCAGCGCGCATGGTGTAGGACTTCTCATTGCTGGCAATTCCAGTAGGGTCAGTATTATAGACTTTGTTGCCGTTGCGGTCACCAAACGTAATGCTAACAATGCCCTCGCCGGTGTCGATGAGGGTGCCACCATTATCGGCTGTTCCAACGTCAGCGTTGTAATCAGCATTGCCCAATTGGATGGTCTTGCAGTCTAATGCCTTGGTGATTTCAAGGGCATAGGCGCGCTTGCCAAGAACAGAACCGGCTGTGCCGGGATTGGTTGAATTCGTCCAATCGCCATAGTAGCCGTTGGGAGCGCGTTTTTCAACGATAACAAATCGGCCCTCGTTGCGCTGGGTATAGAACAAATCATCCGAACCGCCCGCATAGTCGCTGTGGTTGATGACTTTGTAAGTGCCATCCGACTGGCGCTCAACCTTGTACCGGTTGTATCCGCCAAACGGGATATAGCACTGCCGAACGGTGTCCCACTCAAAAATCTTAAACTCAGCATCACCCTTGATGCGCTGCTTGGTTTCGCTGTCGATTTTGTCGACGCTGACTTTTACCGACCATTCATCGTTCTGCATTTTATAGTCGTTGGAACTGTTGGCAGGAACCGTAATGGTCTGGTGGCTGCCCAGCGCACCGGGCGTTGAATCAAAACCGTGCGGGATGGTGACCTCGTCATAGCTGAATTTCAGGCTATCGAAGTATCCGTGTACCGCCGACAGCGCTGCTTCGATTTCACCATTGACCTGACTTTCACAGGCGCTCTGCGCAGCAGATTGTGCCGCAGATGCCTGTGCGTCTGCATCCTGCTCACTGTTGGCCGTTACGCTGCCGCTTTGGGATGCCGACTTGCTGACGCTGTAATGCACCGTCCATGTAGCGGAGGCATCGCCGCCATTGAGATGGTAGCTGTTATCCTGCGTGTGGCCAGAAGTGGTTACCGACTGCTTGCCAGCCGGGGTAATCGTCCAACTGCCACCGTTGATATCGGAAGGGATGCCATCCAGAATCGGGGCGATGTCAATGCCTGCACCGTCAACTTTTTCGAGAGTCTCCAACTGAATTTTGTTTGTGTTGATGGTATACGAAAAATCCAGCGTTTCGGTGCGCTCATAGCTGGCGCTCCACGGTTTATCTATGGGCTGGCCTTCCGGAGTAAGTTCGGGGATCTCGTTATCTCCGCCCAGCGTGACCGGGGTATAATCCAGAATGACAAACCGCTGCCACGCAGCGTTGCTAGGAACGTACAGTGTTCCAATGTACACCGTTTCGGCGGTATCATCGGCATAGGTCGCCGCACCGTTCACGATTTCACCGGCAAGGCTGTCCGGAAACTGCTCTGCCTGCCACGCAAGGCGGTCAAGATAGGCGTTGTTGTCGGTGGCATCCTCGACCTCGCAAGCAGAAACCGCGGACGGTGCGCCGCTGTTGAAGCCCTGTGCCCACATGGTTGCCTGATCCGCTGTCCAGCCTTTACCAAAGAACGAGGCCAATACCCAGACACTGCCCGCCGAGAAATAATTTGCTACCGGCGGATACTTGTTGGCATAGGTTGCACCGGGTCCCCACGCCCATTTGCCGCTATCGGCACACAGGGCGGGCTGCCCGCCGAGATAGTTCATCCAGCCCACGCTGGTGTAAACGCATTGCGTGACCTGCAAACTTGCGTAAGCTGCAACACCTGCGTCTGCCGAGCAGGTGGCAGGTTGTGCCTCTTGTGCAAAACGATCCTGCAGGATGCCAGGGAACGGCGCAGAATCGTCGAGCGTGACATGGAGCGCTTTTGTCAGGCTCTTTTCCGAGTCTGTATAGGTCAGCGTAACGCTGAAATCCTCGGTAGCTTTGACATAGATGCCCGCCACCGATGCCGTGCCTTCGGAAAAATCATAATGGAGCTGCCGCTGGCGTTCTTCTTCGGTGGCGGCACACAGGTCGCCACTGGTGAAGCTGTATCCCAGCAGTTCTACATTGTCGGGCAATGTGATGTCCGCACTGCCGCCGTTGGCAGGATACAGCACCTGCATACTGATGGGGACGATGGCGTAGTCCTCACCGTCCATGCGGGGAAAAGAGGCTGTGGCGCTGTCGGTATTGAGCAATCCCTCATCAAGTGCGACTTGAATCGTGCTGTCGGCATCGTAGTCACGGTAATCCTCATCGCCCCAACCCTCGATGCTGATTTTTGTCTCACCGGTCAGCACCGGCAGACCGTTGGAGTCGAGGTAGTACCCGGTAGCCGTCTGCGGCAAGCTGGGATACATCCGAGATTGGATTTCTTCCACGGACAGCCCGCCGTCCGATGCCGCAGGCTGTTCTACTTGGTTGGTGGCTTCTGCGGCTGCGGCTTCTGCCGTTTCCGGCGTGGCAATCTCATCGGCCGAGGCGGCGGGAATCATCGTGCAGCACATAGCACCCGCCATAAGCGCCGCAGATAAGCGATGTTTGCGTTTATATTGCATTTGCATAGCTCCTTCGTATTATTTTTACATCAAATGCGAAAAATCACGATGCTACATCTACATCACCTCCGTCAATCAGCTTGGCAACGACCAACAGGCGGCTGTTGGGGTCTGCCGTGCAGGTGGAGAGCGTCAAGATATGGTCAGCGGTCGTCACGTCCACACCGTAGTCGAACGCACAGCCGGCAACAGCCTTGTCCAAAATCTGCTGAAATGCCGCATCGTCCGGGTCAGCCTGAATGCAGTCGGTATCGGCGTTTGAATCGCAGACCCACACACTGAAAATCTGATAGGTCAGCTTTTCATCTGCCAGCGAGACATAAATGTACGGGTTCTCCTGCCCAAACTCGAACACGCGGTATTTGTGCAGATCCTCAAACCCGCCGGTATAGTCTTCGTCGGTAAAGGTGTGGCCGTAAAAAATCAGATTGCGAGAAACTTTTACGCCACTATCCATGCGGCAGGCGTAGTCGGCATAGAGGCAGCCGTGGTAATCCTCAGTGCCTTTTTCATCACGACGCAGATAATAGTCATTGTCACCGTACTGCTGCACAGGCGCGTCAATATTGGTGCCGGGAATCGTAATCCACGCCACGGTGTCCGGATTTTCTTTCTGCGCGGCGGCAAGTCGTTCATCGGGTGGCTCCACGTGCTCAGCCTGTGCCCATGATGGCAGGATAGAAGCACCATCACCGGAACGTCCGAAGAGCAAGAACTCGGCCAACAGCAGCCCAACCAAAACAAAAATGATGATAAGCCGCAGAAAATCGGGATTGGCGGTATCGCAGAAGCGCTTGAATTTTTCTCTCACTGCGGCACCTCCGCAACATCATCCTCCTGCCACGGCAGGCGGGGCAGGGGGGCGTAGTGACGGCCGTTCGGCTCGACCCAGTTGCCCTGGTCGCCGGCAAAGATGTGGATGTTGAACGAGTTCAGCACAGTCAAAAAGCTCTCCATGTCGGCCACATCACAACAGAGAGAATCCCGGTTACCAATCAGCAGCACATCGAAGCGGTGCTGCTCGGCATCCTGCAGAATTTCCTTGACGGCGGGGCGCATGAGCAGCGGCACGGGCTCGTTTGTCTCGGAAATGCGCTCTTTCTGTACGCCCCACTGCAATTTGCGAGCAGCGCGCTGACAAGCGAGGCGCTGTCTGCCCATACTGGCAAGATTCTTCGGGTCGGACTGGTAAAGGCATTGTGCAATCATGGTGTTTTCCTCCTTAATGGTGCGGTTTGTGGTAGACTTCTTTGTGCAGCACCACCGCATGGCGGCGCTCATGCCATAGGAACAGGTAGTGCAGAACCATCCCGCTGCCGACCAGCGGCAGCAGAACTTTTGCCCAATCAGAGATTTTCTTCATCGTCATCCTCATTTCTACCGCCAAGGACAATGTCCCCGGACGGTACATAGACTTTCGGCGCAGTGGTGGGCTTTGCGGGTCCTGCCGCATGGGAGGGTTCTTTGCGCAGCAGGTGGGTGATAATCAGCAGCACCGCGATAAAGAGCAATGCGCAGGCAATCCCCATAATCAACAGGGCAGGGGTGATGCCACTTTCTGCCGCAGCAGCCACCACAGGCACAGAAACTGGGGCGTACAGCAGTGTGTAATGCACGGTTCCGGCTTCGGTACGGGTGACCGTTCCGGCGTAGTGTGCCGTTGCCATGTAGGTGCTGTCCGCCTGCAAGGTTTCGCCAATCGTAATGTCCTGCAAGGTCAGTGAGCCGGAAAAGCCGTACTCATCGTCGTAGGCCACAGACTCTTTCACATCATTGCGGGCAGTTTCGGCATCGGCGCTGCGCACAGACAATTCAAAATCCTGCGTAACCTCTTTTTCTTCGGTCACACCGCCCTCCACAGACTGCGTGACACCCCATAAGGTGTAATCGGAGCCGCCCCACTGCATACCGCTTTCGGTCAGATCGGCAACGGCTGTGTCATACGGCACGTTGTACTGCTTGATGACAAGCATCTGGCCGCCGTCCTCCTGCCATGAGATGCTATCCGGGTAAAACTGCGGCGCAGTATCTTCTGGCGACAATTCAACCAACTCCGGGGCAGGGGTGGGTGTGGGTTCCTCGGCAAAGGCTGCGGTGGCGGTGCCCAATGCCAGAAAGCAGCACAGGGCGGCGATAACAGGTTTCTTCATTAGGATTCCTCCGTTTCGGTTTGATTTTGCATTTTGCGTTCTACAATACGGCGCAGCTCGTCCCGGTCAGTGGTGATCAGGTCTTTTTCTTCCTCGCTGCATCGCATATCAACGGTGACATTGTTGGAGTTTGTGACGATCAACGCACTGCCGCGCTCGAAGCGGGTAATGTTGTCGATTTCGGCATCTGTCAGCTTCAAGACGCTCTGTACGCGCTGCGCTTCCTCTTCCTCCAGATTCAGAATGATTTTGATTTTGCAGTTGTTAAGGATGCCGCGGCCGTATTTTCCATCTTCCAAGGAAAAGAAGTCGTTCAAATCCTGCGTGGCAACCAGCACACCGCCGCCATAGCCGCGAATCGTCTTGACGGCCTCGAACACATAGTTGGCCGCCAAAGCGTTGGACGATGCGCCGATGATTTGCCAAACCTCATCTATAAAAATCTGCTTGCGGCGGGTCAGGTCCTCTTTGGCCTTATCCCACATATAATCCAGCCCGATGTACATACCCACGGTCAGCAGATCGCCGGACAACTCACTGATGTCGATGACAACATAGCTGTTGTCAAGTTTCACGTTCGTCTGGCGGTTGAAGCTTGATGCCGAGCCGTGTACAAGACGATTCAGAATATTGGCGATACGCCGCGTTTCCGGGGCGGCGGACAAAACAGTGTGCAGGTCGCCCAAAATCGGCATTTCGCGGTATTGACCGGGGTTTGCCGGGTCATCCAGACTGGCATTGTCGTAGGTGATGCCCTTGTTTCGGTACGTTATAACGATGGCTTCGTCCAATAACTGGCGCTCTTCGTTGTTCAAATCGGGGATCAGCAAGGAAAAGAAAATGTGCAGTTTCTGAATCTTAGCGGCCAGCTCCGACTGCTCCGGCATGGGACCATCCAGCAGTTCGCTGCTGGTGTGGTCGTTTTTGCGAATCTCCATGACGTTGATACAGTCCGGGCTGCCCGGCACGATGCGAATAATGGTGCCTTTCAACGCCTTGGCCTGCCTATAAAACTCATGCCCTTTCAGCGGTGCGATGATGTAAACCGGAGTTCCTGCCAGCCGCATACGGCGGGCGATAAGCTGCATGGTAAATGTCTTGCCCGCGCCGGAGGTGCCGAGAATCGCCATATTTGCGTTTTTGTAGATGCGGGTATTAAAGTTGTCGAGGCTGACAAGGGAGTTATTGTACTTGTTCACGCCCAGCAGTACGCCGTTGGTATCGCACAACTCAAAGCTGACAAACGGATAAAAGCTGGCCGCAGTGGAGGTAAGGATATTGCGGCGGTACTTTTTGAACAGCGCCGCGTCCGGGGCGCACAGCGGTAGAGAAGAGAGGAAGGCCGCCTCCTGCCGGAAACTGCACAGCTGCAAATTCATATCCTGTGAGACCATGAGCTTGCGTATCTCCCCGATGCGCCATTCCAAATCCTTGACGCTGGCCGCGGTGACGGTCACGAGGATGGCGGCGTAGTAGAAATCCTCGTTGTTGGCGAGGCCGTCTTTCAGGTAGTAGCCGGAACGGATAGCGTTGGAGAGGTCATCAAAGTCCGAGTTTGTGTCGCTGGTATCCTTGATTTTGCTGCGGTTGATGCGGATCTGCTGCCCGATTTTCTGCATCATGCGTTCTTTGGGCTGTCGTTCCAGAAACAGATCCACGTCAATGCCCTCGCCGGCGTTTACCAGCAGCGCCATCCACCCGGCTGTGACCTGCGCACGGTAGCCGTCTGCGGGAATCATCAGGTAGGCATGGTAGGTGCCGTCCATGTAGAGATAATGTCCATGCTTCAAATCCAGCGAGGGTGGAATCATAAAGGCGGCGGGAGGTATCTTATCCAGTGCTGTGGTATCGTTCTGGGCCAGATAGCTGGCAAGTACGTCTTGGATGCGCTCCTGCAAGGGCATCTGTACCGCCGTCCGCCTGTTTAATAAGGTATAGAAAACATCGGTAAGGAACTCGTCCTCATTCTCGTGCTCTACGATGGCATTGCCGCACTGCGCCAGATAGGTACGGAAGTTGCGAGCGGTGGTTTCGAGCGTGGAGACGATTTCAGCATAGGAGATGTTCCGCTCGTTTGTAGGGGCCTCGTATTGAAAAATCACGAAAAAACGACGGCTGACAGCATCGCGAGAGCCAAGCCGTTTGACAAAGCGAATATAGCTCATGTGGCGCTTGCGCACCGCTGCATCCGGCTCGTTGGCGGCATCCCGCCGCAGCTTGTCCAGATAGGCGTTGACATCCGCCTTGCGGGAGAACGACTTGAATTGCAGCCGTACCGGGCTGACTTTCAAAAGGCTGGCGAACGAGTAGATGACGCTGCGCTGCTCACGCGGGGAGCGCAGCAGGAAGTTGATAGGTTCAATCTCCAGAATCTTGATGTAGCGGTCATCTGTGGTGTGCAGGATACCGTTCTCGATTTTCTCAATAGGGAGCAGATCGTAGAGCGTCTGTCGCTTAACCAGCTTTCCGTGGCGGTCTGTTTTTCGATGCAAGACCTGTGCGTTGTGGGGCAGGGTGCCGTCATCGTCGTAGTAGATAACGCGATACCGCTTGCTGATGAACCGCAAGTGCCGGTGTCGGTTGGCTTCAAGATTGCCCTGAGGTGTGGGTGTGACGATACGGCGGCGCTTCATAAAACGGAACCAGTGTGCTACAAACTGCGTCAGACTGTCACCGCCGATGCCGACCACACCGAAAACACCCAACGGTACCGACACCGCAATGACGATCATCAGGCGGATGTTGAACGCCAACGGCAGATAAAACAGCGGCACCGCACTGCCCACGGCAAGCACAGCCGCCTCCACTGCATTGCGCAGCTTGACCGTACCGCCGAGAATCGTGCCGGTGTCCACAAAATTCTGCGGGATCAGGTAAACATCCCGCTCTTCGCGTGAAATTTCGACCACCTCCAAACAAAAAGAGCGCCCTCGAAAAAAGGCGCTCTTGCGTTTCTGCTCAATTTTGACGATACTATTATAGCAGAGTCATATTGCAGCAAAAAAGACTTTTGCTGTGCGGATGTTGTGCTGATTTACTGCATTTCGGCAGATAAATTTTCAAATGCATATTTGTGGCATCAATGTAGCTACATAGATTGACAACCCGACAAGATGAACGTATAATGGAGATAAGAAGAAAACCATGGCAGGAAGGGAGTTTGTTTTATGGAAAATATTGTTTCGGCGGCCAAAACGGATGTGTTCCGTGTTCGCATCAACCCGGAAATCAAGCAGGAACTGGAATCTGTGTATGCAAAGAACGGCCTTACCCTGACCGATGCCATCAACGTGTTTTTCCAGCAGTCGCTGAATGCGGGAGGCTTTCCCTTTGCCGTAACCGAGGACAACGCGGAGATCATCAAGGCAAAAGCACTCTCCCGCCTGACAAAGCAGTTGCAGGAAGCGCAGGATGACCCTGTTTCTTACTCCGAGGATGAAGTATACAAGATGTTCGGAGTAGAGAAATGAGGGTAATCTATAAAAGAACCGCCGTTAAGGATATGGAAGCAACCCGCGACTACATCGCCGGACGGCTGAAAAATCCCAAGGCCGCCAAAAAGCTGGTGACGGCACTGCTGAAAGCAATATCCCTGCTGGCGGATAATCCTTATATGGGCGCGGCACTGGCAGAAAAGTTTGAGATCACCACAGATGTGCGTTATTTCGTGGTGTCAAAGCAGCTGATTTTCTACCATGTGGATGAGGAAAGCGGCACGATAGAGATTCTTCGAGTATTGGACGGCAGGACAGATTATTTGTCTGTATTGTTCGGATAAATAAAAAATAGGAGGGCTGCTCCTGCGTGTTGGCAGAAACAGCCCTCTTTGTTTTAGTGCAGATACCCTTTTGGGTTGACGTAGACCCCGTCGATAATGACGCAGATATGCAGATGATTTCCGGTCACATCGCCGGTAGCACCGACTTTGGCAATGGTGTCGTATTTGTTCACCGTATCGCCAACCTGAGCCAAAAGCTGGCTGCAATGGGCGTAAAGGGTGCAATACCCGCCGCCGTGGTTGATGACGAGATAATTTCCATAACTGACATGGTAGCCGGCCTTTATGACCGTACCGGCCTCCACCGCCAGAATTGGTGTGCCGTAAGGATACGCAATGTCCATGCCATTATGGTTGGTGGTATCCTTGCCGGGAATGCCGACATCATCACGTTTACCAAAGAAAGAAGTAATGTGCTGTTCCCAGTTGGGGTCATTGAACGGATTGCCGAACACGCCGTTGGGGGCAGGGGAGTCATCATCAATAAGTGCATCGTTGATTTGTCCCAGAATCGAGATACCTTCGCGTTCTTCAATTTCGTGGAGGTAGACGGTCAGGTTATGCGCATAGGCATCGGCATAGCTTTTCTGCTTGTCGTCAAGCTGCCAGACCGTGTCGGCAAAGTAGTCATCGCCCACATAGGAAAGCGCGAAAACGGTGTAGGTGTGATCCTCTTGTACAGTTATAGTCTGCCCACGCACCTCTTTCTGTACAGGCTCAGTGCGGACTTCCTCGGAAGTGGTGTAGGCATAATATTCTGTCTGGTGCGCTTGCACCTGTTCAGAAAGGTCAGTTAGGCTGATTTTGGTATAGTCGTCCTCTCCTTGATAGGCGCAATACATGGAAATGAGCTGAAAGGCATTGTAGGAGACATGACCGCCCACGGAATCGACCACATCGCTGTAGGTAAGGTTTGCACGCTCGGATTCTATTTCGGCAAGGGTATCCTCGTAGGCTTCCTGCAAAATATCCGATACGGCATTGCGAAGCTGTATCACGTTGGCGGCAACTTCTAAATCGTTGTTGACCGCCGTACTGGGCTGCGTTAGCGTGCCGAAAATCGCACCGGGAAGCATGAGCAGAACCAGAACCGGCAGCAGCAAGACAGCAATGACAACGACCAGTACTTCCTTGCGATACTGCACCACAGCTTCGGCAGCAGCCCCAGCGGGGCCGCCCTGCACTCCCGCTTGCGCGATTTTGGCAAGTTTGGGCGCGTTACGAAGTGCTGCTGAGGCTGCCTGCCGTGAATTTTGAGTATCATTTTCAATCATTTAGTGTCTCCGCGCCGGGGCTTTGGGCATGGCGGCGACCTTGCGCTCATCATACTGCATACGCCCACGTTCGTCCTGAATGGTGGGCGTTTTTTCTACGCGAGTCGTGGCATAGACCTTGTACCACTTTTCGCCGTCGCGGGAAGTCTGCTCTGTGAAGTGACCCTCCGGCTTCTCATACTGACGGGCATTGTACATGGCAAACTGAATCTGACCGCGTCCGGGGATGATCTCGCGCCCCTGAATTTTTCCGCCGCCGATTTCTACGTCCGTGACACTGTTGCCCATCTGCCCCAACAACACGCGGTTCATGGCGGCCTGCTGAATAGAGGACGAAGTGGGAATGGTGGTCTGCTCCGTAACAGCAGGACTGCCACCGGCGTGCATGGTAATTTCGCTGTCGCGGGTAGGCGAAACATCAACCGTGCTATCGCCCTCCAGCGCCAGCGGCGTGGCGGGGATAGGAGAGTCTGTTACGGTATCGCTTTCAGCTGTTGCCATTGCAGTGGGAATATTTTCACCGGTGGCAGGAATCTGCATAGCGTCCATGTCGCTGGTACCTGCAAAATAACCATTGAGCGCTTCCACGGCGCTGTCACCTGTAATGCAGCCGCTGGTTTGCCCGGTGGCGATGGAGCCGATGACCTTGCTGGCAAAACCGCCATCTTTGCCAAGGCTGTTGTGATACATGGTTCCGCCCAGTGATGCGCCGATGCCGCCGGACTGCCCGCTGATGGAACTTGCCGTGCTTTGCTGCACATGGCGGCTTACCATGCCGGAAAGCCCGCCTGCATAGGTATTGCCGGGTGTGTTTTTTGTGGCAGCAGTTGTGGCGGCGGCTTTTGCAGCGCCCAGCCCCATAAAGGCTTTGCCAATTTCAAAACCACGGAAAGCCAGCAATGTCTCGGACAGCATTGAGCCAGGCGAACGCGAAACGCCGATGCCCAATGAATGCAGGATGCCGTCCAGTTTGGTGCTAACTTTCAAAAAAGCGATAGCGCACAGCAGCCACAGGAACAGATTGCCGGATACGGCATCCTTGCCCTGTGCGTCCACGGCCGCAGCAGCTTCATCCTCGGTCAAAGCAAGAGCGGCTGGGCAGTACAGAAGTACAAGGTTGATAACGGTGAATAGGGTAAACAGAGTTTTTTTCATGCAAAAATCTCCTATAAGGACAGCGGATTAGCGAGAAATTCACCGACCATATTGACGAACAGTTTCAAGCACCATGCGTTCATAATCAGCAGCAGAAGCTGCCCACTGAACATTCGGCACCAGCTTTTGAACATATTGTTTGTGCCGCGAGCCGCGCCCATGGCAAAAGCCATTGGTGCAGTAAAAACCAGAATTCCCAGTACAACATAGCGCTCGGCAGCTTCCAAAAGCAGCTTTAAGTAGTTCCACGCAAGAATCACAACAAGGATCAGCGCAATCAAGGCCACAGAACCGTTGGCAATCACGCCAATAATGACGAGCAGCACAGAATTGAAGTCTCCGAACTGCACACCGGGCAGGGTGCTGTCCAGAATCCAGTTGTAGGGTGTGCCGCCAATCCGCAAGGCAAGGTTGACGATGTCATCACAGTACCAAATCAGCAGCAGAAAAATCACAGAACGCACCACCAGATTGATGGGATTCTCGGTGTCAATGTCAAACCCTGCACCATAGCAGCGGTAAAGCTGCCACACAAGGTTCAGCAGCACCAGCCCGATGGCGGTCCAAATGAAGATTTCATACATAGCCGAAGCAGTAGGGAAGTACCGCTTGAACGTGTCCATATTGCAGCCCAACGCGCCGAGTACCGAGGCAGATGCCAGATCCAGCAGGTTCATCACCTGCGTTGCTAGCCAATCGACAATGCCGTCTAAAATGCCCAAAGGCCGTCACCTCCTTTTGTGAGCAGGGGAGTGGTTACGGATTCCAAGTGCCGCCCTGAAAGAACGGCGTGACGTAGGCCATGATGAAGCCAAGACCGTTCAGAATCGCCCAGGTGATGGCAATGCGCTTGAGCCACGCGCGGGAATCGTCCACTGTCTTGCCGTTTTTGGAAAAATTCATCAGCAGCAGGGCAACGGCCGCACAGACCACAGCTGTGACGGTGGAGATAGAGATGATTTGCGAGTAGACATCCTGCATGATCTCGCTGGCTTTCGTCCAGACGGTAGTGCCGGCTGCGGCGGCGGAATTATCCTCGCCAGTTGCGAAAGCTGGCATTGCGGTCAGTACGCTGCACATGGCGGCGCAGAGGGTTGCTTTTATGTGCTTATGGGAGTCGGAACGTGTGTTTTTCTTAGTCATTGAAACCTCCTATGTGCAAAAACACTTTAAGAATCGCCAAAAGTAGGCTACTACCATGATAACAAATTGGCTGTGCAGGAAAAAAGGCTTTCGCTCTGCTGATTTTGTGCGGATGTTGTGCAGGGTCAATCAGGGGTCAGCAGATTGGTGATTTTCTCGCAATCCTGAGAGGTATAGCCCCACAAAATGGAGCTGAGGACCTCGATAGCTTCATCCCGGTGGACATAGTAGGTGCGCAGAGAAATGGAGATGCCCTTAGATTCGAGTGCCTGCAAAATTGCACCCGCATTCTCGCACTGCTGGGGGGATAGATAGGCGTAGTATAAAATCCAGTAATAGAATTCGCCTTTCTTGTGTTTGCGGCGCATCAGGTCAATCGCGGTGTCGATGATCTGCATCATCTTTTTGCTGCGCTCCAGGGCGCGGGCATAGTTTTCCAGCCGGTTGCCGCTCTTGTTGACCTCGCTGTCCACAAACAGTGCATCCGTGGATAGCCCGTACTCAGCCTTGAATTCCTCTTGCAAATCGAGATCGGATACTTCCAAATTCCATATGACATCCCGGTACTTCCGCAAAAGCGTCCGTGTGTCGTGATAATGCGGGGATACATTGGATTTCTGTCTTTTGAATGGCATAAAAATACTCCCTGTTTTAGTTTGTCGAAAGAATTCTTTCAATTACTAAACAGAGAGAAATCAATGATTTTGACGCACAATTTGCAAAGAAAAAGAAAAACTCCGCATCGAAATCGCACATGTCGGCAATTTCGATGCGGATTTTGGTTTTGTTTACAAGGGCATTGGTAAGTTGTGCAAGGACCAAGCTATTATTAGAACCCGTCAATCGCACGCTCAATCACGGTGGGGACAAAAATGGACATCACAACCAACCACACGGCTGCAATAGCTTGAATAAGGTTGTCTGGCAACCCAAGAAGGATGTCAGGAAACCAAACAAAGGCAGGGGCAACAAGACTCCGTATCAGATAGCCGACAAATTCGCCGATGCTGAATAGACCTAAATAATCAATTGGCTTATATAGGTCGCGTTTGCGCCGTGTGTAGCCATCGACATACATACGTTGTTCAATATACCAGCCTATTGCAAAAATTGCGACAGCACCCCAATATAATTTATCCATTTTTATCACCTATACCTGCAATCAGAACAAAACGACTCTCATAAAGAATGTTTTTCTCTACAGCTTTCTTACATAGAAAGCGCATACCCCCGTCCCATTACGGTTTTCAAATCATCCGGGCCTAAATCCAGTTTCTTCCGCAGCTTTGCGATATGCACATCAACCGTTCGCGTCTGAATTGGCACTGTGATATTCCATGCAGATGCCAGAAGAAAGTTTCGGGAGCAGATGCACCCGGAGTGGTCGAGCAGCGTAATGAATAGTTGATATTCTGTGGTCGTCAGGTGAATGCGGCAACCTTGCCTTTGAACGGAGAAATCACTTTCATCGATGGACAGATTTTTATAATACTTCATCTGGAACACCTATCATGTCATAATCGTCAATAAGAGCCTGACCAATAGCCCATGCGAGGAAGAATGCTGTGCATACCAGAAAAATCGGAATCCACATTGCGTTGTAGCTTTCTCCGTTGGCGTTATAGCCTTGGTTTTGCCAGAGCGCTGCAGCATGGAATAGAGGATAGAATCCCAACCACTCGATACCATTTTTCATTCCGGAAAGGCTCAGCAGCGCGGGCAGGCAATAGGCAACTGCACTGATAAAGAGCGCGGTCAGCAAATTCCCCAATTTCTGTCCAAGCCATAAGGTGATCCGGCTCATGCAGAGGCAGGCCGCGAAACGACAGATTAACCAGAAAATCAGCAAATCCGACAGGGTTATAAACTTGGGTACAGCCTGCAAGTCGGAGATACTCATCGCTGGTCCCAGCAAAGAGTGAAGGCCGTAGTCGCGCAGAACCTGCCATAGATGAGGCAAAACAGTTCCGAAAGCTATTACTGCCGCAACCGCGGTGCTTTGCCACAGCTTTGCTTTCACAGTGTATTTCCGGCCCAAAGGGGTGGATGCCAGAATTTCATCCATGCCGCCCTTGCGCTCCATTGCAAATAGACCGCTGAAGCATAGGGCGCACAGCAATCCTGCTAAAAGTGTATCTTGCACATCACTTGTGCCGGTAAAGCCGAACAGCTTCTTGTAGCCGGTCTCATAAACAAGCCACGCACCGGGATTCTCCTTTAGATAGTAGATGTCTCAATTGTTACTGCGCGGCAGTTTGCTTCCCAGTTGCCGTTCGTCCATGCCACATCACTTTCATGGACATACTGTCCGATATTCGTTTCAGAAACACCGTAGTGGGACGATCCTTTTCGACCTTCGCGCTGCCAAAGTGCGCCCAACGCCTCAATCGTCAGAATACTGGCACAATGGTGAATCGTGATTTCGGAAATAGTGCCGCCCTGCGCTTTGCGATTTTTAGTATAGTTATCCTTGTAGGCCGGGATAAATTTGGTAACCAACTTTGAGTCAGACGCGTCAGAGCCAGCGTCACTATCGCTACCATCGCTGCTGGTTCCGGGTTCAAGAATTGTAAACATCTGTTCTTTTTCGCCCGTGTAGGCCGCCCATTTCAGTGCTGTACCGTCCGCTGTTAAATAGGTATCCCGATCCCGCAGTTTAAGATAGTAGGTATCAGTCAGACTCTCTACCTGTACCGCAGTTATAACCGTGTCGATATCGTCTGCCGTGTTCAGATGCCAAACAATACAGTTGGCATTGCGCGTGTTGTAATTCAGCGCGTACCAGCCTTCACCACGCTGCAAAACGATTCGGACATTGCCATTACCGCCGTAATTTTCCAGCGCCCAGCGCTGATCGGGATTGTTGGTGCGGTTAAACAGGTTGACTGTTTCACCATTTTTTACAGTACCATCTTCGTGATTGCCCAGAACATTCACATACTTACCTGTTGCCACATTCTGCAGCTCATAGTAGTGGTTAAATTCGTATGCCATTTGTGATTCTCCTTTTTCACTTTTTGAGCGGCCGCTCAAAAAGTAAAGAGAGCAAATCGTGCAAAATGTAAATTGAGTTTACATTTTGCGGAATTTGCTCTCTTTTGATAATAAATCTTATAAAAGGAGAATCCGAAGAATATGCAAACAGATTCTATTGAAAAGGCCGTTGGTATCGGCGCAATCGGCCTATGGGCCGCATTGCATGGATGGCTTGGCTGGCTTGTTGTTCTCTATGCCGTCTGCATGATGCTGGATTGGGTAACCGGCACTGTTCTTGCTATAAAAAATGGTGTTTGGAGTTCCCATAAAGCTAGGCAGGGGTTGTGGCATAAATGCGGAAGTATTATAATGATTTTTGTCAGTGTCTTGACAGATATCCTGCTTGGATTGACATTAAATCATATTTCCGGGCTCACGCTTCCGTTTAATTATGATATGCTGCTCACACCAATTGCTTTGTTTTGGTATATTGTATCCGAATTAGGCAGTATCCTTGAAAATGCCGAAAAGATGGGTGCTCCTATTCCTCCACTACTTAAAAATGTTCTTGAAAAGATGCGTGACAGTAACGATGATAAGAATGCCTCCTCGCTATAGGCGTTCATTTTTTCTCATAAAACGCGCAAATGCCCATCGGCTTTTGAACCGATGGGCATTTGTGCGTTTTATGGCTTTCTATACAATGTACTTTATTTTTCTAGTTCGTGGTTTTATGGTTTGGTCAAAATTCTATTTCTCTGTTGTTTCTACAGTAACACCCGACTCAGACAAAAGATTCCCACATAACATGCCAGATAATAAACTTTTGCTTTGCGAGTAAAATCCCCTATTAAAAATACGTAGACAAAAATTCCATAGCACAGTAACACTATACCGTGAACTGGCAACAATTTTAGTGAACCATCTCCCAGAAACATTTCCGCAACAAAGGCAATAAACATCGGCGGAAGCATTGTCGCACTTATATCAATCAATTCGTGAATCTCAAACTTTTGATTTTTGAAGGATATCTGTTGTAGAATAACATACGCCATAATTCCCATCAAACTTCCCAATGTGTTTACAATAAAATCATCTATATCTACGACACCGGTTTTTAGAATGAACTGCGCACTTTCTATGAAGAATGTTGTCAAGCATGACATTCCAACTGCCTTATATACGCGAAAATGCTTCTGGTAATAGCAGTAAATTATTCCAAACGGTACAAACATTACCATATTATAAAGCATATCCCATGAAATAGGATTGCGACCATATTGCAAGTTCTCTCTAACACTATGGAACGGCAGTAGATTAATTTCTTCCACCCGTGTTAGTTGACCACCCATAATTGTCATAATCACGTTAAAACGAGATACACACATACTAAATACTATCATAAAATATAGTATAGTCATAAACTGGAAGCCATGCTTTCTTCTGCTTTTCATGATCGGTTGCCTCTCCAATCGTTTTAATTTATCATAGCTTTCTTTAAATTTGTTTATCTTTACTGCTGGGCATCATATAGTTCCTTATAGATTCTACATGTATCATATAGTCTATCATGTTTTCCGCGAGAAATCAACTTTCCATCGTCAAATACACAAATTTCTTCGTTTCCTCCAATGAAGTTCACAAAATGTTGTAATAACATCACACATACTTTTCTGTTTGCTTGAGCATTAATTTCATTGTACAACATTCTAAATGTGATTGCATCTAACGCCGCATTTGGTTCATCTAGCAAGAGGATTTCATTATCTCTTGCCATTGTTCTGCAAATTGCAAGCCGTTGCCATTGTCCCCCCGATAACTGCACGCCATTCTCAAACCAATATCCAATTTGCTGCTTTGGGTTATCACAAATCGAATCTGGCATCTTGTACTTTTTCATAAGTATTTTTATTTCTTTTTCACTTTTTTTCGTTCCTGTTTGTCCGATATTTACATTTTCCATTCTCTTGCCCGTTCTGCATCTTCTTCACCAGAGCAGCAGCGGGGTGTGCGCGTGCAGCAACCGGGTCAGCGCGTCATCCACGGCATCGGTATAGCCGCCCTCAGCCAAGCGCTGGGTGCGCAGTTGGTTGAGGGCTGCTTTTGCCAGCCGATACTCTGCCGCCGACATCGTCAGCTTGCCGCCTGCGGGCAGATTGTTCACCCGCAGGATGAGCCGTCCCGTTTCTTCGGCACTGCCGCCGCGGGCGCGCTGGCCGTAGTAGACATCGCCCAGCGCCCGGAGCAGGATGCTTTTGTTGGCACGGTCGAGTTTAACTTTACGTTTCAATTCTTTCTTCAATGCCAATTATATATCGGCAAGCGCTTACGCTTCGCGTTAAAGGCTATTCAATTAAAGAAATTTCAGAAATGACAAAAACCAGTGAAGCCACCGTGAAAAGTCGAATTCACCGTGCGTGGAAGCTTCTGCTTGAATCATTTGATGAATAGCCTCTTGAAGTTCGAATACTTATGCTTTGCCATATAGTTAACGGCCTCGGTAAAATTCCAATTTTGCCTTGCTGAAATATTTCCTTGATCCTTTCAATGTCATTCCTGTATCCAGAAGGACCTTGTAATTAGACATTTGTAGAATATGATCGCCGTTTATAAGGTAACTTTTATGGATTCGTAAGAATGCAGATGAAGCAAATTCATGTTCCGCTTCGTCCAATGTAGCATAGAACGACGGAGAGCCTTCCGGCGTTTGGCGTATGCCATCCAAATGGACAAGGACACAATGGTTTTTGCTTTCCAAATAGATGATGTCACGTTCTTCCTTTTCGTAGTCCGCCAGTATCCCTCTGATGGCTCTCTTTACTTTTTCCTCCTTGCCAGGAATTGCCTTCAAGTACTGCGTCCAAAGGGAACGTGCCGTTTCCCAATAGAGAATATCCCGTACAATGAGAGTGTACCTCGGATCATGTTCAACAAGCGGGAACCGATTATATCCGCAGGATAAACTGCACACTACACTATTGTGGGAATTGCAGTAATTGGGAAAAACAATGCAGTCGAAAGAACTATCTCTGCTGGCATCCAGCAACTGTTCCATATTCCAGAACTCATAAATACGACTGATACGGTCTGAAAGTCCTTTATCATGGTACAATATCGTCTTTATCGCTTCGATAGCAATCCCTTTCGGGTCACAAACTGCGATTATCATAAAAATCCACCTTATCTTACAAATATTATCCGTAAGATAAGGTGGATTGGTTTCATAAATTTGTGGAGTTTTTTTGCTGCCTGCTGAGCATCAGCTTTCCGGCCGCAGCATTGGCGAGCGTTGCGGCAATGAGAAGCCCCAGCGTGTTCCATTTGGCGAGGACATCCTTGGCACAGGGGTTCAGGGAAAAGCCGGTTTCTATGGCTTTGCCCACTGCGGGCAGCAAGCCGCCCCAGTAGGAAAAGTCGCTCCACCGGGCGGGGGTGATCCAGGGCGGGAGCAACCGTAGCAGGGCGGGCAGGACGAGCGCAAGCAGAAAAGCGCCGCCCAAAACAAACCAGCACGTTTCCTTTGGGCACCCCCTGCGCACTCGGCCGCCCAGGGTGCGGGCGGCGGCCAGCAGCACCAGCCCCGCCGGGCAGAGGGCATAGGCCGTCAGGGCGGCCATCCAGGGGAAAGGGAAATAGAGGGTCACCTGCTGTGCGATCCCCGCCGCACGCAAAAGCTGCTGCACCGTCTCCACCGGCGGCGCAGCGTAGCCGCCCCAAAACTCGATGTTGGAAAAGCCATGGTCAAGGCTTTCCCCGCACAGGGCCAGGCTGGCGCTGCTGCGAAAGAGCCCGCACACGCGGTAGATGTCTCCTTCTATCTCCAATTCCTGCCCCAGCACGTCCTCGCTGCCCCAGAGCTGCCACGCGGCAGCGGTTGAGACCGCGCATTTGCCATTCTCCTGCGCAGCGGGGAACCGCCCCTCCAGAAGCACGGCAGGATACACCGCGTCATACTCGCCGCAATATAGAATGGCAGTGATCCCGCAGGTTTCCCAGCGGCTTTCCGCCGATCCCTCTGCCTGGCTCCAAAAAGCGGGAACAAGCGCGCTCGCCCCATCCTCCTGCCGCAAAGCAGACCGCAGCGCTTCCAGCTGCCGCCCCGTGACCGGCACGTCGGAGCGCACCGAAACCAGCGGATAGGCTGCCCACAGCCTCCCCGCAAACCAAACAGCGATCCCCCAGGAAACCGCGCATGCCAAAAGCAGCACCGCCTTTCGAATCTTCATCCCGCTGTACGCACACGTGCGCCCTCCTGCAAGCTCTTCGTTGTGGCGGCCACCACCGGCGCACCGGTTGTATAATTCCGCAGGGCCGCCAGCTCGTTGTTGCGCTCCACGACCTCCACATAAACCTTGCGCACGATGTTTTGCAGCCCCAAAATAGTGTTGCGCTCCTCCACCGAATAGACGAAATCCCCGCCGTTATCACTGTGAAGGGCGCTGACCGGCAGGCAGCAGTCATATTCCGTCTCGGAAAGCCGGATTGTGAGTTCCGCTTTTCCCACCTGCCAATCCGACCCGGTCAGCGCAGCGGAAAGCACCACGCCTCCATCCTGCTGAGAAACGGACGAATTGATTTTCACGCTTTCGGACTTTGCTCCCTGCATGACCGTCACCGTAACGCCGGCGGTATCCTGCACCGCGTCCTCGGCCTCCAGCGCAAATCGGATCTGATACCCTCTTTCGGGGTCGGAAATACTCCCGCCCACCTGGCCGCTGGTCTGCCCCTGCATAAGCTGCAGAGATTCCACGGTACCCGTCTGCGGCGCACAGAAGACGCCCTCCTGCTCGTCCAATTTTTTCAGCGTCTCCACGCTACTTTCAATTTCCCGGATCTGTTCCGCCAGAACCGTGGCACTGGCCGCATTGGCGGCGGCTGTTTCACTGGCGGCTTCCACGCTTTTCTCGTAGGCGTGCCGGGCGTCGTTTCGGGCCTGCTCCGCCTGTTCGGCGGCCTGCGCAGCCGTGCGAGCCGCTTCTTCCCGTTGGCTTTGGACGCTTTCCAGCGCTGCGTCCGCCTCGTTGAGCCGGGCTTCCGCTTCGGCCAGTGCCTCCCGGTTTTGCGTTTCCTCTGCCGTAAGCTGCGTCAGCTCCGCTTCGATCCGGCTGATGATTTCCTCGTCCGGCGATTCTTCCTGCTGCAGCAACTCCCGCTGTGCCTGCTTCTCTGCGATCTCGCGGGCATATTGGGCGGCCTTTTCCTGCCGTTCGTTCAGTTCGCGCTGCAGGGCATCCCGCTCGCTGCCGGCGTTCGCTTCTTTCTCCGCCCAGGCTGCCGCGCTGTTCTCCGCTGCCTGGTAGGCGGCCTGCAGGGCCTGCTGGGCTTTTTCCAGATCATAGCTGTCCGCCGCCACCGGTTTGGTAAGCCGGGCATATTCCGTCTGTTTCTGCGCAAGTTCTGCCTGAAGGCTCCGCAGCTTCTGTTCCACATCCTCCCGGCGGAGGGCCGCTATTTTGTCTCCTTCCTGTACAGCCTCCCCCTCCGAGACAAAAACCGCCTCCACCAGCAGCCCTTCGGGCAGATAGAACAGGCTGCCCGCCGCCCACTGAATGGTTCCTGTCGCCGTTAGGCTCTGGGTGATGGTATTGGGCGCCGGCGTGGAGAGCTGCACCTCTGGCAGCAGCGCGCCGGATGTTCCGCGGGCAAGCAACGTAAAAGCCAGCATCCACAAAAAGAAAAGCGCGATCTGCCGGGGGCGAATCGAAAACCTGTTTTCCTCCGGCGATACGGCCTGCGGCTGCGCCGGTTCCTGACGAACGGCAGAATCCCTGACGATTTTCACAGAAAATGTCTCCTTCCTTATGCCTTGATGCCTCCGGCCTGGATGCCCAGTTCCAGATAGGTTTGCCCATACAGGAACACCAGCATCGCCGGAATCAGCGAGAGCAGGCTGGCCGCCATGGCGATCCCCAGGTTGTCTGTCACAATATCGTTCATATACATGGAAAGCGGCCAGTTGGATTGGGATTTCAGAAAGAGCAGCGGCTGCTCCACCGCGTTCCACCCTTCGATAAAATTCAGCACCAAGGCGGCAAAGATTCCGGCATATCCCAGCGGAACGCCGATCTTCCAAAAGATCTGCCAGGCCGTTGCGCCGTCCAGCTTGGCCGCCTCGAGGAGTTCATTGGGAACATCCTGAAAGCTGCGGGTCATGATAAAAACCGGGAACGCCGAAAACACCCCTGGCAGGATGACGGACAGCGGCGTATCGTAGATTCCAAGGCGTGTGGCGATCAGGTAGTTGGGTACCATCAGTACCTGAAAGGGCAGCACCATCAGCGCAATGTACCCGAGCAGCAGGAAACGCCTGCCCGCAAAGCGCAGCTTGGCAAACGCCCACGATGCGGGGGCGGCGACCACCAGCTGACCGGCGATCTGTGCAAAGGCCAGCAGGCAGGTGTTCCAGAAGGCCGAAAAAAACTGCGGGGTGTCCAGCAGCAGCTCCGCCAGCGGTTGGAGCGTCGGCCAGGAAGGCAGGATCGTCCACACCGCATACCCGCCGTCTGCTGTGTCCAACAGGGCCGGCCCCAAGGCGGCTGTCAATTCGTCCGACGCCATCAGCGCACCGTCGACGGTAAACCACAGCGGCCAAAGGACGGTGAAGGCCAGCAGGCCAAGGATCAGCACCGGCAAAAGAAGCTCCTTTTTTCTCATTCCTGCCCACCACCCCAAAAGTGATACAGTAGATACACGACGCAGCCAAGCCCCAGCGCCAGCAGCACGGCGGCGGCAGACAGCTTGCCGATGTCCAGCGACAGGAACCAGTTGTTGAAGAGGTGCTGCAGCAGATATATGCTTTCCTGCGGGTAGTTGCCTGCCACCAAGTAGGCCTCCCGAAAGACCTTAAAGGAGTTGACCAGGCTCAGTATGGTGGTCAGCACCACCGTTGGCAGCAGATTGGGCAGCGTGATAAAGACAAAGGTCTGAAAAGGGGTGGCTCCATCCACCGCTGCCGCTTCATACAAGGGCCGGGGGATGGTCTCCAGACCCGCCAGCCACAGCAGCATATCGTACCCGTTGTTTCGCCAAAGGTAGGTGAAAATCAGCACCCAAAAGGCCGCGCTGCTGCCCATAAAGTCCACGGGCCGGCACCCCAGCCCCACCAGCAAGCCGTTGACCAGCCCCTTGCCGGAGAAAAGCGCCCTCCATAACACAACGATGCTGGCAACAGGGATCGCATAGGGGAGCAGGAGGACGCTTTTGAAAAAGGCCGCCCGCCGTTTTGCCGCGCCAAGCAGCACCGCACAGAGCAGGCTGACGGCCAGCAGCGCCGGGATGCAGATGCAGAGAAAGCGGCAGGTGTTGCGGACAGCCAGACGGAACGCAGTATTTTGAAAGAGCGCCCGGTAGTTCCCCCACCCGACGGCCCGGCTGCGCAGCGGGTCCATAAAGCTGGCCCGAACCGTTTCGGCCAGTGGGAACAGATAGAACAGGCACAGCCCCAACAGGCTGGGCAGCAGAAAAGGCAGTGCCTGCCAGCTCTCCCTCCGGCGCAGGCCAGTGACCTTTGGCCGTTTCATCGCCTTCACCTCCCTGCCTACACTGTAGCACAGGGAACCTGAAAAAAACCTGAATACCTTTCTGCCAAAACAGCTTTTAGGTCTCATCCAATTGCGCCAAATGGTCGATTGGTTCGATCTGCGCTTTGATTAATTCTGAATAATACTTCCCAGCTTTCTGCAGTTCCTGATGGGAACCGGATTCGACTAATTCGCCATCTTTTAATACCAGAATGAAATCCGCCAATCGAAGGCTGGAGTATCGATGTGTTATAAAAATGGTAATAGACATTTTTGTTTTCAAGTTAAGCCGCTTAATAATGTGCTGCTCTGAAATAGCATCTAACGCCGAAAAAGGTTCATCAAACAGGTACACATCCATTTAATCCCCGGCGCAGTGTAGGTTCATCAACGATAATGCGATTGTTGATTTTAACCAAGTCGTCAAAGATCGAATGGTAATATATGTTTCTGGCTTTGTAGGCGTCAAGCCCGTCGGTTTCTGCCTTGCGCTGTTGCCATATCATAAGGGGGTTGCACATACCATGAAGAGCATACTTGGGATTGCCGGTGATTTTGTCGTAATACTCATCCAAGCCAGGACAAGTTCCATACGATGGATAAGTAATATTTACATGGCAGGTTGCCGGAAGCCAGTCCAGCGATTCGAAGTATGCATTTACCTGCTCCAACTTTTCAAATCCAAATGGAGGTGTCAACACAGCGTTTATATTAACCGGCATGTGGGAACCTGCGTAGGCATCCGCCAAAATTCGAAGACCGCCAATGCTGTCTTCAAACGTGGGGGCATCATTTGCGTACACACGATATGCGTCGTGGACAGTGCGTGGGCCGTCGATACTGGCCATAATATATAAGTTCGGAACTTGAGCCAGATAGGTGGCGATTTCGCGTGTCATGAGCGACATATTGGAAGTAAAGCTATAAACAATCTCTTTGTTCCCTCTCTTGGCCTGAGACCTCTCAATCACAGCTTTCATCAGCTTAAAGTTGAGCAACGGCTCGCCGCCGTAGAAAGTAATTGCCAGTTTAGCGCCGCTGTTTTCCAACGCCCAATCAATTGCCTTAAAGGCAATTTCTGTCGGCATCCGCCGATTCCCAAAATCACGGTTCCCTGAGAAATCCTCTGAGTAGACGCAGTATTTGCAGCGGAAATTACATTGCTCCGTCACTTCAAGAATGATTTGTTCAACTTTCTGCTCCGTATCGGTTACACCCGCCGCAATTTCTTTTCCCATGCTCAAAAGCGGCGGTCGCTGGAACAAGCGCTCTGCGTCAATTGTCTGTAGGAGGTTTTTCACTGCATTAGGATCGACTTTTGTCAGTGATATCAAAAATGTTTCGGCGCTCAACGTGGGGTCAAACAATACGCGGAAAATGTAGCTGGTATCATCGTCCAACACAATTACCTTTCCGGTGCCTGTATCATAGTAGTAGTTGTTTCTCTTGGTGGAAAACAGTACTCCTTCACGCAGAGCAGACTGCGTAGTTTTCATATCAAAGTGCTCATTCGAGCGAAAACGCGCGTTTCTTTCATCGAAAATCGACGATGCCGACGAGTGATTTCTTGTTCGGTATGTACACAAAAAGTGCTGTGAGAAAACCAAAAGGCTCTCACAGCACTTTTTACAATGATGCGACAAACGGTTGTGGATTCTGCCAATATCACGCCTGTGGAATTGTGACCTGCAGCGTAGCGCCGCCGCCCGGCGTATCCCGGATCGTGATGCTGCCGTGATGCAGCGCCACAAGCTTCTGCGCGATGCTCAGGCCCAGACCCAGGCTGGCATCGCCGGTTTGCGGGTCTGCGCGATAAAACTTTTGGAAAGCCCGTTCCTTATCCGCAATGCCCGGCCCCGTATCGGCCACCGACAGGCAGACCGTTCGCCCCGCCGCCACGGCGGAAAGTTCGATCTGCGTACCGCTGGGGGTGTGCTGAACGGCGTTGGACAACAGAATGGCCATCACCTGCTTCAGCGCGTCCTCGTCTGCCCGAATGGGCGGCAGCGCGCCGTCCGGCAGGCGGAGGGTCAGCCGGTCACCGGCCTTTGCCGCCACCGGCTGCCATGTCTCGTAAACTTCCCAGAGAAAGGCCTCGGTGTCCAGCTTTGCCGGCATGATCTGACGGGCAGCGGTCTCCAGACGGGAAAGGGATAGAAGCTCCTGCACCAGCTGCGCCATCCGGTGCGCTTCTGACAGAATGTTGGCGCGGTATTTTGCCTCCTCGCCGCCGGAAGGCAGCAGTTCGGCGCTGGTGATGATCACTGCCAGCGGGCTTTTCAACTCGTGGCTGGCCGCCGCCAAAAACTCCCTCTCCATCCGCTCGGCCCGCCGGGCGGGCTGCATGGCCCAGCCGGTCAGCGCAAAGGCCAGCGCCCCCAAAGCCAGCACGCCGCCCGCCGCCACCGCTACGTACAACAGTTGCATCCTGCCCCATTCCTGCCGGAAGGTCGCGGCATCCTGAAACAGGTACATCTCGATCCAATTCCCACTGGCCGTGGGGATTGCACAGTATTCCGCAAACCAGAGGGCACTCCCGTCCCGCAGGGTGTATGCCTGCCGGACAACCGTTTTGGCCCACAGGCCGTTCTGCCCATCCACGCTTTGCCGCGCCTCTTCCAGCATTGGTTCGCTGAGAGTGAGCAGCGGTGCGGCATCATCGCCCTGCAGGTAGGGATTCTCGATGGGGGCTCCCTTCTCGAATAAGGCGGGCACCAGGCGGTTTTCCACCGCGCTGCTGTAGATTGCCTTATGGTCGATGGTCTGTGTCTCCAGGATCGGCTGTTCCAGGGCGGAACAGAGGGAGGCGAAGGCCAGCCTATGCTTCTCCTCCAGGGCGTTCTTTCCCTGCCGGGCGGCCACGAAACAGAGGGTAGCCACCACCATGGCGGCAAACAGGATGTTCACCGCTACGATCTTCCACCGCAGAACGTCCAACGGCGCGGCCGGTTCAGCGGCCTTCTTTTTCTTCCACAAGGGCATACCCAACACCTCGAACGGTCCGCAAGCTCATCTTGGAGTGGATCTGGGCCAGCCGCCGGCGGAAAAAGCCGATGTAATTGTCCAGAATGGCCTCCTCCACGTCGGCGTCCGCGCCCCATACGCGGGCAAACAGGGTGGCTCGTGCCAGCGCCTGACCCTTGCTTTTCATAAACAGTTCAATCATAAGGCCCAGCTTTTTGGAGACCGCGATCTCCTCCCGGCCACAGGCCAGCAGCAGCGCCTTGGTGTCGTACACCAGATCCCCGTACCGCAGCACCACCAGCTCCTCGATGGGGGCCTGCCGCCGCAGGTTGGCCCGGACACGGGCCAACAGCTCCCGGCTGTCAAAGGGTTTACCCAGATAGTCGTCGGCGCCGGCATCCAGGCAGGTCACCTTGTTTTCCACGGCGGTCAGCGCCGTCAGCATCACCACCGGCGTCATGATTCCCTTGCGGCGGCTTTCCCGCAGGATGTCCGGCCCGCTTTCGCCGGGGAGCATCCAGTCCACCAGCGCCAGGTCGTAGGCGTTCTGCTGCAGATAGTAAGCGCCTTCCTCCCCGTCGGTGCAGGCTTTCACCGTGTAGCCCTCTTTTTCAAGGATTTCGCACAGCATCCGGTTCAGTTTCCGGTCATCTTCGATCACTAGCAAGTTCATGTATTCTACCTCCCGGGGCATATCTCGCAGGCCGTATCAAAAGCGGCAGATTATTTAATTTATAGCACAAATTCTCCCGGAGCGCAACCAAGGCCGGAAAGAGCCGCAGGCGCATTCAGGATTTTTTCAGGTTTTGTGTGGTACAGTGGTATTACCAAAATTGCCAGGGCAGCGGCCGCCTGCGCCGCCGCCCCGTCAGGAGGAATTTGTATGAACCGAATTCGATCACGGCTTGCGCCGCTGGCCGCCCTCATGGCTTTGCTGCTGGCGCTGGCAGGGTGTTCCGCCGCTCCTTCAACCGAGGAGCCGGGAACGGCCTCCCAAACGAAGTACGCCACGGGAAAATACACCCAGACGGAGGTCACCCCCGCGGTGGACAGCGGCTTCGCTCCCGCCAAGCTACAGATGCTGGACGGCGTTCCCACGTTATCGCTGTATAATGACGCCCAAAACACCGCAGCGGCGTTTTCCTGGACGGGGGATGGCTGGGAAACCATCGATCCCTCCACCGTACAAGCCTTTCTGGACGGGCTGGACAAAACGCAGGTGGAAACGCTGACCGCCTGTTACGGCGGCAGCGGCCGGTGGTGGGTGGCCGCCGCCGAGACCGGCGGCGCGTTGACGCTCTACCGCGTCGATTCGCAGGGAAGCGTCCGCACAGTGTTGACGTATACGCCGCCTGCCGGCGGCACCGCGCCCTACATCACCGACTTTGCCGCCGCCCCGGGGTATGCGGTCGTCTGCCTGGCGGACGGCGCAGGAAGCTGTGTTCTGCAGATTGTGGACGGGCAGAGCGGGGATATTTCCGCCACGATCCGTCCCAGCGTTGTGGATTATACCTTTGCGGTATCGGGCAACCGGCTGTATCTGCGCAACCGGAATGCCGGAACGATGGATGTCTATGCGCTTCCTTCCGGTGAAAAGGCCGATTCCTTTGCGATTGTTCCTGAGGCACAGGAGGTGGCCGCCTATGCGGTGGACGGCGAGAACCAGCAGATCGTTTTCCTCACCATGGACGGAGTTTTTCAGGCGGGCTTTGGTTCCTCGGTCAAGCAGGCCATGGTGCAGGAAAAAGGCTTTGTCTACGCCGCACCGCAGACCACCGACTATGAGATTCTCCCGCTGGGGGATGCCGCCTTCCTGGTGTCCTGCCTGCAGAACGGCGCGCCGCTGACTGTCCTGATCCGGTTGGACGCCACCCTGCCCACACAGGCAGCGCAAAGCCTGTATATTTGGGCGCTGGAGGACAGCGATGTCATCCGCAGCGCCGCCGCGGTCTTTGCCAACCAGTACCCGGATTGTGACGTTCAGTTGGAATTTGGCCGCGATGCCACCAGCCAGGCCCTTTCCGACGAGGATATCATCAAGAATCTAAACACCCGTCTGCTGGCCGGTGAAGCGCCCGACGTGCTTTTTCTGGACGGCCTGCCCATCCGTTCGCTGATGGAGAAAGGTGTGCTGGCGTCGCTGGATGGTGTTGTTTCGATGGACGGATACTATGAAAACATCCTGACCGCCTACTCGCTGGACGGCAGGCCCTACGCCTATCCGTCGGTGTTCCGCGTGCCGGTTTTTGTAAGCGGCAGCAGCGAGATCAACGTGGATGACTACGCCTCGCTGGCGTCGCTGGCCGCGCTCTATCAGGAGCAAAGCCTGATTTTTAACACCTCCTACGAGGATATTTTTGATTCCTTCTATATTGCCTCCAGCGCCGGGCTCTTCCCGGAGGAGAAGCGCATTGACGAGGACGCGCTGCGCGCATTCCTGCAATCCACCAGAGAGATGATCGATGGCCAGCAGATCACCGCCCAAACCAACGAGTATGTGATGGCCAGCGGCAACGGACAGAGCGTGGCCCAGTCGGAGTTTGCCATGAGCCTGATCAAGGTGGCCGAGGGGAGTTACCCCTGCGGTACCGGCGTTGTAAGCAGCCGTTCCGACGCGCTGAAGCTGTTTTGGAGCTACCCCGCCGTTGCCATCCGGCCGCTGCCCGGCAGCGGCTTTGAGGCCAAAGAGATCGTTTCCATCCCGGCTAACGCCGCCAACCCCACACTGGCAAAAGCTTTTGTCCAAATCATGCTGACAGACCCCGTTGTGCAGTTGAATTCCCTCTACAAGGGCTTCTCGGTACAGCGGGATGTGGAAAACGCCTATCTGGCGCAGACCATCGCGGACGGGGAGCAGACCTACGCCGCCGACCCGCTGACCTGCGATTGGGATTCCCTGATCGAAGAGCTGGGCGCGCCGTCCGTCAGCTCTGCCACGATTTATGATGTAACGCATGAGGCTGCGTTTGACTACTACGGCAACGAGATCGACCTGGACACCGCCGTCCAGCGCATCGAGGAAAACCTGGGACTCTATTTTTCCGAGCAGCAATAAGCAAAGCAGTAGCAGCATCGCCGAATCATTCTACTTGGCATTATAGCGGCGTTGTGTGGATGCTTTTCAAATGGCGATTTTCAAAGTCTTACTGCTATAATTTAATTTCTTTTTTCTTACGTTTACAAACCGTCCGCTGTTTTCTCCTTACCCTTCGGGGTGATAGAAGAAAATGGTCCCGGAAATTTATCAAGGCATTGTTGCATACCAATCCGGTGATTCAACCGCAGCATGGACACTCGTTCAAAAATTCACACCGCTATTGAAGCACTACGCCTTTATTTTACATCGAGAAGATGGTTTTGAGGATTTGCAGTGCTACTTTTTATCATTACTCAAAACTCTATCCCTGGAACGGTTGTCTTCGACGAGTGACGGCGCTATTATAAAATACATTGCGATCTCTATGCACATCTTCGTATTTTCCCTACAAACGTCCTTTTTCCGTTTGTGGTTAGATATTATTGAAGGAGGATTTCGATTATGACTCAGAAAAGCACAAAAGCCATTCTTTCTATTGCATTATGCACTTGCTTACTGTCGGGATGCAGCATTTCTATTACACCTGCATCGTCCTCGGCATCATCCACTCCTTTATCAAATTCAGAAAACAATTCGGACACAAATTCGACGGATACATCCGCTTCAACACCCCCATCTCCAACTCCTGCTGCCACGGCTTCCGTTGATGAACCTGTCGAGTCGGCATCTGGTGATGTGCTTCCGGAGAGTACTCCCGCCCAAAATGAACAAATTTCCGTATTTCCTGATAATGAAGCGCAGAAATCCGATCTTGCTTTATATACCCAAACTTTGGGACGTTTTTTCCATTCCCCTATGCAAAGCACCAAAGATATTCCTTTAGATTATTCTTTGTCATTCTTTTTGCTATACCAGACTTTTGAAAGAAACGGCGAGGGTTCTTCTTATACACAGAATTCCAATTTTTTCTGGGAAATTCCCGAAAGCGATATTCTGCAAACCGCCGATTTATATTTAGGGCTTTCTGATCTTTCTATTTCGAGTATAACCGAGTGGCCCTTTGGTGATCCGCAAAACGGGACTTGCTATTACAGCCAAGAAACCTCTCTCCCCTACGGCGATATTACGGTAACAGATGTAACGTTCGATACGGCGGCTTCTGAAGCTCTAGTTTTTTGAATTAATCATTTAATAGATTTCTAATTATCTCTTTAGATGTTCTTATATGCCGGTATAGCCCGTTATTCCGGGCTTTTCCGGCACTTTTCATATCGGAAGAACCTCACAAATCTTTTTATTACCCCTTATGTTGTCGCTCTCAAAAGTAGTAAAAGCAGTAGTAAATTCTGCGTACTACTTATGCCGCCTTGGTTTCCTCGGCGCTTTCCGCCGCAGGCTCCGGCTTGGCCTCTGCGGTGGATTTTGCCTTGGCTTGCAGCCGTTCCATTTCCTCCTGTGCGGAATGGAAAGTAGCGTGGGCGTAATAGTTCAGCGTCATTACAATGTTGGCGTGTCCCATGATGTACTGCAATGCCTTGGGGTTCATGCCCGCGTTTGCCATTCTGGTACAGAATGTATGCCGCATGGTGTGCGGCGTCATCACATCGGGCAGCGGCTCCTTGTGGCACTTGTTGTACTTCTTGGCAAGGCACTTGAACATGGCGTCATAGTTGACGGCGGTTTTGGGCAGGCCGTCCCGGTTCAGGAACAGGAAGTCCTTATAACCGTCAACCTCAATGCACCTGCCGTCCCTGCGCTTCTTCAACACGCGCTCAAACGCTTCATAGGCGGCTGCGCTCATAGGCACTTGACGGAATCCGCTTTCTGTTTTTGGCGCTTCGGTATAGTAACCGTCCTCGGTGCTTCTCAAAAGCTGGTGGTCTACATTCACAAAGCGCTTCTCAAAATTCAGGTCGGCTGGCGTCAGGCCGCAGAGTTCGGAAATACGAAGCCCGGTTTCCAGCAGGATCACCACCTCGTCATAATACTTGGCATAGACGGGATCGTTCTGCATGAAGTCCAAAAGCTCGTTTTCCTGTGTAGGGGTAAGCGGCACCTTTGGTACGGTATCGTCGTTGATAACCTCATTGATCTGGAAGTCAAAGGGATTCTTGCGGAGGCAATCGTCCTGTACGGCCATATAAAAGATGGCTTTTAAGGAACGCTTGCTGTTGCAGATGGTGTTGTAGGCAACGCCCTTTTCCTGCATACGCAAGGCCCATTCTTTCGCGTCAGACAGCTTCACGCTGTCAATGCTGGCCGCGCCCAGCTTATCTTCGGACAGAAGTTTCATCAACTGCTGGCGGCTCTTTTGGGTTCCTTTCCGCACATTCCCGTGCTGCCGGGTGTACTTTTCATAAAGCTGGCACACGGTCATTTTCTTGCCGATGGTGTCTATCCCGTCGTCAAGGTCTTTCTGTATCTGCTTGATCTTCTCGCGCAGGGAAAGACAGGGCCGTTTCCCGGCAGGTACTTTGTCGGTAGGTACTAACTTCCATGAGTAAACAAACTGGGTTTCTCCAAAGGTGTCAATGTATTTGTAAGCGTATCTTCCATCTGATCGCTGGCTCTCTCCAGACTTCAAAAGGCGGCCTTTGTTGTCCCGTCTTTTTTCATCTCGTTCTTTTCTTGGCATTTCGTCATGCTCCTTTCCATGACGGAAAGAGCCTTGACACGCTTATAACCTATTATAACACGCGCAAGGCCCTTTTTCACTATATTGTGTCAAGGGAATCAATGATTTTTTCAAACTGCTTCCGTTTAATCTGGATGCGGTTGCCGTTCAGGATCACCCAGCCAGCGGTGGGGTTTTCCTCGGCAAGCCGACGCAGTTTGTTTTCCCCGATCCGAAAATATTTGGACGCTTCCTCAATGGTAAGCGTGTATTTTTCCCAAATAGGCACATCGTTATTACTCATAACATGGCCCCCTTTCTTTTCAAAACAAAGGTTGTTTTTTGCGAAAGTGAGCAGAAAAGAACGGACGGCTGCTGGCACAGCTCCACGGGAATCTCACCCCCGCGTGGTTCTCACGCGGCCCTGCTCGTTGCCTGCGACGCTTCAAACGCTCGGACTACGACGGCAAGGGAGTATCATTGTCCTATCTGCGCGTCGTCGCCCGCAGGCTGCCACACCTGCTTTACGGCACGGTAAAATCGCTCCGCTTACCCCAATGAGGGAAAGCCTCTTGGCGCACCTGCCGCCCGGCTCGGCACAGACAGAATGTATCCGTCTGCCCTATGACGCGCCGCCATTGTCCTGCGGGCGTATTTGTCAAGGAGCAAAGGGGCCGCCGGGAAAACAGGCAGGCGGGGAAAGGGAAAGCCGCCTGTCTATGGCCGGGGCCTTAACCGTCAGTCGCCAATGGGACTAACGATGGAATGGATCAGCTTGATTTGCAATCGGCGCTTCATATACTCGTCAATGCAGATATGAGGCTGGCCGCTGCCGTCATAGAGCGTCCGGGTACACAGCTTATTGATATAGCCGTCGTAATGCTGCAAGACACGCTCCACGGCTTCGGCGTTACCGGCGCAGGCCGCGTCGATCACAAAATCAGGCAGAGGGCTTTTGCCCTTGTAACTGGATTGCTTCATCCGCGTTTAACCTCCCTCCGGCATGAACGCCATCAATTTTATACGCAAGTCTTTCAGGGTGCTTGTCCTGTGGCGCTGTACTGCGCTGCGGGACATTCCCATCAGGCGGCCGATTTCTTCGTCAGTCAAATCCAGAACAAAGCGGAGAATCAAAATACTCTGCTCGTCTTTTGGCAGGCTGGCAAACGCTTCGGCCACAAGCTCGTTGTCGATATGTAGGTCATAGCCATGCGAACTGAATGTAAAGCTGTCGCAGGAATACCGATCTACGGTCGAGAGCTTGTCCCAATCAGCCGGGGAAACAGCGTCCAGCGACACTTCACGGTCGCGGCGGCACTTCATTTCCCGCAGATAATCTATCGCCTCATGGTACAGAACCAGCTTGCAATAGCGGTCAAACTGGCTCCATTCACCGTATTTGCGGGGGATCGCTTCCATCTTCTCACCCCCTTTCTATGGGGGATGTGGTGGTTCTCTCCCTTTCCGCCAATAGAGCGAATGGAATCTCTCTGGCTGCCCGCTAAACGCCTCCTTTTTTCATTTTTTTGAAATTTCTTTTTGCGCCGGATAGCAGGCCGCAGGAAATAACAAAATTCGCCCGGCAGGTCAAAGACCCACAGGGCGAAACAAAAAGCAATATGTTCTTTTCCTACATGGTATAGTACATACTCATAGCCGCTTGTCCCCGCTGCCGGGGGACGGCTTTTTTTGACAGGCTAACCCCTGTCGGATTTTGTCGAAGTAGTTTTCGTTGCATAGCGGCTCCCTCCTAAAGCCGCCATGCCAGAACACGGTGCAGGGGTCGTCGAAGCAAACAGAAACGGCGGCCTTGATCTACTCAAAACCGCCGTATCGTCAGTGATACAGGAAAGCGCACGAAATCCTCTGCCCGTCAGCGGTTTTTTTTCTTTTCCCCGCTGTGGAGGCAGATGTTTTAATATGTAAGCTCGTTTCATTCCACAAAGAACAGAACCCGCCGGATCAGCTCCGGGATATTGCCTGGGGGGCGGTGATATAGTCATTCACGCCCTCATGCCGGTATTCATATTCCGTAGCAAGGTCGTTGTTCTCGGTGAGGATAAAGAACGGCAGAAGCCGGACAGGGGGATTCTTCATTTGGAACATCCCCGCCACCCGCCGCGGCGTATGAAACAGCTCCATTGCTGTGCCGTCCGGCAGTTCCAGATCACACAAGATCAGGTCTATTTCCTTATCCTCAAAAATCCGGCGCTTGGCCTCCCCAATCGAGGAATCCAGAATCAGGTCAAAGCCCTTTTGCAGCATAGCCGCCCGCAGCACTTCGGCGCTGGTATCTTCCGCATGGACAAAGAGCAACTTGTGAAAAGTCGGGGCCTTTTCGTCGGATAACTGCCGGTAAGCGTATTCCACCAGCTTATCTTGCAGCAATAGCCCTTTCATTTTGTCCATGCACAGCGTCGCGCCCCGGCGTATAGCCTCTTGTTCGTAGTCGTCCCTGTCATGGCAGGACGCCAGAATAAAAGGCAGCTCCTTGTCTGCGGCCCGCACCTCGTCCAGAAAGTCCATGCCGGAACCGTCCGGCAGGTCGAGATCACAGCAGACCACCAGCGGCATTTCCTCTTGGATGGCGGCCCGCGCTTCTTTCAGAGTGGAAGCCGTTTTTACCGGGTAGCCCCGGTGCTGTAAGTATTTTTGCAGACACCATGTATAGTGTCGCTGTCGTCAATCAGCAGTATCTTTTTCATGTGTCCTCACCCCCAATATTGATTTACCACAAGCATAAACTACAAATGTTACACAAATGTCCGAGGTGCCTTTGATTTCGACAAAAAAACAGGCTGAATTGTTACAAAGCTCGGACATTTCAAAAATTTTTTGAGAAATGGCGAAAAAAGCGGGGCAGCACACGCCGCCCCGCCGATCCCATACGGTTATTCCATTGCCCGCATTTGTTCAATCAGAGATTGTTTTTTCTGTCTGCGGATTGTCCATACAGACAAGATCAGCTCCATTCCGAACAATACCAGAATGAACAGCCCCATTTCCAAAACCGGGAATTGATAAGGCACTACATTTCCGGCAAAAGCACCTACACTCATTTTTCTGCAAGCAAAGATGGAAGCCGGAAGCCCAACGATCAGCGTTGCCAATGTTGCAAAGAGCGCATAGCACAGCCCCTCACAGATGTTCATTTTACATAGCTGTTTTTGTGTTAGGCCGATAGAACGCAGAATACTGTTTTCCTGCTTTCGGGCTATCTGGTTAGAGAGTGTCGTATTGATAAGGTTGATAACGCCAAAGAGAAATACCAACCATGAAAGTATCTCCATACTGCCAAACGCAAAAGAATTTGTCATTTCTTCATATTCAATCACTGTATTGATTTCATCTAAGGCAATATTACTATGGCTGGCAACAATATTTTTCAATTCAGCTCCCACATAGTCCGTTTTTTTAGGGTCATTTACAATGCTCCATGAATAGTAAAAAGAGGTGATTTCCGGGTGCAGTTCGTGGAACAACGCTTCTGGTGCAAAAAGAGTTGCCCCATCTAAGTGCATCCTGCCATGTCCTGAATATACCTTTGCAGGAGCGTATAACCCCGATATGGTAACAGAAACGGATGGCTGTTCTTCTCCCAAAGAAATCTCAACCGTTGAACCAACACCCATATCCTCATTCTGCTTTAGCACATTATAGTCAATTACAATACTACGGGAATCTGTTGGCATGGTTCCCTCTGTCAGAGCCGCTTCAACTGCCGCATAATTCTGGTCGGTCAGCATATCGCACATACCACCGGCTTGATGAATCTCTGTTTTATAAGTTGCATGGAGAGATTGCCTGCTTGGAATTATATCTGTAACGCCATCAATAGATAAGATTTCCTGCTTTAATTCCTCATTCAATGGATTTCCCGCTGCCATAACCTTTTCTTCTGTCATTTCAGAATCCAAATAAATTTTATAGTCGCCGTCTGGGAAAAACTGTCTTGCAAGCGCCTCTGGTGAGCGCAGCAAAACAATGGAGGATACCACAAGCAGGATAATTCCGCCCAAACTCAATGAGGCTACAATAGCAACGGTCTTTTTTCGGTCACGCCTAAAATTTGCAATTCCCATTGAAACAGGATTGAGCTTGATATTCTTTTTCCGGCTGCGGATGTCCTTTTGCGCCGGGGTAAAACGGACGGCTTCAATGGGGGAAATCCCTGCCGCAATTTTCACCGGCTTACGGATGGAAACAGATACCATGATCCAACTGCTTATAAGCGTTAAAATAACCGTTGCCACATAGGAAACAGCGTTAAAACCCTTGGAAAACAGGAGGAAACCGCCGCATACGCCCAGCACTGTGCCAATCAGAATCCCGATACTGCCGAGTTTGCGTCCCTCGTTCTTTACAATCCGCTTGATTTGCTTTGGTGTCGCACCAATCGTCCGAAGCTGCCCGTAGCTTTGGATTTTGTCATTGATGGAGATACGGAAGATACTCTGGATCACAATATAGCCGCCAATCAGAACAAGGGCAATCACACCTGCCATCAGTGCAAAATCAAAGGATTTAGAAGCATAGGCAAAATACTTACTGTTCATTTTGGGCATAGGAAGCTGATATTCCTCCGCAATCTCCCTGCAATAAGAGGTCATCAGTTCTTCGCCCAACTGGTCGCTGTTTTTGAAATGGACATAGGCGCGATAGCCAGTCGGGTCAAACCCTTTCCATTCTGTCAGGGCAGCGTTGGAAAGAATGATAGCGCAGGTATTCGCTTCTTTTTCATTTACGCTGTCCATAATGCCGGTAACGACATAATCACCATGAAAACTCTCTGTATCTAAGGTCACAGTGTCCCCAATTTTGGCATTGTTTCCATAGGTGGAAAGAAAGTATTCGCTTACGACAACTTCATTTGCTTTTTCAGGAACCCTCCCCTCTAACAACTCCATCTGCGCCTTGGTAATCTCCATCATTTGCGCGTCGCAATACACATAAGACGCATGATAGCCCTGTTCCGAAAGTTCCTCACCCAGCATATAGTAGCCGCCTACGCGCTCAAACTCCGGCAGTCCTTTCAGGGTTTCAATGTCGTTTTCCTCCACGCCCAGCCAGACCGCCTCATAAGTATCGACAACCTGATTGCGTTGCATTTGTGTCAGGGAAGTAGACACAATTCCCGTAAAGCAGATCAGAAACGCCGCCAGTGCAACGGCAATCACCACCATCAGATTCCGGCGCTTCTCGCTTTGCAAACTTTTCTTTGCCAGCTTCTTTGTAATGGCGCTGGTATCATTCTCAAAAGGCCATGTCATAGCCTGCCACCTCCTTACTCCACAATCTTGCCGTCCTCAATGCGGACAATCCGATCTGCAAGGCGGGCAATGTCGTTGTTGTGGGTAATCATCACAACAGTTTGCCGGAACTCTGCACTGGTGCGCTTGATAAGCCCCAGCACCTCGGCGCTGGTCTTGCTATCAAGGTTGCCGGTTGGCTCGTCGGCCAGAACAATAGCCGGTTTGGTAATCAAGGCGCGGGCGATAGCCACACGCTGCTGCTGGCCGCCGGAAAGATTGTTCGGCATATTTTTCAGTTTATCTTCCAGCCCCAGCAGGTGAACGATCTCGTCCAAAAACTTCTGATCCACCGTGTCCCCGTCCAGCTCCACCGGCAGGACGATGTTCTCATACACATTCAGGATAGGAACAAGGTTATAGTTCTGGAAGATAAAGCCGATGTTGCGGCGGCGGAAGATGGTAAGCTGTTCGTCGTTCATTTTCGACAGTTCTTTGTCCCGGACAATCACATTGCCGGAAGTAGGGGTGTCCAGCCCGCCCATCATGTGAAGCAGGGTGGACTTGCCGCTGCCGGAGGTTCCCACAACGGCCACAAATTCGCCGTCATTTACAGAGAAGTTCACGCCGTCAAGGGCGCGGGTGATATTCGGCTCTGTACCGTAATACTTTTTCAGGTCGATAGTCTGTAAAATTCTCATAAAATTCAATCCTTTCTTTGTTTGTTGTAAATGCGGAACGCTGCTGCGCCGGTGGCCGCCAACTGTACCAGAATCAGCACAGCGAACAGTCCGAAGCTCTCATAGTAGAACAGTTCATCCCAAAACAGGAGAACATCACAGAGGGTAGTCAAGGCAACCGTCCAGCGGATGTGCTGGGCCAGCCTTTGCCAGAACGCCAGCACAAGGGCAACGGGCGGGACGATCAGCAGCGCCAGATTCAAAATCATGGTCGGGGTCAGTTCCATTGCAACGCCTCCTCACTTTTGTTGATAAGGTCATTGCAAAACCCAAATGTCCGCGAAATGTTACAGCGGCCAAAAAATTTCATCGAAAATCGGAGTGAAATGTTACAACGCTCGGACATTTCAAAATTATTATTCAACTACCCTTAATCGAGCTACAATACTTGTTTTTCTAAAATAGCGAAACGAAACATGAGGAACTATAATCGCCACAACGCAAATAACAATTCCCTCTAATATCAACGGGAAAATCGTAGGCTGTATTGTAAACAGCCATAAGTCAGGTTGATTAAAGAAAGTAGGAAGAATTGTATTTGCAACAATAAGAGAGAGAGGTAAACCCATTACACAAATCAGAAATGCGTAAAACAATCCCTCCAATACGGTCAATTTGTTAATTTGTTTTTTCGTCATTCCGATGCTCTCTAATGTAGCAAATTCCCGTTGCCGGTTTATAATGCCCGTTATAATGATGTTGGAAAAATTCACAAGCCCGATACTTCCTAATAGAAACCCAATAAGGCCACCTATGATAAAAATAGTTTGTTTTAATCCGTTCATAGTTTGTGCCAATGTTTCAGACGATGCGTATTCAACGGTAGGCAAAGAATTGATGTACTCGGTCGCTGGCAAAAAGTGTTCTTTTTCCACATCAAACACATAACTCATTATGGCTGGATTGTTATACAATTCCACAAACATCTCATTACTCATATAGAAAATAGGACAATCGCCGCCAACATCAGTGTAGCCAACATTCTTACCCGGAGATTCTACCAATGAAAAATCAACCACTGCACGCGCAATTACCGAAACCGTTTTATAAGGCAATCCATCTTTGTAAATGGTAACTTCCTGATTGAGCGGACAAAGAAATTCAGGAGATTCATTTGGGTTGATCGCTGAAATTTCTATAACATAGTTTCCACTTTCCAAATATGAGGTTAGTTGCTGTATATCTGTTTCTCCCTCAATGAAATTCAATTTAGGAAGTATTGATTTTTCTACCCCGTAAATATTGCAAAGAGGTCGATAATCAACACCGAGTTTTACTGGATAAGTTCTGCCATCAACCATACCACTTCGTATAAGGTGATTATCTTCTGTGTATTCGTCTAATACTTCCGTGACCAAACTACCATAATCATAAGTAACACTGACATCATCCAAAGTGTTTTTATAAATTCGACTTCCGTTCAGCACAGGAATATTATTTTCAATATCAGATATGATTTCATTACTAACAGAATCATCTTTAAATCGAAAACCTTGCACATTAGAAAATGTGTTTGGGCTTGCCACAACAAAATCAAATGAGGTAACAGAAGATACATATTTTTTAACATCAACACTATTTCCGATTGCGATTGCACTGTTTAGGAGAATAATGCAGAGTATCATGGATAAGACGATAAATATGGTACGCTTTGAATTTCTTCTTAAATTTCTCCATGCCATTTCTGTTATTCTATTCTTAAACGAAAGACGATTCTTGTTGGCACTATGATAATTGTCTTTTTCATAGTATCTGGTTGCCTCAATGGGCGAAATCGTAGCTGCAATTTTGAATGGTTTCTTTATGCTCACCCAAACAGTAATCGCACTAAATATCCCGGCAACGACAAAAATAATAGGATTAAAACTCAAGTTCACAGAAAGATTGTGATACTCGCCTTTCATAAAATTAAGAATCCACGGAAGCATAAGTATTCCTACTATATATCCTAAAATCAACCCAATAGATATACCAATTATAGACAGCCAAAATGCTTGCTTATAAACAATTCGCTTGATTTGCTTCTCCGTTGTTCCGATTGTTCTTAATAAGCCATATTTCTTTATTTCTTGAACAACAGAAATCTCAAAAATATTGCGAATGAGCAAATAGCCCGTTATTACAAAAATCATAATAAAAAACAGGGCTGCTATTATGGCAATCCAATTTACAGATGTACCAGTGGACGGGCTGGTTCCCCTAATTTGCAAAATAGTTGTCTGTATAGACTGGATCGCTCCAACACATAAAGTCGTTACAGAAGTAAAAAGCATTGATGTTAAAACGATTGCTATTACAGCAACAATATTTCGTAATTTGTTGGCTTTGAAGCTTCTTTGCGCCAGCTTCTTTGTAATGGCGCTGGTGTCATTTTCAAAAGGCCATGTCATAGTTGTATCACCTCGTATTATATAAAAGTAGTATTTATAGACCGCTCTCCAGCGGAATGCTACAATAAGTTCAGGATGCTGTGGATT
>NZ_WQOH01000098.1 GCF_018784445.1 Gemmiger formicilis | reverse complement strand
AAAACTCCTACTTGTTTTCATACAGAAATTATGATATAATTTCTGTATGAAAGAGAGGTGCTATCTATGCCGAACATTCGTTCCAGCGCAGATCTGAGAAACAACTACAATGACATTTCCTCTTACTGCCATGCCTACAACGAGCCGGTCTTTATTACCAAAAACGGTAAGGGCGACCTTGCCGTTATGAGCATGGAAACCTATGAGGAAATGGCGGGCCGCATTGAACTGTACAGCAAGCTGCAAGAGGG
>NZ_WQOH01000097.1 GCF_018784445.1 Gemmiger formicilis | reverse complement strand
TCGGCTGACAGCAGGCGGGGATAGTCCTTCACATCCTGCGAGAGATTGATCTCCTCAGGAATCCAAAAGTTGTTCATGGCCTGCCGGTACCAGTCGCTGACCCAAGCGTACTTCATATTGTTGAAGTCGTTGAGGTTGGTGGTATTGCCGCCGATCATGCGCCGCAGGCGCACATCAAGGTTGCCCTCCGGGTTAAAGAGGGGCTTTTTCTTCAGTTCCGTCATGCTATCCTCCTTATGACGAGCAGCTTTCGCAGGCCTCGACCTCAAGGGCCTTGCTGCGGACATAGTAAATGGTCTTGACGCCGACCCTCCACGCCTCTAAATACAGTCTGAGCACCTGACGCATGGAATAGTC
>NZ_WQOH01000096.1 GCF_018784445.1 Gemmiger formicilis | reverse complement strand
TGAAGTGACCCCCAAAAGTTAGACAATATTTTGAAGTAAAAATTGTTCAAGCAGCCGAAAGGGCTTGCTGTCTGTGAATTGCAGGCGGCAAGCCCTTTAGCTTTGCCTTGATCCTGCGGTTGTTGTAGTAATCCAGATATTCGATCAGTTCCAGTTTGAAGTGTTCCATGGAGCGAAACTCCTGCAAATACAGCAGCTCACTTTTGAGCAGCCCGAAGAAATTTTCTATCACAGCATTGTCCAGACAGTTTCCCTTGCGGCTCATGCTCTGGCGAACACCTTTCTCCCGGAGCATCTGTTGGTATTGTTTGTGTTGGTACTGCCAGCCCTGGTCAGAATGGAGAATCAGTTTTGTTCCGGCCGGGATCTTTGCAAACGCCTCGTCCAGCATGGTGGTTACCATGCTGAGTACAGGATGATCCGATATGGTGTAACTGACCAGATCGCTGCTGTGCAGATCGAGAATCGGGGACAGGTAGAGCTTCTCTCCAAACAGGCTGAACTCCGTCACATCCGTGACCCATTTCTGATTCGGCTTTTCGGCATGGAAATCCCGATTTAGCAGATTTGGTGCGATTTTGCCCACTTCTCCCTTATAAGAGCGATACTTCTTCATCCTGACACGGCAAACTAAGCCCAACTCTTTCATAAGCCGCTGGACAGTCTTGTGGTTCAGGAGGAAATTGCGCTTGCGAAGTTCTGCCGTGATCCGGCGATAGCCGTACCGGCCCCTGTTTTCGTGGTAAATCGTTGTGATTTCTTCCTTAACAGATGCATATTTGTCTTCTTTCTGCATCTGCTTCGAATGATAGTAGAAAGTGGCACGGGGTAGTTGAGCGATTGAGAGCAGAATACTGAGTGCGTGTTTTTGCCTTAGCTTCTGAACTACCAGCGTTTTTTGTGCTGGCGTCGCTCGTCTTCCAAAACCAAGGCTTGCAAATTTTTTAGGTAGTCATTCTCCGCACGCAGTCGCTGCACTTCGGCCAACAGATCTTCTTCTACCTCTTTTGGCAGTTTCTTTGACCGACCAGTGCTGCTGCGGCCCCGTCGCTCAACCGACAAGCCTTCCGGCCCTTCTTCCAAATAAATGCGTTCCCAGCGCTCTATAATTTTATGGTCGTTAATTCCAAATTCCTGCATTGCTGCATAGATACTCAGATGTTCTTTTTTCATGGTTTCTACAACCATTTTCTTGAACTCCGGCGTATATCGTTTGTTTGGTACTCCTTTTGGCATAGCAAAACACCCCACTTGTTAGATAGTATATCATACTGTCTAACAAATGGGGTGCTGTTCA
>NZ_WQOH01000095.1 GCF_018784445.1 Gemmiger formicilis | reverse complement strand
TGGGATTGGTTGTCGGCATACTGCTGTCTGCTCTGTTGTTAAGTGTGGTCAGGGCAGCTTTTGGAGAAACATTCACTTTTGGCATTGTAGAACTGTCCTTAAAGGTAAACGGACTTATCCTACTCGTCAGCGGATTATCCGGCATTGCTTCTTTGTACTTCGGAAGCAGAAAGCCTGTGAAGCAAGCTGCTAAAATTACAGT
>NZ_WQOH01000094.1 GCF_018784445.1 Gemmiger formicilis | reverse complement strand
GGTTATCTGCCATTGTCCCTGTCCTCCTTTTTCCGGCGTTTGGAGTAGTAGCGGGGGCAGAGTATGATAACCGCCCGGAAGCTCTGCTTGCAGCTATGGGTACAGCCCCGGCAGAGGTCGTTGTATGTGATACGGTCGCAGGTGGTATTCCCGACTTTCACTTGCCGCAGGAAAAAAGACCATTCCAGCCGCCGTTTCTTGCTCATTCTTGG
>NZ_WQOH01000093.1 GCF_018784445.1 Gemmiger formicilis | reverse complement strand
TTTATATGTTACCGCCATAGCTTACCCTCCTTGTGCTTACATATTCTATTATTATATCACGCAAGTGTGAATAAATCAACACTCTTGCGGTAAATTCGTAGTTCATATTAGCTCCATAACGCATACTTTTCCTTTTTTGGGTAGGTAAGGACTTTATACCTTGACGATATGTAACAGTCAAAACATCGGGTACAGACCCGACATTTTGACCGCAAACA
>NZ_WQOH01000092.1 GCF_018784445.1 Gemmiger formicilis | reverse complement strand
GAATCAGGCTCGAACTGACGACCTCTAGCGTGACAGGCTAGCGTTCTAACCAACTGAACTACCGGGCCATACCCAGCTTGCGCAGGGGGCAGAGCGTTGTGCCCTCACGACCGGCGCAAGAAATATTATAAGGGATATGCCATAAAAAGTCAAGGGATTTTTACGAGAATTTTAAAATATTTTTGTGATGTGGTCCACACAACATCACTGCTTCTGCATACGGATCAGGCTGTACGCCATCAGCGGAGTTTCGCAGGGGATGGTGTACTGCATCATCGGGTGCGGGGTGGCGTCCACACGATCACCGTCGGCGTTCTCAATCCAGGCGGGGGTCAGCTTGACGACACTGCCGTCGGGCTGCAAAATCTCGATGCTGTCCCCCACGCTGAACTTGCCGCGCTGGGTACAGTGAGCAATGCCGTTCTCCCAGCTGTCCACTGTGCCGATAAAATCCCAATCTCGCACATAGGTGTGGCTGGGGGTCTGCTGGGCCTGTTCCTTGCCGAAGTAGAACCCAGGCGAGTAGTGGCGGTGGCTCGTGCGGTTCAGTTCCTCGATAACATCATCGGGCAGCTCAAAATTATCGTTGTAGGGGTCAGCAAGGAAGGTATCCAGTGCGCGGCGGTAGGCGCTGACCACCGACGCCACATAGTAGAACGTCTTGGCGCGGCCTTCGATCTTCAGCGAGTCCACGCCCGCCTTGCAAATCAAGTCGATAAACGGCGCTGTGCACAGGTCGTTGGCGTTCAAAATATAGCTGCCGTTGTCGGGCGTCTCCCCTATCTCCATGTACTGGCCAGGGCGGTGTTCCTCAACGAGGTTATACTTCCAGCGGCAGGGCTGGGCGCACTCGCCGCGATTGCCACTGCGGCCCGCCATGTAGCTGGACAGCAGGCAGCGGCCCGACACGCTCATGCACATAGCGCCATGGACAAAGGCTTCCAGCTCCAAATCAGCTGGGCAGTTGTCGCGGATCTGGGCAATTTCGGTCAGGGGTAGCTCACGGGCCAGCACAACGCGCTTGGCCCCCAGCTCATAGCAGACCTTGGCGGCCTCGTAGTTTGTGATGCCCGCCTGGGTCGAGACATGGCGCTCGACCTGCGGGGCATACTTTTTAGCCAATGCCAGCACGCCCAGGTCAGCGATAATAAAGGCATCTACGCCTGCCTCGGCAGCATCCTGGATATACTGGGGCAGTTTGGACAGTTCCTCGTTGGTGGGCAGGGTATTCAAGGTCAGGTAGACCTTTTTGCCGCGGGCGTGGGCAAAGATGCAGCCCTCGCGCAGTTCGCCCACCGTCAGGTTGACCGGGGCTGCGCGCATACCAAACTCCGGCAGGGCGCAGTAGACGGCATCCGCGCCGTACATGACGGCGTATTTCAGCGTTTCCAGGCTGCCCGCAGGGGCCAGCAGTTCCGGCTGTTGCAGCATTGATGATTCCTCCGTTTTCACATGATTCATCCCGCAGGGGCCAGGCGGGCATGCCTGGCCCTGTCGTGAAAGGCATACGGGCGGTCTAGACAAGGTTGAAGGCCGGCCCCCTACAAGGCGGCTGCGGGCCTTACGACGCCCAGCCTGCTTTGACGCAGTTCTGGTAGTGCTCGTCTGCGGTCTTGGCGTAGAAATACTGGCCTGCGACGTCGGTGTCAGGGTGGCCTGTGACGAAGAAGAAGTAGCCCTCGTCCAGATACTCCTGGTTGGGGTTCAGCGCGGCCTCGATGGCGGCATAACCCGGGCAGGAGATGGGGCCCGCTGGCAGGCCGCCGATGGCGTAGGTGTCGTACAGAGCCAGCACATCGTCGGGAATTGCGCCATCCTCCGGCCAGCCGAAATACTCAGCCGTCGGGGAGTTCCAGAGATAGTTGTTCTCGCTATCCTGCATGATATAGCTGCAGGCGTTGGATTCCAGCTTATGCTCCGACCACTGCGGGTCGCTGGATTCCAAGCGGTTGTGGAAGCAGGCGCTGACCTTGGCATCCTCGCTCTCCAAACCAGCCTCCTCCTGGATGAAGCTGGCCAGCTTGACCACATCGTCCAGGCTCGTACCCTTGGCGGCAATCGTGTCGGTCAAGTCAGCAGTCTTGTTGGCGAACTCCCCGTAGAGCTGGTCTACATAATAATAGACGTCCTCGTCGGCGTAGAGGTTGTAGGTGTCCGGGAAAAGGTAGCCCTCGCACTTCATGAGGCGGTCATTATCGGGGATGGCGTTCCAAAAATCGTACTTGCTCCAATCTGAGCCGTCGTTGCCATTGGCGCAGGACAGGAAAGTATCCACATCGTCCACCAGGCCTGCATCCACAAAAATCTGTGCCACACCGACGGCAGTCGTGCCCTCGGGAATCGTGACGTTGACGGTGGCGCGGCGGGTCACGACGGACAACGCCTTGATGATATCATTGTAGGCCATACCGGACTGAACCTCGAAGTCGCCGTACTGAATCTCACCCGCCTTGCCGCTGTACTTGACATACTGCTTGAACAGCCAGTCATACTGGATAACACCTGCATCTTTCAGCTGGGTGGCAATGCTGGCGACGGAGGCTCCTTCCGGCACGGTGATGGTCTGGGCCGCGCCCAGCGTGCCCTGGCCGTCCAGCTCCGCATAGAACTGGCTGACCTTGTAGCCGCCAAAGCCCACCAGCGCCAGAAGAATGAGCACAATCAGGCAGCCAAACGGGAAACGGCGCTTGCGCGGCTCTTCTTCGTCGTCCTCATACTCGTCATATTTTTCGTGCTTGGGTTTCTTTTTGGGCTTTTCCTTTTTCGGTTTGGGCGGCTCCTGCTTGGGCGGCTCACGCTTGGGGGCCGGTTTGGGGGCCGCAGGCGCAGCCTGGGGCTGTGCCTGCGGCTGCTGCATCGCGGGCTGATCCGGGTTGGAACGATTAATCCTCATGGGATACTCCTAACTTTTTGATTCCTGGTTGATTTTTTAACGCCGGGTAGGGGCCGCATATGTGCGGCCCTCAACGAAACGAGAAACGTTCTTTATGGTTGAGCTGCGGGCCGGGCGTGCCCGGTCCCCTTTACAGCAGCATCCTAAAATACGCATCGGTGACCGGGAACGGCTTGCCCAAAAAGGCAAGCATACCGTAACCGCAGCGGCGGCCTGCGCCGAGGTAAAGGGTCTGGCTTTCAGCCAGCAATATGCGCGCGTTGGCTGCGCCGGTCTTTTCCCGCGCGGCCTGCAAAAGGCGGTCGGCGCAGTGATCGTTGTCGGCCTGCAATTCCAGAAATTGCAGCGTATCCCCGCTGGTATAGTATAACCCATATCCGCGCCGATTGGACACTACGGTCAGCCCGCGCCGGTACAGCTGGGTCATGATCTCATTCATGGCCGGCTCCGGCAGGGTGATACAGCCGGGCTGGTAGATATGGCGCATTTCCAGCAATTTATGCACGGTCAAGCTGTCGAAGGATGCCTGGGCCAGCAGGTCGCGGCGGATGGGCGTTTGCAATACCCGCAGCGGCAGCTGGGCGGTGAATCCCAGCTGCTTCAGTGCGTCGGCGTGCTGCGCACCCTCCGGCGTCATGACGGCAAAGTCAAAGCCGCTGGCCCCATAAGCCCGCAGACAGCTTTCCAGCAGTTTGGGCAGCAGACGGTCGAGCGGGACGCCCTGCTCCCCTGCCAGGCCGCAGAGCCAGACGCCGTGATGCTGGCCGTATTCCACCGGCACAGCCGCCAGCATAGCCGCGGGCGGTGCGCCGGATTTTACCAGCAGCAGGATATTTTCCAGCCCGGCCACATTTTGCAGCCAGCCTGCGGCGTCGGTGCGGTTGGTCCTGGCAGCCTTGCAGCGCAGCGCCACCAGCGCAGGCAAATCATCTTGTGTCGCTTTGCGCAGCATGGGGTCACCTCTTTTTTTCGGTTCGTTTTGCAGGTGCAATATCTACACTATTTTACAGGATGCTGTTCAATTTCGCAAGTATCTCGGCGTTGATATCCTCGACAGAGCGCATGGATTTTGCGCCGTTTGCCTCGACGGTGCATTCAATGCGGTGCCAGCCCAGCGTGCGGGCGCAGTACTCGGCGGCGGCGCGGCTGCGGGCCATGTACTCGGTGTCCTTCTCTTGGATATCTTTCTTCGTCTCGTCGCCGTGGTAGCGCTCGGTGATGAGCTTCTGGGAGACATCCGGGTCGACGGCAAGGTAAATCACAGCGTCGGGCGCGGGGATGCCGAACTTTTTATATTCAAAGTCGAACAGCCAGTTCAAGAATCCGTCCCAGTGCATCGGCGGCAGCTTGGAGCACTGATGCACGGCGTTGGAAGTCGTATACCGGTCGGACAGCACCAGGCCGCCCTCGCGGTAGAACTCGCCCCAATCGGTCTTGTAGCTGGCATAGCGGTCGACGGCGTAGAAGCTGGACGCCGCGTAGGCATTGACGTCGTCGGGCTTGTCGCCGAACGCGCCGGACAGGTACATCTTGACCAGTGCTGAGGAATCGCTCTCGTAGTTGGGGAAGGTGACCTGCCGCAGGTCTTTTCCCTGCTCCTGTAAGCGCTGGGCCGTCAGTTTTGTCTGGGTACCCTTGCCGGAGCCATCCAGCCCTTCAAAAATGATAAGCTGTCCCATTTACACTGCCTCCTCTTTGAGTTTGGCGTATTTGGCGCGCACCTCGGCCTGCTGGCCGCAGCACATACGGCCCTCCGGGCAGGGGCCGACCAGGCAGCGCGGGCCTGCACTTGCAAAAATGTGGGGCGCAATGGGCATGACCAGCCGCAGCATCTCATCGGCGACGGCGCGAATTTCCCACTGGGCGCGGTTGCAACAACGCAGGTTGAAGAAGTTCTGCAGACTGCGGCAGTTCATTGTCATGACCATTTTCGTCTCGCAGGCGTTGGGCAACACAAAGCGGGCGTCCTCGTTGGCCTGCTTGCTTGCCTTGGCACGGGCGGCTTTCTCGTTCAGACCCTCAGCCATCAGGCGGGCGGTATGGGCGTTTTCCAGCGTCTGGACCAGTTCCAGGTATTTTTTAGCGTCGTCGTTCATCGAGGCGATAAACTGTGCCCTTGCCTCGGGGATGGCCTCGATCTCCGGCGGGATGACGTAGCGAAAATCTTCCAGCCGCACATAGCGCTGGCTCTGCACGCTGAAACTGCCGATGCGGTGCCGCGTGACCTGCGCAAGAAACGTGCGGGAAACACCCTCAATACCGAAGGTGAAGCTGGCGTGTTCAATGGGGCTGGCGTGGCCTACATCGTTGAGACGCTGCAAAAATGCCTCGGTCTTTTCGGGCGTCAGACCGTCCAACAGCGTTTCAATGTGAGCGTCAGAGTAGCAGAGCTTCGCCGCCGCGGCGATGGTTTTTTCCGGGTCGTTCGTATGGGCAATGAGCTGGACTAACATATCATTCCTCCACTTTTTTCAGCGGTGCATAGTTGGCCATCGTCTTTTTGACGCCGACGCGGTCGAACTGAATCTCAACGATACAGTCCCCTGCAATGGGTGTGGCTTTCAGCACCTTGCCGCGGCCAAAGACGCGGTGGTCCACGATATCGCCGGGCGCATAACTGACGGTCTTTTTCACTTCCGGCTTTTTAGGGGCGGCACCGGGCGCACCCGCCAGTGTGGATGTACCCGCACCGGCCGGGGCGGTATTGCCGCCAGCGCGGCTGCGGCCATAGCCGGAGCCGAACCCGGTGGACTGTACTTGATGGCGGCCGCCGTAGGAGTTGGGGCTTTCGTGCCCGCCACTGACAAAGCCGCTGCTGTATCCGCCGCCGAAGCCGCGGGGGGCGGCGTTATACTCGCTGTTGAGGTACCCACGCGACGCACCGGAGTAACCGCTGCGTCCGCCCGGGACATTGGTGCTGTATGTGCCGTACCCTGCACCGAAGCCGCCACCATAGCCGGCAAGCTCGGGGCTTTGGCTCTCGTCCAGCAGGTCCGGGTCGATCTCGCTCAGGAAGGTGGACGGCGGGTTGCGCCGCGTCTGGCCGAAGATCATCCGCGTGCGGGAAGTAGACAGGTACAGTTCCTTTTTTGCGCGGGTGATGGCGACATAGCAAAGGCGGCGCTCCTCCTCCATGTCCTCCTCATTATACTTGGCCATATCACCGGGGAAGATGCCGTCCTCCATACCTACGACAAAAACGTAGGGGAACTCCAGGCCCTTGGCCGAGTGTATCGTCATCATTGTGACGCTGTCCGCGTCGTCGTCATAGCTGTCCAAGTCGGAGATCAGCGCGACTTCCTCCAAGAAGCCAGAGAGTGTCGCGTCCTCGCCGTTCTGATCGGCGTAGGTCTTGATGGAGCTGACGAGCTGACCCAGGTTCTCGCGCCGGGTCTCGCCCTCCTCCTTCATAGCTTTCAGCATAGCCTCGTAGCCGGTCTTGGCAATGACGTCGCCAACAAACACATCCAGCGGCTCACTAACCGAGAGGTCGCACAGCTCACGGTACATCTCGTAAAAGCGTTCCAGTGCGGCGGCGGCCCGCTGCAATTCGGGATACTCGCGCACATGGGCGATGACCTCCATCATCGGCACACCCTTACCGGCAGCCAGCTCACCGATCTTTTCAATCGTTGTTGCGCCAATTTTACGTGCCGGTTCGTTGATGATGCGGCGCAGGCGCACATCGTCGCGGGGGTTGACGATGACGGCCAGATAGCTGTTGATGTCCTTGACTTCCTTGCGGTCAAAGAAGCGCTGGCCGCCGACGATGCGGTACGGGATGCCCGCGCGGGCGAAGTAAGTCTCGATGGGGTTGGACTGGGCGTTCATGCGGTAGAGCACGGCGTGGTCTTTCAGGGAAGCACCCTCGCGCAGATGCTCGCCGATGATATCCGCGATATGGCTGGCCTCGTCCTGCTCATTGATGGCGGTATAGTGGTGGATTTTCTCGCCGTCGCCGCTCTCGGTCCACAGGGTCTTGCCCTTGCGGCCCATGTTGTTCTTAATGACGCTGTTGGCAGCATTCAGAATATTAGCGGTGGAGCGATAGTTTTGCTCCAGTCGAATTGTCTTGGCACCGGCAAAGACCTTCTCGAAGTTTAGAATATTTTCAATCGTTGCACCGCGGAATTTGTAGATAGACTGGTCATCGTCGCCGACGACGCAGACATTGTTCGTGCCGCCCGCCAGCAGACGCACCAGATGGAACTGCGCCACACTCGTGTCCTGATACTCGTCCACGACGACATAGCGGAAGCGGTTCTGGTAATATTCCCGCGCTTCTGCGTCATTTTGCAGCAGCTTGACCGTGTGGAAGATCAGGTCGTCAAAGTCCATTGCACCTGCGGTTTTCAGACGGTTGGCGTAGGTGGTATAGATTTTGGAGATCAGCTGCGCCTTGGTATTGGCAGGGATCTCGGCAGCCACTTCCTCAGCGGACATGAGCTTATCCTTATAGGAAGAAATCTGCCCGATGGCCGACTTGACCGGCAGGAATTTGTCGTCAATCATCAAATCTTTATAAATCTGCTTGATGACGCGCTGCTGGTCGTCCGAGTCGTAGATGGTAAAGCTTTTGGGAAAGCCGATGCGCTCGGCGTCACGGCGCAGCATCCGCACACAAGCAGAGTGAAAGGTCGACGCATTGACGTCGCCGCCCAGGGTGTCCCCCAGCATGGCGCGCAGGCGCTCTTTTAGCTCCCCCGCCGCTTTGTTCGTAAAGGTGATGGCAAGCACGTTCCAGGGGCGTGCCGGGCGCACGGCCAGATAGGCGGTCTCCCGGGGCAGGTCACGGCCATTGGCGACGGCAGTGCGCAGGTCGTTGAGGTCAGCTTCGGTCACAGTGCGGGGCAGCTCACGGCTGCCGTGGGCCGAGCCAAAACGGATGATGTTGGCAATGCGGTTGACCAGCACGGTGGTTTTGCCGGAGCCTGCGCCCGCCAGAATCAGCAGCGGACCTTCGGTGGCAAAGACAGCCTGCCGCTGTACCGGGTTGAGCCGGGCAAAGCGGGCCTCGATATATTGATCGCGCAGGGCGAGATATTCAGCGGTGATGTCAGGCATGGGAAATCCTTTCGTGGGGTGTTCGCCCCCTTACTTTGTAGGGGCCGGGTATGCCCGGCCCTGCCGTGGAGGGAAAACGACTGCTTATGGGAAGGCCGAGAGCCGGGTATGCCCGGCCCCTACACGGCGGCGTTGTCTCCACAGAGGATATTTTTTATTATACCACACCTCACTCCGCGGTGAAAGGGTCGTGGGTGTGGTTCAGGCGGCGGTTCCAGCTTTTGGGCGTGGCATCGCGGAAACCTGCGGTCAGATATTTTCCTTCGCTCAAACTGATGGCCGTGCCGCGGGCAACGCAGTTCAAGGGGTCGGGCGCAATGGCTACATCGGTGTGCAGCTCACCCGCAATATAACTTGCCAGCCCGCGCAGCAGCGAGCCGCCGCCGGTCAGCAGCACGCCGGTACTGGATACATCGGCTGCCAGTTCGGGCGGGGTGCTTTCCAGCACATTGCGGGCTGCCGTAGCAATGCGGGCGGCCAACTCCTGCACAGGCTCGTAAAGATCGCGGGTGTAGATGAGCCGCCGCGCGGGCAGGTTTGTCTCCCACGAATGGCCGCGCACCTCCATAACACCCTCAAACTCGCTGCGGGTGCAGCAGGCCACCTGCTTTTTCAGCTGTTCGGCAGTCAGCGGCCCAATGGCAATTTGATACTTTTCCTGGATATACTGGGCGATGCAGTTATCAAAGGCGTTGCCCGCCACAGGCAGGCTGGCGGCCTTGACCCGGCCGCCCATGCTGATGACGGCAATATCGGTGGAGCCACCGCCAATATCAACGACCATGCAGCCGTGGGGCTGGCGAATCTGCAGCCCGGCCCCCAGTGCGGCGGCTACAGGCTCATCCACCAAAAACACCTGCTTGGCTCCCGCCGCCATGACGGACTCCACAACGGCATCCGCCTCAATGCCGGTGATGGCCGCCGGCACGCAGACCGCAATGCGCGGTTTGAAGATGCGGGAGCGGCAGACCTCATTGACGAACCGCACGATCAATTCGTTCGTCATGCGGTGATCCTGGATGATGCCATCCCGCAAAGGGCGTACCAGGTCGATATGGGCGGGCGCGCGGCCCACCATTTTCAGGGCTTCGTCCCCCACTGCAATGATGGAGTTGGTGCGGGTATCCACCGCGCCGATGGTCGGCTGGCGGAACACAACGCCCTGCTCCTCCGTTGCAATAATGATGGAGGTCGTCCCCAAGTCGATTCCGATGTCATATTGTTTCATGGGCTTTTTCCTCCGTCGGTGTGGCGGCATCCTTCAGCAAATAGCGCAGCCCGCTGTACCGCATATTCTGGCGCACATTCTCCACCATAGCCTGCTCGGTGCGGGCCGTGCCGGTCAGCACACAGAGCTTGCGTGCGCGGGTCACGCCGGTATACAAAAGGTTGCGGTAGCACAGCCTGGCGGGCACATCGGCCACCGGCAGCACCACGGCCGGGAACTCCGAGCCCTGGCTTTTGTGTATGGTCACAGCGTAGGCAGGTTCCAGTTCATTGAGCTGGTCGGCGGTGTAGGTATACTTGCGGTCGTCCATCATCACGGTCACGGCGCGGGCATCCACATCCACAGCGGTGATGATGCCTAGATCGCCGTTGTACGCGCCGACGCCAGCCTCGGCACCGTCGCGCTCAAAGGTGATGTCGTAGTCGTTTTTCACCTGCATAACTTTGTCGCCCAGACGCAGAATTTTTGCACTTTCGGCGGTGCCGATCTGGGCGCGGCCCTTGGCAGGCGGGTTCAAAATTTCCTGCAATTTCTTGTTCAGCTCCACGCTGCCGGTAGGGCCGACTTTGGTCGGGCAAAGCACCTGAATGTCCTTGACCGGGTCAAAACCGTAGGCCTTGGGCAGGCGCTTACTGACCAGGTCGCAGACGAGCTTTTGGCAGGCAAGGCCGGTGGATTCGATCAAGAAGAAGTCATCTTTGGCCCCACCCTTCTGGGGCATCCGGCCCTCGACAATGCGGTGGGCGTTCTGGACAATGAGGCTTTGCTGCGCCTGGCGGAAGATATCCGTCAAGCGCACCGTAGGCACAACGCCCGCGCGCAAAATCTCGCCCAGAATGTTGCCCGGGCCGACGCTGGGGAGCTGGTCGGCGTCTCCTACCATAATAATACGGCAGTGATACCGCGCCGCCGCCAGCAGCGCCTGGAACAGCTTGACGTCCACCATGCTCATCTCATCCAGGATGATGACATCATATTTTAAAAGGTTTTTTTCGTTATGGATAAAACGCACATTGCCGCTGCTGTAATCCACTTCCAGCAGGCGGTGGATGGTCGAAGCTGCGTGCCCGGTCAGTTCGCTCAACCGCTTGGCGGCGCGGCCTGTGGGGGCGCAGAGTGCCACGCGGTCATACAGGGCCTCGTACAGGCTCAAAATCGCGTTGACCGTCGTCGTCTTGCCGGTGCCGGGGCCGCCGGTCAGCACCATCACGCGGCTGGACAGCGCCAGCTTGATGGCCTGCTTTTGCAACGGCGCGTACTCAAAGCCCTGGGCCATTTCCAGCACGCGGATATCGGCGTCCAGCGTCTTGGGCACCTCTGTCGGGAAGGTGGACAGCTGCCCCAGCCGCGCGGCGATATCTTCCTCGGCACTGAGCAGGTCGGGCAGGTAGATGTACTCGACGCCGTCAAACGTGCGGGTGCGCAGTTCCTCGGCACTGAGCAGTTCGTCCAGGCCCGCTTCAATTTCATCGGGCGGCACGCGCAGGAATTTTGACGTGGAATCTAGCAGTTTATCCCTTGGCAGACAGGTGTGGCCATTGCCCGCATTGTGGCGCAGCGCGTAGAGCAGTCCCGCCGCGACGCGCAGGCGGCAGCCGGTTTCAAATTGCAGCGCGGCGGCAATGCCGTCCACCTGGCCGAATTTTAATTGCAGCGGCTCGCCACAGAGCAGATAGGGGTTCTGAGTCAATGCCTCAACGGTGTGCGGGCCAAAAGCGCGGTAGGCGGTCACGGCCTGCTGGGCTGTCAGGCCATAGCGGGCAAACCAGGCCACGACCTCCCGCACGCCGTACATCCGGCGGAACTCGTTGGAGATGATGGCGGCTTTCTGCTCATTGATGCCCTTGAGCTCACAGAGTTTTTGCGGGGTCTGGGCGATAACGTTGAGCGTATCTTCGCCGAATTTAGCCACCAGCTTTTTGGCGGTGGAAGGCCCGATGTAGGGCAGCACGCCGCTGGACAGGTAGCTTAAAATGGCGCTGGTATCCTCTGGCAGGCTGGCCTCGATAGTCTCGGCCTTGAACTGTTCGCCATAGCTGGGGTGATTGACCATATGGCCGTAGACGGTCACGGACATACCGTTATCCACGCCGCCCACGTTGCCCGCAACAACGACGTCGGTGCCGCCTGCATCGACCTCGAACACGGCATAGCCGGACTCGGCGTTTTCATAGATGACGTGCTCGACGACACCTTCCAGCTTCATCAGCTGCTGGTTCTGTTTTTCAGCCATGGTCTGCCCCCTTTCCTCCAAAATCGCCGCACTTTCACAGATAAAGATATTATACCCCATATGGGGGCGTTTGGCAAATCCCCAAAACACAAAAAATGTCCCTGCACCGTTATGGCGCAGGGACAAAAATATTTTTTATTCAGCGACAGCAGCCTTCAAGGCGTCGGCGCGGTCGGTGCTCTCCCACTTCACGCCCAAGTCCTCACGGCCCATGTGACCGTAGGCAGCCAGCTGCCGATAGATGGGCTTGCGCAGGTCAAGGTCGCGGATGATGGCAGCGGGGGTCAGGTCAAAGACCTTCTCGACAGCCTGCTCGATCTTCTCATCAGCCACCGTGCCGGTGCCGAAGGTATCGACCATGATGGAAACCGGCTTGGCAACGCCGATGGCATAGGCCAGCTCGACCTCACACTTGGTAGCCAGACCTGCGGCAACCACATTCTTGGCGACCCAGCGGGCAGCGTAAGCGGCGGAACGGTCGACCTTGCTGGGGTCCTTGCCGCTGAAAGCACCGCCGCCGTGGCGAGCATAGCCGCCGTAGGTGTCAACGATAATCTTGCGGCCGGTCAGGCCGGAGTCGCCCTGCGGGCCGCCCACAACAAAGCGGCCGGTGGGGTTGATGTAATACTTGGTGTTCTCGTCCAGCAGCTCGGCGGGGATGACCTTCTCGATGACCTCGCGGCGGATGTCCTCATGCAGCTGCTCCTGGCTGACGTCGGGGCTGTGCTGACTGGAAATGACCACGGCGTCGATGCGGACCGGCTTGCCGTCGTTATACTCGACCGTGACCTGGCTCTTGCCGTCCGGGCGCAGATAATCCAGGGTGCCGTTCTTGCGGACCTCTGTCAGGCGCTTGGCCAGCTTGTGGGCCAGGCTGATGGGCAGCGGCATCAGTTCGGGCGTCTCGTTGCAGGCGTAGCCGAACATCATGCCCTGGTCGCCCGCACCGGCAACCTCATCGTTGGTGCCAAGGGCAATGTCCGGGCTCTGGCCGTCGATGTTGGTGATAACGCCGCAGGTATCGCAGTCGAAGCCGTACTTGGCACGGTCGTAGCCGATGGAGCGGATGACCTCGCGGGCGGTGCCGGGGATGTCAACGTAGCAGCTCGTGGTGATCTCGCCCATGATGTGGACAAGGCCGGTGGAGCAGGTCGTCTCGCACGCTACACGCGCACCGGGATCCTGGGCCAGGATGGCATCGAGGATGGCATCGGAAATCTGGTCGCAGATTTTGTCGGGATGCCCCTCGGTGACAGATTCGGACGTGAAAAGAACTTTGGACATGGGAAAAAGCCTCCTATAAAATATTCGGCAGAAACGCAACCCTGGAAACAAAAAAGCGCACAGCCGGAAAGACTGTGCGCGTAAACGCTTATCTTTCGGTTTCCCGCAGGACTTGGCACCTTGCGTTTGCACGCAGGTTGTCGGGCTTCATCGGGCCTGTTCCCTCAGCCGCTCTTGATAAGTTGCTATTCTGTTGTTGTGTAGTTAGTGTACCATAGACTTTAGGCAAAGTCAACGATAATTGGTTGTGCAGTTCGGCAGGTTTGCACAAAAGTGGGGCAGATTGCGTGGCGTGTGTGGTTTTTACTTTCTGCCATGCAAAATCGGCGACAAGGGCTTATAAATAAGGAAGCAGAGCGCCGCATCCAGCAGACCCTTAAAAAGGGTGAACGGCAGATTGAAGGTCAGCAGGCAGGCCAGTAGGCCGTCCACGCTGGGATTGATAGCCTGGTACATCCCGATGATGGCCTCCAGCGGCAGGTGGTACATGACCACATAGGCCGGGTAAACGATGAAATAGTTGTACGGCACGCTGACGACGGCCATAACCAGCGCGCCCAGCCCTGCGCCGATGAGAGCACTTCGGCGGGTCTTGCTGCGCTTGTAGACAAAGCCCGCCACGCCGACGAACAGCGCACCCATGACGAAGTTGAACAGCTCACCGACAGCGGCCGTGCTGGTGCTGGGCAGCTTGATCAGGTTCTTGATCAGGCAGACCGCGATGCCGGACAGCGGGCCGTAGGCATAGGCCGCCAACAAGGCGGGCAGTTCGGATACATCCAGCTTGACGAAGGACGGCATGATGGGAATGGGAAATTCCAGGTACATCAATACGGCAGCGACAGCACCCAGCATGGCGGTACCGGTGAGTTTGCGGACATTGGTTGTAGAGTTTTGCATGAGATTTACCTCCCGAAAATAGTGTGAAAGTCAGCTCACGAACCCGGGAGGCTCTGCCCTGCCCTTTGCAAAAGAAAACGCCCTGCCGTACAAATATACAGCAGGGCGCAGAAAAGCAAAGCAGTCAGCTTTCCGTTTCTTTCATCCGGACTATACCGTCGGCCCCGGAATCGCACCGGGTCAGCGGCTGCCAAAACAGCCGGTCGCGGGCTTACGGCTTGCGTCGTTTACCGCCGGTGGGGAATCACACCCCGCCCTGAAACAGACTTTCTGTGCAATAGTATAGCACAGTTTTTGCAAAATGCAAGAGGTTGTGGTATAATCAGCGCAGAAACTTATGCGCGAGGTATCCTATGTTTGATTTTTCGTTTGATTTGGGCTCGCTGGTTCCTTCTCTGGTGCTGGCGCTTCTGGCCGTTGTGCTGCCGATGCTCTTCCGCCGCATTGCCGATGGCTTTCTAAGGCGTACCAAGTCCCACATGGCATCGTGGCTGCACATTTTGCTGGAAAGTTACGTTTTTCCGCTTGCTATGATACTGCGTGTTTTTCTTTTCTTGCTGGCTATTTCCATGCTGCCATTTGTATTTGTCACAGATGCCAAATTCCAGAATGTATTGGATGTCGGCTCCGATCTGTTGGTCATCTTTTTTCTTGGGCTTGGCAGCTGGCGCGCTGCGCCGGTTTCCCGTTTGCTGCTGCACAGTGCGGAGAATCGTCTTGACTTGCAGACCCACCAAACAATGGGCCACTTTTTTGAGAATATCTTTCACGCGCTGGTCGTGGTGTTCACCGGCATTGCGACGCTGGACCGCCTGGGTGTGCCGGTCAGCGGTCTGCTGACCGGTGCCGGGGTTGCCGGCCTCGCTGTTTCACTGGCTGCGCAGTCCACACTGTCCAACCTGATTGCCGGCATCACGCTTGTGCTGGAGCATCCTTTTGGTATTGGGGATTATGTGGTTTTCGGAGACTATGAAGGAACCGTCGAGGATATCTCCTTCCGCTCTACACGGATACGTACCCCGGATAATGTTGTTATTACGATAGAAAACTCGAAGGTTGCCGCCGAGTATATTCAAAACTGTGATTGCCGCACAAGCCGCCTGTGGAGTTTTACCATCGGCCTTACCTATGATACCCCCCGCGAAAAGCTGGAACATCTGACAACAGACTTGACAGGTCTGCTGCTTGCCCAGCCTGATGTGAAGGAAAACGGCGTAAGTGTCACGCTTGATAAATTCAATGATTACAGTATCGACCTGCTGTGCCGCGTGTACATAACTAAAACTTCTCTGCGCGATTATTTGCAGGTCAAGAACCGCCTGAACCTGCTGATTCTTGATAAAGTCCGCGCGGACGACTGCGAGTTTGCTTTCCCCACCACGACGCTGGATATGCCAAAATCTTAATGTATAAAATACCTGCCGCAAGTGACATCGTTCACTTCCCCTGCGGCAGGCATTTTTTATTGAATATCGCTTCTCCGGCTCACGACCAGATATTGATCCTCACCCTTATCCGTCGTGACCGTAAACTCAAAATTGTACGCGGTGTCCAGCTTGTAGGAGACATAGCCGTCGCCGTCGATGCGCACGTAATCCAGCTTTTCCTGCGGTGCCACGCGGTCGTAGTCCACATAGAGGTAGTCGCCGATGTTTTCAAGATAAATCAGCTTCACCTCGTCCGCCGTCACGCCGTAGAAGGTGACGACCGGTGCCCCTTCCGCCATGACAGCGGATATCTCGTGCAGGTTGTTGTAAAAGGCATCCTCCCGCGTCTGCGCGTAGTAGGCAGGGTCAAAGCTGATGTCATCGGTGTTGCTCAGTTCCATATGTACGCCGGTGGTGGGCAGGTCAGTCTGCCACACCGGGGTCATATCTGCTTTTTGCTGGCAGCCGCACAGCATAGCCGCCAGCACCACCGTCGCAGCGGCAGAGAAACACTTCATAAAAACCTCTCATTCGTATGGGTCGTAGGGCGGCGTCGGGAGTTCCTCACTCACCTTCAAAATGCGCGGGCAGAGGCCGGTCTCGGCCTCGACAAAGCCCATCAGCATTCCCATGTGCATATATAAGTGACGATACTGCGATAAAATCAATGTGAACCGTGTCCACTCGCAGTTCTCGGGCCGCTGCAATAGATCCTCATCATGCAGCGAAGTCAGATAAATAGACAGTTTTGCTTTTATCGTATAAAAATAGTCATCCATGTCCCGGCGCGACAAGTGCGTGGCCGGGTAGATATCCAACTCCTGCAAGTGCGGCGTGTGGACCGGCGGTTCTACAAAATCGTTGTCACGCGGGTTGATGAACCACTGATCCAGGTGGTGCAGCGTGTGGTACAAATGCTGCCACAGCGGTGCGCCGCCGTAACAGTGATCCCACAGTTCGTCGGGGATGCAGTCCATGACGTTCTGCATCTCCCACAGTGCTCGCACGGTCATCTCCCCGATGACCGCATGATACGATGTTTCCCGCACGGCACAGCCCCCTTTCAGGGGCTAGTATACCCGCAGCATCGTCGATTATTCGTTATAACTTTCCGTTTCACGGATGGTTTTCCGTTTCATGACCAGTGCCATGAAGGGATCCAGCAGGGCGCGTTCCTCCTGGGAGGGTGTGCGGCTGCGGGCCTGCATCAGCAGCCAGGTCAGCTCACTGCTGATGGGCTTACCGTAAGCCAGCGCGTTGAAGCCGTCCTTGCAGACCGCCAGCTTGGCCGTGGTGATATCCAACGTCGTGATGCCCGCGTAGTGCCGCAGCACGTTTTGCAGCGCGGCCGGGCTGCCGAACACAGATTTGACCAGTTGGGCGTAGGCCGCAATATAGCGCGGCGGCATGCTGTCGGCGGCACGGAGTTCAATGCGGGATTTAAGCCGCACATCGTAAAAGAAATTGGACAGGATTTGTGCGGCTTCCCTCTGGCTGAGGTGGGCGGCGTACAGCTCCGGGGCCGTCTTGCTGCCCACAGCCTTTACCCTGCCGGTGCGCCAGGCGGTAATTTGCGGCTTGGTCAGCACATTTTCCGCATAGCGGGCAAAGCCGAAGTCCAGGTCCATCAGGTGCGGCACAACGCCACAGCGGTCGTGGTCCACATCCTGCCAGATACGCGTGCGCACACTGCACATGGAATTGCGGCTGCCCTGGTAGATGGGCGCATTGTCGCAGAGCAGCGCAAAGAATGGTGTAAGCAGGCTGGCCACACGCATTTTGCGCACAAAATCCATCTCATCAAAATAGTCAATCGAGAGCAGTGTCGCCGCTGTGCCGCGCATCACCTGCGTTCCACAGGAGCCGGTATTTTTGAAATACCGGTCCATGGCTTCATCCCGGGTGCGCGGCACCAGAGGCAGGGCCTCGGCGCGGGTGGTGGGGTGGCAGCCCAGCGCCCAGGCACGCAGGCCATGCGCCGCCAGCGCCAGCCCTATTTGCAGATACAGGCGGTTGTACAGGTCCATCATGTCCTGCACGTCCCGCTGCGCGGCCAGCGTCAGGCAGAGCTGGCACGCAGGCCCCATCGTGACCGACGCGGCCAGGCCGCTGTACCCCATGTAGGTGCCGTCTACGATGATTGGCGCGTCGGCCTGCTGCTGCATATCCTGCACGGCTGCCTGCACGGCAGCAAAGTTTGCCGCGCGGCCATCTGAACAGGTGATGAAGTGCTCCACTTCCAGCACAAGCGAAAGTCTACCGTCAGCCTCGCAATCCGCCGCGAAGTAGCCCGCCATGGTCTTGATTTGTTCATCCAGCTTTGCCATAAAAGTGATGGTTCTCCCCTGTCGATTCTCGTGTTGGATTTATTATACCGCGAAATCGGGCGGTGTGCAATGGCTGCGGGAGAGCGGGTTTTCTCTATTCCGTGTATATCTACCATATATGGTGGCCAGTCTCCTGGCCACCGTTGGTATCGCCCTGTTGTAGAGGCTACGTCCCCGACGCCCCGCCTTACGCCGGTAATTTATCTTATGGCAATACCGCATAATTCTAAGTGCCGATACGGCGAGCGAGGTGCGGCAGTTGCTAAGCCAAAAGCGCAGATAATACTGGATGTCTTATCGAGCATTTTGGCAACGCAGATGCCGTGCCGCAGCCGCCGGAGCGGTGCTTAAGCCGTAAGGTGGGAATTGTGCGGTGTTGCCTTATAGATCCCGCGCTGCCGGGAATCCGTAGGCTCCCTCAGCCGCCTGCACGCCGCGCAGAATTGCTTTAGCCATTACCCGGGCCGCCAGCACGCCCACTGCATCCTGGTCAGCTGCCACATCCCCCAGCGAGACCGCGTAGATGCTGTCCCCATCTGCCGAGGTGTGTACCGGGCGGATAGCGCGGGCGTAACCGTCGTGCGCCATGCCTGCGATCTTGCACAGCCGTGTTTTGTCAAATTTAGCGTTGGTAAATACCACGCCTATCGTTGTATTGCCGACGAATTTATTCTCCTGCACGTCGGTTTTTTCCAGCATCAACTGCTCAGAGTCCAGGAAAGTCTCGCCATCGTCTGCCCGCAGACCTGCGACCTTGCAGCCGTTTTCGTAGTCATAAATGTCGCCTGCCGCGTTCACGGCCACAACCGCACCGACTTTCAGCGGGCCGACCTGCACGGCATAACTGCCGATGCCGGATTTCATGCAGTGATCCATGCCCAGCAGTTTGCCCACAGTCGCGCCGGTGCCCGCACCATAGTTGCCGTCGCAATAGTTGCCGCCGTTCTCGGCATTGGCACAGGCTTGGTACGCCATGGCGGCATCGGGCCGGGTGCGGGCATCCGCCACGGTCAAATCGAAGAGATCTGCCTGACAGACAAGTGGCACTTTCGTCACACCTACGTCATAACCGATATTGCGTTCTTCCAGATAGCGCATCACACCGCCCGCGGCGTCCAGCCCGAATGCGCTGCCGCCCGCCAGCACAATGGCGTGGATGACCTGCGCCGCCGCCAGCGGTTTGAGCAGCTCGCTCTCCCGCGAAGCAGGCCCGCCGCCGCGAACATCCAGTCCCGCCGGGGCACCGTCTTTGCCCAGCAGGAACACCGTGCAGCCGGTCCCCGCTGCTGCGTTCTCTGCCTGGCCGATTTGGAGATTGTCAAAGGATGTGATGGAGATTTCTTTCATGGTCGTGCCTTCTTTCCGCTTTTATTTTATTGTACATCATCCGCCCCAGCCGCGCAACAAAAATTCCCGCCGGGCGGGCACCCGGCGGGTAGAGGAATCATTCAAATTCGAAGGTATAGATATTTTATAGCCGTTTTCTGTTCACTGCATAGCAGAATCTCAATATTTTTGTCAAACTCACAATATGCTTTCTTCGGCGTCCTCCCTGTTCACCTTAGTCGAAGAAGGAAATCACCAGCGCCACAAGAAATCCAACGCCGTCGACCAGCGTTTACGATAGGCATCATCAACGCCATAGGTCATCATTGGCAGTGGACCACGCTTGCCTAAACGATAGTATTATCCCATATAATCCGTTCGCAGTGCTTCTACCAGATCACATTTCAAAATTTTCTTGCCACCCAGGTAATATGCCAGTGCGACAAAGCCAAAAAGTGCCGCGATAAAAAGCAGGATAGGAACAATGGGAGCCACTGCTAAAAATTCCATTGGATTCAAGTAGCTTGCCGTTATCATCAGCCACACAAACACAACCGTAATCGGCAGCGCAATCAGAACGGGGCGGCCCGCTATAACGAGGGCTTCAATCCAAAACATTTTTCGCATACCTTCTGGCGTCATGCCAATGGACATATATCTCGCAAATTCTCTTTTCCTTTGCCGGATAAATCCCAACGTGTTGGAAAATACGTTAGCAATCCCGATGAAGGCCAGCAGTACACATAGCGCCCCAATTATCAGTTTGTATCCGTTCAGCATGGCATCATTGTCTATCTTTTCCTGAATCCGGTTTTGCACCTCGAAAGAAATATCATGCCCCAGCACATTCGTCAGCTCGGTTTCAATCATACTCAGTTCTGTCAGGGTTCTTTCTTTTTCTGAGAGAATGCGGATATAGGTATCTGGTTCAGCATTTCCAATCGTCTCTTCGATTTGTTTCCAGGTGGAAAGGGACACAAATTGAACTAAAGCATAGTTATCATATTCTTCTCTCAAAACCGGCGGCTCCTGTGTAAAGCCCAAAACCGGAATTTCCACAGTTGCAGCCGCATCTTCCGGGTTTTGTAAAGTCATCGTGTCCTGGTTTTCTGACAAAAACGGAACATATTCTTTGTATCTGAAATTGCTGTTTATGTTGTCCCAAATACGGTTCAAAACAACGCTCCCGTTTTCCGCTGAGGAAACGCCGATCTGCTCACAATACGTGGCAAAGCTGCTGTCGTCCATGATTACAATAGGAGCCTGAATGGTATAAATCCCATCTGCCATACTGACATCACTTCCGGCGACTGTTTCAAGACCACCCAGACTTTTTACTTCTTCGCTAACAGCGTCCGCCCCAATAGAACAAACGGCGTTTGCCCTTTGATAAATCACACTGTCTGTATCAGGCAAAGCATGGATTTCATCCGTATGAGAAAAGTCCTCGATCCTTGTGTCCTCAAGAGTTGCCATCACATCCCAGGCATCCTGGTAGCGTTCAAAATAGGTATGGTTTGTACTGATTCCAGAGAGAGTAAAAAAGCTCAGCATTAGAGCGAAGCCCAAAAAAGAAAGAGTCAATGACAGCGTAGCGGTTCGCAGAGATTTCTTCTGTGCTTTCAGCGCATTCCCGGCAAGCTCTCCTTCGATTCCAAACAAAAGCGCAAGAATAAGGGATTTTTTTCTCCGTTTTAGCTGCAATTCCTCCGTATTTTTTATGGCTTCCAGTGGGGTCATTTTGCTCAATTTCCTGGCTGGCAGCCAGGTGGAAATCAGCACCGTCAAAAACGAGGTTAGAATCGTGACTGCAAATACCAGAGGATGATAAGTAAAGACAGCTTCATGCCTGCCGACAATACCCTCTGCGAGGACATTGGCTGCCTGGATGGTTCCAAACGTCAAAGCGATTCCGAAAAAACTTCCAAGCAAAATAGGAATGACGCAAAGCATCACCGCTTCCTGTAAAAGACAGATCCGAATTTGCCCCGGCGTTGCCCCAATGCTGGAAAAGATACCAAACTGATGTACACGGGCATTCATAGATACAGCAAACGAGTTATGAATGATTAAAATCAAAGACACCGACACAAGCAGGAGTACAAAGAGATAAAAAGCCATCAATAATGGCGGATTGCTGTCCTGCGGATCGTTGATGAAATAACTTGACAACAGTGATTCATGATACGATACGGAAGTTTCAGGAATACCTAACTGCTGGGCGATAAGAGGCATATCCTGATACACAGCCTTCATGTTATCAAAGCAAATATCAACTACAAGAGTTTGATCGTCTGATAAATCCTCATTGATTATAGCCGTTTTTACATTGGCGAAATTTTCAATTTCGGACACTTCATCTTCTTCGAACGCCCCGCTGATGCGTCCCTGCCAGTTTCCTTCTTCTAAAACAACAGATTCTATTTCATAATTCCAGAGGTTATAAAACAAACCGCACAGCAAAGAAAGAAATAGAGTAGAAATAAACGCCGCAACCATAACGGATACGCTGGAAGCCCGATTCTTTTTGATGAATCCTATCGAATAGTCTTTCCACATATTCTTACCTCCGTTTCTGATCGCCGACAATTTTCCCGTCCTCTATGGTAATAACGCGATCCGCCTCCAATGCGATTTTTTCATCATGGGTAATCAAAAGAATCGTCTGTTCCAGGTTACGGTTAGATAATTTTAGCAAGTCAATAATTTCCTCTCCGTTTTTCCGATCCAGGTTGCCGGTCGGTTCATCAGCAAGCAACAGCGCCGGGCGATAGATCAAAGAACGGGCGATAGCAACACGTTGTTGCTGTCCGCCAGATAGTTGGCTGGGCAGTGCTTCCAGCTTATCTTCAATCCCCAACGAATGTACGATCTTCTCAAAGTATTCCTTATTGGGGTTGCGCTTATCTAGCAGAAGCGGCATGAGAATATTTTTTCGGACAGTAAGGGTGGGGATGAGATTATAAAACTGATAGACCAGCCCGACCTTCCTGCGCCGAAAGATGGCTGCCTGTGTTCGGTTCATGGTGGAAATATCCGTTCCCTCTATCAGGACTTTCCCATCTGTCGGCTTATCCACACTTCCCAAAATATGCAATAGGGTAGATTTCCCGGAACCGGATGCTCCTACGATTGCTACAAATTCTCCTTTTTGTACGGACAGGTTAATGTGATCCAGCGCCACGACCTGATTGTTTCTAGCGCCATATACTTTTCGGACATTTTCACATTTTAGTATTTCCATGTCACTTTTTCCTCTCTGCTAAATGGTCTTGCGTACAGTATAACAAGCAGCGCTGATGTCGTTGTTATTGTTCCATCTTCAATACCGTTTAGAACCTGTTCACAAGATTCCTGTGCCTTTTCTATTTTAGTCATCTTCGTGTTTTCTCCACATATATCCTTATTTATTTTGGTCGTGCTGCAAATAGAACATTTCTTTCTGCGTTTCAATCTCTGCGCGCAGTTCTTCTTCTGTGGGCAAGTACAGCTTGTACTTGCTGGCAAAAAGCTGCTCATTGCCATGCAGGACGGAGTATTTAGCAATATCCTCGTCCGTATCGGAGCAAAGGACGATGCCGATGGTCGGGTTATCACCCTCGCCGCGCTTCAGTTCGTCATACATACGAATATACATATCCATCTGACCTACGTCCTGATGGGTAATTTTGCTGGTTTTCAGATCCACCAGCACAAAGCACTTAAGGATATAGTTGTAGAACACAAGGTCGATATAGTAGTCCTCTTTTTCTGTGTGGATATGCTGCTGGCGGGCTACAAAGGCATAGCCCTTGCCCAATTCCATGAGGAATTTCTGAATGTTCGTGATGATGCAGCTCTCCAGCTTGCTTTCGGTAAAATCTGTGCTGCCGGAAAGTCCCAAAAATTCCGTAATCATCGGGTTCTTGATGAACTCCAGCTTGTCCGCTTGATAACCGGCTGTCAGCTTTTCCATTTCCTGCTTGACCGGCTCTTGGTTCTGGGATTTCAGCAAATGGTAGTAGTATTGGGAGGAAATATTGCGTTGCAACGTACGGACGCTCCATGTTTGATTGGCCGCTTCTTTCGTGTACCAATCGCGGGCTGTTTTGTCCTCAACTTGCAATAATACACGATAGTGCGTCCAAGATAGTAGCGCACCAGATTGTGGACTCACTGAGTCCACAATCTCAGGGTACAATTTATAGAAACGAAAATACTTATACAGACTGCTGTAATCAAATCCTTTACCATACTCAGCAGTCAATTCCTTTGCCAGTTTTCTGATAACCGCCGTACCGTATTCAGAGCGCCCCTCGCCCTTTAATTCTTCCTGTGCGATACGATACCCCAACAGCCAGTTGCGCTGCACCAGCGCCAGATTTACGGCTCTGTATGCAGCCTTTTGGGATACCTCAATAATCTACTTTGCATCATTGAACAAATTATTTGTATCCGTACAGCAAATTCAGTTCTTCTTTTATAGCATTCTCCACATAAGAACGTCTGATTTTATAATACCTTATTCAAATTCAAACTGCAACAAAATTATTCATAAGCAGTATCATTTGGTATCATAATTTCGATGCAAGAGGGCCAGCAAAAAAGAAAGAGCCTATATATTGAACGATGATACGTTTAATATATAGGCTTCATTTAGCTTTCGCGATTATTCAAACTCGGTAAGTTTTGATTTTTACTAAACATATATGTTTAGTTTTTCATGAACATTTTCATTACTATTTCCCCAGATTCATGGCGTGTCCTGTTTTTGCTGATTTTTTAGTATCAAAATAGTATCACTCAATTGGGTCATGCAAGGTGGGCTCAATATCCAAATCGAAATTAATTGCTTTCAGATAGCGTTGCTCCACATCAGCCACCTACTTGTTGCTTACGGCGATAATGCAGCAGCAAATCTTCCTCGCTGCAATCGTTCAGATTATCGGAATCCTCGCTATCATACAAGCGCCATACCGACACATTCTCCATAAACCACGGTTGCTTTTTCAGTGCGTTGACCACCTTGCCAAAGCGTCCATAATCGCGGGCGTTGCCGCTGTCACGATAAAGCAAAGCGCCGGAGGCATCTTCCACTTTACGCAACTTCATCTGTGCAAATGCAGACTCAATAGTGCGGTTGATGGCAGATATCGTATAGCGCTGTTCTGCCTGAATCTTGTCTGCGTTCATTTCGATTTTCATCATCAGCATAAGTAGACCTTCCTCCTTTATGATAATATCTTACATGATATTTTTTAAAAACGCAACTGATTTTCCGTTTTGATATGGTATCTTTAAATTTCTATTATATACTCTTTAAAAACACCGACAAAGAATGCCCTTCTGACGTTCCAACTCCCGTGTGCGGCGCAATAGGTCGAGGATCTGCGCATCGTCATAGACGCGCACACTGCTATCACCCGCGTCCTCGCCGTCCATCAACTCCGAAAGTGTCACATGAAGCGCGGTGCAGAGCTTTTGAATGATGCTGTAATCCGGCATACACTTCCCGTTCTCCCACTTGGAGATGGTCTTGTTCGACACACCGAGTTGTTCTGCTAACTGTTCCTGCGTGAGATTCTGCGCCCGCCGCTTCTGTGCAATATAGCTGCCTATGGTTGTCTGATTCATAGTTGAATGCCTCCTCGTCTTTTGGGTGTCTCAAGCATACAGTGAAAGATGGAAAGATGACATCCCTCTGTGGTAGAAAACGAGGGGAATTGGTCAGTGAAGTGCTTTTGTGGGACAAACTTTCGTGCACTCATAGCAGAGAATGCACTCCGTTCCGTTTTTCCGTTTGCGGGATTCTTTGTTGACCTCCACGTTCATGGGACAGACCCTCAGACACTTCCCACAATGAATGCACTTATCCTCATCGCAGTGGACGCGCAGTAGAGAAAAATAGCTCCCGGGCTTGAGAAAAACCGTAACCGGACACAGATACTTGCAGAACGCACGATTATCTTTGAATAGGTAAGCAAACACAAACCCGGCAATGTAATAAAGCGCATCCCCGGCAAGGAAAAGCCAGAACATAATTTGCTCCAAATGCGCCACCTTCATCAGAAACAGTCCAGACACTAATGCCAGAGACAGAGCAAACATCACATAGCGAAGGATGCCCAGTTTTTCTTTTCGCGGCTTCTGCGGCTGTTTGTAAGGCAGAAAGTCCAGCACCATAGCTGTCCAACAGGCGTAGCCGCACCAGCCACGCCCAAAAAGCAACGGTCCAAAAATCTTTGCAACCGCGTAGTGGATGGTCGCTGCTTCAAAAACGCCAAGAAACAGGTAGTACCAGAACCCTTCAATCTGCATATTCTCACGGGAAATCACGCCAAGGTATATCAGCATATAGCTGCCCACTGCCAACTGGACAAAACGGCGGGCATAACGTTTTCCGGCAGTAAAAAGTGCTGTCCCCATCCCAAGGCATCCTCCGATGTAGCTGAAATTCAGCAGATAGAACAGATTATCCTTTGTGAGCCACAACGTAACCGCCACTGCTTCAAACAGCAGAAACAGCATCATGGACGGCACATATCTGCAAAGTTCGTTATTGCTTTTCATCGTCGCTTGTTTGCTCCCCTGTTTTCTGATTTTTCCGTAGCACACCGACTGCCGGGCCAATGCAAAGTCCCACAGCAACGCCCAACATCATGCCAAGACCGATGTCGTCTATGATGATTCCAATGAGTACGCCAAGGCTCAGCCCGATGGAAAGACTGCTGCCGATGCCGTTGGATGAAACCGCCTCTTTTTGTGCTTGATTGTCCGGAGCGCTTTTATCTGGTTTCATTGTCAATTTCCTCCGGGATAGATTTTCTCTGCTGCTGGGCAGCATTCGGCAAACGAAATACCAAAATCGCCTTGGCAGAATTTGTGACCGAAAACGTCATCAGCTCCCATCCTTCCTGTGCGCGTTCATTCACTGTTCTTTCAATAGCTGCCGCCATTTCCTTTGCCTTGGGTGCATAGTCGATCATGAATGTCTTGTAGGTCATGCTGGTCATCTCGATTCACAGAATTTCCTCAACCACACAAAAACTGTTGTATTTTTATATTCGTAACTAAGCGTAGCAGACAAATGAAAAAAGTGCAACCACATTCTCGTTAAGCATCGGTAAAGCATCAGTAAAATCCGAAATGAGCCTCTGTCGATACCCGGTTTGGGTGTCGGCAGAGGCTTTTCGATTTCACAACACCTTAGCGCCATTGGCAGTCAATTTGAAAGTCGCATCCAACAGTTCAGCTGCACCACGGCACATCAGCATACGTCCCAGAAATATCTCAAAATACTCATACATAGAACAGATTCCCGTGTCCAGTTGAAGATTCAAAGAAATCACGCGCTTTTCGGCGTTGATTTTCAAAGTCTGATCCGTGACCGCGTAGTTCACCCGATCATGAATGTCAAAGGCTGCTTTCGGTTTTTGACGCACACGGCTGCGGCGCACATCGGTTTTGTCCGCAATGATAAGCGCGGCAGATATGGCATCCACTGCGCCGCCCGTGGATTCATCGTGGTTCGCTATCGCGGAAACGATCGTGATGCGGTCTTGCGCAGAAAGGTCACTGCAGCGTAAAATCTCATTGGCAAGCAAACTTCCGTATTCGGCATGATGAGTACGGTTGATGGCATTGCCGATGTCGTGCATATACCCTGCAATTTTTGCCAATTCAATGTCGTGAGCATCATAATTGAATTTTTTCAAAATATGCCCCGCCGTTTCCGCAACATGGGTACAATGCGCCTTTGAGTGGTCCGTGAATCCAAGCAATCCCAGATTCTTGTTGCCCTTATCCAATAAGGCGTTGACTTCTTCGTTTGCACGTATTTCTTTGTATGTCATAGCACTTCCATTCCAATCATTTCATGGTGATTCTGTGGGGGGATGCAAAATTCGGACTGTGATAGCGCAGCACCTGCGAAAAATTGTTTTTTTCTGCCAATACCCTGCATTGCGTTTCATTCAGATGCACCGGATAGCGCCAAAATTCCATTTTCTTTTCGGCCAGCAGTGCAGAGCTGAAACTTCCTGCATCCGGCGTGCCGGTCATTATGCCCATTGCGCCTTGTTCTAACAGTTCTTTGGCACGCTCCCCCACTGCGCCGCGTAGCTGTGGGTCGCTCAAAAACACCACGCCTTCGTTTTCCGCTGCGTCCGGCCGCACACTGCGGAGTATTCGCTGCGGCAACGGTTTATACCACTTTCCGTCAACAAGAGCTATCTCTGTCTGCTTGCAAAAATGTGCGTCTCCATACATCGGAACATAGGGTAGTCTGTGTCGTATCTGTAAAAGAAGATCAAGACCACGTCCATATTTCGGCACAGGCAAAAAGACGATTGGATTTTTTTCCAGCAGATTTTCTACTGCCGCAGCTGCTGCGGTCACGCTGTCATTCCACGGGGTAGAGTCATGCCCATACGCGCAGTCCAGTACGGCAAGGTCAGCCACTTGATGGCGCAGAACGTCACAGGGATAAACCGCACTTTGCTCAGTATAATCGCCCGAGAAAAGAATCGCCTTATCATCCCAATCCAATTTCAGCCACACACTGCCCTCGCAGTGCCCGGAAAGTCCCCACGTTATGCCATTACATTTTTCATTGCGAGGGGCTACCTGCTCCAACGCCACTGCATTTTGTACAATAAACGGTAGCTGCTGCAATGTGGGTGTTGTGGAAATGATTGGTCCTGTATACCCCTGCCGAAGCAGCCACGGCAATGCTCCTGTATGGTCGGCATGACTATGCGTCAGAAATACCGCTTTTAGTTTACGAATTTGACTTTCTGTCAAGCGCGGCAGCGGGTCATCACTACCCGCCATCAGACCACAGTCCACAAGAATCGCGTCTCCCCCATTTTGCAGGAAAAAGCAGTTGCGACCGTGTTCTCCAACGCCTCCGGCAATATACAGTTCCATGGCTTATTCCCTTTTGCTGCTGCGGTCTATGGCTGCGTTCAGTGCCAGCAGTGCCGTTGTAGTAAACAGCACACACAGCACCGCCATAGCCATCCCTACCGAAACACTGCCCTGCTCAAACTCGCGCATGATATACGTAGACACCACCAGCGTGTTGGGCGGCGCGATCAGGCTGGCCGTGACTAGTTCACGGAAAGCAATTATAAAAGTCATCATCCAGCCGGTTGCAATACCGGGGCTGATAAGTGGCAGTGTGATATGCCGTAAGATATACAGTGGTTTGCCGCCAAATACACGCCCCGCAGCAATCAGGCTGTCGCTTATCTGTGTAAACGAGGATGTGACATATTGCACGGTGTACGGCAAGAAAAGCACAACATAGGCCAGCACCATAATGCCCATCGTATTATACAGCGGCAGGACATGATAAATTTGATTCCAGAACAGCATGATGCCGATAACCAGCACGATACCCGGCAGCATTTCCGGCAAAAGGCCGATAGCCTCCACGACTTTGCGCAGGCGCGAACGTGAACCGCGCACGGCTAGCACCAGCAGCGTACCCAATACCGCGCATATTGTAGCAGACGTAACTGCCAAGAAGATGCTATTTTTCAGTGCGCTGATGCCTTTTGTGTTCTCGGTAAACAGTTCAGCATAGTGCGCCAGCGTAAAGTTGCCCGGTGTCAGGCCGTACCCGCGCAGGTTGATCAGCGATGTCGAAATGACTGAAAAGTATGGGATGCCCACGGCCACAGCCAGCACCAGCACAATGTATCCCCACGCGGCGGCTGTCGCAGAATGGCTTAGCTTCTGTTCCACGCGGCGGCTGCCCTTGCCGCTGACAAGATTGTAGCTTTTACGCGTAGTGATGTAGTTCTGCAAGAACCACATACACAGACAGATGCCCACCAGTACGCTGGACAACGCTGCAGAACCACCGAAGTCGATGGGCGCAACGGTGGCATGGCGATGGATTTCCGTAGTAAACACTTCAAAACCGATACGTTTCCCCAGTGTCGCCGGTGTGCCGTATTCAGAAAGCGTTTTGACAAATACCAGCAACGCGCCGATGGCATAGTTGCCGCTGAGCAGCGGCAGAAACACCTTGCGAAGCCGCGCACCAAAGCCTGCGCCAAATACCGCCCCGGCTTCTTCCAGACTGGACGGAATGTTGAGCATAGCATTTTTAAGGATCGTCAGCATAAACGGGAAAACGTGCAGGCTCATAACCATCACCAGCCCGCCCAGCGTGAAGAACACGTTCTCCGAACCCGCTGCGGCGGGAATCAGCTGCTGCAAAAGTCCCTTTTTCTGCATGAACAAGATCCAGCCCATAGAGGCAATATAGGGCGGCGTCATAAAAGGAATCATAAAGATAATGTCAAAGACACGGTACTTTGCAAACTTCGTGCGCGAGAACAAATACGCCAGCGGTGCTGCAATAACCGTGGACAGCAGCACAACCAACACGCCCAGCAATAAAGAGTTGGCAATCATCTGTGCATTTTCACTTTGGGAAAGCGTCTGCCATGTACGATAAAGGTCAAGGCGGCCATCATAGATGACCGCCTTGGCAAAAATCGAAACCACCGGGCAGACGATCAAGAATACCAGCAACAGGGCCAGTACAGCCAGCAGGAGTTCCCTGCGGGGGCGGATCATCTTTTTCATATACTTTTACCCGTTATTGGCGCTGCACAGTTCATTGACCTTTGCCGAATCCTCGCTGGCTTCGGCCATCATCTTTTCCCAATCCGGCTTAATCTGGGGAATGTCCTCCAGATTGCTGCGGCTGTCGCACTTCACATCACTGCGGCCCGGCAGCAGATAAGCCTTGGCAACAAGCTCCTGTGCCTCATCGCTGAACAGGTAATCCACGAACGCCTTGGCGTTGTCCATATTCGGGGCAGTCTTGAGGATCATAGCTGGACGAGGGTTGACAACCGTACCGCCTGCCGGATAGTAGATGTCGATGGGCTCGCCCTTCGCCTTGGAAGAATAGGCATTGTAGTCTACACCGGCAACCAGTGCGCCGACCTCACCGGTAGTGACAGCCTCCAGAGCCGCTTTGTTGGCGCCGGGGACTTTCATGCCGTTGGCAGCCATTGCTTCAAAATCTGTCCAGCCGTTATTCGTAACATAACCGGCCACAAAGTCCTTGCAGGCGCCGGACTTTTCCGGGTCGGGAATGGCAAGCTGATCCTTGTATTCGGCATTGCCCAGCTCGCTCCAGTCGGCGTCCATCGTGGGGAAAACCGTCGTATTGTAGATGACACCGACAGCCGATGCGCTATAACCGAAGAGCTCATTGTCTGCATCGATCCAGCCATCCACGATTTTGTCTGCATTGGTAGGCGTATAGCTTTCCAGCTGCCCGTCAGCCTTCATAGAGAGACCGTCCGACCAGCTTGCCAGAATGACGACATCGGCTACCGGGTTTGCCTGCTCTGCTTCCAGACGGGCAAGAATCTCACCCGTTGTTCCCTGGAACTGTTCGACCTCAATTCCGGTCTTAGCGGTAAAGCCTTCTGCCAGTTTATCCGCCAGTCCTGCGGGGGAAGGCATATAGACAGTCACTTTTCCGCTGCCGGTAGTTTCAGCAGCAGATTCTGCCGGTGCAGCCTCAGAGGTAGCCGCAGACTCTGCTGCGGTGCTTTCAGAAGAAGCAGCAGCACCGGACGCTGCGCCGGTGCTGCCGCAAGCGGCAAGACTGACACAAAGTGCTGCGGCGGTAAGGGATGTCATCATTTTCTTACAATTCATAACTTTTCCTCGTTTCTTTCTCACAAATCATCTATATAATGCCGCACCTGCGGCGGAAAGCAAATTCATACGGTAACAATCGCCGCTTTGGGCAGATACAGCGAAAGGACCGAGCCTATAGCATTTTTTTGGTGGCTGATGTACGACCATTCTTTGCCCTTATATTCCAGCTGTTGCTGATAACTGCTGCCCAAAAACTGCACTGATTTAACAGTCGTATCAAATCGAACCGTATCATCCTGCGGCAAGGTATCTGCCTGTTCCGGGCGGAACATATGATGCTCATCGATCCAGTTGGAAGAACCGATGAATTTTGCCACAAACTCGGTAGCCGGTGCGGCATAGACATCCTCCGGCGCGCCATACTGTTCTACTTTTCCAGCATGGCAGACAGCGATTGCATCACTCATACTCATAGCCTCGATCTGGTCATGCGTGACGAAAATGCCTGTGATTCCGAGATTGGTAATCAGATTTCGCAACTCTATGCGCATTTCTTCCCGAAGCAGTGCATCCAGCGCAGAAAGCGGTTCATCGAACAGGATGCAGGATGGCTGAATGACAATGGCGCGTGCAAAGGCCACGCGTTGCTGCTGTCCGCCGGAAAGCTGGTGCGGGAACCTGTCGGCGAAGTCATCCAGACGAACCGCGTGCAGGGCATCACGAACCTTTTTATCCAAGCCGTCGGTACGATTGGCCGCGCGCAGACCAAACGCAACATTTTCGTATACATTCATGTGTGGCCAAAGCGCAAAGTCCTGAAAGACAAAACCCAAACCACGCTGTTCCGGGGGAATGTTGAGCTTCTTCTGTGCAGAGAACACGCAGCGTTCCCCAAACAATATTTCGCCGCTGTCGGGTGTTTCCAGTCCTGCAATCATGCGCAGCAGTGTAGTCTTTCCGCAGCCGGAGGGTCCCAGCAGCGTGGTAAGGCTGCCGCTATGGATAGTCAGGTCCGTTGGCTGTATCACAGTCTTTACGCCGAATGCTTTTGTTATGTTTTTTAAAACAATTTTCATTTCTTGCTCCTGTGTTGTAATCACTTTTATTAAAATACTCTCTTACCTGCGCAAAAACAACATAAGCGCCGTAAAGCCTCTGTAAAGTTTATGTTTGTGGTGAAAAGCTTGTATTCTTATTTTGACTTTTGACAAATAAAAAAGCCTTCACCGCACTTTTTGTGTAACGTGAAGGCTTACATATAGCTCTATAAATAGTAGAACTTACATATCGGTCTCAGATTTTTCCTGCAAATAGAACATTTCTTTCTGCGTTTCAATCTCTGCGCGCAGTTCTTCCTCTGTGGGCAGATACAGCTTATATTTACTGGCGAAAAGCTGCTCATTGCCGTGGAGGACAGAATACTTGGCGATGTCCTCGTCCGTATCGGAGCAAAGGACAATGCCGATGGTCGGGTTATCGCCCTCGCCGCGCTTCAGTTCGTCATACATTCGGATATACATATCCATCTGACCCACGTCCTGATGGGTGATTTTGCTGGTTTTCAGATCGACCAGTACAAAGCATTTGAGGATATAGTTATAGAACACGAGGTCGATATAGTAATCCTCTTTCTCTGTGTGGATATGCTGCTGGCGGGCTACAAAGGCATAGCCCTTGCCCAATTCCATGAGGAATTTCTGAATGTTCGTGATGATGCAACTTTCCAGTTTACTCTCGGTAAAATCCGTGCTGCCGGAAAGCCCCAAGAACTCGGTAATCATCGGGTTCTTGATGAACTCTAGCTTGTCCGCTTGGTAACCGGCAGTCAGCTTTTCCATTTCCTGCTTGACCGGCTCAGGGTTCTGGGACTTCAGTAGCCGATAGTAATACTGCGAGGAAATGTTGCGCTGCAACGTGCGGACACTCCACGTTTGCTCTGCGGCCTCTTTCGTGTACCAGTCACGGGCGGCTTTATCCTCGACCTGTAATAATACACGATAGTGCGTCCAAGATAGTAGCATACTAGATTTTGGACTCACTGAGTCCAAAATCTCAGGGTACAATTTGTAAAAGCGGCAATATTTATAAAGGCTGCCGAAATCAAAGCCCTTACCGTAGACAGCCGTCAATTCGTCTGCCAGATTCTTAATAATACCTTTGCCGTACTCGGAACGGTCTTCTCCATTTAATTCTTCCTGTGCGATACGATACCCCAACAGCCAGTTGCGCTGCACCAGCGCCAGATTTACGGCTCTGTATGCAGCCTTTTGGGATACCTCAATAATCTGCTTTGCATCATTGAGCAAATCGTTTGTAGGGGTGTATCCGTCCAGTAAATTTAGCTCTTGTTTCATAGCATCCTCCACATAAGAATGTCTGATTTTATAATACCTTATTCAAATCCAAACTGCAACAGAATTATTCGTAGACTAATTCATTCGTTACGATTTCTTCAACGCGGCTGCGTATGTTGTTCATACGGCATACCCATTCAAGCTGATCCTGCCGTTTCAGTTCATCAGTGATGCCCTCTGCCTGACGCATCTGTTCCTCAGTTAAAATCAGCGTGTCTTGCACTTGGCGGTCAAATTCTACCAAGTAGCTGTGCAACTTATTTTCTTTCAGTAGGCTTTGGTACAGTTGCGGGCGGTACTGCTTGATAAATGCAAGGCGCATATTTGCCCAGCAACCTAAATCGTTATAAGTCATGTTGAACTCCTTATCTTTCGTCACGTTCCTGTTCGCGGGTTCTTTCTTTTGCAGGGTCAATACCGTACCGTTGCAAAAGGTTCATCAAGCCTTTTTGCTCACGCTTCAGCATAAGATTTTCACGGCGTACTTCCCTGCTCTCGGATTTAACTTCGTCCAGTTCTCGCTTATGCCAAAATTCAATATTGCTAAGTTCGTCTACCAACCCGGAAACTTTTCGCTTCAGTTCGTCAACAACGCTTTCCAACTGCATGATTTTAGCATTTGCAGCGTCCAGAAGCCCTTGTAGACGATCATCTTGACGGCGGTAGACAACATACTGCTTGGCAGCGTTCAGCAGATTTTCAAAATCACTGCGTGGGAGCGTTACCTTGTCGCTTAGTAATGCCTTTTTCACGCTGATATTCTCGATTTTGTCAATGTCAATGACCTGTTTTTGCACCGATTGCAGCGTCTGCTCGATTTCGTCTACCTGCGTTTGCTTTTCCGCGATGGTAGTGTCCAATGCTCGAACCTCTTTGGCGCGCTCCTGCTTTTTATAGTCCAGAACGGATAGATGTTCCTCGTGCGTTCCAAGCTGCTCCCACTCAATACCGTGTTCCAACATAATCTCTGCCAGCACTTGTTTTTCACTCTGCGCCCACTGGTTCCACTCGGTAGCGCTGCGCGTACCGCCCTTGAAGCCAAGTTGCGAAAGCGCCTGTTTAAGCGACACGCGCGTATCCATGCCGCGTTTGCTGCCCGTGATATGCGGCACGAAATCTATATGTATGTGGGGCGTTGCTTCGTCCATGTGCAGATGACTCCAGAACACGCGGAGCGTTGGGTTGCGTGCTTGAAATCTGTTCGCATATTCAATCAAGCACTGTTTAGCCGTTTCTGCCAGTTCCGTATGGATGCCTGTATCGTCCTTATTTCCAATCTGTAAGACAATTTCATGGAAAGGCTTTTCCTGTTTTGAGGAACAGATTTTCTCGTAGTAATCCTCAATCCTACGGTCATTTCGGGTCTGTTTAGCATTGAATCTTTCCTGCGCATCATCGAACAGTTCGTGGTAGACGTTTCGTATATCCTCGCGGCAAAACTCTATATTCAGATGGCTGCGGTTGGGATCTACGTTGGATGCGTAAAATTCACGGCTGTTATGGTTGAGGGAGCCTTTTCCCACCATTGCACTGATTGTCCTTTTCAAATCCACTCCTTATCTCCGGCGCAAGCCGGCACGGTTCTGTTACTCTTGCCAAGAGTAACGCAAAAGCACTTTTGACACTTCGTATCAAAAGCGCCTTTGCGCCCTGCGGGGCTACCTGTTGGAAAAAGAATATTTGCTACCTCTTCCGTGTCGGTCGTGACGATGGTGACGGTATTTTTGCTGTCGGGCTTGCGCCCCAAAATACCGTCACGACCGTCACATATCGTCACGCTTTCGGCTGTTCCAATTTCAGGCAGACCGTGCGTCCATCATGTGTGCGTTTACTTTCATAGCGGATTCCATAGTCATTGTAAAGACGGTCAGCACTCACATTTAATTTTCGGGTCAGAACATTTGCTTGGATTTTCACGTCCGGCAGCAGAGCCAACAACTCCGTTGGTGTTCCACACCATGCAGAGCCTGCTGAAAGGAAAATCTTTGAAACAGCTTTCAGCACTGGGTCTGGCGGTTGTTTCCAGAGTTGCGTTTCCGCACCTTGGAAATTCCACACGCACCGTTCCCGGTCAAACTCCAGCGTCAGTTCCTGATCCGGCTGGTCGCGTCCGACAACATCGAGTGTGGCAATATTATCCGTTCGCCGCTTTTTCTGCATAATGAACGCGCCGTCCGCTGCGCCCAGCAGACCATTCGTGCCGGAGATCATATCGAAGCTATCCCCTGCTTCCATCTTCCGCGTATGGTGTACGACCAACAAGCAGATACCATGACTATCACTGAATTTTTTCAGCCTTGTCACAATCTCATAGTCACTGGCATAACTGTAACACTCACCGCTTACCTCGCGGACTTTCTGCAAGGTGTCAATGATAATCAGCCTGACAGTGGGGTGAGCCTTGACAAATTCTTCAAGCTGTTCGTCCAAACCACCGACAACGGATTTTGCCTGTGTTGCAAAGTATAAATTGTCGGTTTCCTCTACGCCGAACATTCTGGATAACCGCCGCTGCAATCGAGCATAATCGTCCTCCAATGCTAAATATAGAACGGTTCCTTGGTGGACTTCGTATTCCCACAGGATCAACCCGGTTGCTACTGTGTACGCAAGCTGCGCCATAAAAAACGACTTTCCAATTTTGGGAGCGCCCACGAACAGGTAGGTTCCGCTGTACAGCAAATTGTCTACGATAGGTCTGCGCGGCGGGTAAACTGTATCATACAGTTCTGTCATGGATATGGTTTTCAGATTGCAATTGTTGCTAGAGTCTGTTATACTATTGGTGCTATTTTTTAGTAACGGCTGCACCGCATCTGCGCCAACAGATGCATTCGGTGTGGTCGTTTTCTTTGTTTCGGTCATTCGCCGTCCTCTTTCATACCGTTCAGTGTGATTGCGATCATCTGCAATGTTTCTAGCATATCCGGCGCGACTTCCTGTGCTGATGTAAGGCGCTGCAACTCTGCATAAATGTCCGCCATCTGATTTTTCAGGGCTTTGTAAACTCTCGGATTTCCAACCACCCGAATTTCTCGATCTGTCAGCCGACTAACGATATAGTCCTGCTTTGTCAGTCCGGAAAGACGTACTTTAATTTCGATTTGGTTGTTTTCCTCCGGCGATACGCGGAAAGCTACAGTCTTGCTGCGCCAGCGCCCTTGTCGGTCTAAAGTTTTTTCCATTACTGTTCCTCTCTTTCTATGTTCAATTTGGCCGCCATTTCCTGCTGCTTTGACGGGAATAGGTGCGCGTACTTGTAGGTAATATCAATGCTTTCATGCCCCACTCAGTCCGCAATGGCTACCGCAGAAAATCCCATCTCGATCAGCAGCGACACATGAGAATGCCGCAAATCGTGGATTCTGATACGCTTGACCCCGGCCTCTTTAGCGCCCCTGTCCATTTCATGGTGTAAATAATACTTCGTCACATCAAAAATTCGGTCAGTCGGCTTCACCTTGTAGATTGATTTCAGATAATCTCGGATTTCCTCTGTCAGAAAATCCGGCATCTGAACGACCCGAACGCTTTTTGGGGTCTTGGGGTCTGTAATCACATCTTTGCCGTTCAAACGCTGATAGGATTTTGTGATAGAGAGTAGCCCTTTGTCCAAATCGAAATCGGCAGGTGTCAGCGCCAGCAGTTCTCCCTCGCGGATACCGCACCAGTAGAGGATTTCAAACGCATAGTAAGATAACGGCTTGTCCATCATCACTTCTGCAAATTTGAGATATTCCTCTTTTGTCCAGAACAACATCTCTTGGTGCTTGGAAGAACCCATATTGCCCGCAGTCGTTGCTGCATTTTTGTTCAACCCATAGAATCGTACCGCGTGGTTCAGAATCGCACTGAATTGACTGTGCAGCGTTTTCAAGTACGTTGGAGAATACGGTTTTCCGTTTTTGCCGCGGTAGTTCAGCAATTCATTCTGCCACGCGATGACATCCTGCGGTTTAATATCGCAAAGTCGTTTTTCTTTGAAGTACGGCAGTATCTTAGTGCGAATGATATGCTCTTTAGTAGACCATGTATTCTCACGCAGACGGTTCTGCTTGTCAACAATATAGATTTCTACAAAGGCTTCAAATGTCATGGTCAAGTCAGCAGCCTGCTGAAGAAGAAATGTGCGTTCCCACGCCAAGGCTTCTTTCTTTGTGGGAAAGCCGCGCTTTAATTTCTTTTTCTTGATGCCTTTCCAATCCTGATAGTAAAAGGCTGCATACCATGTACCCTTTTGGGCATCCTTATACGCAGGCATCGGCTTTCTCCTTTTCCGCACCGTAAATCTTTTCGTAATAGTACTGGCGGCTTACACGGCCACCCACAGTGGTATAGCCTTTGGCTTTCAGTTCCTCGTTCCACTGGTTGATCATCTTATAAGCCAATGCCTTAGAAACGTCCAATTCTGCGGCAAGTTCGTCCGCTCTGATAAAAATGCTTTTGTCCATTTTATGTTCCTCATTCAAATATTTATTTCAACTGGCTGAATGATTGACGCTTCACACCTATGTCGCCCCACATAGTCCTTTCCTATTTGAAGCTTGACCTTTTGCCAGTTAAGTCTTTTTTGACTAAGCTTATATGTTTAACGTTTTCTCCATTATACTAAGCATATCTAGTTAAGTCAATTATCTAAGCTCATTTTTCCTAAACTTTTTTGTTAAATTTTTGTTGCGATTTTAATAGTTTAATGGTATAATACTCATGCAGTCGTTCGTGCAATGCTGCGCTTGTACACTCACAGTACGAAGGAGTTATTAACGTTGTCAATTGGTGATCGAATAAAGAAAGCGCGCGTCTTTCGCGGTATGACTCAAAAGGAGTTAGGCGTTGCAGTTGGATTTAATAAACGAGGCGCCGATGTTCGTATCGCACAATACGAAAGCAATACCCGTAAGCCTAAAGATGCTTTACTTCATAAATTTGCGGATGCCTTAGATGTCAGCTTCTATGCTCTTTATGAACCTGATATGTATTGCGCAGAAGATGTTATGTATACTCTTTTCGATCAAGACGACCAACATCCCGGTATTAGACTAGTCGATGTGCTTGATGACAGTGGTTCTCAGCAGCCCCAAAAACGCATCGCTATTATTTATGATTATGACCGTATGGAAGACTATCTAGGGGAATGGAAGTTGCGCAAAGAGCAACTTGCAAATGGAGAAATTACACAAGAAGAATACACCGAATGGAGACTCAACTGGCCTGCAACTGCTGATGCCTGTTATCCTGAAACATACCACAGAAAGTGGCGAAAAGAAAAATAGAGACAAAAACGCCCTCTGAAAAACTTACCGTTTTTCAGAGGGCGTTCTGCGTCTCTCAGTGGCGAATAATTTTCAGTTAGTATCAAAGCAGTATCAAACAACTATCAATGTTTCAAATTTTATCGTTACTGCAATGATTATCAACGATTTCAAATTATTCAAACTCCAGACAGACAGTATGCCATATAAGTGAAAATCATTGATTTTAAGGCATTTTCAGGAACTATCAACCACTAAAATCTATATGAAAACAAATTAAAAATGCAATAAAAATGCAATCGAAGTACATTCAGATTTTATAAGATAGACCAGCAAACCTCAATATCATCCCAAAATAGACGTTCAACAATGGGCGTCTATTTTTTGTTTCAAAATTAAATGGGGCTGAAAACAGCCCCGATGGGAATTGGAGATTTGACCCTCCCGGATTCTTCATGTCATGCCAGCCGTAATTTTTTCCATTGCCCCTGCACACTTTAGCAAAAATTCCCAGAAATTCCGTCGCCCACCATAATGCTTTTTACAGTTGTTATTATTGTCATAAGCGTACCTCCTGATATTATAAATCTCCACTGAAATCTACTTTTAAGTTGTTGGGAGTACATGACAGAGCTACATGAAAAAACACAAGCTAACAATCCTAACCATGACGATTTAATTTTTAACACCTAGATAATATCACAACCCTGTAATTTCTTCAATAGTCCCAGAAAGGATGTGATACCACGAAGAAATCACCACCGCCGGAGCGTTCACCTCCGACTTTCAAACCGGAACCTAAAACTAACCATCAAACACAACATTCAGAAAGGACAGGTATATCTATATGGAATTAAAATTCGTTATCCCCAACATGGAAAAGACATTCGGCAACTTGGAGTTTGCCGGAGAAGACAAGACAGAACAGAGAAGAATCAATGGACGCATGACGGTACTCTCCCGCAGCTTCAATCTTTATTCAGACGTACAGAGGGCGGATGATATTGTGGTTATCCTCCCTGCCGAAGCCGGAGAGAAACATTTTGACTTTGAGGAACGTGTGAAGCTCGTCAATCCACGTATCACCGCAGAGGGCTATAAAATCGGCACAAGGGGCTTTACCAACTACATTTTGCACGCTGACGATATGGTAAAAGCATAAGGAAAAGGAGGACATCAGACTATGAGATTAGCAAACGGAATCGTGATTGACAAGGAAGCAACTTTCGGGGCATTGAAATTTTCTGCCCTCCGCCGTGAGGTTCACCTCCAGAATGAAGACGGCTCGGTATCAGAAGAAATCAAGGAGCGTACCTATGACTTAAAATCCAGAGGACAGGGGCGTATGATTCAGGTTTCCATCCCTGCCAGCATGCCATTAAAGGAGTTCGATTACAATGCAGAGGTGGAACTTATCAATCCTGTGGCAGATACCGTGGCAACGGCTACCTTTCAGGGAGCAGAGGTAGACTGGTACATCAAGGCGGAGGATATTGTTCTGAAAAAAGGGGCTGCCATGAATCCGCAGCCACCAAAGAAAGACGTTCCCCCTGCAAAATAACAGGAACATAAAAAAACGAAAGGAGGATTGTTCCTATGAAGCAGCTTTTCCCCCGTGGAAAACGTATCCGTCCCACGGATAAAGACCTTGTATTCTATACTGCCCTTGCTTCTCTGCTCCCTGTCTTCCTGCTGGTTGTCCTGCTGTTTCATATCGGGCAGATTGCCGGAACCAACTGGCAGGAAGTGTCCCTCTCCCAGATAGTACAGGATGTAAATATCCCTTATCTGCTATTTAGCATGGGCGTGGCAGGGCTGGTGTGCCTTACAGCAGTTCTTCTGTTCTGGCGATACCGCAGGGATGAAGTAAAGCAGCTCATCCACCGCCAAAAGCTGGCAAGGATGGTGTTGGAAAACAAGTGGTATGAATCGGAGCAGAGAAAGGAGGACGCTTTTTTCAAGGACTTGTCTTCCAGCCGTTCCAAAGAAACCATCACTTACTTTCCCAAAATCTACTACCGGATGAAACAAGGCTTGCTCCATATCCGTGTGGAAATCACCTTGGGGAAATATCAGGAACAGCTCTTAAACTTGGAGAGAAAGCTGGAAAGCGGCTTGTACTGTGAGCTGACGGATAAGGAATTAAAGGATTCCTATGTGGAGTACACCCTGCTCTATGATACCATTGCGAACCGTATCTCCATTGAGGATGTACAGGCAAAGGACGGCAGGCTCCGGCTCATGGAAAATGTCTGGTGGGAGTATGACAAGCTCCCCCATATGCTCATTGCCGGAGGAACCGGCGGCGGAAAGACCTACTTCATCCTGACCCTCATTGAAGCCCTGCTCCGCACCAACGCCGTCCTGTTCGTGTTAGACCCAAAGAACGCCGACCTTGCGGATTTACAGGCGGTTATGCCGGATGTGTACTACAAAAAGGAAGATATGCTCGACTGCATTGACCGTTTCTATGAAGAAATGATGAAACGCAGCGAAGACATGAAGCTCATGGAGAATTACCGGACAGGGGAAAATTACGCTTATCTGGGGCTTCCTGCAAATTTCCTTATCTTTGATGAATATGTGGCATTTATGGAAATGCTCGGCACAAAGGAAAATGCCGCTGTCCTCAACAAATTAAAACAAATCGTTATGCTTGGGCGGCAGGCTGGCTTCTTCCTGATTCTCGCCTGCCAGCGTCCAGACGCAAAGTATCTGGGGGACGGAATCCGTGACCAGTTTAATTTCCGTGTGGCTCTGGGGCGGATGTCGGAAATGGGCTATGGGATGATGTTCGGGGAAACCACAAAGGATTTCTTCCTAAAGCAGATAAAAGGGCGTGGCTATGTGGATGTGGGAACCAGCGTTATCTCGGAATTTTACACGCCCCTTGTGCCAAAAGGACACGATTTCCTCAAAGAAATAAAAAAACTGATAGACAGCAGGCAGGAAGTGCAGGCGGCGTGCGAAGCGAAAGCCGCAGAAACGGACTGACCTGCTGTAGCTGGTGTGCCGCAAGGCACGCCAGCATGAACCCCTCGTATCTAACAGAGGGGTACAAATCGACAGGCAACAATCAAACAACAGGGCAGAATCCCACGATACACAAGGGATTCTCCCATATCCGGCGTATGTCAACAAGACTCTGAAAGTTGACATACGCTTTTTTAGACAGGAGGGATTTTCACTGAATGAAGAAACATGGGTACAGGACATCAAAGAAAAACGGGAAGTTTACGGTATCTCACAACAGAAACTTGCGTTAGCTGCCGGAATCACCCGTCCGTACCTGAGCGATATTGAAACGAGCAAGGCTCACCCATCCGAAGCATTACAGGAAGCCATCTCAGAAGCTCTGGAACGCTTCAATCCAGACAATCCCCTTGAAATGCTCTTTGACTATGTTCGGATTCGCTTTCCTACTACGGATGTGAAGCATATCGTGGAAGACGTGCTGCGGTTAAAACTCCCCTACTTTATCCATGAAGACTACGGCTTCTACTCTTACACAGAGCATTACTATCTGGGGGATATTTTCGTTCTAGTATCGCCGGAGCTGGAAAAAGGGGTGCTGCTGGAACTGAAAGGGCGTGGCTGCCGCCAGTTTGAAAGCTATCTGCTGGCACAGGAACGGAGCTGGTATGAGTTTTTTATGGACGTTCTCATGGAGGACGGCGTGATGAAGCGGCTTGACCTTGCCATCAATGACAAAACAGGAATCCTGAACATTCCCCATCTGACAGAGAAGTGCCGGAATGAGGAATGTATCTCGGTCTTCCGCAGCTTCAAAAGCTACCGCAGCGGCGAACTGGTACGGAGTGGGGAAAAAGAATGTATGGGGAACACCCTGTATATCGGCTCCCTCCAAAGTGAGGTGTACTTCTGCATTTATGAAAAAGACTATGAGCAGTACAAAAAGCACGATATTCCCATTGCGGACGCAGAGGTAAAGAACCGCTTTGAAATCCGGCTGAAAAATGAGCGTGCCTTTTACGCCATCCGTGATCTGTTAGAACATGACAATCCAGAACGGACAGCGTTTCAAATCATCAACCGCTATGTCCGGTTCGTGGACAGGGACGATACGAAGCCCCGTTCTGACTGGCGTATCAATGAGGAATGGGCGTGGTTTATGGGGGAACACAGGGGAAGCCTGAAACTGACAACCAAACCGGAACCCTATTCCTTTGAACGCACCCTGCACTGGCTCTCCCATCAGGTAGCCCCCACGTTAAAGCTGGCTCTCCGTCTGGATAAGATGAACCACACCCAGATTGTCCATGACATCATCACCCATGCAAGGCTGACGGAGAAGCATGAAAAAATCCTGAAGCAGCAAGCCGCCGCTGCAAATGAGGTGGTGCTTTAACGGCGGCAATTTTAGAACCTAAGAAATCTTACAGGAAAGAAAGGAGCTTTTATGAATTTCGGACAGAATCTTTACAACTGGTTTTTATCCAACGCCCAGTCCCTTGTGCTGCTGGCAATCGTGGTGATTGGACTGTACCTCGGATTTAAGAGGGAATTTTCCAAACTTATCGGCTTTTTAGTAGTTTCCCTCGTAGCGGTCGGTCTGGTCTTCAATGCGGACGGTGTAAAGGACATCTTACTGGAACTGTTCAATAAGATTATCGGTGCATAGGAAACCCATTTTACACTTCCGTTATGGAGCAAGCTCTGATTGCTTCATGGCGGAAGTCCACTAGGGGCTTGGGGAGCGTAACTCCCCAAAAGAAAGAAGATGTAATATGATAGTGTATGATAATTGAGATAAACTAAGAATGGTGGTATAATTTCTTTAATAGTAATTGAAAGTGGAGGAAATGTATGAAGGATTTTATTGATTTTTTGAAATTACCACCGAACATTTTAGGAGCTTTATCTATTGCCAGTGGTACATTATTATTATTGCCTCAAAAGTTAGCCCAAAAGTTTTATATTATAAATTTTCGAGAAAAATATGGTTTTACAATAGGCATTGTTTTTGTGATTTCCACAGCTTTACTAATCGTTTTATTACTATCTAAAATTTTTCATTTCTTTTATGACAAGTATGCTTCTAAGAGATTAGGAACTGCTCAGATTAAATATTTGAAAAATATGACACCAGAACAGGTGACAATCATTCGGGAGTTTTTACGTGAACCAACTCACACCCTGCCATTACCCATGAACAATGGATTAGTAATAGAACTTCAACATTTACAAATATTAACCCCTGCCGGACAAACTCATTTAGTAAGTATGTTAGACCCACAAATCAATTATTTTTTACAACCTTGGGTAATTAAAAAAATCAATAGTGATGAAGAATTAAAGCGAATATTTTATTAGAAAAATGGCAACTGACAAACAAAGTTAGTTGCCATTTTTTGTTCTAAGAAAGGACGTGATACTGATTGAGGAAATGAGAATCTACATCCTGAACACCACACGGTTTTACCATGAAGATTTTGAGGAATATCCTGGGGCATGGTTTTCCTGCCCTGTGGATTTTGAAGAAATCAGGGAACGTCTTGGGGTTCAGAGTGAGGAAGAAATCGAAATTGAAGACTATGAGCTGCCCTTTCCATTGGAGGGCAACACAAGGCTCTGGGAAATCAACGCCCTTTGCCGGATGGTACAGGAAATGCAGGGAACGCCCCTCTATTATGAAATGGATGTGGTACAAAAGCGGTGGTTTCCCAGCTTTACGGAATTTATCGACCACAAAGACCAGATACGCTGCTATCCGGTGCAGGACGGGGAATCCCTCGCCCGTTATCTGGTGCAGGAGGTACAGCTATTTGGAGAAGTACATCCAGACCTGTTGAACCATATCGACTACGCTGCCATTGGTCGGGAACTGGAAACCAGCGAAAACTACCTGTTTACGGACAATGGTATCTTTTATTACCGCTAAAAGGAGGTAGAAGAACTTGGAGGAAATGCGGATTTACATTGCCAACTTAGGAAAATACAATGAGGGCGAACTGGTCGGGGCATGGTTCACGCCGCCTGTGGACTTTGAGGAAGTCAAGGAACGTATCGGTTTGAATGATGAATATGAGGAATACGCCATCCATGATTATGAGCTGCCCTTTGAGATTGACGAATATACCCCCATTGAAGAAGTCAACCGCCTGTGTGAAATGGTGGAGGACTTACCGGAGTACATTCAGGAGGAACTATCAGAGCTGCAATCCTACTTTGGCAGTATCGAAGAACTCTGTGAGCATGAAGACGATATTATCTGCCATTCCGGCTGTGATGATATGGCGGATGTGGCTCGCTGCTATCTGGAAGAAAGCGGACAGCTTGGCGAACTTCCGGCACACTTACAAAACTATATCGACTACGCCGCCTATGGGCGTGACATGGAATTGGAGGGAACCTTTGTTGTCACAAACCACGGCGTATATGAAATCTTACGGTAGACCCGTCTGTATCTCTTTCAGGAAATACAGGCGGATTTTTTGATTCAGGGGCAGCTCGTTTGCTGCCCCCATCTTTTAGAAAGGACGGACAACATGAAGAAAATACGAAGCTATACCAGTATCTGGTCGGTGGAAAAGGTACTCTATTCCATCAATGATTTTAAGCTGCCATTCCCCATCACATTTACGCAGATGGCGTGGTTCGTGGTATCGGTGTTTGCAGTGATACTCTTAGGGAACCTCCCTCCCCTTTCGTTCATTGACGGGGCATTTTTGAAATACTTCGGCGTACCCTCTGCCCTCACTTGGTTCATGTGCCAGAAAACCTTTGACGGGAAAAAGCCTTATGGCTTCCTGAAATCCGTACTGGCATATCTGGTACGCCCGAAACTGACCTATGCAGGAAAGCCCGTGAAGCTGGAAAAGGAATATCCGGCACAGCCCATCACGGCAGTAAGGAGTGATATTTATGGCATATCCGATTAAGTATATCGAAAATAACCTTGTGTTCAACCATGACGGGGAGTGCTTCGCTTACTATGAACTGCTTCCCTACAACTATTCCTTTTTAAGCCCTGAACAGAAGTATCAGGTACACGATTCATTCCGGCAGCTTATCGCCCAGAACAGGGACGGGAAGATTCACGCCCTGCAAATCAGCACGGAATCCAGCATACGGGCGGCACAGGAACGCTCCAAACAGGAAGTGACAGGCAAGCTAAAGGACGTTGCCTGTGCAAAGATTGACGCACAGACCGAAGCCCTCATTTCCATGATAGGGGAAAATCAGGTGGACTACCGTTTTTTTATCGGCTTTAAGCTGCTTGTCAATGAGCAGGAAGTCACCATGAAGCAGTTTCGCAGGGAAGCAAAGACCGCTGTTTCCGACTTCCTCCATGAAGTCAACCACAAGCTCATGGGGGATTTTGTTTCCATGAGCAATGAGGAAATCTGGCGGTTTCAGAAGATGGAAAAACTGCTGGAAAATAAAATCTCACGCCGCTTTAAAGTCCGGCGGCTTGATAAGGACGATTTTGGCTATCTGATTGAGCATTTATACGGGCAGACCGGAACCGCCTACGAAGATTATGAGTATTACCTGCCGAAGAAGCGGTTTCAGGAGGAAACGCTGGTGAAATACTATGACCTCATCAAACCCACCCGTTGTCTGATAGAGGAAAACCAGCGGTATCTGAAAATCGAACAGGAAGACGGGACAGTTTATGCCGCCTACTTTACCATCAACAGCATTGTGGGGGAACTGGACTTTCCATCCTCGGAAATCTTTTACTATCAGCAGCAGCAATTTACCTTTCCCATTGATACCTCTATGAATGTGGAGATTGTCACAAACCGGAAAGCCCTCTCCACGGTACGGAACAAGAAAAAAGAGCTGAAAGATTTGGACAACCACGCATGGCAGAATGACAGTGAAACCAGTACAAACGTGGTGGACGCTTTAGACAGCGTAAATGAACTGGAATCCACCTTAGACCAGAGCAAGGAATCCATGTACAAACTGTCCTATGTAGTGCGTGTGACGGCTCCCGACTTGGAGGAACTGAAACGCCGCTGCAATGAGGTGAAAGATTTTTATGATGATTTGAACGTGAAGCTGGTTCGCCCCTTTGGGGATATGCTGGGGCTGCATGGGGAATTTCTCCCTGCCAGCAAACGGTATCTGAACGATTACATCCAGTATGTCACCAGCGACTTCCTCGCTGGTCTTGGATTTGGGGCAACCCAGATGTTGGGGGAACCGGAGGGTATTTATATTGGGTACAGCCTTGATACAGGAAGAAATGTGTACTTAAAGCCTGCCCTTGCCAGTCAAGGGGTAAAAGGCTCCGTCACCAACGCCCTTGCTGCCGCTTTTGTCGGCTCCCTCGGCGGCGGAAAATCATTCAGCAACAACATGATAGTCTATTATTCCGTATTGTTTGGGGCACAGGCACTCATTGTTGACCCGAAAGCGGAACGGGGACGCTGGAAAGAAACCCTGCCGGAAATCGCCCATGAAATCAATATCGTAAACCTGACTTCGGAGGAACAGAACAGGGGCTTACTCGACCCGTATGTGATTATGGAGAACCCAAAGGATTCCGAATCACTGGCAATCGACATCCTGACCTTTTTAACGGGCATTTCCAGCCGTGACGGGGAAAAGTTCCCTGTTCTTCGGAAAGCCATTCGTGCGGTGACAAACAGTGAGGAACGGGGACTTTTCAAAGTGATTGAGGAACTTCGGGCGGAGGGAACCACCATCAGCACCAGCATAGCCGACCATATCGAATCCTTTACGGACTATGACTTTGCACACCTGCTCTTTTCGGATGGGGATGTCACACAGTCCATCAGCCTTGAAAAGCAGCTCAATATCATTCAGGTAGCGGATTTGGTGCTGCCGGATAAGGAAACCTCATTTGAAGAATACACCACAATGGAGCTGCTTTCCGTGGCAATGCTCATTGTAATCAGCACCTTTGCCCTCGACTTCATCCACACCGACCGCAGCGTGTTTAAGATTGTGGATTTGGACGAAGCATGGAGCTTCTTACAGGTAGCACAGGGCAAGACCCTCTCTATGAAGCTGGTTCGTGCCGGACGTGCCATGAACGCAGGCGTTTACTTTGTCACCCAGAACACGGACGATTTGCTGGATGAAAAGCTGAAAAACAATCTGGGCTTGAAGTTTGCGTTCCGTTCCACGGACATCAACGAAATCAAGAAGACCCTCGCCTTTTTCGGGGTAGATTCCGAAGATGAAAACAACCAGAAGCGGCTCCGTGACTTGGAAAACGGACAGTGCCTTATCAGTGATTTGTACGGGCGTGTAGGAGTGATACAGTTCCATCCTATCTTTGAAGACCTGTTCCATGCCTTTGATACCAGACCGCCCGTGAGAAAAGAGGTGGAATGATGGTGATACATAGAACTTCCAACGGGCAGCAACTCCCTGTTCCCCATCACGCAAAAAAGAGATTGTCTTGGAAGATGGCAGGAAAAGTGATTGGCAGGGTGCTTCTGGCACTCCTGCTCATCCTCCTGCTGCTGGCAGTCTTCGGCACAGCCGCCCATGCTGCCGGACTGGTGGATGATACGGTGGACGCTGCCAACGAATACAGCAAATATCCTCTGGACAACTACCAGCTTGATTTTTATGTGGACAGCGGATGGGACTGGCTCCCGTGGAACTGGCTGGACGGTATCGGAAAACAGGTGATGTACGGGCTGTATGCCATCACAAATTTTATCTGGACAATCAGCCTGTACCTTTCCAACGCCACGGGGTATCTGATTCAGGAAGCCTACTCGCTGGACTTCATTTCCTCTACGGCGGATTCCATTGGGAAAAATATGCAGACCCTTGCAGGCGTTACCACAGGCGGCTTGTCCTCGGAGGGATTTTATATCGGGTTCCTGCTGATTCTCATTCTGGTGGTGGGGATTTACGTTGCCTACACAGGGCTTATCAAACGGGAAACCACAAAAGCCATCCATGCCGTTGTGAATTTCGTGGTGGTGTTCGTGCTGTCCGCTGCCTTTATCGCTTATGCTCCTGATTATATCGGGAAAATCAATGAATTTTCCGCAGACATCAGCAATGCCAGCCTGACCCTTGGCACAAAGATTGTGCTGCCGAACTCGGAAAGTCAAGGAAAAGACAGCGTAGATTTGATACGGGACAGCCTGTTTTCCATACAGGTCAAGCAGCCGTGGCTCCTGCTGCAATACGGCAACTCGGATGTGGAAAACCTTGGGGCTGACCGCGTGGAACGCCTGCTCTCAACCAGCCCAGACGAAAACAACGGGCAGGACAGGGAAGAAATCGTGGTGGAGGAAATCGAAGACAGGGAAAACACCAACCTTACCATCACAAAAACCATCAACCGCTTGGGAACCGTATTCTTCCTGTTTATGTTCAATATCGGTATCTCCGTTTTTGTATTCCTACTCACGGGGATAATGATTTTTTCACAGGTGCTTTTTATCATCTACGCCATGTTCCTGCCTGTGAGCTTCCTCCTCAGCATGGTTCCCTCTTTTGAGGGGATGTCCAAACGTGCCATTACAAAACTGTTCAATACCATCCTTACCAGAGCCGGAATCACCCTGATTATCACGGTAGCGTTCAGCATTTCCACCATGCTCTACAACCTGTCTGGGGAATATCCGTTCTTCCTAACGGCGTTCTTGCAGATAGTGACCTTTGCCGGAATTTATTTCAAGCTGGGGGATTTGATGGGGATGTTCTCCTTACAAAGTGGGGATTCCCAAAGCATGGGGAGCCGTATCATGCGAAGACCCCGTATGCTCATGCACGCCCATATGCACCGTTTACAGCATAAGTTAGGACGTTCTGTGGCGGCTCTTGGGGCTGGTACGGCTGCCTACCACGCAGGAAAACAGGCTGGCTCAGACCAGAGAACTGCTTCCAGCTCCGGTTCTTCCAAACGGACACAGGCAGACCACAGCAGACCAGATGGGCAGGCAGCACCGGAAAAGGAATCCGCATGGAAACGGGCTGGTTCTGCGGTAGGTGCGGTGGCAGATACCAAAGATAAGATAGCCGATACTGCCGGACAGCTTCGGGAGCAGGCAAAGGATTTGCCTGTCAATGCAAAGTACGCTCTTTACCACAGGAAAACACAGGTATCAGAGGGAGTACGGGATTTTACTTCCAGCGTGACCCAGACCCGAACTGCCAGAACCGAACAGCGGAACGCACAGGCAGAAAGCCGCAGACAGACCATTGCAGAACGCATGGCGGAACTGGAACAGGCAAAACAGCCGCAAAAGACAGCTTCCGAAGTACCCAAAGGGGCGGCTCCTGTCCATGAACGCCCTGTTACTGCAAAGCAGCCGGAAGATTTCCGACATCATGCAGATACCTCTCATACAGGAAAGCCAGCTATACAGCCAACTTCCCCATCCATCAGGGAACGGGGACAGGTTTCTTATGGGGGAACTGTGGCAGAACGGTCTTCGGTTCCGGTGGTAAAAGCGGCTTCCATCCACCATGAACAGACGCCGCCTGTAAGGACAGAACGCCAGATAGACCCTCCGGCTTCCCCAGACAAACCAGATGAAAGACAAAAGACAACTACTACACCTGCTGCTCCCCCTCCGACAAGACCTGTCCAGAATGATACGGCTCCTGTGATACCGGAAAGAAAACGGGCTGCCCCTGCGGTAAAAGAATCCAACTTTACCATCCGGCGTACCACCGCCAGAAAGGAGTGGACAAAAACAGTAACAGCGGCGTCCAAACAGAAGAAAGGGGAGAAGCCATGAAGTTAAGACACCTTTTCTTTGCCTGTTCCGGCGTGTTCGTGATGATGTTCTCCCTGCTCCTTTTGGTGGTGATTGTCTTCTCGGATGAGGAAGACGGAGGAAGCGGCGGAAACCTTATCTATGGGGGCGTGAGCGTATCACAGGAAGTCCTCGCCCATAAGCCTATGCTGGAAAAGTATGCAAGGGAATATGGCATAGAGGAATACTTAAATGTGCTGCTCGCCATCATTCAGGTGGAATCCGGCGGCACGCTGGAAGACGTTATGCAGTCCTCGGAATCTCTGGGGCTTCCCCCGAACTCCCTTAGTACAGAGGAATCCATCAAACAGGGCTGCAAATATTTCTCGGAACTGCTCGCAGCGGCAGAAGCAAAGGGCTGTGACTTAAACAGTGTGGTTCAGTCCTACAACTATGGCGGCGGTTTCCTAGACTATGTGGCAGGACGTGGGAAAAAATACACCTTTGAACTGGCAGAGAGCTTTGCAAGGGACAAATCCGGCGGAAAGAAAGTCACCTACACCAACCCTGTTGCCGTAGAGAAAAACGGGGGCTGGCGGTATTCCTATGGAAATATGTTCTATGTCCTCTTGGTATCGCAATACCTGACCGTGGCACAGTTTGATGATGAAACGGTACAGGCTATCATGGAGGAAGCCTTAAAGTATGAGGGCTGGACGTATGTGTACGGGGGCGATTCCCCCTCCACTTCCTTTGACTGTTCGGGACTGGTGCAGTGGTGCTATGGCAAGGCAGGAATCACCCTGCCACGGACAGCACAGGAACAGTACAATGTGACGCAGCATATCCCCCTGTCCGAAGCAAAAGCAGGGGATTTGGTCTTTTTCCATTCCACCTACAATGCTGGAACCTACATCACCCATGTGGGGCTGTATGTGGGAAATAACCGGATGTACCATGCCGGAAATCCCATTGGTTACGCAGACCTGACAGGCTCCTACTGGCAACAGCACCTTGCCGGAGCCGGACGAATCAAACAATAAGAAAGGATGAACCGATATGATTCAGATTAGAAAAGAGGAAAACCAGAAAAAGCAGAAAGAAAAGAAACTGAAAGTCTACAAAGTCAATACCCATAAGAAAACCGTGATTGCCCTGTGGGTGCTGCTGGCAATGAGCTTCCTGTTTGCCGTCTATAAGAATTTCACGGCGATAGACATTCACACTGTCCATGAAACGAAAGTGATTGAGGAACAAATCCTCGACACTCACAAGATAGAGAATTTTGTGGAGAATTTCGCAGAAGTCTACTATTCATGGGAACAGTCCGCCGCTTCCATTGACAACCGGACAAACGCTTTAAAAGGGTATCTCACCGGAGAGCTGCAAGCCCTGAATGTAGATACTGTCCGAAAGGACATCCCCGTATCGTCTGCCCTGACCGATTTTCAGATATGGGAAATCACAGAAGAAAAGGAGCAGCATTATCAAGTGACCTATACGGTGGAACAGCGTATCACAGAGGGGGAATCCAGTAAAACCGTCCGTTCCGCCTATCAGGTGACAGTCTATGTGGACGGCTCTGGAAACCTGACGATTATCCAGAATCCAACCATTACCAGTGTTCCCGTAAAATCCGGTTACACTCCCAAAGCGGTACAAAGTGACGGTACGGTGGATTCCATCACCACAGAGGAAATCAACGAATTTCTCACCACCTTTTTCAAGCTGTACCCTACGGCAACCGCAAAGGAACTGACCTATTATGTAAATGAGGGTGTGCTGAAAACTGTGGGAAAAGAGTATATTTTCTCGGAACTGGTAAATCCGGTTTATAACCGAAACGGAAATCAGGTGACAGCTTCCATTGCAGTAAAATATCTGGATAACCAGACCATGACAACACAGGTATCACAGTTTAACCTTGTACTGGAAAAGAACGGGGAAAACTGGAAGATTGTGAAATAAGCTATATAAAACAGAAGACACATTGTATTTCTCAAAAAATTACAATGTGTCTTCTCATTTTAAAATTCTGTTCTGGACATTCACCTGTCCTCTGCTTCGACTTCGGCTATCTCTTTTGCTGTGGCGGTGACTACCCGTATTCCTTTCTCACTCATACTATCAAGCAATGTATCAAGTTGTCTGCGTTGTGTATCTTTTTCCGCGGATTTATTCGGAAAAAAGAATTGGTCTACGGATATATCATAACGTGTTACAAGCTCATAAAAAATTTGTAAACTCGGCTGTTGCCCTTTATTCTCAATATTAGCAAGATAACGTGGTGAGATATACATTTCATCACTTACTTTCTTGCGGCTCTCTTTTCGTTCGGTTCTCGCTGCTTTGATAGCTTGTCCGAAAGCCTTAAAGTCATATTTAGCTGTTGGTCTTTTTGCCATATTTATTCACCCATATACATTCTACTGTTCCTCTTTCATACTGAATACGTCTATACAGTTCCTATTTGTAGCCATAATAATTCATATGTTTGCACTTGCTATTATTCGTATGTCCGACTATAATTATGATAATATAGTTTATAGAAAGGACTGGGACTGTTATGGAATATATGTCTTGCCCCGAAGCAGCTAAAAAATGGGGCATTTCTGAACGACGAGTACAGATTCTTTGTAAGGAAGATAGAATACCGGGAGTTTCAAAAATCGGTTATATGTGGTTGATACCAAAGGATGCAGAAAAACCTGTTGACGCAAGGAGAAAGGAGTTTAAGCATGAGTAACTTATTACTTTTAGAAGATGATATTAGCTTAATAGACGGGTTGCATTACTCTCTAAAGAAAAATGGTTTCTACGTTGATATTGCCCGTACTGTTGAAGAAGCAGAAAAGCAATTAGCACAAATCGAAAAATACGATTTGCTTATTCTTGATGTGACACTGCCGGACGGAACAGGCTTTGAGGTTTGCGAAAATGTGCGGAAACATAACAAACAGATACCGATTATCTTTTTGACTGCTTCTGATGAAGAAGTCAATATTATTCGTGGCTTGGATTGCGGCGGGGACGATTATGTTACAAAGCCCTTTAAGTTGGGGGAACTATGTTCCCGTATTCGTGCCTTGTTACGACGTGCAGGAGTAACACCGCAGGACAAGGCAAGTGTATTGAAATGCGGGGACATTTCGATTGACTTTTTAAGTTGCCGCGTAATTTTGAACAATAAAATACTAGAACTGACAAACGCAGAATACCGTCTGCTTTGTCTGTTAGTACGAAATGCAAATCGCATTGTTTCCAGAGATATTATTCTAAATGATTTATGGGACGGTACAGGAAATTTTGTTGACGATAACACCTTATCGGTTTATATCCGGCGGCTTCGCGAAAAAGTGGAAACTGACGCTTCCCACCCGCAGCGCTTAATAACCATTCGCGGCTTTGGTTATCAGTGGAAAGAGGTGTAAGTATGAATATTTTTCGTGACAAGCAAATAAAACATTTTTCTCTTTTTATTGCTATATACAGTATTTTACTTGTGGGAGTTTCTACATGGTTTTCTATAAATCAATTAAATACAGCAAAGTCTATGTATCTGGAACATGATAGAGCTATTGTATCTGCCTTGTTGGAACAGGAGGTTTCAAAAGAAGTAATTGCCAATGCTATTTCTTCCACAGATATAAGTACCGCGGGAATGGAATTTTTAGATAATTTGGGAATTACCACAAATACGTTTGGTAGCTTGTTGCCACATTTTTCCCAGTTTCAATATCACTTTTTGCGTATAGCATTAGGAGGGGGAATTTGTCTAGTGATAATTCTTGTCATTGGGGTTATTTCTTTCCTACAAATTAGAAATAATCTATATCGACAGTCTGGAAAAATTATAGATAACTATATTAACAATGACTATTCTTGTCATTTACCGCAAGACAGTGAGGGAGACCTTTTTCATTTATTTGCATCTGTTGAACAGCTTGCAACTATGCTTAAAGCCAAAAGTGAAACAGAACATAAAACAAAAGAATTTTTGAAAAGCACAATTTCAGATATTTCACATCAACTGAAAACTCCATTAGCAGCTTTGATGATGTATCAAGAAATTATAGAAGCGGAACCGGATAATACTGAAACAGTAAAAAAATTTTCGCAAAAAACCGGAACCGCCTTAAAACGAATAGAACAGCTTATTTTGTCTATGCTTAAAATCGCACGTTTAGATACTGGAAATATTCTTTTTGACAAGCGTACCTGTCTTATACAGGAATTAGTTAAAAACGCTATCAGTGAACTTACAATAAGAGCTACACAAGAAAAAAAACAGATTATTGTAAATGGAACATCTAATCAAGTTATTATGTGTGATATGGATTGGACAAGTGAAGCGATTGGAAACCTTGTAAAGAACGCGTTAGACCATACAGAAATAGGAGGAATAGTAAAGATTACTTGGGAAAGTACACCAACTATGATACGAATTTTAGTTTCTGATAATGGAAGTGGAATTGCCCCGGAAGATATACACCATATTTTCAAACGCTTTTATCGCAGTAAATATTCCCTCAACACTCCGGGAATTGGATTAGGACTTCCTCTTGCAAAATCTATTATAGAGGGACAAGAGGGGCTCATTTCTGTTCAAAGTGTTTTACATGAAGGTACTACTTTTTCAGTTTCTTTCCTTACGAAATCGTAAGGTGAAATTCACCGGATTGTAAGCTGTTCCTGTTATCCTTTAAGAAAGGAGGTCTATGATTTATGGAAATTTTAAAAGTTGAAAATTTATGTAAAACTTACGGGAAAGGCGAAGCAAAAGTAAATGCTTTAAAAAATGTGTCTTTCTCACTTGAAAAAGGGGAATTTGCTGCTGTTGTAGGTGAATCTGGTTCTGGAAAAAGTACTTTGCTTAACTGCATCGGTGCTTTAGATACGCCGACTTCGGGTTCTATTTTTATTGACGGGCAAAATCTGTTTTCTATGAAAGAAGAAAAACGGACAATTTACAGACGACGCAACATAGGATTTATTTTTCAGTCTTTCCAGCTTGTGTCTGAGCTGAATGTAGAACAAAATATTATTTTCCCTCTACTGTTAGATTATCAAAAGCCAGACCCTAAAAAAGTAAACGAAATCCTCAATTTACTTGGATTGGCAGAACGCCGCTATCATTTACCGAGACAATTATCCGGAGGACAGCAACAACGAGTAGCGATTGGGAGAGCTTTGATAACACAGCCAAAACTAATTTTAGCCGATGAACCGACGGGAAATCTCGACAGTAAAAATAGTCAAGACGTTATTGATATGCTTATCAGTGCGTCAAGACATTTTAAACAAACAATTTTGATGATAACGCACAATAATAATTTAACATCTTCGGTTGACAGGGTGTTTCGTGTGAGCGACGGTATTCTTACAGACTTAGGGGGGACAGCAAATGAAGCATTATCTTAAACTTGTCCCTATATCAACCAAAATCCACCGCAAGCAAAGTAGAATGACCCGTATTTGTATTACTCTTGCGGTTATTTTGGTTGCTGTCATGTTTGGTCTTGCCGATATGTATTTACAGGGTGTTACGCAACACGAAATAGAGAAAAGCGGAAACTGGCATTATGCGTTTCATGCTATTAATTCGCAGACAGCTTCCTTTATTTCAGCTCGTCCAGAGGTAAAAATTTCCGGGTGGCATAATACAGTTTCTTCCGAAGCAGGATATTTTATTAAAGAACAGCCTATTACTATCAGCGCGCAAGATAAAGGGGTTTTTGAAGATATATTTCTGAACGGGATTGCAGAGGGAAAATATCCAGACGCGCCAAACGAGATTGCAATATCTTCTTCACTTAAAGATACTGCCTCTGTTTTGTTGAATGATACAGTTGAATTGTATAATCTGAACGGAAGTGTGGCAGATTATCAGATAGTTGGCTTTTTAGACGATACAAAAACTTCACACTTGATTGCTGAGAATTTGCCGATTGTAGTAATGACACCAGAGGGCTTAGGAACGCTTGCTGTTTCTAACGCGAATGAAAGTTATGTCGCCCAGTTTTCACATTTATGTAATATACCGGACGCAATCAATGATATAAAAGCAGCCAATCATCTGACTGATGAACAGATAACCGGAAATACACCTCTTTTGAGCATACAAGGGCAAATAGAGGGGAAATCAGGTGTAAATCAGATTTATCAAGTAGCCTTTATTCTTTCCCTTATTGTCATGCTGACTTGCATTTTGATGATTTCAAGCAGTCTAAACAGCAATGTCGCAGAGAGAACAGAATTTTTTGGTATGCTCCGGTGTCTGGGGGCAACCAAAAGACAAATAATGCGATTTGTATGTTTAGAGGGGCTGTATTGGTGTAAAACGGCTATTCCCATTGGAATTATATTCTCCATTGTGATTGTTTGGATTTTGTCTGCCGCCATGCGGGTAATAAGTCCAGAATGGTTTTCTTCAATGCCGATTTGGGGTATTAGTTGGATAAGTATAGTTGCAAGTATTTTGTTAGGATTGCTGACCGTTTTACTGGCTGCTCGTTCTCCGGCAAGAAGAGCCGCAAAAGTTTCTCCGCTTACCGCTGTATCAGGAAATGCTGGACAAATAGCTACATTTCACAAAGCAGCTAACACAAAGACATTTAAAATTGAAACCGCATTGGGTATTCATCACGCAAAAGCAAAGAAAAGAAATTACATTTTAATGACAGGGGCATTTGCTATCTGTATTACATTGTTTCTCACGTTCAGTACACTTGTTGATTTTATGCAAAATGCTTTTGTGCCCCCGGTTTATACGCCGGAATTATCCATAGCAAGTGAAACTAATACTTGTTCGATTGAGAGCGAAATGTTAGCACAGATTAAGAAAAATGATGATGTCAAGCGGGCATACGGGCGTATGTTTGCTTATGATGTTCCATCAGAAAATAGTGGAAAAAGCTACAATGCAAATCTTATTTCCTATGAGGAAAATCAATTTCAATGGGCGGCGGACTCTTTGGTAGCAGGTTCCATAGAAACAGTTATGCAGCAAGAAAATCAAGTGCTATTCGTACAGACGGGAAATGTTAATGTACAAGTTGGCGACAAGATAACTTTATCTATCAATAATACGAAAAAAACTGTTACGGTTGCAGGAATTTTGTCTGATAGCCCCTTAGCCCGTGTAAAGGGTACGGAAACCTTTTTCTGTTCGGAAGCAACCTTTAGCGCACTGACCGGAGAAACTGGCTATACTATTATCGACATTCAATTTGAGAACAACGCTTCCAGTGAAGATGTAAACGCAATTAAAAACATATTTACTAATGGTGGCGTAATATTTTCAGACAGCCTTTCTCAAGTGCAGCAGCAAAGAAATCTGTATTATACTTTTGCAGTTCTTGTTTACGGCTTCCTATCTATTATCGTTGCGATTACCATTTTCCATATTATGAATACAATCAATCTGGGAGTTGCCGCAAAAATGAAAGAATACGGAAGTATGCGAGCGATTGGAATGAGCAATCGCCAACTTATAAAAATGATAATCGCAGAAGCAGGAACCTACGCAATAAGCGGAGTGATTTGGGGTTGTATCATTGGACTTCCTATGCACTGGGTTATCTATGTAAGTCTTATAACAAATATTTGGGGAACAGCATGGAGTGTTCCGTTTATTCCCCTTATACTCATAATCGCTATTGTACTGTTGACTTCTCTTTTGGCAGTTAAAGGACCTGCAAAACGGTTACAGCGAATGTCTATCGTCGAAAATATTAGTGCACAATAATCTTTTGAGAGGGGGAATTTCAAAAGTGCCCCCTCTTTTTCTATCTTACAAATCCGTAAGCTAAAATTCATCTTAAAGTAAGTTGATATTGATAAAATAAATCAAAACATAATATTTGTTTGTTATCTGCCGGACGACGGCAAAAGAAAAAAAGCCGTCGTAACGCAGACAGATTTTCACGTGCTTTTGAAGCGGTGGCTTTGATTTTTAGAGCCGCCGCTTCTTTTTGTCTATTACTGAACCAACAATGACGCAGAATATAAATAGCGGCATTTAGGAGGATTGCCGCTATGGGGATTTCTTTGCTGCTATATAACGTACATAGGCTACATTCATTAAAAAAAGTATAGCTCCTCCACTGTGGAAGTCCAACTTTGAATATGAACTGACAAGTCATATTTATTCTACTGTTATTTCTCATGCACTCATTTTTATTTTAAAATGGGTGTATTTTTTTATTCAAAAATGCAACTGTGCCCCCTGTCCTGTCGGGACTAAGAGCGAAAAGGGGGAAAGAAGCAGAAATTCCTATCAACTCGCTCCCTTTCAAGGCTGGAAAGGGGGTGAGCAATGATGAAGCCATCTGAATTTCAGACAACCATAGAGAACCAGTTTGATTATATCTGTAAAGTCGCTATGGACGATGAACGCAAAGACTATTTCAAAGCGTTGTCCAGACAGTGTAAACGGGAAACCCTGTTCTGTGATATGGACAATTACACCGTCAATCTGTTTTCTTCCGAAGACACCTATCCCTCCCATTTCCATACTTTTGAAATGGATGGATTTACTGTCCGCATTGAAAACAGCCTATTAGCAGAAGCATTAGAAAATCTGGATGGAAAGAAACGTGACGTTATCCTGAGATATTATTTTCTTGGATTTGACGATACGGAAATTTCAAAAATTCTGGAAGTCAACCGTTCTACCATTCAGAGAAGAAGACACGCCGGACTGAAATTTATCAAAAAATTTATGGAGGACGAAGCATGACAGCAAAGCACCCTATGATTCCGTTTCCTGTGATTGTAAGGGCTGCGGACGGCGATATTGAAGCAGTCAACCAGATTGTACGCCATTACAGCGGTTTTATTGCCAGCCGTTCCATGCGTCCCATGAAAGACGAATATGGGAATACCCACATGGTTGTAGATGAAACCCTACGCCGCCGGATGGAAGCACGTCTGATTGCAAAGATTTTATCTTTTGAAATCAGGGAACCAAACTAAAAATAACGCTCTCCTGTGGAAGCATGGACAAGCCCATGCTTCCCAGACAGAGCTTGCCAGTCTATTAAAGTGCATTATCACCAGTGCACTTTAACAGGCTGACAAAGCCGGATTGTTCCTTGAAAAAGAAAGCGTCTAATCAACGCAGCATAAAGCAGCCGAATACGTTTCGATAGAAAGAGAGCCGTTGGGCTGGCACGCCGTGACCCACCAAAGGAGGGATGAAACCGGATAGCGATTCCTGCCAGCGTTCCATAAGCAGCTTACCGCAAAAGCTGCCGCCATGACCTTTCTATCGTGATAATGATACTTCCGTACAGCCTTAGTCTGTGTGATGATGTAGCACCGCTGACAAAGGGTACGGCTGGATGAGAACCATGCAGGGGTGAGATTCCCATGAGCTTTAGCGAAAGCTGTTCGGCTTGCTTATATACTATTTTGAATTATAATTTTTCATTCAAAATCAAATAACTATTTGCAGGAAATACAATCTTAATATTACTTTTGCCATAAAATCTGATATAATATAGACAGATATTGAGGGTTCCATATCTGGTCTATGGAAAGACTAACTATTAAAAGTCAAGCCCCAAAACAAAATTTTCGAGAGAAATTTTAAGGTGGTGAAAATTGGTATAGCA
>NZ_WQOH01000091.1 GCF_018784445.1 Gemmiger formicilis | reverse complement strand
CTGGTGATTGGGGTGAAGTCGTAACAAGGTAGCCGTATCGGAAGGTGCGGCTGGATCACCTCCTTTCTAGGGAGTCAGACGAAATGATCTAGCTGGTCTAAATCATTTCGGACAGGTGAATAAGTTTCAGTATTGTTCAATTTTGAAGGCCTTGCGTAAAGCAAGATCTTCAAAGCATAAGGGACAGCGAAACCCGAAACGCAAGTAGCGCGGGGGTATAGCTCAGTTGGGAGAGCACCTGCTTTGCAA
>NZ_WQOH01000090.1:1170-2560 GCF_018784445.1 Gemmiger formicilis | reverse complement strand
CAGGCGGAGCGTTTTGGGGCACGCAGCGAATACGCAGAAGTCCTCCGCATGGATCTGACGGCGGTTCCCAAGCTCGTGGATACCAGCGAGGGGATCTTCCGGGGGAAAACCGTGGTGCTGGCCACCGGTGCGGACCCCAGAACGCTGGGCGTGGCCGGAGAGTCGGAACTGGTGGGCCGGGGCGTGGCCTACTGCGCCGCCTGCGATGGGATGTTTTACAAGGGCAAAACGGTGGTCGTGGTGGGCGGCGGCAATTCCGCCGCGGCAGATGCCCTCCTTCTCAGCCGCGTGGCGAAAAAGGTGATCCTCGTCCACCGCAGAGACACCCTGCGGGCCACCAAGATCTATTACGAGCCGCTGGCACAGGCCGAAAACGTGGAATTCCGTTGGAACAGCGTCGTTTCCGCGCTGCTTTCCGGGGACAGGCTGACCGGCGTCCGCCTGCGGGACACCGTCACCGCGGCGCTGGCGGTGGGTCAACTGGCGCTGGACGGCGGCGGCTATATCGTGGCCGGAGAGACCACGGAAACCAGTATTCCCGGCGTTTACGCCGTGGGCGACGTGCGGACGAAGCCCCTCCGTCAGGTGGTCACCGCCGTGGCGGACGGCGCGGTGGCAGTCCACATGGCGGAGAAATATATCGCGGAAAACCGATAAGGGATGTAGATTGAAAAAGCCGTGTTTAAGGTCAGGCCGGATACGACCGCAGTGGGGATGCCGACATATCTGCAAGGCAACTGCCAGAGTGATGGCAGATAAGATAACCCATGTAAGATCGGGAGATATGTTGTCTCTCCATAAGGAGTTGTTTTGTATTATGACCATTCAAACGGTAACAGATGCCATCCGCTATGTAGGGGTGGATGATAACACATTGGCACTCTTTGAAAACCAGTATCCCGTCCAGCCTATGGGAGTGAGCTACAACTCCTATGTCATTCTGGATGAGAAGATCGCCGTGATGGACAGCGTGGACGCACGGGCGGCGGAAGAATGGCTTTCCAATGTGGCGCGGGTGTTGGAGGGGCGCGGCCCCGACTATCTTGTGGTCACACACATGGAGCCGGATCATTCCGGCAGCCTCATGCGGCTGGCACAAAAGTACCCGGAGATGAAGATCGTGGGAAACGCGAAAACATTTACCATGATCAAGCAGTTCTTCGGCACAGGTGCATTTTCGGAAGACCGTATGCTGGAGGTTGGCGAAAGAGATACGCTTTCCTTGGGTTTGCACCGGCTGCGCTTTCTGCTGGTGCCGATGGTACACTGGCCGGAGGTGATGGCAGCGTATGAAGAGGAGGAAAAGATTCTGTTCTCGGCGGATGCCTTCGGCCGCTTCGGTTCACTGGAACGGACTGCCCGTGCCCCCTGGGCGCCGCAGGCCCGGCGG
>NZ_WQOH01000090.1:0-1160 GCF_018784445.1 Gemmiger formicilis | reverse complement strand
GGAAAGTATGGCGCACAGGTGCAGGCGCTGCTGAAAAAAATCTCCGCGCTGGAGATCAAAACGATCTGCCCGCTCCATGGGCCCATGCTCACAGAAGACATGGGAGAGTATCTGCGGCTCTATGATCTCTGGTCACAATGGAAACCGGAAAAACCGGAGGGCATCCTGATCGCTCACGCATCCATCCATGGAAATACCGCATATGCATCGGAGGCCCTCAAGAGCAAGCTGGAGAGAAAAGGTGCGCAAGTCACCATGTGCGATCTGACGGCAACAGACCTTTCCTATGCCGTGACCAGCGCATTCTACTGCGGGAAACTGGTGTTGGCCTGCTCCACTTATGACGGAGGACTGTTCCCGCCCATGAAGGCCTTTTTGGATCATTTACAGACAAAGGGATTCCGAAACCGCCGGATTGGCCTCATGGAAAACGGCTCATGGGCTCCTGCTGCCGCGCGGCTGATGCGCGTCGAGTTGGAAAAGATGAAGGAACTCCGACTGTGTGAAACAGATGTATCGCTGCGCGGCGCACTGAACCAAACCAGCGAAGCGCAGATGGACGCTCTGGTGGCGGAGCTCTGCGCGGAGTAGGCGGCGAGTCTGGCTTCGTCTGTCCGCCCGATGCCTCAAAAGCAAAACATCGTCGCTGATTTATTTAGACAACAATATGGCGTTGAGTGATGCCGAAGCTTTGAAAATGGATCGAAGCGCAGCCGCAGATGTTCTCTGCGGCTGCGCTTTTTGCATTTTGACCACGGTGTAAACGGATGGCTTTGACCGTTGCCCTCGGTTTCTAAGGAGACACGAAGTGTGCTACATGGAAGCGTATGCGGATAAGTCCTTTGATGTGGTGATCGTGTCTAATACATTGTTACAATCTCATTCAGTTCTTGTAACTCATCTTGCTGCAAATAGTTCTTTGCAACAGAAACATCGGCTTTGACTATCTTCCCGTTGGGGGCATTCTTCCATGAGGTCAACCCCATGTGGTCTTTTGTGTGGTCTGCCCGTTGCACAATGACTTCTGCGGCAGTACTGCCATGAACAGCGTAGTGCATTTTATTCTGAACGGTTGCAAAAAAGTCTTTGGTCGTTTTGCTGTCTACCGAGTAATCTACGGCAGTAGCATAAATATCCGTAATTTTCTGGTAAAAGCGGCG
>NZ_WQOH01000009.1 GCF_018784445.1 Gemmiger formicilis | reverse complement strand
TGCTATACCAATTTTCACCACCTTAAAATTTCTCTCGAAAATTTTGTTTTGGGGCTTGACTTTTAATAGTTAGTCTTTCCCGTTGTGTACAGTAATAATGCCTGTATCCAAATCGACATCCTTCACTCTTAGCCGGAGCACCTCACCTATACGAAAACCACAGCAATATAAAAGCCGGATAACAGCAGGTATGACCAGATGCCTTGTTGGCGCATTATTCCTGACCGGCAGATTATCTGCTGCATATAATAATCGCCGTATTTCTTCAACAGTAAATATATGCGGGGTAAAAGTCGAACTGTTCTTTAGTTTGCTGGTATCCGGGACATAGGAGATTCCGTCCTGCGTGTATGCAAATTTTGCAAAAGCGCGTATCGCATTATGTCTGACTATTTTCGAACGGTTTGAAAGATATGGCTTTAATAAATCCCATGCGTCAATAAGCTCTTTTGTCACCACGGGGGCATCCGAGAGTTCCTTTGAAAGGCAGTCCAGTTCCTGCATATAATAGCCGCAATGCACGGAGGTATATCCCTCATTTTGTCGAGATTCCAGATATTTCCATATTATTGGCGCAAGCTGGCTTGTGAAAGTAAATTGTTTCATAGTAATCCCTCCAAACTCAGCGAACATAACCGCATATGTTCAATATCGACCCGCAAGTAGGTTTCTGTTACACTGATGTTACTGTGACCGAGGATTTGGGACACATCCTGCACCGGAGTGCCTTTTCTCAGCATATTTGTGGCAAACGAATGGCGGATAGTGTGTACGCCTGTGTGCCTCTTTGTTGGGATAGCAATCCCTGCTCTGCGTAAATACTTATGAAATTCCGGATTGAAATTGTTATGCTCACCCAATGGCTGAAACGGTGCGTTATGGCTCAGAAAGATAAAAGCCGAGGAGGACTGTGGGCGGCCATCTTGCAAATAAGAAATAATCGCCATACCTAGCTCTTTGCTGAGTGGCAGACTCAAGGCGTTCCCTGTCTTCTGCTGAGAAAGTGAAATGCAGTTTTCCTTCCAGTTAATATTTGAAAATTTGAGTCCCAAAACGTCGCTTATCCTTAACCCTGTTCTTGCAAGAAGCAGAAAAATCGCGTAATTCCGCCTTCCAACTGGATTGGCAGTATCGATGACTGCAAGAATCTTGTCGATTTCTTCAGGACTCCATACCTGTGGAATCTGGGGTGCAGTGCGTTTGAAGTTTGGGAGTTGAAGGGAATAATCCAAATCCGTATATTTGTGGTCATAAAGCCAGTGCAGGTAAGCACCAACTTGTCGGCATCTTGCTCTACGAACATTCATGCATATTTCTGAAGCATTGCTCATAGCCGTGGAAAAACAGTTGATAGTCTCCGCATTTATGCTTTTGATGTTCTGTGTGTTTGATGAATGAACAGCAAGCAAGAAAAGCCTCAATGCTGCTATTGTGTTGTCCATCCACGATCTCGAAAAATTCTGCATTTTGCAATAACTCAAGTAGTCGGAAAAAAACTTATCGAAACAATCGTCATCAATAGAAGCAACGCCATAAACTTTACGGCGGCACACTGTTCCCGTGCGAAAAATCTCGTCCAATGCATTCATGTGACGCCGTGCATGGCGCATTCGACCGTCAAGAGTCTGATCTATAGCGTGGACATCGACTCCGAAGTATTGAAGCAAAAACTGCTCTGCAGTTTCACGGCTATAAGCGGGAGAGGCTGAATACGAAAGAAATCTGTTCCATGTAGCTCTATAAAACCCAAGAGTACTTTTCTTGTAACCCTGACCGAGTAGCCATTGCTCGGTCTTTTCCATCAATTCCTTGATTGGTATTGTTGCTTCAGACATTATAAAACCTCCTGATGTTATTTGCAGAGCATTGTGTCTCTACATTATGTAGAGTATCACAAAAAGCTACCGGCTAAAATACAAATGAAATCAGGAGGTACGAAAGGAGATGTCAATTATGCTACACATAACATATAACTACGCATTACAGACGATACAGGCGCTATCCCGCCAAGGGTACACGGCCTCGATGGTGCCGCCGACAACTGCCTGCTCGGCTTCAAGGGTGTGTTCAATGTCGGCTTCGCGGGGGTATTTTCCGGGTTCAACGATCAGAACTTTCATCGGCATCCTCCTCATCAGAAGTTTCTTTCAGCGCATTTTTCTGCCTAACGGTCAGCAGCACGATACCTGTCGCAGACGCAAGAGACACGACCACAATAGCCAGCAGTGGGAAACCATCTCCCGTCCGCGGGAGGGTCTGCACCTTATGCGGCGTAATAACCGGCGTAGGCGCAGGTGTAGGTGCCGGGGTTGCAGCGGGCGTCGGCTGCGGTGTGGGAGCCGGAGTCGGTGTGGGCGTGTCCTCACGGGGTGTAGCTTCGTCAATCATCTGAATCAGGCGTTTGTCGGCGCGCACCCATTCGGCATCGGCATTTTTGCGGACGAACAGACAAACACTTTCGTCTGCCTTCTGTACTTTGAACTGTACTGATTCGGCAATTTCAAAGCCAGCCGGGGCGGCATCTTCGGTCAGGGTGTAGATGTACTCCTTGGTTTCGCCTGACAGCTTGATAAATTCATCCGAGATGGGAACACGGTGAGTTTTGTAGTCTGTCACCCAAGTGTCAATAACTTCGCCGCCAGCATCACGGATCGTCAGCGTAGCACCCGGCAGCAGATTACCCGCAATGTCCGTTTTGTCGATATCCAACACAGGCGCATCCTGCATGATGATTGTGGCATTGTCGAGTTTTGCCCAATCATCGTCGGATTTTACATATACCTCATTGACCTGCTCTGTACCTTCCTGCACCAGCTTGAACACGATGCTTTCGGCTTCGGCATAGCCGTCCGGGGCACGTTTCTCCGTCAGGGTGTACTCTTTTTCAAGTTCCAGACCTCGCACGGTGTGCGGCACTTTGCCGGAGGTCCAGCCCTCGACCAGACTGCCGTCTGCATCGCGGATTTCCAGCTTTGCACCGGGCAGTTCCTTGCCGTTGGTGATGTCCCGCTTAGAGATATCCACGGTGGTACGGAGATTTGTGTTTGTTCCGTCCACGACCTGCCACGCGATTTGTTGTCCCTCATAGGTGAACTCTACATCCACAGGGGTGCTGTCCAGCAGGTAACCCGCAGGGGCGGTGATTTCCACAATGCGGTATCTGCCGCTGTTCTCGCGGCTGGTGCTTCGCGGACCTGCAGGGTCAATGTAATATTCGCCGCGAATCGGCACGTCCACATCAAACCAAGTAAAGCCTCTGGCGTTGGTTGTGCTACTGGTGGCCAGCTTTGTACCGGCGTCCAGCAGCTTTGTACCGTCCGCGGAATAAATGTCATCCACGGTGTAGAGTTCATACACCGCACCGGGCAGATAGGTCAGCGCCTCTCGGTCCTGCTTGTAAATGCCTACACCGATTTTGCTGACCTTATCGCCGGGCTTTTCGGGAACAGGCAGCACACGGGCATTTTCAAACACAAGCGTCTGCCCATTCTTGTGGGCATTCGAGGCGTCCTTGACATTCACAATGCTGTACGAACATTCCTTGTCGCCGTCCTGCTCGTGGCTGACAATAGTTTTTGCCAGCACAATGTCATTTTTCTGGTTGTCCCAGCCGAATTCCACAGTGTAGCTCTGCTGGGTCAGCACAAAACCATACGGCGCTTGAACCTCGGTAATGGTGTACTTACCCAGCGGCAGGGTCACGGTAACTTCGCCTTTGGTGCCATCATGGGAAACTTTCAAGAAATCATAGGTTGCCTGCGTGCGGGTGGGGCTGAATTTCACCTCGTCCACCTGACCCTCCGCGCCGGTAGTAACGGTTGCAACGAGGTCACCGTCTTTGTACCAGTAGGTGCCTTGGCGGTCTGGTGTGGCAATGTCGGCTGCAGCGTGAATTTCGTACACTGCGCCCGCAAGGTCGTCCTGCGTGTAGATGAACTGACCATCTTGGTAGTCGGTCAGCACATTGCCCTGTTTTCGGATGGTAAGCTGACCGAGCGTTTCGTGGTTGCAGTATTTCTCCGTGACGATGTACTCATCCATGTCGTTGGTGGCATTGCCCACAACCTGCCAGACGCGGTCGGACTTGATTTCAAATTCTACCGAGTAGGCAGGATCGTTATAGTACCCTTCCGGGCCTTGCAGTTCCTCAATCAGGTATCTGCCCAACGGCAGTTTTTCGGGTGTTTTCATAAGACCGTCTGCATCGGTGTAGAACACATCCGTTTTCTTGGTGGCGCTGCCGTTGGCTGGGTCGATCATGGAAATGCGGGTCTTATTACCCTTGTCATCCAATTTGTACAAGGCAAAAGAGGTGTTGGCGATTTTGACCGCCTTGCCGGTTTCTGTATCGGTCTTGATAAGCTGCAAATAGCCTTCCAGTTCCTCGTCCAGCACGTTAAAAGTCATATAATTGTTGCTGGCGGTGGTGACGCTGCCCGCAGGAATCGTGAATCGGCTCTGCGGGCTGTTGGCATCCACTGTCACGATGAACGGGTCGCACTGGAACACATCCTTGGGGATGGTGGTTTCGACGACAAGGTACTGCCCATAGGGCAGCCCTTCTACGCGGAAGATGCCCTCATCGTTCGTGAACATTTCTCCCAGCCTATACTCGGCGGGCTGATCCGTGGGCATCCAGCCGTTGCCCCTGCCGTTGGCGTAGTCGCCGTCTGCGGTCAAGGTCGTGTTATAGGCGTTGACCGTGTCGGTGTTGCCCTCGAACATATTGGCGATGGCTTGTCCCTCGGCGGTGAAATCGTATTTTAGTGTGGCGTTATCGTAATTGTCCTTGCGGTAGGCAGATAGGATGCTGGCGGCATCGTAGCTGCCGTCCGGGTTCTGCTTGAACTGCGCCGCCTTGCTCAGTTTAGAGATGCGATAAACGGTAAAGCCCGCACCCTCCAGCTTCAGTGCCGGGGAGGGCTGGCCTGTGGTCGATACCAGTTTGTTCAGAGAAAAACCGGATTTCAGCACTTCGTCTTGGCTTTCTTGCTCGGTGTGGATGTGGTAGGTCGATTCATCCGCATAGGACAGGGTTTTGTAGTGGTTGACCTCATCGCAGAGGTAACCTTTCGCGTAGGAAAGATAATAGCCATCCCACGCCTTGCTGCCGTCCAGCTTGCGGCTTTCGGAAACAGCGGAATACTGGTTTTTGTAGATGTAATCCTTATATTCGCCGCTATCCACAGCGAGATTTGCATACTTGCCGGTGCGTTCCAGCTTCTTATTTAGCTGCGGATACTTCCCGGTAATGTACAGTTTGCCGTTGCCGTCAATGGGCAGCACCAGCCCGGTGGCACGCTCGACCAGATAGTAGCGGCCCATGTACAGGTTGGCAAAAGCCAGCTTTCCGTCTGTGATTTTGGCAGACGCTACCAGCCGGTCTTTCTGCAAAATGGGCAGGTAATCGGTGTCCCAGCCGCCGTTGGTGAGGACAGTGGTGTGCCAGATAGGTTGTCCGTTGGCATCGGTGATTTTGCTGTAGTCCACAATGCCGGTCACGCCGTCCGGCTGCGTGATATTCTCAGCGGCGTACAGATCGTACACAGCACCTTCCAGCGTAGTGTCACCGTTGCAGCCCGCAGCCAAATACCGCGCGGCGTCCAAGTCCACTTTTGTCAGCAGAATATTGCCGAGAACGCGGTCATTCTGCATCTTGTCGGCGCTGGCGCACATGGTGTAGGAATCTTCGTTGTTGGCAATTCCGGTGGGGTCTGTGGCGTAGGTCTTATCTGCGTTGCGGCTGCCAAAGGTGATGGTGACCACACCCTCGCCGGTGTCGATGAGGGTACCGCCGCTGTTGGCCGTGGTAATGTCGGCGTTATAATCCGCGTTGCCCAGCCAAATCGTCTGACCGTCCAGCGCTTTGGTAATCTCAAAGGCATACGCCCGCTTGCCGAGAACAGAACCTGCCGTGCCGGGTTTGGTTACATCCGTCCAATCGCCGTAGTACCCGCTGGGTGCGCGGCTCTCCACGATGACAAACTTGCCCTCGTTGCGCTGGGTGTAATAAATATTGTCCGAACCATTGGCATAATTGCTATGGTTGATGACCTTGTAAGTGCCGTTGCTCTGGCGCTCAACTTTGTATTGGTTATACCCACCATTAGGGATATAGCACTGCCGAACGGTGTCCCACGCAAAAATCTTAAACTCGGCATCGCCCTTGATGCGCTGCTTGGTTTCGCTGTCGATTTTGTCGATGCTGACCTTTACCGACCACTCATCGTTCTGCATTTTGTAGTCGTTGCTGCTATTTGCAGGAACTGTAATAGTCTGGTGGCTGCCCAGCGCACCGGGCGTGGAATCAAAGCCGTGCGGGATGGTGACCTCGTCATAGCTGAATGTAATATTGGCAAGCTGCGCCCGCGCCGCGGCAATAGCGGCATCTACCATGCCCTGCGCTTCGTTCTGCAGCTGCCCAATGGCCGCGTTCTTGGCAGCTTCGGCAGCAGCATCCGCTTCGGCTTGGCTGGTGAACGGTCCTTCCTGCCCGCCGAGCGTACTGGTGCTGGTCTTGGACACCTCATAGTGAACCGTCCATGTGGCAGAACCGTCGCCGCCGTTGAGGTGAAAACTGTCATCCTGCGTGTGACCGCTTGTGGTAATGGTCTGCGCTCCGGCAGGACTCATCTGCCAGCTGCCGCCGTCCACGCTGCCGCCGGTCCGGCTGGGCGTGACGGTAATGACCGCGCCGTCCACCTTTTCCAGCGTGTTCAGCTGGTACTTGTCGGTGTTGACAGTGAATGTCAGATCAAAGCTGCCGCCGGCAGTCTGGGCGGGAGCTGTCCATGCAGCGGAATAGTACTTCGGTTCCGGAACACTCGGCACATCCGGGATCTCAGTGCCGCCCGTAATTTCTTCACCGACTAGTGCCACAACCTGCCACGCATACCCTGCGGGCGGGTTATAGATGTAGGTGTAGTAGCCGTTTTCCCCGGACTGCGCATCTGTACCGTTTACGAGTTCTTCCGCAGCAGCAATATAGGTCTGCGCCGCGTAGCTGTCGGGATAGTTTTCCATGATCCACTGCTGGGTTTCATCGTAAAGGCTGCCAAGGATGTCCGGCTGTTCTTCACAGCCTTCAGGATCATCTTCAAGGCATGCCACAACAGGACGGTCATCCAGCATATCCAGACTCAGCTGACCAAGACCGCCCCAGATGTTGACCTGGTTTGCATAGTGGTTGCCGGGGGTATACTGGCCGGGTTCAAGGCGGGACACATGAGAGAAGCTGTAGGTGGGGCAGCCCTTGGGCTGGCCGTTCAGGCCGTGGCTGCAGCAGTAGGCTTCCTGACCGTTGAACCAAATCAGCCATGTGCCGCCCTCTTTGGCGATGCTTGTGATTTTTCCAGTGGCATACGGCGGAGTCGGTCCTGCAGCATAGGCGGCAATGCCGTCATCGCCGGTGTCGGCATACATCTGTGTGGGTGCGGCATCCTCGCTGATCTGTACATGGATAGATTTTGACTGCGAACTGCCGTCCGAATCCGTATAGACCAGCTGCGCCGTAAAGTCGGCAGAGGCTTTCACATACAAGCCGGTGGCTGCTGCCGACTGCTCCGAGTATGTCTGGTGCAGGATTTCAGCCTGCTCCTGCTCGTCTGCCGGGATAGGCTCATAATCGGTGGAGCGGTAGCTTAAAAGCTCTACACCGTCCGGCAGTATGATTTCAGATACCGCACCGTCTGCCGGGTATTCGACCTGCGCCAGCAGTGGAACAACGGCATAGTCTGTACCGGGAGTTTTGCCGATTGTGACCGTGTTCTCATCTGCGTTCAGCGCATCGGCATCCATATGGGCATCTACGCCGTCATACAGGTCGGAAACCCACGCGGAGATACCGATTTTTGTTTCGCCGGTTGCCACGGGCAGACCCATGCTGCCAAGGTAACTGCCGGTAGGCGCGTCCGGCAGATCGTTGTAAAGATTCTCGGTAATCTGCACAAGGTTTGGTGCCGTGGTGTCCGCTTCGGCAGTTTCGGGGGTGACCGCTTCGGCTGTCTCCGGCGTGGCTGCGGCATCCTCCGCAAAAGCGGGCAGCGCTGCGCCCAGATTTGTGAGCGCAATTCCACCCGCCAACAGCAGCGACAAGCCCTGCTTTATTCTGTGTTTGTTTTTCATACTGGTTCTCCTTTTGTTGCAAAAGAAAAAGCCCGCTGCGGGTTGCAGCGGGCTTGGTTAGCGTTCGGGAGCGTGTTTCTTAGGGGTAGGCGCGGCTCTGGCCTTGTAGGCTTTGCGGTATTTTTCGTCAGCATCATAGAACTGCTGCGGAGAGATACCGGCATCCAGACACCCCTGCATGACAACCGCATGGTAGCGGCTGCTGACCGGGAGAAGCTGGTCGCGGTACGGTGCGTTCATCGTGTAAACCATAATTTCGTGCGGCGTACCATCTGCATCCATTACCGTCACGGTTTCCTTGTCATAGAATGTCGGGTAGCCCTCGTAACAGTCAAGCTGAGATTCGTCATGGTCGGTGACAGACCAAATCAATCCCTCAACGCTTGCGTCCTCTTTGGGCAAAATCGTCAAGTAGCCGCGCCGGAATGCCAGCTCATAGCCATTCAGCTTGGCGATCCCTACGACGGTTGCCTCCGGGCAGCGGTAGACCATCTGATCAAAATTCAGATTGGAACCATAGGCAAAGTATTCTTTTCGAGACATTGGGTTTCTCCTTATCTGACCTCATCTGTATGAAGCCGTGGTTGATTGCTGGGATACAGCGACTTGTCGTGCCGCCACGCCTTGTCACCGGGAAGATTCTTCAGCAGATGCATCCGCACATTCTTATACTCCGGGCCGATCAGCCCCAGCCGCAGCAGAAAGGTGCGGAAGGTGAACGCCGGATTATCCCCGATGGGCGTTTTCCGGAACTGCGTGTACTTCTGGTTGATGCCCTGCGCCGAGATTGCCATAGCCAGAATGATGTTTGCTTTGGCTTCGCCCGCATGGAGCGTGGAGTTGAACAACCGCCATTCGATTGTACCGTGATAGAATACAGAATGCATATTGCAAGCCCTGTACCGTGACGAATGGTAGTGATAATCACTCCCATCCCGCCCTTGATACCAGCGATCTTTCAGTTGATCCATACTCGCGCCGCTGGGCAGCTTGCGGATTTCCTCCAGAATAGGCTCATCCACCGCCTGACAGTAACTATCAATGCGGGCAGGGTTAACTTTCAAAGCTGCAAACAAAATATCCTCTTTTGAGTACATAATGGACAGCACATTTTTGAGGCTCTGCGGCGTGTGCTTGCTTGCATCCACATGGACGTGCATTCCGCAGCTGTCGTTTACGATGCCGCCTGCGCGGCGTAAGGAACGGACAACCTCCTGCAGCTTTTCCATCTCGCCGTATTCAAGCTTGGGGGAGTTCAGTTCAACCTTGTAGGTTTCCCCGATAAGAACAGACCGCCTACGGCATTCGGGATGGATGCTGCCGTCCCGGACGATTTTCCACTCTTTACCGTCCAAATCTTTGACGCGGTAGGCATCGTAGCCACCACCGGAATGCTCGGCACGGGTGCCAAATAAGTCTGCCAGCGTTTGGGCTGCCGTGGCACGGTTTATCCCGGTCAGTTCGATTTCACAGCCAAAATACTGGTCACGGAAATCAAGGGGCAAGCGCCTCACCCCGCAGTTCCGCGTCCATCTTGGCAATGCGCCGCCCGATGGCTTCCACCACATTGACCGTCACGCCGTTGCCTGCCTGCTTGTAGGCTTGATTATCGCTTTGAATGGCAAGCACCGTGTCGATGCGGTCATCTGCCCAGCCCTGCAGGCGCAGACATTCGCGCGGCGTCAGGCGGCGGATGCGCCCCTCGTACAGAACACCGTGACGGTCTTTTGTGGTAAGTGTATGCATGGGTGCGCCAGGCTTACCGGTGCGTTCGGTGTTGCGGGCGAGGTCTGACTTGATGGGATTTTTGACCGGGCGAACTTCAACAGTGCCTTGTTGGCAGCCCGTTGTAAGTGTATGCGCAATCTCTTTACCAACCCGTCCGCGCCGACTGTTGACTGTGGCGTAGCTCAGGTCGATGCTGTCACCGACCTGTGCCATCTGGTAGCCGGTTTTTGTGGCGCACTGGATCGGCACTCCCACCTCATACAGCCCGGTTTTGCCACCGAAGCCACCCGGATTGGCAGCCAGCGTACAGCTTAATCCTTCGGGGGAGTAGACGCGCTCCCCTTGGTGGCCACCGTGGGTTTGAATAAGAGAACTTCCTGCTGTTTCGGTGAAAGGAAATACTTTTCCTCTACATCGCTCATCAAGATATCCGATAATGTACACGCGGTTTCTTGACTGGGGGACGCCGAAATCTTTGCTGTTAAGACATTGCCATTCCACACCATACCCCAGTCGGTCCAGCGTGTTAAGGATCGTCGCAAATGTCCGCCCTCCGTCATGAGATAACAGGCCGGGTACATTTTCAAACAGCAGATACGGAGGCTTCCGGGCTTCAGCCAGGCGGGCCAGTTCAAAGAAGAGAGTGCCGCGTGGATCTCCGAATCCTTTTCGGGTTCCTGCAATGCTGAAAGTCTGGCAAGGAAATCCGCCGCAGAGCAGCTGGAAGTCTGGCATGGTGCTGGGGTCGGCTTTTCGGGCATCTTCAATGAACCACTCTCCCTTCGTGTCAAACAGGGCGTTGTAACTGCGGTTGGCGTATTTGTCGATTTCGCAGTGCCCTACGCATGTAAAGCCTCCGGCACGGGTCAGTCCCTCGCGGAAACCGCCGATGCCGGAGAACATATCCACGAACTTGATCAAGGGCACAACTCCCGATGGGGATGTTTGCCACATTTGCGAAGGTACTTAATAGGCGCCCCTCATCAAAAGCAAAAGCAGCCCGTCACAGGCTGCACCAAACAAAATTTTTTTACCGTTCATAATGTATAAACCTCCTCGTATTATAAAGTAGTAGTTATTAGAGTCCCTCTCCAAGGACAAAATGCTACAATAGACAAGGTGCTGTGGAT
>NZ_WQOH01000089.1 GCF_018784445.1 Gemmiger formicilis | reverse complement strand
AGATAGCGGATGTAATCGCTGATCATCTGCCGGTTCAGTCCCGGGATGTCGTCGCCGATCACATAATGCCCCCATGCGATTTCCTGCTCAACGCCCTCACGCATCATCTCGCGCAGCGCTTGTACGCTCTCGGCGGTGAACAACCCCGGCTGCTCCTTTTGCAGTTCCGTGATGATATTGCGGAACAACCACAAGTGCGTGTTCTCGTCGCGGTTGATATAGCGGATCTCCTGCGCCGAGCCGGACATCTTCCCGTTTCGGGAGAGATTGTAGAAGAACATAAAGCCGCTGTAAAAATAGATGCCCTCCAAAATATAGTTCGCCATCATCACGCGCAGCAGCGTGGGAGCGTCCTTCCGCTCCTGAAACTCGTTGTAGCAGTCCCCAATGAAGGTGTTGCGGCGCAGCAGATGCTCGTCCGTTTTCCATTGGTAGAGGATGTCATTGCGCTCCACGGGGGAACAGATGGTGTCAAGCATATAGCTGTAGCTCTGTGAGTGGACACACTCCTGAAACGCCTGAATGGACAGGCAGAGATTGACCTCGTTGGCGGTAATGTAGGCGCCGATATTAGGCAGGTTCGCTGTCTGAATGGAATCCAAAAAGACAAGAAAACTCAAAATTTTATCGTAGGCGCTGCGTTCGGCTGACAGCAGGCGGGGATAGTCCTTCACATCCTGCGAGAGATTGATCTCCTCAGGAATCCAAAAGTTGTTCATGGC
>NZ_WQOH01000088.1 GCF_018784445.1 Gemmiger formicilis | reverse complement strand
TTGACAAGAGTCATACTCCTTGCTATAATAATCAAGCTGTTTCGCGGCGGACACGCCGCGAAAAGCGCTTCATAACAGCCTGTATATGTTTTTTGAAGAAGAATTTCTTCAAAAAACTTTCAGAAAACCACTTGACAATCAAGCATTTCTGATATATAATATACAAGCTGTCACGGAGACGCGACAGCGCAGCAGGACCTTGAAAATTGAACAAAACTGAAACTTGTGGAACCTTGAACGTGGGTTTGGAAACCCACGATAATCAATTC
>NZ_WQOH01000087.1 GCF_018784445.1 Gemmiger formicilis | reverse complement strand
TGAATGCTGTTTGTCAGGGGCCGCGGTCGGTTGGCGGATTTTTTCATTTTGGGGCTTGACTTTTAATAGTTAGTCTCTCGGCGGATGCCGTCCGCCACCAACCACGCAAAGCCTGCGGTTATCAGGTTCTCCACCTGCTGGTGCTTCGCATACAGCCGCAGATACGCCACCGGGTAGAAATCGTTCTTTTCGTAGCTCTGGTCCAGGTACTCCCACAGCTTGGCGTTTTCCAGCGGCGTGCCGTCCAGGCTGGGCCGCCCTTCCGCACCATCATAAAAATAAGGGCAGGTCAGGCGATCTTCAAAGCGCTTGTTCTGCTTCCATTCTTCCAGGCGCAACATATTCCAGTACAGCCCGCGCTTGTAGTGTGCCAGCTTCACCGCACAGCCGCCGTCCACAATGTAGGCTTCATAGGCGTTCTTGTACAGTCTCTCGCCGCCCACAAACTGCCGCCGCTCAACGCACCATTTTGTCAGCATCAGGCAGCCCGCCGCAACGGTCGGCACGACCATAAATTTCTGTTCCGTCCGTGGCAGGTCCGCCGCGCTTCGTAAAACGACTTTCTTTCCGCAACTCGGGCAAAAAATCACATCGGCATTTGACCTTTCAACAACTTCGTTGAAATCTGCATCATAGTAGCGGATCCTCCGGCGTCCGAACTCATTTTTCTTACTGTCGCTCGGCAGGTACTCGGCCAGCATTTCTTTCTCGCACTCGCTGCACCACAGCAGGGCGGGGCGTTTGCGGAAACTTTCGCGTAAATCCATGTAAAAGTCATCGTCGCGGGTTCTGGCGTAGGCTTCTTCAAAGCCGATGCACTTAAAACTCATGTGGCCGCTGTCCAACAGCTCTTGCCGGACCATTTCGGCTACCAGGTCGGCGGGCGGTTCTTCCGGGATCATGGCCCGGTATTCTTCCGTGGTTCTCATGTCGGGCACTCCTTTACAGAAAATCCGTCACGCTGATTTTCTTCCGCCGCGCGGCAGATTCCGCCGGGGCGGGGGAGTGCGTATTTTCGATGCCGTAGAACTTTCGGATAATTCTATCCGCGTCCTTTGGCCCGCAAAAACCGCCGTTGTCCCTTGCAAAATCGTGGATTTTCTTTTCGCATTCGGCAATGCCCATACTGTCCTGTTCCAGGTCCTTCACCACCAGCGCGGCGGCGTCCTCGTCGTTTTGAAGCATATCCTTCAGCTGTTCACCCACGCACCACACCGGGCCTAGTGCATACTGTTCTGTCTGCTGTGCCGTTATGAGCTCCACGGCCTTTTCAACGCTTGTCATCTTCAGCGTCTCCTTTCTTATTTACCACGACCATGTAGATCGTTGGTTCCAGTTCGTCATCCTCGTGGGCGGCCTGCTCACGCTGGGCGTTTTGGTAGCCCACATCCTGGCCGCTGCACCAGGCCGCATACAGGCCGATACCGGCCACCAGCAAAATCAGAAATACCATGTTCTTCCACTCTTTTCTTGTAAATTGGCGGTGCGTGCCGGGTCCGGCCCGGCTCGCTGCGTTGCTTGGGACAGCGCCACGCACCATGTAAAAAAGCCGGGCGGTGCGGCTGATGCTTGCCCTTCGCCGTCCGGCCTTTCAGTATTTTTACGCCATCTGAGTAGGTATAGAGAATGGAGAGGATTCTATTTGTGCCTGTGCTTTCTGCCGCCTTCCAGCGGCCGAAAGCGCGTTTCTTGCAGCACTGTCGGATTGCCCTGCATCACAGCAGGGAAGAGCTTTTCCGGCAGCTTCTTCCGCGCGGCCGGGTCAGTCTCACGCCGGGCCTTCTCGCTTGGGTTGGGCGCGTAGCTCTTGCACGTCGCCTTCAGCCCATTGCAGGCCCGGCACTCCGGGTGCGTGATTTTAAATGTGTACAAACACTGCTGCATAATCATTCAACTGGTTCCATCCTTCCGCAGGTGGTGTCGCCGCGTGGACAGCGCCGCGCCCGGTGCATCCACCGCAGATACCACGCCCCGCCGGGCGGTTCTGCAATAATTTCAATCTTCACGTCGTTCCACTACTTTGTTAAATCACATCCAACTTTCCTGTGTCATCCGCCTATACACGACATAGCCGGTATGGGCGCTCCGTATCCCTGCTTCGCGGCTTGCTTTTGCCATGGATACGCCGCTTTCAACCTGCTTCACAAACCGCTGCGCCTTGGCCGGGTGCAATTCTTCCCAGCGGCGTTTCCGCGCGGGCCGCGGCTTTTCGTCAAGATTCAGGGCGTCGATAACGTCCTGCTTTCTGCAAGCGTGCAGCTCGGCCACCTGCTGGACGTTCCTGCAATGTATCCAGTCCCACTTCATGATGTCCAGTTCTTCGCGGCTGAACTTGTTTTCCGCCATCAGTGCCGCCCCTCCTGCAAAATCTGTTTGGCAGCCTGGCCCATGCAGAACAGTGTCAGCCCGCCCACGGCGCAGCACACGGCTGTCATCACCGCGCCCAGCACAGCGGCCACGCCGCCGTGCATACTGCCCAGCATAGCCACGGCTAGCACCAGCAGGTACACACCGCACAGCTTGCCCACGACCCAGACGCCCACAAGAAATTCCTTCGCGTATTTCATACGATACCCCGCTCCTTCATCCAGTCTGCCAGCAGTTTTGTGTACACTGTGTAGCAGTCATTTTTCAGATGTTCGCCGCGCGTCACAATCTCGCCGAAAGGGTAGACGCCCTGGGCGATACCGGCCCGCATCTTTTCAACGCCCATCTGCACGCCGGATTCTCTCAAAACCCTGCACGCCATCTGTACTGATATCGTCGGCTTGTCCACTTCGGTGATTTTCATGTTCCGCGCTCCTTTGTGTTTGTTCCTTTGGTGGTGCGCTGCGGAATTGAACCGCATCGGTCGGGTCACGAGCCCGCCCGCGAACCATCGGCGCACCTCATGTGTGCCGCCCGGTATAGGGGACCGGGCGGCCAGGCTTTGCGCAACGCGGAACAGGCCCGCTGCGCTGCCTCTTGTGCGGTGCAGAGAAAGTAAAGAGAGCACCGCGCCTGTGCATTCCCCGCACAGCCGGGGGCTGCCGAACTTACCCGCCGGGCAGCCGCGGGAGAAAGGTTGTGCGGTCCATTGCATGGACCATCCGCCCCGGGCCTCTTGCAGCCGTCGGCGGCTCATATGCCCCGCCGGGGCGGGGTCATTGCTGTTTAGGGGAATCGTCCAGCATGGCACCGACGAACAGTTCAAGTTCCGGCGGTATCATGCCGCCGCGCTGCATCAGCAGCAGACATTCGCGGTACGCCTGCACCATGCCCGCCAGCTCGGCCGCGCGGCAGATTAGCGCCCCGCGTGTTCCGGCATTGCGCACGCCGTTTGTCTCGTGCAGGGTCTTTCGGTACAGTCGCTTGCTCTGCACCGCATTTTCTACGATTTCCTGTACGGCGGCGGTTTTCTTGTCTACTCGGTCGCCTCGTTTCATGCTGCGCCGCCGTTCTTGTTTTCCTTCTCGCGTGCCTCCGTCACCAGGGCCGCGCCCTGGATCACATGGCCGATTTGCTCCTGCGCCTTCTCGGGCAGCTTTTCCAGCTGCTCCAACAGGTTCCGGGAACGATTTTCCTTGTCACTCATAATTTCAGCTCCTTTTTGTTGTGGGCAATAGGGATTATCTGTTGGACATTTTCACCCACTTTGTATTCTTCCAGCAGTTTTGCCGCCGTGGCGGGGTGGACGGCAATGCGCAGTTCGTCCATTTCGTTGTCAATCCACCAGGTCATGACCGTGGCTTTCAGCACATCTTTCGGCATGGCGTGCCAGTCTGTCCAGGCCGTGTGTTCCAGCACAAGACCCGGCCCATGCACGCCCACGTACTGCGGCACGCGGCGCATGGTGTTCAGCAGGTCAAAAATTTTCATGCCATGCCGCCTTGGAACAGCCTGCGGTGCTTCATGGACTTGCGCATCTGCAACCACGTTCCCCGCGCAATGCAGCGCAGTTCAATTTCCAAATCTTCCATGTCGCCCGCCATGTTCGCGCCTTGGAACAGCATGGCAATAAGTACATTCTCGTTGCTTGCGTTCGGCACATCCTCCCGGGCAATCTTCTGGCATACCAGAAAGGCTTTCTCGGTTTGCCTGTACTTGGAACTGCCGATAGCCTCCATCAAAATTTTAATGCAGCGTTTCCGTGTCATAGCTTTACCTCCACTTAAACTTCCAGCTTCTTCCATTGGTACGGTTTTCCGTATCGTTCCAGATACCAGCTTTCAAACGCGGCCCGGTGGTCCGCGTCCTTAAAGTAGTCCGCCACGATACCGCCCAGCAAAGAGCAGACCGCCGTCTGCTGGGCCTTGTATTCGTTTGCAATCTGCATTTTTTCACCTCTTTCAGCAGGCGGAAATAGGCTGATTGTGTCGGCCATCCCAGCCGTCTATGGTGTACAGCACCTTTTCCAGCGTTTCATCATCCACCTGCAAGCACAGCCGGTCTCGCTCAACGCGCCATGTAAACAGCTTCGTTTCCACAAGCAGCTCCGGGATTCGGTTGCGTTTCACCCAATAACCGCTCATGTCGTCGTCATGCCGTCCGTAAAATCTGTACGCAGCAAATCCATTGCCGCAGGTGTTCAGCAGATCAAAAACTTTCATCGGTGTTCACCTTCCTTGCCCGGGCCGCCTTTTCTGTGCTACAATGGCAGCAAAGCAGAAAGGACGTGTTTTTATGGAACTTACCCCCGAATACTATAAAGCCCTTCTTCCGTTTCGGAATTCTCCGCAAACTGCGGATGATCCGCCGGAAATCTATGATGACCTTATTTCTTGCGGATGGATTTCCGCTGTCGGATGCACCACCATGGATTACAATGGGTCCGTACAGGTTTATGATAACTGCTGGGCCATCACGCCGCAGGGGCGCATGGCCCTAGCCGCGTATGAAAAGTCCGTGAAGCACGACGCCGACGAAAAACGACAAAACCGCATTACGAATTACTTTTCTGCAATAAATATCGGCGTCAGTGTGTTTTCTTTCGTTCTCGGCCTCTTGGCCGACCACTACTTTGGTGTCGTGGCCTTCGTCGAGGCGTTTTTCCATCTTGGTTGAATACATTCTGATTCACCGCCCTTACCGTCTCAGCAACATTATTGCAAGTGCGATAATGGCGGCCGTGTTCAGCACGTTCCAAAGCCCGAAGCAATGCCGCATGTTTCGTCCTTCTCTATCGGCGTATTCGTATCTGCTTTGCAGGCGCTTGTCTATCGTATTCTTTGTGTATAGCCTCACACCGTTGATTTCGATTTCCTCCGGCGGATTCTGCCGCATTTCATCAATCAACCTGTCTGCATGGGTACAGTATCTCATGTCTTGTTCACCTCCTGAGGCATGGTATTCTATCTTTCATTAAAGAGTAAGGCTTTTCATTTCTGCCCGGTATGTCGCCGCCCCAATTTCCGCCCGGGCGGTATCCAGGCAGAACAAAGCCTCTTCAACGGTTAAATCGTCGTCCTTGCACTGCGCCAACAGTGCAAGGACCGTTTTTTTACAGTTCGTGGTTCCGCAAAAGTACTTTCTGTCCTCTGCGGCCGCGTTTTCTCGTTCACGCCAGCTCATGCAGTGTTCATCTCCTTGATACGCTTAACGTCGAAAAATTACATAGACCGTGTATAGTAACACACAGATTACCGTGATATAAAGAATCTTGATTGCTAGAGCTTCCGTTAGTGTCAACCTCCCAGAGTAGGTAATCAATGTGGCAAAATGGTAGAAAGAATAACGTAAGTTCCAACCATCGCAAGACCAACCAAAACAGCCCAGTAAAAATTATTCATCACCTGTTCACCTCCTGGGGTAGGGAATATAACTTGCTCGTACCGCCCTGTCTGTGCTACAATTAAGCCAGAGGGGGTGTAAAAGATAGAATGGTAAAAAAATATGTTCTTGTGATTTGTGGAATTTTAGGATATCGTTTTTTGTTTTGCTTGTCTGGATTTCTTCGGACGTTATACTATGAAAAACAATATAAAGACTACATATTCGGAAAGCGCAATGACTTTGCGGCTTGTACTGCGCCGGTAAAAAAGCTGTTTAAGCAAGCTGGTCTCATGGATACCACGTTTACAGAGTCCGTCCTTGCTGGTTATGGTCAAATCAGTACCGGAAGAGCCAGTGTCGTTGAAAATCTGAATTTTCGGCGCGAAGATGTGATGGCACTTGCGCTAGGTATGTTTTCCAAAGCTAAAGGAACATTTCGTATGAATATGATGGAGTGCATATCTCCGCTATACTGGGTTCAACTTGTTGTATTTCTGCCGGTAAAGTTGTGCGGTTACCTTGGTATCTCTGAAACTAAAGCGATTCCCAAGCTGTTGCAGGCTGTTTACTGGCTGTTAGCGCCCTTGCTGCTGATTTTCCGTTCCCAGCTGTATGAGTTCATCGTCCAGCTTCTCCAACAGGCGAAGTAGAAATTTGCTTAACAGAATAAGCCCTATGGCGTCCACTTTTTCTGCGGATGCCATATTTTTTTGTGCATCTACAAGGCTGTTGAGAATTGCGCCTTGAAGAATGCGCTTGCGAGAGCACGTCATGCAGTGTTCACCTCCTGGAGTAGGGCCTATCTTTTGTAAACTTGCCTGTACCGCTTGCTTATGCTAGAATACAGGCGGAAAGGTTGTGTTTTCATGGATAAAATTTGTAAGGCGATTGTTGTAAAAATGCTTTCTCTCGGCATTGATTGCGAGTGCAGTCTTTCGGAAAATAGAGAAGATGACGGTTTCACTTGCGCTCTTGGCGAAATTGCTTCTGAGCTTGAAATCAATTTTCAAACCGCTCTCAAAACGGTGGATTATCTTGTTCAGACAGGCTATGCAAAATATATCCCCAGAGGCACGCCCCGCTCTGGGACTCAGAATGCTGCCTTTCAACTCACGTTCCAGGGCGTGCAGTGGAAATCGTTCCGCCGCAGAGAAATTTTTAACTACATTGCCGATAAATGGGTTGATATTTTATCGTCTATCATTTCCGTGATATCGCTTACCGTCTCCATAATAGCGCTATGGCAAGTGCGATAATGGCTGCGGTGTTCAGCCCACACCACAGTCGATATCCGAACGTAACCAGCGTTTTTACCACTTCGATGTACTCATGAATTTCTTTTTCGGATTTTTCAATTTTGCCGTCCACCATGCCAACCGTGTACACCGCCGCGCCGTTTATATCAATCACCGGCGGGGGATTCTGCTGCGTCTGTTTTATGTACTCGGTGGCTTGGTTAAGAATCTCTGTTTCACTCTTTGAGGTATTGACAAGATCAACCTTCTTGTAAGCATGGGGGCTTGTTTCCATCACCTGTTCACCTCCTGGGGTGGGGAATGCACAGCAAAACTTGCGAAAACTAAAGTTTTGCTGCAAAAAAATAATCCGGAATTTCAGCATCCGGGATCATAAGAACCTGGCACAATGCACGGATTTCCGTCTGGGTGAAGTCGGTATGGCCGCGCAGCTTTTTATTAAGTGTTGCAGGTGATACGCCAATTTCTTTGGCAACATCGTTCTGCGTCATGCCGTATGCTCGGATACGTCCGAGCAGGTTCAAGTAGTCCATTGCTATCGCCTCCTTGCCTATACTTTACAACTTGCGAAAACTAAAGTCAATACGTTTTCTAAAGACTTTTTAAAAATATCTTGCGTTTTCTATAAAATAGCGCTATACTGAACACAAGATATGACGGAGGTACGAACAATGAAGCAAAGCAATTTTGCCGCTCGGCTTTCGCAGGCACTTGATGCGCGAAATATGAAAGCAGCAGATCTCTCAAAGAAAACGAAAGTTTCTGAAGGAACTATAAGCTGCTATATAAATGGGAAATATGAAGCAAAGCAAAATAGAGTGCGAACTTTTGCTGAGGCCTTAAATGTGAACCCTGCCTGGCTTATGGGCTATGATGTTCCTATGGATAATGATGCGCCTACCATCCCCGCCGGTTTCGAGCCGCTCCCTGAAATGACCACCATTCCGCTGGTCGGCTCCATCGCCTGCGGTACGCCCATCACTGCCGAGGAAAACGTCGAGGCCCGCATCGGCATCCCTGCCGCCTGGAATGCGGATTTTGCGCTTACCTGCAAAGGGGACAGCATGGCCCCGCGTTACCAAGACGGCGATGTCGTCTGCATCCGCTGTCAGCCCGAAGTTGAAAACGGCCAGATCGCCGCCGTCCGCATAGGGGAGGAGGCCACCCTCAAACGTTTCTACCAGGAGGGGGAGACCGTCACGCTGGTTCCTGTCAACCCGGCCTACACGCCGCTTGTCTACCGCGGCCCCGAACTGTCCGACATGCAAATTGAGGGCCGCGTCGTAGGCTTCTGCCGCGGGGAATGATATGTAATTGTGAAATTTTGTGTACACGGCTTGAAATTCTTGCATTTTTATAACTCATAGGTTATATTATAAGAAAGGATGTGATTTATTCTGGAACTGGAAAAAATAGACGGCTATAATAACATCTACGGACCTGACAATTTCATGGATGAATTTTGTAAGTATGTGCTGGATATGACGCCGGAAGATGTTTTTGCGGATGATGAAGTCCCCAAAGCTGCCGAGCGATATATCAAGTGGTTACAGCGCAGTTTGACCCAGCTGGACGCTTATGGTACTGCTACAACAGCACTTAAAAATTTTGAAAAGCTGCCAGGCACAGATGATATTTACTCGGCACGTTACCCCAAAAGCCGGAAAAATCCCAGAATCCTTTACTTTTACATCCAGGGGCAAAATGTTGTTCTGCTGTACCCATTTCTTGAAAAGAACCCCGGAGATTACCAGCGCGGTATCCGTGTAGCCGAAAGACGGAAAACTCTTTTTCAGGCGCAATGGCCCTTGGATGAGCATTAGGAGGTTCGCTATGAAAACGTCGAAAGCATTGAGCAAGCTGTTTGGGGCTGCAATGTCCCCGGCTGAAAAGAGCGCTAACCGCCAGTTGGCGCTTATTTCTGCTGCCATTGAAATGTGGCGCGTTGAGCACGGTATGACGCAGGCTGCTTTTGCAGCACTTATGGGCGTCACACAAGTTATGGTTTCCAAATGGGAAAGCGGCGAATACAATTTTTCTGTCAAAACGTTGTCGGAAATCAGTGCAAAGATCAATATTCCGCTGGATGTGCTTTTCTCCGGCAATCTTGACTCCCACACATACGAGAGCAGCGAATCGGTGTGCAGTAAAACAAAAGTTGAAAATCCCAGCCCCGCCACCACAACGGTTGCTCCGTATTTCGCTTTTAAAGTAATTCGGGGAGGTGCGGCATGATTCCTACGCATGATGTAAACGCATCGATTGAACTGGAAGAAAGTTTTATTTCTGAATGCAGTTTTAGCAATCGATTGATTACCCTGGGAACGGATGCCCTTTTAACAAACGATGCAGAGGTTGCTGTCAGTAATTTCTATATGAATGCAGAGGGCACAAAAAAGCTCGGCCGCGTGCGTGTAATCGTAAGCGGAAACCTGGCTGTGGAAAACAACGAAAAGGCTCGCTGTGACTACAAAATGACCGTGGAAGGCGTATTCTCTGCGGACAAGGAAAAAGATGATGAAGAACTCGGCGAACTGCTGTGGATCAATGGAGCTTCCGTACTTTATGGCATTGTCCGCGCGAAAATGGAAGTTATTTCCTCTATGGTTTTTGGAAGCGGTAAAATCACATTGCCGCTTATCAACATGGTCCAATTTGTTAAGAAGCAAAATGAAGCCTATTTGAAAGAGCATAAAGACGACAAAGAATAAGCCAACCCCGCCGCATCCGTTTAAGACTGCGGCGGGGTTCTCTTTTTGGTTGTTCTAAATCTTTTTAAATCGCTTTCGGCTCTTGTAAATCTTTTCTGTGCGCGGTATACTATTTATATATATGATGCTCTGTGTGCGTGAGGCACTTTGCACTAACTGCAAAATCAAAATTTCGGAGGTATCGGCATGAACGGTGAAATCAAAAATGTGGTGCTCTATCTCCGCTATTCCAGCGCCGCCCAGAACGAACAATCCATTGAGGGACAGCGCCATGTCTGCCAAGAATACTGCCGCCGCGCCGGATACCAAATCATAGACGAATACGTTGACCGCGCCACCTCTGCATCCCACAACGTAGAAAAGCGGCTCAACTTCCAACGGATGCTGCGCGACGCTGAGCGTGGCCGCTTTGACGCGGTGGTCGTATACAAGCTGGACCGCTTCGCCCGCAACCGTTATGATTCTGTCAACGCCAAGTATCGGCTGAAAAAGGCCGGTGTCGTCCTGCTCTCCGCCACCGAGAATCTGTCGGACAGCCCGGAATCTATCATCCTGGAATCGGTGTTGGAGGGCATGGCAGAGTTTTATTCAGCAGAGCTTTCGCAAAAAATCACCCGCGGCATGAAAGAGACAGCGCAGAAGCATCTTTCCACCGGCGGCACGGTCCCGCTGGGCTACCGCATCAAAAACCGCCGCCTGGTCATCGACCCCACGACCGCGCCCATCGTCAAGCAGGCGTTTGAAATGTACGCCGCCGGGCATACCGCCACGGCCATTGCAAAGCAGTTCAACGCCAGCGGCTACCGCACCAGTAAGGGGACTGCGTTCAACCGCAGCAGCTTCAAATCTATGTTCCACAATGAGCGCTACATCGGCACATACAAGTACGGCGCGTACAAGGCCGAGAACACCGTGCCCGCCATCATCGACAAACAACTTTGGGACGCCGTGCAAAGCCGTCTCTCGCGCCCTGTGCCGCCGTCGCAAGGTAAAGCGCAAGTGCCGTTCCTGTTGGCCGGTAAACTGTTCTGCGGTCACTGCGGCGCAAAGATGAACGGTGACAGCGGCAAGGGCCGCAGCGGCGAGCCGTACTATTACTACACCTGCTACAACCACAAAAGGGGACACACCTGCAATAAAAAATCCGTCCGCAAAGAGTGGATAGAAAAAGTGGTCGTGCAGGACGCAATGCACCTGTTGACCGACGACTATATAGAGGAACTGGCCGACATTGCCGTGCGGGAAAACCAGCGCCAGATAGCGGCCACCACCAAAATCCCCCTGCTAAAAGAAAAAATAGCGGAGACGGAAAAGTCGATAAACAACATCGTCACCGCTATTGAAAAAGGTGTCGCATCCGACACGCTCATGCACCGGATCACCGGCTTGGAGCAGCAGAAAAAAGACTACGAGAGCCAGCTTGCCGCAGAGGAAACCAGCGCCATCCAGCTTGACAAGTATATGGTCATCTATTGGCTGGACCAGTTCAAGCACGGCGACGTGGACGACGAGCGCTTCCGCCGCAACCTAATCAATCTGCTTGTCAACTCCGTCACCATCTGGGACGACCCCGACGGTGGTTTCCGCATCACCACCGCCTACAACCTAACCGACGCCCCCACCAAAACTTTCCGCGTTGAGGCCCTTCCCGGTTCGGATATGGGGAGTAGTAGTCCACCACAAAGACCTGACAGAGTTTTCTGCCAGGTCTTTTTTGTTGCACATAACAGCTTGCATAGGCGAAAAACGTGCCTGCAACGAGAAATTTTCAAAAAACACTTGCAATTTGCGCCGGGGTATGGTACTATACTAAGGCAATACACACGCATTGCGCTGTTTTTTTGTGCTTTTTTTGCGGTAACACGCCAAAAAGGTTAGAAAACAGAAACCCCGCAGTGCGGAGGGTAAAAACTAAATTTTTGGAGGAAACAAACAATGGCAGTCGTATCTATGAAACAGCTTCTCGAGGCCGGTGTCCACTTCGGCCACCAGACCCGCCGCTGGAACCCCAAGATGGCTAAGTACATCTTCACCGAGCGCAACGGCATCTACATCATCGATCTGCAGAAGACCGTGAAGAAGCTGGATGAGGCTTACAACTTCGTGCGCGACACCGCTGCTCAGGGCGGCGAGATCCTGTTCGTCGGCACCAAGAAGCAGGCTCAGGAGTCCATCCGTGACGAGGCTACCCGCTGCGGCATGCACTACGTCAACGCTCGTTGGCTGGGCGGCATGATGACCAACTTCCGCACCATCCGTAAGCGCATCGACCGTATGGAGCAGCTCAAGACCATGCAGGAGGACGGCACGTTCGACCTGCTGCCCAAGAAGGAAGTCGTCAAGCTCGAGCTCGAGATGGCCAAGCTGGACAAGTACCTGGGCGGCGTCAAGAACATGAAGGCCCTGCCGAAGGCTATGTTCATCGTCGATCCTCACAAGGAGCGCATCGCTGTTTCTGAGGCCCGCAAGCTGAACATCCCCATCGTTGCTATCGTCGATACCAACTGCGATCCCGATGAGATCGACTACGTCATCCCCGGCAACGACGACGCTATCCGCGCTGTCAAGCTGATCTCCGGTGCCATGGCCAGCGCTGTGCTGGAGGGCAAGCAGGGCGTTCAGGACGCTCCCGCCGCCGAGACCAAAGAGGATTGATTTTTTCCCAAACCAATTCAGAAAGGACATTGAGAACTATGGCTATTTCTGCAAAAGACGTTATGGAACTGCGCAAGCAGACCGACTGCGGCATGATGGAGTGCAAGAAGGCTCTGACCCAGGCCGACGGCGACTTCGAGAAGGCTATCGAAATCCTGCGTGAGCAGGGCCTGGCTGCTGCCAACAAGAAGGCTGGCCGTATCGCCGCCGAGGGCATGGTGTACGCCGTCGCTTTCGACAACTGCGCTGTTGTCGTTGAAGTCAACGCCGAGACCGACTTCGTCGCCAAGAACGACAAGTTTGTTGACTTCACCAAGAACCTGGCCAAGGTCGTTGCTGACGAGAACCCCGCCGATGTTGAGGCCCTGATGGCCTGCAAGATGGGCGACGGCACGGTTGACGATGCCCTGAAGGCTCTGATCCTCGTCATCAAGGAGAACATCAAGGTTCGCCGCTTTGCCCGCTATGAGGGCCACTGCGCTGCCTATGTCCATGGCGGCGGCACCCACGGCGTCATCGTCAAGTTCGAGACCTCTGACGACGTTGCTGCCAAGCCCGAGTTCGCTGCCTTCGGCAAGGACATCGCCATGCAGGTCGCTGCTGCTAACCCCAGCTACCTGAACGAGTCCGACGTGCCCGAGGACGTTCTGGCCAAGGAGAAGGAGATCGTTCTGGCTCAGATGGCCAACGATCCCAAGACTGCCAACAAGCCCGACGCTATCAAGGAGAAGATGGCCATCGGCAAGCTGGGCAAGTTCTACAAGGAAGCCTGCCTGGTCGACCAGGCCTTCATCAAGGACGGCGGCATGGACGTCAAGAAGTACGTTGCCGACACCGCGAAGGCTCTGGGCGGCGACATCAAGATCGCTTCCTTCACCCACTTCACCAAGGGCGAAGGCCTGGAGAAGCGCAACGAGGACTTCGCTGCTGAAGTCGCCGCTGCCATCAAGGGCTAATCCAATCGTATAACTTCAGCCGTCTGCGCGTTTGCGCGGGCGGCTTTTTGATTGGTGAGTTCCATGAAAAGCGAAAAAATGCTTCATCACTGTCCATGCCGTCTGATCTGGTGGAGGGGTAAAGCATAAAAAATCCCCGGACCGTGATTGAAGTGACCCCCAAAAGTTAGACAATATTTTGAAGTAAAAATTGTTCAAGCAGCCGAAAGGGCTTGCTGTCTGTGAATT
>NZ_WQOH01000086.1 GCF_018784445.1 Gemmiger formicilis | reverse complement strand
CAGAAACTCTCAAACTTCATTTGAAGCGCCGCGAGGGAGTAGACTTCCTCGGTAAAATCCATCTGGATGCGGCGCAGCACCTCGTCAAGCGAGTCATCCCCAACCGTCCGCGCGATGGTATGCCGGACACGGCGCAGCGCAGACCGCTTTTCGCGGTAGAGGATGTACGCCTTGGCCACCTCATAGTGTCCGCGCTCCATGAGCGTTCGCTCCACCTCGTCCTGCACACGTTCCACGGTGAGCGGCACTGTGACGGAGAGATTGTCGAGAACGGTGGCGAGGATCTCATCCAACTCTCTGCTCCCGATCTCCCTGCCCTGTCCGTCAAACGCCTTTTTCATGGCGTTGAAAATTTTCTCCTGTTGAAAGGGAACAGACTCCCCGTTTCGTTTTCTGATCTCCATTTCGATTCTCTCCTCTTCTCCGGTCACTTCTCTGATGGTGCTGACAATCTCCTAATCGGGATTGAGCTTGATTTTCATGTTCGCCACATCTTTCTTGTTTATTGATTGTGGCTTTATCATACCGCAGGACAAAGCATTTTTCTGTGACGAGGTCACGTTGATAAAAAAAATCCGGTGCTCAAAAAAGCACCGGATTTTTGAAAGATGAATTACGCTTTCCACAGACTGTGGAGGTTGCAGTAG
>NZ_WQOH01000085.1 GCF_018784445.1 Gemmiger formicilis | reverse complement strand
GCATGCTGCCCCGCGTTGCCCCGGAGCTTTCTATGGATACATGGTGGTACTATAAGGCGGCGCATCTGATCGACCAAAGCCGGTCGGTGCGCGCCGCGGGCCTTCGCCAGAGACATATTGATCAGGCGCAGAGCATGAATCTCTATATCACCAATGACTATTCCATGCGTCAGGTGCTCAGACTGTATTTAGAGGCGTGGAGGGTCGGCGTCAAGACCATTTACTATGTCCGCAG
>NZ_WQOH01000008.1:75942-85993 GCF_018784445.1 Gemmiger formicilis | reverse complement strand
ATTCACAGACAGCAAGCCCTTTCGGCTGCTTGAACAATTTTTACTTCAAAATATTGTCTAACTTTTGGGGGTCACTTCATGAGCTACCTTGGGGATTGTTGTTGTTTACCGATTCAGAAAAATCCGCGACGCACAGGAGTCTAACACATCCAAATTCTTTCTCCGTTTGTGATGAATTCAAACAGGCGATATTTCTGCGCATTGTCGGTCGGCACCAGCCGAGGCCCTGCCTGTTGCAAAGTTGCCGTCTGTGGTCAAGTGGCATTGTACTCGATTAACTGCTTTACACTTCCGCATTCCTGTAGAGCAGGGGAATACAGGATCTGGTGCGGGGGCTGTTGGGGGTCGTTGATCCGCTCAAACAGAAGATCCACAGCGGCAGAACCCATTACCTGCGGCTCCTGATCCACGCTTGTTAGGTGCAGGTATCCCGGAAGGGTCTCGTTGACCGTATCGTTGCAGATCAAGCTGATGTCATCGGGTACGCAGATGTCTGCCTGACGGAACGCATCCTGCAGACCAGCAGCCATGGAACCATTTACACAGTAGATGGCCGTATATAGCTGTTCTCTTGGCAGAGTAGCAATCTTTGTGCCGATCTCATAGCCGCTCTTATAGGTTCTATCCCCGCGATATACACAATCACAGGGCAGGTTTGCATCGCGCATGGCATCCATATAACCGCGGCAGCGATTCTGGCAGGTAATGGAGCTTTCCGGGCCTGCTATATGGGCAATTTTGGTATGCCCCTTTTGCTGCAGATAGGTCGTGGCCAGATACCCGCAGCGATAATTGTCAACGGTCACAACATCCAGATCTAAGGCCTTGAGGTAACGGTTTACAAGGACTACGGGCAGCGGATAATCCTGCAGTAGGGAGATGAGGGCCGGGTTCTCCACCGCATTCAGGAGAAAAACGCCGCAATAGCCATTCCGATTGGCATATTGCAAAGCGTCCAGCTCCTGCACGCCATCATAATCGGTAACGGAGATAAGCAGCCGTTTGCCTTTGGCCTGTAGGCTTTCATGGATGCCGTTCAAAAAAGCGACCGCGATAGGATTTGTCAGTTTGCCGATAAGGGCGAGCGCCGTGTCGGAGTTCTGGATGAGAGAAGATTTGCGCCGCGGGCGCTTCTGGTATCCATACGCCTCGAGGTCATGGAGGATCTTCTCTTTTGTAGCTGCAGAGACACTGCCGTCATCGTTGAGGACGCGCGAGATGGTCGCAGTGGACACACCGATTTTCTTGGAAAGCTCCGCCAGTGTCATAGGATAACTCCTCCTGATGCTGTGTATAAGATACATTGTTTCGTTATTCTCTAGTATAGGTGTGATTGCAGCGAATGTCAATTCTGAGTGGGTGTTTTGCTGAACACATTGCAGAAAAATGACAAAGGGATGTCTTTGTAAAGACTATGTTATGTTACCGCTAAATCGCGGGAAATTCTATTGCAATATGGGGAAGGGGGTGATATTATACGGGCGAAGAAAGAAATTACAACGGAACACGGAGATGTAATTACATTTCTTCAATGAAATAGTGAGGCAAACACGATGACGAAGGCTATGCACAGGATACAGCGGAAAAATAAATTTCTGCCATATCTTTTGATTTTACCCTCCATGCTGCTGTTCAGCATGTTTACATTCTACCCTTTTTTAAAGACAATCGCGCTCTCCTTCTTTCTTACGGATAAGCGCGGTAATCCCACAAAATGGGCCGGTATCTCAAACTGGGTGCGAGTTCTCTCCAAAGAAACCTTTTGGAAGGTCATTGCAATCACCTTGGAGATTGCAGGGATCAATCTGGTGTTCACCTTCGGCCTTGCAATTTTCTTTGCGCTCTTGTCCTCGCAGAAGAAAAAAGGCGGAAAGCTGTACCAGACGATGTATGCACTGCCGATGGCAATAGCATCTTCTCCTGCAGCAGCAATCTTCCTGTTTATCTTCCGGCAGAAGAACGGTGTGATCAACAGCCTGTTGGGCGGCGCGAATATCGGCTGGACGACAGAGATGCCCTATGCCATGTGGGCTGTCTGCATTATGACGATCTGGATGAATGTGGGTATCAGCTACATTTTTTTGCTGGTTGGTTTCCGGGCTGTGCCGCAGGATCTGATCGAAAGTGCCTATCTGGACGGTGCCGGTGTTTGGGCAAGGATCTGGCATGTTATGCTGCCAATGGCATCCCCGCAGATATTCTTCGTTCTGTTCTTGAATATTGCGATCTCTTTCCGCAGCTTCGCACAGATCAAATTGCTGACCGGCGGTGGACCTGCCAATGCAACCAAGAACCTTATCTACTATATTTACGAAAATGCGATTATTAACGGAAGGTACGAAACAGCATGTGTACAAGCAATCTTTCTGTTCGGTCTGATTCTGCTCTTTACAAGCCTGCAGTTCGCGCTCGAAAAAAAGTTCGTGCATTACCAGTAAGTGCGGCAAAAACAAAAAAACGCGCGGCAGAGGCAGCGGGTTTCGCTGTAAAACTGGCTTTGGGGCTGGTCTTTATCTCGCCCCTGATTATCGGCCTGTTCTTCTCGTTCCAGACGGAGCAGGAGCTGATGTCCTACCCGCTGCACTTGCTCCCACAGCATTTTACGCTGGAAAACTATCAGGCAGTCTTTGCCAAGGTTCCGCTGCTGCTCTACCTTAAGAACTCTGTCATCGTCTGTGTGATTGCTATATTTGCACAGGTGATTTTCGCTACACTGGCAGCCTACGCATTTGCCTGCTTTGAATTTCCATTCAAAAAGCTGTTGTTCTCTCTGGTGTTGGCAACCACAATGGTGCCCGGCGAGGTTGTCGTGGTAACGAACTACCTTACAATTCAGAACATGGGCCTTACCAACAGCTATGCAGGCTTGGTTCTGCCGTCCCTCATTTCTGGTACTGCCATCTTTCTTATGCGGCAGTATTTTCTGGCGCTGCCCAAAGAGTATAAGGAGGCAGCAACGATCGACGGCTGCGGAGAAATCGGGTATCTGTTCCGCGTAGCGATGCCGCTGGCTGTTCCGACCTTTGCCTCACTGGCCATCTACCTGTTTGTGCAGATCTACAATCAATTCTTCTGGCCTCTTTTGGTCACGCACGAAAATGCGATGCGCACGATCCAAATAGGCATCGCCTTCCTTGTAACGGGTGATGTCATTAGCTTTGGTCAGATCCTCGCAGGTGCCATGATCGCAATACTGCCGTCGGTCCTTGTGTATATCCTTGGGCAGGATTACATCATTCAGGGCATGACGGCGGGCGGTATCAAAGGCTAAGTTCTTATTGCCGAAAGTACAGAACTGTACTTTTTAATATATCAATCGGGAAAGAATGTCGTAAGGAGTAAAACAAATGAAAGCAAAGCATCGAGTTCTGGCAGCTGGTATGGCTGCTGCAATGACCCTGTCCTTGGCTGCGTGTGGCGGTTCTGCTTCTACCGCAGAGCCTACGGCTAGTTCTGCCGTAGAAACAGTTACACCGGAAGCAACTTCTGAAGCCGCCAGCGGCGATGTAACGGAAGTGACCTGGTGGACCTACTTTGGCGACAAGAATATCGGCTACCTGCAGAACATTATTGATGACTTCAACAACAGCCAGAACCAGTACCATGTGACCATCGTATATCAGGGCAACCAGATGGAGTGCAACGCCAAGCTGCAATCTACCGAGAAAGAAAATCTCCCGGCCATGTTCTCCGGCGCAGTGGAAGATGTCGCTATGTATGCAAATTCCGACTTCTGCGTCCCGCTGCAGAAATATGTGGATGCAGACACCGAGGGCTGGCAGGAGCTTGATGATACATGGGATGCACTGCGCAGCGCCTACTCTGACGGTCAAGGCAATCTGATCGGTTACCCCATCGGCTACAGCTATCCGAACATTTTCTACAATGCGGATCTGCTGAAAAAGGCAGGGGTCGATCCTGCAAGCATTCAGAGCTTTGACGATTTGTATGATGCCAGCAAAACGATTGTGGACGGCGGCTTTGCCACCTACGGCATCGGCTTCTTTGCTAACGGCGCTATGTTCAATGTCGCGCTCGGCCGCGAGGGTGTGCAGGCCTACAACAATGAGAACGGTCTGAACGGCCAGCCCGTCACCGAATGCCTGTATGACAGCGACACGACGGTGCATGATTCCATCTACAACATGCTTTCCATCTACCAGAAGATGGGTGCCGAGAAGCTCTGTGTCCCTTACGGAGCAGACTATCAGTCTGAGATCATTCCGCAGATGGCCTCCGGTGACTGTGCTATGATGATGGGTGTTATTTCGATGACGACCAAGGTTCTGGACGCTGCAGCCGGTAATTTTGAGGTCGGTGTTATCCCAATGCCTTCTGCATCGGAAAGCGGCAAGCGTACCGGCGAGCCCGCTGCGGGTACCGGCACCTATGTCTGCGACAATGGCAACGAAAAAGCTATGCAGGGTGCCTATGAGTTCATCAAGTTTGCCTCCACCGGTGAACAGGCAGGCTACTTCGCTTCCGCTACCGGTTATATCGCACCGAACCAGGAGGCTTACGACAGCGCTGCCTATAAGACCTACCGCGAGGAAACCTTCCCCGGCATCTCGGTCGTCTACGATTCTCTGGCTAAGTCCGATTCTTCCGCTACCAATCCGTATGTTGCCATCTCCAATGAGATGCGCGATGCAAACAAGGTTGCGATGGAAACGGCTGCTACCGATCCTACGGCGGACATCAATACCGTGATTACGACCGCCAAGGACAGCATCCAGGAAGCGCTGGACATCTACAACCAATCCAATTCCTAATCATGTGTTAGACTTCTCCTTATAGCAAGGGGGCAGGGGAGACCCTGCCTTTTTGCAGTTTTCAGGAAAGGAAAATCAAAATGAATCAGAGAGTTTTAGTCTTTTCCGTGGATGCGATGGTGTATGAGGATCTTCAACACCTGCGCAGCTGCCGGAACACCAAAAAGTATTTTCAGAACGCCTGCGGCGTCCGGCATATCAGGAGCATCTACCCGACGGTAACCTACCCGGCACATACTACGATCCTGACAGGCTGCTATCCGGCCAGCCACGGCGTGATCAGCAATACGCATTTTACGACCGGCAGTACCGAATACGAATGGCTCTGGGATGCAAGCAATGTCAAGGTGCCGGATGTCATTACGGCGGCAAAGGATCAGGGGTACACGACCGGTGCGGTCTTTTGGCCTGTGACCGGTAACCATAAGGCCGTGGATTATCTGATCGATGAGTACTGGTGCCCGCATGAGGGAGAAACGCTCCTTGGTGGATTCGCGAATATGGGGTCCAGCCCGGAAATGCTGAAGGTCATCGAGAAAAATCAGCATCTTCTCCCCAACGGCGGCAAGCTCGGCCGTGTAGCCCTGATGGACCACCCGCAGATCGACCATTTTCTGATTTCGTGCGCCTGCGACATCATTCGTGAGTATTCCCCGGAATTTATGCTGGTACACAACGGCAATATCGACGATGCCCGCCATAAGTACGGCGTTTTCAATGAGGAGGTTCTGCATGGTCTGGATCTGGTTGATCTTTGGATTGGGCAGTTGATGCGGGCTTTGGAGGACAGTGGTCATCTGCACGATACGGATGTAATCATTGTGAGTGACCACGGGCAGATGGATCTGTCGCGTGTCATCAAGCCGAATGTATTCTTTGCAGATGCCGGTCTGATTCAGGTGGATGAAAACGGAAATCTGCGGGATTGGACAGCGTTCTGCTGCTCTAACGCCATGTCTGCCATGGTCTATCTGAAAGACCCCGCAAATGTGCAGGACTATGCCAAGACCTATGCGGTACTGCAGAAGATGACGGCGGAAGGCATCTACGGCTTTACGACCGTCTACACAAAGGACGAAACAAAGGCCATGGGGCTGGATGGTGATTTTTCGTTTGTACTGGAAACGGATGGGTATACCTCCTTCAGTACAGATTGGAACCGTCCTGCGGTACGCCCCTTTGACCGAAACGATTTCCGGTACGGGCATGCCACACACGGATATCTGCCGGAAAAAGGACCCCAGCCTACCTTCATGGCAGTCGGCCCCTCCTTCCGGGAAAATGTATGGCTCGACAGTGCCGCTATGATCGATGAGGCACCGACCTTTGCCGCATTGCTTGGCGTGCCGCTGCCTGCAGCCGACGGAAAAATCCTGCAGGAATTGCTACGGTGAGGAAAAACCATGGAAAACGCGCATTATTTTCTGCATGTAACAGACACACATCTTTGTTTCGATGCAGAGGCCCCAGACATATGCTGCACAGAGAAGGCGCTTCGGAGCCTCTACCAGACGGCATTTGCGTGGGATCACAGGCCCGCGTTTGTGCTGATTACCGGCGATCTTGTGCATGAAGGTACATCCGCTGACTATGCCAGAGCAAAGACCCTGCTGCAGGAGCTGGACGAGCAGTATCATACGAAAACTTATCCCGCATTGGGAAACCATGATATCCGTAAGAACTTCAACAGTGCTTTTCGGGGACATGCTTCTGATCAGCCCTTGGACTATTGTGTACAGAACGAATGGCTCAGATGGATCGTACTGGATTCCTCCTGCGGGCAGGTTATTGGCCGATTGTCCGGCAGCCAACTTGCGTGGCTGGAGCAGGAGCTGAGCAAGCCCACAGACAGCCCAACGATCCTCGCACTGCACCACCCGGTATACGGAACGACTACAGCGGAATCTGATGCCAACAACCTTGACACACCGGACCGACTGATTCGGCTCTTGCAAGATCATCCGGTTGATGGGATCCTTTGCGGACACAGTCATGAGGCAACCATTGTGACAGAGCAGGGACTGCCGCCCCAGTTTGTTGGAGCCGGCGCGGCCTCCGCGGCCCTGCCGCTGATACAGGGTCGGGTGCAGTTTCGCAAACAGTGCTGGATCCAGTTTTGCAGGGTGCAGGACAATAGATTGTATTGGTCCCCGCTCTCCCTGGACCGCAGTAAACTGCTCGCCAATATGACTCCGCAGGAAATGCTAGAGTACCCTATGTTCCGATGTATGGAGACGCACATTTTTGCAAGCAGACAGAGATAGCTCTTGTTGACAGAAAGTGGTATAAACCGTTACCGCAGCGAATACTCCGCAGTGTGCGGCCGGATGTAGCGGAAAATGAGGGCGTTGTTTTCCTGAGCGACCCGCAGCTGCGCGGCGCAGCGGGGGAGCGTGCGAAAGAACTGCTAGAACAAGGCGCAATAGGCATAATGACTGGCACACCGGATGCAGGAAGTTTCAGCTCTGCACTGCTGGCCGAAAAGAAAATGGAATTTTGGCGCTATCCGGTGCATCTGAATGAAACGCAATGCAGGGTATTGGCAGAAAAGAACAATTTTTCGCAGGTGCTGCGCTATCACAGTCCGAATTTTGCATCCCCCCGCAGAATCACCATCAAATGATTGGAATGGAAACACTATGATATACAAAGAAATACGTGCAAACGAAGAAGTCAACGCCTTATTGGATAAGGGCAACAAGAATCTGGGATTGCTTGGATTCACAGACCACTCAAAGGCGCATTGTACCTATGTTGCGGAAACGGCAGGGCATATTTTGAGAAAATTCAATTATGATGCTCACGACATTGAATTGGCAAAAATTGCAGGGTATATGCACGACATCGGCAATGCCATCAACCGTACCCATCATGCCGAGTATGGCAGCTTGCTTGCCAATGAGATTTTACGCAGCAGTGACCTTTCTACACAGGATCGCATTACGGTTGTTTCAGCGATAGCGAACCACGATGAATCTACCGGCGGTGCCGTAGATGCCATATCCGCTGCACTTATCATTGCTGACAAAACCGATGTGCGCCGCAGCCGTGTGCGTCAAAAACCGAAAGCAACCTTTGACATTCATGATCGAGTGAACTACGCGGTCACGGACCAGATTTTGAAAATCAACGCCGAAAAGCGCGTGATTTCTTTGAATCTTCAACTGGACACGGGAATCTGTTCCATGTATGAGTATTTTGAGATATTTCTGGGACGTATGCTGATGTGCCGTGGTGCAGCGGAACTGTTGGATGCGACTTTCAAATTGACTGCCAATGGCGCTAAGGTGTTGTGAAATCGAAAAGCCTCTGCCGACACTCAAACCGGGTATCGACAGAGGCTCATTGCGTATTTTACTGATGCTTTATCGATGCTTTACGAGAATGTGGTTGCACTTTTTTCAGTCGTCTGCTACGCTTAGTTACGAATATAAAAACACAACAGTTTTTGTGTGGTTGAGGAAATTCTGTGAATCGAGGTGACTAGCATGACCTACAAGACAATCGTGATCGACTATGCACCCAAGGCAACGGAAATGGCGGCAGCTATTGAAAGAACAGCGAATGAACGCGCACAGGAGGGATGGGAGTTGATGACGTTTTCGGTCACAAATTCTGCCAAGGCGATTTTGGTATTTCGTTTGCCGAATGCTGCCCAGCAGCAGAGAAAATCTATCCCGGAGGAAATTGACAATGAAACCAGATAAAAGCGCTCCGGACAATCAAACACAAAAAGAGGCGGTTCCATCCAACTGCAGCGGCAGCAGCCTTGCCATCGGGCTGAGCCTTGGCGTACTCATTGGAATCATCGTAGACGACATCGGTCTTGGCATGATGTTGGGCGTTGCTGTGGGGCTTTGCATTGGCCCGGCAGTCGGTGTACTACGGAAAACAGGGGAGCAAACAAGCGACGATGAAAAGCAATAACGAACTTCGCAGATATGTGCCGTCCATGATATTCTATGTTCGGGACGGTATGCCATTTGTCCGCAACCATATGGACGGCGGCAACTACACCGAGAGCAATGATCGAATTATTCCAATAGAAAAATAACCTATAAGAATGGAGAGAACCCTCATTCAGGTGCAGAAAAGTATCTGAATGGGGGTTCTCTTTTTTAGAAACAAGCGGAACATCCGAATCTAAATACATTGGGGAAAGAAACGAGAAGCAAAGTAGAAAAAGGCATTATGTTTTATTAAGAAAGATCAACTCTTATTGACGACTTTTCGCTGAGACTTCTGCAATATTTCGCAAGACCGTTTCGGGGGAGCGTCTGACCTTGTTGTGGGTTGGACGCTTTTGCGCTTTTCGGCGAAGATTTGTGCAGTGGTGCTTTGTATCAGACACTTTAATGACTCCATTGTACGCTCCTTTATGCAACAGTCTTAAAGAGATTACATCTTGAAAAAAGCTAATGCTTTAAATCGCTAAACTTGAAGAAAAGCTTCAGGGTATGAAGCTATACTGAATTTAGGCGAAAAAAGGAGGGAAGAAAATGAGTCCGGATGAGCGCCAAGCGGCTATTTGGGATATTGTTTTTCAACGCAATTATGAAACAGTTCCTAATTTGGCATGCGAATTAGGCGTCAGCACTCGGACAATCTATGAGGATTTAAGTCGGATGAAAGGAAAGTACTCTATTATAACTATGCCGGGAAGATATGGCGGCGTTTACATTACATACGAGCCGCGCAGTAGGCGCAGATATTTAACCCAGACACAAGAGATGACCTTACGAAAAATCATCCCCTTACAACCAATAGAGACACAACAAATTCTTCAAAGTATCCTTGATGTATTCGCCAGAAAGCATTCGTAAGTGAGCTTTCCTGTACCTTGACAATCAAATATCCAGCATAACAGGTACTTTTCTTTCCCAGCAAGCCCCAGTGGGCGGTTTGGCAAACCAGAATTGCGGTGGGAGAGAGTACAATGATACGCCAGCAGCCTCCCGCGTCAGAGGGGGTGACCGAGCCGGAGTTGTAAGCAGTAAGACTCCGGCGGAGTCAGTGAACGGGTGTGCCAACACCCTGCCTGTTGTGTTCCCGGTGTCAGGGGTGCGGGCGGCAAATGTGGCACACTTACTTAACTATCTATTTTTGCCGTTTAGGGCAAATCGTGGGCAGCAGGACCCCAAGCGCCTGCTGCCCATCATTTTGCTTTAAACGGGATGGAAAACAGAGGTGTAAAACCAATGCAAACCTATCCAACGGGCTATGCGGAATCCCACCGTATGGCCGAGAAAATTTTCCGGGACATTTTGCCCCGGCACGGT
>NZ_WQOH01000008.1:70628-75932 GCF_018784445.1 Gemmiger formicilis | reverse complement strand
CGCGAGGAACAAATCGCGCTTTGCCATGAAGTTTTAGATACCTTATATAATAAGGAAATTTCCCTGTGCGAAGCAGGCGTAGGCACCGGCAAAACGCTGGCTTACCTCGTGGGCTGTATCCTTTGGCAGATGCATCGCCCCGAACGGATGAAACTGCCCATCGTTATCTCCACTTCCAGCGTTGCCTTGCAGGACGCTATCCTTACAGAGTATCTGCCCGACCTGTCCGCTATTTTGCTGGACGAGGGTATCATCACCGCACCCATCACAGCCGTTGTCCGCAAGGGCAAAGAGCGTTTTGTCTGCGATGCCCGCCTCGCCGAGAGAGCATCGCTGGTGCAGCCAAGCAGAAAAAAGCAACGGAACAGCCTGCGCATTGCAGAAAATATTCTGGACATGGATCATATCCCGGAACTCTCCCGCTATGACCGCTGCCGCATTTGTGTGCCGCAGTCCTGCCCGCGTGATTGCTTTATGCGCTTGGATTGCCGCTACCAGCAGTATCTGCGGGATTCCATGAAGCCCGATATCCAAATTTGCAACCATAATTATCTATTGGCGGATGCTTCCCACCGCTTGGAAGATCGACCACTTTTGCTTCGCAGTTATCAGGCGCTGGTGGTGGACGAGGCGCACAAACTGCCCGATGCAGCCCGCCAGATGTACACGGAAACACTATCCCAGCACAACATGGATGAATTGTGCCTTTTATTACAACAGGCGCACTACAAGGATTTTGCCAGACAGCTGCGGACGGCGTTCCTTACGCTGTCGTTCTCCTGCACGCAGGGGCTTTCCATGCTGCGAAGAAAAGCGGGTGAACCGTTCGTGCTTACGCCGTTCCGCCGCGCTGCGCTCATCGACTGCATAGCATTGTTGCAAAATGCCGGCGGGTTGCTGGATGTGCCGCGATACCTGCAGAACAGGCTGGGAGAAGCAGAAAGTCTGCTGCGCCTTTTTCTTTTGGAGGTTCCGACGCGCATCCTCTATATCGACTACGATGCCGACGGTCAGCCCACGTTCTGCGCGGCCAGCAGCCGCGTACCACAGCTTCTCCGCAGTGCGCTGTGGAACACCCGCGAACCCGCAATTTTGACCTCTGGTACCCTGGCTGCAGCCGGAGAGTTCAGCCACACGGAACAGCTTTTGGGGTTGGCGGCTTATCGACCTCTGCGTCATTTCCGAGCAGATTCTCCGTTTAACTACAAGAAAAAATGTCTGTTATACTTTCCACCACGCGTAAAAATGCGAATGGACAATCGCAAAATGGCAGAAGAAATCGTCCGATTGGTGGATGCTTGCCACGGTCATGCGCTGGTGCTGTTCACAGCGTACCGCCAGATGGCGGAAGTCCGCGCGCTGACGGACGGTCAGTGGACATACCCGACCTATCAGGCATGGCGCAACGGCGGCAAAATCATCCAGCAGTTCAAGCAATCCGGCAATGGTGTGCTGTTTGCTGCTGGCTCCTGCTGGGAGGGCATCGACTTTCCCGGCGATATGGTGTCCTTGCTGATCATCGCAAAACTGCCGTTCCCGATACCCGACCCTGTCAGCGACTACGAACGCCGGCAGTACCCGAATCTGCGTAACTACATAAACGCCGAAGTCATCCCCGAAATGCAGAAGAAGCTACGGCAGGGTTTTGGTCGTGCCATCCGTACCGAGCAGGACTCCTGCGTGGTGGCGATTCTGGACGAACGCGCGGGCATCGGCGGCAGGTATCATGACGCCGCACTGGCAGCACTGCCGACTTGCCCAATCACCGAGAAAATCGAAGATGTTCAGCAATTCATCCGGGAGCAGAAGCGTCCGGATTACTTTTTGTGAAAAGAGGAACCTGAGATGTACCTTATGCGAAACCACGATGTCTGGATTTATGTGCGCTGCGCCAACAGCGATCCGCGCATTGCCTTTGACCGGCTGTATGACCTTATCGACGAAGCCGCCGGACACGGTTTTCTTGTGCGCGGCACATCTTTTGACCATTGCAGCGGAAACACCTTGAAAGACCGCATCGGTCTGCGCTCTATGCTGGACGCAGTAGAGAACGGTCGGATTGAAGCCGTGATGGTGCGCGATTTGGAACAAATCAGCCGCAACAGCTACATACTGGTAGGCGTTATTGAAATTTTGCGTCAGAATGATGTCTACCTCATCACCACCGAATGTGACCTGAACGCCGAACTCATCAACAGCGGGCTGGAACGCTTTGTCGGTGACCGCTTCACGCGGGCATCCTTTGGAAAGCCGCGCTTTGATGTCCGTCTCCCGCTTATGGATCAATTTTAAGAGGTGCGCCCATGAAAGAATATAAAGTTTGGGCGTTCGCCCGCAGCGCCGCACCGAACCTGCCCGCATTGGAAGAACAGCTTGCAGAAGTCATGCGTGAAGCCGACAGGCGCGGTTACATCATTATCAACTCCTGCATGGAGCAGAAGTACGGCACCGAATTCTGGCGACCGGCTTTGTTAGCCATGCTTACCGCTGTGCAGCAGGGGCGCGTCAATGCCGTGATGGTGCAGAGCCTTGACCGTTTGAGCCACGACATTACAACCTTGTACCGCATCCTGCGCTTTTTGCAAAATTATGGTGCAGTACTGATTACAACCGAGACCAATTTACAGTATGAACTCTATCTTACAGGGTTGGAGAGCAGACTGCTGAATCGCCCTAAGAAAAGAAAGCCTGTATGGGTATGTGAGGAATGCGAAGATGGAAATCCTTGAGACAAAAAGAGGAAAAAGCGGCGTACAAAGCATTGTTGTTCGCTGCGGCGAGTATACCGCAGAACTGACTTTTTGCGAAAACTGTGAAACGGACGTCATGATTCCTATTAAAGAGCTGATTATGTCTGCATACGATTTGCGCAAGCAACGGGAAGAACAGGATAATAGGTAGAATTGCGGTCCACATTGGCAGCGATTCTTCTCCGTTTTGGTGAATAGCTTTCCTTATTATAATAGAGTATCGTTTGTCTTGCGAAAATGCACCAACCATTTCGCAAGATGAACAGCGAGGTGAACAGAATGATTTGCGTAGATTCGAATGGCCAAGCTATTGAAATTTCGGTAGCAGACCAGATGTGGCTGGATGATGCCTATTTTAAGGGAAAGCAGATGCATCTTGAAGCGGATGCCCCGCGCGTTGCACTGGCTTATCGTGTATCGACAAAAGGGCAGGTAGACCACGATGATATTCCGATGCAGAAAATAGACTGCCGTAAGTTTGCACAAAAGCAAGGCTGGAGAGTCGTAAAAGAAGTTGCTGAAAAGGGCGTCTCCGGTTCTAAGGTGTCGGCATCAAAACGCGATGCCATCCAGCAATTGAAAGAAGAAGCCGCCAACGGCGAATTTGACATTCTGCTGGTCTATATGTTTGACCGTCTCGGACGAATCGAAAGCGAAACTCCCTTTGTGCTGGAATGGTTCGTCCAGCATGGAATTCAAATGTGGAGTACCCACGAAGGTCAGCAGAAAATCGAGACACATGGCGATAAGTTGATGAACTACATCCGCTTTTGGCAGGCAGCAGGGGAATCGGAGAAAACATCCATCCGAACCCGCGATAGAATCCGGCAAATCGTGTCCAGTGGTCACTACACAGGTGGTTTCGTATGCTATGGTTACAAGTTAGAAGACCAAGGCAGACGAAACAAGCGTGATAAGCCTGTTATGGATCTGGTCATCAATGAGGAAGAAGCTACATGGGTTCGGGAGCTCTTTTATAAGGTTATCCAAGAAGGCGCCAGCGGATATGCTCTGGCTGAAATGTTAAATAACCGAGGATTGCGTACCCGTGCCGGAGCAAAGTTCCAGTCGAGCAACATAATCCGAATTATCCGCCACGAGGGGTATACAGGCTACATAATTACGAAAAATGCTCGTTCTGAGTATATTCCAGAATTGCAGATCATCGACAGGGAAACATTCGATAAGGCAAATGACATAATAAACCGCAGAAAAGCCAAATCGGAGCAAGAACGAAAAATCGCCCATACCAGTCAGAATCCAACACTGCTGGCGGGCATCGTGTACTGTGCTCACTGTGGTGCGAAGATGTCGGGATTTATGCATACGGACCGTTATAAGCTGGCAGATGGCAGCATTCGGGAGAAAGTACAACCAAAGTACAATTGCTTCCAGCGGGGACAGAAGAATAAAGGGGGGAGAGATTGCGATGGACAGGCATTATATCTTGCTGAGAGGGTAGATGCTATCGTTCTGCAAGCGGTATCAAAGATATTTGAGCAGATTAGAGATACACCGTACTCAAGGATGGCAGAAAACCGAATAAGGCAGGAATCAAATCTACAAAAATCTAAACGCGCTTCGGTAGAAAAGAAAATTAAAACTGCACAGCATGCTTTGGAACGCTTTGAAGGTGAGATTCTGAAATGCCTTGATGGAACAAGCAATTTTACCGAGGATATGATTGCCAAGCAAATCCGGCGATACCAACAAGAACTGGATGATGCGAAAGCAGAGTATGCTGCACTTCAAAATGCACGGCTAAACGAAGCTGCAGAGATTCGAAAACTGCGTACCTACTATGATGAATTCAGAGGGTGGGCAGAAGAATTCGATGCGGCACCATTAGAAATCAAACGCATGATACTGAGCCAACTGATAGAAAGAGTGGAGGTCGGAAGAAAGTATCAGGTTACGATAAAGCTAAATATGGAATATCAGCAATTCTTGGAAATCACAGAAGAACAGAAACTTATACCGCTGATTAGTGCGTAAAAGAAAATAGACCAGCGCCACACAAAAACGGTGCTGGTCAATGACTTTGCATAGGATATATTTAGTGATTTTGATCGTTAGAAAAGTGCTTTTTATTACAACAGCATACACCATGAGTGTGAGCAACTAAGGAGAGCAACTGACTCTTAATCAGTGGGTCCTGGGTTCGAGTCCCCGATGGTGCACCACAAAACAGCCTTACGGTAAACGTAAGGCTGTTTTTTAATGATTGCCGCATTTTAGCCGCTGACTTAGACAAAAGTCAGCGGCTGATTTTGTATTTTGAGAGAAATTCAAGAACTTTCAGTGTGATGGAAACAGTGGCATATATGCAGCTGCCAATAAAAGTAGTGCCATTGCCTGGCAAGTGACAATTTGACCAAATACCATTTCAAAAATTTGGACGATTTGACAATGATTTTTTACGCTCTTCAAATGATGAGGCAGAAGTGGTATGATTATCATAATCAAGGAAACCGCGCAAATGCGGATATTTCTGGATTTCACCAATCTTTTGGGAGATGCTGTGGTTTGGTCGCGAGGTGGGCTTTTCCCGGAC
>NZ_WQOH01000008.1:0-70450 GCF_018784445.1 Gemmiger formicilis | reverse complement strand
ATTATCTGCGCTTTTGGCTTAGCAGCTGCCGCACCTCGCTCGCCGTATCGGCACTTAGAATTATGCGGTATTGCCTTAAGTTTGCTATACAAGCGCAGGAAAAACGAGTAAAGTTAAATGGGGTTGGCAGAAAAGCTTTACGGCAGCGGCGACAAGGGCGTGTATGAGATCGCGCTGGCTGAGTGGAATTACCAGAATAACAACTGCTTTCAGGCCCTTGTGCTGGTGACAGGAACGATCCCTCTGATGGAACAAAAAGTACCATTGGGACGGCTGGGACGAATACGACGATGATTGGGATTGGCTCGAATGGCTTTTCATGGACGACGACGAGTATTGGCAGGACGACAGCTGGGACGATTGGGCAGCATAAAGGAAACTTGCGGAAAGGGGTATCTGAACATGAAAAAAGTCTGACTTGGCCTTTCTGTGGCCTGCCTGCTGGTGGACGTTTTCGGGACGATCGAGGACGTTATCTCCGGCACACCGTTCTGGGATGCGGCCGTCCAGATGGATTTTATGGATGTCATGATTATGTATGCGCGGCTGTTCGACGAAGCGGACTTCTGGCTGCGGAATTAACAAGGAGGCTATCATATGGGATTCTTTTTCAAAAAGGCAAACAAAGCCAATCGCTGCCTGCTCTGCGGCAGTGAGGTGGCCGCGGGTAAATGCACGGCTTGCGGACGTGAGGCCAAACCGCTGGTGCCGCTTTCCGCTCTGAACTGGCAAAAGGTACCCCTCAGTGTAGGCGAAGCCCTCGGCGAGCAGAAAAAGAAGCTGTTTGGCAATGCGCTGCTTACCGTAAAAGAAATGATTGCAAACGGCGAACTTTATATCGCGGATATTCACATCGATGGTGTGTACGAGCACGAATATGACAGAACCCCCGATGAAGATGATTGCCGCACCGAGTATGACTATTACATCCAGTTCTCTACCCCGGACCTTGCCCCCTGTGACACAGATTGCGAGGTCTCGGAGGGCGACTACGACCGAGCCGAAGCGTTGCTGAAAAGCGGTCGGCATGACGCTAAGATCCTGTGGGGCCGCAAGAAGAAGGCCAACTATTACTATGCATTTGTGCCGAGAAACAGCGATGCGGCGGCCATGCTGACAAAAGGCCTGTTCGAAAAATTCATCGGCTTTGGCGAATGCACCGAAAAGCGCAAGCTGCCCTATTAAAAAGGGGGCAAATCTGTTTGAAACAATATGTTCAGAAAGCTCTGTGAGCTTACAACATAGAAATCAAAAAGGAGATCACTATATGGGACTTGGTGAAATGATGGGCGTGAAGAACGTCAAGCTGGAGCTGAAAGGGAATTATGCTACACTGGCAGACCTGTTAGAGGCGATGAAGGACATCCGATTTGAAGCTGGAGTTCCGGAACTCACGAAGCATGGCATCGGTGCGGTAATTGTATTCCCGCCGGTTGACCGTAACAACCAGGTGTGGATCACGGGTGCAAAGGGAAAATTCACCATCATGCGCAGTGCAGAGGTGGCTGGCCTTGGCAACATGGCGAAGAATGCCGTTCTTGATACCTTGACCGACGGCTGGAGCAGTATGAGCGGCGCTTTCGGCAACAAGAAAAAGCGTTGCATGGAACTGGTGGACATTACCGCCAAAGAAATCAAAGAAGCAGGAATTTGAGCCTGTATATAGAGGTGTTGTTTCGACAACAGAAATCCCTCGGTCTATCCGGTATACTATGCCTGTAAACGGCAGATACTGGATATGACTGGGGGATTTTTTAATGAAAATTATTTTTTATGGCACGCGGGAATACGACCACTACTATTTTGATGTGCTGGCAGCGGATCCGGAATATGGCTGCGAAATCAGGTTCCTGACGGCCAATCTGGACGCTGACACCGCGCCGCTGGCGCAGGGCGGTGACGCGGTGTGTGCATTTGTCAATGCGGACTGCTCGGCACCGGTGCTGGAAAAGCTGGCCCAGGTGGGCATCCGCTGCCTGCTGCTACGCTGCGCCGGGTACAATCATGTGGACCTGGCGGCGGCTAAAAAGCACGGTATAACGGTGCTTCGTGTGCCGGGGTACAGCCCGGAGGCCGTGGCCGAGCACGCCATGGCGCTGGCCCAGGCGGCCAACCGGCGGCTGTGCAAGGCGTATATCAAGGTGCGCAACAACAATTTTGCGCTGGACGGCCTGCTGGGGTACAACCTTTACGGCTCGTCGGCGGGCATCGTCGGCACCGGGCGCATCGGCGCGGCCATGGCCCGTATCTGCCACGGATTTGGGATGACGGTGCTGGCCTACGATCAGTACAAGAACCCGGCGCTGGACGGTATTGTGCGCTATGTGGAGCTGGACGAGCTGCTGCGCACAGCAGACCTCATCAGCCTGCACTGCCCGCTGACAGCGGAAACCTACCACATGATCAACGCAGATACAATCAAAATGATGCGTGGCAGTGCAATTTTGGTCAACACGAGCCGGGGCGGACTGATCGACACCGACGCGCTCATCGACGCGCTGCGTCACCGCAAGTTTGCGGGTGTCGGGCTGGACGTCTATGAGGACGAGGACGAACAGGTGTTTGAGGATTTTTCCGACGATGTATTGCAGAATGAGGTCGTACCGATTTTGCTTAGCTTCCCGAATGTGGTGGTGACGAGCCATCAGGCGTTTTTTACCCGGACCGCGTTACAGAGCATTGCCATTACGACGATGGAGAATGCGCGGGCGTTTGCGCGAGGGGAAAAGCTGGTGAATGAGGTGAAGGGGTAAGCAGGGCAGAAGGGCGGTAAAGGCAAGGCTGCGGGAATCCCTCCGGCCTCGCAGGCTCGGCCACCTCCCTTTGACAAGGGAGGCGCGGGCGGCATATATGCCGCCCCTACCGTGGCGGCCCGTGGCGGAGTTGATTCCCCAAAACAAAAAAGCCACTGCTTGCGCAGCGGCTTTTCTGTTTTTATACAGCAACTAGAAGATGGCAGGAATCAGCCGTTCTTCTCCTCGTCCAGACGATCCAGCAGGTCCCAGACACCGAGCATATACTGGACACCCAGCGCACGGTCATACTTGCCGTAGCCGGGGCGGCAGTTGCCGGGGCCTTCCTCCCACAGCTGGCGGCCGTGGTCGGGGCGGATGCAGCCGTCAAAGCCGCAGTCGTGGTAAGCGCGCAGGATCTCGATGATGCCGGTCTCGCCGCAGCAGTCACGGTGGGCAGCCTCAGAGAAGTCACCGTTCTCGAAGTGGTGGATGTTGCGCACATGGGCGAAGGGGATGCGGTCGCAGTGCTTGCGCACGATGGCGGCCACATTGTTGTTGGGGTTGGCGTTCATGCTGCCGGAGCAGAGCGTCAGGCAGTTGTACGGGTCATCGACCATCGTCAGGAAGCGGTCGATGCTCTCGGCGTCAACCAGCAGGCGGGGCAGGCCGAAGATATCCCATGGGGGATCGTCCTGATGGATGGCCATCTTGATGTCGCACTCGCGGCAGGTGGGCATGATGGCCTCGAGGAAGTACTTCAGGTTATCCCACAGCTTCTCCTTGGTGACGGGGGCGTAGGCCTTGAACAGCTCGTCCAGCTTGGCCATGCGCTCCGGCTCCCAGCCGGGGAAGGTCATGTTGTACTTCTCGGTAAATTCGAGAATGTAGTTTGCCATGCCCTTGTAGTCGTCCTTGATCAGGTCCTTCTGATAGAACAGGGCGGTGGAGCCGTCGCCGACGGGGTGGAACAGGTCGGTGCGCGTCCAGTCGAAGATGGGCATGAAGTTGTAGCAGATGGTCTTGACGCCGAACTTGGACAGGTTGCGGATGCACTGCTTGTAGTTCTCGATGTACTTATCGCGGGTGGGCAGGCCGATCTTGATGTCGTCGTGGACGTTGACGGACTCGACGACGGTGGCGCTGAAGCCAGCCGCGTGGATCTGGTCTACGACCTCCTTGATCTCGTTCTCCTCCCAGATCTCGCCGGGCATCTTGCTGTGCAGCGCCCAGACGATCTCCTCAACACCGGGAATCTGCTTGATGTCGCTCAGGGTGATGGGGTCATTGCCCTCACCATACCAGCGCCAACCCATTTTCATAGACATATGGTGCTCCTTTTGTTTGTATAGTCGTTTGCGTAGGGGCGAGGCATGCCTCGCCCTCAAGTTTCCGGTTGCAAGCCCGTGAGCGGGTTATAGATTTTATGCGGCGGGCCGGACATGTCCGGCCCCTACGGGGCGGCAGATACAAGGCTTCCCCCTTAGGGGAAGCCTTTAAGCAGCTTAGCCGTTCACAGCCTCGTTCAGGGTCTTGCGGACGGCGCCGGGGCCGGCGATCTCGGCCTTGAAGTAGGCCTTGATCTTGTCGGCCAGCACGGTCTTGGTCAGGTCGCTGCCGAAGATGGAAGCGTTAGACAGGATGCCGTCCAGCTGATCGGTGACGGTCTCGGGCTTGCCGAACTCGATGCCGGCAAGCTTGGCCTGCAGGTCGTCCTTCAGCGGATCAGCGGAAACCTCAAAGGCGTTGCCGTTGTCGTCAATGGCCAGCAGGTAGCGCAGCCAACCGGCGATAGCCAGAGGAATGGAAACGAGGCTGTTCAGGTCGCGGCCTTCGGCGATGTAGCTCTTGATGGTCTCGCCGAAGCGGATGCCGACCTTCTGAGAAGTATCGGTGGCGATGCGCTGCGGCATATCGGGCATGAAGGGGTTGGGCAGGCGCTGCTCAATGACCTCGTCAATGAAGGCCTTGGGGGCCAGGATCTTCGGGTCAACGACGACCGGCAGGCCCTCGACATAGCCCAGGCGCTTGATGAGGGCGACGATGTCCTCGTCCTTCATCTCGGCGCAGATCAGGTCATAGCCCAGCATGCAGCCGTAAACGCTCATGGCGGTGTGCAGCGGGTTCAGGCAGGTGGTGACCTTCATGCGCTCGGTCTTGTTGACGGTTTCGCGGTCGGTCATGTAGACGCCGGCCTTCTCCAGTGCGGGGCGGCCGTTGGGGAACTTGTCCTCGACAACGAGGTACTGCGGGCGCTCGGCGTTGACGAACGCGGCGATGAAGGTGTTCTTGGAGGTGACGATGGGGGTCATGCCCTCGATGCCGTCCTTCTCCAGGGACTCCTCGACCATCTTGTGGGGACGCGGGGTGATCTTGTCGATCATGGACCAGGGGAAGGTGATCTTGCTCTCATCGGACAGGTAGTCGATGAAGTCCTGGCCGACATAGCCCTTTTCGAGCCAAGCCTTGGCAACGGTCATGACGCTGGCCTGCAGCTTCTCGCCGTTGTGAGAGCAGTTGTCCATGCTGACGACGGCCAGCGGGGCGGCACCGTTCTGGAAACGCTCCAGCAGCAGGGCGGCGACCATGCTCATGGCGTGGCGTGCGTGGGCAGGGCCCTCGTCGATGTCAGCCTGGACGACCGGCATCAGGGAACCATCGGGACGATACAGGGCGTAACCCTTCTCGGTGATGGTGAAGGAGATCATCTGCAGGCCGGGATCGGTGAAGATCTGCTTGAAGCGGGCCATCATCTCGGCGTCGGCAGAGTTGGCGCGCAGACCCTCGGCCACAGAGCCGATGATCTCGCGGCTGGTGGTGCCGTCCGGGTTCAGGGTGACGTTCATCGTCAGGTTGTCGTACGGAGTGTAGATCTTGTCGATGATATCGTAGTCGAAAGTGTCAGCCGCGATGATGCCGCGGTCGGCGGCACCCTCGTTCAGCAGGCGCTGCTGCAAAGCAGCGATAAAGCCGCGGAAGATGTTGCCGGCACCGAAGTGGACCCAGATGGGGTGCTCCTTGGTGGCAGCGGTCATGGCGGCGTGGTCAAAGGCGGGCAGCTTGACGCCCAGCTTTTCCCACTCGGCCTTCTGGTTTACGATGGAAGACGCATTCATCTGCATAATGATTTGCTCCTTTGTTGCTTATGGGGGTGGGCAGCGCAGAACTGCCCGCGATATCAACAGTATACCACGCAATTTTTTGCAAGAAAATAACCGTAGTTGCTTGAAAAATTGTAAAAATTGCGGTAAACTAAACCTAGCATCGAAAAAGGCTTCTCCCATGAGGGAGAAGCTGCCGCAGCAGGCGGCTGATGAGGGGAGAACTTGCCGCAAAAGCCCTTTTACGGGGCGGCAGCGGCACAGCCGCCCCTCATCCCAGCCACCTTCCCCCGATAGGAAGGCTTTTGAGGAGTTCCCCTATGTCAAACTACAACCCCTACACCAAACGCCAGACGATGATCGCGCCGGATTACGAGGTCTACCGCTACCGCTCGACCTACATGAACGAGGTCGAGCTGCACCACCATGACTTCTATGAGGTCTACCTGCTGCTGCGCGGCCGGGTGGAATATATCGTGGAGAACCAGCTTTACCGCGTGCGCCCCGGCGACTGGATGCTGTGCAGCCCGCTGGAGCTGCACCAGGCCCGCATTGCCACCGATGCCGACGCCTACGAGCGCATTGTGCTGTGGATCGCGCGGCCGTTTTTGGAGAACCTGTCCACCCCGCACACCAGCCTGACCCGCTGCTTTGACACCTCGATCCCCAGCCACACGAACCTGCTGCGGCTGCCCGGGGCCACCGGCGCACCGCTGCGCACCACGGTGGACAAGCTGTGCGCCTTAAAGGCAAGCAAGGACTACGGCAGTGACCTCTTGGCCCAGAGTGCGCTGGTGGAGCTGATGGTGGGCCTGAACCGTGCCGCTGCCGAACGCGGCGACGCCCGCCCCACCGGCACCAGTGACCAGGTCGTGGACGCGGTGCTGCACTACATCAACGAGCATTACAGCGAGGCCTTGACGCTGGATCAGCTGTCGGAAAAGTTTTTCATCAGCAAATACCACCTGCTGCGCAAGTTTGATGCCCAGGTGGGTACGACGGTACACCGCTATATTTTGCAAAAGCGCCTGCTGAATGCCAAGCAGCTGCTGGCCGGCGGCGTGCCGCCGAATGAGGTCTGCCAGTACTGCGGCTTTGGCGATTACGCGAACTTCTACCGCGCGTTCCGGGCCGAGTACAACCAGACACCGCGGCAGTATATCCAGAGTGCCAGGGGGAAGTGATCGGCTGAAGGGGTAACGGCAGTCCCCGGGGAAACCTTACTTTCTTTTGTGACCAAAAGAAAGTAACAAAGAAAAGTCTCGCTGTTGCGACGCAGCGAACCCGCGCCTCGGGGGCTGCACGCCCCCGAGACCCCCAAAGAGGAAGTCGGAAGCTTCGGCGGCTAAACGGACGCAGTATTACTGTCCGTTCTTAACGCCGCCGAACCTTCCTCCACTTTAAATTTGGGTGTTGCGGGGTTGCGAGCGAGGGGCCACAGTTGAGCGGAGCGAAACTGGGGTAGTGAGCAATGCTTGCCCCTGCGGGGCAAGCAACCGCACGAGCGGGCCAGCTTTGCTGGCTGGCGGCGCTCGTTGTGCGCCGCCAAGCGCCCCCCCCCCGCAGTTGTAAACTTCCGCCCATTTGTAGGGGCCGCATATATGCGGCCCGCCAACCTGCCGCTACATCCCGTTTCCCCATCGCCGCCCTGTAGGGGCCGGGCATGCCCGGCCCGCAACCTACCGCCATCTCCCACAAAACCAACCGCCCCCTCCGAATCCCGCTTCGGAGGGGGCGGTTCACTAACCTTTATATATACACTAAATGGTGCTGCGAATTACTCCACGTCCTGCAATGCGGCGTAATCCTGCTCGCCGGTGCGGACCTTGACGACCTTTGCCACATTGTAGACAAAGATCTTGCCGTCGCCGATGTGGCCGGTGTACAGCGTCTTGGTGGCGGTGTCGATGATCTTCTCGACCGGGATCTTGCTCACAACGACCTCGACCTTGACCTTCGGCAGCAGGGTGGCGTCCACCTCGGCGCCGCGGTACTTCTCACCGCTGCCCTTCTGCAGGCCGCAGCCCATGACCTGGGTCACGGTCATGCCGGTGACGCCGATGTCGTTCAGCGCCTTCTTCAGCGTCTCAAACTTCGCAAGCTGCACGATGATGGAAACCTTGTGCATGCCGGAATCCAGCCCGGCGGGCAGAGGTGCTTCCTGCGTGACCTTGACGGCCGCCGCGATCTTCTCGGGGCTGGCCTTGGTGACGTCGTCCTCGCCCAGGTCGGTGTTCTCGTTCACGTCCAGCTCGGCGTAGGTCGGGTCGCTGATGGCAAAGCCTGCGTAGGCGCTGGTCAGGCCGTGCTCATGGATGTCGAGGCCGTCCAGCTCCTCCTTCTCGGAGACGCGCAGCCCGATCGTCTTTTTGATGATCGAGAAGATGATGAACATCGTGATCAGCACCCAGGCCGCCACGCTGACAACACCCAGCAGCTGGATGCCCAGCTTGGCAAAGCCGCCGCCGTAGAACAGGCCGCCCTCGGTGGCAAACAGGCCGACAGCCAGAGTGCCCCAGCAGCCGTTGACGCAGTGGACGGATACCGCACCGACCGGGTCATCGATCTTGGCAATCTTGTCGAAGAACTCGACCGAGAAGATGCAGAGCACACCGGCCACAATGCCGATGACGGCCGCGCCGAAGGGATCGACCACATCGCACCCGGCGGTGATGGCGACCAGACCGGCCAGCGCACCGTTGAAGGTCAGAGATACATCGGGCTTGCCGTACCGCACCCACGAGACGATCAGCGCCGCAACGGTAGCCAGCGCGGCGGCCAGGTTGGTGTTGAAGCAGATAAGACCGGCGGAAATCATCGTGTCATCGCCGGTCATGCTGACGGTGGAGCCGCCGTTGAAGCCGAACCAGCAGAACCACAGGATGAAAACGCCCAGCGCCATGGCGGTCAGGTTGTGGCCGGGGATGGCGCGCGGGGTGCCCGCCTTGTTGTACTTGCCAATGCGGGGGCCGAGCATCCAGGCACCCAGGCAGGCCGTGACGCCGCCGACAAAGTGGACCGCCGTGGAACCGGCGAAGTCATGGAAGCCGAGCTGTGCCAGCCAGCCGCCGCCCCAGATCCAGTGGCCGGAGATGGGGTAGACAATCAGGCTGATGGCGGCGGAATAGCAACAGTAGGCGCTGAACTTCGTGCGCTCGGCCATCGAGCCGGAAACGATGGTGGCGGCGGTGGCGCAGAACACGGTCTGGAACACCGCGTAGACCCAGACCGGCAGCGTGCCGAAATCGTAGCTGCCGTGGATGAACGGGTCAAACCCGCCGATGAGTGCGCCGGAACCGGCGAACATGATGCCGAAACCGACGATCCAGTAACAGGGTGTACCGATGCAAAAATCCATCATGTTTTTCATCAGGATATTGCCGGTGTTTTTAGCGCGGGTCAGGCCTGCTTCGCATAGTGCAAAGCCCGCCTGCATAAAGAACACCAGGAACGCCGCAACAAGTGTCCAGGTAACGTCTGCTGAGTTGTACATAACTTTGGAACCCCTCTCTCTTACTGTCGCACAGAATACTTGCAAAAGAAACAGAAAAAGCGCCGGGCAGAAATACTCTGCCCGGCGCCTTTGCCGTTCTTTCGTTGCGCTTATGCTATCACAGAGTTGCGCATTGGTCAAGAGGGAGAAGACATATTTTGTTCATATTTGTAAAAAGTGCTGTGCAATCAGCCCAAAATCCACTTGCAAAATTGTGCATCATGTAGGGGCCGGGCATACCCGGCCCTCTGCTGAAAGGTAAACGCCTGCTTGCGGGAAAGCTGAGGGCCGCATATGTGAGGCCCCTACATGCACCATCTGTACATTTCCCTAAATTTATTCATTTTTTTGTAAAAAAATCTACCAAAAAAATTCTCTTTGTGCTATAATATCATCAAATAGCCTTTTTCCGGCCGTTTACCAATTAAAGGAGGATCATCCATGCCCAACCTAGCTCTGCTTGCCCTGGAAGCCAGCGACGGCACCGTTGTTCTGACCAGCATTACGCTGGTTTTCGCGATGCTGGTGGCCCTGTGCCTTATCATCACGCTGGAAGGCAAGATCTTCGACAACATCAACAATAAGAAGAACGGCAAGCCTGCGCCGAAGGCCCCTGCGGCCCCCGCTGCCAAGGCTGCTCCTGCCGCCAAGCCCGCTGCCCCTGCAGCCAAGGCTGACAACGGCTCCATCCCCGGCGAGATCATCGCCGCCATCTCCGCTGCCGTGGCCTCTGTGTGCGGCGGCAATGCCGTGATCCGCGGCATCAAGCGCGTTTCCAAGCCCGCTGCCGGCTCCCGCCGCGGCGCATGGGGTGACGCAGGCGTGCGCGAGCATACCGCGCCCTTTATGTAAGGAGGTATGGAAATGGGTGCTATTTTTACCAACATTGCTGAAATTTTCGCCAAGTCCGGCTGGGCGCAGATCTTCTTCACCGAGGGCGGCTGGAAGTACGCTGTCATGCTGGCGGTGGCCTGCGTGCTGCTGTATCTGGCCATCGTCAAGCAGTTTGAACCGCTGCTGCTGCTGCCCATCGGCTTCGGTATGCTGATGACCAACCTGCCCCTCGACGGCATCTTCCATATGGATATCTTCATCAACGAGACGAATCATATCAACTGGGAGCTGCTCGGTTCCTCCGGCGGTATGGTCGACTATATCTACTTAGGCGTCAAGCTGGGCATTTACCCGCCGTTGATCTTCCTCGGCATCGGCACCATGACCGATTTCGAGCCGCTGATCGCCCGCCCGTCCAGCCTGCTGCTGGGCGCTGCCGCACAGCTGGGCATCTTCTTCACCTTTGTCGGCGCTAAGATCCTGGGCTTCACCAATCAGGAAGCCGGTGCTATCGGCATCATCGGCGGCGCGGACGGCCCCACCGCCATCTACGTCACCACCAAGCTGGCCCCGCACCTGCTCGGCTCCATTGCGGTCGCTGCGTACTGCTACATGGCGCTGGTGCCGGTTATCCAGCCGCCTATCATGAAGGTCCTGACCACTGAAAAAGAGCGTCAGATCGTCATGACTGCCCCCCGCCGCGTCTCCAAGACCGAGAAGATCCTGTTCCCCATCATCGTTACCATCATCGTTGCCCTGACCCTGCCTGACGCCGCCATTCTGGTCGGCTGCCTGATGATGGGCAACCTGATGAAGGAGTCCGGCGTTGTTGAGCGTATCACCAAGACCGCCGGCAATGAGCTGATGAACATCATCACGATCTTCCTCGGCTTCTCGGTCGGCTGCACCACCAACGCCGCCACCTTCCTGAACATCCAGACCGTTGAGATCATCGTTCTGGGCATCGTCGCCTTCGGTGTCGGCACCGCCGGCGGTGTTATCCTGGGCAAGGTCATGTGCGCTGTCACCCACGGCAAGATCAACCCGCTCATCGGTTCCGCCGGTGTTTCCGCCGTTCCCATGGCCGCCCGTGTTTCCCAGAAGGTCGGCCAGGAGTACAACCCCCGCAACTACCTGCTCATGCACGCCATGGGCCCCAACGTTGCCGGTGTTATCGGCTCCGCCGTTGCCGCTGGTATCCTGATCAATAGGTTCGGCTGATTCGGATAATTCTGCAAAAAGCAAGCACCCGCATGGTTCGCGCCATGCGGGTGCTTTTTTTGGGGTTTCCCCCTCGGGGGGAAGGCTTACCGGTTCACATCAAACCGCTCTCCGTCGATCTCGACATACGCCACCGCTTCCGGGTCGATGATGTCGTAGCTGTCCACACGCAGGGTTATCTTCCCGGAATTTTTGGTGATGCGGCCATACTGCCCCATATAAAACTCTCCGTCCCAGCCGTAGGTCAGTTCCGTGCCGTCAGCGCGGAACAGCTTCACGCGGGACTGCACATCGTACCGCGAGGTCCCGCCCAGCGGCAGACTGCCGTGATTCTTGCCGATGACGCTGACCGCCAGCGGCTCAATACGAACCTCTTGAATGTCAAACGTTGCGTCGGGATATTGCTCGGCTTCTTCATCGGTCATATCATAATGGAACCAGTGCCCTCCCTTCAGCGCGATGGTTTTCTTTACGTTTAGCGTCACTGCTTCAGCCGTGTCTGGCAGCATGACCTTAACATGCGCAGAGGCCTTGTGATTTGTCAAATCGCAGATATACAGCGTTCGCGTGTCGGTGGCCGTCTGGGTCAACGGAATATCCACATAGCAGGAGAGAACGTCGCCTTCGCTGACCGCATTGCGCGTTGCCCACGAACCAATGGCGTACCCATAACATGGCCCTACCTGTGCGTTGCTTGCAATATAGAGCCGCTTGTCGCCGCTGGTGTCCGCTGCACGCAGGTAAAACGCGCCGGTGTCCCACACCAAATCGTTTGGCTCCATCCCCTTGGCATTGTCCACGTCGTACAGCACCCGCAGCGTGTTTTCGCTGCGCAGCAGCGCTTTGACGCTGACGGTATGGCCGTTGATTTCGGCGGTCAGCGGTTCGTACAGCACCTCGCCGTACTTCTGCACCAGCGCGTTCGTCTCGTTGGCGGCGCTCATGGGGTGGAAAAGCCCCAGCACTACGGCTCCTGCGGCCACCAAACACAGCGCTGCTGCTGCGGCCATCACCCGCCAGCCGCGCAAAGCGTGCAGCTTGGGGCGACGCGCCAGCACTTTTTGGCGCAGTGCTGCGGTTTCCTCCGCCGTCAGGGCGTCCGCCAGCGGCGGGTTGTCGTTCATCCAGCGTTCCAGTTCGGTCATAGGTCAGCCCTCCTTCAATAGCTTTTGCAGCGCCAGCCGCGCGCGGTGCAGCCGGGTGCGCACCGTGGCGGCGGGCATGGCAAACCGCACGCCCAGCTGGGCCGCCGTCTCGCCGTATAAGTACCGCCGCAAAAACAGCTCTCCGTCCGGCGGCGGCAGCGCCATGATCTGCGCCATCAGTTCGCGGCTTTCAAGATGGCTTTCCAGCGCCACAGCCAGCTCGGCGTCGTCGCGGTCATCCAGCGGCAGCGTCTCGCCCTGGCGCAGCAGGGCGCGGTAGCGGTCAATGGCGCATTGCCGCGCTGTCAAAATGACCAGCCGCCGCCGGTGCGCCTCGTCCGCAGGCAGCCGCGCCCCGCGCCACAGTTTGTAAAATGTGTCGGCCTCGGCCTCCTCGGCGTCCTGCGGGTGGCCGGGCAAAATGGCCCGGCAGACCGCCCGCACGGCACCGCTGTACTCCCGCAGGAGTATGTCCAACTCGCGTTCCGTCATCCGCGCCGCCCCCTTTCATCAAGATTATACGACAAAATCGGGTGGGGTGTTTCAAAAATTTGCGAAACACTGAAATCTATGCTATAATACGTTTAATAATGGGATAATGTTGGAAAGAGGTGCATCTATGCTGAAAGTTACCCTGCTGGGCACCGGCGGCACGCAGCCATTGCCGGAACGGGCGCTGGCCGCGGCAGCGGTGTCGGTGGGCGGGCATAACATTTTGCTCGACTGCGGCGAGGGCACGCAGGTCGGTCTGCGGCGGTACGGCGTTAGTGCGTATCGGCTTTCGGCGGTGCTGCTCACCCACTACCACGGCGACCACATTCTGGGGCTGCCCGGGCTTTTGCAAACGCTGGGCAGTCTGAACCGCACCGAGCCGCTGACCATCTACGGCCCCCGGGGCATCGAGGCTGTGAGCCGAGCCATCATGGCGCTGGCCGGGCCGCAGGCCTACCCGGTGCGCTGGCAGCAGGCCGACGCGCCGTTCACCGTGAATGAGCTGCAAATCACGCCGTTCCCGCTGACCCACCGCGTGCCCTGCTGTGGTTACGCGCTGGCGCTGCCCCGCGCGGGCAAGTTTGACCCCGCCCGCGCCAGGGCGGCGGGCATCCCGATCGAATACTGGGGCACCCTGCAAAAGGGGGAGACCGTCGGCGGCTTCACGCCCGAACAGGTGTTGGGCGCACCCCGGCGCGGGCTGAAAGTAGTCTACGCCACCGACAGCCGCCCCTGCCCGGCCATTGTGGACGCAGCCCGGGACGCCGACCTGCTCTGCATGGACGCGACCTACGCCGACGATGCCGACCTCGACAAGGCAAAGCTTTATGGTCACGCTACCTGCCGCGAGACCGGCGAGACCGCCGCTGCCGCCCAGGTGCGCAGGCTGTGGCTGACCCATTACAGCGCCGCTGTCAGCGACACCGCCCCCGGCCTGGCCGCCGCCCGGGCCGCCTGCCCCGCCGCCGTGGCCGGGTACGACGGCCTGACGGAAGAACTGGAATTTGACAAAACATGACAAAGTGGAAAAAGAATCTGATTTTTGCGGCGGTCGTTCTGGCTGCTGCGGCGGTGCTGTGGCTTGCCACCCGCCCGGGCGGCAGCGGCAAAACGGCCGTGCTGCGCTATGGAGACCCGCAGGTCGAACAGCGCATAGATTTACGAAAGAACGCCGATTATGACATTGACACCGGCCTGTACACCATTCACTTACACGTGGAAAACGGCGGCATCGCCTTTGTGAACAGCCCCTGCCCCGACCACACTTGCGAGGGCTTTGGCGTTTTGAAAAACCAGGGCGATTGGGCCGCGTGTATGCCGGCAAAGGCAAGTTTGACGATAGAGTAAGATAAAAGGAGTTGCCATGAACCCAACATTCAAGCAAGTGACCAAGACCCGCTATGTGGAACTGGTGGCCGAGCTGGCGCAGGAGATTTTCGTCCAGCACTATACCAAGCTGACGCCGAAGGTCGCCGCCGCACTGGCCGATAAATACCAGAGCGACATCCTGACCGATGACGAGATCCACAGCGGTGTCATCAACTATTTTCTGATCTACCTCGGCACCGAGCCGGTGGGCTATTTTGCGCTGGACCTGGGGCCTGCGGGCGCAATGTGTTTAAGCCGCCTGTTCTTGAAGGAAAAGGCGCGCGGCCAGGGCATTGGCCGCAGCATCGTGGCTTACGCCCAAAAGCTGGCCGAGGGCGACGGCCGCAGCCGCCTGTATATGAAAGTCTGGGCCCGCGACCTGAAGGCCGAGGGCTTTGCAAAAAAGTGCCGCTTCCGCAAGGCCGAGACCGCCCCCATGGAGGTTTTGCCCGGCACCACGCTGGATATCACAACCTGGGAAAAGCTGTGGCGGTAAAGCGCCGGGGCGTCGGAGACGCCGCCCCCCCTGCAAACGGCAGGCTGCCGGGTAGGGGCCGGGCACGCCCGGCCCCCAACATTCCGGCAAGCACCCAATATCCGCAAAGCCGCACGGCAAATGCAAAATTTGGAGATATATCATGAAATTCCTACACTTGGCTGACCTGCACCTTGGCAAGCGGGTCAACGGGTTTGATATGCTGGAGGATCAGCGGTTCATTTTGGACCAGATTCTGACCCTCTGCGATAAACACGGCGCCGAGGCTGTGGTCCTGGCGGGAGATATCTACGACACGCCGGTGCCGCCTGCCGCCGCCTGCACGCTGCTGGACTGGTTCTTGACCCAGCTCGCCACCCGCAAAATTCCGGTGCTGGCGGTCTCCGGCAACCACGACAGCGCCGAACGTCTTGACTTCGCCAGCGGCCTGCTGGCCGAACAGGGCGTCTACATCGCCGGGCGTTTCACCGGTGCGCCGCGCCAGGTCGTGCTGCACGACCGCCACGGTGCCATTGAATTTACACTGCTGCCCTTTGTGCGGGCCGCCACGGTGCGCCACTACCTGCCCGATGCCGATATCACCGACTACGACTCTGCCGTCGGCGCAGCGCTGGCCGTCTGCGAGCCTGCTGCCCCGCGCCGGGTGCTGGTGGCACACCAGATGGTCGTCTCCGGCGTGTGCCCGCCGCAGCTTTCCGGCAGCGAGACCGCGCCCTTGACCGTCGGCACGGTGGATTCCATCGATGCAGCGCGGTTTGCGGGCTTCTGCTATGCGGCGCTCGGCCACATCCACCGCGCCCAGCGCGTCGGCATCGATGCCGTGCGGTACGCGGGCTCGCCGCTGTGCTACCACCTGGACGAGTGCGGGGCCCAGAAATCCGTCACCCTCGTGCGCATCGGCAAGCGCGGCGTAGAAAAGATCGAGCCGCTGCCCCTGACGCCGCGCCGCGCCATGCGCCACCTGACCGGCCCGCTGGCAAAGCTCGTTGAGCACCCCACCGACACCGAGGATTACATCTGGGCGACCCTGACCGACCCGACGCCGCTGCCGGACGCCATGGCCCAGCTGCGTGCCGCCTACCCCAACGCAATGCGGCTGGACTACCAGCCCCAGGGCGCGGCCGCGCTGCCCGCCGATATGACCCAGGCCGTGCGCGGCAAGCCCTTTGCCGAGCTGTTCCAGGACTTTTTCACAAAGATGAACGGTCGCCCACTGACGACCGAGGAAGTGCTGGCTGTGAAAAAACTGCGCGAGGAGGCGTCAAAAATCGAATGAAACCCCAGAAGTTGATCTTGACCGCCTTCGGCCCCTACGCGGGCCGCACCGAGCTGGATTTCTCGGTGTTCGGCGGCAACGGACTGTTTCTGATCGGCGGCGACACCGGCGCGGGCAAGACCGCCCTGTTCGACGCCATTACGTTTGCCCTGTACGGCGAAACATCGGGCGAGAACAGAAAAACAACGATGCTGCGCAGCGATTTCGCTGCGCCCGATGCAGAGACCTCTGTGGAGCTTACCTTCACCCACCGGGGCCGTACTTACACGGTGCGTCGCTGGCCCGACCAGCAGCGCGCGGCCAAGCGCGGCAGCGGCATGGTCAAGGTGCCCGCCAAGGCCGAGCTCATCCGCGAGCCGGACGAGCCGGTCAGCGGCGCATCCGCTGTGACCGACGCCGTCGTCAAGCTGCTGGGCATCGACGCCAAACAGTTTGCCCAGGTGTCGATGCTGGCACAGAACGACTTTACCAGGCTGCTCAACGCGCCGTCCGCCGAGCGTGCGGCCATCCTGCGCCGCATTTTTGATACGGCGGATCATCAGCGTGTGGGCCAGGCCGCTGTGGACCACGCCCGCAAGGCGGACGAGGAATGCAAGCGGCTGGACGATGTACTTTTGATGCACATGGGCACACTGCTGGGCGATGGCGCCGACGAGGAGACCGCCGAGGATCTGCGGGAAATGCAGGCCGAGCGGGATCCCTTCACCGCCGGTGCCGCCGCTGAACTGGGGAAAATTTTGCTGGAAGCCGACGACGCCAACGAAAAGCGCCAGACCAACGTCATGAAGGATCTGGATGAGAAGATCGCCCGGGGCGATGCCGGGCTGAAAATCGCCGAGGAACGCGCCGCCCGCCGCCGCCAGCTGGCGGGGCTGGTGGCCGAAGAACAACGCGCCGCCGATGTGGAGCACCAGACTGACCTGGTCATGACCGACTTGGAGAAGCGCACGGCAAGTTTGAAAGAGAACATTGCCAAAAACGAGGCCGACCGCGCGGCCTTGAGCCAGGCCGAGGCTGACCTGCTCAAGACCGACCACCGCATTGAGCTGGCGGAAGGACTTTCCGCCGACTGTAAGCGGCTGCTGCAAAACGAGGCCGACGCCGAGAAAGCCCAGCATGACGCCGCTGCCCGCCAGGCGGAGTACGTGGCCGCCCAGGCTGCGCTGGATGCCGCCGAGGAAGAATACAGCACGATGCAGCGCCAAGTAAACGCCAACCGCGCGGGCCTGCTGGCCAAGGACTTGAAAAACGGCAAGCCCTGCCCGGTCTGCGGCTCGACCCGGCACCCCAAAATCGCGGCGCTGCCGAAGGATCATATCACCGAAAAACAGTTGGAGGAGCGCGAGAAAGAACTGACGGCCCAGCGCCGCAGCACTGCCGCCGCCAGCCGCACGGCCGGTGACGCCGCGGCCCACGCCAACGAACTGCAGACCGCTTTGCAGCGGGATGTAGATGGATTTTTCGCTCGCCGCGGAGACCGCTACACCGGCAAGCCCGCCGCCGAACTGACCGCCGACGAGCTGCGCGACGCCCTGACGGCCCAGCAAAAGAGCTTGGCCGATGGCCTGCGCGGCCTGCAGGCCGACCACCTGAAGCTGAAGCAAAAGACCGACCGCGCCAAAAATCTGGCGAAGCAGGCGGAAATTTTGAACCGCCAGCTGGCCGATCTGGAAAAACAGAGCTTTGCGGCCAACCGCCGCGCCGCCAACGCCAAGGCGGGCCATGCCGCCGCCACCGCCCGGGTGCAGCAGATGCGCGAGACGATGCCCAAGCGGGACAACCCCGATGCGCTGACCCAGCTGCAGGACGCGCTGGCCCGGCTGCGCCGCGACCGCGCCGCCGCCATGGAGGCCCGGGACGCCGCCGTACACCGCCTGCACACGAACCGCGCCGCCATCGACGCGCTGCAAAAGGCGATGAGGGAGAGCGCCGTCGCCCGCGAAAAGCGTGCCATGTGGGATAACCTGTCCAAAACCATCAACGGGAATTTGGCCGGTAAAATCAAACTGCCCTTTGAACAGTACGTCCAGGCGTTCTATTTTGACGGCGTGGTCGAGGCCGCAAACCTGCGTTTTACCCGCATGACCGACGGTCAGTACCGCCTGCTGCGCCGCAAGAGTGAGGCCGTGGGCGGCAAGACCGCGCTGGATCTGGATGTGTTCGACGCCTACACCGGCAAGACCCGCCCGGTGGGGAGCCTGTCCGGCGGCGAGAGCTTTATGGCCGCGCTGAGCTTGGCATTGGGTATCAGCGACACGATCCAGCAGAACGCAGGCGGCGTCGTCATCGAGACGTTGTTCATCGACGAGGGATTCGGCTCGCTGGACTCTGACAGCTTGGAAAAGGCCGTGGATACGTTGGCCGGTTTGGCCGGGGGCGATAAGCTCATCGGCGTCATCTCCCACGTCGAAGCCCTGCAAGACCGCCTGACCCGCCAGATCCATGTGACCAAGACCCGGGCGGGCAGCAAGGCGGAAATTGAGATTTCGTAACCCCAAAGGCTTCTCCCCTTGGGGGAGAAGCTGCCGCCCGCAGGCGGCTGATGAGGGGAGAGTCTGCCGCTGCCAGCCGTAAAAGGGAGAGCACGGCAGACCCGTCCCTCATCCGCCCTCGGGCGGGGCCTCGGGCACCTTCCCCCACCAGGGGGAAGGCTTTTCTGTTGGAAGGTAACCTATGACTGTAAAATCAACGCTGCAACAACAATTAGAAACCCTCTCCACTGCCCGCTATCCGCTGCATATGCCGGGGCATAAGCGGCGGGTGCGGCCTGCGCCGGGGTTGGACTGCTATGCCTGGGACCTGACCGAGATCGACGGCGCGGACGACCTGCACGACGCTGACGGCATTCTGGCTGACGCCATGGCCCGCACGGCGGCGCTGTACGGCGCGCGGCGGTGCTGGTATCTGGTGGGCGGCTCCACCGTCGGCCTGCTGGCGGGCATTCGCGCCCTGGCACCCTTTGGCAGCACGGTCATCGCGGCCCGCAACTGCCACAAGGCCGTCTACCACGCCATCGAGCTGGGCCATCTGACGGTCCATTATCTGACGCCGCCGGCAGACCCGCAGTTCGGCGTTTACGGCAGCGTGCGCCCCGCCGATGTGGCCGCTGCGCTGGACGCGGAGCCGGGCGCAAAATGCGTCATCCTGACCAGCCCGACCTACGAGGGCGTGCTCTCGGATGTGCGATCCATCGCGAAAATCTGCCACGCCCGCGGCGTAACGCTGCTGGTGGACGAGGCCCATGGTGCACACTATCTGCCCTTTGCCGCGCAGTACGGCTGGCAGGGCGGCGCGGTGGCGGCGGGGGCTGACCTGGTCGTGCAGAGCGCCCACAAGACGCTGCCCAGCCTGACCCAGACCGCGTTTTTGCAGCTGAACGGCGATTTGGCCGACCCCGCCGAGGTGGAGCGCCAGCTGGATGTGTTCGAGACAAGCTCGCCCAGCTACCCGCTGATGGCGAGCTTAGACGGCTGCACGCGGTGGCTGGCCGAGGAGGGCAGCGCGGCCTTTGCGGCCTGGCGTGCCCGGCTGGACCGCTTTGACGCCGCGGTAAAAGACCTGCAAAAAACAAAAGTCATGTGCTTCGGCAGGGACGCGTTGGACGCACATCCATGCTTTTTTGCACATGACAGCGGTAAAATTTTATTGCAGATCGGCACAGAGGGCGCGGCATACCTGCGGGCTGACGGCTTTGAGCCGGAGATGGTCTGCGGCCCCAATGTACTGGCCATGACCAGCCCCTGCGACGAGGAAAACGCCCTGGATCGGCTGACCGCTGTGCTGCACGCCTGGGATGAACAGGCCGTGCCGCCTGCCCCTGCGGCACACATTTTGCCGCCCCCGGGCGCGGCGCGGTGCACGATCGCCGAAGCGCTGCTGCGCCCGGCCCATACCGTGCCGCTGGCCGATGCCGCAGGCGAGACAGCAGCGGAGTATATCTGGGCCTACCCGCCCGGTGTGCCCTTGCTGGCCCCCGGCGAGGAAGTGACGCCGGAATTTTTGGCGGCCTGCCGTGAATTGGAGGCGGCAGGGACGCGGCTGAAGCATATCGGCGGCAGCGGGAAAATGGAGCTGCGTGTTATGCGTTAAACACGTACTTATCCAACCGTTCAAACGCCTCAACCACCAGCGATTTCGGCAGGGCCAGATTCATACGGACAGCGCAGGGGCCGTGGAACATACGGCCGTCCTGCCAGGCCACGCCGACGTCCCAGCCGGCCTGTTCCACCTCGTCGATGGTCTTGCCGTGGGCGGCGCACCAGTCGGTGCAGTCCAAAAACAGCAGGTATGTCCCTTCGGGCTTGGCCACGCGCACACCCGGGAAATGCTCGGCAATGTACCGACAGGCGTAGTCTACGTTCTCGGTCAGCACGGCGCACAGCTCGTCCACCCAGGCGCGGCCCTCGGGGGTGTAGGCTCCCAGCAGTGCGTGCATGGACAGGACATTCATCTCGTTATAATGTGTTTTTTCGCTGCGGGCGGCCACACGGTCCCGCAGCGTTTTGTTGTATATGATGTGGTAGCTTCCAATCAGCCCGGCCAGGTTGAAGGTCTTGCTGGGGGCGTACAGCGCGATCGTGCGCTGGCGGGCATCCTCACTGACGGACTGGGTGGGGATGTGCTTGTGGCCGCCCAGGATGATATCGGACCAGATCTCGTCGGAGATGACGGTCACGCCGTTTTCGCGGTAGACGTCCATGGCCTTTTCAATTTCCCACCGCTCCCACACGCGGCCGCAGGGGTTGTGGGGCGAGCAGAAAATCGCCGCATGGATGTGGTTTTCTTTGCATTTGCGGTCCATGTCGGCGTAGTCCATCCGCCAGGTGCCGTTCTCGTCCTGCACCAGCGGGCTGTGTACGATGCGGTAGCCGTTATCCTCCAGCGTGTGAGTGAAGCCGATGTAGGTGGGGCTGTGCAGCAGCACCGCGTCGCCGGGGGCGGCCAGGCACCCCAGCGCCGACGCCACGCCGCCCAGCACACCGTTTTCGTAACCGATGGCGTCCTTGGTCAGCCCCTCGACGCCGTTGCGGTCGCGCTGCCAGCCGATGATGGCGTCATAGTAGGCGTCCGGCGTCAGGAAATAGCCGTACAACGGGTGGGACGCGCGCGCAATGATAGCGGCGGGGATGGTGGGTACGGTGGCAAAGTTCATGTCGGCCACCCACATGGGGATAGCAGAAAAGCCGTTTTTGGGTGTGGGCGGCGCAAAGCCGGGTTTGCCCAGGCCCTCCACAGCGAGTGCATCTTTGCCGTGGCGGTCGTAAATGGTGGTAAAATCGTAGGGCATGGTATTTTCCTCATAATGTCAGTAGGGGCGGGGTTCTACTCCGCCCGGAGCCGTTCGCGGCTGTGGACGGTTTCCCGGGCGGAGCAGAGCCCCGCCCCTACGCTGTACTATTGAATTTTTACGTTATTTCTCACACGCCCCGTCGTTGCCCTCGCCGCATCCGTCGCAGTCGCTCTCGAACTTGACGGCGTTCTTCGCCAGCTCGGGGTCCAGGCGTTGGGCGACCTGCATCATCAGGGCGCACTCCATCCGCTTGCGGAACACCTTGCAGCCGTACTCGTAGGTGCCGTGGATGTCGCCGGTGGCGTGCAGGGCGTTGGCCGCGCAGCCGCCCGCACAGTACAGGCGTGCCCAGCAGTCCTTGCAGTCGGGGCGGGCGTAGACGTTGCACAGCTTGAACTCGTCGCGCAGGGCGGTGTTGGTCACGCCGTCCCAGACGTTGCCCAGCTTGTAGTTCGGGTCGCCGACGAACTGGTGGCAGGGGTACAGGTCGCCCCAGGGGGTCACGGCCATGTACTCGGTGCCGGAACCGCAGCCCGAAATGCGCTTGTAAATGCAGGGCCCGTGCTTCAGGTCCAGAATATAATGGTAGAACGTGATGGGCTTGCCCGCTTTCTGGCGGCGCAGCATATCGTTGGCCAGCAGCTCGTACTGGTCAAACAGCTTGGGCAGATCCTCTTCGGTCAGGGCCTCGGGGGAATCCGGCGGGGCCACGACCGGCTCCATGGACAGCTCCGTAAAGCCGAGATCGTCAGCCATGTGGAACAGGTCTTTCGTGAAATCCACGTTGTGATGCGTAAAGGTGCCGCGCATATAGTAGCCCTGGCCGCCGCGTGCCTTGACCAGCTTCTGGAACTTGGGCACGATGCGGTCATAGCTGCCGTTGCCCGCCAGGTCCACGCGGAAACGGTCGTTGACTTCCTTGCGGCCGTCTAGCGACAAAACAACGTTGTGACATTCTTTATTGCACCAGTCGATGACTTCATCGGTGATGCCGATGCCGTTGGTGGTCATCGTGAAGCGGAAGTTCTTGTTGTGTTCTTTTTCGATGCTGCGGGCGTAGGCGACCAGCTGTTTGCAGACCTCGAAGTTCATCAGCGGTTCACCGCCGAAGAAGTCAACCTCCAGGTTGCGGCGGGTGCCGGAATGCTCGATGAGGAAATCCAGCGCGCGCTTGCCGGTCTCAAAGCTCATCAGGCCGGCCTCGCCGTGGAACTTGCCCTGCGCGGCAAAGCAGTAGCTGCAATTCAGGTTGCAGGTGTGCGCAACGTGCAGGCAGAGCGCCTTGACGACGTTGGAGCGGTTTTTGAAGTCAAAGGCGTGGTCGGCGTAGGCGTCGGGCGCAAACAGCTGGCCCGCGGCGGTCAGCTCGTCGATATCGTCCAGCACGTCGTTGATGTCACTCTCGGTCACGTCGGCGCGGTCTGCGTATTTTTTGGCAAGGGCGGCGGCGGCCTGCTCCCGGCTGCTGCCCTGGTCGATCAGGGCGATGGCGTCATAGGCTACATCGTCCACCGCGTGTACGCTGCCGCTGTACACATCCAGCACGATATTGTAGCCGCTTAATTTGTATTGATGGATCATGGTTTTCTCCGTTTTGTTATGGTGCAATGCGGCGGACGGCCACGGGCGGATATGGAATCCGCCCCTACGGCATTCCCCTTGTAGGGGCGCATTCTATATCCGCCCGCCGCACCCTTTGTATCATAGAAAATGCCGGGCTGCCATGCGGCACCCCGGCATCAAAGCCAGCAAAAATTACTTGTCGGTCTTCTCGCAAGGCTGGTTGGCAATGCCGCAGCTGGTCTTGCAGGCGCTCTGGCAGGAGGTCTGGCACTCGCCGCAGCCACCGTTCAGCAGGCTCTTAGCCATGTCGCGGGTCTCGAGAGTCTGGATGTGCTTCATAAAACAGTCACCCCTTTATACATTTTAGAATTACTACTATAATACACGTAAGCGGGCGGTTTGTCAAGCGCAACCCGAAAATCAACGGCCGATCGGTGCGCACTTCTCCTTCAGCCAGACCTTCTCGTCCTCGTGCAGGCGGGGGCTGAGCATCTCGTAGACGTGGGCGTGGTAGTCGTTCAGCCAGTTGATCTGGTCGCGGCTCATCTCGTCCACAAGCACAGGCTCAGTGGCGATGGGCACCAGTGTCAGCGGCGCAAAGCCCAGCCAGTGGCCGTACTGGTTGTCGCCCAGGTCGACGCACTCCAGCTCGTTCTCAATGCGGATGCCGACCTCGTCGGTCTCGTAGATGCCCGGCTCGTCGGTGATGGTCATGCCGGGCTTGAAGATGATGGGGTTGTTCGGGCGCAGGCTCTGGGGGCCTTCGTGTACGCCGGAGATAAAGCCGACGCCGTGGCCGGTGCCGCAGCGGTAGTTGACCTTGTGCGCCCAGACCGGGCCGCGGGCGAAGGTGTCCAGCGCAAAGCCGGTGCAGTAGTCCAGAAAGACCGCGCGGGCCATGTCGATGTGGCTCTGCAGCACCCAGGTGTAGTAGCGGCGCTCGTTGTCGGTCAGCGGGCCGACGGGGTAGGTGCGGGTGATGTCGGTGGTGCCGCAGTCGTACTGGCCGCCGTTGTCCACCAGCAGGAAACCGTGCGGCTCAATGACGCTGTTCACGTCGCCCTCGGCGTGGTAGTGCATCATGGCGGCGTTGGTACCGTAGGCCGCAATGGTGGAGAAGCTGTCCTCAAAGTAGCCGGGCATCTCGGCACGGCGCTTTTGCAGCATCGTGTCAATGTCGATCTCGGTCAGGGTCTTGCCCTCGGCCAGGGCTTTTTCCAGATCCATCTGGAACCGCACGACCGCAATGCCGTCGCGGATGTGGCACTCACGGATGTTCTTCAGCTCGACCTCGTTCTTGATGCCCTTCAGGGCAAAGATCGGGTCGGCACCGGCCACGGTCTTGTGGGCGGTCAAGGCCTCGTACAGGGCGTAGTTGGTGGCCTTCTCGTCCACCAGGAACACTTCCTCGGCAGGCAGGGCGTGGACGGCGTCAATCAGTTCATTGTAGCCGCGCAGCGTCACGCCGTTCTCGGCCAGTGTGGCGGCATCGGCGTCAGACAGGCGGCCCGGCGCAATAAACAGCGTGCAGGCGTCCATCGTGACCAGTGCGTAGGCGACGGCCAGCGGGGTGCAGGGCAGGTCGCGGGCACGCAGGTTCAGCAGCCAGCCCACACAGTCCAGGCCAGTGACGGCCAGGGCGGTGGCCCCGGCCTTTTGCAGCTCGGCGCGGACCATGGCGATGCGGTCGGCGGCGGTGGCCCCGGTCTGGGCGGGGGTCAGCAGCTCACAGGGGGTGTCGGGCAGGGCCGGACGCTCGCCGGTGGCGTCCCAGATCGGGCTTGCCACGTCCTGGCTCTTGAGGGAGGCGCCCTTCTTGGCCAAGGCGTCGATGTACTCTTTGGCAATCGTGGCGGGTACGCAGCTGCCGTCCAGCAGCAGGGTGTCACCCGCGCCAAAGTGGCTCTCGAGGTATTCCGCCACGGTGGGCACCCCGGCGGAACCGGCGTGCATACATTCAATCTCACTGCCGGCCAGCTGCTTGTCGGCCTGGACGTAGAAGCGGCCATCACACCACAGGGCGCTGCCGCTCAGGGTCACAACAAGGGTCGAGTTCTCGCCGATAAAGCCGGAAAACCACGGCAGTGCGTTGTAGTAGCCGGGCAGATACTCACTGCAATGGGGGTCGCTGGTCATGATGAGCACGCCGTTTGCGCCCGCGGCCTTGGCAGCAGCACGCAGCGCGGCGATTTTTTCATTGGTAGTCAAAATGGATCGCTCCTTTTTGTATATAAATGTGGGTTAGGTATATCATACCACTTTTTGGGGAAATAATAAATAGGAATTTTTATAGAGTTGTAGGGGCCGGGCATGCCCGGCCCGCGGCATAAAAAGCGCGCGAATGGTTGGGTTTTGCCGGTAGGGGTCGCATATATGCGGACCGGCAGCGCGGTGGCCGCCGCCAAATTGCACGGGCGGCATATATGCCGCCCCTACAGGGAGGCAGTAATCCAATAAATTTTGCAAAAAATTCAAAAATTACGGCACAAAATGGCGCAAAACCCCTTGACGCGTTTGTTATAATAGTATTAGCAGTTAGTGTAATAGATTGCCAACTATCTGAACATTTGAACACATCTTGAATAGAGGTACCCAACTATGGCAGAAAACAAAACCAAAATCGACATTTTCTCCGGCTTCCTCGGCGCCGGCAAGACTACCCTTATCAAAAAGCTCATCAAAGAGGCGTTCGCAGGCGAGAAGATCGTCCTGATCGAGAACGAGTTCGGCGAGATCGGCATCGACGGCGGCTTCATGCGTGAGGCCGGCATCCAGGTCAACGAGCTGAACTCCGGCTGCATCTGCTGCAGCCTGGTCGGCGACTTCCGCGAGGCGCTGAAAAAGGTCGTCGAGACCTACCACCCCGACCGCATCCTCATCGAGCCGTCGGGTGTTGGTAAATTGTCCGACGTTACCCGCGCTGTGGAGGGCGTGGCCGAGAGCCTGCCGGTCATCCTGAACAGCTTTGTCACCGTCGCCGACGTGAACAAGGTCAAAATGTATATGAAAAACTTTGGCGAGTTCTACGACGACCAGGTCAGCCATGCGTCCTGCATCATCCTGAGCCGCACCGGCAACGCCAGCGAGGAGAAGATCGCTGCCGCCGTCGCCCTGCTGGCCGAGAAGAACCCCACCGCCACCATCGTGACCACCGACTGGACCGCCTTGACCGGCGCACAGATCGTCTCCGTCATGGACGGCAAGCGCGACCTGGTCGCCGAGCTGCTGACCGAGGCTCGCGCTGCCAACGTGGCCCACGCGGACGAGGACGAACATCATCACCACCACCATCACCATGATGAGGATGACCACGACGAGCACGAGTGCTGCCACCATCACCATCATGACGATGATAACGACGAGGATGAGCATGACCACGAGTGCTGCCACCACGACCATGACGAGGATGAGCATGACCACGAGTGCTGCCATCACCACCATGACGACGATGAGGACGAGCATGAGCACGAGCATCATCATGAGCACCACTACGACGAGCACGGTGTCTGCTCCTGCGGGCATCATCACCACCACCATGACCACGACGCCGACGAGGTGTTTACGAGCTGGGGCAAGGAGACGGCCCACAAGTACAGCCGTAAGGACCTGGACAAGGCCCTGCACGCCCTGGACGAGGGCGCTTACGGCATGATCCTGCGCGCCAAGGGCATCGTGGACGGCGGCGACACCTGGTACGAGTTCGACATGGTCCCCGGCGAGCATGAGATCCGCACCTGCGGCCCCGACGTCACCGGCAAGCTCTGCGTCATCGGCTCCGAGCTGAAGGAACACGAGATCGCGGAGTTGTTCCACGTTTGATGTTGCAGGGGGAGGGATTCATCCCTCCCGCAGGCCCGGCGGATAATGCCCCTTTGCCTTATACCACCGGGTAGGGGCGGCATATATGCCGCCCGCAGCTTTGCCGCAAACGACCGTCTGCCGTACACGCGCGGGCCGCATATATGCGGCCCCTACAACTCGGCTGCGATGGAACGCCGCAGTTGTGGCGCACGGCTCGGGAGGGATAAATCCCTCCCCTACGAATATTTCTCCCGAAAGGACACCCCTATGCCTAAACAAATCCCTGTCTACCTCTTTGTCGGCCAGCTGGAAAGCGGCAAGACGAAATTCATCCAGGAAACGATGGAGGACCCCAACTTCGACTCCGGCGACAAGACCCTGCTGCTGGTCTGCGAGGAAGGTGAGGTCGAGTACGACCCCTCCAAGTTCGCTTTCGGCGGCGTACACGTTGCCCAGATCGAGGACAAGAGCGAGCTGACCCAGGAGAACCTGACCGCCCTGGAAAAGAAATCCGGCTGCGGCCGCGTCATCATCGAGTACAATGGTATGTGGCTCGTGCAGGAATTGTACGACGCCATGCCGGACAACTGGCTCGTCTACCAGTGCCTGGCGACTGCAGACGGCACGACCATCAAGACCTACGCGGGCGACAGCGCCATGCGCAGCCTGCTGTTGGATAAGATTCGCGGCAGTGAACTGTTGGTCGTCAACCGTGCCGAGGCCGTCAACGACGACGAGAGCCGCCAGCTTATCCACAAGCTGGTACGCCAGGCCAGCCGCCGCTGCGATATCGCCTACGAGTTCAAGGACGGCAGCGTTGCCTACGACGACATCCCCGACCCGCTGCCCTTTGATATTGACGCCCCGGTCATCGAAATCCCCGAGGAGTTCTTCGGCGTCTGGTACATGGACTGCATGGATGACCCGAAGAAATACGACGGCAAGACGGTAAAATATCTGGCCCAGGTCTGCCAGACCCCGCAGGCCGGCAAGGGCGCGTTCGTGCCCGGCCGCTTCGCCATGACCTGCTGTGTGCAGGACATCCAGTTTGTGGGTATGCCCTGCAAGTACGACGACTACAAAAAGCTTGAACAGCGCAGCTGGATCAACATTACCGCCAAGGTCAACGTCAAGTATCATCCCATCTACAAAGGCCAGACCCCGGATTCCACCGGCCCGGTCCTGACCGCAGTCACCGTGGAGCCGGGCGAGAAGCCCGCCCAGGATGTGGTGATGTTCAGCTAAAAGTACCACAAAAAAGCACCTGCCTTCGTGAGAAAGCAGGTGCTTTTTTGTTGGTCGGCTTGTAGGGGCCGGGCATGCCCGGCCCGCGGCCTTCCCGCAGACGACCGTCTGATTTTATGTTGAGGGCCGGGCGTGTCCGGCCCCTACGGTGCGGCTTCTCTTTTTTACCCTCTCGTTCCCTCAATCTTGGAATCCGTGCTCCAGCCTTGCAAATCGGTGGGCGTCAAACTGGACATCCAATTCTCGTGCTCGTTCTCCCACTGGTCCCAGGCGGCTTGGCTGCGGATGGCCGTGCCGCTCTCGAAGCTATCGTCCCAGGGGTTGACCGGGTCGGGATCGGTGGGGTCCCAGCCGCGCTTGTCCTCGTCGTCGGGGTCAGTGTAGATCGTGCCGGGCTTGCCCATCGGGCCGGGGTCCTTGTCGTTATAAATCACGACCGGCGTGCCCAGCGGGCAGTTGTCGTAGATCCACTTCACGTCCACCACGGCCAGCCGGATGCAGCCCAGGCTGGCGACGGTGCCCAGCTTGTTGAACTCGTCGTACTCCACGTCGTCCTTGTGCTGGCTGTAATACGGCACGCTGTGGAACAGGTAGCCGTCGTAAATGCGGGTGGCGTACTGGCCGTAGCTCGGGCCCATCAGCAGCCGCCAGCTGTAACTGACCGGCGTGGCGTAGTACCCGGTGGGGGTGTCGTTGCCCGCGCTGCACACCATGGCCATGTAGGGCACGGCGTACTGGCCGGTGGCGGCATCTACGGTGTAGACCGTGACGACGCCCGCCTCACGGTTGACCGCCAGCAGATAGGGGTAATCGGCTTTGGCGTCCAGCGTCAGGCCCCAGCGGCCGAACTGCTCCACCAGGCTCGCCAGCGTCTCGGCGGCGTTGTCATCCCAGGTCGCGGGGTCCTTCACGTCGGGGGCGTCCTTGGTGGCGTTGTTCGTGGCGGAGGCCATGGCGGGCACCATCGTCGGCTCCGGCGTGGCGGTAGGGGCGGGGGTGCTTTCCGGCGTGGCGGTGGGCTGTGCCGTGGGCACAGGGGTGGGGTCCGGTGCGGCGTTGGGCATTTCTACACAGCTGCACAGCAGGGTGACAACCAGCAAAAGCGGAAGAATACGGCGTAAAATCGACATAAATGCTCCTTAGTGTTTGGTGACGCCGTACTCCTCGGCGACGAATTTTTCCAGCGCGGCAAAACTGCGGCGAACCTTCTCGGTTTCGATGCAGTACGCCATGCGGAAGTAGCCCGGGCAGCCGAAGCTGTCGCCGGGGACCAGTGCCAGGTCATATTGCAGCGCCTTCTGGCAGAACGCCTTCGCGTCGTCCTCTAGCGCTTTCGGGAAGATATAGAACGTACCGTCGGGCTTTACGACCGTGAAGCCCAGGGCTTTCAGCTCGTCGTAGATCAGGTTCATGTTTGTCTCATACACGGACAGGTCGCTGGTCACGTCCAAGCAGCGCTCCACGGCCATCTGGATGAGGGACGAAGGGCAGTTGTGGCCGGTCCCGCGGGAAATTTGGCCGCACATCGGCACGATGTACTTGGCCCCCTCGCACCGGGGGTTGGCGGCCACATAGCCCATGCGCTCACCCGGGATGCTCAAGCTCTTGGAGAAGGAGTAGCAGGTCAGCGTATCATCGTAGAATTTGGCAGGGTAGGGCGTGGCGGCGCCGCCGAACGCGATCTCGCGGTACGGCTCGTCGGACAGCAGGAAGATGTGGTGGCCGTACTTGGCGGACGCCTCGGTCAAAAAGTCCGCCAGCTGCCGCAGGGTCGCCTCGCTGTACGCGGTGCCGCTGGGGTTGTTGGGGCTGTTGATGAGCACGGCAGCGGTGTTTTCGTCCACCAGTCCGGCAAAGGCATCAAAGTCGATCTGGAAATCCGCGCACCGGGGCGGTGTGACCCGCAGCGTCAGGCCCGCGCCCTCGACATAGGGCTTGTACTCGGGAAAGAAGGGGGCAAAGGTCACGATGTTCTGCCCGGGCACAGCCACGCAGCGCAGGGCGTGGGCCAGCGCACCCGCCGCGCCGGTGGTCATAAAGATATGGTCGGCGGTGTAGTCCATGCCAAAGCGGCGGTTCAGGCTCTCGGCCACGGCCTTCCGGGTCGAGGGCAGCGTCAGCGTCGGCGTGTAGCCATGCAGCTGGACCGGGTCGGTGTTTTTCAGCAGGTCCTCGCAGGTCTCGGTGAACTGCGGCGGGCAGGGGACGGACGGATTCCCCAGCGAATAGTCAAAGACATTCTCGTAGCCGATTTCCTTGCCCCGCGCGGTGCTCCACTCAGAAATTTGGCGGATAACCGACTTGGCCCCCAGCATATCTTTATAGTGCTGTGCAATCATAATAACAGCTCCTTTGTAAAATGTTTGTCGAGATGCGGGAGGGGGAACGGCAGTCCCTACTGGGCACTTTCCCGCTGCCGCAAACGGCCACGGCGGCCAGAGGGCTGGCCGCCCTACATGTGACACGGGAAAGGCTGCTCCCCTGCGGGGCGTCGGGGACGCCGCCCCCTACAATCCTTGCCGTAAACCTTCCGGCCACCCTGTAGGGGCCTGGCATGCCCGGCCCGCAACTTACCGACAAATCCCTTTTACGGTCAATCCGTAGGGGAGGGATTCATCCCTCCCGGGCACTTCCCGCCGCCGCAAACGGCCACGGCGGCCAGAGGGCTGGCCGCCCTACATGTGACACGGGAAAGGCTGCTCCCCTGCGGGGCGTCGAGGACGCCGCCCCCTACAATCCTTGCCGTAAACCTTCCGGCCACCCTGTAGGGGCCGGGCATGCCCGGCCCGCAACTTACCGACAAATCCCTTTTACGGTCAATCCGGAGGGGCGGGATTCATCCCTCCCGGGCACCCTCACCCCAAAATCACCTTTTCCAGGGCGGCGGCGTCCTCGGCCAGGTACTCTGCCCCGGCTTCGGTCAGCTCCTCGCGGGTCCGGAACCCCCACAGCACGCCGCAGCAGGGCAGGCCTGCATTGTGGGCGGTCTCCACGTCCACATTGCTGTCACCCACATACAGCACGCCGCCGTCAGGCTTTACGCCAAGCGCTGCCATCAGCGCCCGCGTGCCCTCGGGGGCGGGCTTTGTCGGTACGTCGGGCAGGGCACCGCGCACGATTTCAAACAGGCTGGCGTCAAAATACCGGGCCACCACCGCGCGGGCAAACTCGTCCGCTTTGTTGGAGAACACGGCCATCCGCACCCCGGCGGCTTTCAGCCGGGCCAGCAGTGTCGGTATGCCGGGGTAGGGCGCGGTCTTGTCGTGCATATGCGCGCCGTATACTTTGTCAAACTCGGCCAGCGTGGCGGCCAGCTGGGCCGGGCTGCGGCAGTCGGCGGGGCTGAACCGCTCCACCAGCTTGGGGATGCCGTTGCCCACAAAGTAGCAGTATTCGGCCGCCGTGTGCTGGGGCCAGCCGTGGGCCGCGCAGACCCGGTTGGCCGAGTCGGCCAGATCGTCGATGGTATTCAAAAGTGTGCCGTCCAAATCAAACAGTACGGTTTTATACATTTTCCAAAACCTCTTTGCACAAGAAATCACTCTTATTATAGTTGCATTTGACGAAAACAGCAACCCACCGCGCCCATTTTCAGTAAAAAAGATGTAAAATCTCAAAAAAATGTTCCCATTTTCTTGTTTTATGGTATGATAGTAGGTAGCAAATAAGGAGGCTTCCCACTTATGGAATTGTTTTTGGACCTGCTGCGCTCGGTCGTCTACGGCGTGATCGAGGGCATTACCGAATGGCTGCCCATCTCCAGCACCGGTCACATGATTTTGGCCGAGCAGGTGCTCAAGTTCAGCCTGAGCGCGGAATTTATGGAGATGTTCCGCGTCGTCATCCAGCTGGGCGCGATCATGGCAGTCGTGGTGCTGTATTTTAAAAAACTGTGGCCGTTCTGCGGCGACAACGGCTGTGATTCCGGCCTGGCAAAGCACATCCGCTGGCCTGTGCTGCGCCTGTGGCTGAAAATCATCGTTGCCTGCCTGCCCGCTGCCGTGCTGGGCCTGCTGCTGGACGACTGGATGGACGCGCATTTTTACAACAGCGTCGTCGTGGCGGTCATGCTCATCGTCTACGGCATCGCGTTTATCCTCATCGAGCGCCGCCCCCGCGTGCCCGCCACCACCAAATTGAGCCGCATCACCTACAAGCAGGCGATCATCGTCGGCGCATGGCAGGTGCTGGCGCTCATCCCCGGCACGTCCCGCAGCGGCGCGACCATCATTGGCGGCCTGCTCTGCGGCATGAGCCGCGCCTGCGCGTCGCAGTTCACCTTCTTCCTGGCAATCCCGGTCATGGCGGGTGCGTCGGGCCTCAAGCTCGTCAAGTTCCTGGTGGGCGGCGGTGTGTTCACCGTTGCCGAGGTCGGTGCCCTGCTGGTGGGCTGCATCGTGGCGTTTGTCGTGTCCATCATGGCAATCCGCTTCCTGATGGATTATGTCAAGAAGCACACCTTCACGATCTTCGGCTGGTATCGCATCGCCCTGGGCATCCTGGTTCTGGGCATCTGGGCATTGCAGAGCTTCGTGCTGGCGTAAAATACACAATAGAAAATCCGCTGCTTCCCCATGCCGGGGAAGCAGCGGATTTTTTGTGGCGGTTGCGCGGTAGGGGCCGGGCATGCCCGGCCCGCGGCTTTCCCGCAGGCGCGATTTTACCTTTCTGTTGCGGGCCGGACATGTCCGGCCCCTACAACTTTATGGATTTTTCGGGAACGTTACCCTTTCTTGCGCCCGATCCACAGGGCCACGCCGCCGCTCACCACCAGCATCACCCACAGCAGGGCAATATTCGCGCCATCCCCGGTAGCGGGAATCGCGCTTACCGCCTGCGGGGCAGGGGTGGCTGTGGGCGCAGCGGTGGGAGCCGTAGTCGGTGCAGGCGTGGGGGCCTGGGTCGCAGCCGGGGCGGTGCTCTCCTGCGGGGCCTGGGTGGGGGCCGCGGTAGGCACCGCTGTGGGGGCTGCCGTCGGTGCGGGCTTTTTCTCCAACGCGGCAAGGGCGCTCTGGATGGCGGCGGCCATGGCGTCCACTTCGCTTTGCTGGGTAATATCCTTCGTGCGGTCAACGGCATCAATGGCCGCCTGCACCGCCGCAAAATTGGTGTAATCGTCCTTGTTCAGGGCGTTGGCCTTGGTGATGGCGGCGTCCACGGCAGTGTAGTCCGCGCCTTTCCGCGTCAGATGCTCCAACGCGTTCAGGATAGCCTGCGCCATGGCGTCTACGTCGGACTGGCGGGTGCGGTCATAGCCGCGCACGACATTGGCAACGGCGGTATCCACGGCAGAAAGGTCGGTGTACAGCGTGCGGTCAAGCTCGTTGGCCTCGGCAAGAGCGGCGTCGACTGCGGTATAATCGGCGGGGCTGGAACCCAGAATGGGGAAACCGTTGCCGTTCGCGAAAGAAGCGCCTAACAGACCTGTAACCGTGCCGTCGGCGAACTCTTCCGCAGTCTTTTCGGTGGAAGTATCTTTTATGGTGTCGGGGTTGCTGCCGGGGGTAAGAGTAACTTTGCCGTAGTAGCAGTTATTAGTAGTTACGGTTGCGTAATACGGCGGGGTGGTATGTGTATTGGTATATAGGCCGCCAGCAAAAGTACCAACACTGTTAAGGACTGCATTATTGTCGGCAGTAACGGAAATAGCAGTGTCGTAAACGAAGCAGTTTGTCAGGTCGAGAACATCATTAGTGACCTCGCCGCAGAAGCCGCCAGCCATACTGAACCCATTGGAGTTAGGCGATGAGACATTGACAGTAGAGCCAGCTACATAACAATCTACAAATTTACTGGCGTCAACACCCTCGTAATCATCGTCCTGCTCGCCAACAAAGCCGCCACTGTATGAGGTTGATGTAACGCTATTGTTGTTGGCGGCGCATTTTGAAAAAGTGCTACCAACAAAATATCCAGCAAGGCCGCCCGCACAGTTGTTGCTATTATAGGCAGCGGTACTGCTTATCTTGGAATTGGAAACGGAGCAGTTTGTAATTTCGGAAGCATAAACAGTACCGGCAAGACCACCAGCGTAAGCGTAGTTGCCATCACCTGCCGCAGAAAACGTTACATTTTCTATATGCAGATTGCTGACGGAACCAAAGGCAACCCAACCGAAAATTCCTGCGGTGGCATAGCCATCAACATCTACTTTACCGGTAGATTTGGCGTTGCGAATGATGTAGCCATTACCGTTATAGTTGCCCGCAAAGTAGGTACTACCATTGTAACCGATAGGTTCCCAATTCTCGATGCCTTGTAGGTCGATATCCGCAGTCTGTTTGAAGTAGTAGCCGTGGAAGTTGCCTGCGCCGCAATCGTCACCGTGGGCATCATAAGTGCTGGCATTGCCGCTATTTAAAATATCCGCCAGCGCCTTTAAATCGGCGGCGGTACTGATAAGCCAGGGGTCGTCCTGCGTGCCGCTGCCCCCGCTCAAAAATTCATTGGGGGGGGGTGACGGCGAAAGCCGAGATGGGCAGTGCGGTGAAGCAGAGCACCAGCGCCAGCAGCAGACTTAGGAACTTGCTGTTGTGTTTCATGGGTTCGCGTCCTTTCCTGTAATAAAATACTATATAAAGTCATTTTAATACGCACACGGGTAAAATGCAAGATGGGTGGGAAAATTTTGGGGAATGAGAAAGAAAAAACCGGAACGGCTGGGGGCCGTCCCGGTGGTGGGGGTGTTAAGGGGATAGGGGCTTTAGCAATCCAGCCTTTATGGCAGCCTTACCCCTTCGGAAACGTCACCCGTATCGTCGTGCCGGTCCCGACCTGGCTTTGCAGGTCTATCTTCGCATCATGCAGCAGGGCAATGTGCTTGACGATCGCCAATCCCAGGCCTGTACCGCCGGTGGCTTTGGAACGGCTCTTGTCCACGCGGTAGAACCGCTCAAACACGCGGGTCTGGCTGTCCTGCGGGATGCCGATGCCGTTGTCCTCGACCTCAAAATAGGGGCAGCCGTCATTGCCAACGCCGCAGCGCAGCTCCACATGGCCGCCCGGGCGGTTGTAGCGGATGGCATTGTCGCACAAATTCTGCGCAAGCTCGCTCAACTGGTCGCGGCTGCCGCGCACGGTGGCGGGCCTGACGTCGTATTGCAGCGTTACATAGGCCCGGCGGGCGTTCACCGTCATGTTCTGGGCCGTCTCCTTGACCAGCGCGGCCAGATCCACCGGGGCAAACTCGGTCACGGTCTCACGGCTGTGGCTGGCCTGGGTGCTGTCCAGCTCGCTCAGCTGCAAAATATCGCTGACCAGCGCGATCATCCGCTGTGCTTCCTTGTGGATGCGCGCGGCGAACGTCGGCACGTCGGCGGGCTTTGCCATGCCGGTTTCGATCAGCTCGGCATAGCCGGAAATGCTCGTCAGCGGGGTTTTCAGCTCATGGCTGACATTGGCGGTAAACTCCCGGCGCATCGTCTCGTTGTCCTCCCGCAGCTTGCGGTCGGTCTGGATGGTTCGTGCCAGGGGGATAAGCTCCTGATAGGGCACATCGGCCTCGATGGTGTCCAGGTGCTCGGCCAGGTGGTTGATAGGCTGCACCATGCGGCGGGTCAGCCACCAGCTGAACAGCGTTGCAGCGGCCAAAATCAGAACCATGGCCGCGCAGAGCAGCGGCAGGGTGTCGGTGCTCAGGCCCCAGATGTTGGCAATATCCTCGCCCACGCGCAGCACCTGCGCACCGTCGGGCGTGTCGATGCGCACGGCGTAGTAGTGGGTCTCCCGGCGCACGGTCTCGCTCTCACGGGTGGCGCTGGCGGTGCCGTCGGCCATGGCCTGCTGGAACTCCGGGCGGTCGGCGTGGCTGGGCAGGTGGGAGTCCATGACGGCGTACACGGTGTTTGCGGCATCGTAGACAAGGGCCGAGGTCTTACTGTCAAACAGCACGGTGCCGTCGCCGTTGATAAGCGTAAAGCGCGGCGCATCAACGCCCGGTTTCGGCAGCAGGCTGACCAGCGTTTTGGCGTCGTGGGTGGGCTGGGCCTTGTAGGCAGCGGCGTAGCTGCCGCCCAGCTGGGCCAGGTAGTCGTCCACGCGGTCGGTGTAGCTGCGCTGGAACAGAACGGTGGCCGCCGCCAGCATGGCCAGTACGCAGAGCACGCCGGTCAGGATCAGGCCGCGCCGATAGCGGCGGGTCATGCTCAGGGGCTGTTTTTCGCGGCGCTGCTCGTCAGTCATCACTGCCCTCCGTGCTCAGCTTGTAGCCCACCTTGCGCACGGTGCGGATAGCCTCGCCCGCCGCGCCCAGCTTTTGGCGCAGCGTGCGCACGTGCATATCGATGGTGCGGGATTCCAGCAGATCATCGGTGTCCCAGACGTCCTTCATGATGCGTTCACGGGCCAGGACTTCCTCCGGGTGCTCCAAAAACAGATGCAGCAGCGCATATTCTTTAAAGGTCAGCTCTACCGGCGCACCGCCGACGCGGACCGTGCGGGCCATGTCGTCCAGTACGATTTCGCCAAAATGCAGCGTCGACGCAGCGGGCGCGGGGGCGGCCGCCCCCGCGCGGCGCAGCACAGCCTTGACGCGGGAGATGAACTCCATGATGCCGAAGGGCTTGCACAGGTAGTCGTCCGCGCCGTGGTCCAGCCCCTTGACGACGTCGATCTCGCTGGTCTTGGCCGTGACCATAATGACCGGGATGGACGCCGTGGCGGTGTTGGCGCGGAGCTTGGTCAAAATCTGGTAGCCGTCCTCGTCAGGCAGCATGACGTCCAGAATGACCAGCTCGGGCCGGGTATCGCGCAGTGCAGCCCAAAAGCTGGCCGCGTCCTCGCAGCCGCGTGCGTCATAGCCGTTGGACTGCAGCGCGTATTGCTCCAGCTCACGGATGCTGGAATCGTCCTCGACGATATAGATCATAGTAAATACTCCTTACTATAAACGTAGGGGCCGGGCATGCCCGGCCCGCGGCTTTGCGTGGCCGTCCGATAACGGGCGGCTGCTTTTCTGTTGCGGGCGGGGCATGCCCCGCCCCTACAAAAAGGCTTCCCCCTCGGGGAAAGGCTTTCAGCCTTCGGCCTGATTCTCCGCAGGCTCGGAATATGCCTCCGGCGGGAAGGTGTAGCGGCCACGGTATTTCTCGTAGCGCTGCTCAAATTTTACGCTGCCGCCGTGCTTGACGTTGGCAAGATACTCGTGGGTGTCGAACTTGTCCGCCGCAACCTCGATCATCGCGACCGCAATGTTCGAGCAGTGGTCGGCGATGCGCTCGTAGTTCGTCAGCAGATCATCCAGCACAAAGCCGTACTCGATGGTGCAGACACCGGCCTGCAAACGGGCAATGTGGCGGGTCTTGACCTCGCGCACCAGGCCGTCCACGACCTGCTCCAGCGGCTCGATCTTGCCGGCGGCGTAGGTGTCGCCCTTCTGGAATGCGTCCACCGTGCGGTTGACGATATCCTGCACGGCGGCTTCAAGAACGGACAAATCGTTGAGGGCTTCCTCGCTGAATTTGATGTTTTTCGTGCGGATCTCCTCGGCCGTTTTGATGATGTTCACGGCGTGGTCGGACACACGCTCAAAATCGCCGATGGTGTGCAGCAGCGTGTTGATGGTGCGGTTATCCTCGCCCGAAAGATGCTTGGCGCTCAGCTTGACCAGGTAGGTGCCCAGCACGTCCTCATAATGGTCAACAGCGTCCTCTTTGCGCAGGACTTCATCCGCAATGGCGTCGTTCCAGACGCGGGTGGTGGACATGGCCTGCAAAAGCGCGGTGCGGCAGATTTCCGCCATATCGCTGCCGGTCAGCATGGCGCGGCCAACAGCCACAGAGGGGGTGGTGAGCAGACGCTCGTCCAGCAGGGTGTTCTCCTGCTTTTTGTCGGCGGGGGAGTCGGGCACGGTCAGGATGGCCAGCTTTTCCAGCAGGCGGTTGAAGGGCAGCAAAATAGCGGTCGTTACCACGTTGAAAACCGTGTGAACGATGGCGATGCCGAAGGTGTTGGCGGTCTCGTTAAAGAAAGAGAATTGGATGAGCGCGTTCAGCCCGTAGAACCCGCACAGGAAGAGAATCGTGCCGATGACATTGAAATACAGATGGACAAAGGCGGTGCGCTTGGCGTTTTTGTTGGCACCGGCGGAGGAAATCAGCGCTGTGACGGTGGTGCCGATGTTCTGGCCCATGATGATGGGCACGGCGGCGGAGTAGGTGACCGCGCCGGTGCTGGTCAACGCCTGCAAGATACCGACGGAGGCCGACGAGGACTGCAAAACAGCCGTCAGCACTGCGCCCGCGATAACGCCGAGGATGGGATTTTTGAAGCTGAGGAACAGATCCATGAACCACGGCTCGTCGGCCAGCGGGGACATGGCATGGGACATCGTGTTCATGCCGGCCATCAAAATAGAGAAGCCCAGCAGGATTTTACCGACGCCGCGCTTGCGGTCCTTGCCGATCATATACAGCCAGATGCCGATGAAGCCGAGGATCGGGCTCCAGGCGGTGGGGTTCAGCATTTGGGTGATGAAGTTGTCGCCCTCGAGGCCGGACAGCGACAGCAGCCAGCCGGTGACGGTGGTGCCGACATTCGCGCCCATAATGACGCTGATGGCCTGGTGCAGTTCCATCAAACCGGAGTTGACGAAACCAACGGCCATAACGGTGGTGGCGCCGCTGGACTGGATCACGGCGGTGACGGCCATGCCGAGCAGCAAGCCGCGGATGGGGCTGCTGGTCATGGTGGACAGGATACCCTGTAATTTGCTGCCGGCGGTCTGCTCCAGCGCTTTCCCCATCAGGTCCATGCCATACAGGAACATGGCAATGCCGCCCATCAGGGTGAACACATTAAAAATGGTCATCCGGTGTTACACATCCATTCTCTTATTTTGTTTACACTATACCGCCTTCTATTATAATGTATGCGCGCAGGCTACACCACCACAGGAAAGTAAATGTTGTGTAAAATTTGTGTAAAGCCGCAGGGGGCGGGGTGCCCTCACCCCTCCGCCTCTCTTCCCATCCCGCACCCCCGCTGTTTTTGCATATTCTTTACAAACTTTACCGTTCCCACACAAAACCGGGGACATCTTTGCAAAAGCTTTACCGCGATTGTACCGTACCATGGTCGATACCCGCAAAAAAAGGCGGTACAATAGGGTCGTTCCGATGAGAACACACCCAAAACACTATACCAAAAACAATATTGGGGAAAAGGGAGAATACTTTACATGAAACGTACTTCTGCAATCGCTGCTTTTACCGCTGCCGCTCTGGCACTGAGCCTTGCCGCCTGCGGCTCCGCTGATTCCACCGCTGACACCGCCGTCGAGAGCACGGCGGCTTCCACCGAGGCTGTCTCCTCGGAGGCTGCTTCCGAGGCTGCCCCTGCCGAGAGCACTGGCGACTTCGACACCGACCAGGATATCACCGTCATCTCCCGCGAGGACGGCTCCGGCACCCGCGGTGCCTTCATTGAGCTGACCGGCGTTGAGGAGAAGAACGCCGACGGCAAGAAGGTCGACAACACCACCGAGGCAGCCGCCATCCAGTCCAGCACCAACGGTGTCATGACCGCTGTTGCCAACGATGAGACCGCTATCGGCTACATCAGTCTTGGCTCTCTGAACGACACCGTCAAGGCCGTTACGGTCGGCGGTGTGGCCGCCTCCGCCGAGACCGTCAAGGACGGCAGCTATGTACTGGCCCGTCCGTTCAACATCGTTACCAACGGCGATGCCACCGATCCCGTGGCCGTGGACTTCATCGCCTACTGCCTGAGCAAGGACGGTCAGGCACTCGCCACCGATAAGGGCTACATCGGCGAGGACGGCGCGGACTACACCTCCGCCCAGCCTGCCGGCAAGATCACCGTCGGTGGTTCTTCCTCCGTCTCTCCGCTGATGGAGAAGCTCATCGAGGCCTACAAGACCGTCAACCCCAACGCCGAGCTTGAGCTGCTGACCACCGACTCCACCACCGGTGTTTCCGGTGCGCTGGACGGCACCTACACCATCGGTATGGCCAGCCGTGAGCTGAAGGACTCCGAGGTCGAGGGCGGTGCCAAGGCTGCCGTTCTGGCACTGGATGGCATCGCAGTCGTCGTCAACCCCGCCAACACCACCGAGGATCTGACCGTTGACCAGATCAAGGGCATCTACACCGGCGAGCTGACCACCTGGGCCGATGTGCAGTAAAGTATAGCAGCACCGTAGGGGCGGGGCATGCCCCGCCCGCAGCGTACCCGTGACCGCGCGGTTATGGGAAGGCCGCGGGCCGGACATGTCCGGCCCCTACATGGCATATAACCAAAGGAGTATAGGAAATGACCTCCAAGCTAAAAGAAGGCGTCATGCAGGTAGTGTTCACACTCTGCGCCTGTGTATCCATTCTGGCAGTGGCGCTCATCTGCATCTTCCTGTTTGCGAACGGTGTGCCTACTTTGTTCAAAATCGGCCCGCTCAAGTTCCTGCTCGGCACCACCTGGAAGCCCGGCAACGATATCTTCGGCATCCTGCCGATGATCCTGGGCAGCATCTACGTCACGGCGGGGGCTATCCTCGTCGGCGTGCCCATCGGCCTGCTGACCGCCATTTATATGTCCAGGTTTGCCTCGCCCCGCATCAACAAAATCATGCTCCCGGCAGTGCAGCTGTTGGCGGGTATCCCGTCGGTCGTGTACGGCTTCTTCGGTATGATCGTGCTGGTGCCCGCCGTGCAGGCCATGGTCAAGACGCCCTTCTTCAAGACGGTGCTCCACGTCAAAAGCGGCAAGGGCATGAGCCTTTTCACCGCCGCCGTGCTGCTGGGCATCATGATCCTGCCCACCATCATCACGGTCAGCAAGACGAGCCTGGACGCCGTTCCCAACAGCTACTATGAGGGCAGCCTGGCCCTGGGCGCGACCCATGAGCGCAGCGTTTTCTGCGCGGTGCTGCCCGCCGCCAGGTCCGGTGTGCTGTCGGCGGTCATTCTTGGCATCGGCCGTGCCATCGGCGAGACGATGGCGGTCGTCATGGTCGCAGGCAACCAGACCTGGATGCCCAAGGGCCTGTTCCAGGGCCTGCGCACGATGACCTCCAACATCGTCATCGAGATGGGCTACGCCGCCGACCTCCACCGCGAGGCGCTGATCGCCACCGGCGTTGTGCTGTTCATCTTTATCCTGCTCATCAACCTCTGCTTCAGCCTTGTGAAAGGGGGCAGCGACCATGCCTGAGATCACCGCAACGCAAACGGCTGCCGATATGACCTACGCAAAACCCCATGAGTTCATGCCCAGCGGCAGGCAGAACCGCCGCGCCGCCCGCGCACAGGCTGCCGCGCTGCGGTGGCTGGTGCGGATCGCCGCCTTCCTGACGGCCGCCGTGCTGGTGTTCCTGATTGGCTACATCCTCGTCATGGGCATCCCCAACCTCAAGCCCGAGCTTTTCGCATGGGAGTATAACTCCGAGAATGTCTCGCTGATGCCCGCCCTCATCAATACCGTGCTGATGACCGCCTTCGCGCTGCTTATCGCCACGCCGCTGGGCATCTTTGCCGCCATCTGGCTGGTCGAGTACGCCCGCCGCGGCAGCAAGCTGGTCAAGGTCGTGCGCGTCACCACCGAGACCTTGCAGGGCATCCCGTCCATCGTCTATGGCCTGTTCGGTATGCTGTTCTTCGTCACCCAGCTGCACTGGGGCTACTCGCTGATCGCCGGTGCATTCACGCTGGCCATCATGGTATTGCCCGTCATCATGCGCACGACCGAGGAAGCGCTCATCGCCGTGCCCGACTCCTACCGCGAGGGCAGCTTCGGCCTCGGCGCGGGCAAGCTGCGCACAGTGTTCACCATCGTGCTGCCCAGCGCCATGCCCGGCATTTTGTCCGGTGTTATCCTCGCCACGGGCCGCATCGTGGGCGAGACTGCCGCGCTGATCTACACCGCCAGCTCGGTCGCCAAGATCCCCACCAGCGTATTCAGCTCCACCCGTACGCTGGCCGTGCATATGTACCTGCTCTCCAACGAGGGTCTCTACATCGGCCAGACCTACGGCACCGCCGTGGTGCTGCTGGTGCTGGTGCTGGTCATCAACTGCCTGTCCGGCTTTCTGGCCGGCAAGCTGGCGAAGAAGTAAAGCCGCCTGCGGGGCGTCGAGGACGCCGCCCCCTGCATACGCAGCAGCTTGTAGGGGCCGGGCATGCCCGGCCCTCGGCAGACCCATTACCGCTCTGCTTCCGTAAGGCTGAGGGCCGGACATGTCCGGCCCCTACGGCTCGGCAAAGGCATATATGCGGTCTATAAACAAAGATACAGCAAAGAGGTCATTTCATGAACAAATTTGAAGTCCGCGGCATGGATTTGTACTATGGCAGCTTCCATGCGCTGAAAAATATCAACATCGACATCCCGGAAAAGGAGATCACTGCCTTCATCGGGCCTTCCGGCTGCGGTAAATCCACGTTTTTGAAGAGCTTGAACCGGATGAACGACCTGGTCGAGGGCTGCCGCATCTCCGGCGATATCAAACTGGACGGCGTCGATATCTATAAGGATAAGATGGACGTCAACGTCCTGCGCAAGCGCGTCGGCATGGTGTTCCAGAAGCCGAACCCGTTCCCGATGTCGATCTACGACAACATTGCCTACGGCCCGCGCACCCACGGCATCCGCAATAAGGCGCAGCTGGACGAGATCGTCGAAAAATCCCTGCGCGGCGCGGCCATCTGGGACGAGGTCAAGGACCGCCTGAACAAGAGCGCACTGGGTATGTCCGGCGGCCAACAGCAGCGCCTGTGCATTGCCCGCGCCCTGGCGGTCGAGCCGGAGGTCCTGCTGATGGACGAACCCACCAGCGCCCTGGACCCCATCTCGACCTCGAAAGTCGAAGAACTGGCGACCGAGCTGAAAGAGAACTACACCATCGTCATGGTCACCCACAATATGCAGCAGGCCGCGCGTATCAGCGATAAGACGGCGTTTTTCCTGCTGGGTGAGCTGGTGGAAATGGGCCCGACCGAGCGCGTCTTTGCCACGCCGGTGGACAAACGTACCGAGGATTACATCTCGGGCCGTTTCGGTTGAGGAGGTTTACAATGGGTACAAGTGTACGCAAAATGTACGATGCGGAATTGTTGCAGCTGGACACGATGCTGGCCCGCATGGGCCACGCGGCGGGCGGCGCCATCGAGAGCGCCATGACCGCCCTGCGCACCGGCGACACCGAGCTGGCCCGCAGCGTGATCGCCCGGGACAGCGAGATCGACTCCGCCGAGCATGAGATCGAGCACCGCTGCTTAACGCTTTTCCTGCGGCAGCAGCCGGTGGCGGGCGACCTGCGCAAGGTGTCCACGGCCTTAAAAATGGTCACGGATATCGAGCGCATTGCCGACCAGGCCAGCGATATTGCCGAAATCACCCTGCATCTGCACCCTGAGGGGGCGCGCACCGTCGGCGTGCTGGATGATTTGTACACCATGGGCGATATCGCCCTGCGGATGGTCAAGGATTCCATTGCCGCTTACGTGCAGGTGGACCTGTCCACCGCAGCCCGGGTCATTGCCCGCGACGACGAGTGTGACGCGATGTTCAGCCGCATTTCCCAGGAAATTGCCGCCTACATCGCCGCCCACCCCGACGACGCCAGCACGGCGCTGGATCTGTTCATGATCGACAAATACCTAGAGCGCCTGGGCGACCACGCGGTCAATATCGCCGAGTGGGTCGAGTTCTTAAAGACCGGCGTTCACAAATCCCGCAAGATCGTGTAACGCGGGGCAAAACAAGCCATTCCCTTATTTTCCTATACCAACCAAAATGGGGCCTGCCGACCGGCAGACCCCATTTTGGCGTGGGAGGAAAAGGCTTCCCCCACGGGGGAAGCTGTCACCGAAGGTGACGGATGAAGGCAAGCCTTGCCGAGGCTGCACGCAAACAGACTGCGGCCGTGAACTTCCCCTTCATCCGTTTGAGGTCGGGGCCGCAGACACCTTCTCCCCAAAGGGGGAAAGCACAGACTGCCAAAGACTTCCCCGCAAAAAATCCCGGGCAGCTCACGGTGAGCCGCCCGGGAATGTGCTTTTATTTCGCGCCGCGCCCCGCGAAAACCACGTACACGGTCTTGAACAAAATCTTTACGTCGTTCCAGAGCGACCAGTTATCAATGTAGGTCACGTCCAGCTTGACGACTTCCTCAAAGTCCTCGATGTTGCTGCGGCCGCTGACCTGCCACAGGCCGGTGATGCCCGGCTTCATCGACAGGCGGCGCTTGTGGTGGCTCTCGTACTGCTTGTACTCATCCACCGTCGGCGGGCGGGTGCCCACGAGGCTCATGTCGCCGCGCAGCACATCAAAGAACTGCGGCAGCTCGTCGATGCTCGTCTTGCGGATGAACTTGCCCACCTTCGTCACGCGGGGGTCGTCCTCCATTTTGAACATCAGGCCGTTCATTTCGTTCTTGGCCATCAGCTCTTTCTTGCGTTCCTCGGCATCCATGTACATACTGCGCAGCTTGTGGATGTAGAAATACCGGCCGTTCAGGCCCACGCGCTTCTGCTTGAAGAAGAGCGGCCCCGGGCTTTCGATCTTCAGCGGGATGGCTACCACCGCAATGATGGGGATGCTGATGGCGCAGCCCACAATGGCACCGGCAATGTCCATGGCGCGCTTGGCAACGCGGTCCCGCAGCTTCGTTTCCACGGTGCCCATCGTCACGATGTTGCCCCCCGCGCAACGGCCCAGCGTGCGGCTCAGCCGTGCCGAGCTCGTCTCGTCGCAGCAGCGCGCCTCGATATGGTCCAGCAGCGGCAGCCGGAAATGCACGGTCAAGCCCATGCTCTCCATCTCTTCCAGGTAGGGGATGAAGCTCTCGCCGCTGTCTATCGGCACGTCCACATAGACCTCGTCCAGCGCCTCGCGCCGCAGCCAGGCCATGAAATCATCAAACGTTGCCTTGACCTCGACCCCGGCCACCCTGGTGCCGACGGTCTCGGGTGTGGCTTCCAGCAGGGCTACGCCGATGATACGGCGGGACCAGTCGCCCTGGATCTCGGCGATGAGCTTTTCGGCGCGGTCGCCGGTCGTCACAAAGCCCACAAGGCTCTCCGACCCGCGGCTGTGCTGCAATTTCAGCAGGAACTTCTTCAGCAGCCCATGGGTGATGGGCATGAGCACCACGTTCACAATGGGGACCATGACCGCAAAATAGCGGGAGTCCAGCAGCGTGGCTTTCGCCAGCACCAGGCAGGCCGCATTGACGACGCCGAGCACGACGTTGAATTTCAGCGCCAGAATGATTTCGTCGCCCTTGGAGCGGGTCACGATGTTCTGATCCTGATCAAAGCACAAAAACGTCAGCACAAAGGCCAGCAGCAGCAGGCAAAGCGCCTGGATCCAGTCAAAAGTTGCGTAATCCTGCAGCTTGTTGAACACGTTATCCGTGATAAGCCATGCCAGCACAACGCTGATGCCCGTGGTCACAAAATCGGTGAGAAACACATAAGCATACTGTAATTTTTCACGTTTGCTCGTCATATCGGTGAAGATTCCTCTCGTATATAGTGGCAGATGCCGCGCATGATAGCGGCGGCATACAATGCAATGACACACATATCACTGTATTTTATCACAAAACGAGACAATTTTCAACATAGTTCCGCTGAAGCGTAATAAATCTGTAAGAAATCGGGAAATAAGCGGCGTGTGTTTGTAGGGGGCGGAGCAGAACTCCGCCCCTATCGTGTTGTAAGGTGGCCGGTCCTCTGGCCGCCGCAGGCATTATTCAAACTCTTGGGCGGAGAGATTTATCTGGCTGTTTCTAGGTGCACATTTGTGCATTTTATTCGTCATATTCATCTTATTTCGCATTTTTTGTGTACCTCATCTAAAATTTTTAGAGCTAAAATGGAGCCAAATATACTCTTAAAAATATACGTTATAATAATGAACTCACATATCAAAAATACTTAGCTGTGTTTCTTTTAATGACTCAACTTTTCTAATCGTTATTTTGTCATCTTCTTGAACTTGCCCACATAGAAGAGGTGACGAAGAATCATATTTGGCAGCGTTTGTTTCTACACTTTTTGAACTATAATTTGCATAGCAATATGCACATCCATTTTTGCATGTATTATAAGTACCTATTTCAACGCTTTCAACGCATCCACATTCTTTGCGCTGATTTTTGTCTTTGCCAACATTAAGTTTACATCCGATAATTTTTTCAATTAATTCTCTATCTATGCAACAATTATGAATTATACCACATTCATCCAAATCTATTTTTTCTGCACAACTTCCAATCTTAATATTATTATCCGCAGCTATCTTACTTAATTTCTCAGCAAATTCCCGCAGCTCATCATCATTTAATTCATAACTTGACAATCCATCCATATTTTTTTGATTTTTAGGATACATATCAACAAAACTAATCACGCATTTTTCCGTGTATCCACTTAAAGCCTCAGCAATGCTTTTAAATGCCTTCAAATGATATTCTTTCGTATATCTATCAGAAAAGAATATAGGATCATATCTCCAAATCACTTTCTGCTTGCCAATTTTTTCTGACAGTTCTTGAAATACCGGAATCATTTCTGTTTTTTTATTTGGTAAATTAACCTCAACATCATTTCCATATCCAGTCAATGTGAATTGAAAATAGTAATTATAATCTTTTATCTCGTTTAACCTTTTCATCATTGGCAACGGATTCTTTGTCCAAAACACTATGCAATCTACAACATCTGGAGTGATTTTTATTTCACTTATCTGATGAGCATTCATCGGATTACGAACATATAAAAATCCTTCTTTTATTCTATTATAGAACCATTCTGAATAATAATTAGGAATATCAGTTCTTCTACTTACGCTTAATATCATCTAATTCACCCTTTCAAACATGGTTCTTTAATTCCTGTTTCTTTACAGAAACCTCTTCTCCAAGCTGTGCAACCACCGAAGATATTTCCCGCTTCTGGCTATCCAATTCAGCTACTTCCCTTGCCCGCTCTTTCTTTTCAAATTCAAGCACCGACAAATGTTTCTCATGTGTACCCTTTTGCAGCTATTCCACACCATATCGCTCCATGACTGTCGCAAGTTCCTGCTTCTCTGATGCAATCCACTGATTTAATTCGGTAGCACCTCGGTAACATCCTCTTTCAGCACGTCCTGTATCTCCACCAGACATTCCAGCAGCAGGGGATTGAACGTGCCGCAGTCGCCGTGCAAAATCATCTGTACAGCGGTGTCGGGGGCGTAGGCGGCCTTGTACACGCGCTTGCTCACCAGCGCGTCGTACACGTCGGCCATCGAGACGACCTGCGCCGAAATCGGGATGCGGTCCCCGGACAGGCCGTCAGGGTAGCCGCGGCCGTCCCAACGCTCGTGATGCCAACGGCAGATTTCATACGCGGTGCGCACCAGTGCTTCGCTGCGGTATATGCCCAGCTTGTCCAGCATATTTGCGCCGATGACCGTGTGGGTCTTCATGATGTTGAACTCCTCCTGCGTCAGGCGGCCGGGCTTGTTCAAAATCTTGTCGTCTATCGCGATTTTGCCGATGTCGTGCAGCGCCGATGCCAGCACGATCAGCTCCTGCTTCTCGGGCGGTAGGTCGTACTTGTCGGTTTTCTGGGTCAGGCGCTCCAACAGGCGCTGGGTCAGCGTGCCGATGTGCTGCACGTGCAGGCCGCTCTCGCCGTTGCGGAACTCAACGACCTCGCTCAAAATCGAGACCATCATCTGGGTGTTCTTCTCTTTCTCGCGGGTCTGGCTCGTCACCAGCGAGATGAGCCGCCGCTGCTTGGCGTAGAGCTTGATGGTGTTAAAGACGCGCCGGTAGACGATGCTCGCGTCAAAGGGGCGGCTGACATAGTCCGAGACGCCCATCTCGTAGGCGTGGCGCACGACCGGGTCGGAGTCCTCGCTGGAAATCATGATGACCGGGATATCCTCGATCCAGTGGTTGCGGTTCATGGCAGCCAGCACTTCAAAGCCGTCCATCACCGGCATGACGATGTCCAGCAGAATCAGCGCAATGCCGGTGCCGTACTGCTCCAGCATGGCCAGGCATTCCTCGCCGTTGGCGGCTTCCAATATATTGTAGTCGCTGCCCAGAATCTCCGACAAAATCGCGCGGTTCATCTCGGAATCATCAACGATCAGGATGTTCTGGCGGGTCTGGTTCTCGCGCCCGGCGGCGGTGCTGGCCCTGGGGGCGGCGGTGTCCTCGGTCACGACCGTGTTTTTGTGGTTCTTGGCCTGGTACATCAGCTTGTCGGCGCGGCCAACGGCGTGCTCCACCGTTTCGTCCGGCTGGGACATCACGCCGCCGATGCTGACAGAAAGCTGCAGACAGCTGTACCCCGGCACGGTGGCGGCGTGGATTTTCTTGCAGATGCGCTGTAATTTCGCGTTGAACGCGCCCCGCTCAATGCCCGGCAGCACCAGCAGAAATTCGTCGCCGCCGTAGCGGATCAGGCTGTCGCTTTTGCGGATGTTGGCGCGCACGACCTCCACGGCGGTGCGCAGGGCCAGATCGCCCGCGTGGTGGCCGTAGGTATCGTTGTAGAGCTTGAAGTCGTCCAGGTCCAGCACGGCCACACCGGCAGGGGCGGTCTTGTCCTTGAGCACATCCTCAAAATAACGGCGGTTGTAGCCGCCGGTCAGGGCATCGTGGTAGAGCTTGAAGTGGTAGCCGGTCACGCTGTCCATCAGGCGGTTGCTGTTTTCGGGGTCAATAAGGGTCTCGCTGTCCAGCTGCTGGATCAGCTCCATCACGCAGGGCTGGCCGTCCACCTCACGGTAGACCGCCGTGACCTGAAAGACCTGGCTGCCCATGTATTCCAGCTTGGTGCGCTGGGTGTGGTCGCGCAGGACCTGCGCCGAGATACAGTTCTGGCACTGGGTGTGCTTCTGCCAAAAGTCGTAGCATTTGCAGTAGTCGCTGAGAGTCTTGTCACTGCCGACCTGCGCAGCCTCCAACAGGCGCACGACCGTAAAAATCGTGCGGTATTGGGCCATTTCCTTTTCGACCTGTTCTCTGGTCATATTCTGCCGCCTTTTGTGGATTTATTGTGTTATATACTACAACAGTATAACATCGTGCGGCGAAAAATGTCAATTTGTTTGTGGCGATGTCGTACATAACCGTGGGCAGCGCCGCATAGGCTTGTACCGTGAGGGGGGACGACCTATGCGCCGAGTTGTATTCTATCTATTTATAATAGCTGTTTTTCTGGCGGCCCCGCTGGCAGCACTGCCCCGGCGGGGGGAGACTGCGCCCGCTGCCACCCCTGCGCCCACGGCCACGGCAGAGCCAACCGCCGCCGCGCCCTACCGCGCCGTGTGGGTCAGTTACCTGGAATGGCAGCAGGTGGATTTTTCCACGCCGGAGACGTTTTCTGGCGATATAGCGGTCATACTGGACAATATCCGGAACCTGGGGGCCACTGTCGTGCTGGCGCAGGTGCGGCCCTTTGGGGATGCACTCTACCCCAGCAGCTACTACCCGTTCAGCCACCTTTGCACCGGGCAGCAGGGGCGGGACCCCGGCTATGACCCGCTGGCCCTGCTGGTGCAGGCCGCCCATGACCGGGGGCTTGCACTGGAAGCCTGGGTCAACCCCTACCGCATCCAGGCTGGGCTGACCCCGGCGCTCTGCGGCGCCAGCCCGGCCAAGCTGCACCCCGATTGGGTCAAATACACCGACACCGGCGCGTACCTGGACCCGGCCAACACGGCGGTGCGGCAGTACATAGCCGACGCGGTGGGAGAGCTGTGCGCCAACTATGATGTGGACGGCATCCATTTCGACGACTATTTTTACCCCACCACCGACCCGGCCTTTGACGCGGCGGACTACGCGGCCAGCGGCACGGCGCTGACCCAGGACGACTGGCGGCGGGAGAACGTGAACGCGCTGGTGGAGCTGTGCCACGCCACGGCCCGGCGGTACGGCGTGCGGTTCGGCGTGGCCCCGGTGGGGGACCCCGAGCAGAACTACGCCCTGCAATACAGCGACGCGGCCCGCTGCGGGTGGAACTGGCCTTCAACGCGGGCTGCCGCGTCGAGAACGAGCATTTCATGCTCGAGGGCAATGACGGCGGCGGTGTCGTCGTCAAGGACGGCACGCTGGTCGCATCCAAGGGCGTGAACGGTATTTCGGTCGGCCCCTGCTTTGCCGAGCATAACTACACCGCCGGCAAGGAGGGCAGCATGGGCCGGATGGACGGCTGCTTTACCGCCTACCTGACCGCATACAGCACCTTTGACCGCACGATCTCCCTGCGCGCCGTGCCCAGCAAGTACGACCAGGCGTAAAAACTGCATAATTTACCCGAGCACCTGCCAGTTTTGGCGGGTGCTTTTTCTTTTTGCTGGAAAATATAACCTTTTGCACATCCACGCACCTCGACGCCTTTTGCGGGGCGGGGGCTGTATACTCCAAAGCGATCCCTGTGGGGGACAACCCCCATGGGAGACTGTGTGAGGAGGAACAGCATATGAGAAAACGTCTGTTGGCTGTGTTTCTGGCCTGCTGTATGGCGGCAAGCACGGCCAGCACAGTGTTCGCGGCGGACGATCTGCCCGCCCTGGCCGAGCTGCCCGCCGTGGCTGCCCCGGCTGACCCTGACCCGCCTGCGGCGGAAGAAGTCGTGGTCGAGACCGAAGTGCCCGACCCCACGGCGGAACCGGCTCCGGAAACCACCGAAACCCCGCCGGACTCTGCTGCCGAGCCGACCCCGGAACCCATGCCCACCGAGGCCCCTGCCCCGGAGCCGACAGCCGAGACAACACCCGAGCCGACGGCGGAACCTGCCCCCGAACCGACGGAACCGCCCATCCCGGACCCCACCGCCGCGCCAACCCAGGCCCCGGCTGGCCCGGAGCCGACGGTGGCCCCAACGCCGCAGCCTACCGCTGCGCCGCTGCCTACCGTGCCCCCCGCGCCCACGGCCAGCCCGGCACCGCAGCCCACGGCCAGCCCGGTTTCACAGCAGACTGCGGAGGAGACGAAATATGCCGCCGTGCTGGCAGCGCCTATACCAGAGCCGACGGCCGTGCCCCTTGTAGTGGACACGCTGGAAGTACAGGACACCATCAGCACAGACGGCTGCTTTACCGCTGTCGTCAACGGCAGCGCGGAACGGCAGGACGTGACCTACACCTGGTACCGCAGCCACGATGGCCAGAACTGGGAGCAGGTCACGCCGCGCATCTGCACCGGCAGCGAGTGGAACATCACCGAGGGCGGCGAGCACAAGCTGAACGCCGCCATTGATTCCTGCATCGCCAATGTCGGCCCTACCGAGCGGCTGTATTACAAAGTGGAAGTCACCGGCTTCAACGGTACTAAGGCGGCCGAAGCCCGTGTGCCCTACCATTTGCAGCTGCAAAACGGCAGCTTTGAAAGCCCGAGCCTGCACAGCATGGCGGTGGAGCATACCCGGACCGGCGTGCTTTCCTACGCACCGGAGGACAAAGAGCAGACCATAAAAAGCCATTTTGCCCAGTTGGCGGACACCACACAGGGGCTTGTATGGCACACGACGGGCCTGTACTACCACTGGACGGACGAGGAAGAAACACGCGCCGATAAAACCCAGTGGGCCAACTACATAGAAATTGTAGACGGAACCAACCACAACTATAATGACGACTTAGAAAACAACGACCCCAGGGTCAGCTACAACACCCGCAGCGCCCAGGACGGCAATCAGTTCGCCGAGCTGAACTGCGAAGCCTACGGTGCGCTCTATCAGGATGTGCTGACCGTGCCCGGCTCCACGCTGAACTGGTCGCTGGCCCACAAGGGCCGCAACGGCGCGGACACGATGGTGCTGCTGATCGCGCCGGTCACGGTGGCCGAAGCAATCACCAAAACGCTGACTGCCGCCGCCCAGAACGAGGCTAAAGACAGTGTGCGCAATGCCCTGAACGATCTGGTCGAGTACAACGGCCAGAAGGTGCCCATCAGCACTTTTATGGTCGGCGGCGAAATGACCGATGGCGTCGTCAACTGGGCAACACACAAGGGCACATACCAGGTCCCTGGCGGGCAGTATGTGAGCCGCTTCTTTTTCCTGGCGGTGCAAACCCAGGACGACAAGCGCACCGAGGGCAATCTGCTGGACAACGTCTGGTTCAGCACCAACCCTGCCCCGGCGGTGGCGGGCCGCGCAAATCTGACCATCCGCAAAACCATAACGGGCGGCCTGACTGCCGAGGAGCTGACCGCCGCGCGGGCAAACCTGACGTTCACCGTGGCGAACCAGAACGGTACGGTCGCGACGATCCACGGTGCGGATATGACCGTGGACAGTGCTGACCCCACCCGCAGCCGCTATACCCTGACCGACCTGCCGCTGACCAGCGACGACGGCAGCGTAAACTACACCTACACTGTGGAAGAGACTGGCCACGATGCCCCGGCGGGCCTGCTCTACCTGGGCACCCAGGCGGCGGTGAACGGTGACAATGAGCAGACAGGCACAAGCCTGGCGGACATTACGCTGACCACAAGCGCCGACACGACTGCAGAGTTCCGCAACATCTACGCCCGCCCCACCGGCAGCCTGCACCTGACCAAGGCTGTGGCCGACGAGGCGCAGCAAGCGGAAGCCGACGCAGTGACGAACACCTTCACGGTCAGCAGCCTGCCCATCGGCAGCTATACACTGCAATTTGATGATGGTACGACCGAAACGCGGGAACTAACGGCGGGCGGCGCGCTGACCATTGCGCTGAAGGGCCTCACCGGCGTGACGCTGAAAGACATCCCGGTCAACCGCTATACCGTGACCGAGACGGCCCACCCCGACCTGGCAAACTACTACTGCACGACCACCGCCGACGATGCCGCGGCCGAAGTGCAGGTCATGTCCGGCCAGACGGCAGAAGTGACCATCACGAACAGCTATGCGCCGTTCCTGACGCTGACCATCACCAAGCAGGTGACAGGCGGTCTGGGCGACGCCCGCCGTGAGTTTCCCTTCACGGCCACGGTCGCCGGCCAGGCCATCACCGCCGCCAGCGCCTATGTGACGAAAGGGGAAGGCGCGGCCCTGACCGGGAGCGGCTTCACGCTGCGCCACCGGGGCAGCATCACCATCGGCCACCTGCGCCCGGGGGATGCCTTCACCGTGACCGAAACCGACAACACCGGTTATGAGACGAGCTTCGACCTTGATGGCAGCGTCGAGGTCGGCACCAGCGGCGGGGGAACCCTGGGCGCACAGAGCGCCACGCTTACCTGTGTCAACAACAAGGACGGCGCACCGCCCACGGGATTTGGCCCGGACACGGCCCCGGCAGTTTGGATGCTGCTCTGCGCCCTGCTGGGCTTGGTCTGCCTGCGCCGCCGCAAGGGGGCGTGACCTATGGAGCCGCAGACCCGGCGCCGGGCAGCCTGGGCGGATATCCGGGAGTTTCTTGTGCGGGCCGGGGCGTTGGCCGCGCTGCTGGTCATGCTGTTCGGCGTCGTGTTCGGGCTGTACATCCAGCCCGATGCCGCGATGCACCCGCATTTGAAGCCCGGCGACCTGCTGCTGTTTTACCGGCTGCCCCGCAGCTGCACGGCAGGGGAGGTCGTTGTCTTTACCAAGGATGGCCAGCGCCGCACAGGCCGGGTCGCGGCCCGGGGCGGCGACACGGTGGAAGTGACCGACGCGGCGGCGCTTGTCATCAACGGCAGCACGGTGGCGGAGCCTGATATCTACGAAGAAACGCCGAAATATGACAGCAACGTGACCTACCCGCTGACCCTGGCCGACGGCGAATATTTTATATTATGCGACGCCCGCGCAGGCGCCCGCGACAGCCGCTGGTTCGGCCCGGTGCAGGCAGGGGAGATACAGGGCCGCGTGATCGCTGTATTGCGGCGGAATGGGATATAAAGGGGCGGCCTTGCCGCTGCCGTCCGCCTTTCCTTCCGAGCCATCCATCACATAAAAACGAGGTACTTACCATGAACACCATCAAACTTTCTGCCGCTCTCACCGCTGCTGTGCTGGCCGGGGCGCTGTCCACGGCGGCCTATGCAGCCGATGCCGAAAGACCTGCCAGCCGCATCACGGTCGGCGGCGGCAGCATCATCCTTAAAAAGGCCATCAACCTGGACAAAGCCCCCGGCGCGGGCGGCATCAAGGGCACGATCACTTTCAACGTGGCCCCAGGCCAGGATGGCGACCTGCCCCAGGCCCACACCGCGGACGAAATGCTCGGCACGGCGGATCAGCTTGCCAGTACCACGGCCACGGCGGAATTTACCGCCGATGCCCAAGGAAAAGCCAACACCGAGAGCAATGTGACCGTTGATTTCAATATGGACAAGTTCACAAAGCCCGGCATCTACTACTACCGTCTGACCGAGCAGGCCCACGGCATCAGCGGTCTGTCCACCGCGCCGCTCTACCTGCTGAAGGTCAGCGTCGCCAATGAGAGCGAGGCCGAGCCGGATGGACAGCACTTCAAGCTGGAGTATGCCATCCTGGCCGAGAAAGAGACCGGCACAAAAGCCGAGCTCGTCACCAACGAGTACACGACCCACAGCCTGACCGTGACCAAGCGGCTGGCGGGTGACTTTGCCAGCTATGGCGACAGCTTTGACTTTACGCTGCATATCACAGATCCTGACACCGAAAACCATATGACGTCGGTGACGCTGCGCACCGGCCAGGCAGACGACGAGCTGAGCGGCCCCGGCACGGTGTATACCCTGGAGAACGGCGAGAAGGAGATCAAGGTGACTCTCAAGGGCAACGAGCAGTTGGAAGTAACCGGCCTGCCCGAGGGCGCGACCTATACCATCGATGAGAGCGGCACCGACGCGGCGAAATATACCTCGACCACCTGGGTGTTCCCCGGCGGCACCGGGACAGGCACCAGCCTGGGCCGGCAGACCATCGGTACGGCAGACGCGGCCATCACGGTCACGAACATCCGTGACGCGGTCACGCCCACCGGCCTGCTGTTGGATGCTGCGCCCTACGGCGCTATGCTGGCCCTGGCGGTGGGCAGCGGTGCGGTGGTGTTCCGCAAGCGCCGCTGTGATTGATGCTTTCCGCAGCGGCACACCTGGCCCGGCTGGGCAGTGCGGTGGTCAGCGCCCTGGCAGCCGTGCTGATGGCGGTGCTGCTGGCTTTCGGCGGGTTCGCCCTCTGGCAGGACGCAGCCGTCAGCCGGGGCGCATTTGCCAGCGCGGACCTGCTGCAATATAAGCCCGCCGACAAGAACACTGCTGCCCCGACACTGGCCGAATTGCAGGCGCTGAACCCCGACGTCTGCGGCTGGCTGACCATCGACGGCACCCACATCGACTACCCGCTTGTGCAGGGCGCGACGAATATGGACTACATCAACCGCGACGTCTACGGCGAATTTTCGCTGTCGGGGGCGGTGTTTCTGGACAGCCGCAGCAAGGCGGATTTCAGCGACGGGTATTCCATTGTCTACGCCCACCATATGGAGAATGGCGCAATGTTCGGCGATGTATCGAAGTTTGTGCAGGCAGACTACTTTGCGGCGCACCCTTCCGGCAGTCTGATACTGCCCGATGCAGCGTATGAGATCGAGCTGTTTGTCTGCCTGGAGGCAGACGCCTACGACGCGGAGATTTACGCTGTGGAGCGCTACACCGCCGACACTGCCGCCTTGCTTGACGCGGTGCAGGCCCGGGCTGTGCAGCAGCGGGCGCTGGATGTGGGCTCGCAGGACAGGCTGATCGCCCTGTCCACCTGCGCCGGGGCCGAGACGAACGGCCGTGTGGTGCTGCTGGGACGGCTGCGCCCGGCAACTTTGGATGAAGGAGATGAAACACAATGAGTTTTGGCAAAACGACCCTGCGGCGCTGGCTGCCCGCGGCGGCGCTGGTGCTGGCGCTGCTCTGCCCGCTGCCGGTCTTTGCGGCGCGGGCGGGGGCCGAGATCCCGGTGACGGTGCGCACCGACGGCGCAGCCTGCGACACGGTGTACACGGTGGAGATCACCCCGCTGGATAACGCCCCGGCACCGGCCCAGACCAGCGTGCAGGTCAAGGGCGGCGGCACGGTGTATTTTACCGGCCTGACCTTTGACGCGCCGGGGGATTACCGCTATAAGCTGGCCCAGGTAAAAGGCCGCGCCGCCGATACGACCTACGACGGCCGCACCTACACTGTGACGGTGCGGGTGATGACCGCCGCCGACGGTAGCCTTGATACCGAACTGTGGGCGGTGCGCAGCGGCAGAACTGCTAAAGCGGCGGGGGTGGTGTTCACCAACCGCTATGACTCGCCCACCCCGGCGGCCACGGCCACACATGCGCCGAGCGCCGCGCCGATGCCGCGCCCCATAAAAAACACGGCCCGCCCGGTGGGGGCCCTGCCCCGGACCGGGGATGCTTTCCCGCTGGAGGCACTGGCCGCGCTGCTCTGCGCGGGCGTAGTGGGCTTTGGCACAGCCTGGAACAAACGCAGATAGTCAGATAGTATATAATTAAGGAAGGCCCCGGCAGTTTGCAGCTGCCGGGGCACTTGCTTTGCAGGGGAAACCTGACTATAATAAACAAAAAAGGTCACTTGCAAATGCAAGTGACCTTGGTGCGCCGGAAGGGACTCGAACCCCCGACCTTCTGATTCGTAGTCAGACACTCTATCCAGCTGAGCTACCGGCGCATATTCTCTTGGCGTTCTCGCCGGAGAACGTGTTTTATTATAGCGCCGGCGGTGGGGAAAGTCAAGCGGTTTTTCAAAAAAACTCAAAAAAATCCGCAAATGGGCATCTTTACCGAAAATTTGCAGCTAAACGCGCGGCTTTTCGGCTGTTTGTCGTTGCCAGGAGCGCGACAGAGAATTGACAAATACTTTGCAACATTTTATAATATTCATAGATTTTGGATTACGAACGATGGTGTTTGCAATCGCAGCCGCCATCGGCTTTTTTATTCTCTTTCGTGTCCACAGTGTACGCACAAATGCGCGTGCACAGTACAGAACATTAAACAGATAAACCAGAATCGACCCCAATTTGTATTCCATTAAGAAACGGAGTGGCACTAAACCATGGCGAAGTACATCGTCAAGCGCGTGGCAATGGGCATTTTCAGCGTGTTCATCGTCGCGACCCTTACCTTTTTCATCATGAACCTGGTCCCCGGCGGCCCGTTCGTGGCGGAAAAGTCCATCAGTAAAGCAGCCCAGCAGGCTCTGGCCGAAAAATACGGCCTGGACAAGCCCCTGGGTGTGCAGTACCTCAACTACATGAACAGCCTTGTCCACGGCGATATGGGCCTGAGCCTGAAACAGCGCGGCCGTACCGTCAACCAGATCATCTTCTCCAAGCTGCCTGTGTCTGCCCGCACCGCCGGTCTGGCCGTTCTGGTCGCCCTGTGCGTTGGCATTCCGCTGGGCTGTCTGTCTGCGTATAACCGAGGAAAATGGGCTGACAACCTTATTATTGTCTTCGCCACCTGCGGCATCGCTATCCCGAGCTTTATTTCCAGCGTCGTGCTGCTTTACACCTTCGGCATGAATCTGAAAATTTTGCCCACCGTCGGTTTGAATGAGCCGGCGGCCTACATCATGCCCGTGACGGCGCTGGCTATTTACCCCACCGCCTACATCACCCGCCTGATGCGTTCCAGTCTGCTGGACGTCATGGGTCAGGATTACATGCGCACCGCCCGCGCCAAGGGCGTTTCCAGCGTGAAGATCCTGTTCAAGCACGCCCTGCGCAACGCCATCCTGCCTGTTGTCACCTATGTCGGCCCCATGCTGGCAGGTCTGATGACCGGTTCCTTTGTTGTCGAAAAGATCTTCTCCATCCCCGGCCTGGGCCGTGACTTCGTGTCTGCCATCACCAACCGTGACTACATGATGATCATGGGCACCACGATTCTGCTGGCGACCCTCGTCATTGTTGCCAACGTCATCGTTGACATCCTGTACAAGATCATCGACCCGCGCATCAAGCTGAAGTAAGGAGGAGCAGACAAAATGGAAAATCTGAAAAAGAATCCGTTGAGCCTGCAACTCAACGTGGAAGATTTCGCCCCCGCATCCAACGACGAGAAGAAGAGCCTTGTTATCATGCGTGAGAGCGTCAACTTCTGGAAGGACGGCATGCGCCGCCTGAAGAAAAACAAGATCGCCATGGTCAGCCTGGTGGTCATCCTGCTGATTGCCTTCATGGCCTACATTCTGCCCAGCTTCTGGCCGTACAGCTACGAGCAGCAGATCAAGGGCAGCAACAACCTGGCTCCGTTTGAGTATTCTGCCGCGGAGCAGAAGCTCATCGACCAGGGCGAGAACGTATTCCCCCACATTTTGGGCACCGACCGTATGGGCCGTGACTTTGCCGTGCGTGTCATGATGGGCACCCGCGTCTCCCTGTCCGTCGGCCTGCTGGCCTCTGTGCTGGTCCTGCTCATCGGTGCGACCTACGGCGCTATCTCCGCATTTGCGGGCGGCTGGGTCGATAACATCATGATGCGCATTACCGATATTCTCTACACCATCCCCGACATCCTGCTCATTATCCTGCTGGCTATGGCCATCAAGGAACCGCTGGAAGCGCTGGCGACCAAGCCCGGCTTTGGCTGGATGCAGACCCTCGGCCCCAATATGGTGTCCATCTTCATCATCTTCGCGCTGCTGTATTGGGTCGGCATGGCGCGTATCGTCCGCTCCCAGGTCCTGACGCTGAAAGAGAGCGAGTATGTCACCGCTGCCCGCGCACTGGGCGCATCCGGCGGCCGCATCATCAAAAAGCACCTGCTGACCAACTGCATGGGTACCCTGATCGTCACCACCACCCTGCAGATCCCGTCCTCCATCTTCACCGAGAGCTACCTGAGCTTCCTCGGCCTGGGCGTTGCTGCGCCTATGCCGTCCTTGGGCTCTCTGGCAACCGACGCCGTCAAGGGCATGAACACCTACCCGGTGCTGCTGATCGCCCCCGCGCTGATGATCAGCGTTATGATCCTGGTCTTTAACCTGTTCGGCGATGGCCTGCGCGACGCATTTGACCCGAAACTGAAGAGCTGAGAGGGGAGGAGAAGCAAACATGAGCGAGAAAATTCTTGAAATCAAGGACGAACGCCTGTCCTTCTTCACCCCCGCGGGCGAAGTCAAAGCGCTGAACGGCGTGTCCTTCAGCATGAACCAGGGCGACGTGCTGGGCATCGTCGGCGAGTCCGGCTCCGGCAAGTCTGTCACGGCGTATTCCATCATGGGCCTGACCGCTTACCCCGGCCGTCTGGTCGGCGGCACGGTGTGGTTCAACGGCCACCAGATCGACAAAATGACCGAGAAGGAGTTCCGCAAGATCCGCGGCAACGAGGTCTCCATCATCTTCCAGGACCCTATGACGAGTCTGAACCCGGTGTACACCATCGGCAACCAGATCGTCGAGGTCATCCTGCTGCACACCAAAAAGACCAAGCAGGAAGCCTGGGCCCGCGCTAAGGAGCTGCTGGAGCTGGTCGGCATCAACGAGCCGGACCGCCGCCTAAAGCAGTACCCCCACGAGCTGTCCGGCGGTATGCGCCAGCGTGTTATGATCGCCATTGCGCTGGCCTGCGAGCCAAAGCTGCTGATCGCTGACGAGCCGACCACCGCGCTGGACGTCACGATCCAGGCGCAGATCCTTGAGCTGATGAACGACCTGCGCCACAAGCTGGGTATGTCCATCATCATGATCACCCATGACCTGGGTGTTGTCGCCCAGATGTGCGAGAAGATCGCCGTCATGTACGCCGGTCACATCGTCGAGTACGGCACCACCGACGAGATTTTCTACAATCCCCAGCACGAGTACACCAAGGGCCTGATCAACTCCATCCCCAAGCTGAACGCCGAGGAGAAGGAACGCTTGGTGCCCATCGAGGGCCAGCCGGTCGACCTGCTGAATCCGCCTGCGGGCTGCCCCTTCGCGCCGCGCTGCAAGAGCTGCATGAAGATCTGCCTGAATAAGATGCCGCCCAAAACCGAATTGAGCGACACCCATTACACCTATTGCTGGCTGCGCCAGAAAGAAGAATTTGAGAAAGGGGGCAAAGCCGAATGAGCGAGAATCTTGTTGAAGTAAAGCATTTGCAGCAGTACTTCCCGGCCGGCGGCGTGGGCAAGAAAAAGCAGTATGTGCAGGCTGTCGATGACGTCAGCTTTGCCATCCGCAAGGGCGAGACCCTGGGTCTGGTCGGCGAATCCGGCTGCGGCAAGACCACCACCGGCCGCACCCTGCTGCGTTTGTATGAACCGACGGACGGCACCATCATCTATGACGGCAAGGTGCTGTTTGACAAGAAAAAGAAGATCGCGGTGGATATGCTGCCCTACCGCCGCCGTATGCAGATCGTGTTCCAGGACCCCTACGCGAGCCTGGACCCCCGCATGACCATCGGTGATATCGTCGGTGAGGGCATCGACATCCACCACCTGTGCGCCAACGCCAAGGAGCGTCACGACAAGATCATCTCCCTGCTGGAGCGTGTCGGCCTGAACAGTGAGCACGCCAACCGCTACCCGCACGAGTTCTCCGGCGGTCAGCGTCAGCGTGTCGGCATCGCCCGTGCGCTGGCTGTGGACCCTGAGTTCATCGTCTGCGACGAGCCTGTCTCCGCGCTGGATGTCTCAATTCAGGCACAGGTCGTCAATATGTTTGAGGATCTGCAGCAGGAGATGGGGCTGACCTACCTCTTTATTGCGCACGACCTGAGCGTTGTCAAGCACATTTCCAACCGCATCGGCGTTATGTATCTGGGCAAGCTGGTCGAGCTGGCCGACAGCTTTGAGCTGATCGCCCACAGCGTCCACCCCTACACCCGCAGCCTGATCTCGGCCATTCCGGTGGCTGACCCCGTGATGGCCCGCCAGAGCCACCGCATTGTGCTGCAGGGCGATGTGCCCAGTCCGCTGAACCCGCCGAGCGGCTGCCGTTTCCGCACCCGCTGCCCCTACGCCGATGAGCGCTGCGCTGCCGAGGTGCCGGAGTTCAAGGAGGTCAGCAGCGGCCATTGGGCAGCCTGCCACCATCTGGATAAGGTAAAATAAGTAGGGGGGGCGGCGTCCTCGACACCCCTGCAACCTGCTGGACGGCGGCCGTGAGGGCCTTTGGACGATTCTGTCCGCTGACTGACTTCACTCGGCCTGAAATTTATACATATGCAAGGCGGTCAGCCGTGGCCGCCTTGCGTTTTAAGCAAAATTGTATGCGACAGAGAGACATCTATCTGCGACACACAGAATTGTCCACGGTGGAGATACAAACGGATTTTCTATCAAAACAGTTACAAAAATTACAGAACACTTGCAAATGCCGCTTTAGAGTGGTAAAGTATAAATATTCACTCCGTTGGGGGCGCTGCCCCCGAGGGGGATTGGGTATAAAGTATAATGAATTTGGAGGGTATTTCACATGAAGATGAAGAACGTTGCTGCCGTGGCTATGGCCGGCTGCATGGCTGCTTCTCTCGCTGCCTGCGGCGGCTCTGCCAGCACCGCAGCCTCCACCGAGACCAGCACCGCTGCATCCACCGAAGCTGCGACCAGCGAAGCCACCGAGGCTACCGGCGACGCTACCGGTTTCACTGTCCAGCTCGGACCTAACCCCGAGACCCTGGACCCCGCGCTGAACAGCTCTATCGATGGTGCCAACACCATCATCACCACCTTTGAGCCGCTGCTGCTCATCGACGAGAACAACGAGGTTGTTCCCGGCCAGGCAGAGCTGCCCGAGGTCTCCGAGGATGGCCTGACCTGGACCTTCACCATGAAGGACGGCCTGAAGTGGAGCGACGGCTCCGACCTGACTGCGAAGGACTTTGAGTACTCCTTCAAGCGTCTGGCCTGCCCCGACACCGCAGCCCCCTACGGCGAGACCGTTGTCGGCATGATCGACGGCTATAAGGATGCCATCGGCAACCCCGATGCGGACGGCAACACCACCACCGATCCCGACTGGGATGCCCTGAACGTCCACGCCAGCGAGGACGGCAAGACCCTGACCGTCCAGCTGTCCTATCCCTGCTCCTACTTCGATAAGCTCTGCGCCTTCGCGGCTATGAGCCCCGTGCAGCAGGCTACTGTTGAGGCCAACGGCGATGCCTGGTGCACGCAGCCTGACACCTTCGTCTGCAACGGCCCCTACATGATCAGCGATTGGATCCCCTCCGAGCGTATTGTTCTGTCCAAGAACCCGAACTACGTCGGCGGCTGGGATTCCTCCAAGATCGTTTCCGACACCATCACCCTGCTCCTGCTCGAGGACTCCAGCGCTGCTTACGCCGCCTACAACAGCGGTGAGGCACAGCTCATCAAGGACGTCCCCACCGATGAGATCCCCAGCCTGACCAAGGCCGAGGACGGCGGCGACTTCTACGTTGACACCATCCTGGGCACCTACTACATCTCTCTGAACGACCAGCGTGAGCCGTTCACGGATGCCAAGGTCCGCAAGGCTCTGAGCCTGGCCATCGACCGTGAGTATGTTGCCGGCACCATCATGCAGGGCACCTACGAGCCTGCTTATAACTTTGTCGGCCCCGGCATCGTCGATGAGACTGGTATGTTCTATGACAACGCCAACGGCGGCGAGCGCTACATCAGCGACGACTATGACGCCAACCTCGAGGAGGCCAAGCAGCTGATGGCCGACGCTGGTTACCCGAACGGCGAGGGCTTCCCCACCATCGAGTACAGCGCCAACGACGCCGGCTACCACATCCCCGTTGCTGAGTACGTCCAGCAGGCCTGGGGCGAGCTGGGCATCACCGTCAACATCAACAAGGTCGAGTGGGCCAGCTTCCTGCCGATGCGCCGCGCCGGTGACTACGACGTCAGCCGTAACGGCTGGGTCATGGACTATAACGATCCTTCCAACATGATCGAGCTGTTCACCACCACCAACGGCAACAACGATGGTAAGTACAGCAACCCCGAGTTCGATGCCGCCATCGAAGCCTCCAAGGTCGCCGATAAGAGCGTCCACTTCCAGAAGCTGCACGAGGCCGAGGACATCCTGATGGAGGATGCCGGTGCGATCCCCGTTGCTTACTACACCGACTTCTGGCTGCAGAGCCCCTCTCTGAAGGGCACCTGGCACAGCCCCTACGGCTACTGGTACCTGCAGTACGGTTATGTTGAGCAGTAACTAACCTTTATAAAGGGCACGACCTGTTAAAAGGCCGTGCCTTTTTTTGTTGGTGAGGCTTCCTCTTGGGGAAGGCAAAACCGTTACAAAACAGTAACATATCGTTGCCGAACTTGCAATCCTGTGTTGCGCGTATTATAATAGTCAATGTTCGCCTGTCACGGACAGACAACGAGTGTAAGAAAGATCCATCAGGAGGATACAAGCAACATGAAGAACAAGAGAATCATCGCCGCGGCGATGGCTGCCGGCATGGCAGTTTCTCTGGTAGCCTGCGGTTCTTCCGCAAGCACCACTGACACCAACGGCAGCGCCGATACTGCCACCACCGAGGCTGCTGACGCCGCCACCGGCGAGGGCACCGGCTTCACCGTCCAGCTCGGCCCCAACCCCGAGACCCTGGACCCGGCCCTGAACGCTGCCGTCGACGGCGGCAACACCCTCATCACCATCGAGGAGCCCCTGCTCATCATCGACGAGAACAACGAAATCCAGCCCGGTCAGGCCGAGAGCTACGAAGTCAGCGATGACGGCTTGGTCTGGACCTTCCATCTGCGCGACGGCCTGAAGTGGAGCGACGGTTCCGATTTGACCGCCGCCGACTTCGAGTACAGCTTCAAGCGTCTGGCCTGCCCCGACACCGCCGCCCCCTATGCTGAGACGGTTGTCGGCATGATCGACGGCTATCAGGATGCCATCGGCAACCCCGATGCGGACGGCAACACCACCACCGATCCCGACTGGGATGCCCTGAACGTCGTTGCCAGCGAGGACGGTAAGGACCTGACCATCACCCTGAGCTATCCCTGCTCCTACTTTGACAAGCTGGCCGCTTTCGTCGCCACTTCACCCGTGCAGCAGGCCACTGTGGAGGCCAACGGCGACGCCTGGTGCACCGAGCCCGACACCTACGTCTGCAACGGCCCCTACATGATCACCGAGTGGACTCCCTCCGAGCGTATTGTTCTGTCCAAGAACCCGAACTACGTCGGCGGCTGGGATTCCTCCAAGATCGTTTCTGACACCATCACCCTGCTTCTGCTCGAGGATTCCAGCGCTGCCTACGCCGCCTACAACAGCGGTGAGGCACAGCTCGTCAAGGACGTCCCCACCGATGAGATCCCCAGCCTGACCAGGGCCGAGGACGGCGGCGACTTCTATCTCGATGAGATCATGGGCACCTATTACATCTCCCTGAACGATCAGAAGGAGCCGTTCACCGACCCCAATGTCCGCAAGGCTATGTCTCTGGCCATTGACCGCGACTACGTTGCCAACACCATCATGCAGGGCATCTACACCCCCGCCACTGCGCTGGTTGGCCCCGGCATCGTGGACAACGAGGGCTACTTCATGGACAATGCCAACGGCGGCAAGCCCTACATCGGCGACGACTACGAGGCCAACCTCGAGGAGGCCAAGCAGCTGATGGCCGAGGCCGGCTACCCGGACGGCGAGGGCTTCCCGGTTGTTGAGTACAGCGCCAACGACGCCGGCTACCACATCCCTGTTGCTGAGTACGTCCAGCAGGCCTGGGGCGAGCTGGGCATCACCGTCAACATCAACAAGGTCGAGTGGGCCAGCTTCCTGCCGATGCGCCGCGCCGGTGACTATGACATCAGCCGCAACGGCTGGTCCATGGACTACAACGACCCCTCCAACATGCTGGAGCTGTTCACCACCAACAACGGCAACAACGACGGCAAGTACGCCAACCCCGACTTCGACAAGGTCATCGAGGAGTCCCGCGTTGCCGACAAGGCTACCCACTTTGAGAAGCTGCACGAGGCCGAGGACATGCTGATGGCCGACGCCGCCTGCATCCCCGTTGCGTACTACAACGACTTCTGGCTGCAGAGCCCCTCTCTGAAGGGCACCTGGCACAGCCCCTACGGCTACTGGTACCTGCAGTATGGTTATGTTGAGGAGTAATTCTTTATAAATGGAAAGGCACGTCCTGCGTTGGACGTGCCTTTTTCTGTGTCTGGCTTCCCCCTTGGGGCTGCGCCCGCAGGCGCGTGTCGGAGCGCAACCGCCGTAGGCGGCTCTTAGCGCGGAGACTGAAGCTGTCAGCGGCCCCGCCCGCTGACTGATGAGGAAAAACCTTACCATTGTCGCCCGCAATCGGGTTGCCACGGCAAACTTTGCCCCTCATCCGGCCCTGCGGGGCCACCTTCCCCCACAGGGGAAGGCTTGGGACTCACGCCCCCAGCGTTGCCGCCATCACGGCTTTGATGGTATGCATTCTGTTCTCGGCCTCCTGGAATACGATGGACTGCGGGCCGTTGAATACCTCGTCGGTCACTTCCATGGCGTCGCGGCCAAATTTCTCGCCCATTTCCTTGCCCACGGCGGTCTTGTGGTCGTGGTAGGCGGGCAGGCAGTGCATGAACACGGCGGTGCCCTTGGCCTTCGCCATCAGCTGCGCGTTGACTTGGTAGGGGGCCAGGGCATTGATACGCTCCTCCCACACTTCCACCGGCTCACCCATGCTGACCCACACATCAGTGTAGACCACATCGGCCCCGGCCACAGCGTCGGTATCCTCGGAAAGTGTGATGCTGCCGCCGCTCAGGCGGGCAAACTCCCGGCATTTGGCGACCAGCTCGGGGTTCGGCCAGTAGGCTTTGGGTGCGCAGGCCACAAAATGCAGGCCCATCTTCGCGCAGCCGATCATCAGGCTGTTGCCCATGTTGTAGCGGGCGTCGCCCATGTAGGCAAATTTCAGGCCCTGCAGCTTGCCGAAATGTTCACGCAGCGTCAAAAAGTCGGCCAGGATCTGGGTGGGGTGGTACTCGTTCGTCAGGCCGTTCCACACCGGCACGCTGGCGTACTTGGCAAGCTCTTCCACAATGGCCTGGCCGTAGCCGCGGTACTCGATGCCCTCAAACATACCGGAGAGCACCTGCGCCGTGTCGGCGATGGACTCCTTTTTGCCGATCTGGCTGCCGGTGGGGTCCAGGTAGGTGGTGCCCATCCCTAAGTCGTGGGCCGCGACCTCGAACGAGCAGCGGGTGCGGGTGGAGGTCTTTTCAAAAATCAGCGCCACGTTTTTGCCGCGCAGCGTATCGTGGGGAATGCCCGCCTTTTTCTTGGCTTTCAGCTCGGCCGCCAGGTCCAGCAGGCCGCCAATCTCAGCCGGGGTAAAGTCCAACAGCGTCAAAAAATCATGTCCTACGAGGTCCATATGGTTGCTCCTTTTGTAAATATACGTATTATCTGTATAAATATACATATGATTATACCACGTTTGCAGGCTATGTGCAAGAGCGAGTTTGTGGTATAATCTTTATAAAGGCTTCCCCCTCGGGGAGAAGGCAAAGAGAATGGAAAGGAGGCCGCCTCACCCATGCCCAAAATCTACTTCCATGTCGATGTCAACTCGGCCTTCCTCTCATGGTCGGCGCTTAAATCGCTGCAGGACGGCGGAACCGTCGACCTGCGCACCATCCCCGCCGTTGTGGGCGGCGACGAGGCCAAGCGCCACGGCGTTGTGCTGGCCAAAAGCGCCCCTGCGAAAAAATTCGGCATCCAGACAGGGGAGAGCCTTTTCGCCGCCCGCGCCAAGTGCCCGGGGCTGACCATCGTGCCGCCGGACTTTGACTTCTACGTCAAAAACAGCAAGGCACTGATTGCTATTTTGAACGACTACACCCCGGATGTTGAACAATACAGCATCGACGAGGCCTTCCTTGACATGACCGGCACCGAGGCGCTGTTCGGCCCGCCGCTGACCGCCGCCCACACCATCCGCCGCCGTGTGCGCCGGGAGCTGGGCTTCACGGTCAATGTCGGCATCGCGCCCAACCGCCTGCTTGCCAAAATGGCCTCCGACTTTGAAAAGCCCGACAAGGTCCATACCTTATATAGATACGAGGTCGAAAAGAAGATGTGGCCGCTGCCGGTGGGCGATCTGTTCGGTGTCGGCCCCAGTGCGGCCAAGCGGCTGAACGGTTGCGGGGTCTACACCATCGGCGATTTCGCCAAGCTCGACCGCGAGACGGCGGTGGGGCTGTTCGGCACCCGGGGCGATACGCTGTGGAACTACGCCAACGGCCGCGAGTCTGACCCGGTGACGAAGCAGGGCAGCCGTGACAACAGCTACGGCAACAGCGTAACGATGCCCCGGGACTTGCCCCGGCCCGAGGACGCCGACGCCACGATGCTGGCGCTCTGTGATTCGGTGGGCCGCCGCCTGCGGGCCGACGGCAAGACCGCCCGCGTGGTGACGGTGCAGCTGGTGGATAACGCCTTTCGCCGCACCAGCCACCAGACGACACTGCCCAATCCGACGAACTCCACCGACCGGCTCTATCACGTCGCCACCGAGTTGATGCGCCAGATGTGGCCCGCGCGCCCGGTGCGGCTGGTGGGTGTCAGCGCCGAAAAAACCAGCGAGGACAACTTTGAGCAGATGGACCTGTTCACGGATGCCGCCCGCATCGACAAGCAGGAAAAGCTCGACCGCGCCGCAGACGCCCTGCGGAAAAAGTTCGGCGGTGCCGCCGTGACCCGCGCCAAACTGCTGACCCCCGAGACCCGCAAACCCGAAGCCCTGAGCGCCGCCAAAGAGCGGGATAAAAAATGACCCATGGAGACGGTGGCTGCCTCTCATGGGTCATTTGTACTTTGTGTGAGCATGGCTTCCCCCAAAGGGGAAGGCGAGTAGAACCCTCAATTCGCCTCAAACTCGCAATATTCCCCGTCGATCTCCACGACCACGGCGTTGTCCCCGGTCACCCAGTACGAATACCCCGTGCCAAAATTCGAGCACCTGTCTGTCTCAGGGAATGCGTCTCTGTCGACGCTGTCGGAGATCACGCCGTCCGGGTCGCGGTTAGCGATGAAATCAATCACCTTCGGCGACTCAAAATAACGCACGCCGTCGATCTGCACGCACCGTGCCAGGCCCAGTGCGATAGACGACTCGGCAGAATCCTTTGTTGCCCCCTCCTTGGCGGCCGCGTCCCCATTGTCTGCCTGCAGCGCAGCGGCGCTCAGCATTGGTACATCCGGTGCGGGGGCAATCTCGGCGGCTTCCTCCGGGGCGTCGTCGGCAAAGGCAGCGGCTTCGCTGGTCATGTTGGCTTTGCGGAATCCGTCACTCTGCCACACGGCCACGCCGCCCAGGAAAATGCACGCGCACGCCGCCACCGACACCAGCTGCCGCCAGTATACCGGCGGTTTGCGGCGCTTTTTCAACGGCGCGTCGGCGGCCAAAATCAGGTCATCGTCCACATGGCCGATGGCCTCAAACAATTCACGTTCTGTCACAGCGCGGCACCCCTTTCCTGTAAGTATGCGGACAGCTTGCCGCGCGTGCGGTGCAGCGTCACCCGCACCTTGCTCTCGGTCAGACCGTACCGCGCGGCAATATCTGCCGTGGCGTCGCAATACCAATAGCGGCGCAAAAATATATTGCGTGTTTCTTCCGGCAAAGTGCGCAGAAAATCGCTGATGATCCGTCCGGTTTCGGCGGCGTCAAAACTGTCCTCCACGCCGCCCGGCGCGGCGACGCACTCAGCCAGCTCGTCCAGCGGGGCACAGGTCTGTCCGCTGCCACGCTTCTGGGCCGATGCCTTGTCAAAGCGATCCAGCGCCAGATTCCGCGTGATGCGCCCCAGGTACGGCGCCAGCCGCGCGGGGCGGTTGGTGGGCATACTGTTCCACGCGGCCAGCCAGGTGTCGTTCTCGCATTCTTCGGCGTCGTGGGCGCTGTGCAGAATGTTGTCGGCAATTTTGCGGCAGTACGTGCCGAACTTGGCCGCCGTCTCGGCCAGTGCCTGCTCGTCCCGGGCCCAGTACAGGTCCACGATCAAAGCGTCCTCCATGGTTTTGACCTCCTTTATATATAAGGTAGGGATTTGCCCTGCAAATGTTACACAAAACGCCTGCTTTTTGCGGCAGGCGTTACATTTTTGTGGGGGTGCACTTGTGTGTGCCCGCCTTACAACATATGCTTTTTGTGCAGCACCCACGCCGCAAACACGCACAAAGCCAGCGTCAGCGCCAGCACAATGGCAAACCCGGCGGTGGTGTTGGCAAACGGCATACCGTCGGACTGGACGTTCATGCCGTACAAACCGCTGATAACGGTGGGCACGGCCATCAACAGGGTGATGCTGGTCAGGTATTTCATGGCGTTGTTCAGGCGGTTGTCCAAAATCGAGCTGAACAGCTCTCGTGTGCCCTTGATATCGTCGCGGTAGATGCTGGTCATCTCAATGGCCTGGCGAATTTCGACGATAACGTCGTCCAGCAATTCGCGGTCGTCGGGGTACTGCTCCAGCCGCTTGTAGCGGGTCAGGCGGTCCAGCACCGTGGCGTTGGCGCGCAGACTGGTGGCAAAGTAGACCAGCGTGGATTCCAGCGCGTGCAGCTCCATCAGGTCGCTGTCCTTCAGCTCTCCGGCAAGATTCTTCTCAATGGCCTGGCGGCGGCGGTCGATGAGCCGCAGTTCCTGCTGATACATAGTGGCGGCGCGGTACAAAAGCTGGTAGACGAACCGCATCTTCTTTCGCGTTGAGAACCCCTTGACACGGCAGGCGGCGAAATCGCCGACCACGGCGGTATCAGCGGAGCAGACCGTGACGATCAGCTCCTGCGTCAGCAGGATGCCCAGGGGGATGGTGGTGTACACGCCCTCGCTCGCGCCATCCACCTTGATGGGGATGTCCACGATGATGACGGTGTAGCCGTCCTCCAGGCTGATACGCGCCGATTCCTCGGGGTCGGTCGCCGCGACGATATCGGTAGGCTCGATGTCCAGTGTTGCCGCTACCCGGCGCACTTCCTCATCGGTGGGGCTGGTCAGGCAGATCCACGCCCCCTCGCTCATATCATCGACCCGCGTCAGCTGCTTGTCCTGCGTGCGGTAAATCTTCATCATGGCTCGTTCCACCCATACATTATTATAGTATCAGTATAAAGCTTTTCCGCACGATGCGCAAGCAGATATTTTCCCCCGATGCACCCCGCAACCAAACCCTTTACGGCAACCACTCACCCAACGGCCCACCCGTAGGGGCGGCATATATGCCGCCCGCGCACCCTGCCCGCATCACCAACTTTCCCCCATCTGTTGCGCCGTAGGGGCCGGGCATGCCCGGTCCTCCGCCTTGCCTATACCACCCAATTTCCCCTCAAATGCCCCTTCTGAAAAAAATCCAAAAAACTTTTAAAAACCCTATTGACATTTTTGGTTGGACAGGCTATAATATACAAGCTGTCACGGAGACGCGACAGCACAGCAGGACCTTGAAAATTGAACAAAACTGAAACTTGTGGAACCTTGAACGTGGGTTTGGAAACCCACGATAATCAATTC
>NZ_WQOH01000084.1 GCF_018784445.1 Gemmiger formicilis | reverse complement strand
GAAGCGTGGTGCAATCACGCTGCGGGATAAGAACAGACTAAATCGTCTAAAATAAAAAGAAATGTGACTTCGTTACAGAAGAAAATCATAGATTTGCTATAATAAAAGCAGAAAAACAGGAAGGAGTATCCAACATGAAAGAAACGAAATACGCAGGAACTCAAACCGAAAAAAACCTGATGGCTGCCTTTGCCGGTGAGTCCGAGGCGCGCAACAAGTACACCTATTTTGCATCCAAGGCCAAGAAGGAAGGCTACGAGCAGATCGCGGCACTGTTCCTCAAAACCGCTGATAATGAGAAGGAACACGCCAAGCTGTGGTTCAAAGAGCTGAACGGCATTGGCGACACCGCCGAAAACCTTCTCTCTGCTGCTGAGGGCGAGAACTACGAGTGGACGGATATGTACGACGGCTTTGCCAAAACTGCCGATGAGGAAGGTTTCCATGAGCTGGCGCAGCGTTTCCGCCTGGTCGCCGCCATTGAAAAGCACCACGAGGAGCGCTA
>NZ_WQOH01000083.1 GCF_018784445.1 Gemmiger formicilis | reverse complement strand
GCCGTGTGCTATCCGGATCTCTTCTGGCGACTGGCGGAGGAGAACATAGACGCGCCGTGGCATCTCATGTGTCCGCATGAGATCCTCACGGTCAAGGGCTACGCTCTGGAGGATTACTGGGGTACGGAATGGGAGAAGCGGTATCTGGACTGCGTCAATGACCCGCGCATCGAAAAGCGCAGCGTCACCGTCAAGGACATCGTGCGGCTGGTGCTTCGCTCGGCAGTGGAGACCGGCACGCCCTTCGCCTTCAACCG
>NZ_WQOH01000082.1 GCF_018784445.1 Gemmiger formicilis | reverse complement strand
CAAAATACGCGCCCGTCTGCCAGTCGCTGCCCTCAAAGAGTGCGTAACGACCCTTTTCCCGTGCCAGTGCTGCGTCCGCCCTGACGGCGGCGTAGTTGATGTGCTCGAATACCGCATCGGTGAAGGCAAGGTGCTCATCGCTCTCCCAGCGGATGCCGCGCTTTGCCAGCATGTGGTGGTAGCCGCTGACGCCCAGGCCGATGCTGCGGTACTTCTGATTGGTAAGCCGCGCGTATTCCAACGGGTAGAAGTTGAGGTCGATCACATTATCCAGTGCGCGGATGGCCGTTTCCACCGTGCGTTCCATATAGGCCTCGTCCTCCACCGGCAGATTACCGAGAGACAGACTCGCCAGATTGCAGACCACAAACTCACCGGGGCGTGTGGCCGTCACCACCACTGTGTCGCCGTTCTCCGTGTGCACCTCAGTGCTGATATGCTCGATGGGCGCCATGTTCTGCGCGATCTCCGTGCAGAGATTGGAGCAATAGATCATTCCCGTGTGGCTGTTTGGGTTCATACGATTTACGCTGTCACGGTTGAAGGCGAAGGGCGTGCCGGTCTCCACTGCCGAGCGAAGCACCAGCCGCACGATGTCCTTGACGGTGACGCTGCGCTTTTCGATGCGCGGGTCATTGACGCAGTCCAGATACCGCTTCTCCCATTCCGTACCCCAGTAATCCTCCAGAGCGTAGCCCTTGACCGTGAGGATCTCATGCGGACACATGAGATGCCACGGCGCGTCTATGTTCTCCTCCGCCAGTCGCCAGAAGAGATCCGGATAGCACACGGCAGGAAACACATCATGCGCTTTCATGCGGTCATCGCCATTGTTAGTGCGCAGTTGAAGGAATTCCGGCAGATCCCGGTGCCATGCGTCTAAGTAAACCGCCACAGCTCCCTGCCGCATCCCCAACTGATCCACCGCCACGGCGGTGTCGTTGACCAGCCGAATCCAGCGGATAACACCACCCGCCGCCCCTTGAAAGCCGCGGATGGTGCTGCCTGC
>NZ_WQOH01000007.1 GCF_018784445.1 Gemmiger formicilis | reverse complement strand
CAGCAGGACCTTGAAAATTGAACAAAACTGAAACTTGTGGAACCTTGAACGTGGGTTTGGAAACCCACGATAATCAATTCCAAATTTACAAGTAATTCATACAGGACGCAAGCGATTGTGTCTGAGTGATTACAGAGATTTAACGCTTTTAAATGGCGATTAAATACCATTTATAAAGAGTTTGATCCTGGCTCAGGACGAACGCTGGCGGCGCGC
>NZ_WQOH01000081.1 GCF_018784445.1 Gemmiger formicilis | reverse complement strand
GTCTGACTCCCTAGAAAGGAGGTGATCCAGCCGCACCTTCCGATACGGCTACCTTGTTACGACTTCACCCCAATCACCAGTTTTACCTTCGGCGGCGTCCTCCTTGCGGTTAGACTACCGACTTCGGGTCCCCCCGGCTCTCATGGTGTGACGGGCGGTGTGTACAAGGCCCGGGAACGTATTCACCGCGGCATGCTGATCCGCGATTACTAGCAATTCCGACTTCATGCAGGCGAGTTGCAGCCTGCAATCTGAACTGAGACGTTGTTTTTGAGTTTTGCTCCACCTCGCGGTCTTGCTTCTCTTTGTTAAACGCCATTGTAGTACGTGTGTAGCCCAGGTCATAAAGGGCATGATGATTTGACGTCATCCCCACCTTCCTCCGTTTTGTCAACGGCAGTCTCGCCAGAGTCCTCTTACGTAGTAACTGGCAATAAGGGTTGCGCTCGTTGCGGGACTTAACCCAACATCTCACGACACGAGCTGACGACAACCATGCACCACCTGTCTCGATGTCCCGAAGGACTTCACGCATCTCTGCGCTATGCATCGGATGTCAAGACCTGGTAAGGTTCTTCGCGTTGCTTCGAATTAAACCACATACTCCACTGCTTGTGCGGGCCCCCGTCAATTCCTTTGAGTTTCAACCTTGCGGTCGTACTCCCCAGGTGGATTACTTATTGTGTTAACTGCGGCACTGAAGGGGTCAATCCTCCAACACCTAGTAATCATCGTTTACGGCATGGACTACCAGGGTATCTAATCCTGTTTGCTACCCATGCTTTCGAGCCTCAGCGTCAGTTGGTGCCCAGTAGGTCGCCTTCGCCACTGGTGTTCCTCCCGATATCTACGCATTCCACCGCTACACCGGGAATTCCACCTACCTCTGCACTACTCAAGGCCAGCAGTTTTGAAAGCAATTTATGGGTTGAGCCCATAGTTTTCACTTCCAACTTGCCGGTCCGCCTGCGCTCCCTTTACACCCAGTAATTCCGGACAACGCTTGCACCCTACGTTTTACCGCGGCTGCTGGCACGTAGTTAGCCGGTGCTTTCTTGTTAGGTACCGTCATTATCGTCCCTAACGACAGGAGTTTACAATCCGAAAACCTTCTTCCTCCACGCGGCGTCGCTGCATCAGGGTTTCCCCCATTGTGCAATATCCCCCACTGCTGCCTCCCGTAGGAGTCTGGGCCGTGTCTCAGTCCCAATGTGGCCGTTCAACCTCTCAGTCCGGCTACCAATCGTCGCCTTGGTGGGCCGTTACCTCACCAACTAGCTAATTGGACGCGAGTCCATCCTAGAGCGAATAAATCCTTTTCCCGCAGATCCATGCAGATCCGTGGGCTTATGCGGTATTAGCAGTCGTTTCCAACTGTTGTCCCCCACTCCAGGGCAGGTTACTCACGCGTTACTCACCCGTTCGCCACTAAG
>NZ_WQOH01000080.1 GCF_018784445.1 Gemmiger formicilis | reverse complement strand
AGTCGTAACAAGGTAGCCGTATCGGAAGGTGCGGCTGGATCACCTCCTTTCTAGGGAGTCAGACATTCAGTCAAAGCTGGTCTTTGAGTGAATGGACAGGAAAGCAAGTTTCAGTATTGTTCAATTTTGAGGGTTCTGCGGGTTCATCCCGTAAATCCTCAAAGCATAAGGGACAGCGAAACCCGAAACGTGAAAACGCGGGGGTATAGCTCAGTTGGGAGAGCACCTGCTTTGCAAGCAGGGGGTCAAGGGTTCGAATCCCTTTATCTCCACCATTTGGGCTGATAGCTCAGCTGGTTAGAGCACTCGGCTGATAACCGAGAGGTCGATGGTTCGAGTCCATTTCAGCCCACCACAGGTTGCCTGTGAGGGCAACCCACAAATCCTTTATGTGATGTACCTTGAAAACTGAATATAGAACTGCGAAATGAGATTTTATTAGCTATGTAAAATTCCTGATTTTAAATTAAAATCTATAATTTCACCAAGCGGATTATTGAAGCTTAGCAATAAGCAACAGTAAAATGGTAAAATCTCGTTGGCAAATGGAGAATCTGAAATAAGATATGTTTATCGAGAGATAAACAACGGTCAAGCTACAA
>NZ_WQOH01000079.1 GCF_018784445.1 Gemmiger formicilis | reverse complement strand
GTGCTGCGCCGCATCCAGATGGATTTTACCGAGGAAGTCTACTCCCTCGCGGCGCTTCAAATGAAGTTTGAGAGTTTCTGTCGCCCGGGCATGACGGAGGATGAGCGGGCTGAGGCACTGACCAAGGCGGCGGTAGAGCTGACTACGGCAGAGGCACCCAAGTGGGAGTTCATCGCGGCGCGGCTTCTGAACCACTCCTTTCGCTGTCGCAACGCACAGGAATGGGATGGGCGCGGCGTCGGCGACCTCTATGGCAGGCTTCGCTATCTGACGGATAAGGGACTCTACGGTGACTATATCCTTGCCCACTATACCCACGAGGAGATTGCCATGGCGGAGGACTTTCTCTGCCCGGAACGGGACGAGCT
>NZ_WQOH01000078.1:2676-9914 GCF_018784445.1 Gemmiger formicilis | reverse complement strand
GCCCCCTTGTTCTGTATGGGTTCGGGTACATTTTGGGGTGGTTTTTATCGCTCCTGTTCCTGCCTTTTCACAGGCTTGCGCTCCCGGCGTAAAATCTGGTCGATATTGCCCTTGACAGTCTGTAAGCGGCGGTATTCCTCCCGTTTTGCCCGGTAATCGTTGTAGCCGCTGTTTTTCTCTTGGATAAGGGTTTCAATCTCTGCTTGCAGGGCTTTATAGCTCGGCAGCTTGGAAATGCCGTTCTCCCTGAAATAGCGGGCGGCTGCGTCTGCTATGATAAAGTCGCTTTCGTACTTCTGACGGTAGGCTGCTTTTGCTTTGGCGTTTTTCTGCTGTTTCAGCCCGTCCCGGACAGGGCGGGTCTTGGAATAGGCAAGCACCTGTCGTTGCAGCTCCTTTTTCCCGTTCAGCGTCTTTTCCACCTGCTTCAGCTCTGCAAGGCTTTCCTGCATGGCGGCATAGGCGGCAGAACAGGCTTCGTCCAGTTCCTCCGGGGAAGAAAAGCCGTACTGCTGGTAGGCAGTAACGGTAGCCGCCATCTGCTTTAGGTTGTGCTTTGCCGCCCAGCGGTCATAACCCACGCCCTTGCCCTCGGCTCGCTTGGCTTCCCGGTCAACCATGCGCTGCAAGATGTTGTCTGCCGGGGTGGTTTTTGCGGCTTTTTCCTCCTGCAAGCGTCCCTTTTGGGTGTGTGGGTATTCCGGTATGGCTTTGGTCTGTTCGGCGGCTCTGTGGGCGTTCTGCATAAGCAGGGCAAGGACAGCAGCCTTGTCAAAATCGTCCCCCAGCTTCCGGGCTGTGATAGGCTTCGTCCTGTCCGGCGTGAGGTAGGAAAGCCGCCCCCGGCTCTCCTTGACGGTCACACCCTCCTGCAGCAAAAGGGAAGAAAACTCGTCAAAGCTGGCAGCTTGGGAAAGTGCCTGCCGTATCGTCCGGCGCAGCTTCGCCTTGTCCGTTTCAAACTTGGTGGGCTTGGTCGGCTGTCCTGCGGCTTCTCTGGCGGCGTTCTCTTTATCAAGGGCAAGCTGCCCTTTCTTTGCCGCCCAGTATTCCCGTTCGGTTATCCGTTCCTTGCTGCCGTTCAAGAGGTCGATTTGGTAAAGCCCCTCCCGGTGGCACATCTCCATGACTTCACTCTTGAAATATTCCATAGCGGCGTTGGTGCAGCGGTGCTTGCAGCCCTCCCGTGTGTCGGCTGGTCTGTCCATGTAGGGCAGAAGCGGGACTTCATAAATCCGCAGGGAGTTGATGACGATATGCACATGGATATTGCCGCTGTGGTTATGCCCGTCCGGGTGGGTGCATACAAGGGCTTGGTGTCCGGGGAAATGCTCTTTGCAGAACTGCTCGCCCAGCTCCTGTGCCCGGTCTACGGTCAAGCCGTTGTCTGTCCCGTCCCGTGGGTCAAAGCTGATGATATAGTGGTGGCTTTTCACATCTTCCCGTTTTTGGTTTTTCTCATAGCGGAGATTGGCTCGCATACAGGCAACGGCGAAATCCTCGCCCCCGCAGTTAAGGGAAGAAATGCGGTAATCCTCCCTCGGTATCAGCCGCCCGTTTTCATCAAGGGTGGGCTTCATGGTAAACTCGTCATGCTCAAATGTGAGGTAGGCTTCCGCTGCGCCATAGTCGGCATTTTTAGAGCTGATATGTTTGAATGTTGCCAACAGCGTCACCCACTTTCTGCAAGACTTCAAACTTTAGGGCAGCAAGGTCGGAAACCGCCGCCCGTACCTCCCCGGCAAGTTGCGGGTAGGGGCTGTGCCACTCGTTCAGTGTCCGGGCTATCTGGTTTAAGTTGCCGCCGATCCTACCGTATTCGGCGGTCAGCTTCCCGACAGCGGCAAGCAGCTCGTCGTTGACGGGGGAAACAGTTATGATGGGGCGTATGGCTGCCCCGGTTATGGCTTGCCGGATAAACTCGGCTTGGCTCATGTTGTAGGCAGAAAGCCTTTCCGCAAACTCGGCGTATTCTTCCTCGGTCATGCGGGTCTTGACTACCCGGCTGCGGTGCGGCGTGTTATATCGTTTTCGCATGGTAAAAACCTCCTTTCGGCTGTGCGTGGTGTCCTCTCACTAATAGGAGAAAAACAGGGTGTGAAGCGGAACTGTTTTTGAAAAATCCGAAAAAATATTTTGAGGGATTTTTAAGCGGCGTAAGCCGCATTAGCAGGGTTTGGGGAAGGCACTCCCCAACAAGATTCCCGCAGGGGCAAAATGAGCGAAAAGCGAATTTTGGTACTGCGGTAGAATCTTGCTCTAAGAAACTGCCGGACTGCTGTTCACTTCCTACTGCCACTTTTTCAGAAAATCGCAACCAGCTTTTTTTATAAAGAGCTGCTGGATTGTCCTCACTTGCTACTGCCACTTTTTCGGGAAATCTATAACCAGCTTTTTTCATAAAAGGCGGCGGGCTGGCATTTTCCCCCTTACTCCCTACAAACCACAAAAGAGCAGAATGGACGGACTTTCCGGCAAGAACTTTTCCGGCGGCTCGGTCTTTCCCGACAATAAGGCGTTTCGGAAGCTGCGTTTTGCCCGCTGTCTGATAGAAAACGGGAAATTTCCTTGCTCACATACCAGTATCGCTACTTTCCCGATTTGCCCAAAATGGGTGCAAAAAAAGCAGCAAATCTTTTTCGGATTTACTGCTTCATGTATCGCTACAGGGCGGGAAGTATTCAATTTTGAAAAAATAATATAATGTAATTCTGTGAAGAATAACCATTGAAATATGAAAGGGTTTCGTCTACTACAATAGGCGAAACCCCTTTCCATACCAATGTCAATAAGATTGGATTTATTATTTTATTTTTTGTCAGTGCCTTTTAGACGATAATTCATAGCCCCAATCTGAAAAGAAATAACACTTCCCACATACAAGATGACATATACAATATCACTATTATTGGAGTCAACATAAAACAAATCATTTTTAGGCATCAAATTAACAAAAATCATCCCCAATGCTATAAATGACACCAAATATACAACTCCACAGAGAATTTTTATAAAATACTTCTTCATATCGCTATCCTCAACTTACTCTGTCTGGATAACAAGTGAACGATTTGTTCAAAGAAATTTCTTCTCTTCCACTATCCCACGAATCAAGCGTGTAACTTGCATTAGCAGTAACCGAGACGCTCGATTTATTAGAAGGACATTGGAAGTTAATTCCCGGTTTAAATGTAAATGCAGCCTTTTGAGCACCTCCACTTAAAGCTGTATTCCATGTTACACCAGATGTAGATACAGATACATCAATATTTGTATCTGTTGTATTTTGTGTCCAACTCAAGCCTAGCTCTAATGAAATATCTTCGCCTAAAGTACCTCCTACATTTACACCTACCGAGCCGGTATTTGCAACTCTTTCTGGACCATAATCATCAACAGTTACACTAGAAGACGAAGTTGAAAGCGTTACATCCAAATCCTCGCCTTGGTATTTCGTCTCATAAGCACCGCCTAAGTCACATCCTGGCATACCAGTAACATTTGCCTTTATGATATAGTGATCTCTGGAATTAAAATTTTGGACGGTATAAACATCATAGTATGCAGTCATTTTTCCTTTAGGTTCTCTAGTATATGTATAATCCTTTTCCCCAATCAAGGAACCACTTGCACGAGTAGCAATAGGTTGTGCTTGATTATCTTTTACTTCGGATATAACTTCTTCAATAAGTGCATTTCTATCTACCGTATCATTGCTTCCAACATTGATTTCGTGAACAGAAAAAACATTGCCATGTTTATAATAAATTGTAGCAATATCAATACCTGGATCAATAATAGCATCATCATTAGAAGCAAATGCAAGCTCAGTATCTGCGGCTGTTACCGGAAGATTTAGTTTTTCTTCCAAGTTCAAAGGTTCATCCGTATTATTTCCAGTAACAACTAGAATCCCTTGTGAATCAAAGAAATTATCTATAACTTCTGGAGATGTATCAAGAATAGCGTCAAATGTATCAATATCGCTATTTGTTATCCAGACAACTTCTCCAGCTTTTTCCGAAAAAGTATTTCTTTCAATTCCCACTTCAGCAGCTAACGCTGTAGAACTACATCCAATTACCATAACTAAAGATAAGAACAAAGCCCCAAATTGTTTTTTCATAAACTTATACCACCTTTCCATCCTACTAGATAATGTCATTTAACTGAATTGTATATGTATGCGACTCTGTGCTATTATAAATATGAGCAAGCGGATCGTCTTTCATGATATACTCAAAGTCATATGTTGTATTAAATGTTATACTCTTTTTGTTACTGCTAATTGAGTATGTATTTTTTGTCACTTTATAACTACTGTATCCCCAGGTCATAGCACAGATTATATCATTTTTATATGTTGTGACTTTGGCATTAGTAATTTTGTCAAAAATATAATCCCCACTAGAATTTACTGCTGCTTTCCAATCAAATATAATCTGGAATGTATATCCTGGCAATCCTGCATCATATTTTTCAGATTCATATGAACCTTCCATAGAAGCACCATAAGTGGTAACAGTGGAATGCTCCATAATGTCATCTACAGATATTGCAACTGTATTATCTGCCATAGAAGAAGGAATCTCTATAGCATACTCCGTCCCTACAAGCACTTCTGCTTTTTCATCAGTAGATAACTCTGCTGCTGATGCAGGAATTACACTGAATAGCATTAAAAGCATTACTGTCAAAAGTGAACAAAATTTCTTGAATCGGCATGAATTTAATAATCTCATAGAAATCCTCCTTTGCATAAGTCCAATTTGCTATTGGCACTAATATTATATACATTTATTCCCTTGATTTCAATAGTGAATATCTATTTTGTATAGATTATTAAATTTAAGTAATGCTTTATTGTTCAATATGACCATTCTTCTACCGAGCACTTAAAATGTGAAAAATTTTTATGGAATAGAGGGGATGATTGTCTGTTTATGTTTTGTGTTACTTTACCGCACATAAGCATTAGCGCCGGGGTTGTCGTTGCCGTAGCCTTCCATGAGGTTGACAACACCCCACACCGCAAGACCTGCGCCGAGGGCGATAACAAGCGTCTGGAGAACCGTAACTGCCTGATTGATAAATGCCATACTTGAATTTCCTCCTTAAATCGTTGGTGAATTGTGAAGGGCGAGTGCCTTTTCCAGCACCCGCCCCGATGGTTACTTCTGCGCGGCTGCCGGATTAACCGAACAGACCGGAGAGCAGAGGGATGAGGGTCGTGCCGATCAGCACCACACCACCGCCAGCCATGAGCTGCTTGATGCCCTGAGACTTAGCGCCGGGGTTGTCGTTGCCGTAGCCTTCCATGAGGTTGACAACACCCCACACTGCGAGACCTGCGCCGAGGGCGATAACGAGCGTCTGAAGAACCGTGACAGCCTGATTGATGAAAGCCATAGATTTTCCTCCTTGAATCGATGAAAGATGAGTGTGTATTTTTGAAAATGGGCATAAAAAAAGAAGCCCCGTCGCTGTTCTGCTTTGGGATGAGCCATCAGGCTTTACCCACTGCGCAGTGCAGCGACGGGGCTTTAATCTGCATCGACCTCGCCCATATCATAGAGGTCGAATGTGTCATCGGGCTTGACTACCAGCTTGTGCTGCCGGTATTTCTCGATGTCAAAGGCGTTCCGCTTGTCATAGTCGGAGAGCTGCCGGTACTTTGGATGCTTCGTAATGTCGTATTTGTTACTGAGAAAAGGTCTCACGCCTCGAAGCTGCAAAATACACTTGGCTCCGTCCATGACGGCGATCTCATCTTGAGACATCAGTTCTTTGCCGGTCTTCTGATAATTCAAGCCATAGGAATTGTTGTTGGAACGGGTTTCCGAGGTGTTGTAAAGGTCGATTGTCTCCTTGCCCAGCACCTCGCTGATTTCCTTGAGGGTCGATTTCTCCTTGCCGCCAAGGAAAAGTGTGCAGTCACAGTTGCCCGTGATGGTGTCAGCCGCATCCTTGTAGATGGTCTTGAGCTGAGACTGGGACTGCAAGATGATTGACGCCGAGATTTCCCGGCTTCGGATGGTGGCGATGAGCTTATCAAACTTCGGGATTTGACCGATGTTCGCAAACTCATCGAGCAGACAGCGCACATGAACGGGAAGCCGTCCGTTGTAAACGTCATCTGCTTTATCGCACAAAAGGTTGAAGAGCTGGGAATACATGATTGCCACGACGAAATTGAAGGTGTCATCGGTATCGGAAATGATGACGAACAGCGCCGTCTTCCGGTCTCCGATGGTGTCCAGCTCCATCTCATCGTAGCTCATCAGTTCCCGCAGCTCTGCGATGTCGAAGGGCGCAAGCCTTGCACCGCAGGAAATCAGGATCGACTTCGCGGTTTTGCCAGAGACGAAAAGTCAAGGACTTTTTCATCAAATTCACAAACAAGTTACATTTTGCTGAATCTCGTTGCGAAGCAGACGCTTGATTTTGTCCTCCATTGTCTCTCTGGCGTTCTCGTTGAAGTGGACACGGACGATATAGGTCGTGCCGTTTATCTGCTTTCTGACGGTGGGTGCGGTGTGCTGGGTGGTGGTCTGTGCTGCTGTGTTTCTGTTTTCTGTCATTCAATACCTCCTGTGAATGAAAAATGCCCGACAAGGAAAGGCTGACAACGAAGTCCTGACAACGGACATTCAAAAACCTTTTATCTTATCGGGCGGCTCTTATTGCTTACTATTTACTTTTTCTTTGAAATCTTGGTTGTCAAGGTTGTCAGAGAGAGAAAAGTCCAGTCTTGACAAGGCTTTTTCGGATTTTGCCCGACAACGGGATTGACAACCGGCTCGGCAACAAGCTGACAACAGGATAGCAATTTTCTATCGCCATCCCTCCGGCAGTTCCATCTGTTCAAGCTCCGCATCGGAGAGAGGAATAAATCTTCCGTCTCCGTTGTCAGCTTCTCCGTTGTCGGGCAACTCACGCTCCCAACCTTTCTGACGAAGATACGGCTTCGGGAAGTGTCTCGGATTGCTGAAAGACTTCCAACCTTTGACAACATTGTTCATAATGTCGTTTATCTCTCGCAGTTCCCATTGCTTCGGCTCGTCATACTCATGCCCCAATGCTTCTCTGTAAAGCTGTTTGGAGCAGACGGCATTGCCTGTGTAGCTGTCCAGATAATCAAGTATCTGTCCGGCTTTGGTGTCCTCCGGCATAAACTCCCTTTGATGTGCTTTCAGATACTCATTCATTGTCGGGCTAAACCGCAGCTTGAAGTCTCT
>NZ_WQOH01000078.1:0-2505 GCF_018784445.1 Gemmiger formicilis | reverse complement strand
TCGGGGTAAACCATGACCGGCACGAAACGGCGGTTGCCTGTGCGGTCAAGGGGTAGGAAGTCCAGAGTATTTGACGAACCGCCAAACACGCATTGTCGCTTGCGGTCTGCCGGATGTGTCTCATAGGGGACTTTGTAGGTCTCTTTCTGTCTGCTCAAAAAGGACTTGATTTCCTCAATACTCTTTGCATTGGCTGTGGCTATCATCTCCGACATCTCGATTATCCAATGCCCTTGCATTTTGCGGTACACATTTTCATCATCCAGCTTTTTAAGGTCATCGGTAAACCAATCGTCCTTGACCGCAAGCAGACGGAAGAAAGAGGACTTTCCGGCTCCTTGCCCTCCGACAAGGCATAGCATGACTTCAAACTTGCACCCCGGCTTAAAGGCTCGGCTGATTGCCCCAAGCAGAAACAGCTTCAAGGCTTCATAGGTATAATCATCGGCATCCGACCCAAGAAAGCGGTGCAGACAAAAGCGTATGCGTTCCTGTCCGTCCCACTCCAAGCCGTTCAGAAAATCGCAGACAGGGTGGTAGCGGTTTTCGTTGGCAATAACCAATGCGGCATCCTCGATTTTCTTCTCAACCGTCAAGCCGTAGTGTTCTTCAAAGTAGAGAAGCAGATATTTAATATCCACATCGGTCAGAGTGGAGCTTTCACGATACCAACCAAGCGGCTTTACAATGTCGGTGCGTTCCGTCAACAGATTTTTGCGGATAGCACCTTTCAGTAGAGGGTCATTCTGAAATACCGTCTTGTAATTCATGGCGGTATTCGCAGGCTTACCTTGCTGTGTCAGTTCTAATCGGTCTCGAATTTCCTCTCTGGCGGCTGTCTGCAAATCTTCGTTCAAGTTTCATCACCTCGTTTCTTTGCTCGGCTACAAGTGCCTTTCTATCTTCAAGTGTTCCGTCAATCAAAATATCAAGGAGATATTCAATATAATCTCTCTTGTTCAAGGCTTCTGTAAATAGCGGATGCCATTCGTCCTCTGGCTGCTTCGGTGCATAGTCCTTTTCCCACGCTCGGAGCTTGTGGAAGTAATCGGACAGCACACGAAAGCACCGTTTTTCCTCCGCTTCAAACTTCTGTTTGGCGGTAGGCTCTCGGATTTTTGCCACGATGGACGGCTTGCCGTTTCGGTCATAAGCGATACCGAAATCGTCAGCCAGTTTCATAGCGGCTTCTTTGCTCGGCAATTCAAACAGTCGGGAAACAAAGTCAACGGCATCCCCATCCGCACCGCAGCCGAAACAATGAAAACGCTTATCCACTTTCATGCTCGGTGTGCGGTCATTGTGAAACGGACAGGCTATCATTCCGGCTCGGTTTACACGAAAGCCGTAAAACTCTGCCGCCTGCCTTGTCGTGACCGACTGCTTTACTGCTTCAAATACATTCATTATCAACCTCCCAAAATGGAAAAAGCACCTGTCATTCTCAAATCGAAAATGGCAAGTGCCTTAAAGTTCCATATTCTGTTTTTTGTGCGGACGGTGTTCGCTCCGTCTCGCTTCATTTTCCTGTTTTGCCAGTTCCTTGTTTCTTTCAAGTCTGGCAAGGATGGAGGGCTTGACCTTTTCCTTAATCTGCTCTTTGCTCGTTTTCTTGACCTCCGGCGAAAGAAGTCTGGACTGGATTTTCTGCAATGCAGACTGCATGGCATTTTTGATTTTGCCAATCACGCCATCCAAACGGCTGATTGCATAGTCACGCTCTTTCTTCGGTGCTTTGCGTTCCGGCGATTGAAGCCATGTCTTTGTTTCCTCAATCAGCCGAATGTCCTCCTTGTGGGTTTCCACTCTGACTGTATCTGTCACGACCTCCACCGCCTTGTCATAGGCAATATCGGCAACATCATCAATCAGCGTTTCCACATCCTCGATTTTCAAAGTCAGTTCCTCTAATCTCTGCTCCTGTACCTCCAACTGCTCTTTTTGTTTGGCAAGAATGAAGTCCTGTTTTTCAAGATAGGCTCGCCCTCCATATTCCGGCTCTTGCTCCAAATGCAGACCATGCCTTTTTGCAATATCAAAGAGCATGGCACGACAGGCAGAATCGAAAGTCATTTTTCGGTTGTTGTGTCTGCCTTGCTTCTTGGTGGGGTCTGGCAGTTCAAAGCCTAATGCTTCAAGTGCCTTTTCCTGTTGTGGGCAAATCTCGCCGTAGCGGTTTTCACAGTCGAATACATGGCGTTCTTGAATGTGCGGTGTCGCTTCATCCAGATGTAATGCCCAATCCAGAATGTGAACATGAGAGCCGAAACGCCGTTCCATCTCCACGAAGAAATCCGTCACGACTTTCAGCAGAACATCAGGCGAAACATGGTCGCCCATCTTTCCGATCTGATAGATGGTTTCCTCCGGGCAAGTCCTTTTGTCTTTAAGCAAATCCGTTGTGGTGCGGTTGCGTTCCGAGTGCCTGTTCTTATCGTTTCTGGCGTTCTGTGCTTCGACATAAGCACCGTATTTTGCGGAGTAGAACAGTTCCTCCACTTCCTC
>NZ_WQOH01000077.1 GCF_018784445.1 Gemmiger formicilis | reverse complement strand
TAGCGCTCCTCGTGGTGCTTTTCAATGGCGGCGACCAGGCGGAAACGCTGCGCCAGCTCATGGAAACCTTCCTCATCGGCTGTTTTGGCAAAGCCGTCGTACATATCCGTCCACTCGTAGTTCTCGCCCTCAGCGGCGGAGAGAAGGTTTTCGGCGGTGTCACCAATGCCGTTCAGCTCTTTGAACCACAGCTTGGCGTGTTCCTTCTCATTATCAGCGGTTTTGAGGAACAGCGCCGCGATCTGCTCGTAGCCTTCCTTCTTGGCCTTGGATGCAAAATAGGTGTACTTGTTGCGCGCCTCGGACTCACCGGCAAAGGCAGCCATCAGGTTTTTTTCGGTTTCAGTTCCTGCGTATTTCGATTCTTTCATGGTCGATGCTCCTTTCGGTTTTTCTGTTTTCATTATATCAGAATTATGATTCCGTTCTGTAACGAAGTCACATTTCTTTTTATTTTAGACGATTTAGTCTGTTCTTATCCCGCAGCGTGATTGCACCACGCTTC
>NZ_WQOH01000076.1 GCF_018784445.1 Gemmiger formicilis | reverse complement strand
GCCGATGAGGAAGGTTTCCATGAGCTGGCGCAGCGTTTCCGCCTGGTCGCCGCCATTGAAAAGCACCACGAGGAGCGCTACCGTGCCCTGCTGCACAATGTGGAGATGGCGGAGGTCTTCGCCAAGAGCGAGGTCAAGGTGTGGGAGTGCCGCAACTGCGGTCACATTGTGATCGGTGAGAAAGCGCCGGAGGTCTGCCCTGCCTGCAACCATCCCCAGAGCTATTTTGAAATTCACGCAGAAAACTATTAAAGTAAAGAAAAGGAGAATTATCATGGATCAGAAGTTTTACATTTGCAAGC
>NZ_WQOH01000006.1 GCF_018784445.1 Gemmiger formicilis | reverse complement strand
AGAACAATCCACACAGCTTTGCTATCAACGATAATGCCAATGCCGCCCCAAAATAGAATAAGAATACTGCTGACAACAATCTGCCTTTTAACTTCTTTATTTCTGATAAAGTCCATATCAACCCACCTTATAGCCAAGCCCACGAACGGTAATTATGATTTCCGGCTCCTGTGGATTTGTTTCAATTTTGTCACGCAGCCTTTTCATGTAAACAGTCAGCGTATTATCATTGATAAACTCTCCGGTAGTGTCCCATAA
>NZ_WQOH01000075.1 GCF_018784445.1 Gemmiger formicilis | reverse complement strand
AAAAGTGAATGTTTCTCCAAAAGCTGCCCTGACCACACTTAACAACAGAGCAGACAGCAGTATGCCGACAACCAATCCCAAAGGTATGCTTACCACACCCAAAAGAAAGGCTTCTAAATATACACTAAGGCGTTTTTGCCCTTTTGTGGCTCCAATACTGGATAACATTCCCATCTGCTTAATTCGTTCCTGCAAGGAAATGGAGAGGGCGTTGCTGATCATTGAAGCGGATGCAGCCATCAAAAGGCAAATGACCATGACTACCAAAGCAATCAGTTTGGCAGCTCCTTTGCCGCCGGTAATTCCATGATAGACTAACAGTTCAGAATGAAACTTTGCTACATGACTGTCTACTGCCGCAGCCACTTCTTCGGCTTCTGTATAGATCGAATTGGATAAATTCTTTGCCTTGACATACGCAGCAAAATCGGATGCCGTTTTGTCAACGCCTGCAAAGGCATTATAGTTTGCTGCGATTTTTGAGTCATTCACATCTGACAGAATACCAACAACTACATACGCTTTCTCTTTCGTTGGAACGAAACTTTCTTCTTCGCCCCTATAATTTGTCAGCCCGGAAAGCTGGGCATTATATTCATCCCAAATTCTTGAACCAAGGGTTAAAGAAATCGTATCTCCAATCTCTGTGTTCATATTGTTTTTCTTCAAAAAAGATTCTGAAATAACAAGCTCATTTTCATCTTGCGGGAAACGCCCCGCAAGCAAATACTGATTTAACGAAAATCTTTGGGTAAAGTTCTCGTCAATCTCGCCAACGGAGAGCATTGTACTGTTGGATTTCTCCCCGTAAAAACTGTTTCCGGCAAAGCGGAGAAGCGAAACCTCGCCTACATTGTTTTGACTATATAGCTCTTGAACCTGCTCCCAAGTCAAATCCTCCATGTAGTAGTCATAATCGCCACCATACACTTTTTCTTTCTCTTTCAAAAAATCAACCAACGACCATCCCCCACAGAGAATAGCGGTTATCATACTGATTGACAAAAGAATGGTTAAAAGTGTGAGTAGGGTACGCTTTTTATTCGACAGCAGATTCCTGAGTGTAAGCGTGAAAATCATATTCATCAGCGTATCACCTCATCCCTCACAAGTCTGCCATCCTGAATTTCCAGAATACGGTCTGCCTGCATTGCGATTTCACGGTCATGGGTAATCAGGATCATTGTCTGGCGATAGACTTCATTGGATTCACGCAGAAGTTTCATAATATCCCTTGTGTTCTCCGTGTCCAGATTTCCCGTCGGCTCGTCCGCAAGGATAATCGCAGGTGCGTTAATCAACGCTCGTCCGATTGCCACTCTTTGTTGTTGACCGCCGGATAACTGACTTGGCAGGTGCTTTCTACGCTTTACCAGTTTGAGCGTGGATAGCAGTTCTTTCAAACGCTCCTTATTGATTTTACGCCCATCCAATCGAATCGGCAGCGTGATATTTTCCTCGACAGTCAAAACCGGGATCAGATTATAAAACTGATAGACAAGCCCAACCTGCCTTCTTCTGAATACAGCCAATTCATCTTCGTTTTGCTCATAAACATCCTGTCCATCCACAAATACTTTTCCCGAAGTTGGTCTGTCAACACCACCTAAAATGTGCAACAGGGTAGACTTGCCAGACCCAGATGCTCCAATGATTGCAACAAACTCTCCTTTATCGACGGAAAAAGAAACATCTGACAAAGCATGGACAGGAGCATTGTCCATTTCATAGGTTTTGCAGATATTCTCTACTCTTAATATTTCCATAAAAAGTTCCTCCATATATTTTTGCAATTCAGTATAGCAAAGCCAAGTGACTGCTTCATTACTTTTTCATTACAAAAATGTCACTTAAAAAGGGGCTGCATTAAGCAGTCCCCCGATAAAAGCAGATTTCAAATTCTGCACCGCCTGACTTCCGGTTTTTCGCCTGGATGACGCCGCCCTGGTTGACGATGATTGTTTTTGCCAGAGCCAACCCCAAACCGGCATTACCGATTGTAGAGCCACTTCCTTGATAAAATCGGTCAAATAGATGCGGTATATCCTTTTTCCGAAAACCTGCTCCATTATCCGCTATAATGATCTGTGTCAAAAGAGGTCTTTCTATTGCCTTGATTTCAATACTGCTGCTCTCTGGTGAATGTTCGATACAGTTTTTAATTACATTCCCCAAGGCTTCAGCAGTCCAATCAGCATCAAGAGCAAGTTTCAGTTCTGCCGGAATCACTTGCGTGATTGTCTGCATTTTTAATTCTGCCGCAATCTCCAGAGGACGAATTGCTTTTTCTACCACATCTTTTAAGTATATCTCCTGTGGCTTTAGAGTAATCGTTCCTGCATCCAGCTTGGATATTTTCAGAAGTGTGGCTATCAGCCACTCCATTCTTGATAAGAGCATAGTCTGTTTGCGGATCAGCTCATACCTTTCTTCGTCAGTCAGTTCCTCATTACACAGAGAAGCATTTAGGATATTCAGCGATGTCAAAGGTGTTTTTAATTGATGTGAAATATCGGCTAAAGCATTCGCCAAATTACCTTTCTCCATTTTCAGAGCTTCTGCCTGTTCAATAAGTCGTCTTGTCATCTTAGATATTTCATCATGTAAAACAGATAATTCGCCTTCTTGAAACTGCTCAAAAGAAATCGTTTCATCTCCATGCAGCAGCCTATCAATATGCAAACTAAAATCAGCAATTTTCTTGTATCTCTGATATGTAAAAAAGAGGGAAACTGCACTTGATGAAATGATAGCCGACAGAACAATCCACACAGCTTTGCTATCAACGATAATGCCAATGCCGCCCCAAAATAGAATAAGAATACTGCTGACAACAAT
>NZ_WQOH01000074.1 GCF_018784445.1 Gemmiger formicilis | reverse complement strand
CCGTCCGCCACGGCGGTGACCACCTGACGGAGGGGCTTCGTCCGCACGTCGCCCACGGCGTAAACGCCGGGAATACTGGTTTCCGTGGTCTCTCCGGCCACGATATAGCCGCCGCCGTCCAGCGCCAGTTGACCCACCGCCAGCGCCGTGGCGGGCTGTCGGCCCACGCTGACAAATACGCCGTCGCAGTCCACCACGCTTTCCTCACCGGTGACGGTGTCCCGCAGGCGGACGCCGGTCAGCCTGTCCCCGGAAAG
>NZ_WQOH01000073.1 GCF_018784445.1 Gemmiger formicilis | reverse complement strand
CAGTCACGCAGCCGCGTGCCGCTGGAAACACCGCAGGAGATGTTTTTGGGTATCGCGCTGCATCTTGCTATGAACGAAGGCTCTGACCGCATGGGGTGGGTAAAGCGCTTTTACGATATGCTCAGCCGTATGGAGGTCACGATGGCGACACCTACCATGTCTAACGCGCGAAAGCCCTACCATCAGCTTTCAAGCTGCTTTGTGGACACTGTGCCGGACAGTCTGGACGGCATCTACCGCTCGCTGGACAACTTCGCAAAGGTCTCTAAATTCGGCGGTGGAATGGGGATGTACTTCGGTAAGGTGCGCGCTGCAGGCAGCACCATCCGCGGCTTTCAAGGGGCGGCGGGTGGTGTTATCCGCTGGATTCGGCTGGTCAACGACACCGCCGT
>NZ_WQOH01000072.1 GCF_018784445.1 Gemmiger formicilis | reverse complement strand
GGTGACTATATCCTTGCCCACTATACCCACGAGGAGATTGCCATGGCGGAGGACTTTCTCTGCCCGGAACGGGACGAGCTGTTCACCTACTCCGGCCTTGACCTGCTGCTCAAACGCTATGTGATTCAGTCACGCAGCCGCGTGCCGCTGGAAACACCGCAGGAGATGTTTTTGGGTATCGCGCTGCATCTTGCTATGAACGAAGG